>CBDCLE010000001.1:0-270435 GCA_965218585.1 Terriglobia bacterium
CCATCTACCACCCGTGTCAGGCGTTGGCGGACATGCTCACCATTCGCGAACTCCTGGGATCCCACAAGGGAGGTCGTTTGACTCTGACGTGGGCGCCTCATCCTCGCCCTCTCCCGACGGCAGTGCCAAACTCGCTTCTTCTCGCGGCGGCGCAGTTGGGGATGGACGTCACTCTTGCACATCCCAAAGGCTTCGACCTCCCCGACTCGATTACGACGAAAGCCGCCGAGCTCTCTCGGGCTGCAGGGGGTCAGGTTCGGACTTCCCATGATCAGAGAGCTGCTTTTGAGGATGCGGAGATTGTTTACGCCAAGTCCTGGGGTGCGCTCTCACGCTACGACTCTCCGGATGCCGAGCAGGAACTGCGACAATCACACTCGGACTGGACTGTAGACGGTTCTCTGATGAGTCTCACCTCGAACGCCTATTTCATGCATTGCCTGCCCGTCCGGCGAAACGTCGTGGTCACCGATGAGGTGATCGACTCTGCTCAGTCTGTCGTCGTTTCTCAGGCAGAGAACCGACTCCACGCCCAGAAGGCTGTCCTTAAATCAATTTATTCCAGCTAGGAGCCTGCGCCGTAGGACGATTTTCGACTCGGCGAATTTCGCGATATGGCGATTGATCGGTATCGGTGACCGGGGAATGGGCGTTTTGGACGACGAGGCGCCGATGGGTGCGCCACGGGTGCTTGAATCGACCCTCGTTCGGCCTGATTTGCGGGCGGTATCCCTGTCATCAGGCTGCCTGAAGCCCCTGCATCCGCTTGACGTTCAATGCCAGACACACCAAGTTCCACTCGCCCTGGACCTTGTTCAGGCCGCGCAGGCTGAATCGGCGGAAGCCGAGCACCTCCTTGATCCACCCGTTGGGCGCCTCCGACAGCCATTTGCGCTGGGCGTACTGCACCCGTCCCGCCTCCATCGACAGCTTCTCGGCCATGCGGGCCTTCGCCGGATGCCTGGCGGCGTCTACCGCGACCGCGCGCCGGCCCTCCCGGCCCAAGGCCACATAGCCGTCCACGCCGCGCGCCTCCAGCGCCTCCAGGTCGTCCTCGTTGCAGTAGCCCGCATCCGCCAGCACCGTCTCGGGCCGTTCCCCATGGGTGGCCTCCACCTCGTCCACCAACGGGACCAGCCGACCCTGGTCGCTGGCGTTCGACGACACCTCGGTGGCGACGATCAACTGCTTCTCTCCCTCCACCGCCACCTGCGCGTTGTAGCACTGCTGAAAACCCTCCGATGAGGTCTTCATGATCCGGCTTTCGGGATCGGTGAAGTTGTCCTGCGCCTTCTCGTCCGGCTCGCCGTATTCCCGCTTGTAGGGCCGCCCGCTCTTCCGGTTGCGCTTCGAACCGGGCTCGCGTCCCCGCGCCTCGTCGGCCTCCCGTTGCCTGGCCTCCAATCGCGCCCTGGCCGCCCGGATCGCCGCCAGCCGATCCTCCCGGCGGCGCAACTCCTCGGGTAACTCATCGCCGCGATGCGCCTCCCCGAAACGCGCGTCCTCCGCCGCATCGGTCTCCCGCGCGCGCGACAGCAACGCTTCGATCTCGCCCTCCAGGCGCCGCTCCTCCTCCTGCATCCGACCGTAACTCATCGCCTTGCGCTTGCTGGCATTGGCTCGAACCTTCGTCCCGTCGATCGACAACTTGCCGAAGTTCCCAACCCCGGTCTCGCGCGCCAGACCGACCACCTCCACAAACAGCGCCTTGAAATCCGACAAATGACGCCGGCGAAACTCGCAAATCGTCCGATGGCTCGGAAAATTCCCCGCCGCCAACACCCGAAATGCCACGTCCTCCTCCAGCTTCCGCGCCAGCCCTCGGGACGAAAACACCCCCGTCGCGTACCCGTAGATCAGCACCTTCGCCATCATCCGCGGCTCATACGGCGACTTGCGACGACCGTCCCCCTCGTAAGGCGCGTAAAACGCCGTCAAGTCCAATCCGTCCACCAGATCGCTCACATGGTGTGCCAAGTGCCCCTCCGGCAACCAATCCCGTATATCCGGCGCCAGCAGCAACCCCTGCTCCGGCTGGTACGGGCGAAACGTCGTCGGCATCGCATTCTCCTCCTAACTGCGACACTATTATCTCATTCACTTCCTACGGCGCAGGCTCCTAGGAAAAGGTAGGGGAAAAAGTAGGGACAGGTCACTCTTTTTGCCAGCGCACGCTCGGTCGCACACGCATGTAGCCGCAAAAAGAGTGACCTGTCCCTACTTTTTTCTAACTCCTACTTTTTGTACTTTTTCTGTCTATCAAGTTTGTTGGTTTATTCAAGTTTGTGGATGGTACTCGCCTTGCATATCAACAGGGCAGGAGGCGCAAGATGAACCAACAAGCAGCAACCCCATCGAGACCCAGGACGTTCCTTGATGTATCTACAGCGGCCCGTCTGGCAGGCTTTTCTATCCGCCATTTCCGCAGAATCATTGAAGAAGACGAGATTCCGATCATGCAGATCGGCCGTAAGTTCTTCATTGTTGCCGCGAATTTCGAGGCGTGGAAGTCGACGCAGGGCCAGAAACGAGTCGGCTCCTGTCTACAAAATTGATAGAACCGAGACCGGATTGTCTACAAAGTTGACAGGTTGGGTCTCCCGTCTGGAAATCCGACCGACAGGCCCTCAAGCGTTTTGCTGATCGCTGAGTGGCTATCGAGCCGGCCTATCCAGCGTCAGACCTCGATCGTGCCTTCCAGGTAGCAGACTGCGTTACCTCGGATCGAGACGCGGTTGTCGAGCAACTGGCACTCGATTTGCCCGCCTCTTTGCGAGACCTGCCGAGCATCGAGAGTTTGCCTTCCCAATCGGTTTCCCCAGTATGGTGCCAGAACGCAATGTGCCGAACCGGTCACAGGGTCTTCGTCGAGGCCAAAGCTTGGAGCGAAACATCGCAATACGTAATCTGTATTTTCTCCCGGAGCCGTCGGGAGGACGATCATGCCTCCGAGTTTGGCCAGAAGCGAAAAATCCGGATCAATCCCTCGAACAGAGTCCTCTTCCTTAAAACACTGCAACGTAATAACCGGAGTTGTCTTCTTCTCCGTAGGAGAGGATTTCGTCCGGGCGTAAGCCGAGACCTTGAACGAGTTTGTCCGGAGGCGCGTCGGATGGCCCGGGTGCTCGCACTGGGAAGTTCATCGCGAGCAGGCCGTCTTGACGTTCCACGGTCAGCGGACCGCTCCGGGTATTGAATCGGACAGTCGGGGCCTGATTGTCCAGGTAATTGAACACGACGTACGCCGAGGCGAGCGTTGCGTGGCCGCACAGGTCGACTTCCGTGGTCGGCGTGAACCATCGCAGGTCATAGCCGTCAGGGGTAGGCACGAAGAATGCCGTTTCCGAGAGATTGTTCTCGAGGGCAATCGCCTGCATCTGTCTGGTGTCCAGCCATGCCTCGAGCGGGCAGACCGCTGCGGGATTTCCAGAAAAGACGTCCGTTGTGAAGGCGTCGATCTGGAACAGGCGCAATTTCATGATTTATCTTCTATGTTCTCGATCGGTTTAATAAGATCCCGAGGAATCGAACTTACTTCGGACGGAGCACATCCGTTCCCATCGTTGATTGCAGTACAGCGGGCACCTTTACTGAACCGTCATCCTGTTGATAGTTGTCGAGAATGGCGATCAGCATCCGGCCCATAGCACACCCCGTGTCGTTTACGGTGTGGCAGTAACGGAGGTTGCCGTCTACCCGGCGATAGCGGATGTTGAGCCTCCGGGACTGATAGTCGGATGTGTTCGTATCGGTCATAACCTCCATGAACTCGCGAGACCCCGACATCCAGACTTCCACGTCCCTTTGCCGGCAACTGGCGAGGTATCCTGCGTCGCCGGTGCATTTATCGACGACGCGATACGGCAACTCCAGTTGTTGCATCAGCCACTGGTTCACCTGTCCCAGTTCCTCGTAGATTTCCCTCGATTGCTCCGGCGTGCAGACCGAGTTCATTTCGATCTTGTCGAACTGGTGGACGCGCTTGATCCCCTTGACGTCCTTTCCCCATGATCCAGCCTCGGAGCGGAAACAGGGCGTCGATGCGAATACTTTTACAGGCAGCGAGTCTTCTTCCAATGTCCGGTCCATGAAGTAGCTGAAGTTCGTCGGTTCCGAGGAGCCCACCAGAAACAGCGGAAAAGGTTCTTCAACATTGTCCGTTTTGATTTCGTAAACCTGGTCCCGGCCTTCGGGGAAATGAGAGGTGCCGTATAAAGAACGTTCCCGTACCAGAAGTGGCGGGACGATCGGTTGATAACTCTTACGCAAGAGTTCATCGGTCAAAAGTCGATCGATGGCCATCTGGAGAATCGCGATATCTCCCAGAATATAGGCGAAACGGGAGCCGGATACCTTTCCACCCTGGAGGGTGTCTACGCCCCCAAGTCTTTTGCCCAACTCGGTGTAGTGGAGTGGTTCGAATTCTTTTCCGTCAGCATGGACAGGCTTCTGAGGCATGAACTGGGCGGAGTGATCTGCTGTTCCCAGCTGGTCCGGTTCCAGGTAGCCCTGTCGGGGAACCCACGCGCATTCCTCGACATTGTCCTCTTCGCCGGTACCCTCAGGCATTTCAGGATCGATCCAGTTGGGAAACCATTCCATGCACTCCTGCCAACGGGAGGTGATCTCTGTGAACTGAGCGTCAAGGTCCTTCGATTTTTCGCGTAGCTCCTGACCCTTGGCTCGTGCTCGGTCTGGATCGGATTTGCCCAGGGCTGCGATCTTCTTTTTTTCTGAATTCAGACCGTCGATTTCCGTCTGGAGCGCCCGGCGCTTCTTGTCCAGTTCCAGCCAACGATCGACGTCGGCCCTCGCCGGGTCGACCTTTCGCAGCCGTATGATTTCTTTCAGTCGGTCGGGATTTGAGCGGGCTTGTTTAGGATCTATCATGCGATCAGACGCTTTCGACCATCAGTTTTGTCAGGGCCTGGCTGAATTTCTTCGTGTCAGTGAGTTCGGACCCCTCAGCAATGAGTGCAGAGCCCAGCAGCAGCTCTGCGTAGTCGTCAATTGCCGGGTCGTCCTTGTTTGTCTGAACCCTTTCCAGCAGTTTCTGGACGATATTGTGATCGGGGTTCAGCTCCATGATCCGTTTCTGCTTCTCCGTGCGTTCCTGTTGCATCCGCAGGATTTTTTCCAACTGGGGACTCATGTCGTCGTCTGCAACCACCAGGCAGGCGGGTGAGTCGGTCAACCGGTTCGTCAAGCGGACTTCCTTAACGTGATCGTCGAGTTTTTGTTTGAGAATACTCATCAGATCTACATATTCGACCTGCCTCGCATTGAGATCCTTTCGCGCCTGGTTCTGCTCTTCTTCCGTGCCGAGCACAACCGTCCCTTTTCCTATTGATTTGAGCTTCTTTTCTTCGTACTCGGTTAGCGCCTGAACCATCAGTTCGTCAACGGGGTCGCTCAGGAACAGGACTTCCACGTTCCGTGCCTTGAAGGCTTCCAGGTGCGGCGAATTCGCGATTGTCTCACGGGAGTCGCCGGTCAGGTAGAAGATCTCCTGCTGGTCAGACTGCATCCGCATGACGTATTCCTTGAGGGTCGTTTTCTCTGCTGAGTCACGCGAAGAGTCAAAGAGAATCAACGGCGTGATCTTGTCCTTGTTCTCAAAGTCGAAGCTGACCCCTTCCTTGAGAACCCGTCCGAAATGTTCCCAGAACTTTTTGTAGGCATCCTTTTCGTTGCCCGACATCTGGGCCAGTGCATCAATTATCTTTCGCGTGAGCCATTTCCGGATCTGTGCAATGTGCCGGTCTTCCTGCAGCCGCTGACGCGAAATGTTCAGAGGAAGGTCTGAGGAATCAACCATTCCTTTTACAAACCGGAGGTAGCGGGGCAGGAGATCCTCGCAGTTCTCCATGATCAACACTTTTCGAACGTATAGTTGCAATCCGAACTTTCCCGTGTCGAAAAAGATGTCCATCGGAGCCTCGGACGGGAAGTAGAGCAGCGCCTGGTATTCAATTCGGCCTTCAGCTTTGAAAGAGAGGTGTTTCAGCGGGTCGTTCCAGTCGTGGCTGATATGTTTGTAGAACTCCTTGTACTCGTCCTCGGTGACCTCGGATGCCGGTTTTGCCCAGATCGGTTTCATGGAATTGATCGGGGCGGCGTCGGCGGCATCTTGCTTCTTCTTTTCGGCTTCCTTTCCCGTGGGTCTGTACTGAATGGGATAGGTGACGAAGTCTGAGTACTGCTTCACGATTCGCTTGATAATCCAGTCCTGGGCGAAGTCTTCGACCTCGCTGTCGGCCTCAATCGGTTTCAGGTGGAGCGTGATGGTCGTGCCGCGCCGGAACTTTTCTGATTTGGAAACACTGAATTGGCCGTCACCGGAAGACTCCCACAAAGTCGCCTTGTCTTCTCCGGCCCGACGTGTCAGAAGGGACACCTTGTCTGCCACCATGAATGCGGAATAGAAACCGACACCAAACTGCCCGATCAGTTTCTCCGTGAGTTCACCAGCTTCTCCCTTGAGGCTTTCCAATAGTTCCCGTGTGCCTGACTTCGCTATAGTTCCTATGTTCCGAATCACCTCATCGCGGCTCATTCCGATGCCACTGTCATGGACGGTGAGCGTTCGGGCTTCCTTGTCCGATTCGATTATGATTTCGAATATCTCGTCCTTGCCGAGCACGTTCGGACTTGTCAGGGATTCCACCCTCAACCGGTCCAGTGCATCCGAGGCATTGGAGATGAGTTCTCTTAGAAAGATTTCCTTGTTGGTATAAAGGGAGTGGATCATCAGGTCGAGTACTTGTTTCGCCTCGGCCTGAAACTGCATTGTTTCTGCGGTGCTCATACGTCTCTCTCCTCCGAAAAGTAACCCCCTATTCTAATGCTTGCGGTGCGAAAAAGTGGGGACAGGTCACTCCTTTTGCATTCTGATTCGTGAGCCAATGATATCTGGCCGGCAGAAAGAGTGACCTGTCCCCACTTTTTACGCGTTTCTATGGAAGGGGCTGTCAAGAGAAACACGTCCCCGCCGAGCGGACCACCGTACCCAACACTGTCGTGGCAGCCAGCCCCTGTCTCCGTTGAGACGAACTGTTGATCCGGCATCGCAGAGAAGTCGATCACTCATCACAACGTGGTGTGGTTTCGAGAAACTGAAAAGCGCAAAGGGGTCGTGATTGCCGACCACGGTTCTATCTGAGCCTCGAGGGCTATCGCTTTTCCAGGTCGTGCGAGGGGGATAGAGTATTACATGGGCCTTCAGCAAGCGCTGTGTGCCAACCGCGTATCGGATCCTCACCCTCGACCCTACCGTTCCGACGCCTCACCGACGACGAGCGGTCGAATGCCTCGCGCTGTCGGCAGAAGTCTGGAAACGGCTATGTCGCCAAGTTCAGTTTCTTTGCGTTAAACGTGTCTCCTTTCTTCCACATCTTCAGTGCGGTCGCTGCAATCTTCCTCGCCAGTGTCAGCCGAGCCATCTCCTTACGCTTGCCGTCTTTCTGGAGCCCCTCCAGGTAGCTTTTCCAAGGTTCGGCCCCCATGCCTCCGGTCGCCGCCCCGATGAACACATCTTTCAAACGTCGGTTGCCGTTGCGGTTCAGTCCCCGCGTGGCGATCGGCTTTCGACGACGTACCACACGACTCCCTTCCTGCTCATACTCCGCACTCATGTGCATTGCCACGGCCAGACCGCTGTAGTTCCAGAGCTGGCGTTTGGTTCGAAATCGATGCGGGGTGTCCCCCGTCGCTACAATCAAGGCGCAACGTATCGGTCCCAACTGGGGAATCGTCTGCAATATCCCCACCGCACGATGCTTGCGGCTCTCGGTTAACATCGCCAGCTTCGCTTTTTTTCTTAACCCTCTCAGATGATCCAGCTCCTCATACAACCATCCGGTACGCCGCCGTGCACCGGTATTGGCGAGCTGTTCGATCCAGTGTTCCCGCTGCGATGGGAGGTAGACGCCGTGGCCCGGCGTCCGGATCCCACGTCCTCGATACATTGCCTTGATCCGAACCATCGTCCGCTGCGTATCCAGGGTCAAGGTCTCATATCCGCGGACCAGTTCTTTCAACGTCCGCGTCGCATCGTGCCCGTGGTAGACCGACCGCAGCCATCCGGCCCGGAGCAGCTCGGCCAGTTTCAGGGCATCCACCCGGTCGGTCTTGGACCCGTCACTGAGCAGTTTGTTCCGTCTGGGATCACACACGATCACTTCGCTCACATATCCCCGGACCACGTTGTAGAGCCATTCGGCCTGCGTGGTTTCTTCAAACGTCACGTGCAGCTCACCACTCAGACTCTCCAGCAAATCAATGATTGGCCCGGCCTGGGTCTCTACGATCTTTTCCCAGACCAGTTTGCCGTCTGCGTTTAAGACCATCACCACCGTCGTTGCCTGGTGCACATCCATGCCGATATACTTGGCCTGTTTCATTTACGTGCTCCTTTGTCTTTGAATTCAACGCAGCTACGTTGAATGGGTTGTTGTCGGGAGATTTTCCTCCTGGCAACAGCCGACAAAGGGGCGTCCTTCCTTATAGCGTTATACTTTTCGCCGATGGCCGCCTTTCTCCTCAGACGACTTCTCCTCACGATTCCTGTTGTCTGGATCGTTGTCACTCTCGTTTTTGCCCTCGTGCACCTTGTTCCGGGAGATCCAGTGGCTCAGATGTTGGGAGAAGGTGCCGCCGTTACCGAGGTCGAGCGGTTACGTCAGGAATTGGGTCTGGACCGTCCGATTCCGGAGCAATACATCTCCTATATGTCAGGATTAGTCCGGGGCGACCTGGGTGTTTCGTTCAGGAATCAGGAGACAGTCGTAGAATCCGTTGCCCGGCGGTATCCGGCGACGATCCAATTGGCAGTGACCGCGATTCTTTTTTCGTTCCTTATCGCGGCGCCTCTCGGTGTACTCGCCGCTATCCGGCGTGGGGGCATCGCAGACCGGTCGATCAGCGTTTTCACGCTTCTGGGTCTGTCGTTGCCTAACTTCGTCCTGGGCCCGTTGGTGATCCTTTTGTTTTCCATAGAACTGGGATGGCTGCCTGTGTCGGGGAGAGAGAGCCTCGTGCACTTGATACTGCCCGCCTTCACAATGGGTGGGGTCATGGCAGCCATTACAACCCGGATGGTGCGGGCATCGATGCTGGAGGAAATTGAACAGGACTATGTGCGGACTGCCAGGGCGAAGGGCCTTTCGGAAACACGGGTGATGTTTCGGCACGCGCTACAGAACGGCCTCATTCCGGTCTTGACCGTCATGGGACTTCAGCTGGGCAACCTGCTTGCGGGAGCGATCATCATTGAGACCATATTTTCCTGGCCCGGCCTGGGTCAGCTGTTGTTCCAGGCGATCAGCGCGCGCGACTACCCATTGGTTCAGGGTTGTATTCTTACCATCGCCCTCAGCTATATCTTCGTCAATCGTATGACCGACGTCGTTTACTCGCTCGTCGATCCCCGAATCCGCTATGACTAAGCTTTTCCGTCGTAATAAGTTGGCGTTTGCCGGGTCGGTGATCGTTACGGTGATTTCTCTCACCGCTATCCTGGCGCCGTGGCTTGCCCCCTACGATCCCGCTTTGCAACAGCTTCCCGACCGTCTGACGGGTCCGTCGTGGTCTCATCCGTTCGGAACCGACGAGTTGGGGCGGGACATTCTGTCTCGTGTCCTGATGGGCACCCGCGTCAGCATGCGGGTGGGCGCTACGGTCGTGCTGTTTTCAGCCCTTATCGGAGTTCTGATCGGCGGCCTGGCAGGTTTCCGTGGAGGCCCGATCGACACGTTCATCACGGTCGTCGTGATTGATTCTTTTATGGCGTTTCCTGGCTTTCTTCTGGCGATCGCGCTGGTGGCGTTCTTGGGGCCCGGGCTCGACCGGATCATCTTCGCGCTGGTTGTGATGGGATGGGTTGGCTTTGCCCGGATGGCCCGGGGGCAGGTTCTCAAAGTGAAGACTCTGGATTTCGTGGAGGCCGCCCGTGCCCTGGGAGCTTCCGGCCCCCGAATTTTTCTACTGCATGTCCTGCCCAATATTATCCAGCCACTTCTGGTTCAGGTCAGTGTCGGTATGGCGGTGGCCATACTTGCCGAAGCTTCCTTGAGTTTTCTCGGGCTGGGAATAGCGCCCCCGACGCCGAGCTGGGGTGCCATGCTCAATGAGGCACGCAATCATCTCTTCGATGCGCCCCACATGATCGTGTTTCCATCCCTCGTCCTTATGGCCACCGTCCTGTCCTTCAACCTGTTGGGTGATGGGATCCGCGACTGGCTCGACCCCAAGACCCTCCCCACGAACCAGAACATAGACCGATAGCTCGGATTCAACCGAGAGGCGTAGAGGTCTATAGATTGGGAAGTATCTCTGGGTCAACATCAGCGGGTTATCAACAACGTCCTGCCGACCCGGGAACTCAGTGCAAACCGGACGTCAGCACCCTATCCTTTTCTCGTCTCTGCGTCTCTGCGTTGAAATCCTAAGTTCCGGTGGCGAGGAATTTGTCGCGGCAGTCTTCAGAACAGAAATAGAAAGTTTCGGATCCAGCGGTGATGGATGGAGATTCATTGGGCGTGACGTAGGTTCCGCAGATCGGGTCCTTCATGAGCTTGCCTTTGCTCTTGGACTGCCTGTCTTTTTCAGATGAAGGCCGGGCAGCCGGTGCGAACATTCCCCGCAGTGCCGAGATGGCTGCCATGACGATGAAGAATACGATGAGGACCCGGATGAGGAATCTCATAGGACCAGCTATCGAGAAAGGGGACTGCCCCCGGCGGCTGCAATTCGCTCCCGAATGGAAGCGATCCCGGAATACGTGGGATCGATCGCTTCAATCTGACCGAGTGCAGCCTCGGCAGAAAAGACGTCGTTCCTGGAGTCGAGATAAGCCAGGGCCAGATTGTGGAGAGCCAGGATATAGGTCGGGTCCGTTTCGAGCGCTCGTTGAAGTTCTTCGATCGCTTCGTCGATCTGTCCTGAACCATATAAGGCCGTGGCCATCGCGGTTCGAACCGGGACATCCCCGGGGGTCATTTCCAGAGCGTCTCGAAACCACTCGGCTGATTCCGCGTATCGATTGAGGTCAAAAAGAAGGTCGGCGTAGCGTGTCATGAGCTCCGGGTCATTCGGACTGGAAGCGAGTGCGTCTTCGAAAAACGCCAGCATGTCGTTGTCGGTAATTTCGGGGTGTTCTGCGGCAGTGGATTCGAACGATCCCACCAACGCTTCGGCTTCCATTTGCCTTCTGGATTCGAGACGGTAACTTCCGTAGACGTAGGCGATCGCAGAACCGAGAATGATGCCCAGGATCGCGAAATGGATGTTCTTGGAGTTGAGCATGGAAGCGATCAGAGGGAAGGGCTGCTCCTTCCCTCAAGGTTGAGAAGAGAGCCCTTTACTGACCCACCGTAGCCTGCGCTGCAGCGAGCAGCCCACGTGCCGCCTCGGCGTTGGGGCTGTCCGGGGCTAATTCCAGGAACGTTTCCAGCGCAGGTATGGCGTCCGGGATCGTCTCTGCGCTGCCGAAGTAGGCAATCGCAATCTGGTAGTAGGCATCCGCGTTGGTCGGATCCAGTTCGACGGCTCTCTCGTAAGCGGCGACAGCGTCTGTCATCCTGCCGCTATTGGTCAACAGCACGCCCAGGTTGAAGTACGCATCGCCCCCGATTTCGGGCATCAACTGGGCAGCCTGATCCAGAGCTTCAATCGCCCGGTCGATCTGACCGGCGTTTCCATAAGCCACACCCATGTTGTTGTAGTACGCAGCTTCAGCCGGTGCGAGGAGAATAGCCTTCTGATAGGTCTCGGCGGCTTCCTCATGCCGTCCCGCTCCGGCCAGTGCGCCGGCCAGGTTCCCGAAGATGACGTGCTGTGTCTCGTCGCTTTCCGCGGCGATCGTCAGCTGGGCGACGGCCTCTTCGAAATCCCCGGCATCCAGTGCCGCTCGGCCCAGGTCAAACGCAGCCGACGTGGCTTCTGACCGCGCCCGCGTTTCCATTGCCGCACGCGCCTCAGGCGTATCCGCCAGTGCCGGCAGGTCAAAATCAGTCTGTTCTTCTTCATTCGAATCAACCGTGATGCCATCGACGAACGTCAGGTTCGAACCGTTAACCTGCAGCGTGACCCGATAGTTGCCCCGCGGTACGGCGATCCTGTAATTGCCGTCCGCTCCGGTTTCAGTTTCGAATTCTTGGTCGATGTCCGTGCGTTGGATCAACATGACGGCTCCGGCCAGGGGCGTACCGTCAAAATTGATCACCTCGCCCAAAATGGTGCCGGTCTGCGCTTGCGATGGGAGCGCAAAGGCCAGAACGAGCAGCGCCAGAGGCAAGACACGACTAGCAAATTTCATTGGAACCTCCATCTATCTATTCACTCCTGCAAACTGTGGTTTCGCTTCATACGGGATGGGGTCTGTCAGGTCAGCTTCGTGGAAGGCCCGAAGCCGTAGCAGGCAGCTGTCACAGGTGCCACAAGCCATTCCCTCGTGACGGTAACAGGACCATGTCTTGTCTAATGGTGCCCGCAGATCGAAACCTCTCTGTACAATTTCCGATTTCCGTAACTGAATCAACGGTGTCTCGACTCGAAGTCGGGTCGTCGGCCGTGTTCCAACCTCGATGAGAGCATTCATTACGTCGTAGTATTCCGCCCGGCAATCCGGATATCCGGAACTATCTTCAGCTACAGCTCCTATAAAAACCTTTTCCGCACCGATTACTTCTGCCCACGAGACCGCAATCGACAGGAAGTGGGCGTTTCGGAACGGAACATAAGTATTTGGAATATTCTGGCTCTCGAGATCTCCTTCGGGGACTGCGATTTCGCTGTCGGTCAGACTTGACCCACCGATCTTGCCAAAGTAATCCAGGTCCACCGCCAGCCGGCCTTCTATCGAAAAATGGTCCGCCTGGGCATGGAAGGCTTCCAGTTCCCGCTCCTGGGTTCTTTGCCCGTAGTTTGCGTGCAACCCGAAGAGTCGATAGTCGGTCCGGGCAATGGCGGTCGTGACACAGCTATCCAGTCCTCCACTCATGAGAACGACAGCCTTGGGAGTTCCAGATGGTGTCGGATTTGTTCCAGGCATGCAGCTTTAGACCAACCCCCCTTCAGTTTAGTTTTCCGGGGCACACAAAGTCAAAGCTTTAGAGGGATCTCGGTCGACCAGCAAACAATTGTAAACCTAGAGGAAAGCTGGGCTTATTAGAACTCAAACACCCCGCACCTCGGCGCCCCATATGTACTTGTGGATTTGCAGCCCGATTCGGACATCGAGGCCGTCGGAGAGGACCCAATTGGAAAGTTCCTGAGCGGAAAGCCGGCCGTGCGTTGGCGAAAATAGAACCGTGTTCTGTTTCTGGGCTAAATGCTGACGAAAGAAGTTTCGCGACCATTCGTAGTCTCGGCGCGAGGAAATCACAAACTTGAACTCATCGTGGGCTGCTGCGATGTCGAGGTTCTTCTCGGCGAATGTTCCGCCTTCGCTGCTGTCAGGGCACTTGACGTCGATGATCTTGATGACTTCCCTAGGAACTTCGGTTAAGGGAACATGGCCTCCGGTTTCCAGCATGACCGTAAAGCCCGTCTCGAGGAATGCCTTCATCAGAGGATAGACGCCGGGCTGTTCGGTGGGTTCACCACCGGTGATTTCGACCAGCCGCGTCGGCGTGTCTGATGCCTTGCCGAGGACTTCGTCGATCGCCATCTCCTGACCGCCTCCGAATGCATACGGCGTGTCGCAGTAGTTGCATCGGAGGCTGCACCCTGTCAGACGAACGAACACGCAGGGTTTTCCTGCATGGGATGACTCGCCCTGGATCGAATGGAAGATCTCGGTGACTTGTATCATGTTTGCTTCGGATGCCTTCATGGACGTGTTCCCTCGACTCGTGCCGAGGCCTCATCCGCGAGAAATTTTTCCAGCTCTTCCACGCGATCGACGATCGCGTAGTCGGGAAGACTGGACAGGAACAACTTGCCCCAGCCCCGGGTACGCAACCGGCTGTCAAGGACGGCAAGAATGCCGCGGTCGGTCCGTGAACGGATCAGCCGACCGAACCCCTGCTTCAACTTCAGTATGGCTGCCGGAACCTGATAGTCGGAGAAGGGGTTTCCACCTTCGGTTTCTATCTGACGAATTCGAGCCTGTACCAGGGGATCGGACGGCACCTGGAAAGGCAGCTTGTCGATGATGACGCAGCTGAGCGCGTCTCCCTTCACGTCAATCCCCTGCCAAAAACTAGACGTAGCAAACAATACGGAGTTTTCCTTCTTGCGAAACTTTTCCAGTAGACGGCTCCGACTGGTCTTTCCTTGCAAAAGTGTCGGGTAGGGGAGCTTGGGAGCTAATATCTTGTAGCAGGCCTGCATCTGCTGGTAGCTGGTGAAGAGAACGAATGCGCGTCCCCGGGAAACCTTGAGTATGTTCTCGATTTCTTCGGAGGCCTGTCCGATATAGGCCGGGTTCCGGTAATCGGGCAGGTGAGCGGGTATGTAGAGAGCCGCCTGTTTCTGAAAGTCAAACTCAGTGGAGAGCGTATCCCCGGCGACATCCTCAAGCCCGATACGGGACTGCATGTAACGCGTTGATCCGCCCACCGTCAACGTGGCCGAAGTCAGGACGCACGTGGGAACCTTTTCGAAAAGACTTTCCCGGAGAAGAGGCGACACGTCTATGGGACACGCTTCAAGGAAGACGCCACGCCCGCGGCGGTCGAGCCACGAGACATAGTTGTCGGGATTGCCGTTCTTGAAGACTTCCAGTTCGGAGGAAAGTTCTCCGGATCGCCGTGCGAGGTTTTCCCATTCGCCTCTCAAGTCCAGTTGTTGTTTGAAAAAACGGTTTACTTCGTAGAGCTCATCGATGAGTTGATCGATGTTGTGGAGTTCAGGCAGCGGGTGACGTCCGTCCCTCAACAGCTGAAATCCGCCGAAGAAATGGTCTGAAGCGCGGCCCAACGCTCCGAGTGCCCCCTCGATTCCGACTTCCAGTTCATGTGCCAGGGCCCGAGCATCGAAAAGAAGTTCCTGCATGCGGTAGTTGCTGACATGAAAACCGAAATAGCCGGTCGCAATATCTTCCAGCTCGTGCGCTTCATCGAAGATGACGGCAGTGTAGTCCGGCAGAATCTGAGCCATTTCCGATTCGCGGATGGCCAGGTCTGCGAAGAACAGATGGTGGTTCACGACGACGATGTCCGATTCCATCGCCTTCTGGCGCATCAGCGTCAGGAAGCAGGCTTCGAATTCTTCGCAGCGGCTACCGAGGCACCGTTCCCGACGGGCGTCGAGACGGCCCCAGAGTTCATCGTCGTCTGAGATCGAAACCAGTTCTGCGCGATCACCTGTTTCAGTCGTTGCCGACCACTCGGCGATTTCACCGAAATTGTCCAGTTCCATCGGCGTGAACAGCCCTTCTTCCTGAAATGTATGCAGTTTCAATTTGCACAGGTAGTTGTTCCGGCCTTTCAGGTAGGCGGCCCGGACCTTTCGGCCCAGGATCTTTTCAAGCAGCGGGATGTCCTTGTAAAAGATCTGATCCTGAAGCGCCTTGGTTCCAGTGGAAACCATTAGCCTTTGCCCGTGCATCAGCGCGGGAGCCAGATAGGCCAGAGTCTTTCCGGTCCCCGTTCCGGCTTCTATGATGGCGTGATTCTGCTTTTTCAGCGCCTGGGTGACAATCTCCGCCATCCGTTCCTGGGACGGCCGGGGCTCATAGTCTTCCAGCTTTTGTGAAAGAAGACCGTTGGGTGAAAAGAAATCGTTCATTAGAGGTAAAAGGCGTGTGGCCCCAAAGGATTGTGCCACCGCCTGCCAGTGTATACTCGCTGGGATAAAAGTGGGGACAGGTCACTCTTTTTGGTCCAAGAGGAGGAGCTTGCTACTGTTTCGAATGCAAACAGAGTGACCTGTCCCCTCTTTTAGAAGATTGGACTTATGCTTCGAATTCCCAAAGATGTAATGAACGCGATCCAGGGGCACATGGAAGAGACCTACCCCCACGAATGCTGTGGCCTGATCATCGGTACAATAGAAGGACAGGCAAGAGTTGCGGCAACGTCTTGGAGATGTGGAAACCTCAACAAGGAACGAGCCGTGGATCGTTACGAATTGGATCCAAAGGACATGTTGGCCGCACAGAAGGAATTTCAAGACGGGCTGCTCGACATCATCGGGATCTATCATTCGCATCCGGACCACCCATCGCGTCCGTCCGAGTTTGACACCGATCACGCCTGGGTCGGCTGGTCGTATATGATTGGGTCGGTAGAGAAAGGGAAGGTCGGTCCGGTTCAGAGTTGGGAATTGAACGAATCCGAGCACCGATTTGACGAAGAACGGATCGAGATTGAGTGAGAGGAGCCTTTACAGGATGAGTGTGAACGTTAAGATACCGACGCCTTTGAGAACATTGACTGCCGGTAAGGCGGAAGTCCCTGTGGAGGCCGCAACCGTCGAGGAGGCACTCACCAAACTCAACGGAGAATTTGACGGGCTGGGTGAGAAGATCTTTGACGAGAATGGACAGATCCGCCGCTTCATCAACGTATACGTCAACGAAGACAATATCAAGGATAGGAACGACCTCGCCACCGAGATTGGCCCCGGCGACACGATCTCTATCCTTCCCTCCATAGCCGGCGGCTTTTAGCCCGCCGGGGACAGGAATTCTGCCCCCGGACCCTCACATGTCCGAGCCTTCTACAGAGCGTGCCCTCATCCCGCTGGTCGCCATCGTCGGTCGGCCCAACGTCGGCAAGTCGACGATATTCAATCGGCTGATCGGCCGTCGCCGATCACTCGTTTCCGATGAGCCGGGTATGACCCGGGATCGGATTTACGGTTCGCTCGACTGGAACGGCGTGTCCTGCGAGGTAGTCGATACGGGCGGAATGGTTCCTAGCGAAGAGTCCGAGATTCCCCAGAAGATTCTCGAACAGGCGCAGGTTGCGATTGAAGCGGCGTCTCTCTTGCTGTTCGTTGTCGATGGCCGGGGAGGACGAACCGGAGCGGACCAGGAGCTGGCGGAACTGCTTCGCAAGGTTGGACGCCCCGTATTTCTGCTGGTCAACAAGGTGGATTCCGACAAACAGGAGGCGGACACATCGGAATTTACCCGCCTCGGCTTTGATAAGACATTTCCTATATCTGCGGAACATGGCCGCGGATTCACGGATCTCCTCGACGACGTGGCCCGACTCCTTCCCGAGACGCCGGACCCTCCAGAGGAGGAACGCGAGATCCGGGTCGCCATCATCGGACGTCCAAACGCCGGCAAGTCGACGCTTCTGAACGCGCTAGTCGAGGAAGAACGGGCCATGGTGTCGCCCATCGCCGGAACGACTCGGGATGCTATCGACAGCGTCGTAGAGAAGGACGGTCAAGTCTTCAGGTTCGTCGACACTGCGGGAATCCGCCAACGTTCCCGCAGCGGTGAGAAAGCGGACCGGTTGAGCATCATCATGGCCCGGAAACATCTGGAACTGAGTGACGTCGCCATTCTTCTCATCGATGGCGTGGAGTCGGTCACCTCGATTGATGCGACGATCGGGGGATACGCTCACGAGTCCGGTCGCAGCGTGGTCATCGCCGTGAACAAATGGGATCTGGTGGAAAAGAACGCGTCCATCACCGCCGATTTCGAAAGGAAGATCCGAGAGAAGTTGAAATTTCTCGACTATGCCCCCATTGTTTTTGTTTCGGCCAAGACCGGTCAACGCGTCGGCCGGTTCTACGGGATCATCGCCGAGATATTCGAGCAACGCCGGCGTCGGATTCCAACCGGCGAACTGAACCAGTTCCTGGAGGAGGTGAAGTTCGAGCGTGGAGGGCTGCCCTCGGAAGTCAAGATTCGATATATCTCCCAGGTGCGGGCGTCGCCACCGACTTTCGCGGTTTTTGCGAATACATCACGCAAATTGCACTTCTCGTTCGAGCGTTTTCTGGCAAATCGTATTCGGGATCGATTCGTATTCAAGGGAACCCCGATTATAATCAAGCAGCGCACGCGCAGAAGGAGTGGTCGTTGAGCAATCAAATTCCGGACAAGTTGTATTTCAAGATCGGTGAGGTTGCCGACATCGTTGGGGTCGAGGCCTACGTGTTGCGTTTCTGGGAGTCGGAGTTCTCCATGCTCTCGCCGAAGAAAACCGACTCCGGCCATCGCGTATATCGGAAAAAGGATGTCGAGACCGTGGTCCGGATCAAGGAACTCCTCTACGAGAAAGGGTATACGATTGCCGGTGCCCGTAAACGTCTGCGGTCCCGGGATGGTGATCCTGCGGAGGAATTGCCCGAGGACGCGCTGCGCAAGGTCAGGAAAGGCCTTCGCGACATCTTGACATTGCTCGACAGCAAAACCTAATGTAGCCGAACGGGACGTGGCGCAGCTTGGTAGCGCGCACCCTTGGGGTGGGTGAGGTCGGAGGTTCAAATCCTCTCGTCCCGACTTTCCTTTCTGTTTTTCTCCTCCGATGGACAAACGTATTCTCATCACGAATGACGACGGTGTCAGTGCTCCTGCGCTCACCGAGTTGGATCGTGCGTTGAAGAACTTAGGCCGTACGACGATTGTGGCCCCGGACCGCGAGATGAGTGCGGCCAGCCATTCGATTACCCTTAACCGCTCACTTCGCTATCAACGATTGGCGGCCAACCGATTCGCCGTGGACGGGACCCCGGCCGACTGCGTGATTCTGGCCTGTCTTCGGATTCTGAAGTCCGATCCCGACCTGCTTGTTTCAGGAATCAACTGCGGCAAGAACGTGGGCGACGGTGTGACCTATTCGGGAACACTTGCGGCGGCCTTTGAGGGCGCGCTTCAGGGAATTCCCAGCATTGCTGTTTCAGTTGAGTACAGTGACAAGGTCGACTATGAGGCTGCCGCCGACTTCACGGCCGTTCTTGCGCACAGGATACTCGGCGAAGGATTGCCTCCGGGCGTTGTTCTGAACCTGAATTTCCCCAGTGAATGGAATGGTGGAGTGATTTTGACCCGCCAGGGTGAAAAGGCAGGGAAGACCGTACTGATCGAAAATCTGGATCCACGCGGTGAAGAGTACTTCTGGCTTCACGAGGAGTTACATGATCATGCCGATGTCCCGGCCGAGGATTTTCCTGCCGACAGCGACGTCATGTCCGAAGGCTACGCATCACTGACGCCGTTGCAGCTGGACAGGACCGCCTTTCGGTACTTCAAGCCTCTGTCGAAGTGGACAGATATTCTGGATGTGGCAAGGCGAGATCCGTGATGCCTGCCAGACGCCGCCGACCCCTCGGGTGCTACATGCTAGAATAAATTGTCTTATTGCGGGACGTGGCTCAGTCTGGTAGAGCACCCGGTTCGGGGCCGGGGGGTCGGAGGTTCAAATCCTCTCGTCCCGACTTAAAAGGTATAAAGAGCGATTCGACCCGTTCCGGCTTTCTGCCGGAACGGGTCGTCGGCATTTTGTGGACGTAATTGCGCCGATCCACTGCTACGGGTGTTTCCAGCTAAAGGTCGCTGGCCCGGACTTTTGTCTGGGTTTATTGGCATCGACCGGAAGGAAGTACGAAGTGCTGAATGAGTTTTACAAGATCTTGATGGAGCAGGATTCAGAGAGCCTTGTCCGGGGGTTTGCAGCAACGCCGCGTATCAGCGATCCTCTCGCGGGAACAGTTGAGGGATTGGATGCAATACGCGACTACGTTGCCGATCGATCCCGTTGGCTCGAGTCCGGCGGTGCCCGTGTCGAGCTGCTGTCGGAGATCGTGACGAGTGAGCGACGAATTGCAGAGTTTGTCCTCTATCTGGACAAGCTGGACCCAAAAGTGGACTTGCCGGTGGCCGTCGTGGCTGATCTGGAGGCTGAGGGTTGGACCTGGATACGTGTCTACCACAGCACGTGGCCGTTGAACGGAAAACATCTCCTCCGGAGCCCCTTGCTGAAGCAAAGCGACCACCTCGAGGAGCCTCGAATCATCCAGCAGTACATGGAAGCCATCGGCCCGAACCCCAGCGTGGAGGCCGTGCTCGCGCTTTTTGAGGCCAACGCGTACGTGAGGGAACCGAGCGGCAGCCAGTACAAATATGAAGGGCCCGAGGCACGGGAGAAGTTCTATACGATGGCGTTGCAGGACGGCGGCGTCAGCCTGAAGCATTGCACGGCTACGTTCGATGGAAAATGCTTCGCCGTGGAATTCAACGCGGACGGTTGGGGGCCGGTCGATTTCCAACCTCAGGCAGGAATGGCGATTTACGAACTGGGGCCGACACAGAAAATTCTTGCTGTTCGAATATACGATGACGTCACCCCGCCCAGCGAGTGATCCACTCCGGATGAGCGAGCACCGAGCCTGACAGCACCTGATGAAAGCTCTTCTCATCTGACATCCGAATACCTCTCTGCTATCTTTCTGACTGTCATGACTTCCACGGACAATCTCCAGGCTCTGTTCGCGCGGCAGTTTGGTTCACCCGCCGAACGTGTGGACCCGGTTGATGGCGGGCTCGGTGCGTCGGCCCGGGAAATCTTCCGGATGTCTAACGACGAGACGACTGCGATCGGCATCTCCCATGACGTTAGGGAAGAGAACATTGCGTTTCTGGAATTCTCCAGACACTTTCACGGTCGCGGTCTTCCAGTTCCCGAGATCTATGCGGAGGATCTGGACAAGAACGTTTATCTGGAGGAAGACCTCGGAAGCACGACGTTATACGAGCTCCTTTCGAAAAATCGCACCGGAGAAAAGGTGGGTCCTGAGGCAATCGACGCCTATCGCACGGTCACCCAGATACTGCCGCGGTTTCAGGTGGAGGCGGGACACGACTTGAATTACGGAGTGTGCTATCCGCGCGAGGAATTCGATCGTCAATCCATCGCCTGGGACCTGAATTATTTCAAGTACCACTTCCTGAAGCTCGCCGGGATTCCGTTTAACGAACAGGACCTCGAAGACGATTTCAGCCGCCTTACGGACTTTCTCCTGGAAGCTCGGCGCGACTACTTTCTCTACCGGGATTTCCAGTCCCGTAACGTTATGATTCGCGAAGGTAGTCCGTTTTTCCTGGACTACCAGGGCGGACGTCGTGGAGCGCTCCAGTACGACATCGCTTCTCTTCTTTACGATGCAAAGGCCGATCTTCCCCATGCCCTGCGCGAGGAACTACTCGAGCGCTATCTTGATGCGCTTTCCGGTTTCATTGAACTCGATCGGACCGAATTCATGCGCCACTACCATGCCTACGCTTATGTTCGGATCATGCAGGCTTTGGGTGCGTATGGTTTCCGTGGTTTTTTTGAACGAAAGCAGCTGTTTATCGAGAGCGTTCCTTACGCTCTCGGGAACATTGGCTGGCTTCTTGAAAATGTCGAACTACCCATCGAAACGCCCACGCTGATCGATACGTTCGAGACCATGATCGCCGCGGAAGAACTGATCCCATGAAGGCCATGATTCTGGCTGCGGGCCTTGGAACACGCCTCGGACCTCTGACCCACGATCGCCCCAAGGCGATGATCGAGGTGGCGGGCCGTACGATGCTCGAGATCACCCTGGAGCGCCTACGGAACTTCGGTGTCGATGAGGTGATCGTCAACATCCATCACTTCGCCGACATGATTACTGAGTATCTCGGCGCGAATGACAACTTCGGTATGCGTATCGAATTGTCCGAGGAAGATGTCCTGCTCGATACAGGTGGAGGTTTGAAGAACGCCGCCCGGTTTTTTCAGGAGGATTCGGCCCGCCTGGACGAACCCTTCATCCTGCACAATGTGGACGTTCTCAGCAGCATTGACCTGGAGGTCATGGCGCGATTCCACAGGGAGAGTCATGCTTTGGCCACGTTAGCTGTCCAGGCCCAGGACACCTTGCGGTGTTTGCTGTTCGATGAACAGGATCAACTCTGCGGGTGGAGATCCGAGGCCGTTGGAGGAGAGAAACTCATCCGTTCTCTGGAGGATCCCAAGGCTCTGGCGTTTACGGGTATCCACATCATCTCTCCGCGCATCTTTCCCTTGATGAGGGAAGACGGTGTCTTCTCGATCATAGACACATATCTGGATCTGGCGTCCCGGGATTGTAAGATCGTGGCGTTCGACGCGGACGAATATTCCTGGACAGACGTTGGCAGTCCAGAGAGCCTAAAGCGCGCATCGGAAGAATTGTCTGACTGATCGTTTCGACGATTCTCTCAACTGCAATAATCGCTTGTTGAACCGGCCACGCCATCGGATGGCGGCAGGGCATTCACGATCGCGCCATCCGAGTCTGACAGGAATTCCAACCAGCAGATCCCGTACGGCGCTTGTTCGCCCGAGTGCTCGGCCAGCCAGGCTGCATTGTTGCTTATCGCGTTCATTGACCGAAGGTCGTAGACCCCCCAGTCGTAAAACACGTTTCCAGGCGTTCCGATTTCGGTAGCCAGGATTTCACCGGCTCGGACTATCTGTCCCGGCGCCAGGTTTGTCGTCCGGCTGTCTCCTTCGGACGGGTCGGGCAGAGTATTCGCAATGGCCTGGAGACGGGAGCTGAGGACACGGAAATGATCGAAGCGGTACATGATTTCGCACGGGTTCACGAAGTCGAACAGGTATTGCACCTGGCCGCCTTCCAGGTAACGGGAAGCGCGGAAGAGCTCTGCGTCGAGAGGGGCATGAATCTGGACATCGGTCCCCTGGCCGTTGTTGTCGAATCGGAAACCACCATGCGGTTTGTAACTGGTGCCGCCACGAAGCTGACCGGGGTAGAGAACGGATGTCGCACGCGAGAGCGACATCGGCACTGGCAACACCAGAGGGTTTTCACAGTCAGGCGGCGTAGAGGAAGGGGACCATTCAGCGTTGTTCTGCCAGCTGATGTCGTCCGTATTGAAAGGCGTTAACGGCAGGTCCAGTGCAGTTCCGGAGTCGGACAGGAAGGTGAGGGTTCCGATCATGGTCTGGTCGGTGGAGCCACCGAGCTGGATGAACTGGGTCGTGAAACCACCCCCATCCACCAGGTGTGGGTAAAAACGGTTGTCGGTAATGTCCGCGTCCGCCTCGTCGACGAGCGGAGTCGTCGTGATCAGGAACTCGCTCCGTTCGTTGGTCCGGATCCGGAGGCCGACGACCGCGATTCCGTCCGTTGCCGTTGTCGAGATCCGCAGGACACCTTCGAACGGTGTCGTCAATGACTCCAGACCCTCGATCTGGTCGAGGAACAGAGCTTTCTGTCCGTTGCCCACAATCGTGGTCGAACCGACCATGTTTGGCACCGAGCCACCGCCCGAGGTCAACAGTTCGAAGTTGACGACGACGCTCTCGGCTGACGGGTTTGCGATAGCAATGCCCGTCTGGATCGAACCGGCATCTTCACCTGTTGCTTCTGCGTAAAGGCGGAATGCCTGTCCGGTTGTCGCCCCCGACACGCCCGCCTCGGCCACAGTGATGGCACCGCTCCGGAACGAAATGACCGACAGGCCCGCCGGTTTCTGGTCGTTCGCTGACGGAGTCACCCGTACCGATCCCACCTGGGTTGCCTGGCCCGCACCGCCTGTCCGGAGCTTGGTCGAACTCCGGCCCGGTATGGAATAGCTGAATGTTGAAGCTGTTTGATCGTTAACGGTCAATGTCACCGGTTGCGCCGCACCCGGTCCGCTCCCCGGTTCGACGAACTGAACCGTGCCCGCCATCGCCAGGTCGGTCTGGTTGACTAAGATGACTTCGGTGGTCCACCCGAGACCGTTGGCAAAGTGGGGGAAGTAGACTGTTTCTCCCGCCTCCCCGGTAAGAGGGCTCACAGGCAGCGTTGTCATCAGGAATTCGTTGCGTTCGTTGGTCAGCCCTCGGAGCGCGACTGCCGCGACGGGCACATCGGAGGTGAACGTGAAGGTCCCGTTGATCGAGGTCTCGCCCGTGGCAAAAGGGGCTTCGTCGAGGAACTTCGCGATCTGGGTGCCGGCCGGAATTGTCGTTGTGCCGTCCCCGAAGCTGGTTCGGGTCTCGTCGGAGAAGTAAAACGTGAGGACGGCATCCTGACCCGAAGGGTTCGCGATCGCAAGTCCGGTCCGGATGGATCCGTCGACCTCGGCGTAGATCCGACCCGAGGAGATGGCCGCCGATGCCGGCACACCTGTTTCGCTGACCAGGACGCCACCTGTACGGAGTCCGAAGATCGCGACACCGACCGGCGTCGAACTCGCCGAGCCTGGCTCGATCCGCGCATAACCTACCGAGAGCGCATCCCCACTTCCCGCTGTTGTTTCCGAATCGGCACCCCCATTGTTCACCAGGAAGGGAATCGACGTCGTCTGTGCGGCCAACTCGTCAGTCGCTATGCCTTGAAATGCGAACAGGACACATCCGGTCAGGGCGATCCGACGTAAATAGTAGGGTAGGGTCAATCTCATCCTTTCCTGAGGAGTCTAGTTTCTGGTCAGGTCCTGACCTAGTAGAGATCGCTCGTTACATTTTCGGCGAGTTTGGGATCTGGTCTATAATCAGGGCTCAGCAGTCTGGCTGGTTTTCGAACTATTATGAGTAAGTTAGCCCGGGTTAACCCGGGCTTTGTTGTCGCGGGAATCTTGCATGACGCAACTGCCGAAGAAAGTCCTGCTGGTGGACAATGACGAGGCGATTCTCAGACTCATCGACATGGCCCTGGCCGACGCCGGATACTCTGTGTTGTCCACCTCCGATCCACGCTATGCCAACCAGCTTCTGGAGGATCCCCGAGTCGGGATCGATCTCCTTCTGACAGACGTCTTCATGCCGGAAGTCAGTGGTCCTGACCTGGCGCGTTCGGCGCTCAGGTCCAGGTCGGGCCTCAGAGTGTTGTTCATGTCCGGAGACCCCAAGGGGCGGTCCCATTTCCGAAAGGGGGACCAGCTGATCAGTAAGCCTTTCGCAGTCAAGAAACTGCTGGAGCGCGTCGGGGAAATTCTGAGAGAGAGGAACTGGGGCGTGGCCAGCGAAGAAGGCATCACGGAAGAGGAGTGGGCCGGCCTGGAGCGCCGCCGGCAAGCGCGTCAATCGCCTGAGAACGGTTGATCCCATTTGTCCTCGGGACTTTTGAATCGACAAGTCTGCTCCGGGTGCATTTTCATGAACTACCGATCGATCATTCTGGCCGTTTCGATCTTTTGCCTGTTGGATCCTAGTGCTCGCGCACACCATTCCTGGCCGGCAACCTATGACCTGAACCTAACGGTCCGTGTGGAAGGTGAAGTGGCACGCTTTCTGTATCGGAACCCTCACTCCATTGTGCAGATAATGGTTCCAAACGAAACCGGCGAGTCCGAACAGTGGGACGCCGAGTGGGGCGGCACCTTTGAACTTCTGCCCCAAGGTGTAAGTCGGAACACGCTGAGACGTGGCGACGGAATTGTTCTAACAGGGCACCCTGGCCGCAACCCGAACGACCGCAAACTGAGGATACGAACTGTGGAGCGCCCATCGGATGGATTCGAGTGGGGTCTGGAGCCGGGTGAAACGTTTAACTGAGGTTGAGTCTGGGTGATTCCTTTTGTCGGTAGTGAAATCATGAAAGCGTTGATCACCATAGGGCTTTGTTTGATGCTGACACCTCTGCTGGGGGCAGGGCAGGGAGGCGGCGACATCAACGTAGAGATGGTCCGTGCTGCGCGGGCCGGTGACGCGTCCCGCGTGGGTGATTTACTCGACAGAGGAGCCGAAGTGGATGCAAAAGTCTTGTCCGGTAATGGCCTGGGAACGGCCATATCCGAGGCGGCCCGAGGAGGTTTCGGCGACGTCGTTCGACTCCTCGTGGATGCCGGTGGCGATGTAAACCTGATCGACAACAACGGCTGGACACCCCTCATGTCAGCCGAAAACTCCGATGTCGTACGACTCCTGGTGTCTTTGGGAGCCGAGGTGGATGCCACCGACGTCAACGGTTGGACAGCGCTCATGATTCTGGAAGACATCGACGCCGTCGAAGCCCTTCTGGAGGCCGCTGCCCGTGTCAATGTCCGGAACACCTTTGGGTGGACTGCCCTGATGTCGGCAGCCTTTGGTGGTCTGACCGACAAGGCGCGGCTGCTCCTGGCGAGGGGGGCCGACGTGGACTCCCGGGACAACCAGGGACGCACTTCATTGATGGTCGCCTACCGGGGTGACCGAAGTGCTGTGGAGGCATTGATCCTGGCCGGGGCAGATCCCAACGCGAGGGACGAGAATGGATCCACGGCCTTGATGGCTGCGGCGCTCGGCGTCGACGACGACAAGGTTCAGTTCCTGATCGATGCGGGAGCGGACCTGAATGTCCGGGATGAGCAGGGGAGAACGGCGCTGATGCTTGCCGAGTCACTCGGCCACACCAGGATAGCTGACATCCTCCTAGAGGCAGGGGCTCGGGAGTGATTCTCGGGTTTTTTTGGTCGGTACTACTTGTCCTTTCTTAGCTTTACGATTTTGCAGCAATTGCAGCTTTTTAGAGGCCCTGAAACAGGCTTGACAAGTGCCACCTGAGAAGCGATAAAAGGCCCGTGGGGGGCGACGACGCGGTGCCGTTGACGCCGTTTTCGGTACTGTTACCAGGTTTTCGTTTTCTACGACAGCCATCCCTCGTCGCTCACCCACGCCAACCTTTGCATACCTTAGCGTCGGGCCCCCACCGTCCCCCTGATACCCGGAACTGTGGAGAGTGCACGAACCGTTTCTCGATTCCGCGTTTTCTGGGAACTCAACCGCCGGTCCGGTCCCCCCCACGCTGTCAGGATGATCGCAAGCCCTCTTGAGGAAGCCAGAACGTTACGTCACAAGAACAGAAAGGGCCCGCAGTCAGGAGGCTGCGGGCGGCGAACCTCGCTCGGTCAGGATGGCCGCTTGAGCGAGGGCTGCAAGTGGAGGCGTCACTGTGGGGAAAAGGCCGTTAACGCACAAAAAAAGCCCGGCACCGCGCGCCGGGCTCTTCTTCTTGCTTGAATCAGGACACTACCGTCCGATCTCTTCTCCCTGGCTCTGAACAAAGGCATCCAGACCAGTCAGGTCGTCGTTGCGAGTCTCATAGATCTGTTCAAGCATCTCGCGGGCTTGTTCGGGGCCGTTCAGATAGACCGACCGGGCCAGGGACTCCATCGCGTCTTCGGCCTCCTCGTCCCGCGCGTAGGCCATACCCAGGCGCAGATGCGCGACAGCGTCGGTGGGAACCAGTTCAAGAGAGTCCTCGAATGAGTCCTGAGCGTCTCCCCATTCCTCCTGGTTCAAGAACACGGTGCCCAGGGTGAAATAGGCACCGGACAGGAGGTTAGCTCTTTGGTCGGCTCCGATCTGTCCTCCCGCGGCATCCAGGAAGTTTTCGAGAACCTCGAGCGCCTCTTCCGCGTATTCCTCAGCCGAATCGAAATGATCCTCGTGCTCGCTTTCGTCTTCCGGCGGCCGTTCTGCCATGACTGAGGAAATGGTCAGCAGCGTCGCCAGGTTCTGCGGGTCCAATCTCAGCGACCGCTCCGCATACTCGATCGTCTTCTCCGCATCATTGGCGTTCTGATAGGCTGACATGACGGTCTGCAGGAAGAAGTTCCGAGCCTGAAGCTGACGCTGATCGGCTTCCTGGTATTCCGGGCTGCCCTCCTCCATGGCCTGCATCTGGTTGGTCCATGTTTCGTTTGCGGCATCAAACGCAAGGTCGCCGTACAGGGCCGTGTCATCGGCCCGTCCTAAGCCGCTGCTTGCGTTCATCATGGATTGATAAGCGAAAGTCAGGTTGTTGAAATGGTCGATCCGGAACTGCGGATAACCCTCCAGCTCTTCCGGATCCTCGATCGAGGCAACCTTGCTGTCGAAAAATGCGTTCTCTCGGTTTGCATAGGCATCGCCAGAGGCCAGGATACCCTGGTTGTTTTCCAGGGCGACGTAGGTTTGCAGTCGAACGAGCAGGATCTGATGCGTCAGTTCGCTTTCCGGGTACTCGGTCATGAAGGCGTCCGACATGGTCAGACGGTTGAGGAGGCTTTCTTCCGCATCGATCGCTTCCGCGGCCCGGAACTCTGCCGCGGACTCCGCCCTGGGGAGGAGTACGTTCTCAGGTCCTCTCTGTCCTCGTCCCTGTCCGCCAAAGCCCCCGCGCCCGCCGCCCCCGCGGCCTCCCCGTTGTGCTTCTAGTGTCACAGGCAAGACCAACAGTGATAAAACCAGCAAGATCGAAGCCATCCTCATAATCGCTCTTCCTTCAATAGGCATGTCGCTTTCGTTCCTCCAGTACGAGTTCTCCAACCCACAGATTAAGTGCCCAGAAATACGGCTGTCAAGTTTCGACTGACCAATTATTGTTCCGATAGCACCCGCTCGATATTCGCTTTCATTCCCTATACGGCTTCGCGCTGCGGACTGTCCAGGTATTCCGAGAGGTAGAGTCTCAGACTACTATTCTCGCTGACACGAAACCTCCCCGGTTTTCGTACTCGTCGCCGCCTGTTTTTATCGAAGCACTAACGCCCCGACAACTGCCCTTCGAGATCCGCCCTCATGCGTTCGACGGCTTCACGTTGAGGGCTTTCCGGATACTCCTCAAGGTAACGGGTGAGTTGAGCGAGGGCCGCGTTGTAGTCACGCTCGGCCATGTCCACGTTGAAGAGCATGAGACGTACTGCGGACAGCTGTCCGTCGAGTTCCAGAGCACGGGCGAGATGATCCCGGGCTGCGGTGTTGTCGCCGGTTCTGTACAGTACGGCCCCGAAATAGTACTGCCCGAGCGCCGACCCAGCGTCCCGCGCGACGGCTTCCTCCAGATACTCATAGGACTTTTCGAGACTTTCCAGAGCTTCATCAGGTTTGCTCGCCGCGGTCTGAATGTCACTGTCCTGAAGATAGAGAACGCCCAGACTGAGGACGGGTTCGGCCGCGTTCGTGTTCAGTGCCAGTGCTATTTCAAACTGGTTCTTTGCTTCGTCGAGCCGTCCCAGCTTCTGGTACTCAACGCCCAGCGCATTCTGGGCTTCATAGAAATCGGGGGCGATTTCTATAGCCTCCTCCAGCAACTCCGCTGCACCCTCGAAGTCGCCGTTCTGGGACGCACCCGCTGCCCTCTGAATCGCTTCGATCGCTTCGTCAGGAACGGCCCAGTCGGGTCAAGTCAACCGTACCGGGATCATCGGGCGGATCGTCTTCCTCCGGGTCTGACTGTTCCAGAATATAGACGAGCGACAGGCCCGAAATGGTGGGAGATGCTGGACCCAGGTCCACCCGTTCCCGGAGCGGCTTGAATCCTGGTTCTTCGATCACGATATAGGGCACACCCGTTGGCTGGATGTTGTCGAAGGTGAAGTTCCCGTTGCCATCGGTAAACACCGTGTCGCGGATAGCCCCCAGGCTTTCCAACTGAACGGCGATGGGGTGATTGAGTCGGCTCGGGTTGTCTGCGAGGACCTGGCCCTGGATGGTTGTTCCGTCGGACTCGAACGAGGACAGGATGTCCTCGTCAAGATCCGGTTCTTCATCCGGAAAACGAGGATTCTGCTGGGCCGTCACGGATATCGGAGCCAATAGAATCAGGCATAGAAGTAAGGGGAATCCTGTCTTCAACGTCATTCAAGCCTCACAGTGATCGGGTTTGTAGATGCTTGTGTTTATGCACCGATATGTTAACTCATAGGATTTTTCGGTCAAGGAAGCCGGACTATTCATCCGAATCACCGTGTCTGGAGAGAAGGGCTACTGCCTGGACAATCGTTGTTCGATGTCTGCCTTCATCCGTTCGACGGCTTCGCGCTGGGGGCTCTCCGGATATTCGATCAGGTAGGTGGAGAGATGATCCAGGGCCGCCGTAAAGTTGCGCTGGGCCACGTAAAGGTCGGAAAGCATGAGCCGTGCACCGTGCAGTTCTTCATCCAGCACCAGCGCCCGGTCAAACCGCGTTATAGCAAGAGCGTTCGAGCCCGTCCGGTAGAGCGCAATCCCCAGATAGTACTGTCCGGACGCAGACAAGCTGTTTCTTTGGACGGCGTCTTCGAGGTGCCCGAGCGCTATTTCGAGATTTGCCCGGGCCAGGTCCAGCTGGTCTCGGTCAAGTGCGAGATCACCGTCCTGGAGGTAAACGGTACCCAGACTGATCAACGGGTCGGCATCGTTCGGGTTGAGATCCCCGGCGATTTCAAATCGCTTGATCGCGTCGTCCCTGCGATCGAGTCGCAAATACTCCACTCCCAGGGCGTACTGCGCCTCGTAGTAATCGGGCGCTATTTCTACCGCTTCCTCCAGATGCTCGGCCGCTCCTTCGTAGTCTCCGTTCTGCGAATCCTCGGCAGCTTTCTCGAAAGCCTCGACCGCTTCGAGGGAAATGTTTCTGGACAATTCCGAAAGATCGATGGGAGTGGAATCACCCACTTCTTCGGCTTCTGGAATCCCCGGCCGCAGAATTACGACGATTGGCATCCTCCCTGTCGGACCGGTCTGTCCTAAAGATAGCCGCTGCCTGAGGGGCTGCCATCCCGGCTCATTCACAATGACATAGTGGAAGGAACTGGCCCGGATGTCGCTGAAGACAAAATTCCCGGCACCATCTGTGAATGCCATGTCATATATCTGACCGCCGGATCCTACAAGCCGGACTTCGATCGGATGCTCAATACGACCCCCATCTGAGATGACCTGCCCCTGGATTGACGGTGTTCTCGGGGATGGACCGCCACCGCCCCGGCCCCCGGAAGTGCGCCCCTGTTGGGCGAGCAGCGCGGAAGGTGTTGCCAGCACGAGGGACAGAACCAACGTAAGTTGCAGCCCGCGTTTCATACAGAACTCCAAAACGAAAACGTTCCTGATTATTTTACCCCACAGACTGGAGTGATTCATCGATGATCCGCAAAACCGCGTGGTACCATCGGCCCGTTTTTCCCACAGGCCGCCACGGACCTGATGAAAATGGACAGTGTTCAAAAGATGAATATCTCCGACCTGATCGACAACAGTCAGGTCGGCCGCTTCCAGGTTGGCGTCTTTGTTCTCTGCGCCCTCGGTCTGATAATGGCCGGCTTCGATCTGCAGTCGATGGGCTACGTCGCGCCGGTTCTTATTCCCGAGTTGGGTATCGAGACCGGGCAGATGGGTGCGATCTTGGGTTCGGCCAATTTTGGCGTTCTCGTCGGTTCTCTTCTTTTCACGATGCTGGGGGCCGGTTCGGTCGTCGTCCAATACTTATTCTATCCGCGCTCATCTTTGCTCTGTTCACGATCCTCACGGCTGGGGCTACGTCCGTCGAGCAGTTGCTGTTGCTCCGTTTCCTCGCCGGTATCGGCATCGGATCGACGATTCCGAACGCGACCGCACTGATCGGCGAGTACAGTCCTACCAAACACCGAATCACTTTGATCATGTGTATCACTGTCGGATTCACGGTGGGCGCCGTCATCGGGGGCTTCGTATCTGCCGCGCTGATACCCGCTTTCGGTTGGCGGGCTGTTTTTTACGTGGGCGGCATTGTACCCCTGCTGATTGCTCTGGCGATGTTTTTCTGGCTGCCCGAGTCGGTGCCGTTCCTGGCCATGAGAGGCAACCGCTCGGAACAGGTCTCTCGATCGATCAAACGTATAGACCCGACGGTGACCGCAAACCCGGATACGCATTACATCGTTGCCGAAGAGAAGAGAGGCGGCGTTCCCTTGCGCCATCTCTTCACCGGAGGCCGGGGAAACGGTGACTCTCATGTTATGGGTCGTCAACTTCATGAACCTTCTGAATCTGTTTTTCCTTGCCGGGTGGTTACCCACGGTGCTCAGCGACGCCGGACATTCGACGCAGACGGCGGTTCTCGTTGGAACAATATTGCAGGGAGGCGGTGTGGCGGGGCCGTTCGTCCTTGCGTGGTTGATCGCCAGATACGATTTCACGCCGGTTCTCACGGTGACATTTGCGATCGCGACGGTCAGCATAGCGTTGATCGGAACTCAGTCCGTCTTGCTTGCGGTTCCTCTTCTGACAACGATCGTGTTCATCGCCGGATGGTGCGTTGTTGGAGGCCAGCCCGGACTGAACGCGATGGCTGCCACGTATTATCCGACGTACATGCGCTCGACCGGTGTCGGCTGGTGTCTGGGAATTGGCCGGATCGGTGCGATCGTCGGCCCCGTCATGGGAGGGCAGTTGATGGCCAGGCAGTGGTCGAGTGAGCAGCTCTTTTATGCAGCCGCCGTCGCCGCTCTGATTTCAGCGCTTGTGATGTTTTCGCTCGGTTGGTTCTTTCGGCCCCAACAGACCACAGAACCCTCGGAAGTCATCTAGCCCGCATATTTCACCGATAGGACCAGAAAAGGCCGCCCTGTCTGGCATAAAGCGTTTTGAAATAAACGTTTAACAAGCCAAACGGAGACGGCCCTTATGAGAACAGAGTGTAACCAAACGACGTTCGAATTTCACGGACTTCTTCAACGAAAAGTGAAGGCGCGTTTTGACGGCGGAAAGATCACCTCCGACGCTGGGGTTCTGCTGTTGAGGGAAGTGGAAAAGCGAACGGGTCTGATCGCCGGACTGGCCGAGTGTTTCAGGGATTACCGGGACGCGAGGTTGATCGAACACACGGTGAGCGAGTTATTGGGGCAGCGCGTCTACGGACTCTGTCTGGGCTACGAGGATCTGAACGATCATGACCAACTGCGGACCGATCCGATGCTGGCCGTGGCGGTGGATAAGGCCGATCCACTGGGGAGAAGCGGCGGCAGGCCCGAGACCGGGGAAAAGCGTTGGCGGGCAAGTGTACGCTGAACCGGTTGGAACTGACCGGGGAGCAAGTCGATGGGAAGGAGCGGTACAAGAAGATTGCCATGGACCCGGACAAGATCGACCGCTGGATGGTGGATGCATTTGTGGCGGCTCACGGATCGGCGCCCGAGGAGATTGTTCTGGACCTGGATGCGACCGATGATCCGATCCATGGCCATCAGGAAGGACGGTTCTTTCACGGCTACTACGGCAACTACTGTTATCTGCCGCTCTACATCTTTTCGGGAGAGCATCTGCTATGCGCCCGGTTGCGGTGCTCCAATGTCGACGGTGCGGACGGCGCCGTCGAGGAATTGAACCGCATCATCGGCCAGATCCGGCAGAGCTGGCCGGAGGTGTCGATTATCATCCGGGCCGACTCGGGCTTTTGCCGGGATGAATTGCTGAGTTGGTGCGAGGCCCACCAGGTCGATTACGTGGTGGGTCTGGCCAAGAACGATCGGCTCAAGCGCGAGATCGCTGAATCGATGAGTCAGGCCGAAGCCGAGTTTAACGACACCGGGAAACCGGCGCGGGTGTTTAACGATTTCCGGTATCGCACTCGGAAGAGCTGGACCTGCACCCGACGCGTCATCGGCAAGGCCGAGTTCCTGGAGAAAGGCGCCAATCCTCGATTCGTTGTGACCTCACTGTCGCCGGAACGCCTGGACGCCCGCGCCCTCTATGAAGACTTTTACTGTGCGCGGGGCGACATGGAAAATCGCATCAAGGAACAGCAGTTGGATCTATTCGCCGACCGGACCAGCGCGGCAACCATGCGCGCCAATCAACTCCGGCTCTATCTGTCCTCGGCCGCCTACATGCTCCTGCACGCGTTACGCCGTCTGGGACTGAAGAATACCGATCTGGCCCGCGCTCAGTGCCAGACGATCCGCTTGAAGCTCCTCAAGATCGGAGCTCAAGTCCGTCTGACGGTTCGCAACATCTGGATCTCCATGTCGGAAGCCTATCCCTACGCCGAGGTCTTTGCCCTCGTCCATCGAAACCTGCAGGCGCTTCCTCTGCGCTGCTGAGAACCGACCCGATCCCCTGCGCCAAAATCGACTCGCTCTTTTCGGCTCCGCCGAGGTTTGTCTCAGTGCGTTTCGTCACCCTCTTCTGAACCCGAAAACGCAGCAACTCCCGCTTGTCGACACCGCCGAGTCACGCCACACATGCCCAATTCGAACCCAGATCCTCCCGAATCCGATTCTTACTGCCCAAATCCCCCTGATCGCCGGACTGGTGAAACATGCGGGCTAGAATCGAACGATATTGAGACGGTGGCCCGCCTGGGCGACACCCTGGGCTACGCTCGCGTCTCGACCCACGACCAGAATCCCGACGCCCAGCGCGACCGGCTCATTGAGGCGGGCGCCATTCGCGTCTTCACCGACATCGTCTCGGGTCAGCGCTTCGACCGCCCGGCCCTCGCCGAGCTCATCGATCACGCCCGACCCGGTGACCGCCTCTGCATCATTCGCCTCGACCGACTCGGACGCTCACTCAGGGAACTGCTCGAAATCGTCGACGATCTCAAGACCCGGGGCATCCACCTGGTCAGCCTCGAGGAGCGTCTCGACACCTCCTCCGCGGCCGGTGAACTCGTGTTCCACGTCTTCGGCTCCATCGCGCACTTCGAACGCCGGCTCATCTCCGAGCGCACCCGCGACGGCATCGCCGCGGCCAGGAAACGCGGGCGAACACCAGGTCGACCGCCGCTGGACCCGGAGACGGTTTCCGCCGCCCAGAAACTCATCGAGGCCGGATTGTCTCCCGCTCGAATCGCAAAACAGCTAGGTATTGGCAGGGCAACGTACAGGATTGCAAGGTCGGTGCGTTGAAGTCGAAACCGAGGCTTTTCGGTCCCTTAGAGTAATTCTACGTACAAACCTTGCGATGACCCCATTCGGGAACTTCCTCCAGGTTCGCTAGCAGTTCGGAGAAGTACCGCCCTCCGTGCAACCGTTGCTTGTTGTATTCAGTACCGGTTTCCATTAGTAGTCCTGCAATCCGGTTCTTCATCCGCACCGCTTCGGTCACAACCAGATTCCGGTACCGCAACATTCGTCTCAGCTCCCGGATCTCAGTCAGGGCGATATAGCATTCCGGCAGTAGATCGCATCGCAGCAGATCGGCGATCTTTCTCGCATCGACCCGATCGTTCTTTTTCTTGGATGCCGCTATGGCCTTCAGCATCGGTGGATGTGCGACTTTCAACTCCATCGCCCAGGGTTTCAGCGTGTCATAGACCCATCCGGTGAACATGGTCGCTTCCATGGCTCCCACCCACGGCTCCCGGCGTTCGACAGCCCAGTCCTCAAGCTTCCGACGGGTTGCTGCAATCACTCCTTCCTCCGTAATCTTTCCGTCATTCTGTTTCACACAGTAGCTAATCGTTTTCTTGTGGATATCGAATCCGATATAGTGATTCACGTTCATTTGCCCTCCCGTTGTGTTTTCTGAGCGGGTGTCCATTCACCCGTCTCGGCTCTTTTAAACACGTCGGGAGGGTTTCTGTCATCTGAAATGCCCGGCACCTATGCATTCAAACACTGAGTGCGAAAAACCGGGCTTTCAGCAGCTCGAGATTACTGCCAACTAGACCATACATCAACCTGACATGCTCAATGGAGGCCTGCACCCTCCGGCAAAAGGACCTCGGCGTCCTGATCGGATCCCAGTCTCATGCCTCGGAGGTGCTCAACCGTTGCTGTCCGCTAACCCTGCCAATGATCCGGCCTTGTCGGCTGAATGGAACCTTCCGGCCGACATGCTTGTGCGCGAGTATGCCCTCAGAGCCGGGCCATAGAGGCTTCACCAGTGCCTTTAGGAGTGGGAAGTCAAGCCGTTGATGAACATGGGATTAATTGCACCATGTTATTTCCTGACCCGGCGCCCAATGTGAGCTGCTTTTCAGCGGCCCTGAAGCACTTACTCTCGCTAAGATCTTACCACTACGATTTCAGATCGAAGCGGTCCAGGGTCATCACCTTCGTCCATGCCTCAACGAAGTCATGCACGAACTCTTCCTGCGCGTCGTCCGCGGCATAGAACTCAGCAACAGCGCGCAGCTCAGAATTAGAACCAAAGATCAAGTCAACTGGAGTAGCTGTCCACTTGAGCTCGCCGGTGGCGCGATCAGAACCCTCGTAAATGCCCTCGGTGGATGACTCGGTCCACTGGGTTGACATGTCGATCAGGTTGACAAAGAAGTCGTTGCTCAGTGTGCCAGGACGGTCTGTGAACACGCCGTGAGCCGAGCCTCCAGCATTGGCATCCATAGCTCGCATGCCGCCGACAAGGGCCGCCATTTCAGGAATTGTCAGGTTCAGCAGAGCCGCCTTCTCCACCAGCATTTCCACCGGAGATCGGGGGTTAACGCTCGCAAAGTAGTTGCGGAACCCATCCGCGGTCGGCTCAATCAGAGCAAAGGAGTCCACATCGGTCTGCTCCTCGGAGGCGTCCATGCGACCAGGTACAAAGGGCACATCCACGTCGACCCCGGCCCTTGCAGCCGCTTGCTCAATGGCTGCAGCACCGCCGAGAACGATCAGGTCGGCAAGAGAGATTCGCTTGTCGCCTGATTGCGCGCTGTTGAAATCACTCTGGATCTCCTCCAGGGCCTCCAACACGCGGCCCAGTTCAGCCGGATCGTTTGCAACCCAATCATTCTGGGGCACGAGACGAATACGGCCGCCGTTGGCGCCACCGCGCATATCGGTCCCGCGGAAAGTGGATGCTGAGGCCCAGGCGGCCCTCACTAATTCAGCGGCAGACAAACTGGAGTCAAGAATCTCAGCTTTCAGCTCGGCCGCATCCTGTGCATTGATCACGGTGTGATCAACTTCAGGAATGGGGTCTTGCCATAGGAATTCCTGGTCAGGCACCAGATCACCGAGGTAACGCGACGCCGGACCCATGTCGCGGTGAGTCAGCTTGAACCAGACCCGGGCGAAAGCGTCTTCGAACTCTTCCGGGTTCTCGAGCCAGCGCGAAGTGATCTCACGATAGGCCGGGTCCACCTTCAGTGCAAGGTCGGTGGTCAACATCATTGGCGCATGCCGTTCGGACGGATCGCGGGCATCCGGCACTAAATTCGATGCAGTACCGCCAGCGGGTTCCCACTGGATTGCACCGGCAGGGCTTCGAGTCTGCACCCACTCATAGGCGTACAAATTTTCAAGGTAGTTATGGGTCCAGGCTGCGGGGTTGATCGTCCACGCACCTTCCAGGCCACTGGTGATCGTGTCGGCGCCATTGCCACTGCCGTAGCTGTTTTGCCAGCCCAGTCCTTGTGCTTCGATATTGCCAGCCTCGGGCTCAACACCTACGTACTGGGACGGATCAGCGGCGCCATGGGCTTTACCGAAGGTATGGCCACCCGCAATCAGCGCAGCCGTCTCTTCATCATTCATCGCCATGCGACCGAAAGCCTCACGTATGGCGTCAGCGGCCGCCTGCGGATCCGGGTTGCCGCCCGGGCCCTCAGGATTCACGTAAATCAGGCCCATCTGCGTCGCACCGAAAGGAGGATCCAGGGCTCCGTCCTCATTCCCGCTGCCCGCTCTCACAGGCCAACAGCACTTTGCGCCCGTCTGACAAGGCTCCGATGATCACCAGCAATGCCGCTCGCTCTTTCGCGATCCCCGCTTTCACGTACAAGCCGTCTGCCCACTGGTACACGACCTCGAGGCCGGACAGGTCCTGCTGGACCCACTCGTCATACTCCAACTGCCAGGTCGATTTCAGTCGTTGGATCGATGCTCGCGACAACGGAGCGCCAGCGCCAAGCAGTCCGCGCATGGCCTGCTCGAAGTCCCCTGTGGCCAGACCGTGGAGGTAGAGATCGGGAAGTAGCTCGCCCAGCTGTTTCGATTTCCGTCGAAAATACGGCAGGATCTGACTCTCGAACCGCTCGGCGGTGTTTCGAACCCGAGGTCGTCGAACCTCCATCGTACCATTCATCATTGCGAAGCGTCGCGGTTTCCCGTGACCGTTCCGGTATCCTCGTCGATTCGGACTCCGCTCCGACTTTTCCCGACCCAGAAATTGAGTGACTTCGTCCTCGAGCAGCTCCTGTAGCCAGACTTGGACCCGGGATCGCGCCCAGTCCTCCAAACCTTCATACGCGTTCGTTGACGCCACTGATGCCGGTATGTTCTTCTTCTTCATGGGTGGTGTACCTTTCTCCCGATTGCTGCCGGGATTGCTTACGGTTTCGAATTCACCGAAAGCGTACACCGCCTTCTCTTTTTACACACCGATTGGAACGACCTCCCGATAGCTGCCGACTATGCGAAGCATTCAGACTAACGACGCATAGGGGCAATCAGGTACCGCCCGCTGAGCGGGCGGTATGACGAAGGCCCCCGAGGGGGCCTATAAGGGCATCCTTGCTTCCAGCCTTCTGGCCATCACAATCCACCTGTCGCTTTCGCCCGATGACGTGGACGCCGAGTGACACGACCGATGCGATACAATCCGTCGTGGGACTGGCACTGTCATTCGCCAATGACGGTCTCCCTCAATTCGCACGTGGTGGTTCGTTGATGGAGACCGTCTACCGAACTGCACGACGGGATGGTCGAACCTCTTCGAGTCTCACCGCCAGAGGCGGTGGCTTACCGTTGTGAGTTAAATGTATCGCTTGACGATGGCACACGGTCCGCCATGTCTATAGCGGGCCGACAGTCTGGCCGCGGGTGCGGAACGATTGGCATCGACGTGGAGTAGCGACAACCCGATCCATACAACCCGTAGTGATATCATTAACAAACCATGTGGATTTCTTGACCTTAGCGTCTGTTCGTTCGGGCCGTGGGACAGCATCGCGGGTCGGCTGCAAAGTAAAGGCAAATGGCGGGAAAGGGCGTGGCATCCAACGGGCGTTTTGGCTTGGCTATCATAAGCCGCCCTGCGCCGCGCCGCGCACGGCCCAGCCGGCTCGCCCTCACCGCCCTGCTCGCCCTGTCCGGCCTCGCCTCCGCCCAGGTCGGCGTTCCCAGCGACTGGAGTCTCATTCCCTCCGGACTCGGCCCCGGCGACAAGTTCCGCCTGATTTTCGTCACTTCCACCAGGCGCGCCGGCACCAGCGGCAACATCGACAACTACAACAACTTCGTCCGGACCGCCGTCGGCTCCGGCCACGACGACATCCAGGACTACAGCACCCAGTTCACGGTCCTCGCCAGCACGGCGTCCACTGACGCCCGCGACAACACCAGGACCACCTTCACTAGCTCCGACAAGGGCGTGCCCATCTACTGGCTCAGCGGCAACAAGGTCGCCGACAACTACGAGGACTTCTACGACGGATCGTGGGACGACGAAACGAACGCCAAGGACGAGTCGGGAGCCGACTGCACGGTCCCCTCGCCCTCCTCGGGGCACTCCCGGTCCGGCGGCCGGTGAGTGTTTCCGGTTCACCATCGCGGATGCACGCACATTCAAGCGCCGAAACGTTCAATGAAAAGCCCTGGCTCCGTTACGGGCGGACTCGCCTCGATGACCGGATGTTTCGCCTCGCCACCACTGATTTTCATCGCGCATCCCGGCTTGCAGCGTCTGCTTTTGCCGCAGTCCTGTTCGTGATGACTGCGGTTCCCGCCGTGCATGCCTCGCCGAATTTTCAAACGATCTTGCGGAAGGCCCCGGCCAGCGAGCACACCGGCGCCGACACGCTCACTTGGCTGCTCACCTTCACCGAGCCTGTGACGAATGTGGACCCGGCGGACTTTGTGGTGTCTGGCACGACGGCGGCGCTTGCACTGGAACCACTTGAGTTGGACGAGGAGGGGTGCAGCCAGCAATGGGATGCGACCCTGTCCGGCGGCGACCTCGAAGGCCTGACCGGGACGGTGACGCTGACCGTTTCCGGTCAGCAAGGCATCTGGGGCTGCCTCGGCAACGGCGAAGAAATGACGCATCCCGGACCGAATGATACGAACCACAACACGTTCGTCGTAAACAACGACCCTGAGTCGTGCTCAGGCGGCGGCTATAACCCAACGCCGGCGGCGGTAGAGGTTACGGCAGTTCCCATCGTGGTCACGTCCACGACTGCGGACTACTTCGTGCTTTATGTCCGGCACGAGTTGGCCGCGGACACCAGCGTCGAGATTCCGGTGTTGGTGAAGCGGGGCGAAGCGGGCACGACCACCCTTGCCGAGAACGTGGCGGCGGTTCCCAAGGAGCGCTACCGGGTGGAGAAGTACCTCGCCGACGCGCCGGGCATGAACCCGGTGAACCCCGCCGCCCTCGAGATCAACGACATCGCCGTGGCCGTTCCCGATCGGGCGACGTTCGAGGAGCTCTCCCAGCTATTCCGGGGCGAGTTGCATCTCCAGTTCCTTTTGTTCGGCATGAACACCGCACGACCGGGTGTGTACTTCATGAACACTGGGGTATGGCCAAGCCACGAGGGATTCCGGCGGGCCATCAACCTGGAGTGGAGCAAGGGCCTGGTCATGGAAACGATCATCTATGACCCGGATCTGGTGGCGCCCGATGGCAGTTCGGGGGTCTACCATTTCCAGGATCGGGATGCTCCCTTCGGCCTTGCGGCGCGTGCCTATACGGTGCTCGCCGCCAGCATGCCGCTGCTCGACGACAGCCTGGCCTTCCACATACCAAAAACATTACGCTCCCGTACTCCCAGACCGACTTGCCTGCGTACAGGGAGTCCCGACTCAACCTGGTCTTCGACGAGGACGTTCTCCCCGATACCGACTTTCTGGCCTTGAACACGGGGGAAGGGTACGGCTTCCTGCGGGTCATGGACCTGGAGGACCGTCCCAACCCCCTCGACGAGACCTCCATCGCCTCTCTCCTCGATGGCTACGTCCACTACGAGGTGACCGAGAACGGATGGACCCTGCGCGCAGCCACCCGCGCCGAAGTGGACGACCACTACGCGTCTTCCCGGCCCGCCCTGGAGCAGACCCCGCAACGCGACCTCTCGGTCACCACGATCACTCCCCTCAGTGAGATCGGCTTCGAGGACTGGACCGCGTTCGGCGTCAAGGCGGCCAACGTAGCCGTGCTGGGGACGCTGGGATTTCCAGCCGGGACCGTGCCCGACGGGTTCGCGATCCCGTTCTATTTCTACGACGAGTTCATGAAGGCCAACGGGTTCGATGACGACATCGAGGAGATGCTGGCCGACACCGATTTCCAGTCGGACTTCGAAACCCAGGATGACATGCTCGATGATCTGCGCGACGACATCAAGGACGCCGAGACGCCCGAGTGGATCATCGCGGCGCTGACCGAAATGAACGAGGGGTTTCCCGAGGGGATCAACCGTCGCTACCGGTCCAGCACCAACAACGAGGACCTGCCGGGGTTCAACGGCGCGGGCCTCTACGGCTCCAAGTCGCAGAGGCCCGATGAAGACGAGGAGGATCTCGCCAAGTCCCTCAAAGAGGTGTACGCCAGCCTGTGGAACTTCCGCGCCTTCATCGAACGCGACTTCCATCGCATCGACCACACGGCGGCAGCGATGGGGGTGCTGGTGCATCCCAGCTACCAGGACGAATTGGCCAACGGCGTCGCCGTCTCCTTCGATCCCGTCTCGGGCGGAGAAGGGTCGTACTACGTCAACACGCAGGTCGGCGAGGATCTGGTCACCAATCCGGATGCGCTTTCGGTGCCGGAAGAAATTCTGTTGCGTCCGCTTGGAAGATTGGTCGTCCTTGGCACCTCCAACCAACTGCCGCCCGGGGAACTCATCATGAGCGGCGCTCAGATGGCTCAGTTGGGCGGCAGCCTCACGGTAATCGATGACCACTTCGCAGGGCTGTACAACCCCGCGCCCGGGGAACCGTTCGACATGGAAATCGAGTTCAAGATCACCAGCGAGAATATCCTGGCGATCAAGCAGGCCCGCCCCTGGGTCTTCAGCACCGGCGTTGGTGCCGTGGGCGCGGACACAGGAGAAGGCGGCGGTGCCGGGGGCTCCGGAGGAGGAGGCAGCAGCGGTGGGGGTGGAGGCGGCAGCGGCGGTGGAGGTGGAGGTGGCGGTGGTGGCGGGCCGCGCCAAACGGTGCCGGACGCGCCCACACACCTAATAGCGGAGGCCGCAGATGCGGCGGTAACGCTGACCTGGGACGCGCCGGAGGACGATGGCGGGTCCGCGATCACCGATTACGAGTACCGGATCGACGGGAAGGGACGCTGGATATCGATTGGCTCCACCGACACCACCCATACGGTCACCGGGCTCGACAACGATACGATCTACACCTTCCAGGTACGGGCGGTGAACCGCATCGGCAGGAGCCAGCCTTCTTCGGACCCGGTGGAGGCGACGCCGAGGATGCCGGTGGCTCTGGACTTTACGCATTTCACCAATGGCGGCCTGATCACGTCCGATCTGGTGCTGGTGAATGCGGGTGCCGCGCCGATCCGTCCCGTCCTCTACTTCTACGACCCGGAAGGCCATCTCATGGATCCCGAAGCGGTGGTGGACATCACGGGCGATCTGATGGTCACCGAAGACGGCAGCCTGACGGTCCAGACGGAGATGGAGCCGCTGGGCGAACTCACGATTTCAACCCACGGGCGAGGGGAGATGGTGAGCGGATCGGTGAAAGTAGTTGCGGACGGGCCGATCGGCGGGGGCCTACGCTTTGACATCCCCGACCTCGGGGTCGCCGGGGTGGGGGCCAGTTCACCCGTCCAGGATGCCCTCTTCCCGGCCCGCCGGCAGGCGGGAGGCATCCGCACGGCGGCGGCCATCCACAACCTGGGAGCGGAAGCGATGGGGGTGAACTGCCAATTGATGAGCGGGGGCGTCGCGCTCGAAGAGGTGGCGATTCCCCTGGAGGCCAACGGGCAGACGGCCTGGTTCATCGAAGATGCGTTCACCGCGACCGATACGTCCGACTTCACAGGGTCGGTGCGCTGCACCGCGCCCGGGGAGGGACGGTTCACCGCAATTGCGGCGGAGATGGATGCCGCCAGGGGTATCTTCACCACGCTGCCGGTCGTGGAGGTGAACCGGGGCCGGGCCGAGGCGACCACTCTGGACTTTGCGCATTTCGCCAACGGGACCTGGATCACCGATCTGGTGTTCGTGAACCTGGAGACCCGGCAGAGCGGTCCTCCCCTCACTCCCTTTCATACGGCCATCCTGCCAAGTCGTCCCGCTATTTATTTCTACGACACCGAGGGCAACCCGATTGCCCCCGCATCGGTGGTGGACCTCACGGGCGATCTGATGGTCACCGAGGACGGGGCTCTGACGGTCCACACGGACATGGAGCCGCTGGGAGTGCTCACGATTTCGACCCACGGGCGCGGGGATCTGGTGAGCGGATCGGTGAAGGTGGTCTCCTCGGAGGGTCCCATCGGCGGGATGGCCGCCCCTCGCGACGCCAGGCGTTCCAAATAGGCCGCAAAACGTTTTTCCTGAGTGCCTGGCGCCTTCGATTTGGCGCTCATGACCGGATGCTAACATAAAATAGGCCGTTTGTAACACAGTAGTACTAGGCACAGGTGCTTACCCGGTTCGGCTAGGTCTTCCACGATGCACCTCGGCGTGGAACCATAAATCCGGCACACAACCTCATCTAAGGCAGACTTCACCTTTGTTGCGTTCTCTAGCGTGGGATTAATTAGCACGTCCATATCGCCCACGCTGGCCAGCGAGCGATAGTGGGACCGAGCCATGCTCCCGAAGAGCAGGTACTCGACGCCTTCTTTGTTGAAGGCTCTCAGCAGATGGACACAGTTTTCGGTCCCACGCTCCGGAAGTTTCATTTTTCGAGTGTTCTGTAGGAGATATGGTAAACGCGAAGGCTTTTCCAACAGCGTCGCGCTCTTGTAGCGGTACAGACCTTGGCCCCTGCCGTACTGGCCGGCCATATGGAGGTCGAGTCCGGCAGGGGGCGAAATCCTACTTTAAGGGTTTGCCCCATGCCGGCGACGCCATTGGAATTTTTCACGCGCTTAGCGAACCGACCAGATCTTCCTGTTCACACGACGTACGGCTCGATCTCCTGTTCGATCTTGGCGCGCACTGTGCGTTCGGCGACGTCGAGATCGTAACGGGTCTGAAGATTGATCCAGAACTCCGGCGTCGTCCCAAAATAGCGCCCCAGGCGCAGTGCGGTGTCGGTCGTGACGCCGCGGCGTCCGAGCACTAGATCGTTCAACCTGGGGCGCGAAACCTTGATTGCTTTGGCAAGTCGGTACACGCTGAGATCCATTGGCGATAGAAATTCATCACGCAGGATCTCGCCGGGATGCACCAGCGGCAGCCGACGCCCCGAAACCACGTCCGAGAAATCAACCTTTCCTCGGTCCATGTCCTCACGTTTGATGGTTGTGTTCATTCCACCTCCTTAATGGTAGTCAACGATCTCGACCTTCCATGCTTCGCCATCGCGCCAAGCGAAACAGATACGCCATTGTTCGTTGACGCGAATGCTGTATTGCCCTCGGCGGTCGCCTATCAACGCCTCAAGCCGATTGCCGGGCGGTGCCTTCAGATCGTCAAGTCGGCCTGCGGCATCGAGCGCCAGGAGTTTCGCCCGCGCCCGCCGTTGGATCTGCACTGGCAGGCCATGAACGGCATGGCCCGCGAAGATGGCTGCACTGCGTTTGTCGACGAAGCTCTTGATCACGACTAAACGTAACGGAATCCGATACGCTTAGTCAAGATACGGCGCAAGCGCTCCGACCACAAAAACAGAACGGGAGCGTGCGGCCAGGCCTTCCTTGGTGACAGCCTCCGCTCGCCCCGTCCGTGTGATTTGCTCGTCCGCGCACGCACGACGGTAGCAATCGGCCGGGTGACCGGACAGCACTCTCGGACGGGTGCTGCTGTACGTTTCGACACTTCATCAGTGGTTCCCTCGCGGTCCTCTTCTTGCCTGTCACCTGACCCGATCATTGCCCGGCCTTTTCCTTCTGCGCTCACGACCACGGCTTTTGACCGCAGCCGCCGAAGGTGGTTTGAAACCCGCTCCTGCAAGCCGGTTCCGAGGGGCCCTCCCTCATCAGTTGAGTAGTTACGCACTTGAAAGCCTCTCGGCCTTCAGCGCTCGTGGCACACCATGGCCTCATATCCTTGGATCATTCGCCGCGCCGCGTGGAATTCACGAAAGCCCTGCTTGGCTTTCACTCGTCTTTTGATCGCTCGATGATCCTGCTCCAGGATGTTGTTCAAGTATTGGATCGGCCGGTGGCGGCAACGGCGTCGCAGGATTCCTTCCTGCTTCACTCCTGAAATCGCCGCCCCATAGAAGCGTGCTTGGTCCGTATTGATAACCCGAAGCTGTCGATGTGACGGATCCGTCAGCGCCTTACGGAACAGGCGTTTGGCCGTAGCGGCATCGCGCAACCCCGAGAGCACGAAGTCGATCGTGGCTCCGGTGGAATCGACGGCTCGGTAGAGGTAGCACCAACGGCCCTTGACACGAACGTAGGTCTCATCGACACGCCAGGACCTGTTGGTTGGCTTGAGATGACGGCGCAGCCGCTCCTCCAGTTCAGGACCGTAGCGCTGGACCCAGCGCCAGATTGTCGTGTGGTCTGCCTTCAGGCCGCGCTCGCTGAGCAGCTTTTCGACATCGCGGAACGACAGCGAGTACCGCAGGTACCAGCGCACGGCACAAAGAATCAGCTCGGGCTCTACTATGCGGTCCCGAACAGTTACCCATCCCTCCAGAGGTTTGCGCACCGCCTCAGAATGCTATGGCTGCGCGCCATTCGGCAACCTCGGTGGGTGGGAGCTGGCCGGTTGATGAAACGTTGATCAAGATTCAGGGCGCGTGGATGTATCTGTACCGCGCCGTGGATGGACAATGCCCTCCGGTGGTACACTGCAAGCATAGTCCGCAGCGCCGCGCGCCAAGGGAGCAGGACTCATACGTTGAAGCAAAGAGCGTATATTCTGAAAAAGACATCAATTCTGGGGCTTCTCGTCTTGGCGCTATGGGGCTTGCCGGCTCCGGCGCAGGGGCAGGGCTGGTATCTGGGGAGCGAGCTGGGCGCGCACGTGGTCCCGGCCCTGGGAATGACCGGGCTGTCCAACGACCGGGCCAGTGTGTGTGACGAGTTCATCAATCCGCAGTATGCAACGGTGACACAGGTGGCGGGGTATGAAGCCTACAACTGCACGGGGCCGGATCGCCGGGATGACTGGGTCAACCGATTCGCCCGAGCTACGGGTCTGCAGACCAGTTGGGTGCTGGGGTATCGCTTTGGGGCGGGCGATTCTGGTCCGCGGTGGCGCCACGTGCGGACGGAGGTGGAATACTTCTACCGCACCACCACGTACGACCAGACCGTCGCCGTGCCCGGCCTCAGCGCTGGCTCGGGCAGCGTCACTGCCGACAGTCTGAATCAAGAACTTCAGACGGCAACGGACTACCTGGGCCGCGTGGCCTCGAACACACTGTTCGCGAACCTGTATTGGGACATCCGGACCCGCAGTCGGTTCACGCCCTATGTCGGCGTGGGTCTGGGGATCGGATCGCTCGCGATGACCTACGCCAGCCTGTGGTCCAGGAACGCAAATCCCACCGCAATCACCACCGGCGAGGGGCTTCCCAACATGGACGAGATTCGCCAGAACTTGGCGGCCACAACAAGCAGTTTCCATGGCACCCTGTCCGACCGGCTGGTCCGCCACCAGGTGCTCGTCGGGGTGCACTACGCGCTAACGGAGAACCTTTCGGTGGGCGTCAAGGGCCGCTGGGTCCGCGGCGGGTCCTTCGAGAATGACACAGCGATCGTCTGGGATCCCCTGCGCAGTCACGCCCCCAATCTGCGCCGCGATGGAAGCGAACCCGTCGCGGGGCAGATTCTGACCGATGCCAGCACGCTCTGGGGTGTGGGCCTAAGTCTCACGTACTACTTCTAAAGGGTTCTGGTGCAGACAGCCAACGGAGACCGGTGATACTGGGATATGGCGCATCGGAAAACTGAACGGAATCCTCTATTCTCAGCGGTTCGACAGCGTGGCAGTCACATCGCGATGCAGCAGCGATCCGGCAGCACCACGCCGACCGTTCCGGTCCCGGACCATTCCGAACTCACGTTTGGCACGCTGTCCAGCATCATCCGGCAATCCGGCGTGGCACGGAGCCTCTTCGAGCGCTAGTGTCCCGCCTTGCAGCCCAGGACACCAGCGACGCGTACATTGGCCGCGGACACTACCTCGAAACGCGCTCTCATTGAACAAGACGCCAACGTCCTCCTTTTAACGCGTATCGATACGCTCATTGCGAGAGCCGACCTCGCCGCACTGCGAGCCGACCTTAAGGAAGAAGACTCGATTCAGCCAAGGCAGCAGATGGTGACGATCCCCCGCGCCCAGCGCTCGATATCATCGTCCGCGCAGACATTTGAACCGTAGACTCCGACCGTAGCGATTGAAGCTCACCGCACACCAATTACGTCTCCCGTCATGAAACACCACGACTTCGATGAAAAGGACTGGATCGCACGGCTAGGCGCCGTCCTCGATACAGTCGCGCCCACGGCGAGACCCCAGATTCCCGATCCGGCGGGATACACGCGACTAATTTCGTTCGAGCAATATCGCGAACTCCGGGTATCGCGCGAAGGACGATCCCGGTGTTCGGAAGATATTCGAGGACTCTCATCTGTGGTTCGACTCCGACCCGATCGAAGCCACGGCAGTCCTTCGGGAACATCCGCTTGTCCAGCGAGGATTGACCGGTCCGGATAGCGATCCGGTGCTTGGGTTTGTCCGGTTCACCGGGTCGTTTCATGCCGACTTGAAGCGGCTCGTATCCAACTTGACAAAGCACGCGATCAAGGAAAGTGGCAAGCGCGCCGCTGAATCGATGCATCGTTACCTGACCCTGGCCGAGGCCGGAAACCTTCCGCGACTGAAATCATTCTCTTCCACGGATTGACGATGGACAGCCGAGTCGATCTTGGCAGCGGTGCCTTCCTTGCGCCTTACGATGACGTGAAGGCGGACTACGACTTGCGCGACGATCCTGACGCCCGGTCCTATGAGACAAGAGAAAGTAGCGATGGGTCTCAGCCCACGGTAGATGTGTCCGGTGCTCGTCAGAGGAATGACCTGGGGCCCTGGAGTCGCACCGCACCATCCGGCAGACCTGTTCGGAACGCCACGGGCTGTCGACTACAGGGTTCGATTCCGCTTTCCCGATGACTACGAGATCGTGCTCGACGAGCATATCTTTCCAAGCGACTACTCGATCTTGATGGAGCTACTCTCCATCGCGGCCCGCAGTCTTCTGCTTTCGCGCACCAGATTTGTGCGCGTCGCAAAGTGGATCGAGGAGATCGATCCGAACTTCGCTTTCGGAGCCGAGGCCCGCGGCGGCTTCCTTTCCGACACGCCGCCAAGAGGGCTTCCCTTGACAGCCGAGCATGTCGCGGTGTTCGCGAAATTGAGCAAGGGTTGGAGACGATATGGCGGCAAGCAGGACCCCATGCACCTTGCCATCCATCGCCTTGCCGCTTCCTTTTCGCGACCGGGGAGCCGGTTTGGCACCGAGGACCGGGTTCTCGATACCCCGGGGAGGCGTCGGAGGAGTTTTCCACACCTTGTCCATGGCACCGCGTGCTTCGAGCGGCATTGCTGGTGATCATCGGAGTCGCGGATTAGCCGCCGTCCGTTAGGCCCCTTACACTATGGAATCCACTTGGCGGTAAAACCGGCTATTGGGAGAAATACCATTCTCAAGTCCCGACAAATCATCTTGTCGGACGTTGAGATTTCACACCCTGGGCCACAACCAGCCGAGTCCGTCGAGTCATCCCCTAAAACCAACAACTTAGAATCGAGGCTATGGGGCGAGACGTCGTTCGCTCCGGCCAGTGCCACTCCAGTCACCCCAGTCAGGGCTTTTCTCCTTCACTCAATATTCATATATAGAAAGACCAAAACTCGACATATAGCCGGGGTAGAGACGGGGTGACAGGGGTGGCACCTATGGCACGGGTGAGCTTGCCAGTTAGAAGCGATTGGACAGACCCGGGTTTGTCTGTGAGGATAGTGGTAATCAGTGACCAACCGAAACACACAGGCCGCGTGGGAATATCACGACGTAACAAAACATTCGCAGTCGAGCGTCCGGAGCAACGCTCACTGGCTAGATTTCTCGAATCAGCCCATTCCGTTCAAGATTTATCCCAAACTGGAGCCGATCCGGCTGGATCCGTCGATTGGTAGGACCGAGGTCCCCGCTCTCCTGGCAATGTCGGCAACCGAGCTCGATACGGAAACCGAAACTGTTCCGAACCTGAAGCAACTGGGCCAGTTGCTGTACTTTTCAGCAGGCGTCACCAAGAAAGTCGATTACCCGGGTGGTACACAGTACTTCCGCGCCGCGTCCTGCACGGGAGCGCTCTATGAGATCGAGTTGTACATCGTATGCAGCGATCTTGAGGGGTTGAGCGCAGGCGTATACCAGTTCGGCCCGGGCGACTTCGGCCTGCGGCGACTGCGCGAAGGGGATTTTCGGGGCGTGCTGTTCCAGGCGAGCGGGAACAATCCGGCAGTGGTTCGGGCTCCTGTGACCATCATCTGCACCGGCACTTACTGGCGGAACGCCTGGAAGTATCAGGCCCGAACGTATCGTCATTTCGGCTGGGATAACGGCACGATCCTTGCGAACACGTTGGCTGTTGCGGATGCTCTCGGTCTCCCGGCGCAAGTGACATGTGGCTTTGTCGATTCTGAGGTCAATCGTTTGCTAGACCTCGATACGGAACGAGAGGTGGCATTTTCGATGATCCCGCTCGGCCTTTCGTCCGCTTCTCCCGGAACGTCTCGAAGGGAAGTCACGCCACTGAACCTCGACACGGTTCCTCTTTCAGAGAGCGAGGTGCAATACCCTCAGATGAGCCGAATACACCAGGCGTCGTCGCTTGAGACTGTAGAGGACGTTGCAGCTTGGAGCGGGAGTATTCCGGTCGCCCCGAGACCGTCTTTAGACAACAGAGCCGTTTCTCTCTTGCCACTGTCTGACGACCAGATTCCCCACGACGGCATCGAAAGCGTGATCCTCCGGCGCGGATCGACACGGCAGTTTGCGCGGGTATCGTTAGCGATGGAACAGTTTTCGACGATACTTGACCGCGCGACGCGAGGCATTCGCGCGGACTTTCTGACTCCGTTCGGTTCATCCTTGAATGACATTTATCTGATCGTGAACGCTGTGGACGGAATCCAACCCGGTTCCTATGTCTACCATCGCAAAGAGAACAAGCTAGAACTCTTGAAACAAGGTGATTTCCGTGGCGTGGCCGCACACCTGGGTTTGGACCAACCGCTCCCCGGCGACGCCAGTGTTGCCGTCTTTTTTCTGGCAGACCTCGGGCCGATCTTAGAACGGTTCGGGAACCGCGGATACCGTGCCGTTCAGCTCGAAGCCGGAATCCTCGGTGGAAAACTCTATCTGGCCGCCTACGCCCTGCGTCTCGGCGCTACGGGGCTCACCTTCTACGACGACGAGGTGGTCGATTTCTTTTCACCCCACGCCGCCGGTAAGAGTGCAATCTTCCTGATGGCACTGGGCAAAAGCGTCAAGCGCACCTAGTTCTCAGTAAGGGCGGATGCCGCCCCTGCCATGTGTGTCACGGCATTTCTATCCAGTTCAATACTTAGACACAGCGGGTGCCGGTCCCCTGATTTCTAAGGTCAAGTCCTGATAAATCATCTTGTCGGACGTTGAGAATTGACTGTGTTGAGAATTGACTGTACGGTTAGGCGGCTTTACAAGCAGTGACCGCTCGATTGACCTCAAATCCCTTCCCTCGTATTACTTAGCCAGATTTTTTCGGTTCTTACACCGAAACCGTTCGTCGGTAGAGGTCGTTCCAATCGGTGTGTAAAAAGAGAAGGCGGTGTACGCTTTCGGTGAATTCGGAACCGTAAGCAATCCCGGCAGCAATCGGGAGAAAGGTACACCACCCATGAAGAAGAAGAACATACCGGCATCAGTGGCGTCAACGAACGCGTATGAAGGTTTGGAGGACTGGGCGCGATCCCGGGTCCAAGTCTGGCTACAGGAGCTGCTCGAGGACGAAGTCACTCAATTTCTGGGTCGGGAAAAGTTGGAGCGGAGTCCGAATCGACGAGGATACCGGAACGGTCACGGGAAGCCGCGACGCTTCGCAATGATGAACGGTACGATGGAGGTTCGACGACCTCGGGTTCGAAACACCGCCGAGCGGTTCGAGAGTCAGATCCTGCCGTATTTTCGACGGAAATCGAAACAGCTGGGCGAGCTACTTCCCGATCTCTACCTCCACGGTCTGGCCACAGGGGACTTCGAGCAGGCCATGCGCGGACTGCTTGGCGCTGGCGCTCCGTTGTCGCGAGCATCGATCCAACGACTGAAATCGACCTGGCAGTTGGAGTATGACGAGTGGGTCCAGCAGGACCTGTCCGGCCTCGAGGTCGTGTACCAGTGGGCAGACGGCTTGTACGTGAAAGCGGGGATCGCGAAAGAGCGAGCGGCATTGCTGGTGATCATCGGAGCCTTGTCAGACGGGCGCAAAGTGCTGTTGGCCTGTGAGAGCGGGCAGCGGGAAAGCAAGGAGTCCTGGAGCCGCATTCTGCGCAATCTCCAGAGACGGGGCCTGAAGCTGGGACGGCTGACTGTCGCGGACGGTCACCTGGGCATCTGGTCCGCGCTGGCCGAGCAACAGCCCCAGGGCCAGGAACAACGCTGCTGGAACCACAAGTCGATCAACGTGGTCGATCATCTGCCGAAGACCGAGCAGCCCGCGGCCAGACAGCTGCTCCATGGGATGGCCTTCGCGAACTCCCGCGCGGCCTGCGAACGAAAGCGGGATCAGTTCGTCCGCCGATATGAGAAGAACTATCCCAAAGCGGGTGAGACGCTGTTGCGGGACTGGGACCGGATGATTACTTTCTATGAGTTCCCGAAACAACACTGGGTGCATCTGAGAACAACCAACATCGTCGAATCGCCTTTCGACATGGTTCGCCTCCGCACCAACGCCGCTCGCCGATTCAAGCGTGTCGAGAATGCAACGGCAATGATCTGGAAGCTACTACGTGTCGCTGAGAAGGCTTGGCGACACTTAAAAGGATCCGAACTCTTACAAGAGGTCTATGATGGTCAGCAATTCGCTGACGGCATCAGAGTCGTGATGAAATCGAAGGCCGCTGCCTGATGACTTTTACACACCTTTTGTAATGACCTCCGTCGGTATGATCCGTAGACTAAAAACACGAACTGCCTCCTGAGGCGCCCCTGGGCTAGGCTGCTAATCAATGTCGTGGGAATAGTGCACCGGACAGCCCGGGTGGAAAATGCCAACCTCTAGGTTGCTCGTGCAGAAGTCCCGGGCTCGCTGGACCTGTTCTTTGATCCCGGTTACTACCTCCTCGAACGATGTGACGATCCCGTGGACCGGGATGTTTATTGCCGGATCCAGTTCGTAGAGCATGACGCTGTCCAGATAGGCATCGCCCCAAAAATGCCAATCCCAGTTGTACGTTGTGAAGTCGCCTTCCAGGAAGATCCTGTGCTGCGGGATATAGGCGAACACCGCGTTGGCCATGTGGAGGTGGCCAACCGCATGGTACACGTCCAGCCGCATGGTTTCGTCTTCGAGCACCAGGTGCTGGTCAACGGGAATGAACTTGAGCCGCTGTGGATTCCGCGCCAGCGCGTCGGGGAAGTTTGGTGCCGGGCGGGCGACCATCTCCTCGAAGATCTGCTCGTTACCACGATGCGTGATGATGGTCAGTCCACGAGAAACAGCCGCTCTCAACCCCCCGGTATGGTCGAAGTGGTGGTGACTGACAATGACCTCGGTCACCTCTTTGCCCGGAACCAATTGGTTGGCGGCGTCGATCCGGGCCAGCGTGTTCGCTTCACTGCCATACGCCTCGAACATTGTCAGATGGTCGGCGAATTCGACCACCGCGCCACCGCTCCCCCCGCTGGCCGCCCTAACGTCCCAAACGCTGTCCGCAATCTGGGTGACCGCAACCTGCGGTTCGCCACCGCCACCGATTCGTTCCCCACTTCCAGCTTCGGGAAACTCCGGCATATCGCCGACATTCAAGCGGTAGGAGTCGACCTGGAACATCAGGGTGATAGTGTCCCTCCAGTCGATCTTATTCATCAGTCCAACGGGCAGTCGAACACCGTCGAATGGCAGATATCCCGTAAAGTACGCTGTATTGACAACCTCTCCGAGCGTCGAACTCGGACTGATCCAACGCACCCAAGCCGGCAGCCGGGTCAGAGGATCGATAGCGATCCACAAAGTGCTGTCCTGATCGATCGTGAACTCGACCACTGTCAGGCTGGCCTCAGTGGTCACTGGCCCCAACTCGGTTTCGGGATCCAGAGCCTTGAGCACCGCGGTTAGCGGGTGGTTGAGCATCGCGACGCCGGTCTGGACCAAATCGCTGCGGTTCCATGAATGACCTCTGCGGGCGGCGAATGGGAAGTCATTGCTCCTCCGATCTTGATTCAGCGCTTGCTCATTTCGAAGGTCGAAGCTTCGCTGAGCGTCGCGCACCGACTGCCATTTCGGCGGCGCGTTCGGATCGGGACTGAGGTTTCCACCGCCGCCTTGATAGATGCTCTGGCCGAAGCCGGTGTAGACGAAATTCTCAAGGTTTTCCAAACGTTCCAGACCGCCCATTGCATCAGCGGCGCTTTCGAGGATCGCTCTCGCCGTTTCCTGTTGAGCCAAGACCGTGCCAGAGGATACAAACAGACCGGCGATCATGCTGAGTCCCACTAGAGTCCAGTGTCGTTGTCGCATTTTCCCCTCCCGCGAACTTCTATTGTTGGATCCGTTTTCGAACCCGTCGTGATGCCTATTCATAGGACCTAAGAAAGAAGGTCTCCCACCCTACTACGCGTTACTTCATGCAGTAATTACGGCAGAATTATTGCCTTCCACGTTGTGTTCACGCAAGGACTATGGCTTGCTAGTCCGGTCGTTTGTGCAGGCAGTGGTGGGTGATGCCGAGTAACTCACCAAACAAAATGCCCCAGACTGGCTTGCGACAACCCACCCGGACGTATAGTACTACTATGTTACAAACGAAGCGGTCCACAGAACGGACAACGAGGAAGCTGCTGAATCAGGAAGCGGGCGATGCGAATGCGAAGCGTGGCAATCGAGCAGGGGTTATGTCGTTCGGGCCGGATCCGGGGTTCCGCGGGGTTTGAAGTGTTTGGGGAGTTTGGGGACGGATAGTCCAACATGCTCGACAAATGCAGAGGGGGAAAAACGGCTCCGCTCGGCGACCAGGAACCCATAAGAGGCAATACATAAGGTGCCATGATGGTGAAATCCACGCCAGCCGCGACCTTCGTAGTGTCCCAGACCGAGTTCCTGCTTGAGTTCCTGATAGTCGCGTTCGATGATCCAGCGCTGTTTGGCCTGACCGGCCAGATCGGAAAGCGAGGTATGGGCCCCAAGAGTGGAGAGCCAGTACCGGATCGGTTCGGATGCGGTCTTGGGCCACTCGACCAACAACCACTCTTTCGGATGCGGCGAGTGGCGCTCGTGATCCAGATGAGCGGGACGAATGCGAACTGCGGCGAAACGGGAACGCAGGGTCTCGGAGGTGCCTTCGCGCCAGGAGACGTTCTTCCAACGCTGGGGAGACAACGAGAGGGCCAGTTGCTTGACCGAAACCGGTTGATGTTTCTTGTTGCGCTGCATGCGGGTCGGTGTCCGTCCGCGGCCGGTCAAGGATTTCGGCGGCAAGGGACCCTGGCCCGGTTTCCACACGGTCGTGGTGCCTTGCACCCCTAGGACGTAGCTAAGTCCGAGTTCGGTGATGCCGTGCCGGAACTTGTAGTTGTTGCCGTAGGCCGTATCGCCCAGAACCGGTGCCGGAGCAATGCCGTCATCGACGGCCTGCCGGATTTGTTCCAAAGCAATTTGAGGTTTAGTTTGAAATCGAACGTCTTCGGGAATAGCGGCTTTGCTTCGACGTTCCGGATCCTTCGCCCAGGTCTCGGGGAGGTAGAGTCGCCATGCCACCGGCAAGCTGGATTTCGCTGTCGCCACCGACAGGCTCACCGCCACCCGGCAGTTCTGGTTTGCCGACCTGTCCACAGTATTGCCGGGCCACACCCACCGAGTGGGTCCCCTTTTTCACGAATCCGGTGTCGTCGACAATCCAGGCTTCAATCGGACCGTTGGCTTCCATCGCCCCCAGCGCGTACTGTCGAACTTCTGCCAACAGAGCCGCATCGTCCCAGGGCGCATCCGCGACCAGATGATGTAGCGACTGGTGCATTCGGCGTACATTATCCGGAGCCAATCGTGCAGCCATCGGCTCCACACTCTTACGTTTGATCGGCAGCAACAACCCGGTGCAGTACGACTTCAACGGTTCATGACGATCGGCGTGTCCTGCGGCCGACGCCAGGCGTTCCAAATAGGCCGCAAAACGTTTTTCCTGAGTGCCTGGCGCCTTCGATTTGGCGCTCATGACCGGATGCTAACATAAAATAGACCGTTTGTAACATAGTAGCAATAGTGCCCTATACGGAATAGTGAAGTGTCAACGCCCGAGAAATCAGCCATCTTCGCGGACGTTGAGAATTGGGCGAATTACGGCGGTTGAGCGTTTTCTTGCCAATAATCCTCCTACCTAGATAGACTTACCAGGATTTCGCCGTTTCTTTTGAAGACACTTTTTAAACATGGAATCTGTCACCATGTCGGCAGATCCCTTAGACGAAAAACCATCAACCGATTGGACATTGAAATGAGACACATCTCCCGGCTTGTTCTTTTGACAGCATGTTTAGCTCTGACCTCGGCATCAGCGGGTGCTCTTCAACAGATTCATGACCTCGGCCTGACTCCGGAACGAGTTCACTGGGGCTACTACGACGGCGGTCTGGAGCCCGTTCTCACGATCGCCTCCGGCGACACTGTTCGCGTGGAAACCCTCCTGGCACGGGGGTTGGAACGGCTTCGACTTGCCGGCGCGTCCGAAGATGAAATACCGGAGACGCTGAAAGTGGTCGAGGAAGCCATCCAGGATCGCGGTCCGGGCGCCCATCCGATGACGGGCCCGATCTGGGTCGAAGGCGCTGAATCGGGAGACGTGCTCGAAGTGCAGATTCTGGGCTTCGAGTTCCTTCATCCTTTCGGCGTGAGTTATTTTCTGCCCGGCGCAGGGACGCTCCCGGACGATTTCCCCTACACGAGGGTCAAACTCACACGCTTCGATCCCGAAACTGGCAGGGTTGATTTCGCTCCAGGCATCACGCTCCAGCTTGCACCCTTTTTCGGTTCGATCGGCGTAGGCCCGGATCCGATTCTCGGCCGGGTCAACACCAACCCGCCGGGACACCATGCCGGTAACCTCGACAACAAGGACCTCGTCGCAGGTTCGACGTTGTACCTTCCGGTCCATGTCTCGGGAGGTCTGCTTTCGTTCGGCGACGGCCACGGTTTGCAGGGCGATGGTGAAGTCGCGTTGTCGGCACTGGAGACTTCACTGCGGGGGACAGTGCGGATCATTCTGCACAAGGACCGCACTCTCAAGCGGCCCCGGGCTGAAACGCCCACCCACTACATCACGATGGGATTGCACACGGACCTGGATAGAGCGGCGGAGATGGCCACGCGAGAGATGATCGATTTCCTGGTTGCCGAAAAGGGAATGGAACCCGGGACCGCCTACATACTCTGTTCCCTGTCCATGGACCTGGCCATCACGCAACTCGTGGACGGGACCAAAGGCGTCCACGCGAAGATCGCGAAGTCTATTTTCGATTAGCACCTATACGGCAAACAAACAGGTCGCCGTCGGTCTTCAGCGGGAGGCGAACCGGCGGGCTTCCACAGAGTTTCCTACGGCATTCCCGGAGGGGGACTCCGGCGCATCGTAGCCTGTTCGAAGGCGTATGCCAACTCGAGCAACCGTGGCTCGCTGCATGCCATTCCCGCGAAACTCACACCGAACGGGCGGGGCTTCGGCTCGAAGTCTTCCGGCATGGGTGGGTCGGCCTCGGTCAGCGCAAAGGCGAACGGCACGATCACGGTCGGATAGCCTGGCCGAGCCGAGATTCCAGCGCCGCTGGAGGAGGGAAACAGGAGCGCGTCCAGTTCGAGGCCCGTCATCACCTCGTCGATGCCGTGCTCGCCGTTCAGGCGTAGGTCCCGCGCGCGATCGGCCTCGTACGCGGCGCGATCTTCCTCCAGGTCCAGCTCGTCCGCACCGTCGAGACGGGCCTGCCCGTACTTGAGTGTGCCAGCCTGCTCGTGAGCCAGGTTCCACTCGCGGAGTTCGGTCAGTGTCTTGACGGGGGCGGTGTCGCCGAGGGACTCGAGCCAGAGGTTGAAGTCCCGCTTCATGCCGTATGAGAGCACGCTACTGTTCGGGTTCGACATCAGGTTGTTTTCGGGATCGGGGTCGACGACGCTCGGGATGTCAGCCGGATCGACGATCGTGGCTCCCTGCTCGATGAGAATTGCGATGGCCTCGGCCATCACGGCCCTTCCCTCGTCGGAAAGCCGGTCCTGCGACCTGTCGGACCCGGGGACGCCGACAGATTCGTAGTAGAGAGCTCGAGGAATGCCGATGCGAGCGTCCGCCAGCCCGTCGGCGCGGAGAAACGCTCGGTAGTCTCCGTTCGGCGGAGGTTCGCATAGTGATGTCGCCGGATCATTCGGGTCCGGCTCCGAGCCTTCGAGGGCGCCGAGCATGATCGCGGCATCGGTGACAGTACGCGCCATTGGGCCGGCCGTGTCCTGATCGGCGGTGATTGGGATCACGCCCCAGCGGCTCACCCGTCCCACGGTCGGCTTAATCCCCGCAAGCATGTTGGCATTCGATGGGGTCAGGATGGAGCCCGACGTCTCGGTGCCCACGTTCGCGACCCAAAAGCTCGACGCCGTCCCGATGCCGGAGCTGGATCCACCCGTGCCCATCACGGGGCGACCATCGTTCAGCCCCTCCCGCGGATCCCGTCGCGGGTCGTACGGGTTCAAGCCAAAACCCCCGACCGCGCTGTAGTTGCCAGGCATCCCGGCGGCGGTGAAGTTTGCGAGCTCGGTCATGACCGTCTTGGCGAGGATGATGGCTCCGGCCTCGCGCAGGTTCGTCGTCAGAGTCGCCTCGTACGGCGGCACATAGTCTTCGAAGGCTAAAGCGCCCCCGGTCGTCGGCACGTCGATCGTGTGGACGTTGTCCTTGAGCGCTATCGGAATGCCGTGGAACGGTCCTCTCACGAGGCCCGCAGCACGTTCTTCGTCAAGCCGGTCCGCTTGGGCGAGCGCATTGGCGTTGACAGCAATCGTCGCGTTTACCTGTTCTTCGTAGAGGGCGATGCGCAGAAGATGTGCTTCGACCAGTTCACGTGAGGTGATGCGCCCCTCCTCCATCGCGCTCTGCATGTCGGTGATGGTCGCCTCGACGACGTTGAAACTCTCTTCGGGGCCCGTGGCTCTCGCGCACGACACGAAGAGCCAGGGAAGAAGGACTGCAGAGATCACAAGCGCGGGACCCGGACGGACCCGGCTTGATAGGTGTTGGATATCGGATTTGATTCTCATGTCATTCCTCATGATGCCGCCTCTACTCGCCTTGTTCGACCAACCAGTCAAGCGCCGCTTGCGCGCCGCCAGCTTTGAACGGTACTCGGGCGAGCTGAAGCCCCATCTCCACGCCACAGAGCGTACCCGCCAGCATCAGTTCGTTGAGCCACCCCAGGTGACCGATGCGAAAGACCCTACCCTTCATTTTGCCCAGACCCGTGCCCAACGTCATGTCGAAACGCTCCAGGATCACCTTGCGCAGCCGATCAGCGTCGTGGCCTTCCGGCATGACCACGGCCGTCAAGCTGTTTGAGTGCTCGTCGGGATCCAGGCTGAGATTCTCCAGGCCCCACCCAGCAACGGCTCTACGCGTGGTTTCGGCAAGCCGGGCGTGGCGGGAGAACACGTCTTCGAGCCCTTCCTCGAACAGCATGATCAGTGCTTCATCGAGACCGAAGAGCAGATTGGTGGCCGGTGTATAGGGAAAGAAACCACTCTTGTTCGCCTCAAGGACCGCGCTCCAGTCCCAGTATGACCTGGGCAGGGTCGCGTCGTTGGCAGCGTCAAGCGCCTTGTCACTTACCGCATTGAAGCCGAGACCCGGAGGCAGCATGAGACCTTTCTGGGACCCTCCAATGGTTACGTCCACGCCCCATGCGTCTTGTTGGTAGTCGGTCGAGCCGAGCGAAGAGATCACGTCCACCAGAAGCAGAGCAGGATGAGCTGCCGAGTCCATGGCTTTTCGGACCTGGGCGATCTGACTGGTAACTCCTGTGGACGTTTCGTTGTGGACGACGGCAACGGCTTTGATCGTTCTATCGCTATCTGCCGATAGTCTTGCCTCGATGGTCTCGGGCTGCACCCCGTGGCGCCAATCTCCGGGAATGAACTCCACATCGAGCCCAAGCTTCGTGGCGATGTCGCGCCAGAGCACAGCGAACTGTCCCGTCTCCACCATCAACAGTGTGTCGCCGGGGGAGAGGGTATTCACCAAGGCGGCTTCCCAGCAGCCCGATCCCGACGACGGAAAAATAATCACCGGACCCGTGCAGTTAAAAACCTGCTTCAGCCCGGACAGGAGTCGTTCTGTCAGCTCTCGAAACTCCGGGCCGCGATGATCGATCGTGGGCCGATCGATAGCCCGCAACACGCGGTCGGGCACATTGCTAGGGCCAGGAATCTGCAGGAATTGTCTACCGGATCTCTTTGTCATTGCTTCTTCGTTTTGTCTGAGAGCAAGCGCCACGCAACACAATAACATGAAGGGGACGAGCGCCGCCCGTGCCCTAGAAGGCGGATGTTGGCTTGAGACCCTGCGTCTTTTTTGAGAAAGAAGTTGGACGCAACCAATTCCCAGACCTCTAAAGCGGCCACTGGGGCCAAGGGACATGCTGGCGCTTCTAGTTTGATAAGCTCTGAATGCTCATGCTACGTTTTGCCGCGATTTCAGTAGTGTGCTGAACAATAATGGCGCACAGATATCCATAAATATTCAACAATACGGAGAGAACAATGAGACTTCTTCTTGCACTATCGGTCGTCGCCACTCTGTTTTGCTCGTTGACCCTCGAGGCTCAGGACAACCGGATGAGTTTTTTCGTCACAAGCGAAGGGCCGGGTAACGGGGCCGACCTCGGCGGACTGGCCGGCGCCGACGCCCATTGCCAGGAACTCGCTGCGTCTGTCGGCGCGGGCAACCGGACATGGCGCGCATATTTGAGCACCGAGGCCGACGGGGGCCGGGGCGACAGCGCCCGCCTTCGCATCGGCAATGGTCCCTGGTACAACGCGCACGGCGTGCTCATAGCAGCCGATGCCGACGAACTGCACGTGTACAATCGGACCATAAAGAAGGCCACGGCCGTTGACGAGAACGGCGATCAAGTCAATGGTGTCGGGGACAACCCAAATTGGCACGATATTCTGACGGGCTCGATGGGAGACGGGATGGCGTTCTTCCCGGACGACGACGATCACACCTGCAACAATTGGACGAGTAGCGGCGACGGCAGTGCCATGGTCGGGCACACGGACCGCTTCGGCGGAGGCAATCCCTCGTGGAACGCGGCCCATGCGTCGGCTGGTTGCAGTCAGGCTCAGTTGCAGGCCACTGGTGGCGGCGGTCTGTTCTATTGTTTTGCCGCAGACTGAGTCGCTCGCCGTTCCATTGACGAGAAATCAGTTTCAGCAGATGCGGGAACTCGCAGTCCGTTCCAAGCGGAACCGAAGGTGAGTTCCCGCAAATTGCCTTCAGAGAACCGAAGGGGACCGACTTCGTGTGCTTACAACTTTAGTCTGCACTCAGATTTACTCCAAATTCCACGGTTCAGTTCAACCATGAACGGGACGATCCATAAGCGAGGGTTGAACGTTCGGCATCGCCAGAAGGCCCTCTGATGCATCACAGATATTTGCTATTTGCGATTGCAGCAGTGATCGTTTCGTTGATTACCGCATGAGGTTCACAGGCTCCTGTGATCCAGGGGATGGAATTGGATTCGAGACCCAGCGAAACTGTCCCTCTGGCTGCACTGGTGACCTTCGAGACCGACCGGCAAACGACGGTGGCTTTGAGGTTCGATGACGGTGATTGAAGCTGGAGTGTGGACACTGGGGCGAGGGCCAACACGAAACACGTAGTGCGTGCCTGGCAGCACGCGTTTCCGGCGGGTTAAAGTCCCGCTCGGCCCGAGGCCACGGGTCGATATCCAATAAGTGGGGGTAATGCCTCACTGGCCGAAGTGTAGGCGGGTATGCAAATGCCTAAACGGGCACGAAGGCGAAAGCCGGATACGGCCAAGACAGAGCTGGATCCACCTACGGAAACTTTGGAGGGCAGGGCGCCCACCGCGAGGTGGGGTCTGAAGGGCATGAGGAGAACCACCGGGTCGTAATCGACGGGAGCGATCCCGAGGATGAACCGGTCGGCCAAAGATGGGGAATGGTCGAGCCCGCACTATGGGGGCGAAGGCACATTGGTTCCCCCCCATCGCACCAAGGTGTGTGCGGGCGACACGGTGGAGAAGAGACACGAGTGACCCAGGGAGGCCTGGTATTGTCCGGGCGGAAGGTAAGGTCGAGATGGTGTGGCACCCGCAGACGAAAGGGCGGGCAACGGAGAAGACAAACATCGACCTAGAGCCCCGCAAGGTAGGTGCGGATATAAGCGAGAGCGAAGTTCCGGCCGACGCGGTGCCAGGAATCGGATCAGGGAATAGTACTCAGGAACGAGACACCGAACATAAGATCTCGGATCGTTGCTTCAAGCAGCGGCGCTGGCGGGTTCAAAAGGCCCGTTGGAGGGGGAAGTCCCTGTACTCAGTTGTGATTGTGCGAGCGAGGGAAAGGCGGAGGTATCGTGACCTTGGACAGTTCCCTTAGTGAAAGACCCAAACGCGATTCGGACGAAGCCGCCGCCCGTCACCACACAGCGACATTGGAAAGCAAACAGGGAAAGAAGCGAAAGGTCCACTCGCTGATCGACAAGGTGTTTAGTCGCAAGAATCTGGAGTTGGCCTGGGAGAAGGTGAAGCGGAACCGAGGTAGTGCGGGCATCGACAAGGTGACCGTTGAGCAGTTTGAAACGCGCAAGGAGGAATATCTGGCCTTGTTGCATCAAAGACTGCGAGATGGCAGTTATCGCCCCAAGCCGGTTAAGCGAGTCGAGATCGGGAAGTCCGACGGAGGAGTGCGAAAGCTGGGGATACCGGCCGTGATGGATCGGGTATGTCAGCAGGCACTGGTCCAGCGGATGGAACCGATCTTCGAGCCGCTGTTTCTGGACTGCTCATTCGGGTATCGCAAGGGGCGTTCGCCTCACGATGCGATGCGGAAAGTATGGGTAGAGCTGGGCGAGGGAGACCTATGGGTAGTTGATGCCGACTTGCGGCAGTTCTTCGACACGATTGACCAGGAGAAGCTCCTCGACTTAATTGCCGAAGAGATCAGCGACGGCCGAGTACTGGGACTGATCCGGGTCATCCTGGGTTCGGGGGTGTTGGACGGAGGTTGCTGGCAACCCACGCGGACGGGAGTTCCCCAAGGGGGAGTGGCCAGTCCGTTGTGGTCAAACATCTTTCTGACGCCGTTTGACCGTGAGATGACCCGACAAGGTTACAGACTCACACGCTGGGCGGACGACTTCGTGGTGGTCTGCAGGACACCGTCGGAAGCCCGGCAGGCACTCGCATGTGCAGAGCGGTTTCTCTGGGAGGCACTTGGAGTTCGGCTCCATCCGAAGAAGACGCGGATTGTACACGTCCGACAGGGCTTCGAGTTCTTGGGGTACAAGGTGAAGCAAGGGAAAGGCCTGCGCCTGTCCGATACACAGAGGCAGGGTCGCGGAATGCATCCCTATAACCTGTACGCCATTCCACGGGAAAAGTCGGTGGAGAGGTTCCGGACGCAAATCCGACACCTCTCGCGCCGAAAGGCTCCCCTCACGCTGGGCGAAGTCATCGACCAGCTCAACCCAGTGATTCGTGGTTGGGGGAACTACTACCGCAAAGCGCGGGTGCGCCGACTCTTTAACCAGTTGGACCGTTGGATTGAGCGCCGTATCCACTCGTTTCTCGCGAAACGGTGGCGCAATACGATGTGGCGCCGCTATCCGGCACGACGACTGATTCGGGAGTTTGGTTTGGTCCGACTGACGCATCTGATCCCCGGTCTTGTGGACCGGTGACTTCGAGCGAGGAGCAACTGAGGAAAGCGGCTTGCGGGAAAACTGCACGAGCCGTTTGATTGAGCGGACGGTGGAAGGGCGGCTCTGCCCGACCACTTTCGACTCTACACCGATCCTCGGTATGCGCCCGGGCCGTACCCATCGCATCGTTGTGGTCGTTACCAATGAGAATGGGGTCAGCGCCTCGTCGGAACCACTGGAGCTCACGACCGATCCACTTCCGGATGATTTCCCCCCCATAGAAGTGAGTGTCAGCCGGCCAGACCTCATGGAGCTGGGCGTCACCCTGTTGGAGCCTGACTACAGCCCGGAGGATCGAAGCGAGCGGGATCATGAACTACTGGTGGCTGTCGATGAGGCTGGTGAGGTGGTCTGGTACTACCAGTCAGATCAGTCGGTGTCGGATGCCCGGCGGATGGAGAACGGCAATCTGTTTTATATGTCGGGTGGAACGCATCTCCATGAAATCGACATGCTCGGGAACCGGGTGTCCGAATGGCATACCAATGGTGCTCCAGAAGACGAGGTAGGGGCCAATAGCATCAACGTTGATACGGAGAGGCTTCACCACGAAGCGTTTCCAACTCCGTTGGGGAACATCCTGGCGCTCGGCAGCGAAGTGCGTACCTACGAGGGATACCCCACCAGCGACACGGACCGGGAGGCCCCCACAGCCACTGCTGATTTGATCGGAGATGTCCTGGTGGAGTTCACCCGCCAGGGCAAAGTCGTTCATGAAGTAGGAGTGTTGGATCTGCTCGACCCGTATCGCATCGGTTATAACTCGATAGAAAACGGGAGAGCTGGAACAGCCGTCTTTGGAGAACCGGGTGCGCATCCTCGCCATGACTGGACTCATGGCAACGCTGTGGTTTCAGACCCGACCGGGCGTTACGCGATTGCCTCACTGCGACACCAGGACGCTGTAGTGAAGGTCGATATGGAGACCGGGGAATTGATCTGGATTCTCGGTAACCACGGCGGTTGGGGGCCCGAGTGGCAACGCTACCTGTTGCAAGCGAGAGGCGACTTGTTGTGGCCGTATCATTAACATGCCCCGATGATTACACCTCAAGGAACGATGCTGATCTTCGACAACGGCAACAACAGAGCGCGACCTTTCGAGGAGCCGATGCCCCCATCAGAGTCCTTCAGTCGAGCCGTGGAGTACAGCATTGACGAGGAAAACATGGAGGTGTCTGAGATATGGTCTTATGGGGACCCGGAAGACGAAAAGTTCTTCGCGAGGTTTGTGGGGGATGCGGATTGGATGCCACAGATGGGTAACGTCCTAATCAATTACGGGGGGCTGGTTTCAGATGCGGAAGGGAACCCTGTTGAAACCGGACCTGGCCACATGCGGGTGCGAGTTGTGGAGGTTACACACGATACTCCGGCGGAGAAGGTTTTTGAGCTTTTCATAGATGATGAACGACCCGCAGGCTGGAACATGTTTCGAGCTGCACGGCTTCCCAGCCTCTACCCATAGGAGATGTCGTGCCCTCTCGCAAGGCACAATGAAGGAGTAAGTGATGCATTCATATACCTGGCAATCAATTTCCCCGGAGCGACTGAGTGACGACATTTCACGCCAGATGATCGCTGGTGAAAACGAGATGGTCGTGCGCTGGGAGTTCAAGAAGGGCGGATTTGCGGCCCGTCACAGGCATCCGAACGAGCAAATCGTAATGATGGTAAGCGGTCGCCTGAGGCTGGGAGTCGGAGATGAAGAAATGGTCTTGGGCCTGGGTGACATCGTGGTCGTTCCGCCTAACGTACCGCACGAAGCAGAGGCACTTGAAGACACGGTGGTGATCGATCTTTTCAGTCCGCCCCGCGAGGATTTTCTCTCAGGCGAAGCGCCAGCTTACATGAAGCAGTGACGACCGGCTGCCGCACTTGAACAGGCAGCATCATTCTCTCACTGTGGGTGTTAAGTCCTCGGAAACCTTCTTGTAGAAGTGCGCCCCTTCGATCGGACACTCTTCATAAAATATAAGTCACATCGATAAGACCGGGTTTTACCTGACAGGGTGACAGTTCATAGCGGTCTGTTCGGGTTGGTTATGGTGCGCCACATAAAGCTGCTCGGCGAGTCATCCCAGCCCAGGCCCTCTTTCGGCTGTCTGAAGTGGCGGCCGATGATGTCGAGGAAGGGCTCGATCGTTGGTACGGCTTCCGGATCGAAGCTGTAGTCGTCGTTCGCGACGATCTGCATCGCGTGATCGTACCATCGGTGGTTCTTGACGAACTCGTATTCGGTTTGGATGTAAGGTTCCGGAACGTACTTCGGGCCGAAGAGCTCCTTGTACACCTCGGGGTATTCATAACCGTAGTCGGGAGCTGGATAAAAGCGAAGTGACTGATGATAGCGGACCGAAAAGGCAACTCTGTCCGATACATACGGTCGATATAAGGCTTCGGCCCAGAAACCGTGGTCCGGTCTCTTCAATACTATTCCGGTATCATGAATCAGGCATGCAAAAACCGCCTCTTCCGGTGCACCATTGGCGAGTGCTCGTGTGGCGCTCTGCAAGCAATGGTTGCTGGCGGCGCCGAACCGCAGCTTGAAGAAATCGCTCAGGGTCGGCTCGGCGGGCATCGGAGACAATTCCTGATCCGTGGCCGCGGTCGTCTCCACCGGAGCGAGTTGTCGGATCCTTTCTTCATCAAGCCGCTCGGCAGCTTCGGACCCGGAGTCTGGGCGATTCTCATTTTGCTCCGCGGTTTTGCGCAGCTTGTTTCTCTCCATGCAGCTAGTCTGGGCACCCGACTATTGGGGTGTCAAGTCTTAGCGGCCTGTTCCATTCATTTTGTCGGAAGCTGAGATTTCGATGCACCTGTCCGGCCTCAGGATGACACGGACCTACTCGCTGCTAAGCGCATCGAGCGGGTTTATCGCCGAGGCTCGCCTCGCGGGAAGGTAAGCCGCTAAGGCGCTGGTAGCCACGAGACTGGAAACGACAATCAGATATCTGATCGGATCTGCGCCCGCGACGCCGAACAGGAGCGATTGCAGGTAACGCTCCAACATGATTGCGCCAAGGACGCCGACGAGGAACCCCGGGATGACTGTCTTGAGGGCTTCTCCGAGCATCTGTCGCTGAATCACGGTTGGCTGCGCACCAAAGGTGAGTCGAATTCCGATCTCGCTCGTTCTTGATGCAACCACGTAGGACACCATTCCGTACACGCCGAAGCAGGCCAACAGCACGGCAAGCGCGCCGAACAACCCACTGAGGCGAGCCAAGAGAATGTCTCGAGTTAGCGTTCGATCGAGCGATGCATCCAGTGTTTCAACGCGACCCGGTCGAAGCCGCGAATCGACGTCCAGAATCGCCTGGCGAACGACAGGCATCATCGCGCCCACAGCACCGTTGGTCTTAAGTTGTATGTGGTTGAACCGGGCCGGAAACTGTTCGAGCGGCAAGTATGCCAGAGGGACTGGCGCCTCTCGGAAGTCGTTGTACTTGGAGTCCCTCGCGACTCCGACGATCTGGATCGAGTTCACGGCATCGAATGAGAACCAGAAACGACTTCCCACAGCGCTTTTGCCGGAAAAATACATGCGCGCAAACTCTTCGTTGACCACGGCCACACGCGGGCTGTTGGGCCGGTCGTCCTCAGAAAAGCCACGCCCTGTGACGAGGGGAACGCCGAGGGTTTCCAGGAAACTCTTGGAAACCTGATTTATTCGAACGGTTTCCTCTTGTTGCTCACGGCCTTCGACGACCACGTTGCTGGTGCGGCTTGCACCGGTGAGAAACCCCGTTGCGGCGACGCTTGCCGAACTGACACCAGGCAACCCCGAGATCCTGCCGACTAACCGCTCGGCCAGGGCGACATACTGGGTGTTCGTTTCATATCCAAGAGTCCTCAGATTGACGGTCGCTGTGATTACATCCTCCCGGTCAAATCCCGGTTCCACTGTATAGAGCTGATACAGGCTCTGTCCGAACAGAAACGCGCCTGCCGCAAGGACTATAGATAAAGCGGCCTGCATTGCGACGCATGAGCGGTTCAACAGTTGCTGCGATCGTGAACTGGTAACGCTTCGGGATGCGCTCTTCAGAATCGATTCGATCGAAGATTCGGAGGCACGCAACGCCGGAATCAGTCCAAAGAGAATTGCTGAGGTCAGGGAAACAGCCATCGTGAACAGCAAGACGTTACGATCCAGCACAAAGTCGATCGTCGCGACGTTGTCTGGCGTAAGCATGGCAACCAATCCTCGCCCGGCGAGAACGGCAAAGGCCAGACCGAGCGCTCCACCGCAAACCGCCAGTAACGAGCTTTCGACCAGCAATTGCCGAATCATTCGAAGTCGGCCACAACCCAGCGCCTGCCGTACCGCGATTTCGCGTCGCCTGGCTCCCGCGCGCGCCAACAGTAGGCTGGCCACGTTCGCACAGGCAAGCAACAGCAGCATCCCGACTGCTCCCATCAGAATCCGTAACGGCGTGTCGTACTGGCTCTGCAAGGTGCCGAAACCCCTGTTCCCTGGTTCCAGCTGAAGCAAGTTGATCGAGTCAGGAGTTTGATCTTCGAGGATCTGACGGTAGACGACGGTGACTTCCGCCTGTGCCTGCCCGATAGAGTGTCCCGGGCTGAGCCGACCCATGAGACGGAGCCACGTCCGACCTGGGTTCCTGCGGACATCTCCTCCCGGTATGGCGATCGGTTGCAGGTTCAGTGGTACCCAAAAGTCTCCGCCCAGACCGCGGAACTCCTCCGGAGAGATTCCGATCACTGTAAGAGGGTTTCCGAACAGAAAGACTCTCCTGCCAATCACATTCGGATCTCCTCCGAACTGCCTTTGCCAGAAGTCGAAACTTAACACCATTACGGGATTCGGTTCTTCGAATCGGTCATCATTCTTGGTGAAGACCCGCCCCAGAACCGCCGAGATCCCAAGCGTTTCGAAAAAGTTCCCACTCACGATGGTGCCGTTCACGCCATCGATCTTTTCGACATTGGTCAAGTCGAGCTTCAATTCCGGATTCGGGACTCCCCCGAAGGCAAACACGTTACTTAAAGCTGCCTGCCTGCTACGAAAATCTTCAAACAAAGGTGTGGACCACTCGTTCCGGCTCCGTAGATCGTCGACCCGGTTCAAAAGTACCAACTGACCTGGCTCCTGGACTGGAAGCTCGCGGATGAAGACAGCGTTGACCAGACTGAAGATCGCTGTGTTGGCCCCGATACCCAGCGCCAGAATCAGGACGATCATAGCGGTCGATACGGGAGTGCGGAGAAGGACGCGACTCCCATGACGCACATCGCGCCAAAGGTCTTCGATCCTCGTAAACGACCAGACTTCACGGCAGGTCTCCCGAATCGATGTCACGTTCCCAAACCTGGCCTGGTCCGACTCATTCGCCTGACGCATCTCCATGTGATGAGCCAGTTCGTCGTTCAGGTCTTGGTCCAGCTGGCGTCGATTGAACAGGGACCGCAGCCGCAGACGGAAGGATCGGATGATTGCTCTCACTGGATCGTCCCTTACGTGCTTTCAAGCACACGCATCATGGCAGCGGTCAGACGCTGCCATTGTTTGTGTTCAGCGGCGAGTTGTCGGCGACCAGCCCGAGTCAGCCGATAGAATTTCACGCGGCGCTTGGTGTCGGATACTCCCCAATCGGAATCGAGCATGCCTCCAAGCTCCAACCGATGCAACGCTGGGTACAGTGCTCCTTCCTCCACCTGAAGCGTTTCTCTGGAGACACTGTGTATCCATTCCGCGATCGCATAGCCGTGAGCCTTACCACCCGATAGGGCCTTGAGGATCAACATGTCGAGTGTTCCCGGGATGAGGGAACCGGAGCGTTTCGTGTTCTCAAACATAATTCTCTTAGGCATAAATTAATTATGTATAGGAGCAGTGATAATGCAAGGGAAATGAAGGGTAAGCCACTCTCTGACCTCCTTGCCGATTTATGAAACGGCTCAGTATTACCGATATCAGACAATGGGTGATCGTTGGGACACTCCTGTCGGGATGACGCAGTCTGAAGAGTCTGATTGCTTCTAGACCTCTCCTTTCGTAGACTTTTCCAACATTACCACTGGCCCCACCACTGTGGCTGCCACGATTCTCGGACTGCCTGGAGGATTCATGAAATCGAAACTGACGCTCGTGATTTTTTCGTGTTTATTGATCAGCACCGTCACGCTTGGCCAGCAGGGTCGGGGACGAGGTGGGGGGCAGCCCGCCCGAGGCCTGATGGACGTCACGGTTGAGGCTATTCCCGGCGTCGTGGCTGCAGGAGCCGAATGGTCGTCTGTTTGGAGTGGATGGGGCATCGTGGCCGACGGCATTATGGGAACTTCGGACGGCAGCCTGCTTGTTGCCCAGGAAGATCTGAATACGGTCATGAAGCTCGATACGAACGATCAAGCATCTGTCTTTATAGCGAATACGCGTTCTATGGAAGGGGCTGTCAAGAGAAACACGTCCCCGCCGAGCGGACCACCGGACCCAACACTGTCGTGGCAGCCAGCCCCTGTCTCCGTTGAGACGAACTGTTGATCCGGCATCGCAGAGAAGTCGATCACTCATCACAACGTGGTGTGGTTTCGAGAAACTGAAAAGCGCAAAGGGGTCGTGATTGCCGACCACGGTTCTATCTGAGCCTCGAGGGCTATCGCTTTTCCAGGTCGTGCGAGGGGGGATAGAGTATTACATGGGCCTTCAGCAAGCGCTGTGTGCCAACCGCGTATCGGATCCTCACCCTCGACCCTACCGTTCCGACGCCTCACCGACGACGAGCGGTCGAATGCCTCGCGCTGTCGGCAGAAGTCTGGAAACGGCTATGTCGCCAAGTTCAGTTTCTTTGCGTTAAACGTGTCTCCTTTCTTCCACATCTTCAGTGCGGTCGCTGCAATCTTCCTCGCCAGTGTCAGCCGAGCCATCTCCTTACGCTTGCCGTCTTTCTGGAGCCCCTCCAGGTAGCTTTTCCAAGGTTCGGCCCCCATGCCTCCGGTCGCCGCCCCGATGAACACATCTTTCAAACGTCGGTTGCCGTTGCGGTTCAGTCCCCGCGTGGCGATCGGCTTTCGACGACGTACCACACGACTCCCTTCCTGCTCATACTCCGCACTCATGTGCATTGCCACGGCCAGACCGCTGTAGTTCCAGAGCTGGCGTTTGGTTCGAAATCGATGCGGGGTGTCCCCCGTCGCTACAATCAAGGCGCAACGTATCGGTCCCAACTGGGGAATCGTCTGCAATATCCCCACCGCACGATGCTTGCGGCTCTCGGTTAACATCGCCAGCTTCGCTTTTTTTCTTAACCCTCTCAGATGATCCAGCTCCTCATACAACCATCCGGTACGCCGCCGTGCACCGGTATTGGCGAGCTGTTCGATCCAGTGTTCCCGCTGCGATGGGAGGTAGACGCCGTGGCCCGGCGTCCGGATCCCACGTCCTCGATACATTGCCTTGATCCGAACCATCGTCCGCTGCGTATCCAGGGTCAAGGTCTCATATCCGCGGACCAGTTCTTTCAACGTCCGCGTCGCATCGTGCCCGTGGTAGACCGACCGCAGCCATCCGGCCCGGAGCAGCTCGGCCAGTTTCAGGGCATCCACCCGGTCGGTCTTGGACCCGTCACTGAGCAGTTTGTTCCGTCTGGGATCACACACGATCACTTCGCTCACATATCCCCGGACCACGTTGTAGAGCCATTCGGCCTGCGTGGTTTCTTCAAACGTCACGTGCAGCTCACCACTCAGACTCTCCAGCAAATCAATGATTGGCCCGGCCTGGGTCTCTACGATCTTTTCCCAGACCAGTTTGCCGTCTGCGTTTAAGACCATCACCACCGTCGTTGCCTGGTGCACATCCATGCCGATATACTTGGCCTGTTTCATTTACGTGCTCCTTTGTCTTTGAATTCAACGCAGCTACGTTGAATGGGTTGTTGTCGGGAGATTTTCCTCCTGGCAACAGCCGACAAAGGGGCGTCCTTCCTTATAGCGTGGTGGAGGGTCCTTGTCAGCAGACAGGCAGGGTCGGATCCTGGCCGTCCAGAGACTGGTTCCTCGTACGATTGGTGTTCTTTCTCCTGAGCCTAAGGTTGTGGCGGACACTTTTAATAACGCTCCGGTTGGTGACCTTGGCCGTCTCAACGATCTGGCTGCCGACAGCAGGGGTGGGGCATATTTTACCGTTGCGGGCGGTGCGTACTATGCAAGTGCGGGCGGCGAGGTTACGCAATTCGGCGAGGATTTGCGTACGAACGGTATCGTTCTAAATCGCGATGAGGATGTGCTCTACGTGACTAACCGGGGTGTTGTCGTGGCGTTTGACGTCCAGGTCGATGGTTCTGTCGCCAACCAGCGTGACTTTGCGACACTCCAGGACGGAGGTGGTGGAGATGGGATCGCAATCGATGGCGAGGGCCGCCTCTACGTGACCGCAGGCCCTGGAGTCCAGGTGTTCAGTGAGACAGGAGAGTATCTCGGCGTCATCCCGACACCGAGGAGAGTTATCAGTACGGCCTTCGCCGGAGAGGACAAGAAGACGCTCTACGTTGTCGGCATGGGTTTTCTGAACCCCGATGGCAGTGAATATGATGGGATGTCGATGACGATTTTCAAACTTCCCATGATTGCCCAGGGATACCTGGGCCGCGCGAAATAGAATATAACCGGGTCCGACACCTGTGTCCTATTTAAATAGGTGTCGGACCCGGTTATAGTTTTTCTTGTCGTTAGCTCGCCTGCTGGTATTCGATGTAGGATCTGCCCGGTTTTCCCCACAGCCATCCCTGGCCGTAACGCACACCATAATCCCGCAGGAGTGAGAGATCGTCTCTTGATTCGATCCCCTCGGCGACGATTTCCGCTCCCAGCGTCTTGGCAACCTCTACCAGTCTGGCGAGAAGACGTCCCTTGTTCGGGTCCCTCGAGGCACCGTCGACATAGGCACGGTCGATTTTGACGACGTCGGGTTCCAGCATGATCAGGGTTTCCAGGCAACTGCGGCCGAAACCGACATCGTCGATGGAGACTTCAATGCCTTTCTCTTTGAATGCTGCAACGTGTTCGCGCAGGCACGCGGGATCGCCGATGAATTGCTGCTCGCTGATTTCGATGCAGAAGGTCACACCCTCGTCCGTCGTGGCCAGCAGATCCATAAGCCGTTCGCTGGGAGTGCCAAGGATTGTCGAAGGGAACAGATTCACGTGTAACTTACCCCTGGGTGTGAGCCGCTTGCTCACGTCGACACATGCCTTGAGACATGAAAGATCGACCGAGGCCAGCATGTTGGATTCGAGGGCGATCCGGAAGAAGTCGACAGGCATTTCCAGGGCACCGGCGGGGCCGCGGCTCAGGAGCTCGTGTCCAACGACCTCTTCTCCCTGGAGCTCCAATATCGGCTGGGAGACCGCGTGGAAACTCCCCTCTTCAATAGCCGTCGTCAGGTCCAGAAGGCTCCCAACCGTGGGAGTGGCGATGGTCAGGGTCGGGGCTTGAACGTTGACTTCCTCTTCAGGTTCAGATTCTGTCTTGAGCGCGCTGTGGGCGAGTTCGAGAATCTCCTCTATCGAACACGTTTCCTTGGGAGCCTGTACGACTGCAATGCCCATGTTCACGCTCAGTGGATGTGGGGACAGGGCCAGTGGGGTGCTCCCCACAGCGTGCCGCAGTTTATCGGCTACCTGCCGGCCTTCTGCCACGCGTGTATCGGGAAGGAACACGAGAAACTTGTCTCTAGAGATCCTTGCAATCTGGTCTGAGGGGCGCAGCGCAGTCTGCAATCGCTCTGCAATCGTCTTGAGCAGGACGTCGCCGACCGCATGGCCGAGGTTTTCGATGATTTCCTTCAGATCGTCACATGACAACATGACGGCAACGAGATTGGACCCGTATCTCCGGTCCCTTTCCAGTTCGTTCCACAGTGCGTTTTCGATTCCACGCCGATTGAGTGTTTCCGTCAATGGATCGGTGGTGGCCAGTCGCTGCAGCTGCTGATTGGCCTCTTCCAGAGCTGTGCTGAGGCCCTTCATGTTCGCCTCTGCCTCTGCCCGCTGGGTCATGTCCCTGAGCGAAGCCAGGAACGCAGGTTCGCCGCCCCAGCTGGCTCGTCCGACACGCATCTCAACCTGATGTGTCCCGATCGTCAGCTCTGTGCGGTCTGACGCCATAACAGGATAGCCGAATACGGTTCCCTTCAGTTCTTCGGCTGAACGGCCGAACATTGATGCAGCGGCTGGATTTGCAAATTGGATCTGGCCTGCGCTGTTGACGCCGCCGCCGCCATCCGGGCTGGCATCAGTGATCCCACGAAACTCGGATTTCTCCTCAGGTTTCGGGCCGAGGGAGTCTGATCTGAGGTTGTGCGCCATTGTTTTTCGTTCCCCTGTCTTTTTGTTCTTCTCAATCGCACTTATCGGTCGTTGATGAGGGGATCTGTAGGGCTAACCCAAGGTATTTGAAATCTTTGGATAGGGGGACAGGTCACTCTTTTTGGCGCAAAAAGAGTGACCTGTCCCCACTTTTAGACTATTGCTGCACAACCAGAACGGGGCATTCCAGATGGGTCAGTAGCTCTCTGAAACCTTTTTCAAAGACATCGGCAGTCGGAAGTATAAGAATCCCGGCATCTTCTCCGTGCGTGACGCCACCCAGGAGGGCCGCATCCTTACGCAGTACGGTGCGGAATAGAACGCTCCGCCGAACGCCCATCCCGTCGAGATCGCTTTGTGCGTTCCCTCTGAGCTGGTCTGCGGTTTCGCCGCTCGTCGGCAGTACGATTACCAGGGGCGTTGTTTCATCGCGGGCTATCTGAGTGGCCAGGTTCAGGCCTCCCCGGGCGGCGTCGCTGCCGTCGTAGACCGCGACAACGGATTGCCCCATGCGAAGTCCTCGGCGGAGCAGTAGCACAGGTGCGTGCGTTTCCGAAAGGATGGTTTCGGTCGTCATTCCGATGCGACCCGACTCGATCAGGGACCACCCGCACCGTCCCAGGCTGATCAGATCTGCCTCTTCAGCCGCTCGAAGAAGCTCAGCAGCGACCGACCCTCGCGCTACCCTAAAGGTCCAGGTCAACCGCGCCTGGGTCGCAATGGACTCCAGGGCATGCTTGGACTTTGCCGCCTGCGTCCTCAAATGACGTTCAAGTTCGGGCCGTTCAATCCGACGTACCGCGCCCGAGAAAGATCCCACGGCTGTCGTGATAGGTAGTTCGGCGCTCCGAAGCAAGGTTTCGTCTTCGACGTAAAGGCCACACAACTCGGCATGCAACGCCACCGCCAGTCGCGCGGCCACTTCCAGCGCTGCCAGGCTTCCCGGCGACGCGTCCAGCGCGACGAGAATGCGACGAACATCGTGACGAATATTGCTTGTCTCCGTCATGGTTGCTCTTCTTGGGTTGGAGAATCAGGCGGTCCAGCACTCTTGTTGAACGAGGCCTGAGCGGCGGCGAGTTCCCTCAACCGTTGCTCGACCCGGCCATTGATGCTTTCCGGCGGAAACCTTCCATCTTCACTTAGCGTACCGGCTTCGACTCCGGTGAGGAGTTCAATCCCTTCGTCGATCGTTGCTACTGGATAGATGTGGAATTCTCCGGCCTCCACCGCGTTGATGACATCCCGCCTGAGCATGAGGTGCTTCACATTGGATTGCGGAATTAATACGCCCTGGTCTCCAGTCAAGCCTCTCGCCTGACACAGATCGAAAAACCCTTCGATCTTCTGATTTGCGCCACCGATTGCCTGCACCTGGCCATGCTGATTGACTGATCCGGTGACTGCCATGGACTGTTTGACCGGGACACCGGAGATAGCAGACAGGAGTGCATAGAGTTCGGTTGAAGATGCACTGTCTCCGTCGACACCGCTGTAGGATTGTTCGAATACAAGCGTCGCCGACAACGACAACGGCCGCTCTGCCGCGTACCGCGCTCCAAGGAATCCCGACAGGATCAGGACACCCTTGGAATGGATCGGCCCGCTGAGTTCGACTTCCCGCTCGATGTTGAGTACTTCTCCCTTGCCCAACCGGATTCTCGCCGTAATCCGACTGGCCTTACCAAATGCAAAATCTCCCATCTGGAGAACGGCTAGTCCGTTGACCTGCCCGACGTGGGCGCCCGTGGTGTCGATGGCAATCGTTTCTCTGAGAACCTCTTCCTGCAAGCGGTCCTTGATCCGATCCACCCGGTGTACTTGTGAATCAATCGCCTTGTCGACTTCCTCGGAGGAAACCGTCTCGTGCTTGACAATTCCTGCCCAGTAATCGCATTCACGCAGCAGATCTCCTAGACCTCCGATATGTCCGCTGAGACGCTCGGAGTCTCCCACAAGTCGCGCACTGTGTTCGATCACACGCGCGACTGCCGCGCGGTCGAACGGGCGCAAATCATTCTTCCGAACCAGGCCCGAAATAAGACGTGCAAGTAGTTGTTCGTTCTCCTTGCTTCGGTCGAGCCGGTCATCGAAGTCGGCGGCCACCTTGAACAGACCCGCAAAATCCGGGTCGTGCTGACCCAACAGGTAGTACAGAGTACTGTCCCCGATCAGGACGACCTTGATGTCCAGAGGCGCGGGTTCTGGTTCCAGCGAAACAGTGCTGACCAACCCCAGCGCCTGCCCCGGAGATTCTATTCGAATCTGCTTGGATTTCAGCGTTCGCTTCAGGCCTTCCCAGGCATATGGCTGCATGAGAACGCGACGGACATCCATGATCAGAAATCCGCCGTTGGCCCGGTGCAGAGCGCCCGGTTTGATGAGGTTGAAATCGGTGACCAGTGTGCCCATTTGCGACTGGTGTTCAATCCGTCCGACGAGATTTTCGTGAACAGGGTGATCCTCGTAGACCACCGGCGCGCCTTCGGTTTCGCTGTGATCGACCAGAACATTGACGGCGTAGCGGCGGACGATGGCAGAACCGTCCTGCGGAGCCATCCCGGTCTGCGGATCCTGTGCTTGAACGAATTCACGGGCATGATGGGTCAGGTCTTCCTGAACCTCATTGAGATAGGAGAGGATCGGTTCGAAGTCCTTATATTTTCCCCGCAGCTCGTCGATCAGGTGTCCGACGGAAAACTCCGTGATTTCCTTGTTGAGCTCTCGAACCCGCCCGCGCAATTCTCTTTCCGAGCCGGGCAGGCGGCGGAGAATGACCTGCAATTCCTCCTGGAGGTCCTCGATGTCTTTTTCAAGCTGTTCCTGTTCATCTTTTGGAAGCTCCTGATAGGCCTCCCGCGAAATGACATCGCCGTCCCTGGCGGGTGCGAAAACGATACCAGCCGGAGTCTGAAGCATAGCGAAGCCCTTGGTCTTGGCGTCTTCCTGAAGCTTCTCGAGCTTTTCTTCGTGCTGTTCCTTGAAATCCTGCTGTGTCGAGTGCAATCGAGACTGGTATTCTTCGCTTTCGAAAGCGGCGGGCAGGGTCGTCAATATTTCTTCGACGAGCTCTGCCATGTCTGTCTTCAGTGACCCGGCCGTTCCGTTAGCGAGTCGAAGAAGCTGCGGTTTGTTGGGTTCCTTGAAGTTGTTGACGTAGCAGATGTCGGCCGGAACCGGACGGTCGGCGGCCTCTTCGTTCAGGAAGTGCTCCACAATGAATTGACGACCGGTCCCGGGGGCGCCCAGGGCAAAGACATTGTAGCCGTCGTGCCCCATTCCCACAGCGAATCGCACCGATTCGACAGCGCGGGGCTGTCCGACGATTTCTACGCCATCCTCGATATCCGCCGTCGTCTTGAAGTCGAACGTCGTTGGATCCGAACGCGTGTAAAGTGCTTCGGGCTCGAGTTCTTTTGGAACACCCATCCGTTTCCTCCCTTCCCATTGTCAGTCTATCAGGTAGGGAAGTGATGAGTGGCCAGTGATGAGGAGGAATGCAGGGGTAGGTGATAAGACCGTCTTCATTTCGAGTCCCGGAAAGCTAGAATCGCAAAGACGGCAGGTAATTGATGCCGCTAAACAATGGCTCCGCCCGATACAGCACGTTCTTTTCCAGGAGATTGATCCCGATGAAATAGAGCGTCCCATCGTCTCTGAGGTCGATGTCGAAGGGGCGCCAGGGACGGAACCGGTCACCGTCTTCGGTCGCTTCGCCAGTCCGGTAGACAATGCGCATCACCCCGTCGGAATTTCGTTCGACGATGACGGTGCCGCCGTTGATGTTCAGGATGAAGGCGATGTCGCCCCGCCGATTGACCTCAAAATCTCTGTCGATCCAGTAAATCTCTGCACCGTTGGGCATGAGGCTGCCGGTCTGAACGATCGGAATCCAGCCGGTGGGGCTGTATTCGGCAAGTATCGATCCTCCAACCGCGGTGTTAAACAGGGCATAGAATGTATTGCCCGCCCCGCGGAGGCCGGCAAACGTGGCCGGATATTCGATGATGGTTTCCACACTGCTTCCATTGCGAAAGACGCCATCCCCGGCAGCGAAGTAAAGATCGCCTTGAGGATTTCGAGTAGCGCTGGAAAGATCGCCGCTTTGGGGCGAATCCCGATCCGTCTGTCCCGGAATCCACGAGCGTATCAAACCCGTTGAAGCCACTTCATGGATGGCCACCGGTTCGCCGCCGGTGTAAATCATCGGGTTACCGTTGAGTGCTCCGGGAACAAAGCTGAGAAAATTCAGGTTTGCCGGTGCATTGATGAGGTCTCGGGCCTGGAATAGCGGTGTTGACGAGCCGGCTTCAACAACGACGAATCTGCTGTCGGTCGTTTCGATCCAGGCGTAAATCGTTCCGTTGGAGGTGATCACGGCATCCCGATGACTTCTCACACGTCCTTCTCCGACTGGGTCGTCCCATAACAGGACGGACGCGCTGATCGTGCCGTCCCAACGTATGAAACCACCCCCATCACCGACATCACCGTTAAAGACCACTTCGCCCCTGTTGTTTATCGCATAGATCCTGTCGAAACTCCTGAGCTCTCCCGGACTCATCGTCCGAATTCCGGTAGACGGGCTATAGACGGCCGGAACTCGTCCCTGGTTGTCGATGTCGAGGTCAAAGGCCAGGGTTCCGTTCGGTGCTACGGCCAGCCCGCCGAACCGTCCCGCGACCGATCCATCGGGCAACGTGTCGCCCGTCATGATGATCTTCCGGGGTGCCGACAAGCCGTCTGCGCTGTAGAGCGCGTCCGTTCCCTGATAACTGACCCTGAAGTAGGCTGTTCCGGCCCCGTCCACTCCGAAATCGTATTCGATGCCGAAACCGTCAGGAAATTCTGCCAGGGGAAGCGTCACGCCCCATACAACCTGCAGTCGTCCGTCCGACAACTTGAAGATTCCATCCTGGTCCCAGGCTCGCCAGGCAAGTCGTAGGTGCCGCGAAAGACGATGTCTCCGCGATCGTTCAGGGAGTCACGATCGATAGTGAAGTTTCGAATCTGCTGGAAGCTGCCTTGTGTCTGCCCCTCCACAAGTACGATCCGAGTGCCTGACTGTGATGCCGTGACCAGGTGCGACGAATTGCCGCGCGTGCGGGTTTTCGTCAGAACCACACCATTATTGTTGATGGCTGTTCCATTAAAACCCCAGACATAACTCTGTGGAAACGCGCCCGGGGTTCCGGCTGAAGCCAACACATCCCAGTTGCCGCCCTCGTAACGCAACAACCCCGCTGTCAGTCCGTCCAGTCCTGATATGAGGGCTATCTGGCCGGCATCGTTGACCGAGAGGCTTGGTTCCTGACCGGGGAGCAACTGGAAAGACTGAGTGAGAGTATCGGTCGCTACCAAACGCGTGAGACGGAATTCCTTACGCCGTTCGATGATGATTTCAGTAGAGACGGTAAGCCGCTCGGTCTGTCCTTGCTGGGCCCCCCAGAATGGAATACTGGCCTTGACCGTAACCCGCCCCTCTGCGACCGCATAAAAGAGCCCGGTGTTGCTGATCCAGGCAGTCCGGGTGTAGTACCCGTTGGGTCCGGACGTCTCCCACTCAAAGTTCACGTCGGATATTGGGGTACCGTTTGCGTCGATCGCGCTCGCCTGAAGCTGGACGGTATCTCCTTCGGCGACGGCCCCCTCCACGTTGCTCAATTCGAGTCGCAGAGGAAGAACCTGGACGTTCATCGAAGTCCATCTGCCGTTAAGGCCGACAGATGCCCAGCTGTTTCCCACACCGAGACCCGTTACCAGACCAGTGCCGGAGATCGAGAGGATGCCCTCATCGGAAGAGTTCCAGTTGAAACCAGTATTGACGACGCCACTTCCGGTCAACCCGGCGGCCCGGAGCTGGAGTTGCTCGCCAACGATGAGTTCCGACCGATCGGCGCTCAATATGACCTGACCGTCGAACTGCTGGCTTTCAGCGACATTCGTAAACAGGAAAACCAGGCCCAGAATCAGAAACAAGCGGTTCGGTCTCATTGGAACACCTCGTCAATGGAGGTGTAGAGACCGGTCGATGCGAAGGGAACGTACTCGAAGCGACGACCGGACGGCGTATCCTGGATGCTCTTCGTCCAGTCGATGCCCAATGCCGAATACATCGTTGCAGCGATGTCTTCCATGACGATAGCGCGGCCACCGCTCCATCCCGGGTCCACAACCGCCGCACCGCCCGAATCGGTCGAACCGATGTTTTTGTTCCCGCGAACGCCTCCTCCTATCAAAGCAACTGACATTGCGTTCTTGTGGTGGTCACGTCCGCCCTGCAGGTTGAGAGCTCCCGGAGTTCGCCCGAACTCGCCCATCATCACGATGAGTGTCTGATCCAGATCGCCCGAATCTTTCAGGTCCTGGACCAGCGCTCCTATAGCGGTATCCAGTTCGTTGGTCAGGGTGTAGTGGTTGGGCGTGGCGTTCCTGTCGAACATGCGCTGGTGCGTATCCCAGCCGGAATGCGTCAGAGCGATAAACGTCGTTCCGTTCTTTGCCCGGACGGCGTTCCGTGCAACGCGGGCCGCCCGTCCCAGAGACGTATCTCCGTATCGCAGGTTTTCGTCATTGCTCAGCTGGAAGACCGAAGCGATCGACTCGTTAAACATCATCTGGCGGGCCGATTCGTAATGGTCTGCCTGGGCGGCCATCTCGATGCTGAGCGGTGCATTTCGAAGTCGACTGTCCAGTCGTTCCAGCAGCGCGTAGCGTTCGAAGAAACGTGTGCGGCTGTCTTCTCCGAAATAGTCGTGCTGGATTGCGGTGAGGCTATTGCCGTCGGTTGGCGCGGCGAGCGGGGCTACCGACCCGCCCAGAAACGTCGATCCCTGGAATGTGCCTCCATCCTGGTTAAGAGAAAGGAAGGGTGGCATCGGACCTGCGCCCTGCAGTTCCTGAGAGATGATGGCGCCGACATGCGGTGTTTCTGCGAGAAAAGCGGGATTCGAGGGGTGTGCCGTTTGCATGTAGAAGACACCGCGATCGTGAATCGCCTCCCAGCTCCGGACCGACCGAAGAATGCACATGTCGTCCGTTAACGTGGACAGCTTCGGGAAAAATGTGTTCGACAGGGCGATGTTGCCACGCTGTTGGATGTCTGCGTCCGCGGGGTTCCAGGCTGCGTCCTTCACGTCAAACGTGTCCAGGTGCGACGGGGCTCCGTTCAGGTAGACGAAGATGCAGGATCGCGCAGTTCCACGGACAACAGGATTGAGAGTTGAAGTCTGGGCGCTTCCGTGACGTGCGATCAGACTGAACGCAGCTGTGGCAGCCGCCTGTTTGAGCCAGTCGCGTCGGCTGATCTTTTTGCAACTAGGGCAGTGTTTCATTTTTCAGCGTAGGGCCATCCATGAGCATGGGGTCCACCGTCCCCCAGTGACCCAACTTTCCCGAGTGCACTGGCGCATTGGCTTTTTGAACTCTGAAGGGAGCGCAAGCGCTGGTCCGGTCCCCCCACGCCTGGAGCCAGCATTCCCTCCAGGGCACGCAGTCAGGAGACTGCGCTGGAAAGATCGTTCGGCCACGCGCCCAGCGCGACGGTATTGGCCGGCCGTTTGAACGACCGCTGCAAGTCTTCCTCTTCGATGAATCGAATCGAAACATCTTTCGGTGTTTTCACCCCTCAATAACTAAAAATAAAATCCAGCTTGTTCAACAGCGCCCACTGGCAGTCGGCCAGCCACTGTTCGTAATCATTCGTCCTGACATCAAGCAACGCCTGAAACTCGTCATCCGTCGACCAGCGACCGAGCGTCGCGAGGAAGAGCTGGTCGACAGCCTCGCGGTCGCCGAGCCCGGACTGAGCCACACGTGTGACGTGAGTCAGGACACCCCGGTTTCCGAACACACGGGAGTTGACGATGTCGTCGTTCATCAGGAACAACGCCTGAAGGACACTTCCGCCGGCCGTGGCGGGCGTCTGCCACCAGTCTCCGCGTCCCAGCCGGTCCAGAAAATCCATGATTCGGTAGTTGTCCCGAGGCTCGCTCGGGTCGGGCAACTGCCCGGCGTACATCAGGGGGCGATTGAAGCCCTCGACGAACATGGGTGTTTCCGTCATCGTCGAGGTGATTATCGCGTCGTATATTTCCTCGGGAGAAAGTCGGCGTGGTTCATGCTTGGCGAAGTAAAGCGCGTATTCGGGACGCCAATCGCCGGTGTATTCGCTCGAAAGCTGGTAGGCGCGGCTCTGGCTGATCAGGCGAATGACGTGGCGGATGCTGTACCCGCTACGAATGAACTCGTCGGCAAGCGCTTCGATCAGTTCCGGGTGCGTCGGCTGAATCGGCCAGGGAGCTGGAGGCGGATTGAGCGGATCGATACGTGCCAAATCCCACCCGTTAGGTGGATCGACGATGCCGGAGCCGAAGAAATGTGCCCAGAGGTAGTTCACTGTCGCTCGCGCGAACTGCCTGTCGGATACAACCAGGCGTGCCAGCTCCTGCCGCCAGTTGCTTCCGACCGGCTCTTCCCCTGAGAAAACATATACCGGCGTTGCTGCGGCTCCTGTTCTAAAAGGCCGGGGACCGGGATTCTGCGGATTGACGACGCCCGTGTACACTCCGGTGCTCCGGTCGGCTATGACAAACTTTGACTGTTCTTCAAACGCATCGGCTGGGAGTTGGATCAAGTTGGTCCGGGACATGAAGGCCGAAAGGCCCCAGAACTCTTCTCGCCGGCGTTCGGCCAGGTATAGATTGATTTCTTCGAGGTGGTTTTCGCCGTGATGGCAGGAGACGCACTCGGTCTTAACTCCAAGAAACTTCGTTGTAATTCGATCGGTCAGAACATCCCAGGTGTCCTGGACGGGATCTCCTTCCTGAATGCCGCGAACTAGGAAGTTCGGCGGCCCCGTTTCGTGAGAGTCACCCGTGGCGGTGATCAACTCGGTAACCACATCAGCGTACGATCGGTCGCGCGCCACAAAGTCTCTCAAGTAGTTATAGAAGAGATTGCGACCCGGGATTCCGATGAAATAGTAGTACTCGCTTGTGACCTCGAAATGGTTTGCGAAGAACCCGGTCCAGTAATCCACGAAAGCCTGGGAGGCAATCAATTCATCGATCAACTTCACTCGCTTCGTGGGGTCTCGGCTTGCTATGAAGCTCTGTACGCGTTCGATTGATGGAATGCGCCCGGTGAGGTCGAGAGAAAATCGTCGAATCAACTCCGTGTCAGTGGCCCCGGAGGCTGGGGGCACACCGTCCGCAGTCATCCGATTGAAAATGTGCGGATCGATGATGTTGTTCGCCACCGGGACCGCCGTGCCCCGCGGGCCGGACCACAGCAGCGTCGGTTCCACGATGTTCGTCATCGCGCGCATCGTGCTCTCCATCGCCAGTCGGGCTTGGAGCACTTGCCGTTGCGGTTTCGGATATACCGGGCAATACGGATCGTCACCACCTATGGTGGTAATAAGTAGCGCAAGGGATGATGGGTATTCTGATCATGTGTCACCAACTGTAGCTAGATGCAAGGCCTTCGCCGTTCCACGGCAGAAGAGTCGCCTCCTGCGACTGTACTCACTGAAAGCAGTCTGAAATGCCGCGTTTCGGAATGTGCTGAGAGTTATCCGGCGAATGACGCCGGTTAACTCTTAACTTCCATGCCTTGACTCGGTTTGAACCGCAGACTACGTCCGATAATTGTCGCACGAGGTCATCGATTGTCTAGTCGGAAAGAGATGGCAGGTCCGTTAAAGGAAAGCCTGGGTTGGCTCGGAGTTTCGCAGCGGCAGAACGGTCAGCCGTATTGACGCTATAAGTCTAGTTATATATCTATTTAGATGTGGATTCCTAGTTTGTGACTTTAAGCCTACCAACCCCTCTCAAGATTCGATGAGGAAGACGGAAACAGATTATTACTGCACACGTTCGGCGGTGAATTCGACTTCATCGCGGAGGTCGCCGCCACCCCCCCGGCCACCGCGACCACCGCCACCGCGACCACCTCTGTCACCATCGCCACTGCCGCCGCCGGTTGAGGAAACTCGGGTGAACGCGATTTCGTCGCCGCTTACAGTCCCCGTATAGTTCAGTGTGAGGGTTCCGCTACCGCCACCCCGACCCTGCATCGTCTGCTGGAACGAGATCTGGTTGCCATTGACCATTCCCTCATCGATCGGAACGCCGAACAACGTTCCCATGCTTATCGTCCCTGTCAGGTCGTTCCCGCTCACTTCGAAGTTAAACACCATCACCACCTCCTCACCGCCCGGCGCGAGGGCTGTGGCCCTCCATCTTCCTTCTGCGTTCTGGGCTGAGGCTGGAACCGCGGCCAGAAGCGCGGCAGCGAGAATCAAAACTCGGTAAGTCATAGAAGGTCCTCCCGTTATTCTTGCGGGGATTATACGTCCGCCCTTTGGAAAGGTCACGAGATTCTCCCTCAAGAGGCAGTTCGACACGGGACAGAAGGTCTCGAGCTTAATGCCCGAGTGAATTTGTGCCGAACAGAAGTGTATGGAAGAAGAGACGAAGATGAATTCTGCTGCAGCACTCATGGTTCTGCTGGGCGAAGATCTTGCCTCGGAAATCGAGTTATTGTCAAAAGTGGTGTTTTGCCGATTGACTCAAGCGGCGGCCTGATCGACGTGGGTCACTTCGATTCCATCGTTGAATTTCACTCCAGTAATCACCTTGGGCAGATCATCGAATCCTCGTAATCGTCGCCAGTTCTTCTGAGCGCACTGTCCCAGTTTGAACATCATGTGCAGCATGCCAACCCGCGTCAGGCAACCCCTGGATCGCTTGGTTCGGTGGCGAATGGTAGCAAAGGTCGACTCAATGGGATTGGTCGTTCGGATGCTCTGCCAGTGCTTGGCCGGGAAGTTGAAGAAGGCCAGCAGTTCTTCTTTGTCTTTCTGGAGGCAGCGAGTGGCTTTCGGATACTTCGGCTCATAGGTTTCAATGAACAGATCGAATGCCTTCTCGGCGTCTGCCTGTGTCTGAGCCCGCCAGATCGCGTGCAAAGCCTGTTTCGCCTTCGCCTGGGCCGACTTCGGGAGCCCGTTCAGTACGTTCATGGTCTTGTGCATCCAGCAACGTTGGTGACGTGTCTCGGGATAGATTTCCTCCAGTGCGGCCCAGAATCCCATCGCACCGTCTCCGATGGCCAACTTCGGGATATTCATCCCACGCGACTTCAGCTTTAACAAGACCTCGCGCCAACTCTGTGTCGATTCCCGGACACCGTCTTCGATTGCCAGAAAACGTTTCTCTCCGCGTTGATTCGCGCCGATCACCACCAGTGCGCACAACTTGGTTTCTTCGGCCCGCAGTCCGCTGTAGATACCGTCGGCCCAGACATAGACCCAGCGATCGGCATCCAATCGCTCCTCGCATCCCCGGCGGTACTGCTCGGCCCAGACCTGTTTCAACCGCGATACCGTGCTCGCCGACAGGCCCTGCGCCTGGGGTCCGACAAGAACTTTTAGAGCGTCACCCATCTCGCCGCTGGAGACGCCTTTCAAATACAACCACGGCACCGCTGCTTCCAGCGATTTCGTTTTCCGAATGTAGGGAGGTACCAGGGCCGACCGGAACGTTACCGGGTCGCCAGTCTTCGCTCGGACTTTCGGGATCTGGACCGTTACCGGCCCCAAACCGGTCTGCAGTTCACGTTCAGGCAGATAACCGTTGCGCACCACCCCGGCGTTGCCCGTCTCGGTTCTCCGATCGCCGTGGTGGGATAGCAGTTCCGCCAATTCGGTTTCCACCGCGCGTTGGATCAGTTGCTGAGCTCCAACTCGTAGTAGCTCTGTTATCGGATCCTCAATCGTCTCTCGACCCTCCGGTCCATTCACGTTACTCTTGCTCATAGTGGCGTATCTCCCTTGGTTGCTTTGAAGTCTGGTAAACAACAAATCAACCAGATACGCCGCTCTTCCTCAATCCCTCAAACACCAGATTCGGTTATAACTCTCGGAAATCATGAAACATCTGGACCAGAAAGAAGTTCAGCAGCTGTCGTCGGCGATTGATAACGTTGGCGGACAGGAAGACAAGTATGCCGAAGAGTTAGACAAACTGTTGGATATGCACGACTTTCCGAAGACACCCCCTTCTGTTTCGTAACGACAATCTCTGACCCGTCCCTCACACATCTGTCTGGCGTTGGCGCTTTTGTGCCTTTTGCACTGTAGGTGCGGTCTATGGCCACGCCCACACAAAATTCCCTTTCTTGCAAAACGTCTTTTTTCTCTAAGGCTTGACTCCAGTTCTGCCGATAAGGAACGCATAACGTGGAATCCGCAAGGCTGGAGTAAAGGACACTTGTTCCGCTCCCAGCCATGAGATTGCGGACTTTTGGGTTCTTTCATGACGACTTCGATTAATTTCGGTGGGCCGGGCGTTTTCGCTCAGACGCGTTACGTTCAACTGAACCGGCAGAGCAGTCCGACGCGTCTCGCGCCGACCTCGGTCAGCACCTCAAGGCCGGCATCGGTTTCTACGGTAGCCGACAGTATGAGAGGTCTCGCTTCGGCGGTGGCCGGTCTCGGTACTCCGGGGGCTTTTCTGGGGACCACAGCCACGTCTTCCGATCGGGATACAGTCAGTGTGTCTTCTGGAAGCGGCGCTGCGGTCGGCGAGCACACTCTTGAAGTCACCGAGTTGGCCACCCGGCAAGTCACCAAGGCGACAACGGGATACACCAACACGACGGATGCGGTCGCCGACGGTGGTTCCATTTCTTTTTCGGTGAACGGATCTACGACAACTACGATCTCGATTTCATCTTCGACAACCCTTTCGGAACTAAAGGACCAGATCAACAACCAGAATTCAGGAGTCGTGGCATCGATCACCAACGACGGCATAAACAACCGGCTCGTTGTTTCCAGCAGAGAGAGTGGGAAGGGTCAGGGATTCACCGTCAACAACTCCCTGACAATCACGTCCGGTACAGTGATTCAGTTCGAGACTGGACAGAGTTCGCTTTCAGGTAACACGCAGAATGCCGGGAATGCCCATTTCAAACTGAACGGAACCGAATTCAACAGAACAGCAAATACCTTCAACGACGCGATTGAAGGTGTGACGTTGACGCTGGTTGGAGAGGGAACTACGTCGGTAACGGTTTCTTCCGACCACAACGGTGTCAGCAAAGAGGCGGATCGTTTCGTGAGGGAGTTCAACAAGCTTGACGCTGTGGCGCGAAGTATCGGAGGGGCGGAGTCGTCTTCAAGTGACAATGTCGCTCTCGGTCCGGCCCTGCGGCACGTCAGGACCGCGACACATGACGCGATCGAAGTATCCTATGAAGGCAGCTTCAAATCTCTTACCGAAGTTGGGTTTTCTTATCGGAAGTCCGGAGAACTGAAACTGGACAAGGACAAGCTGAACGCTGTGTTGGGGTCGGATGCAGACGGTGTGCGTCAGCTGTTCGTTGGCGGTGCGGAGGGGAACGGAGTCTTTGCGGGCCTCGGCAAGAAGTTGGGTGCACACACCTCTGCCAACGGAACGATACGACCCGGCGATCCCATAAGCGACTACGTGCACCCGGGCACGGCAAGCGTGTCGGGTCTGGCACCGCCTTCTCGAGATCTGGCATACATCCAGAACGTTCTCCAGGGAGTACTCAAGGGATCGGCCGACGCACCCGCACGGGTCAACATTCGAGCATGACTTCATGATCAAGCTCGTGCTGTCCGACGAAGAAGTAGTTCGAATCGTGACGGCTTTTATCGACGAGAAATTTCCGAAGACTTGTCCGTCATGTGACCGGGTATACGACTCTCTGGCCGACTACCTTCAATCGACGATTCATGTGGGAAACCCAGTGTCTTACGATGCCGAGCTGGCTGACTGGGAGCCTTCGAAACCTCTGGGAACCTTCTCCTTGGCTAACTGTCAGTGCGGTACAACACTGTCGATCGGAACACAGGGCATGAAGCTTCGAACGATGTGGCGGCTGCTACTCTGGGCACGGGTTGAGACCCAACGACAAGGGATTTGCTCTCAGGAACTCCTGGCTTCTCTCCGAAGGAAAATCGATGAGTATGTTTTTTGTCGAGAAGCCTCATGAAGCCACGCGAGAGCCTCGGCGGCTTTCTTCATTTGCCCCCAGATTACGCAAATCTTTCGCGTTGACTGCGTGTCGAAAAAGGAAGATATTACGCCCTGCAATCGGGCTGGTTTGGCCGCAACCAAACAGGCAGTTGGCACGGTGTTGACGGGCGAAGTGTGGAGCAATCTGCAAGTCGCTCAAAAGCATCGAAAAAGAACTCATAGATCTGGGGTTTGGCCGACGGTCGAGTTTGGAGTATTCACCTCGCCATGGAGTAGTGGATGCCGCGCCGACCGGCCCAATTGCTTTTTTGGGTTCTAAGGAACTGATTGCGCCGATGCTGCTGGTCACCAGCATCGGGTCCCGCCGACATATTACCGCCAGTCATCAATGATATAGACATCCGGCCGATTGTAGCTCCGCTCCGGCTGGGTCTCCATGGCAACGCCGATGAACCGGGTGTGGAAACCCGATCTCCTTAGCTGGCTGTAAGCGTTCCAGCGCCCCATGTTCATGCCCACCGAGAGAAGACTCAGATCCCGCTGGGCAGCTACGGATTCGCATGCCCGAAGGAGGCTTCCGAAGTAGTCTTCCTGGTCCGGTGAAGGACGGACTGCGCCGAACTTGACGTAGCAAGCACCGTCGCCCGCTTCAGTGTCGGATCCGCAATGACATATCGCAAACGCCACCAGCGTAGACCCGGCGTAGATCAGACATACTTCACCCAGTCTCTGCCGAAGTACTGCCTCGAGTTCCCGTTCAAGGGTCAGTCCGTCGTGTATCGTTCCCGTCAGTTCGCCACATGCCGAGATTGCGGCTTTTTGTGACTCTTCGGCCAGGCTGGACAGCTTGGTGAAGTCCGTTTCGATCTGTGCATTCACCTCCTTGCCCAGGACCGGAGTCAGGTGGCCCGCGCGAAATCCGTACTTTTCGTAAAGGTGGATATGTTTCGGGCTTTCGGAGAAGGTCAACAGACCCCGGTGAGTGATGCCCCAGTCTTCAAAAAGAGACATCGTCTCTTCCAGAAGCATCTGCGCAACTTTCCGGTCCCAGTACTCCGGCAGGACGGTGATGGGTCCAAAGAAGCCAAACGATCCCCAGTTGGCCGCAAAATTCGTGCCAACAAGCTTTCCGTTGTGTTCTGCAGCAATTGCCGAGGCCGGATCGGCTCTCCAACGGGTCGAAACCAGGTCACGACCCGGGAAGAGAGCCCCGGGATCTTTTTCCTTGAGAAAAGTGGCGAATGCGATCCGAAGGATGCGGTTGGCCTCTCCAAGTTCGTGTTCTTCCAGTGCCCTTAGGCGTATTTCGTTGGTTGGCATCCGAGGGCTGCTCAGTCTTGGGACGCGCTGCGCTTTGCCTGGTTCACCTGACCCACAATGCGCCCGACCCAGTCACCCATGTAAGCGATAGCTTCCTCCAGCGTCGGAAACCGGCTTGTTTCCGCTCCGTGGAAAACCGCACCGGGACTCTCGTGCACTTCCCACTCCTTGTCTTTGATGTCCGATCGTTGGAGCCTGTAGTAGAAGTATTCTTGACCTTTTACGGTTACAGAGACCATCGATCCGTCCTCGAGGTCGAAAGCGCAGTCAAACGCACTTTCCGTCAACGGACTGTTGGCCAATATCCCGAGGATCGATTCTTTAGTTTCAGCCGTCGTTTTCATGTTGGACAAACTCAGGACTGGAGGAAGCGCAATCGGTAGAAACGAGTCTCACAATTGCGGCAACGGTAGGGAAGAAGAAAGAACAAGAGCATGCGTTCAGCCAGGTGCCGTCGAGAGCGTCTGACGCTTTCTGATTCACAGCGTGGGCACTGCATTGAAGGGCCTCCTGCCTTTCGTGACAACACTAACACAGGAAGAAGACATCTTCTCTCGTCGTGCAAAATGACATGCGAGGCAGGAGGGTCTGTGAGTACTAGGTGCACTAGCATGAAACCCATTGTTTCCAGGTGGTGTCTCAGTTCTGTGCGTCTTCTGAGAATCGGTGGGCTAGTCGGACAGAAACAGGATCGACGCCAGGAAGGTGACTACGACGGCCAGAGCGAACACTACGTCGCCGGCTTTGTAGAATCTGAGAGCGCGGAGACCAAGGGCCTCCTGAATCGGACGACGGAATCCAAGGAGAACTAGCGCGACACTTAGAATCACCGACTCTATTGCTCCGAAACTCATGCAGTAACTATATCCGACTCCGTCCTTTCAAGCTCAGGTCACCGGACAAATCGGTAGTGCGTCAGCCAAAGCGACGCACTACCTGTTTCCGAGCCTACTTCCGACTCCGATGCTGTTGTGATAACTATGCAAGGATGAAATCGTGCTGCTTCTCCTGTGCCTGTGCAGTTTGGGCTCTGATTCTGCTCCCGACTCTGCCGTTGATCGAGCAGGAAGCACGTTTTTCTTCGATTGCAGAAGGTTTTTCATCTGATGAAGGACCCATCGAAGTAGGCTATCGTGCGTTCACGGCCCCCCAATTGCAGGAAATGACATCCGGCGGCCTCCGAGTCGAGTCGATCGACGTGCTTCCGAGAGTCTTCCGTTTACAGGTTGGACAGAGACGATCCTTGAGAGAACTCCGTGTGACTGCACGAGACTCCCAGGGTGCGATAATCGTACGAATTCCGTTTTCGGTAGGGCTTGAGGATGTCGACCCGGAAATAGTCAGCGTTGAATCGCTCAGAGTAAACGGCCATGAGATAGAAGGAACCCGAGCTGGACAGAGCAGGTTGCGGTTTATGGCGGCGATTCCAAGAGACGATGGGACCTCGGCCGTGTCGATGATTCGAATTGTTGTTACCGACGAGTAGCCACGTCCCCGCGCATCGGAAGTAACACGAGAGACAAGATCATGAAACTGGTCGACAGGATGTCCCAAATGGGAACCGAATCTGCGTTCGAAGTTCTGGCGAAGGCTCAGGCCCTTGAAGCACAGGGCCGGAACGTGATCCATCTGGAAGTCGGGCAGCCCGATTTTCCGACCCCCCCCATGTAGTGGAAGCCGGAAAGAAGGCGTTGGATGACGGTGAGACCAAGTACGGGCCGCCAGCCGGGTTTCCCGAGTTCCGTGAAAGGATTGCGGCGTATGTTTCCCATACGCGCGGCGTCAGCCTTGATGCGGAAAACGTCTGCGTGGTCCCGGGTGCCAAGCCGGTGCTGTTTTTTACGATGATCGCGCTTCTGGAACAGGGCGACGAGGTTATTTATCCGGATCCTGGATTCCCGATCTACGGTTCCATGATTCGTTTTCTGGGAGCGACGCCGGTTCCTGTCCCGTTGCTCGAAAGTGACGGTTTCTCGTTCGATCTGGACGTTTTCGCCGATCGACTGTCTGAGAAGACGAAGATGGTGATTTTGAACTCCCCGGACAATCCAACCGGTGATGTCATTCCCAAAGAGAATCTGCAGTCGATCGCAGGCCTGCTTCGCGACCGGGACGTGATGGTTCTGAGTGATGAAATTTACTCCCGAATCTTCTACGGTCCCGAACCCACGTCGATTGCCAGCTGTGAAGGGATGTTGGAAAAAACGATTATTCTCGATGGGTTTTCCAAAACTTATTCGATGACCGGCTGGCGTCTGGGTTATGGCGTCATGCCTCGGTGGTTGGCCGAAGCTGTAGCGAAATTGATGGTCAATTCCAACTCGTGCACAGCCAGCTTCACGCAGCGTGCCGAGATTGCGGCGCTTGAAGGTCCGCAGGATTCCGTTACTCGGATGGTCGGCGAGTTTCTTCGCCGCCGCGATGCGATCGTGAAGGGACTGGGGGATATATCCGGTTTTCGGTGTTCGACGCCTGCAGGTGCCTTTTACGCGTTCCCGAACGTCGCGGGGACGGGTATTGCTTCGAAGGAACTTGCGGAGACGATCCTGACCGAAGCCGGTGTGGCATCGGTTAGTGGCGATTCTTTTGGCCGGCATGGCGCCGGATACCTGCGTTTCAGTTATGCCAACTCGTTAGAGAATATTCTGGAAGCGACCGAAAGAATCCGGAAGATAGCAGATCGCTGGGGGAATCAGGGGTAGATTCGAGTCCAACAAAAAATGCGATCGGATCGACCCTCGCTGCGTTCCCTCAACCATGGTGTTTGGGAATGCCCAAGTCAGTCATCGGCCAAACCCTCGATCGTTGGGCTCTTTTTCAACGCCTGACCGGCCTGCGGGTTGCCCCGCATACCGCTCGGATATCGTGCCGAAAGTCGTCTTGGTTGCTACCAATCGACCCAATCGCGAGAGCAATCATCTGATTTTTTTCCTGCACGGTCAACGCGAAAGATTTGCACTATTCGTGTGGCCTGAAGCGTGGCGTTTTGGTCCAAAAAAAGGGGCCCTTGAAGGCCCCTTTTCCAGTCTCTCCCGATCCCTGCTCAGCGACTTCGCATGAGGGCATCGTCCCTGCCGTTGATGTTCGGGTGTTTTCTCCTATTTGTTTCTATTCAGAGTTGTGCGAAAGTCGAAAAACAGTCTATAGCGAAAATGTACATGTCAGACCGGGAGAATAGTCAAGTGTCTTCAAAAACGTTACGCACAGCGCTCGCATCCTTCGTACTGCTCGTCGCAACGCCGGTTGTTAACGGGCAGAATATGACAGTCACACTCCTGGGTACCGGTTCGCCTCCACCGTTGATGGAGCGCTTCGGCCCGAGCATCCTGGTCGAAGCAGGAGACGAAAAATTGGTCTTTGACGTAGGGCGTGGCGTCACCCAGCGGATTTTTCAACTCGGGATGACACTCAGGGAGGTGACGGGTGTATTCCTCACTCACTTTCATTCCGACCACACTGTAGGGATCCCGGATCTCTGGCTGACAGGGTGGCTATCACCCCGGTTCGGTGGCCGCATGACACCCTTTGAGATCTGGGGCCCCGAGGGAACCGAAGCCATGATGGCGGCTCTCGAAGAAGCCTACGCAGCCGATATCCGCATCCGAATCGCGGACCAGAACTACCTTCCCGAAGGTGTTGCGATTGTTTCTGAAGATATCGCTGAGGGTGTCGTGTTCGAAAGAAATGGTGTGCGTGTGACGGCGTTTGATGTGGATCATGGCGAACTGATCAAGCCTGCGATGGGTTATCGGGTGGATTACGGCGAGCGTTCGGTGGTCATGTCCGGAGACACAAGATTTAGTGAGAACCTGATTCGATTCGCAGAGGGGGCCGATGTCATCGTTCACGAGGTCGCCGCAGCGAGCGAAGCTTTGTTGGCGAAATCCGAAGGCGAGCGGCTCATCCTTGCACATCACACCACACCCGAGGAAGCTGGGACGGTTTTCGACCGGGTCACCCCTCGACTCGCAGTTTATTCCCACTTTGCTCTGAGGGGCGACTCTGAAATCGCGCCACCCACTCTCGACGATGTTGTCGCGATGACCCGGACGAACTATGACGGACCTCTTGAAATAGGAGAAGACCTGATGCGTATTGAAATAGGCGACGCTGTTGAGACTTACAGGTTCGCGCCTGCCTCCCCGTAGCCCCGGCCTGCCGGCAACCGATGGCTGGATCTTCAAAGAAAGTAATTGTCGCTGCCCTTGTGGGCAATTCGTTGATCGCGATGACGAAGTTCGTCGCGTCGCTGGCGACCGGAAGTTCTGCAATGCTTTCGGAGGGGATCCACTCCCTTGTGGACACCGGCAACCAGGTATTGCTTCTCCACGGTCTGAAGCGCTCCGCCAGGCCGGCCGACGAACAGTTTCCTTTCGGGCATGGGAAAGAAGTCTACTTCTGGAGTTTCATCGTCGCGATCATGATTTTTGCTGTAGGTGCCGGGATCTCGATTTATGAGGGTGTGACGCACGTTCTCGAGCCGGCAGAGATAACCAATCCCACGCTGAACTACATCGTTCTCGGAATCGCGATGATCTTTGAGGGCGGGGCCTGATACTTTGCCCTCACTGAATTCACCAAGGCCAAGGGCAAATGGGGATATGTCGAGGCGGTTCAACGCGGCAAAGACCCGACCTTGTTCGTGGTTCTCTTTGAAGACTCGGCCGCCATGCTCGGACTGGGCGTTGCCTTTATCGGTGTCGCACTGACCCAGATCACGGGATTGGGTGAGTTCGACGGAATGGCCTCCATCGTTATCGGGATTATCCTCGGGGGGACTGCCATCTGGTTGGCCTACGAAACCAAGGGGCTGCTCATCGGTGAATCGGCCAACCGACAGGTTGTTTCGGGAATTCGCAAATTGGTGAGTACGTCCCCCGATGTCCTCCATGTTAACGAAGTGCTGACGATGCACATGGGACCAGACTTTATTCTTCTGAACCTGGGTGTGAAGTTTCGCGACCCGATCACGGCCGCCGACCTTGAGGGGACCGTCCGAGGCCTCGAACGTCAGATCAAGGGTGCCTACCCTGAGGTGAAGCGGATTTTTATAGAGGCCGAAGAGAGGCAGGGCAGCGAGGTCTGATCAGCCGCAGGTCGCTGCCGCGTCTTCGAGGTTTTCGAACAGACGCCCGGACCCTTCTCCCGCCAGGCTGTCGAGGCCGTGGCCCATTCCTTCTTCCACTTCAAAACGCGTGGGGTAACCTCGCGACCGGAATGCTGCGGCCAGACGTTCCATCCCATTCGCCCATCCGGGATCGAATTCACCGACGTGCAGGTAGATGCACATGCCGCTGAGCGCCTCCACACGCTCGGTTGTGGCCTCGTTCAGAAAGCCCGGGAATCCTGTGACCGAACAAAAATACTGGGGGTGCGAGGCCGCGATGTGGAATGCGCTCAGACCTCCGTTTGATCTTCCTGCAATGTGAAACTTATTGCCTTCGATGTTGTATTCCTGAAGCAGTCGTCTGGCGAAGGAAGGAAATATGAGCGCACCGGCCTGAAAGAAGAGTTGACCTCGGGGCGCTGCGGGACTGATCACGATGTAGCCCCGCCGTTCGGCTTCCCCGACCCAGTGATTCTCCAGCGTTCGCCGGGTGATATCGCGGGTCTGGCCGCCGCCGCCGAAAGCGAGGACAGCGGGATATTCCGTCTCGGGGTCATATCCGTCGGGAAGGACGACGAAATATTCCACCCGCATTCCACCGAACGTGCCGACCCGTTCGACGACCTCTGCGTTAGCGTCTTCACCACCCAGAACAATTACAAGAAGCAGAGCTGTCAAGAGTCTTTCAGTCATGTTGTTTACCAGGAGCTGTTTAGAATCGTTGATGAGTCGTTTTGGGGAGGATAACATGTCCTCATACGTCGGGCTCCAGCCTTATCAGTCAGGGTTGACTCATGAAGCGTCTCTGAACCGCCCCGGGAATCCCGGAGACCGTTTTAGTTGAGTCCGGCCTCGACGAGGCCGGACGGCGGATTCTGATAATACAGCTGCTCAAACTCGGCTGGAGGGATATCTCCGATCGGTTCCAGCAATCGTTTGTCGTTGTACCAGCAGACCCAATCCAGCGTCGCGAACTCCACATCATCGAGCCCCTTCCAGGGTCCCTCCCGTCGAATAACTTCGGTCTTGTACAGTCCGATAACGGATTCGGCGAGAGCGTTGTCGTAGGAATCTCCGATGCTGCCCACCGAAGACTCGATGCCGGCCTCAGCCAGGCGTTCGGTGTAGCGGATCGACAGATACTGCACCCGCGATCGCTGTGATGGATCAGACCGTTGGTGTCGGAGCGCGACCAGAGCGCCTGTTCCAGAGCATCCAGTGCAATGTCAGTCTTCAGCGAGTTCATCGTTCTCCAGCCGACGATCTTCCGGGAGAACACGTCGATGACGAAGGCGACGTACACGAATCCACGCCACGTCGCCACGTAAGTCAGATCCGCGACCCATAGCTGATTCGGTCGGGTCGCTGTGAAGTCCCGATCGACAAGATCGGGCGGTCGCAGCGCAGAATCGTCCGCTATTGTCGTCTTGAACTTCCGGCCGCGAACGACACCCTGTAGGCCCATATCCCGCATCAAACGGGCCACGGTGCAGCGAACCACCTGCTGTCCCTCACGGTTGAGCTGCTTCCAGACTTTCCGGGCACCATAGACCTGGCGGTTCTCACGCCAGACCCGATCGATCTCTACACAAAGCGAAGCGTCCCGCTTTGTCCTCGCCGGCAATCGATCCGGATCGCGTCGTCGTGCCGCGTGCTCGTAATACGTCGACGGGGCGATGTGCAGCATGCTGCACATCGACTCGACCCCATATTGGCTCCGATTTCGATCGATGAGCTCGGTCACCACTTTCCTCGGCGGTCGAGTTCCGCCTGCGCGAAAAATGCCGATGCTTTCTTCGGGATCTCGTTCGCCCGCTTCAGCTCACGATTCTCTCGCTCCAGTTCCTTCAGACGCTGCTTCTCGTCTGTGGTCAGGCCCGCACGTCGGCCTGTGTCCCGTTCGGCCTGCCGCACCCACTTCCGCAACGTCTCGGCCGTACATCCGATCTTCGATGCGATCGATGCCATTGCTGCCCATTGCGATTCGTGCTCGGCCTGGTGCTCGAACACCATCCGGACTGCGCGCTCACGAACTTCCGGTGAATATCTGCTTGATCTTCCCATGATGACTCCCATCCTCTCAAGAAATGGAGTCTCCGGAAAACCCGGGGCGGTTCACTCAAGCATTTGTTATGGATCGTTCCCCTCGTGTTGGTCACCCTTGTCCTGGGGTTGGCCCTGAAGACATCCAACGCTCTGGACCGGGAAATCGATTACCATCAGGTTCTGGTCGCTTCGATTCAGGTTCGCAGTAATGACTTCGAGGACCTCGAGGAGATGGCCGTTCAGTTTTCATGTCAAGGCGAGGGAATCTCACCACATCTGGAGTGGACAGGGGCACCGGAGGGCACACGATCTTATGCCCTTGTGGCGACAGATTGGGATGCACCTTCACCGGGCTTCCGGTTGTTTGCCGTGGGGCACTGGGTTCTGTTCAACATCCCTACGAACCTGACTGAGATTCCCCAGGACGCCGGGACCGGCTCGCTTACAGCCCAGGGTGTCATTGTCGGAACCGGAATGGGTGGATCCCAGGGATACAATCCGCCCTGTCCTCCCCTGGGGCAGCACCAGTATCACTTCCGCGTTTACGCATTAGACGTCGAGATGATCCAGCCCGAATCGACCGGCAGGACCGACGTTCTGGCGGCGATAGACGGACACATTCTGGCGTACGGCGATCTGATCGGGTTGCGAACGACGGGCTAGTTTGGAGCCCGCATCCGATTTTTCCTGACACATGCCATCCAACGGAATCCCGCCACAATCCAGGGTCCGCGATATCTGGGACCGGCGGTACGTCCGGAAAGAGACCTTCGAACCCGATAGCTGGCTGAGACGCAGGGAGACGCTGCTTGGGAACATCAAAGGAAGTCGGCCCTCGACGTGGGTTGTGGCGGTGGCTGGGACAGTCAGTTCTTGAGGAATTCGGAGTTTGATGTTGTCTCTCTGGATTTCTCGATCCGAGCGCTCAGACAAGCGAGGGAATCCGGCCTCAACCCGGGGCGGCTGGTTCAGGCGGATATAACCGAGGGGGTCCCCCTCCGGTCGCGCTCGTTTGGTTTGATCGTCGCGAACTTGGTCCTTCACTACTTCAGATGGGACACAACAATGAGGATCATGGACGAACTGGCTAGATGCCTGAAGACCGGTGGGAAGATCCTCGTCCGTGTGAATTCGACCGAAGATATCGAGTTTGGTGCAACAGGTAATCCCGAAATCGACCCGGGCCTCTACCTCGTCGCAGGCGTGGCCAAGCGTTTCTTTGACCGCGAGTCGGTGAGTCGCCTGTTCGATGACAAATGGAATGTTCTGGATGTCTGTGAAAGGACTTCCGAGAGAGGTTCGCGAACGAAACGGTTATGGGAAGTCTTGGCCGAACGGCGCATTTCCGAGGGGAGGTCATTACAAAAGGTGTGTAAAAGTCATCAGGCGGCGGCCTTCGATTTCATCACGACTCTGATGCCGTCAGCGAATTGCTGACCATCATAGACCTCTTGTAAGAGTTCGGATCCTTTTAAGTGTCGCCAATTAAGTGTCGCCAAGCCTTCTCAGCGACACGTAGTAGCTTCCAGATCATTGCCGTTGCATTCTCGACACGCTTGAATCGGCGAGCGGCGTTGGTACGGAGGCGAACCATGTCGAAGGGCGATTCGACGATGTTGGTCGTTCTCAGATGCACCCAGTGTTGTTTCGGGAACTCATAGAAAGTAATCATCCGGTCCCAGTCCCGCAACAGCGTCTCACCCGCTTTGGGATAGTTCTTCTCATATCGGCGGACGAACTGATCCCGCTTTCGTTCGCAGGCCGCGCGGGAGTTCGCGAAGGCCATCCCATGAAGCAGCTGTCTGGCCGCGGGCTGCTCGGTCTTCGGCAGATGATCGACCACGTTGATCGACTTGTGGTTCCAGCAGCGTTGTTCCTGGCCCTGGGGCTGTTGCTCGGCCAGCGCGGACCAGATGCCCAGGTGACCGTCCGCGACAGTCAGCCGTCCCAGCTTCAGGCCCCGTCTCTGGAGATTGCGCAGAATGCGGCTCCAGGACTCCTTGCTTTCCCGCTGCCCGCTCTCACAGGCCAACAGCACTTTGCGCCCGTCTGACAAGGCTCCGATGATCACCAGCAATGCCGCTCGCTCTTTCGCGATCCCCGCTTTCACGTACAAGCCGTCTGCCCACTGGTACACGACCTCGAGGCCGGACAGGTCCTGCTGGACCCACTCGTCATACTCCAACTGCCAGGTCGATTTCAGTCGTTGGATCGATGCTCGCGACAACGGAGCGCCAGCGCCAAGCAGTCCGCGCATGGCCTGCTCGAAGTCCCCTGTGGCCAGACCGTGGAGGTAGAGATCGGGAAGTAGCTCGCCCAGCTGTTTCGATTTCCGTCGAAAATACGGCAGGATCTGACTCTCGAACCGCTCGGCGGTGTTTCGAACCCGAGGTCGTCGAACCTCCATCGTACCGTTCATCATTGCGAAGCGTCGCGGCTTCCCGTGACCGTTCCGGTATCCTCGTCGATTCGGACTCCGCTCCAACTTTTCCCGACCCAGAAATTGAGTGACTTCGTCCTCGAGCAGCTCCTGTAGCCAGACTTGGACCCGGGATCGCGCCCAGTCCTCCAAACCTTCATACGCGTTCGTTGACGCCACTGATGCCGGTATGTTCTTCTTCTTCATGGGTGGTGTACCTTTCTCCCGATTGCTGCCGGGATTGCTTACGGTTTCGAATTCACCGAAAGCGTACACCGCCTTCTCTTTTTACACACCGATTGGAACGACCTCTCCGAGGGTTGACCCAGCCCTAGGTTGACGCTTCAATTTGCTTACAACTTCAATCTGTAGTTAGATCACCGAGATTCTGCCGCCGCTGCCTAAGGAGTGCAACATGTCAGATGTTTCTGTTCCCGATCATCTCCCGGACTGGATAAAAGACCACCTCCGTCGATACCTTGAGAGCGATGGGGCCGACGGGTACTTCTGGGACTCTTCGGTTGCGGGTGGTCCCGGACCTCTTGCGACGCTTCTGTTGACGACTACGGGCCGGAAATCCGGGCAGCCCCGTATTCTTCCCTTACTCTTCGGGGAAGCTGATGGTAACTACGCGATCGTAGCGTCGAAGGGTGGAGCTCCGTCGCATCCGGGCTGGTATCTGAACCTTGCGGCCGAACCGGATGTCGAAGTACAGATCAAAGAGAAGCGGTTCCGGGCAAAGGCCCGGACGTCGACTGGAGAAGAGCGATCGAAGCTCTGGAACCAGATGGTTGGCATCTATCCTCCGTATGCGGACTATCAGAAGAAGACCGATCGCGAGATTCCTGTCGTTGTTCTGGAGCCGGCCGAAGATTGAGCTGTCGCCTCCGCTGGTCACCCACTTCTTCTTCGTCCTCGCTTGGGGCTGAAAAACTCTGACCAGCCGCCATCTCCAATGAGTTGCGCCTTCGCATCCGATCGACTATCCTCAGACGTGTCCTGCCTTCTTTCAACTTCCGTCAGTTCTCGAGTACAGACGTCTACGCTACTTCGCTAGGCGACTGTTTCCCTGGTAGGCTAACTGAGACGGGACTCACTAGAGGTTGTTTCCTGTTCCCGCCTCTTTCAATGAGGTTCAAATAAATGAAAATCCGAGTGTTTGATAACGACATCGAACTGCCGGACTTCGAACCGCCAAGGTTCAGATCCGGCCCGGTTCTGATGATCGTCGCGGTCATTTTCGGGCTGGCAATGCTCTGGGGGACGTTGTACCAGATCGCGCCGGAAGAGGCGGGCGTGGTGCTCCGTCTCGGGCGCTACGATCGGACGACGGATCCCGGTCTCCGCTTCAAGATCCCCCTTGTCGAACAAGTTCAGAAAGTGCCGGTCGAACGGCAGCTCAAGCAGGAGTTCGGCTTCCGGACCGTCACCGCTGGAGTTCAGAGTAATTTCACCACCGCGGGCCTGGACGATGAGTCGCTGATGTTGACCGGCGACCTGAACGTAGCCGTCGTGGAGTGGATCGTCCAGTATCGTGTGGCCGACGCCTACAACTACCTCTTCAAGGTACGGAATGTCGAAGACACATTCCGTGACATGAACGAAGCCGTAATGCGAGAAGTCGTGGGTGATCGCACGGTGACCGAGGTGCTCACGATTGGAAGGCAGGATATCGAGGTCACTGCGCAGATCAGGCTTCAGGAGCTGTGCGATCGGTATGAGAACGGGATCCGTATCGAGCAGGTTGTGCTGCAAGACGTCAACCCACCGGACCCGGTTAAGCCTTCCTGGGACGAAGTGAACCAGGCCCAGCAGCAACGAGACAGGCTGATCAACGAAGCGCTGACCGATTACAACAGCGTCATTCCCAGGGCCCGAGGCGAAGCCGAACAGGTGATTCTTCAGGCGGAAGGATACGCCGTGAACCGGGTCAATCGAGCAGAGGGCGACGCGGCCCGCTTTGTGTCCGTTTATGACGAGTATCGCCAGGCTCCTGACGTGACTCGCCAACGGATGTACCTGGAGACCATGTCGACGATGATGGCCCGCGTTCCGGGAAAGGTGATTCTGGATAGCAACGCGCAGGGCATCCTTCCGTTGCTCCCCCTCGATGGCATTGGCAACCGACTGACAGGCTCCGCTGCGGGCCAAGGAGGCAACTGATGTTAGGCATGGCCAAAGTTCCACTTTTGATTTCGGCCGGTATTGTTGTACTGATTCTCCTGGTCAACGGACTCTACATTGTTGACGAAACCGAACAGGTGATCGTCACCCAATTCGGGCAACCCGTCGGTGACGCTGTCACGACGCCCGGACTGAAGGTCAAGATACCGTTGATCCAGGTGGCCAACTACTTCGACAAGCGCTTTCTGGAGTGGGACGGTGATCCGAATCAGGTGCCGACACGCGACAAACGGTTCGTCTGGGTGGATGCATATGCACGCTGGCGGATCAGTAACCCACTGACGTACCTGGAAAGACTCCGCGGGGATGAGAACACGGCCCAGTCGCGTCTGGACGACATTCTGGATGGGGAAACCCGCAACGCTATTGCACGGAATGATCTGCTCCAGGTCGTTCGGACCGTGAACCGTCAACCCGACACCGTCGAAGGCGATCAGGAGGAAACCGGAGTCCTGGACCCGATCGAAACCGGGAGGTCCGACATCACGGCGGATATCCGGGAGACGGCTGCGCCACGACTGGAGGAGCTGGGAATCGAACTCGTCGACTTTCAGCTCAAGCGGATCAACTATGTCGCAGAAGTGCAGCAGGATGTGTTCGCGCGAATGATCGCCGAACGGCAGCGAATCGCGCAGCAGTACCGTTCAGAAGGTGAAGGAGAGGCGGCCCGCATCAGGGGCGAGAGGGAGCGCGACCTTCAGGCTATCCAGTCGGAAGCCTATCGGCAGGCCCAGGAAACTCAGGGCGTGGCCGACGGCGAAGCCACACGCATTTACGCTGATGCCTACACTCGCGACGGTTCTTTCTATGCGTTCATGAAGAGCATGGAGACGTTCGAGACGGCGATCGATCCCAATACGCTTTTGGTTCTGACCACAGACGGGGAGTTGTTTCAGTATCTCAACGAACCTCAATAACGGTCGGTAGGGGGTCGTATATAGATCAGCAATGGGCGAAGAGATCGATGTGACGGTAACGCCGGTTGTCGGGAGTTTAGACTTTGATTACGTCTAGTTCCCTGTGGCAGTACTCCGAGGAGATGTATGGGTTCGCTGCGTGCCGACCCGATGTCGAAGGGGTCTCACTCCTGAATCGGAGGGGGTGATACAATGACGTAAAACGTGTAACAACCTATTAGGAGGCAGATATGCTGAGACCAAGAGCTATTTGCGGCGGATTCGTCACTCTCCTTTTCGTTTTGGCAACGATTCCGGTTGCCGAGGGCCAGGAAGCATTGGTCGCTCCAGCGGAATGGACGGATGCCGAAAAGGAAAGTTTCCTTCAGAATGCTGAACTCCTCTCGATCGAAGACATCGGCATCGGATCCACTGACGCTCAACGCACGACCCTGAGCGACGGCAGCTTCACGCATGACGCTCAGATCCAGGCTGTCGATATATTTCGGCGCGGCATAACGCAACTGGATGGCGCAGTCGAGGTCAATTTCAGGGACAGTTACAAGTTCAACATTGCAGGATACCGTCTGGACCGATTGCTCGGCCTCAACATGGTTCCGGTATCCGTAGAGCGAAGAGTGCGACGCGAACCAGCGGCTGTGACATGGTGGGTGGACGACGTTCAGATGATGGAGCTGGACCGTTTGAACAACGGGATCGAACCTCCCGATGTCGAGGCGTGGAACGATCAGATGAGCACGTGTCGGATTTTCACCGAGCTGATTTACAACACCGACGCCAACCTCGGAAACTTCCTGATCACCAGCGACTGGCAACTCCACCTCATCGACTTCACGCGCGCATTCCGGCTGTTCGATAGCCTTCGAGAGCCCGAAAACGTCACGCCACGCATCGAACGACACTTCTACGAAGGTCTTCAGGGGCTGGATAAGGAGCGCCTCGAGGAGGTTATGGAGGGACTGCTGGGCGGCAGCGAGATCGACGGCATTCTCTCTCGGCGGGATGTCATTCTGGAGATTCTGGACACGCACATCGCTGAGAAAGGCGAGGCCGCGGTCGTTTACGACGTGGCCGGGCAGTGAGGTGGTTTGACGGAGCCACACATGCGCCGCGCTAAGCCGGGTCTCGAAATCGGAACGTTGCTTCTGGCGACCACCCTCACGCTGGTTCCGCTATCCCTGGTTTGGAGCCAGGACACCGACCGAATTCTTGTGATGGCTGACATCCACGGTGACTTTGCGGCGGCAACCGCCATGCTCGAGCGGACGGGCATCGTGGATGACGAACTCGGTTGGATGGGCAGCGACGCGACGTTCGTGCAAACGGGAGACTCTACCGATCGAGGGCCTGAAGTCCGGCGCGTGCTGGATCTTCTGATGTCGCTGGACCGGGACGCCCCTGACGACCAGGTGGTTGTCCTCCTGGGCAATCACGAGCATTCAAACATCATTGGGAACCTGGTCGACGTGACGGGGGCCGACTATGAGAGTTTTGCCGATTCGGAGTCCGAGAGTCGCCGGCAGGAGGCTTTCCTGGAATTCGTCGATTACCAGGAGCGACGCGCTGAAAGGCTCGGGAGCGAGCCCATGGCCCCAACAGCAGAATCCGAGCAAGCCTGGATGGACGCACATCCTCTAGGTTTCATAGAACACCGGGAAGCGTTTGGTCCCGACGGCGAATATGGTCGGTGGCTTCGCGACCGACCCACGGTGGCAAAGCTGGGCGAAACGCTATTCCTCCACGCAGGAATCTCTCCCGCGCTCGCCGAGCTTTCGATCGATGAGATCAATGCCCGAGTTCGTGACGAGATTCGTGCCTTCGATCAGTCTTTCCAGTATCTGGTCTCCAGGGGGATGGCACTGCCTTTTTTCACTCTTCAGGAACTACTCGAGGCAGCGCGCGAGGCGCTTGAGGTCCTGAACGGGACGACCGATCCGGAAAAACGCGATTCAGAAGAGCAACGCGACGTTCAAGTCATGGGGGGTCTGTTAAGTCTCGGAGGCTGGTTGACGATTCACCCTGAAGGCGTTCTCTGGTACAGGGGATACAACAACTGGTCCGACGAGGAGGGAGCAGTCCAGATCGAACAGTTGCTCGAACGCTACGACGTCGAACACATCGTTGTCGGCCACACACCCCAGCTTCCGGCCCAGATTCGAGTCCGTTTCGGTGGAAGCCTCTACCTGGCAGATACGGGGATGCTTTCGAGCTACTACCGGGGAGGGCGCGCCTCGATGTTGGAGATCCGGGGTGACGTCTTTCGTGCCATCTACCTGGATGAAGGTGCGCGGCTAATCGAGCCACCTCGAGTGGGCAGTGTACCTATCCCGTTTGGGCCAGCCGCTCGCTCTCCACTCACATCGATCCCGGCACCCTAACCCCCATCCATGTCCCACTGGATCGAGCGTCTCCTGAATCTGCGGCGGGGAGAACTTCCTGGCGGACTCCTGTTCTTCGCGTACTACTTTCTGATCATATCGTCCTATGTCGTCGGCCAGGTCGCCCGTGACGCCCTGTTTCTCGATCGCTTCGCGGCCGATCAGTTGCCATACGTCGACGTGGCGATAGCTGCGACTGTAGGTCTGGTCGTGGCGGCCTATATCCGGGCTGGGCGCTGGGTCAAACTGCGGGAGTTGCTGACGGGAGCGTTAGGCCTTTTCGCGGCCATGGCCCTGTTTTTCTGGTGGGGGGTTCGGACCGTTCAATGGGCCTGGCTGTTCCCGGCTCTCTATATCTGGATCGGAATCTTTGGTGTTCTGGCAATCGCTCAGGTCTGGACCCTGGCGAATTTCATGCTGACAACTCGCGAAGCCAAAAGGGTGTTTGGACTTGTCGGCGCCGGCGGAATCCTGGGCGGCATCTTTGGGGGATTCCTCTCCGTTGGAATAGCGCGCAACCTCGGCACCGAGAGTCTCTTGCTTGTGGTCGCAACGTTCCCTGCAATCTGCATGATGCTCGTGAGGTGGATCTGGCGGCGAGAGGGCAAGGAGGCTGGCTTTGGAGTCGAGCACAAGGCAACAGGTCTGGAGAGTTCCTGGAGTCTTTCAGGGACTCTTCAAATCATCCGTTCTTCTGCCCAGCTGAAATCCATAGCAATGCTCATCTGCATCACCTCGATCGTTACCACCGCGGCGGGCTGGCAGTTCAAGGCGATTGCTAAGGAAACCATCATCGAAACCGACGCGCTGGCTGCATTTCTGGGTTCTTTTCAAGGCTAACGCGGGGATTCTGTCGCTCGTGGCACAACTCCTATTGACAACCAGGGTGCTGCAACGATTCGGTGTGGGTTCTGCTCTGTTTATCCTTCCTGTCGCTCTGGTTCTGGGTAGTGCGGGTGTTCTCGTCTTCGGGGGCGTAGCGGCCGTGGTTGCGTTCAAGGGGAGCGATAAGGTCTTGCGCTATTCGATCGACACCTCGGCACTTCAGCTGCTCTACCTGCCAGTGCCGACCGGTATCAAGGTCCAGGTCAAATCTTTCATCGATACAGTCGTCTTGCGCCTTGGTGACGGTCTGGCAGGAGTTACGTTGCTGGTCTTCGTGACATATCTTCAGTTCACTCCCCGACAAGTGGCCTGGATCAATCTCATTGGTCTCGTGGCCTGGCTTTTCGTTGCGAACCGTGCGCGGCGACAGTACCTTGCGACTCTCGGCGAACGCGTTCAGGAACACCGGATCGACATCGAGCGCACGTCGGTTCCGGTTCTTGATCGATCCACAACTTCTATTCTGGCCACCAAACTCGATTCCGGCGATTCCCAGGAGATCCTTTACGGACTCCGCCTGTTCGAGCTCGGCGATCACCGCACCGCTCATCCTTCGATCCAGGGCCGCATACGGCACGATTCTCCGGAGGTCCGGGCCAAGGCCGTGGCGATTCTAAACACCACGGGCAACCTGGCGGTGAACGATGAGATCGAAGAACTGCTCAACGATGGTGATCTGGGTGTGCGCACGGAAGCTCTGTTGTACTTGACGCAGCATACCGACATCGACCCCCTGGCTCGGATCCGCGAGTTGGGAGACTTTCCGGATTTCACGATTCGGTCGGCGATCGTGGCTTTCCTGAGTCAACCTGGAAACGCCCAGAACCTGGCGGTCGCAGAACTCATGCTGGACATGATGTTGGACGAGACAGGGCCAGCTGGACGGCTTACCCGGCTGGAGGCTGGACGGCTGATTGGACTCCTACCCGATGCCTTCGAAAACCAGGTGTCGAGGCTTCTGGCAGATCCCGATCCGGAAATTGCCCGCTATGGAATATCCGCGGCCGGAAACCTCCGTCGGCCGAAGTTCGTCTCTGCATTGCTGGACCGGCTGGGCGATCCCAACAATGTTCAGGAAGCGGCAACCGCGCTTGGAAACTTCGGAGATCGGATCGTAGGTACGCTGGGCGACTACGTGAAAGATCCCGAAGTTTCTATTGCCGTTCGCCTTGAAATTCCAGCAGTGCTTGCCAAAATCGGCGCACCCGGCGTTCAGGAGTCATTGGCCGAGTGCCTTCTGGAGGGAAACACGACGCTTCGCCACCGGATCCTTTCAGCAATGAACAAGTACCAGCAATCGAACCCGCAGGTCAGCATCGATCCGCAATGGATCGAAACAGTTCTGGCCGCCAAAATCCTGGGGCATTACCGTTCCTACCAGGCTCTGGACTTACTTGGCGGCGCGTTGGAGGGGAGCGACCCATCGCTGGCAGCGCTCACCGAATCCATGGGTCATGAACGGGAGCGGATTTTCCGTCTGCTGGCAATTTTTTTCCGGAACACGACATGCACGCGGCCTACCTGGCACTCGATTCGACGAACTCTCGAATGCGCGACAACACGCTGGAGTTCCTCGACAACATGCTACGCCCTGAACTGCGCTCTCTGCTTATCCCGCTCGTCGACGATGGTGTAACCGTCCAAGATCGGGTTCGACTCGCCAATGATGTCGTGGGCACGGGTGTGGAAACATCGGAGGAAGCTGTCGCGATGTTGATGCACACTGGCGATCCCTGGTTGAAATCATGTGCTGCCTACGCCATCGGTGCACTGGGGCTGAAGTCGCTCGAAAGCGAAATGGACACTTGGCAAGACGACCAGGATCCGCTCCTGGCGGAAGCCGTCCGACAGGCAAAACTGCGGCTGGCCAAGATCTAAGGACGTACGCTTATGGACCGGGAGAACTTTTCCAGTGGAACGCCATGGGAACACCTGGCCAGCTATTCGCGTGCGGTTCGAGTGGGCAATCAGGTCTGGGTATCGGGTACAACGGCAACCGACGAGAAGGGTGAGATCGTCGGGACTGGCGACGCCTACGCTCAGACTATCCAGGCGCTGAAGAACATCGAATCTGGCCTGGGACAGGCTGGCGCGAGTCTCCGTGATGTGGTTCGCACGAGAATGTATGTCGTGAATATCAAGTCGGATTGGGAGAAGGTGGCCCAGGCTCACAAGGAAGTGTTCAGAGAGATCAGGCCGACAACAGCCATGGTCGAGGTTAGTGGTTTGATCGATCCGTCCATGCTCGTTGAGATCGAGGTGGACGCTGTCATTGTTGACTGAAGGCGTGCGGTTAAGCCGGCTCTTCCCCCTGCGCTACGACCGCGGTCCAGGAGTGATCTCTGCAGGTGAAGCTGTCGGCTAAGACGAACGCAGCGAAGCTAACCCAAGGGGTGTGACGCTGCTCGCGTCTGCACGCGTCGCATGGGAGGAAACCACCGCACATGGTGCAGACGAGCATATTACCCATACCGGCAGCAGCGGCGGCTGTGGGGCGAACAGGGGTTCATGCTTGGCTTAGAGAAGCTGTTCTGCACCAAGGCAAAACAGGAGAAAATACAATGAAAACATCATGCGCATCGTAGTCCTTGTTGTGGCATCAAGTAGCATTGTTCTAGCCCGCATATTTCACCGATAGGACCAGAAAAGGCCGCCCTGTCTGGCATAAAGCGTTTTGAAATAAACGTTTAACAAGCCAAACGGAGACGGCCCTTATGAGAACAGAGTGTAACCAAACGACGTTCGAATTTCACGGACTTCTTCAACGAAAAGTGAAGGCGCGTTTTGACGGCGGAAAGATCATCTCCGACGCTGGGGTTCTGCTGTTGAGGGAAGTGGAAAAGCGAACGGGTCTGATCGCCGGACTGGCCGAGTGTTTCAGGGATTACCGGGACGCGAGGTTGATCGAACACACGGTGAGCGAGTTATTGGGGCAGCGCGTCTACGGACTCTGTCTGGGCTACGAGGATCTGAACGATCATGACCAACTGCGGACCGATCCGATGCTGGCCGTGGCGGTGGATAAGGCCGATCCACTGGGGGAGAAGCGGCGGCAGGCCCGAGACCGGGGAAAAGCGTTGGCGGGCAAGTGTACGCTGAACCGGTTGGAACTGACCGGGGAGCAAGTCGATGGGAAGGAGCGGTACAAGAAGATTGCCATGGACCCGGACAAGATCGACCGCTGGATGGTGGATGCATTTGTGGCGGCTCACGGATCGGCGCCCGAGGAGATTGTTCTGGACCTGGATGCGACCGATGATCCGATCCATGGCCATCAGGAAGGACGGTTCTTTCACGGCTACTATGGCAACTACTGTTATCTGCCGCTCTACATCTTTTCGGGAGAGCATCTGCTATGCGCCCGGTTGCGGTGCTCCAATGTCGACGGTGCGGACGGCGCCGTCGAGGAATTGAACCGCATCATCGGCCAGATCCGGCAGAGCTGGCCGGAGGTGTCGATTATCATCCGGGCCGACTCGGGCTTTTGCCGGGATGAATTGCTGAGTTGGTGCGAGGCCCACCAGGTCGATTACGTGGTGGGTCTGGCCAAGAACGATCGGCTCAAGCGCGAGATCGCTGAATCGATGAGTCAGGCCGAAGCCGAGTTTAACGACACCGGGAAACCGGCGCGGGTGTTTAACGATTTCCGGTATCGCACTCGGAAGAGCTGGACCTGCACCCGACGCGTCATCGGCAAGGCCGAGTTCCTGGAGAAAGGCGCCAATCCTCGATTCGTTGTGACCTCACTGTCGCCGGAACGCCTGGACGCCCGCGCCCTCTATGAAGACTTTTACTGTGCGCGGGGCGACATGGAAAATCGCATCAAGGAACAGCAGTTGGATCTATTCGCCGACCGGACCAGCGCGGCAACCATGCGCGCCAATCAACTCCGGCTCTATCTGTCCTCGGCCGCCTACATGCTCCTGCACGCGTTACGCCGTCTGGGACTGAAGAATACCGATCTGGCCCGCGCTCAGTGCCAGACGATCCGCTTGAAGCTCCTCAAGATCGGAGCTCAAGTCCGTCTGACGGTTCGCAACATCTGGATCTCCATGTCGGAAGCCTATCCCTACGCCGAGGTCTTTGCCCTCGTCCATCGAAACCTGCAGGCGCTTCCTCTGCGCTGCTGAGAACCGACCCGATCCCCTGCGCCAAAATCGACTCGCTCTTTTCGGCTCCGCCGAGGTTTGTCTCAGTGCGTTTCGTCACCCTCTTCTGAACCCGAAAACGCAGCAACTCCCGCTTGTCGACACCGCCGAGTCACGCCACACATGCCCAATTCGAACCCAGATCCTCCCGAATCCGATTCTTACTGCCCAAATCCCCCTGATCGCCGGACTGGTGAAACATGCGGGCTAGGCGTTCACCCCACGATGGCCCAGGACTGGGGGCAAGACCGATCCATCGATCAGCTATCAGAAAGCGTATATCGCTGGGGTTCTCGCGGCGAGAATAGTGCGTTCATCGTGACGTCCGAGGGGATTATCGTCATCGACGGTAGTCCGTGCGCGTCGGGGGACACCGAATGGATCAAGGGCGAGCTCGACCAGCGATACGATGTTCCTGTCAAACTCGTCGTACTAAGCCATGACCATGCGAGTCACATCTGTGGGACGGAAATATTCAGTGACACAGCCATGACGATAAGCCACCGCCAAACTTCGGCCGCATATTCTCAGAGAGAGTCGCGCTTCAGCCGTGCCGAATATCACGTTTGAAGATTCCATGGACATTCATCTGGGTGGGCTCAAGGTGGTCTTGATCTATAACGGCCCGACTCATAGCGATAACCTGATCCAGGTTCATATTCCGGAGGAGGGAGTCCTTATTGCGGTGGACCTGTCGCGTGCTGGAAGGAGTCTGGTATTTCCGGATTTTCGTGAGAGGTCATTACAAAAGGTGTGTAAAAGTCATCAGGCGGCGGCCTTCGATTTCATCACGACTCTGATGCCGTCAGCGAATTGCTGGCCATCATAGACCTCTTGTAAGAGTTCGGATCCTTTTAAGTGTCGCCAAGCCTTCTCAGCGACACGTAGTAGCTTCCAGATCATTGCCGTTGCATTCTCGACACGCTTGAATCGGCGAGCGGCGTTGGTGCGGAGGCGAACCATGTCGAAGGGCGATTCGACGATGTTGGTCGTTCTAAGATGCACCCAGTGTTGTTTCGGGAACTCATAGAAAGTAATCATCCGGTCCCAGTCCCGCAAACAGCGTCTCACCCGCTTTGGGATAGTTCTTCTCATATCGGCGGACGAACTGATCCCGCTTTCGTTCGCAGGCCGCGCGGGAGTTCGCGAAGGCCATCCCATGAAGCAGCTGTCTGGCCGCGGGCTGCTCGGTCTTCGGCAGATGATCGACCACGTTGATCGACTTGTGGTTCCAGCAGCGTTGTTCCTGGCCCTGGGGCTGTTGCTCGGCCAGCGCGGACCAGATGCCCAGGTGACCGTCCGCGACAGTCAGTCGTCCCAGCTTCAGGCCCCGTCTCTGGAGATTGCGCAGAATGCGGCTCCAGGACTCCTTGCTTTCCCGCTGCCCGCTCTCACAGGCCAACAGCACTTTGCGCCCGTCTGACAAGGCTCCGATGATCACCAGCAATGCCGCTCGCTCTTTCGCGATCCCCGCTTTCACGTACAAGCCGTCTGCCCACTGGTACACGACCTCGAGGCCGGACAGGTCCTGCTGGACCCACTCGTCATACTCCAACTGCCAGGTCGATTTCAGTCGTTGGATCGATGCTCGCGACAACGGAGCGCCAGCGCCAAGCAGTCCGCGCATGGCCTGCTCGAAGTCCCCTGTGGCCAGACCGTGGAGGTAGAGATCGGGAAGTAGCTCGCCCAGCTGTTTCGATTTCCGTCGAAAATACGGCAGGATCTGACTCTCGAACCGCTCGGCGGTGTTTCGAACCCGAGGTCGTCGAACCTCCATCGTACCGTTCATCATTGCGAAGCGTCGCGGCTTCCCGTGACCGTTCCGGTATCCTCGTCGATTCGGACTCCGCTCCGACTTTTCCCGACCCAGAAATTGAGTGACTTCGTCCTCGAGCAGCTCCTGTAGCCAGACTTGGACCCGGGATCGCGCCCAGTCCTCCAAACCTTCATACGCGTTCGTTGACGCCACTGATGCCGGTATGTTCTTCTTCTTCATGGGTGGTGTACCTTTCTCCCGGTTGCTGCCGGGATTGCTTAGGGTTTCGGATTCACCGAAAGCGTACACCGCCTTCTCTTTTTACACACCGATTGGAACGACCTCTCCTTCTCGGTAGTCCTATACTTGAGGTTGGTTGTAAAGGAGACGTAGACGCCAATGTCGAGATTCACAGAACGCATGATTCGCGCTGCGAAGTTAGATGTGAACCTTTATGAAGAGGTGGAAGCCGATAAGACGGCCATGGGCCAGGCGATGGGCGTGGTGGTGTTGTCCTCTCTTGCCGCCGGCATCGGCAGTATATCCATGGGTGGCAGAAATTTAATTCTCGTGACCATTGCCGCTTTAGTGGGATGGTATATCTGGGCGTATCTCACTTATTTTATCGGCACCAAATTTCTGCCCGAAACGCAAACAAAGGCCGATCACGGAGAACTGTTAAGAACGATCGGATTTTCTAGCTCGCCGGGGCTGATACGGATTTTGGGAATCATTCCAGGGTTCACCAACTTAGTCTTCTCGGTGGCCGGAATCTGGATGCTCATTGCGATGGTCATTGCGGTGCGTCAGGCATTGGACTATACAAGCACCCTGCGAGCGGTGGGTGTGTGCTTGATCGGCTGGATCATTCAGAGCATCTTTGTAGGGCTCTTATTGTTGTTTGCGCAGGGTGGCGCTTGAAAAACCCGCTGATACCTCCGTCTACGCTTCGAGCGCAACTTCACGATGCCGCCCGCAAGACTCAACGAGGCCAGAATGGATTCGCTACATTCTTTTCTGTACGGCTCTTTCATCCCCTACAACGTGCTGGTTTATCCTGGCGCTTTCCCTGATAGATCATCTTCCCGGACGTTGAGAAATCCACCAGGGGGTTAAGTGGCCCCCTCAGGAGGTCGAGGTGAAAGCGAAAAAAGAGACGACCCCCGATGTTCGCGTCTGGTGTCAACACTGTCGCGTTCGAATCTCACCCAATGAAGACCAGGTTGCTGCCGGTGACAAGGTCTACCATAGGCAGTGCTTTCCCAAGCGGCCCTCCGTCAAGAGAGCTAAGAAGAAGTAGCCGCTGTTTCTGAATGAGTGCCCACCGCAAGTGAGCCACCATCCATTAGCGAATCTGGAACGAAAGCGAGGTCAAGCCCTGAATTTCAGCGAACGAAAACCCTCCTCTCGCCTGCCGTACCCCGATTGGCCACCAATGGGATGTATCTACCATTGTTTCAATGGATTACTGTGACAATCGAAGCTCTCAGCGGTTCAGCCAACACGTAGTCCGTCTCGCTACCCTTCCTGCCCGTAACAGCATCCAGTAGCCAACACAGCGGCATGTCGGCTTCGTCCGTGCAGTGTTCACAGCCGAGGATCTGACTCTGTACTTGAAGGGCTGCGGTTCGGCTGACGGCAACGAGGGTTTTGATTGTTCTTGCGCCCAAACTTCCATAGCATTGGCGATGCACTCACGAAATCAACAAAGCAACCTCTGAGAACCTCGGCGGTCACCCAAAACCGGCCAATGGTGGTCACCTGAAAACCGGCCAACGATAGAGGCCCGGGACATTGACAGCAGGCGGAGTAATCTCCGTCGGCATGAGCAATGTCTTGAGCACAGAAAAGAGAGAACAAGTTGTTGCATTGGGGCGGCTTGGATGGCCGCTGCGTCGGATTGAACAGACCACTGGCGTTCGCCGTGAGACGGCCAGTGGGTATCTGAGAGCGGCCGGAATCCCCGTACGGCCGCCCGGTAGCTGGGGCCGGCGACCGGCAAAACCGGCCAACGAGGTGACCACCGACCCGGACGGCGTAAGTGGTGTCGTTGAAAGGGTTGGCGATTCCGATATTTCAAAACCGGCCAACGAAGTGACCACCGACTCGGAGGCCGAGAATCCGGTCCCGGCAGAGTCGTCGAGCCCACCGTCGAGCAGTTCCTGCGAGCCGTACCGGGAGACGATCGAACAGGCGCTGGAGCGTGGCCGCAACGCGATGGCGATCTGGCAGGACCTGGTTACGGATCATGGCTTTGCCAGCAGCTACGAAGCGGTCAAGCGGTTCGTTCGCAAACTCCGGGGCGTGCGGTCTCCCGTAGCGGTCGGCATCATCCAAACCGACCCTGGAGAAGAAGCCCAGGTCGACTACGGAACCGGACCCATGGTTCGGGATCCGAAGACCGGCAAGTACCGGCGGACCCGGCTGTTCGTGATGACGCTGGGCTACAGCCGCAAATCCGTGCGGTTGCTGAGCTTCAAATCCAGTTCCCTTATCTGGGCCCAGCTGCACGAGACCGCGTTCCGGCGCCTGGGTGGCAGTCCCCGTCTCATGATCCTGGACAACCTGCGCGAGGGTGTGATCGACCCGGAGTATTACGACCCCACGCTGAATCCGCTGTTCCGGGATGTGCTGGCTCACTACGGCGTGGTGGCCCTGCCATGCCGGGTGCGCGACCCAGACCGCAAAGGGAAAGTGGAGTCCGGGGTGGGACACGCCCAGAAGACCCCACTGAAGGGACAGCGCTTCGAGAGCCTCGAGGAGGCTCAGGCGTATCTGGACCGGTGGGCCGACACCCGCATCCACGGCACGACCAAGCGGCAGGTGGGGGCCATGTTCGCTGAAGAGAAGCCGTCGCTAAAGCGGCTGCCGATCGAACCCTTCCGCTACTACAAGTACGGGCAGCGTGTCGTCCATCTCGACGGTTGTGTGGAAGTCGAAGCGGCCTATTACGGTTTACCGCCCGGTTGGATCGGACGAACGGTCAAAGTGCAGTGGGACACTCTCCACGTCCGGATCCTCGACCCGAACACCTATCAACTCCTGCGGGAGCATGTCCGTCAAAAACGCGGTGGATATCGTGTCCGCCCCGAAGACAATCCCAAAAAGACGCCCCTAACTACCGTGCAACTGCTCGCCCGCGCCCGCCGCGCCGGAACCCATATCGGCACGCTATGTGAGGGGATTCATCGCCGACAGGGGAAGGCTGCGGTCCGCCGCATCCTGGGTGTACTCTCCCTGGCCAAGAGGTACGGTGTGTCCGCCGTCGAGGATGCTTCGGCTGTGGCACTGGAACTCCACGTCTACGAGTATCGTTTCCTCCGCCGCTATCTGGAGCGGCGACCTCCACTCGCACTCCGTCAGGTCGATCCTCTCATTCGTGAACTGACCCAGTATCGCGATCTCATCAACCTCAAGATCCAGGAGCAGGAACAATCATGAATCTCATTGAACTCCAGCGGGCTCTCCGACAACTCCGTCTCGGCGGCATCGCCGAGGTCCTGGAAACACGACTCCACCAGGCCCAGACCGAACCCATGGCGCCGATCGATCTGGTCTCCCGCCTAGTCTCCGACGAACTGGACCGTCGCAGCATCCGACTGCTGGAACGCCGGCGGAAGCAAGCCCGGTTCCGCGATCCCCACAAGACGCTGGACAGCTTCGACTTCACTTTCAACAAGAAGATGAATCGCAGTCTGGTCTTCGATCTGGCCACGGCCGCATTCATCTCCAGACACGAAGACGCCTTGTTTCTCGGTCCACCCGGCACCGGCAAGAGTCATCTGGCTCAGGCCATCGGTCTGGCCGCCATCGAGCAAGGCTATCGGGTCGTCTACCGTGAAACCCATGCCCTTCTCGACGACATCGCCGAAGCCACCATCGACGGGACCCGTAAGGAGTTTATGGAGGCTCTGGCCACGGTCCCGTTGCTGATCATCGACGACCTGGGGATACGGAAGCTCCCCCCGACTGCAGCAGAGGAACTTCTCGAGATCGTTATGCGACGGTATGAACGAACCAGCACGTTACTGACATCGAATCGGCCCGTCGAAGACTGGGGCAAACTACTCGGCGACAGCGCGGCTGTGACTGCGATGCTGGATCGGTTGCTCCATCACGGCCACATCCTCAAGTGCGGGCCTCGGAGTTGGCGCACCAAAACGGGCTTGCCGACTCCCCCACGAAAGGGGTAGAACTACACCGTCCCGGGCCATGCCCGTTGGCCGGTTTTGAAGTGACCATCGTTGGCCGGTTTTGAAGTGACCACTGAGGCTTCAGCACGACGGGTGCGCTGGATTTCGAGAATGTCTCTTTGACTCTAAAGCCTGCGGATGGTCCTCCCGCGACGCCAGCGTCCGACCACAGATCCTACGATGTCGGCGTCGGGAGCCTGCGGGATATCTGCCACGTTCACGAGACGAGAGCAGTATTGTCGCATCGAGCCGGAACTGCCGCGTCAGCGGGGCAACGTCAGTCTTTCGAACCTGACGGTCTTGAACGCCATTTTGTATGTGGCTGAGCAGGGCTGCAAGTGGCGCGGTCTGCCCAAGCGCTTTGGCAACTGGCACACCATCTACACCCGGATGAACCGCTGGTCCAAGAAGAGTGGGTCCCCTTTTTCACGAATCCGGTGTCGTCGACAATCCAGGCTTCAATCGGACCGTTGGCTTCCATCGCCCCCAGCGCGTACTGTCGAACTTCTGCCAACAGAGCCGCATCGTCCCAGGGCGCATCCGCGACCAGATGATGTAGCGACTGGTGCATTCGGCGTACATTATCCGGAGCCAATCGTGCAGCCATCGGCTCCACACTCTTACGTTTGATCGGCAGCAACAACCCGGTGCAGTACGACTTCAACGGTTCATGACGATCGGCGTGTCCTGCGGCCGACGCCAGGCGTTCCAAATAGGCCGCAAAACGTTTTTCCTGAGTGCCTGGCGCCTTCGATTTGGCGCTCATGACCGGATGCTAACATAAAATAGACCGTTTGTAACATAGTAGTAGTAGCCGGAGGGCCAATCATTCCGGTTCACCTCATGAACGAGGTGGACAATGGCAGAGTCGTCTTCTTCTGCGGTGCGGGGATTTCACGCTTCTTCGTCAGACGTAGAGGGTTCTGGCCCCGGGCCCCCATTTCTGATATGAGAGAAAGGCATCCATCTGCCATCGTGACCAACGGCGCGTGCAGGCAGCTTCCGGGGCCTTCCTGCGGGAAATGGATCCGGACTGGAGCACCGCGTCCCGCCGTGCGGTCGAGGCGCTCCGGGATGCGGAGTAACTTCAGGGCGTCGCGACTCGGTCACCTCCGAACTGGTCAAAGAACTCAGCGTCGCCGTCCCGGGACTGAGCTGCGGACGGGTTGGAGATCCTTCGGATGCCGGTCCGGAGCGTAAAATGGTCTGCGCCCGCGTTCCGCGGCGAACCGCGGGCGCAGGTGCCGGTGGAAGTGCGATACTGTCATGCCATGCGTATCGCAACCTGGAATGTCAACGGCCTGCGGGCGCGCATGGATTTCATCGCGCATTGGCTGAAGAGCCGCGCGCCCGACGTGGTGGGTCTCCAGGAAGTGAAGGTGAGCGACGAGGACTTCCCGCACGACGACTTCCGGGCCCTCGGCTATCACGCCGACTGTCGAAGCGGTTCGGGCGCATAACAAGAAAGTATACGCGGCCCCTCGCTACAGAAGCTCAGCTTGCGTCGGTCACCAATTACTTTATTTCCTTGAACCGAGAGTGGTTCGATGACTGTCGTTACTAAGTATGCTGCTTGCCGTTTAACCAATGGTTATATGCACCGCTACGGCGCGGAGCGCCTTGAGCGTCCCGGCGCCCACTCGTTGAAGGCTTCCCCGATGAAAGCTAACCCTCGTTTACGCCGCCAAAGATCCGTAGTTGGGACGTCGTTATGAGTTTTCTTGATCGGTTGTTCGGACGGAGACCGGCAGCACAGAGGCGGTCACCCGAAACGCCACCAACTGGCTCAACGCCTCTGCGAGATCCTAGAGGCTCAACCACCTTTGAGACAGCTAATCGGCGCCCATTCGACACTATCGCTGAGGCTGAAGAAGTGTGGCGGGCTGGCAACGCGTCGTTTGCCGAGAAACTATTCGAGCGTGGCATCGACGTGTACAGACAGCGGGAGCCCGACGGTGTGGCCTTCGCGCTCGGGCGCTATGGCGCTTTCCTGATAGATCAAGGCCGCAAAGTCGCCGCTGCGCGCATCCTTGAAACTGGCGATTGAGCAGAATACCGATATCCCTGCGATCTGGTCTGACTATCTCAGCCTCGTCGCGGATCAGCGCGATATCGAGACGTTCAAGAGCATCGTTGAGCACATGATTGCGTCGGTGAAGTACCAGGTTAAACCAGAATCTGTGCTGGCGTATGCACGGCGGACGGGCCGGGAGGGTGCGGTTGATTTCGCCGAAGCGGTCGCTCGCTGGGTCCTCGAGCGGACAAAGGGTGAAGGCGACAGGGAAGGACGTTGGGCAGCGATCGGAGACCTCGGACGGATTTTGGAACGCGACGATCGCCTGGATGAGGCCATGAGACTGTGGCGCGATGCGTTTGATGAGGGCAGCCGCGATCCAGAGTGATTTCGCTACTCTGAATTGGCCCACTTTGATCGTTTGATTTGGCCCACCCCTGACAGCTGAACCGGGAAGGCTGTTCTGATCCAACAAGATCAGAACGGAGGGCCTGGTGTCGAGGAGATCGAAAGTGGACCTGTTCGAAGAGATTCGACGGGAGTACGAGTTTGGGGTGGGCACCATCCAGGGGGCGGCCCAGAAACTGGGCGTGCACCGGCGGATGGTGCGGCAGGCGTTGGCGGACGCGAATCCGCCAGCGAGGAAACGACCGGAGCGGAAGAAGCCGCGGCTCGGGCCTGTGATGGAGTTCATCGACGCGATATTGGAGTCGGACCGGAAAGCCCCGCGAACGAATCGTCAACTCTCGTTGACATCGATTTCGCGACTGGTGCTGAGATTCGGCGCATCGAGAATCTGCCCCTCCTCGGAGACACGTTGTTCGAACCGGGGGGGCAAGGCATCGGTATCCGCCGTACCGCCGCAGTGGGCCAAGGACCAACGCTACTCAAGTTTCTCGGCGCCGACGGGCGCATGGCCGCTGAATCATCCGTACCCGACGCCACCTCGGAGATCGCTCTGGGACCCAACCTCTGGTACGTCGGTTGCCGAAACGGTTGTCTCTACGCGTTCGGATTCGACGGGAAGCAGCGCTGGGTGTGGGAAACCCCAGGTTCGAAGGACTTCGACAACAACGTCTACCTACGGCCATGCCCGTACTACGTGGCGTCGCGGCGCTCGTTTGCCGCCGTTGCGAGTATGGGAACATCTATGCTGTCTCATCCCGTGGAAAGACGCTGTGGCACGCCGCACTACCAAACGAAAGGCAAACGCGCTGGGAGTTCACGATTCCGATCGAAGGCGGTGAAGGTAGAGAGCATGCTTACCGCGCGCTCGGTCTTCCGCCGGGTGCACCGCATAAGGACGTGAAGTCGGCCTACCGGCGTCTCGCGCTTGCGACTCACCCAGATCGCAACCCAGGAGACGAAGCCTCAGCGAAGTTCCGCCTGATCCAAGAGGCCTACGAACGCATCTTCGCGAGCCCCGCCACGACCGGAGCAACCTCAGCCGGAATGACCGTGAGCATGGAAATTCAGGGCTTTGGTCCTACGGCCAGCTTTCTTGTCGCTAACGCCGCAGGCGTCGTCGCTGGCTCGTCACAGGGGCGACTCTATGTCTTCGACGACAATGGTAGCTTGCGTGAGGCCCGCGTGCTCGGTGATGGGCCCGTGCGCGCGGCGCTTCGATCCAACGGCACGGTTGGGGCTGCATGGTGTAACGATGCGTTGTTCTTCTTCAAAGAGAATAAGATCGTCAATGCGGCGGAGGCGATTGACTGGCCGCATGCTCTCACGATGCTCGGTGACGACATCGTTCTGGCGCGGGGCAACGAGGTGCAAGCAATGGATACGTATGGTCGGTTGTTGTGGTCAGTGGAGTTCTCGAAGACCGTCACCGGAATTGCAGCGCACGGTGACACGCTTGTGTGCGCGGCCGGCGTGCTGACGGCGTTCCGACGTAAAGTGTAAGTCTTCAGACTCCATCTGATAGCGCCCGACGACAGCCAGAGTCGAGTTGTCAGTTACGCACTCTGTTGAAGCGCACCCGATAATAGCTTTTCTTTTGCCAAGGTCCAGCCAGCCGCTTCTCTACGACTGTAGTGTTTAGCCTTCGCTAAGCTGGTTGGCCAAATCCAAGTCCCGGCGAGATAACCCCATCCCCTGCAGACAGCTGGAAGGTGGCTGGGCAACTCTCATGGTCATCCTAACCGAACCACCGTTGCCTCACCGACGTTGTTGTACCGGTCTGGCACACAAGTGAGGACGATAATTTGGCATTCTTTCCCCGCCTTGGCGAGAACTGCTCCCATCAGTTTAAGCCGTTCGGGGTCTGTATATCCCAGAGCATCATCTAAGATGAGGGGAGCCCCACCGCCCTTTGAGACCGTCATCGCACATGCCAGATGAGATATCAGAGAAAGTTGTTCTTTGGTGCCCGCTCAGGGATTCAAAAGGGACATTGGAGCCATCCATCGCCCGACTGGCAATCGACAGGTCCTCAGTTATTTCAACCTCAAAAGAATTGTTGAACACCAAACGTCCAAGCCTCTCGATTTTCTCTTTGAGGGGAGCGACATAGGTACGACGCGCCTTGTCACGTTCCTCGCTTATGGTTACATACAACAGCTGGGCTGCTTGGGCCCTTCGGATCATCGCTGCGGTGTCTTGCGTTGTGTGAGCAAGATGACTCTGGGCTGCATATAGCTTCTCATGCAAACCCTCTTCTCCGAAGATCTTGAGCCGCATCCGGACTTCTGTATCTTCTTCCTGCGCAGCCGCACGCTTTTTCTGTGCCGTTTCCAAAGAACCACTCGCCGTTTCCGCCAGAGCCCTTATTCGATCAGGTTCTTTGTCGCTGAGGTCTGCTTCAGCACTCTTTACCTTCGCCTCTTCTGTATGGACAAGCTTCGCGAATTTAGAATGCTCCGCTTCAAGGTCGTCATCGGCGGTGATCTTTCGGGACCGAGCAAGTTTGTCCTCAGCGTGGTTTAGTTCTTCAACCTTGAGGTCAAGTTTCACCCTCACCTGCTGGTGTCGCGCCCTCAGTCCATCACGCACCTTGCGGGCCGCATCCAGTTCCGTTCTGGCTTCTTCCCATACGTTATTGGTCTTTTCAAGATCGCCCTCAGCGTTTCGGAGTTTCTTCTTCGCGGCTTCCAGCGTTGCAGGAAGCTCGGGCTCCCGTATTCGGGCCGCTGGATAAGCAGGGACACTTTTTCCTAGCCCTATGATTTTTCTTTTCAATTCCTCATAGGTCAGGTCGCGAAGATTCTCATTCTCGATATTCTTTTGTCTTGCTATCGACTTCAGCGCTTCCCCGCGCGCGTCATAGGATTGTCTTGCCTCATCCGCATTACTCACTCCGGCAACATTGCATAGGGCATCGAGCTTCTCAATTGCCTCTTCGACCTTTCTCGACAGATCAGAGGAGCTGGATCCGGTTGTCATTTCCATTTCTAAAGACCCGGGAATTGTCACACGGACCCGATCAGAGACAGACAGGCTGCGCTCCTCATGCTCTGAGATAGTGGTGTGCTCACCATCAAGCTGGAAATCGAAGTCGGCCAGCCCTCTCAGCAAACAGTCGGTGCACCAGTATCCAGCTTCGCCTGAGCTGTAATGAGCGAGCGTTCGGCTTTCTGGATTGTTTTCAGAGTATCTTCGTTTATGCTGTTTCCCGCCAACAACTCATCAGCCGAGGCGCCTCTTCCCGAGCACGATCTATGCGGTCTTTGCGTTCCTTCATTTGCTCCAGGTGAAGCTTGTTGTTGAAGTAATCCGAATCCGCACGGTGGAGATTAAGAAGCGATTCGGCCTCTTTGCGCCCGGCTTCAGCTTTGGTCGCGTCCGATTGGGTCTCCTCCAGTTCGCTCTCCGCATTCTTGACCGAGGCGGTTGATGATGTGCTGGATTCGTCGAGTTCCGCATGTGCTTTTCTAGTTTTGGATACCGCATCGATGAGGTCTTGGCGCACTTCCATGTCTCGTTTCGAGGCATTTCCGGATTTCTGTACCGACTCCAACTTAAGGCGGGCTGTTTCCAGAGCGGTCTCCAGCGCCATGATTTCACCGAGAGCCTTTGCGTGTCTAGAAACATCCCCCCGGAGATCCTCCTCTTGAATCTTCAAACTCTCCAATTCCCGACCGAGCTCCGCGGCGCGCACGATATCTTCCTCAAGGTTCCGAATTTGCCTTTCCAGTGAAGCAACTTCAGTCTCTGCTTTGTCCCGAGCTTCTTGAGCGTCCTGCAATTCCTTTCTTTCGCCGCCCCGCTCCGTGAAATAGCGCCCATACTGCTTCCGCACCATATCGAAGAGACTTTCCTCCCGGGGATCCGCCTGGTGCCCTCCCGCAGCAGTATCGAGAGCAACTGACAATGATGTCTGGCTTGATAAGTCGGCCTGTCGGACTGCTTCACCTTGCTGAATGCAAAGTGCTTTCCACAAGTCGATGTCAATGGTTTCGCGCAAGATTTCTTCGGCGCGTTCATGAGCTTCACGTCCCGTATGGTTTTCTGGTGTGGGAGTTGTGATCGTAAAGGTCGTCTCTGGCTTCTTGTGAAACCTTTTGAAGTATGTGAAGACGTAGGGACCGCTCTCGGCCTCCAGCTCGATCTCCGGACCTGCATCCCTCGTTACAGGCTTAATTGCTTTGATGTTACTGTGCTTGCTCGAGTCGAGATAGTCAAAGAGAAGTCTGATTGCTTCACTCAGACAGGTTTTCCCGACTTCATTGGGTCCTTCCACGATGGTGAGCCCCTGGGCGCCGAATCGCACCTCGGATTCATCAATTCCTCGGTAGTCGGCCAGACGGAGGCGGAGAAGTCTCATCATTTTCCTGCCCGCAAGCCTGACGAGGAGAGAAAGAGCATCGCGTGACATGACTGAATCAGCGCCAGACTCCTCACCCTTGGACCGCAAGCGGTCAATAGTAGAACTGGCAAAGCCTGAAAAACCAAGATCTAGAAAATCAGCGTCTTCCGGAACGACTATAAGATTGTTTCTTCGCGTTTCGATCGCGCCGAGAATCTCCTGAGCATGGGCAAGAAGTTCTTCAAGTTCACGATGGAACGACAGCGAGAGTGCGCCGACCAGGCGCAATTTGACAATGGTTCGCTCCTTATCTCCAAGGTTCTCGATCCAGTCACGAAGTGCCGCGATGTCTTCCTTCGTATTGAGGTCAACCGCGTCACGCTCAATGAACTTCCATCTGCCAACACCCACTTCTTTGGTGGTGACACCCTCTAGGTTGATCGTGACGACCAGTGCAAATCCAGGCTTCACTTCGTCGTAGTCCGTTGGTTCGGGAGCACCGGGGTACCATATACGGCCACTGTCGCCAACTTCGGTAAGAGAGTGTCGATCTCCGAGCGCCAAATAATGAATCTTGTTCTCTGATATCGCGTTCTCAGCCGCGTGAACGGAAATAAGCGCAGGGTTGTCTGGATCCGGGGAAAGCGTGTCCACCATCCCATGGGCCACGCAGACACGCAGAGCATCGACTTTGGGTTCAAGCGTTTCGGTGGTCAAAGCAATGAACCGCCCCGGGTTTTCCGGAGACTCCATTTCTTGAGAGGATGGGAGTCATCATGGGAAGATCAAGCAGATATTCACCGGAAGTTCGTGAGCGCGCAGTCCGGATGGTGTTCGAGCACCAGGCCGAGCACGAATCGCAATGGGCAGCAATGGCATCGATCGCATCGAAGATCGGATGTACGGCCGAGACGTTGCGGAAGTGGGTGCGGCAGGCCGAACGGGACACAGGCCGACGTGCGGGCCTGACCACAGACGAGAAGCAGCGTCTGAAGGAACTGGAGCGAGAGAATCGTGAGCTGAAGCGGGCGAACGAGATCCTGAAGAAAGCATCGGCATTTTTCGCGCAGGCGGAACTCGACCGCCGAGGAAAGTGGTGACCGAGCTCATCGATCGAAATCGGAGCCAATATGGGGTCGAGTCGATGTGCAGCATGCTGCACATCGCCCCGTCGACGTATTACGAGCACGCGGCACGACGACGCGATCCGGATCGATTGCCGGCGAGGACAAAGCGGGACGCTTCGCTTTGTGTAGAGATCGATCGGGTCTGGCGTGAGAACCGCCAGGTCTATGGTGCCCGGAAAGTCTGGAAGCAGCTCAACCGTGAGGGACAGCAGGTGGTTCGCTGCACCGTGGCCCGTTTGATGCGGGATATGGGCCTACAGGGTGTCGTTCGCGGCCGGAAGTTCAAGACGACAATAGCGGACGATTCTGCGCTGCGACCGCCCGATCTTGTCGATCGGGACTTCACAGCGACCCGACCGAATCAGCTATGGGTCGCGGATCTGACTTACGTGGCGACGTGGCGTGGATTCGTGTACGTCGCCTTCGTCATCGACGTGTTCTCCCGGAAGATCGTCGGCTGGAGAACGATGAACTCGCTGAAGACTGACATTGCACTGGATGCTCTGGAACAGGCGCTCTGGTCGCGCTCCGACACCAACGGTCTGATCCATCACAGCGATCGCGGGGTGCAGTATCTGTCGATCCGCTACACCGAACGCCTGGCTGAGGCCGGCATCGAGTCTTCGGTGGGCAGCATCGGAGATTCCTACGACAACGCTCTCGCCGAATCCGTTATCGGACTGTACAAGACCGAAGTTATTCGACGGGAGGGACCCTGGAAGGGGCTCGATGATGTGGAGTTCGCGACGCTGGATTGGGTCTGCTGGTACAACGACAAACGATTGCTGGAACCGATCGGAGATATCCCTCCAGCCGAGTTTGAGCAGCTGTATTATCAGAATCCGCCGTCCGGCCTCGTCGAGGCCGGACTCAACTAAAACGGTCTCCGGGATTCCCGGGGCGGTTCACAACCAGATCCCGTAAGGGACGTTTCGACGTCCAAGGTATCCCTACGATCTCAATGCCCGCTTCGACGGGAATAGGAGTAGTGTCCTCAATTACATGGACTTGATCCGGTTTTCGCTCCAGGAAGGTTGTACTGTTGAAAACGGCCGCCGCGTTGAGCGGATCATGGTTGCCCGGGAGCAGGTATATAGGAACCGAGACATCCTTCAGAGCTTCGAGGGCACGCGAAACGGTCTTACGGTCCACCAGGTTTGACTCAAATATATCCCCGGAGACCACCATAAACTGGCAGTTTTCTGCTTTGGCAATCCGCCCGAGTTCACGGATGGCATCAAATCGGGATTGGGTAAATCTCTCCTGAACCCCTTCTGACAAAAAGTGGCGGGTCATACCCAGTTGCCAGTCGCCTGTATGCAGAAACCGAAAGCTCATGGTGTATTTCCCATCGATGGATTCTCGTGTTTGGTCATTCCGCCAGTCACTAAGTCTTTTTGCTGGACTGATCTGACTGTGGAGTGAGGCCAAGATTGTTGTGCACGGTCATCAGACGGGCGATGGTGAAGCTGTCAAGCTGCAGGTTGCGAATGCGGGTAACGTCCGCATGGCTGAGGCCGATGCGGCCCTCGGCCTGGCGCGTCGAAAGCCCTTCATCGTCAAGAATGCCGATAATGCGGGTGGCCAGAGTTGCCTTGGTCTGCTGTACGTCATTGGCAGCGCGGCCGAAGTCACGGAAGACATTGCTGCTGCCCCACACCAACTCAAAACCGTCGTCCCGGAACGTCGGCGGATTTGGGAACGTGCTCTTCGGCCAATGTTCGTAATTTGATGTGGGCAGGCAGAGCGGCCCCCTCTCCCACGAACAGTGCTTCTTGCCTTGGTAGAGAAGAAAGCAAAGAGGTCATCGCGCCGAGGCTGTCAGGCAACATTTTGGCGACGTGGCTTTGATCGGACGAATTGGTAAGACGGAGCACAAGCCACGTGTTGCACTGGGACAGAACCGTCTCTTCAACGTCGGAAGGACGTTGCGATACGAGCATAAGGCCCAGCCCGTACTTTCTTCCCTCGCGTGCCAGCCGCCGTATGGCGGTTTGGGCCGCGGCGTACTGCGCTTCACCTCGATTGGGGAGCCGGTTCGATTTCTTGCTTGTCGTTGGCGTGCGGGGTGACGGTTTCGGTGACCACCAGTAGGGTCTCGGTATCCACTCCGGCCTGCACATTGTAGGCTTGCTGGAAACTGCCTCCGCCCGCCGGCATGATGCGCGATTCCTCATCGGTCAGATTGATCTGATCGTTTGGGCGCACGCCCGGCTCGGGCGGTTCCGGTGGCTTCCCTCCCGGCCGTTTCCCCGTCTCTTTGGCCCGCGTCTCGCGTTTGGCCATCTTGGCCGCGTGCTCGGCCTGCTCGGCGGCATGCCGTTCCTCGGCCCGCGCTTCCAGCTTCGCCTTGGCCTCGGCAATCGCTTCCATGCGGTCTTCCCGCCGCTTCAATTCCTCCGGGATGTCCATCCCCTCGGGCACGTCCGCGTCCGCCGCCGCCGCCATCTCCATCAACCGCGCCACTTCCGCCTTCAGTTGCTGTTCCAGTTCCGTCGCATGACCCCAACTCAACGCACTGTGCTTCGACGCATTCGCCTGAACCTTGCCCCATCCAGGCTGATCTTCCCCAGATTCAGAAAACCCATCGTTCGCGCCAACCACAATATCTGGACGAACAACGGCTTCAGCTGTTTCAGAAACCGTTTCCGGAACGTCGCGATCGTGTCGTGATCCGGATGCGTGTTCGCGGCAATATACCGTAACGCCAGCGAATCGTAGGTCGCCTCCTCCAGCTTCCGGCTCGCAAACACTCCCGTCGCGTATCCGTAAAACAGCAACGCCAACAGCATCTCCGGATGGTAGGCCTTCGATCCTCTCCCCGCGTAGGGCATCTCCAACTCATGCAGGTCCAGCTTCGACGCCACCTCCACGACAAACCGCGCCAAATGCTGTTCCGGAAGCCAATCCTGCACCGACGGTGGCAGCAAGTACGCTGTGTCTCGATCCACAGCTCGGAATCGTTCGCTCATGCTCCGATTCTTCCCACCCTCAACGGTCAACTCAGGTCCGGAAAGTCCTTTGTTTTCAACGACGGCCCTTTTCAGCTCGAAACTGTAAACACAGTCATATGAATGACTTAGATTTTCGATTTGGTGTTAGTCCGACAGGCTGCTAGGGTCTCGGTAGCCTGTCTTAATGTCGTCACACCGGATCCGTATTCATAAAGCGGGCCGTCCAGGCAGTTGAGCGGTCGCGGGTCCCCTTCGCTTAATGGCCGGCCGGGTTAGACTGGACCATCCCAGCATGACTACCATAACCGCAACTACTCGACTCGCCCGCGAACTGCGGCAGGAATACGACCGGAAACAGGAGGCTATAGGCCTCTCCTCCTGGCCGACGCCCCACATCCTGCCATTGTCGGCCTGGCTGTCCGAGTTGTGGGCGAGCTGGTTGTATTCTGAGCCGACTGCGCTATCCCCGCGCCTGCTCCGGCCAGCAGAGGAACTGTCTATCTGGCAAAGTATTGTTCGTTCAGGGGCTGAGAACTTGCTGCTGGAAGTGCCCGCAACTGCCGAAGCGGCCCTTGATGCCTGGAATCTTCTGTGTGCCTGGAACCTTCCGTTGGATGCCCCGGACTGGCGCGATTCTGCCGATTCCGAGACCTTCCACATGTGGGCTCAGGAGTTCCGTCGCCTGTGTCGCGAGAACGGCTGGTTGTGCGGCGCCGAGCTCCCGGCATTTGTTACAGATCTCATCGACGAGGGAGAAATACCAGTTCCTGAACACATTGAAATTGCGGGATTTCTCGAACCAACGTCTGTCCAGCAGCGATTCTTTGACTCACTGGTTCGGCGGGGTGCCGAAGTCCAGGAGCGCAAGCTCGCCGATTCCACGGGCAACGCCGTCCGCGTCGGTCTGATCGATGGCAACCGCGAAATCCGTGCTGCCGCCGAATGGGCGCGCCGCATTCTGGAAAGTGACCCGGCAGCGGCTGCCCCGGAGTTCCGGATCGGCGTCATCGTTCCCGATCTCGGTCGATGCCGCAGCCAAGTTGAGCGTGTTTTTGCCGAAGAATTCCATCCCCGCCGCCGCCTGCGGCCCGACCTGGACCCGCAGCGACTCTTCAACATCTCTCTCGGACTACCTCTCAGCGAATACCCGGTCATCGAGACGGCGTTTCTGGTCGTCGGAACTGACCCTAAGGAGATTCCAATCGAGATCGCGGGTCGATTTCTGCGATCCCCTTTCATTCATGGTGCTGAGGAGGAATTGACGAACCGGGCCCTCCTGGATGCGGATCTGCGCTCTTTGAGGGAGCCTGAAGTGTCGTTTGCAGACATCGTCGAGATGGCTGGCAGAGGCGATGTCTTGTATCCGTGTCCTATGCTCTCGTCACGACTCAGGTCGTGGTTAGAAGCGCGACAGAGTTTGCAGGCCTCGCAGATGCCCAGTGACTGGGCTCCTGCATTATCCCGGGTTCTGCAGGCGATCGGATGGCCCGGAGACAGAGGCCTCAACAGCAGTGAGTACCAAACGCTGGAAGTGTGGAATGAGCTGCTCTCCGAACTGGCCGGCCTCGACAGCGTCACCGGACGTATCTCGCTGGACACCGCCGTCAGAATGCTGCGGCGCCTGGCTTCATCCAGGCAATTTCAGCCCGAGTCCGAGCCCGCGCCGGTCCAGATCCTGGGCGTGTTCGAATCCTCGGGCCTGCGGTTCGACCGGCTCTGGATTATGGGGATGCACGACAATGCGTGGCCGGCGGCGGCCGCTCCGGACCCCTTCCTGCCGTTTCGTCTGCAGCGCTGTTTCAACCTGCCTCGTTGCTCACCGGACCGGGAACTGGAGTTCACCCAGGTTCTCACTACACGGCTTCTGGCGAGCGCCCCCACCATCGTCGTGAGTTATCCCCAACGGGAAGACGATTCCGATTTAAGGGTCAGCCCGCTGTTTGGCGCGTTGCCTGAAGTTGCGGTTGGCGACCTAGGGGTCCTGGGCTCGGCCCGTTATGTCGAACAGCTTCACGGCTCGTCCCGGATGGAGACTCTGGAAGATCACAGTGGGCCTCCGTGCGGCGATGCCGCACTCAAAGGGGGAACCTCCCTGTTCAAGCTTCAGGCCGCATGTCCGTTCAAAGCGTTTGCCGAATTACGACTTGGAGCGAGAGCGCTGGATCAGCCGGAACCGGGATTGAGCGTGCTTGACCGCGGTCAACTGATTCACCGCATTCTCAAGCGGGTCTGGCAGCAATTGGAATCCCACGAGGGATTGCTTTCGACTCCTGAAGACCGTCTGGAGGACATCGTGCGCACAACCGCCGGCGCGGAGATTCAAAGCCTGTCCGAACGTCGCCGCGCCCTCCGAAGGCCTCGATTTGCCGCTATAGAACAGGCGCGCCTCAAGCGTGTCATTGGGGATTGGTTGCTCCTTGAAAAGGAACGGCAGCCTTTCACGATGCTCGAACAGGAAGAAAGTCGGCGTGTGACAGTGGGTGGCATCGATTTGCGTATCCGCGCCGACCGCGTGGATCGTCTCGAAGATGGAAGACTGGTCATCCTGGACTACAAGACCGGTGAGTGCAGCCCATCCGATTGGGATGGACCCAGGCCGGATGAACCGCAACTTCCCATCTACGCCGTCACGGCGGATTCTCCGGTGGCGGGGGTTTTCTTTGGCAGGCTCAAGACTGGGAAAGTCGGCTTCCGGGGCTTGGCCCACTCTGAGGGCATTGTTCCCGGCGTAAAGGTGTCCGACAACCAGCTGCCACTCGGCGACACGATTGAAGACTGGCGTGATGTCCTGGATCGACTGGGCGACGACTTTCGGGCAGGACGCGCCGCGGTCGATCCGAAGGACCGCCACCTGACCTGCCGGTACTGTGCATTACCCACACTTTGCCGGATCAGTCAGGCCGACCGTCCGTCGGAGGGTGGCGATGCCTGAACGCGTCGAGGACCAAGCGCAGCGTCTCCAGGCGCTCGACCCCACCCAATCGTTTATCGTGCAGGCGCCGGCGGGTTCCGGAAAGACCGAACTGCTCATCCAGCGATTCCTGACATTGCTGGGCCGAGTCGATCAACCGGAGGCCGTCGTTGCCATCACCTTCACACGGAAGGCAGCAGCCGAAATGCGTCACCGGGTGATCGCGGCCCTCCAGAGCGCCTCGGATCCGGACGCGGAATCGCCGCATGAAAAATACACGAGGAAACTCGCACAGGAAGCCCTCGCCCAAAACGACAGATTGAACTGGCGTTTGATTGAACATCCTTCGCGTCTACGAATTCAGACCATCGATTCCTTGTGCGCCACACTCGTTCGGCAAATGCCCTGGGTTTCCCGGATGGGTGCGCCACCGCGCCCGGAAGAGGACGTGCAGCATTTGTACCGTCAGGCGGCCCGCCGAACGCTGGCGATGTTGGATTCCGGCGAGACTCGGATCGAGGTATCCGACGCGTTATCGCGACTTCTCTCCCATCTGGACAACCATGTTGGAACCGTCGAGAAACTGGTGAGCACCATGCTTGGGAGTCGTGACCAGTGGTTGCGCCACGTGGTCGGACATCCCGAGTCCGCCACGCTGCGCGAGGAGCTGGAGTCTTCACTCACCGAAGTCATCGAGCGCGCGATGGAACACCTCGCGACGACATTTCCCGAACGCTTCAAGGTGGAAACAGTCAAGTTGGCCCGCTTTGCGGCGGGGAACCTTGCGCGGGAAGGGCGCACGAGCGCCCTGGCTGCTTGCGTCGAACTGCGGGACTTCCCGGATGCTGCCCTCAAGTCGCTGCCTCATTGGCTGGGACTTGAGGAGATGTTCCTCACCGGGCAGGGAACGCCGCGCCGCCGGCTGACCAGGAATGAGGGATTTCCGGCAACTGATGCGGGACGTGCGGCTAAGGATCGGTTGAGTGCGATCGAACTCGATCCGGCCGTCGTTACTTCGTTGCACACATTGAGATCATTGCCGCCGGCGCGGTTTGGCGAAACACAGTGGGACATGCTGGGCGCCATGATGCTCCTGCTGCCGGTGGCCGTCGGCCAGCTCCGACTGGTCTTCCAGGAGGAGGGCCGGGTCGACTTTACAGAGATAGCGATCGGAGCACGAACCGCGCTGGGTTCGGACGAAGCCCCCACCGACCTTGCATTTGCTCTCGATTGTCGAATCCAGCATCTGCTGATTGACGAGTTCCAGGATACGTCCCAGAGTCAGTACGGCTTACTGACCCGGCTCATCGGCGACTGGCAGCCCGGAGACGGCCGCACGCTGTTTCTGGTCGGCGACCCCATGCAGTCGATCTACGGCTTTCGTGAAGCGGAGGTGGGACTCTTCTTGCGTGCCCGGGCCGAAGGCGTGGGCGGTTTCCCGCTGACGCCGCTCACACTCTCGGTGAACTTTCGTTCCAGTGCAGGAATCGTGGATTGGGTAAACCGCGCATTGAGTGACGCCTTCCCGGACATAAAGGATATGTTCACCGGGGCCGTGACTTACGAATCATCCGTGCCGTTCAAGACCGAACGTCTTAACGGTGCCGTTCGCGTATACCCGTTTCTCGTGAGGGGGCCGGGACTGGAAGCCGAGCGAGTTCTCGAAATCATCAATGAGACCCAATCGACGAACCCCGGCGAAACGATCGCCGTGCTCGTGCGGGCCCGCAGTCACCTGTTCAGTATCGTCTCGGCGCTTCGTAGAGCCGGGAAGAAATTTCGTGCCGTGGAGATTGATGCCTTAGGCGAACGTCCAGTTGTCGAAGACTTGCTGGCGCTCACCCAGGCGCTCCTGCATCCCGGGGACCGGCTGGCCTGGCTGTCGATTCTTCGGGCGCCGTGGTGCGGCCTGAGGCTTGCGGATCTTGAAGGTCTGGTGAACGGCGACTCCGCGGCCGCAATTTGGGATCTCCTGCAGGATCCGGCGACCCGAGACCGGTTGTCTCCCAAAGGCAAAACCCGCATCAATCATCTGGTTCCCCTTCTCTCCGATGCCCTCGCTCGACGAGGAACGTTGCCTGTTCGCCGATGGGTGGAAGGCGTGTGGACCGACCTGGGCGGCCCGGCATGCCTCGAAACTCGCACGGAGTTGGAAGACGCCGCCGCCTATCTGGACCTCTTAGAGCAGTCCCTCGATGGGCTGGATATCCGGAACGAGAGAAAATTCGCCGATGATGTTGCCCGATTGTTCGCTCCTCCGGATGCGGAAGCCAGCGAAGAGCTGCAGTTACTGACGATTCACAAGGCCAAGGGGCTGGAATTCGATACCGTCATTCTGCCGGGATTAGGACGCCGCACACGGCCGGACGACCTGCGCTTGCTGATGTGGCTTGAATATATGGATGGCGGTCAGTCCCGGATGCTGCTGGCGCCCATCCATGAGGCCGGCGGCGACAAGGATTTGCTCTACGAGTATTTGCGACAGGTTGACTCTGAAAAACGCGGTCATGAAAGTACGCGTCTCTTGTATGTGGCCGCCACCCGGGCTCGGAAACACCTGCATCTCCTGGGACACGCGAGCCTGGATCGTGAAGGTGCGGCTTTGAAAGCTCCCAATTCGCGGGCCCTGCTGGCAAAGATATGGGGGGCCGTCGAGCCGGAATTCGCGGCTGCGTTGGAGAGCCCGGGTATACCCCAAGACATCGAGGAATATACAGGTGCTGTGGAGCCCAAAGGGGTGCCGCTCCGACGCCTGGCTGCTGATTGGGTGCCTGTCCCTCCACCCGACGATATCGTTTGGAAGCCGCAGAAACAGCCGTCCGAGACGGAATCCGGTGAAGCGCACCACCCGACTTTTGAGTGGGTGAGCGAACTGCAGCGCCGAGTGGGAATCGTCGTCCATCGAATGCTTCAGGAAATGCGAGTGCCGGATCGTCTGGACTTCAGCGAAGACATCCTCCGTATCGCGCTCCGGTCCGAGGGGCTGGACGGAGACAAGCTGGACGAAGCCGTGTCCCGGGCAGTATCGGCTCTGCAGAATACGATCGGGGACGCCCGCGGCCGCTGGATTCTTTCCCAACACGAAAACGACGAACGGGAGTACGCGCTCTCAGCAGTTGTCGAAGGACGGGTGCGGCGCTTTGTTCTGGATCGGACTTTTGTGGACGGGAACACACGTTGGATCATCGACTATAAGACGGGAATGCATACCGGCGGGGCCCCGGATAGGTTCCTGGATAACGAGCAGGCACGGTATCGTGCTCAGCTGGAGCGCTACGGAAGCGTGATCCAGCCCATGGATTCCCGTCCTGTCCGGCTGGGTTTGTATTTTCCCATGCTCCGGGGCTGGAGGGAGTGGCCATTCGGGCACCAGCCCGTCTGACACTCCTCGGTGGACACGTTAGGAACGGCCACCACGGTGGCCGAGACAGCTGATCGCTTTTACTTGTGGCGGCTTCCTGCCGCAAGTCGGTCCAGACCTTGGTGCGACAGCGGTGCGGCCCGCACTTGGGCAGGCGATGGGGTCATGGCGGCCCGAGGCGTGGGTTCTGGCCATCGGCCGAATCCTGATGCAGCGGGTGGCAGATGCCTCAGCAGACAGCCTGCTCACGTTCATGTAGCACGCCGTGCTGCCTGCCTTGGTGGTGATCACCGACGGGCTCCAGAGCTACCGCCGCCTTCCCAAGCTCCGCTATCGCCACGACCGGAGAGTGCTCATGGAAAATCGCATCAAGGAACAGCAGTTGGATCTATTCGCCGACCGGACCAGCGCGGCAACCATGCGCGCCAATCAACTCCGGCTCTATCTGTCCTCGGCCGCCTACATGCTCCTGCACGCGTTACGCCGTCTGGGACTGAAGAATACCGATCTGGCCCGCGCTCAGTGCCAGACGATCCGCTTGAAGCTCCTCAAGATCGGAGCTCAAGTCCGTCTGACGGTTCGCAACATCTGGATCTCCATGTCGGAAGCCTATCCCTACGCCGAGGTCTTTGCCCTCGTCCATCGAAACCTGCAGGCGCTTCCTCTGCGCTGCTGAGAACCGACCCGATCCCCTGCGCCAAAATCGACTCGCTCTTTTCGGCTCCGCCGAGGTTTGTCTCAGTGCGTTTCGTCACCCTCTTCTGAACCCGAAAACGCAGCAACTCCCGCTTGTCGACACCGCCGAGTCACGCCACACATGCCCAATTCGAACCCAGATCCTCCCGAATCCGATTCTTACTGCCCAAATCCCCCTGATCGCCGGACTGGTGAAACATGCGGGCTAGAGACACCGCCAGCGGTGGAGTCGCCGCTTCTCGAAACGGAAGGTAACTGCGCTGTAACGCGCCCAACTGGAAGAGCCGGATTAAGCATCTTAATATTAATAACTTGATCGTCGGATCTCTCGAGTTGCGGCGGCGATATTCTTGTCCCGGCATTTGCTTGTAATCCGGCACACACACCGACGTGGAGGAAGGGGAATTCTGAAAATTTTTTAGAAATCCTCGACCAATTTCTTTCGTTCTTCGAACGCAAGGATAGGAAGAGGAGGGCGAGTGAAAGCTCAAGTCGGCGTTTTTGTCCAGCGATTTCGTCTGAAAATAATTGAAATCAGCTCGTTTATCTCTTGACCCGAGTAGCGGCTATGGACAAAAATGGCGACTGAGCAATACTAAACTAATTAGACCCAGGATGACCTCTCTTGCTGTGACAATTTGTGAGGTGTACTGGATTTAAAGGGTGATCTGTATTTGAGCAGAGAGTTTAGGAGGGTTTGGTCGATGAGAAGCAAGACTCTGTTCGTTTTGTTTACGTGCCTTGCCGTAGTACTGGTTGCGACTTCGAGCCGGCAGGATTTGACAGCATCGCCGCAGCAAGCCTCGGCGCAAACTGTTGCTGAGTACGTACAGTTAATGGACTCCTACTGCGCTGCCTGCCACAGTGGCGGCCTCGCCGGTCAGACAAGCCTGGTCCCGGTGCCGCAGTTCATGGATGAGGTCGAGACCGACCTTACCAACATTGGCGCCGAAGCCGAAATCTGGGAGACAGTGCTCAGAAAGCTGGGTGGCCGTATGATGCCCCCGCCGGGAATGCCCGCGCCCGCCGACGCTGACCTCGAAGCCTTCACGGCTTTCCTGGCCGACGAACTGAACAGTGCGGCGGCTGCCAATCCGAATCCTGGAACGAAGGCGCTGCATCGTATCAACAGAGCCGAGTACGGCAACGCAGTCCGCGACCTGCTGGGTTTGCAGATCGACGCGGTGGAGTATTTGCCAGCTGACGTGGACGCTTTCGGTTTCGACAACATCGCAGAAGTCATGGGTACGAATCCGGCGTTGATGGACCGTTACCTCAATGCGGCCTGGAAGATTACTGAGGTTGCCATCGGCGACGTCTCGATGAGTCCGACGTTTTTGACCGTCGTGAATTCCTCCGACCTGTCGCAGGACAATCACATCGAAGGTCTGCCGATCGGGACGCGCGGCGGAACTTACATCGAGTACAACTTCCCCGTGGACGGCGAATACCTCGTCAAAACGGTGTTGTTCGAAAACACCGTTGACGTACCGCGCGGCCTGTCGCAAGAGCACGATCTGGAAGTCTCGTTTGACGGCGAGCGCGTGCACCTGGCCCGGTTCGGGGGTTTCGAAGACGAGGAACCCGCTTACCTGCGGCCGGCTTTGACTGCTGCAGAAATCTATAAACGTTTCGAAACGACTATTCAGGTCGAAGCGGGGCCCCACCGGGTAGGTGTGGCTTTCCTCAAGAAGAGCACGGCTTCCACACTGAACCTGCTTGAGCCGTTTTATCGGGAACATATCGATCCGATTTCGCCAATGGGAATCCCGTCCGTTGAAGCAGTGACGATCGAAGGTCCATTCAACGTCTCTGGCCCTGGCAACTCCCCGAGCCGTCAGACAATCTTTACCTGTTATCCCAGTGCCGACGTAGCCGAGGCGACCTGTGCCGAGGAAATCCTCAAGGGGATAGCACGCAAGGCATACCGCCGGCCGTTGACGGATCAGGAAGTCGATACTGTCATGGGTTTCTATCGGACCGAGATCGATAACGGCGAGAACTTCGATACGGCGATTCAGACCGGCATTACTTACATCCTGGTTAGCCCCCAGTTCCTGTTCCGTTTCGAGCGGGATCCTGAAGGCGTCGAACCGGGCTCTGTTTATCCGATCAGCGACCTGGAGATGGCCTCCCGGCTGTCGTTCTTTCTCTGGAGCAGTATTCCTGACGACGAGTTGATCGATCTGGCTACGGAGGGACGACTCCAGGAGCCGGAAGTTCTTGAGGGACAGGTTCGACGAATGCTGGCGGATGACCGTTCGGCTTCTCTTGGCGCCAACTTCGCAGGGCAATGGCTATACCTGAGAAACATTCCAAGCACGTCTCCGAACGCGGACATTTTCACCGATTTCGACGATAACCTTCGCCAGGGGCTTCTGCGTGAGACGGAAATGCTTTTTGAGAGCATCGTCCAGGAGGACCAGCCGATAGTTAACCTGCTCACCTCAGACTACACGTTTGTGAACGAGCGGTTAGCCAAGCACTACGAAATCGAGGGTATCTACGGTGACCAGATGCGTCGTGTTCCCGTTACAGAAGAGTACCGGAAGGGGTTGTTAGGTCAGGGCAGTGTCCATCTGATCAACTCCCTTGCCAACCGGACGAATGTGGTGACACGCGGCAAGTACATTATGACCAACATCCTGGGAACGCCGCCACCGCCACCACCGCCGAACGTACCACCGCTGGACGAAGAGCCGGACGTGCCGCAATCGATGCGTGAACGTATGGAACAGCACCGGTCCAATCCAGCCTGTTTCGGTTGCCACTCCTACATGGATCCGATCGGCTTTGCTCTCGAAAACTATGACGCGATCGGCCGTTGGAGAACGGAAGAGAACGGTGTGGAGATCGATGCATCGGGAACAATCCCGGTCCTTCGTGAATTTGGAAACATTGCCGGTCCGGTGGCCCTTCGGGAAGCCATCGTGAGCCGTTCAGAACAGTTCGTCCGTACGGGCGTCGAAATGCTGATGACGTACGGACTCGGTAGAGGGCTAGAGGCGAGCGATATGCCGATAGTCCGTTCCATTATGAGAGATGCGGCTGCGGACGATCACCGCATCTCGTCTTTGGTTATCGGCATCGTAAACAGCGCGCCATTCCAGATGCGGGTAGCCCAGTCTGAAAGTAACGAAGCAATTGCTGAGAACGCTGACCTTAACTAACTAGCTAGGAGGAGGAGTACGTACATGTTCATTACCAAGAAGCACCTGTCGCGCCGGACGTTCCTACGCGGAACGGGGGCAGTCATGGCACTCCCGTTTTTGGAAGCCATGGTTCCGGCTCGTACTGCGCTAGCCCAGACGGCTGCGGTTGTGCCGCACCGTTACGGGTTTGTGTATGTCCCCATGGGGACGGTCATGAAGGAGTGGATGCCCACGACGGTTGGCCCGGACTTTGAGTTCTCGCCGATCCTGAAGTCTTTGGAGCCGTTCAGGGACAAGATGAACGTCATCTCCGGCGTCTACAATCCCGGAGCGAACGGACACTCTCCCAGTAGTGGAACCTTCATCAGTGGTGCTTTCCCGGCACGGGGAAGCACGATCCTGCTCAACACGACGGCCGACCAGGTCATCGCGCAGCATGTCGGTCAGGACACCACGTTCCCATCGTTGGAGTTCGCGACCGAAGATCACTCCAGCCACCTGGGAAGTTGCGCCGGAGATTTCCTGTGTTCCTACATGAGCACGGTTTCCTGGCGGACGCCGACACAGCCGTTGCCGATGGAGATCAATCCCCGCATCGTTTTCGAGATGATGTTCGGTGGTACCCAGTCCTCGCCCGAAGCGCGGCTGGCCCGCATGAATCAGAGCACGAGCATCTTGGATGCGGTCGCCGCGAGCGTTAGCAGTCTGCGCCGCGATCTGGGCGCTGGCGACCAGGCCAAGCTCGATGAGTACATGGAGAACGTCCGCGAGATCGAGCGGCGTATCGTCCAGGGTGAGCAGCAGCGGAGCGAGGCAAATCTGGAAGCGCCGCCGACACCGGTGGGTGTTCCTGAAAATTGGGAAGAGCACGTGGACCTGCTGTGGGAACTGGGTGCGCTTGCCTTCCAGGGGGACCTCACTCGAGTCATCACGTTCATGATGTCTGCTGAGTTGAGTACGCGAAGCTATCCGCAGATTGGTGTCGCGGATGGTCATCACCCGATTTCACACAACAACTTTGTTCCAGAGCAGATGGCGAAGAAGGCCAAAGTGGATGCCTACCATGTGCAGCGGGTTGCGAAGTTCCTCGGGCGGCTGGATTCGATTCCGGCGGGTGACGGCACCTCGCTCCTGGACAACTTCACGATGTTGTATGGCAGTGGCATGAGCAACTCCAACGCCCACGAGCACCACAACCTGCCTCTGTGGATTGTCAGTGGCGACCTGGGCGGCAATCTCCATATCAAAGCCGGCGTCGAGTCTGAAACCAGGGATAACGAACTTATCCCGAAGTTTGAGACAGAAACGTTGATGTCCAACGTTCTCCTCTCGTTGATCCAGCATGCGGGAGTCGAGACGGACAGTTACGGCATTGGTGACGCGGAAAGCGACGGAGTGTTCGACTTCTCCGTATAGATCAGTATAGATCAGTCGCTTGTTTAGTTGGTTTATTTAGGTCAGCGATTTGGACCTGGAACCGTTCGACGGCTAGGTCGGATGGTTCCGGGGCCATGGTCTTAATCTGTTTTTATCGAGGATGAGGTACACGAAGATGCGCGTTCGACAAATGCTAGGTCTATTGGTGGTGCTGACACTGACCATTGGCAGCGCAGCGGCACAAACTGTCCAGAGTAGTAACGTCGATCTGGTTCGTGCGGTCAAGGATCAGGACATGGCAGCGGCCCGCGAGTTGATTGCCGCCGGTGCAGACGTTACCGAGCAGGACAGTGAAACGATGACGGCGCTGCACTGGGCGGCCCACTGGGACGATCAGGAACTGGTGGAACTTCTTCTCAGCGAAGGTGCCACGGCAAACATTAGCAATCGCTATGGCGTCACACCGTTACATGAAGCGGGTCTGGTTGGCAACGTTGTGATGATCGAGGCGCTGGTCAATGCGGGCGCAGATCCGAACGCAGCGTTTGGTTCCGGTGAGACTCCTGTCATGACGGTTGCACGAACGGGTAACGTCGATGCGATGCGCGTTTTGTTGTCGAGCGGCGGTGAGGTGAACGCTGCCGAAGAATGGCGAGGACAGACGCCGCTGATGTGGGCGGCCGGTGAAGGTCACACCGAGATGGCGCTCTTCCTGATAGATCAGGGTGCCACCGTCAGCCAGAGTTCTACGCTGATGGAGTTTGAAGAGCTGAAGAGCGGGAATGGTGGCGTTCTGGTGAATCGTCCCACGGGCGGTTTGTCGGCGCTGTTTTACGCCGCCCGAAGTGGTGCGGACGCCGTCGGCGAAGCTCTGATTGCCGCTGGCGCGGAACTGGACAACGAGGAACCCCAGTATGGGTTCTCCGCTTTGGAGACCGCCATCATCAACGGCCACTACGACTTTGCGGCACTGCTGATCGAGGCCGGAGCCGAGACAGACAATGGCGCGCTGTTCACGGCGATTGAGGCAAAAAATACCGCAGCGTACACAAACAGGCCGGCGCCTCCACAGCAGGACGCGACTTACAACGCTCTCGATATCATGGACATGCTGCTCAATGCTGGTGCGAACCCCAGCCGAGAGCATGATATGGCCGAAATGCCCGAACGCCAGGCCCAGGGAAGAGTCAACGTTGCTCCGGGCACGACGCCCCTGCTCAGAGCGACTTTTGCCTCGGACATGGAGTCGGTTGAACGTTTGGTTGCGTATGGTGCCAATGTCTCGGCTGCTGCCCGCGACGGTTCGACTCCGCTGATGGCGGCGGCCGGAATGAGATCTCGCGGTCGCAACGACGCCGCCCGGGGAAGTGGCGACGACGGAAGGCTGACGATGTTGAAGTTGTTCCTGGCGAACGGCGCCAGCATCGACGCTGTCCAGGGTCGGACAGGCAGCACGGCGGCGCACTACGCGGCTCAGGCCGGTGCCGAGCGTTTGCTGGATTATCTGGCGGCGATGGGTGCCGATATGAATTCCGAGAACGACGAAGGTGAAACTCCTCGTGACCTGGTCGCGGCGCGCGCGGCCCGTTTACTTCCCTAGTTGGTTTAAAGGTGTCGTGCGCGTTGGCTAGTTCGCGCACGGCACGTCTTTTTTTGTTTTACGCCCACCCGATTCCTCTCTGGACAATCTCCTCTTTCCAGGACACTTCTGCTCGCTGAAACACTCTCACGAACAACCTCGACCCGGTACGTGCTTGTACGTTTCTAATGTGGAGCAATTTTTTTCTCAGTCGATTTCTAGTAACATCCAATGCGGTCACCGGCTGACGGAGAGTTTCAAAGCGTATGTGCCGATTTGTGATCCAGAAGAGGAGAGCAATGAAGAAACGTGATGTCAGGCGGGAACGGTCAGGGGCTCTTTTCTGCTTCCTGCTGACGTTCGCAGTGGCCGCCCTGGGCGCTGCGGTTTTAGAAATTCAGGCTTCGAGTCGTCAGCCCCTCGCCCCTGGACTGACCGAACTGCAAGAGGTGTCGACCCCGGATCCTGAGGATTTGGCTAGAGGTCAACGGATTGTCGAAAGTGCCTGCTCCATATGCCATGACTACCATCTCGTGGAAGAGCAGCGACTGAGCCGGGAAGACTGGGGCTACGTGATCCAGGCGATGCTCGCGAACGGGTCCGATCTGAGCGACCGCGAGATTCCGTTTGCTCTCGACTACCTGTCGACGGCGTTTTCACCTGGGAGCGGGGGAGAGTCTGAACAGGACTAGTCCTGCTTAAGAGCTACCGGCTAAGTGAGGTAGAATAGGGAAATCTGAAGGAGGGTACGAGCGATGAGATTCCGTCTAGCGTTCTTGCTGGCTGCTGTAATCCTAACGGGAATGATCTTCACGACAGGTGCTCCTGCTACCCTGGCCCATCATTCGCAGGCAGCTGCGTTCCAAATGGATCAGTGGGTTGAGATCGAAGGAGTTGTCCAACGTTGGCTTTTCAGGAATCCACATCCTGTCCTTTTCGTTGAAGTCATTGCAGAGAACGACGAGCCGGTCACTTGGCAGATCGAGTTTCCTCCAGCTACGGTGTTGGCCAAGCGCGGCTGGACGCCGGAGACGTTTGTTCCAGGACAGGAAATCGCTGCCAGAGGTCATCCATCGAGGGCTCCCGGCACTTACGGCATGGCGGCCGGTGCACAGATCACTCGTGAAGACGGGAGCCCGGTTGGATTTTAGCTGAAACCCCTGCGAGCGACGAATATGAAGTTCTGTCTGCCTGCAGGGACTGCTAGCGTGCAGCAGAACTCAATTCGTCTTTGAAGACCACACCGCCTTTCATCACGAACCCGGCCTTATTTGCCGGGTGGTGTAGGCCTCGGCCGTCCTTACGATGTCGATCCAGGGGCCGGCGCTTCCTTGCGATCAAGCCGATCACAGGAACTGCCGAGGTCAATACTCCAGCGTTACAGATCAACATCGTCCTGAACTGGTTTGAGGAACTGAAGGAACGAGTCCCTGTGCCCTGATTTTCGAGGTCAGGTCCTGAGAAATCATCTTCTCGGACGTTGAGAATTTCAGCGAACATTGGAGGAATGATGAACAAGGACCACACTGCGTACCGATTCGCTGTCGGCGTCGCGCTTGCGACAGCATTCATTCTCGTCTGGGTGGCTGGTGCCGTTGGCATCATAGGGGCTGATGGTGACCCCGCCGACTTGATGTATGTCGGAGTGCTCGCCGTCGGAATCATCGGTGCCCTCATCGCGCGCTTCCAGCCACATGGAATGGCCCGCGCGTTGGTTGCAACGGCCCTCGCTCAGGCGTTAGTCGCCGTGATCGCGCTGGCCGCCGGGATGGTCCCCGCCTATAATTCTGCGTACGAAATCTTGGGCCTCAATGGGTTCTTCGTCGCGCTGTGGATCGGATCGGCCAGGCTGTTTCGGTCTGCTGCCGAGGAGCAACCTCGGGCGGGCCGAGCGCCGCAGGGTTGACTCGACCGCCGTCGACGGGTGCCTGTGCCCTAGACGACGGTGAAAATGATTGTCAACGCCTGTTAAATCATCTTGTCGGACACTGAGAAATGGAGATGAAATGCTGAAGAAGAACTCGAAAGACAAAGTCGCGTTCTGGAATTGGCTAGGCCGGTTGTTTGATCGTCGCCGCAGCTTGGGCATCCGGGTCCCGAAGGTCCGATTTCTGGCCATCTCCGTTGCACTTATGGCAACGGGACTGATCTGCAGCGAGGTTCAGCTATTTGCCGTGGGCCAGGAGACGCCTGTCATTCGCAGGATCGGCTATCAAGGGCAGAATTTCGTTACCGTCACCGACATCCTGGACCGCTTGCGTGAACGGAACGTCGGGCTCAGTGTCGAGCAGGCCTATGACCCGGCGCGAGTCGAGCGCGCCCGGGATGTGATTGTTGACCTTTTGGACGAGAGAGGCCGTCAGAACGCGTCAGTAGAGGTCGAGGTGTATGACATCCCGCCGCGAGCGGTCGGAGTCACGTTCCACATTGATGAAGGAGCGCCTTAACGCCGACCGCTGCAACTTCAAGAGAACTGAACGAAACGCTCAAGTTCTGAGAAATCATCTTCCCGGACTATGAGAAGTCGTACTCCGGTAAAAAGCCCTTCTTGAAGTCTCCCCGAATCACGCCACACGGCTTTCCCTTTGCGGACGTCTCCCCACAGCGGTTGACGGTCGACCGGAGACTTCTGGCGAAAAAAAGGGCGCGCGGGCGGAGAGGTGCCGGTAAAATGCTTCCAGAATCGGGCGCTTCGGTGGATCGGCCCTTGATGCAGAGTGGCCGGTCGGCGTGTGGGAAGCCGGAAGAACGTGCGACGCAAAAATCTCGACTCTTGGGAGAGCCTCAGTGTACAAACGTTGGATCCGGGCATCAAAAATGAAAATCTTAGATGAGATCGGGTGCGCGATCTCTTTGCGGGGAATCCGCCTACGAAGGCGGCATAGAATCAAAACCTTCATTTAACTGAAACTGCAAGGATGGAACAGGAGTCCGTAATGAAAATGTTCAAAGTAACAACAATGCTCGTAGCAGCGATCGTGATGGCAGGTTCGAGTGCAATGGCTCAGGAAATGAACTTCTTTGTCACTAGCGCTGGTTCGGGCTATGGAGGCAACCTGGGTGGTTTGGCTGGTGCCGATGCCCGCTGCCAGGCGTTGGCTTCAGTTGCCGGTGCCGGCGATAAAACCTGGCGTGCTTATCTGAGCACTCAGGGTCCTAACGCCGTCAATGCACGGGATCGCATCGGCTCCGGACCCTGGTACAACGCCAGTGGAGACATGATCGCGGAAAATCTTGATCAACTGCATCAGGAAGAAGGAAACAATATTAGTTTCGCGACCGCACTGGATGAACATGGCAACCCAGTCCCCTATGTATCGATTGGTCCAGACGGCAATCCCTTGCCCCTAGCCTTGCAGATGGACGTGGAACACGATGTCTTGACCGGCTCTCAGCCGGACGGCACGGCATTTCCTGCCGGCGAAGATCGGACCTGCAATAATTGGATGTCGTCCGACGAAGGCGGCGCGATGCTCGGCCATCATGATCGCCGGGGTTTACAGCCGGGCCTGTCTCCCTGGAGCAATGCCCATCCTTCGCAGGGCTGTAGCCAACAGGGACTGATCAATACCGGTGGCGCCGGACGCTATTACTGCTTTGCTATCGATTGACGTCCATAGACTGTTGGTGCCAACAGCAAAATCCCCTTAAGGCGGCATGACAAACGGCTGAACCCGTCAGTCCTCCATGTCCTGCGGCGGCCTGTCGATTAGCCATCTATAGATCGGCATCGACCACGTAGGGCTGATGGCTTTTGCAAGGAGCCGGACCTTGCGTTTTCTTTTTTTTGATTCTGAGTCCTGGAGTTGTGAAGGCCAAACTAACCAAAGAATTGATGGCTCAAGTCCTGTTAAATCATCTTCGCGGACGTTGAGAATTGGCCTAAATACAAGCGTTGACCTTCTGATTGCTTACAAACCCCTCTTAGTATTCTTTACCGAGTTTTTGAGGTCATTACAAAAGGTGTGTAAAAGTCATCAGGCGGCGGCCTTCGATTTCATCACGACTCTGATGCCGTCAGCGAATTGCTGACCATCATAGACCTCTTGTAAGAGTTCGGATCCTTTTAAGTGTCGCCAAGCCTTCTCAGCGACACGTAGTAGCTTCCAGATCATTGCCGTTGCATTCTCGACACGCTTGAATCGGCGAGCGGCGTTGGTGCGGAGACGAACCATGTCGAAGGGCGATTCGACGATGTTGGTCGTTCTCAGATGCACCCAGTGTTGTTTCGGGAACTCATAGAAAGTAATCATCCGGTCCCAGTCCCGCAACAGCGTCTCACCCGCTTTGGGATAGTTCTTCTCATATCGGCGGACGAACTGATCCCGCTTTCGTTCGCAGGCCGCGCGGGAGTTCGCGAAGGCCATCCCATGAAGCAGCTGTCTGGCCGCGGGCTGCTCGGTCTTCGGCAGATGATCGACCACGTTGATCGACTTGTGGTTCCAGCAGCGTTGTTCCTGGCCCTGGGGCTGTTGCTCGGCCAGCGCGGACCAGATGCCCAGGTGACCGTCCGCGACAGTCAGCCGTCCCAGCTTCAGGCCCCGTCTCTGGAGATTGCGCAGAATGCGGCTCCAGGACTCCTTGCTTTCCCGCTGCCCGCTCTCACAGGCCAACAGCACTTTGCGCCTGTCTGACAAGGCTCCGATGATCACCAGCAATGCCGCTCGCTCTTTCGCGATCCCCGCTTTCACGTACAAGCCGTCTGCCCACTGGTACACGACCTCGAGGCCGGACAGGTCCTGCTGGACCCACTCGTCATACTCCAACTGCCAGGTCGATTTCAGTCGTTGGATCGATGCTCGCGACAACGGAGCGCCAGCGCCAAGCAGTCCGCGCATGGCCTGCTCGAAGTCCCCTGTGGCCAGACCGTGGAGGTAGAGATCGGGAAGTAGCTCGCCCAGCTGTTTCGATTTCCGTCGAAAATACGGCAGGATCTGACTCTCGAACCGCTCGGCGGTGTTTCGAACCCGAGGTCGTCGAACCTCCATCGTACCGTTCATCATTGCGAAGCGTCGCGGTTTCCCGTGACCGTTCCGGTATCCTCGTCGATTCGGACTCCGCTCCGACTTTTCCCGACCCAGAAATTGAGTGACTTCGTCCTCGAGCAGCTCCTGTAGCCAGACTTGGACCCGGGATCGTGCCCAGTCCTCCAAACCTTCATACGCGTTCGTTGACGCCACTGATGCCGGTATGTTCTTCTTCTTCATGGGTGGTGTACCTTTCTCCCGATTGCTGCCGGGATTGCTTAGGGTTTCGGATTCACCGAAAGCGTACACCGCCTTCTCTTTTTACACACCGATTGGAACGACCTCTCCGTTGATGGCATAGCGCTCAAACTGATGGTGGACCGTTGGGCAGCCGCTTCGGGAGCCGACAAAGAAATCCTGTTCCTTGCCTCCGTCGCAGTGAGACAGATTGAGATCGGCCTTGCCAGCATCTTAGCTCTACTGTTTGGTATTACAGTGACTACTTACGGCGTAGCTCTTGTGTCGGATCGTAGCTTCCCGAAATGGCTGGGCTGGCTGGCAATCCTCGGCGGTATACCGATTGCGGTTGCCGGTCTCGCCATGGCTTACACTGGTTTCTCCGATCTGGGGATGACGATCAATTTGTCTGGAAGCTCTCTCGCACTTTTATGGATGCTTGTTGTCGGTGTATGGATGTGGCATCTGGTTACGCAACGAGTTCAGACGGAACTGTGGTCTGATCAAAGCTCAACTTCGCTTCTGTCGCGGGTGCAGGAAGCGCGGGCCGTGCCGCCGCCACACTGTCGCGAACCGAGGCGGAGCGGGTCGAAGCGATTCAGGTCTTGCTCCATGCGGGAGCCGACATCCATGCCGTCCGTACGAGGTCCGGCAATACAGCCGCACATTTCGCAGCCGAGGAAGGACTTGAACGCGCGGCGGATGTTCTGTTCGCATATGGCGCCGACTTCACGCTGAAGAACGCGGACGACCTGAGCGTAGAGGACCTGTTGACCCAGGCCGCTGGAGATACGGAAGACCCGCCTCCGGCAAGGTGAGTTTCAGCAAATAATCACCCTTAGCCAACGCGTTACCAGATCGCTCATCGAGGACGTGGATTTCTGCCTTACCCCATCTCTCTTTCTTCCCTGAATTCGCACATTGATCAAAGACGAGTGGTTGTTACAGGACACTCGTCGTAGCGCGTAAGGTACAATGCCGGAAAGTTCGGCGCCGCCCAGTCGAAATATTTCGGGTGCTTGCCATTAGACACAAGGAGGTTTTCATGACTTTACGGTGGACCAGCATCTTGACTGTGGGACTCCTGGTAGCCGCCCTCCTCATACCGGCCGCTGAGGCTCAGAATCCGGCCGATTGGCCCATGTACAACAGAGACCTGAACGCGACGCGCTTTTCTCCTCTTAGTGAAATCAATACCGACAACGTAACTGATCTTGAGGTCGCCTGGACTTATTCGTTGGGAGAGAACAACGCGGGTGGCCTGAGTAACGGCTTCGAGTTCACTCCGATCGTTACGAATGGAATGCTGTATGCGGCCGCCGAGGGCCGGGTCGTCGCGATGGATCCGGCGACAGGCGAGGAACTCTGGCGCCACAGCGTTACCGGAGATGACCAGCCATCCCGCCGGGCTGTTGCTTTCTGGGTTGGGGACGAGCAGGAAGATGCGCGGATCTTTTTCACAGCCCGTCGCCGACTGATCGGACTGAGTGCTTTCACGGGCGAACCGGTGGCTCGCTTTGGAGACGGGGGCGAGGTCGATATGGGTCAGCCGTATGACTCAGCACCCACGGTCTACAGGAATCTACTCATCGTAGGAACGAACGGATTGCCTGGAAGCGTGCGTGCGTTTGATGCGATGACTGGAGAGAAGGCTTGGGAGTTCTTTTCCATACCGAAACCGGGCGAGCCCGGTAGCGAGAGCTGGGAGGGCGAGATTTTCGAGAACGCCGAATCCGTGGCCTGGGCGTTTTCAATGAGTGTCGACACCGAACGGGGCCTGGTCTACGTGATGTTCGACAATCCCGGATACGACTACTGGGGTGGAAACCGTCCGGGAAGTAATCTGTTTGGAAACTCCGTGGTGGCGTTGGACGCTGCGACCGGTGAGTACCGGTGGCATTTCCAGACCGTCCATCACGATCTCTGGGATTTCGATCAGCCTGCACCCGCCGTCCTGCTGGACCTGAACGTCGACGGAGAAGACGTGCCGGGGCTGGCGATCGTCGGCAAGAGCGCCTACATGTTCATCCTCAACCGGGAGACGGGCGAACCGGTATTTGGTGTGGAGGAGACTCCCGTTCCTCGAAGTAACGTTCCTACTGAGCGTGCTTCGCCGACGCAGCCCATTCCCGTAAAGCCGCCGCCGCTGGCCCGTGTCAGCTTCAGCCCGGAGGACCTCGTGACGGCCGAGGACACGAACGCCGAGCATGCCGACTTCTGCGCCAATCTCTTTGAGCGGAGCGGCGGTCTGGAGAATCAAGGTCCGTTCACACCTTACACCTATCGCGCTCCCGGCGCGGCGCCCTGCTCGACGATTGTTTTTCCCGGCTCGATCGGAGGCGTGAACTGGGGCGGGACAGCTGCGGATCCGACGATCAACTACGTTTTCGCAAACACGATGAGCGAAGCCAGCATCGGATGGGTCGAGAACAGTCCGGAAGGCGCGCGGACGCCTTTTCGCAGGGGCAGTATTGTTGGCAGGACTTCCCGATTCCAGTGGAACAATTCGCCGGAAGATTCGGGAGGGAATATTTCGGGTTCCGGTGAACAGGGCAGTTGGTTGTGTCAGAAGCCGCCCTGGGGTGAACTGGTCGCTGTCGACGCCAACACGGGCGACATCGCATGGAGAGTTCCCCTTGGGATCAACGAAGGCTTGCCGCCCGAGAAGCAGAGGACAGGCACGCTGAACATGGGCGGTCCCATGGCCACAGGGGGCGGGCTCGTCTTTATCGGCGCCTCTAATGACCGCAGGTTCCGCGCTTTCGACTCCCGGACCGGAGACCAGCTGTGGGTCACGCGTCTGGACATGAGTGCCCATGCAGTGCCGATCAGTTATGAGGCCGCCGGCAAGCAGTACGTGGTCATCGTTGCGGGCGGGCAGAGAGGCGACATGGATGACCCGGGACCGGACGGTTCAGAAGCGTTGGTCGTTTTTGCATTGCCCGAATAGAACAATTCTGTGAGAGCCCGGAGGCTCGGCTTCCGGGTTTTCTCTTGGACTCGATCCCGTCCGGGGGCGAACTACTTTACATCTATTCTTCCCTCCGATACCATTTCTCCAGTTTTACGATTATTCGAATGGGGACAGTGTTTTGCCTGATCCTTTATAGATCCAAACAAGGAGTGACAAGATATGATCTGCTTAACCGAGGGGTTGCTTCGCCGCGGGATTGGAAGGGTGCTGGCGCTGGTAGTGTTCGCGCTGCTGATCCTCGGTTACATGCCGACCACCCTGCTGGCTCAGCTTCCGGATGCATCCAACGATGTGCCCGATCTGACGGGAGTTTGGGCAAGGGGCAGGAACAACTGCACCCCCAATGGCGTGACTTGTCCCTTCATTTTCAGTGAAATTCCGTTGAAAGCCCGTGCGATAGGATTCATGGCCACCTGGGATGAAGCAGCCGGGCCCAAGTACGATTGCGTGCCGGCGACGTCACCGTCTGTTGTGGCAGATCCTTATTCCATTCAGATCGAGCAACAGGCAGATCGTGTCATCTTCACGTACGAGAAGGATGACATCATTCGGACCGTCTGGCTGGAGGGCCACGGCCACCCCGAACCCATGCCTTACGACTTCACCGTGCAGGGGTACTCTACCGGCCTGTATGAGGATGGCAGCCTGGTCGTCGAAACAACTAAGTTTACATTCGATCCACATGGTCTGGACGATATGGCGAATGTGCCGTCCTCCACTCTGAAGCGGGTTGTTGAATCGTATTCATCGGACGGGGAAATGCTGAGAGCCAATGTCGTGACCGAAGATCCGGTCTTTCTGAACGCGCCGATCCAGTTTGCTATTGAATGGGTGCCCCAGGACGAACCCCGGTATGCGTGCCTGCCTGAGCTGGCCAGACAGCCGGCGCAGTTAGCATCGCTTTTCTAGAAACGCCATATCTAGGTACAGAGTACAGTTGTATAAAAGGAGACTTATGATTCGAATCACTGGAGTCCTATTGTTATTGGTCCTTGTCGGGCTGATGGTTCAGCCTGCCGAAGCCCGTCCAGAGTACTTTATGCTGTTCCAGTCTGACCCACTCAAGAGTACCCCGCTGGAGAACTGCTCGATCTGCCACGACAACCCGGCCGGGGGCGGTCCGCGAAACGAGTTTGGTCAGTCGTTCGAAGCCGGGGGGTATCAGATCACTCCATTATTGCGAGCGAGCTGGCCAAGCCGATTCGAGGTTCCGACTATCGAAACCGGGAATATACCGGTCATAGATGGGCCGAGCGTTCTGACCAGGGTCTTCCTGTCGGATCCCGACAGCGAACTGATCGTAGCCGAGTTTCAGGAGGTGGAAGATGCCGGGAGTCTGGCGCCCCCCACGCTGCAACTCGTCAGTTTGTTGGGCGGTCCAGTCGCCGGTGAAGATGTTGTACCCGAGAACGCCATGAGCTTCTTTATCACCAGTGCCGGCCCCGGAAACGGAGCAGACCTGGGAGGTCTGGCGGGTGCCGACGCGCATTGCCAGATGCTGGCTGAAGCGGCAGGGCATATGGGCAAGACTTGGCGGGCATACCTCAGCACCAGCTTTGAGGGCGAGCCGGCGATCAATGCGGGCGACCGCATTGGCGGCGGCCCCTGGTACAACGCCAGTGGAATTCTTGTCGCCCAGGGAGTTCTGGATCTGCACAGCGACAATAACCGGTTGAGCAAAATGGGTTCGTTGAACGAAAGAGGCGAGGTGGTCAACGGCAGGGGGGACGATCCCAACCGGCACGACATCCTGACGGGATCTCTCGTAACGGGACTGGCTGGGGTCGACATGAACTGCAACAACTGGACCAGCAGCGGCGAGGGCAGTGCTCTTGTGGGACATCATGACCGCGAAGGCGGAGGGGACGATGGCAGTTCCTGGAACTCTGCGCATCCCTCCAGAGGATGCAGCCAGACAGATCTGCAGGGATCTGGCGGTGACGGCCTGTTCTACTGCTTTGCAGCTGATTGAGTCGCCTTAACGCGACGTCTTTTCCAAAAAGTCCCTGACCGGCAGGTCAGGGACTTTTGTCATTAAAAAGGGATCAGAGCCCTATTTCACCATTTTTTCGATACAGTTATTTCAATCTGGAAAATAGGGAAATAGGGCTCTGACCCCTTTTTCATACTGTGGTTGGACCTACTAACCGGGATGCTGTTGCTCTGATACAATCCGGGGGCTTTGAACAGGGAGGCAGAGTGTGAAATTCGGATACTTTACGTTGAGCGACAACGCCTACCCCGACAGTTCCCGTTCCCCCGAGCAGTTCATTACCGAGATTCGGGAACAGGCGATTTACGCCGATCAGTTGGGAATGAACTCGGCCTGGATCGGAGAGCACCATTTCGATTCACTCGGCGTCAACTCGCGTCCCGGCACCCTGCTTGCCAGCATCGTCCCGATTACGAAGAGTATCCGGCTGGCGCCGGCCGTTGCCGTACTCCCTCTGCATCATCCTTTGGATATAGCGGAGGAATGGGCCACGATCGATCTGATTTCAGGTGGCCGTGTGGACTTTGCTGCAGGACGGGGATATGACACCCGGGAGTACGATCCCTTCGGTGCACCTTTTATGGATTCAAAGGCGATATTCGCCGAGGGCATCGATGTCATCCAGAAGGCCTGGAACTCACCGGGGCCCTGGTCGCATGACGGCAAGTACTTCCAGATTCCCGAAATGGAGATTACACCCAAGCCCGTTCAGAAACCTGTTCCTTTCTATCTTGGGAGTTTTTCTGAGACCAGCGTTGATATGGCCGCCGAGCGTGGCCTGAACATTATCTATGCACCGTTTGCGGCTGCGATGGTGTTCGGGAGTCTCGACCGGGCCGTCGAGATGTACCGGGAGAAGTGTGAAAGACACGGCCACACTCCGGGTCGCACGATATGCAGCTACTTCGTTCACTTTGCGGACACGCCTGAAGAGGACGAGCGTGGCCGCGAGTTCCAGATATCCTATTTCAAGAACTGTGCGCTGCCCGCCTTTCCGAAGAACCCGAAGAAGATGCCGCCCACGATGCAGTACTTCATCAAGATGTGCGACATCCTCGAGAACATGAAGAAGGAAGACCTGACCGACAAATCGATCCTCATCGGCCCTTCATCCAAAGTCATCGAGACACTCAAGCGCGTCGAAGCTGCAGGGATCAGTGAGGTTATTCTGTATTTCAACGTCGGAAACAAACCCCACCAACTGGTGAAGGATCAGATGGCCAAATTCATGGAAGAGGTTGCGCCGGCGTTCAGTGCGGTCACTGAGACGGCGGCGCGTTGAACAGCCGCCGCCCGTCAGACAGTGGTTTTTTAATCGATAGCGAAACAGTAGAACAATCCGTCTCCGCCCGTGCTTCTGAGATTTTCCTGACTGCAGCCTCTGGACGGATGGGCGGCGTTCCATTGGTCACGGTCGTGGTGGCCTACCATGGCCTGTCCCTCCTCGCCCCCGTTGGTCCAGTTTCCGCACGTTAAAGAATTGCCGTCGTCGTTCAGGTTTAACATATCCATCAATCCCCACGGCCACGCTGTCCCGTCGGTGCGTGTACCGGTCAGGATGTCGTGGCGGTTGACGTTGTCTCCGCCCCCGCTGACGATTTCACCGTTTTCGTCCAGTATCGTCTCTTTCCTGAGGTTATTGCTCGGGGAATGAAGCTGTTCGAGATTGTTAGAGATCATGATCCCCGCGGCGTTGTACCACGGTCCGATTCCGATCCGTTCGCGAGCGTGGACCGGTTCGGTTTCACTCGAGATGCTCAGATAGGCGCGCCATGTCTTGTCGCCCGCGCTTACCGCCTGGGCCAACGTCTGACAGTGAGCATCGGCTCCCGTCAGACCGCCCAGGTCCCCTCCGCGACCGGGCCCTTCACTTGTCAGAAAGAAGCCGAAGCTTTCGGGAAGCGATCTTTCTGCATCGGTCCGCGCACCTGCTTCCGCAGCGGCGGCGACAAACATGTCGGGAAACTGTTCTCGCAGCTCGGGTGTTATGGAATAACCGGCGTTCTCGAAACCGCGACCGAATGCGTTGCGGGGGCCGCCACCTCCGGGATCCTGATGGCAGACGCTGCAACCGTCAATGCCTGGACGCCGCATGGGGTCGATCAAATACTCATCGAGGAATTCTGGAAACGCCGAGGCAGGGAGAGCCATCGACCCAAGAAAGAGCAGCAACATGAAAACCCGGCTTGTTCTAATCATTTAGTCACCTTCATTAAGTAATCGCCCAGTGCCGTTTTCTAAAGACGTAGTTTACGTCCCTATGAGAACGGAGGCAACAGACTGCCAATTCCTCTATTCAATCCGTTGTTGGATTTGAGGTATAGATCGTGCAGGATAGCCTCACAGGAATCGAAGACAGGGGCTATCGGACCATCTCGAAGGTGACCTGGCGAATGAAAAAAACGTGTCTTTTTGTCGTGCTGATTTTGAGCACGGGCCAGTTCGTGCCCACCGGGGCCCAGGAAGGCGGGCCGCCTCCTCTCGGGTTACCTCAGGTCGCAGATATCAATACCCGTCTGGTCGAAGCTGCAACTCGCGGAGAGAGCGCAGAGGTGGCCCAGCTGCTGGCGGATGGGGCCGGGGTCAACTCGCTGAATCCGAGCGGTTACACCGTACTCCTGCTGACTGCTCTGGAAGGCCACACCGAAACCATGCAGGTGTTGATTGACGCCGGTGCCGATCTCGAAGCCCGGGATGACAACGGATCGACCTTGCTGATTCCGCTGGTTGCCGAAGGTCGGATCGATTCGATCCAGACGCTTCTCAACGCTGGAGCCAAAGTGGATGCTCCCGATGCGAACGGTGCGACGGCCCTGATGGTTGCGTCATTCCACGGGTTCTCCGATGTAGTGGAGGTCCTGCTCGACGCCGGGGCAAGTGTCGAGGTCGAAGACTTCAATGAAGCAACGCCGTTGTTATGGGCTGCGTCACGGGGTGAGGCGAAGACGATCCGTTTGTTGCTTGATGGCGGTTCCAACATCGACGAAGCCGATGTCTATGGCTGGACGGCTGCAATGGTCACGGCGATTCAAGGTCGGACGGAAGGCCTTCAACTCCTGATCGATGGAGGTGCTGATCTCGGCATTCGAAACAACGGTGGAGGTACGGCTCTGATGGGTGCTGCTCTGGAGGGCCTTGCAGACTCCCTTCAGACACTCCTCGATGCAGGCGTCGACCCGAACGTGGCTGACGAGGATGGGATCACTGCATTGATGTGGTCTGCTTCGGAAGGGCACCTCGAGAGCCTCGACTTGCTGCTTGGCGCCAGTGCGAACGCAAACGCGGTTGCGGCGGACGGCGGGACGGCAATGGTGATGGCTGCAGCCGAAGGACATACGGAAGTGGTCGGGCGACTGCTGGGTGCCGGAGCCGATGTCAATGCCCGAACTCGGGACGGCGGGACGGCGCTGGGCGCGGCCCTGGCGGGTGGGTACACGGAGATCGTGATCATGTTGCGGCGTTCCGGAGCCACCCAGCCGGCACGATAGTTGACAGTGCTGCCGGTGTAAATCGAAGAGTTTCGTTATTCTTTCACGAAAAGAGCAACTGCACGACCTGATATTAAGGAGATTAAGTCATGAGTTTACGATGGACCCCTATCCTGATCCTCGCTGTCACGTTGACAGCCTTGAACCCCGGATCAGGTCAGGCGCAAAATTTCGATTGGCCGATGTACAACTTCGACCTTTCCGGTACTCGGCATTCCCCTCTAAGGGAAATCAATACGGGCAACGTCGGAGACCTGGAGCAAGTCTGGTCTTTTAACATCGGCCGGGCCGCCAGCACGGGCGGACTGACGGGAGGTTCAGAGGTGACTCCCATCGTCGTGGATGGCGTGATGTTCCTGCCAATGGCAGATTCTGTCGTTGCGCTGGATGCGGAAACCGGGGACGAGGTATGGACGTACCAGATGTCGATCGATGAGCCGCCCTCGCGTCGCGGAGTGGCTTACTGGGGCGGCGATGGCGATGCTGCTGCCCGGATCTACGTGACTTCGGGGAGCCGACTGATCGGGCTGAGTGCATTCACGGGCGAACCCACCGCAAATTTTGGTGACGGTGGCATCGTGGATATGGTCCAGGCCTACAACGGCGTTCCCGCCGTTTTCGAAAACCGCATGCTCGTGGGCACCAACGGTGTTCCGGGAGCGGTCCGCACCTTTGATGCCGTCACCGGAGATCTGGTCTGGGAATTCCGTTCTGTTCCGCAGCCGGGTGAGTTCGGAAACGATACCTGGGAAAACGAGAGTTGGCGGGATCGGACGGGCACCTATGCTTGGGCTTTTGCTCCGACCATGGACCTTGAGAGAGGTATATACTACGCGCCGTTCGAGACGGCGGGACCTATCGATTACTGGGGCGGGGACCGCCATGGCGACAACCTGTTCGCAGGTTCGATCGTGGCGCTGGACATTCGAACCGGAGAACGCTTGTGGCATTTCCAGCATGTGCACCACGATCTCTGGGATTACGACCTGCCGTCGTCTCCCACGCTCCTCGATGTGATCGTCGATGGAGAAGTCGTCCCGATTCTCGCGCAGACCGCCAAGACCGGCTACATGTACATCCTGAATCGAGTGACGGGTGAACCTGTATTCGGCATCGAGGAAGTTCCGATGCCCCCGACATCGGTTCCCGAAGACCTGGCTTCTCTGACGCAGCCGATTCCGGTGAAACCGCCACCATTGGCGCGGGTCAGCTACAGTCCCGAAGATCTCGTGACGGCCGAGGACACCAACGCCGAGCATGCTGCTTTCTGTGCGGAGTTGGTGGAACGCAGCGGAGGGTTCTATAACGTAGGGCCGTTCACGCCATACGTGTTTCGCGAAGACGGCGCACCCCCTTATTCCACCGTCATTTTCCCCGGTTCGGTCGGTGGAGCCAACTGGGGAGGTAATACTGCAGATCCTGGACTGGGTTACGTCATCGTTAACACGATGAGTGAAGCCAGCTTTGGGTGGATTGAAAGGAGTCCCGAAGGCGCTCGCGTGCCCTATCGGCGGAACAGCATCGTCGGCCGGACTTCACGGTTCCAGTGGTTCGACAATACGCCCGACTCGGGCGGCAACATCGTCGGGGCAGGGGAGATGGGCTGGCCGTGCCAGAAGCCACCCTGGGGTGAACTCGTTGCTGTCGATGCCAACACAGGCGACATCGCGTGGAGAGTTCCGCTGGGTATCACCGAGGAGCTCGAAGGCGATAAGCAGAAGACGGGCCGATTGAATTTCGGTGGTCCGATGTCTACCGCGGGCGGCCTCGTGTTCATCGGGGCCAGTAACGACCGGCGCTTCCGGGCGTTCGACACCCGCACAGGAGAAGAACTCTGGACCCAGTCTCTTGTGATGAGTGCCCACGCTGTTCCGATCTCCTACGCCGTTAACGGCAAACAGTACGTGGCCGTTGTCGCCGGCGGGCAACGAGGCGACGTGGATGACCCCGGCCCGGAAGGGGCCGAGGCGGTCGTCGTTTTCGCACTGCCCTAACTACCGGACTCAGAAGAGGGAGAGACGTCGTCTCTCCCTTTTTCTTTGGAACACCTTTATGGGCGCGACTCTCTTCCCAACATCCCTGGTCGGATCGTACGCGCAACCGGATTGGTTGATCGATCGCGAGAAGCTGGCCGGACGTTTCCCTCCCCGGGTCCGAGCCTCTGAGCTCTGGCGTGTGGATCCGAAGTGGCTTGAAGAGGCTCAGGACGATGCGACGCTGCTGGCGATCCGTGACCAGGAACGTGCGGGCCTCGACATCATCACGGACGGCGAGATGCGGCGGGAAAGCTACTCGAACCGTTTTGCAACAGCGTTGGAAGGCGTCGACATAGATAATCCGGGGACTGCTCTCGACAGAAGAGGCCATCCCAATCCTGTCCCCCGAGTGACGGGGAAGATCCGAAGAAAGCATCCTGTCCAGCTTCGTGACGTTCGATTCTTGAGAGCCAATACTGATCGCATGGTGAAAGCGACCGTGCCCGGTCCGTTTACGATGTCGCAGCAGGCCCAGAACGACTTCTACCCAAGCAAAGAAGAAATGTCCCTGGATTATGCCGCTGCCGTGAACGAAGAGATCAATGATCTTTTCGAAAGCGGTGCCGACGTGGTCCAGATTGACGATCCTTACATGCAGGCCCGTCCGGACGAGGCCCGTGAGTATGGTCTGAGCGCGCTCAATCGAGCCCTGGACGGTGTGAAGGGGAAGACGGCGGTCCATCTCTGCTTTGGCTATGCGGCGATCATCCATGAGAGGCCGGAAGGTTATTCTTTTCTACCGGAGCTGGCCGGGGCGAGGGCAGATCAGATCTCGATCGAAACGGCGCAGTCTTCTCTGGACTGCAAGGTCCTGCGGACCCTCCCAGAAAAGACGATCATCCTGGGAGTGATTGATCTTTCGACCCAGGAAGTTGAAACGCCTGAGGTTGTCCGAGGACGCATCCGCCGGGCTTTGCCTTACGTGGACAGCGACCGCCTCATCGTGGCTCCGGATTGTGGAATGAAGTATCTGGGGCGAGCATCCGCTTTTGCGAAGATGCAGGCGATGGTCGCCGGTCGGAACCTTGTCCGGTCCGAACTGGGCGGCTAGATTCAGGACACTGGAATCTACTCTGGAGGCGCGACGTTGTATCGTCGCGCGCGCTCCAGGATTTCCTCGTTGCGGGTGATCTGTCGGCCGATCTCACGTGGCAACTGATTTTGTCCCACGGTTTCCGCCATAGTTCCCGTCGTCTTCAACTCTTCGAGCGCGTTGTGCATAGCTCCCCGTGCGATGTTCTGCAGGAAGTTTGCGTACAGGGCAATCGTGACGCCGGCGTCGGCAGCGGCCGACATGGGTGTGTTAGCCCCCATTGGACCCATCATCGCCGTATCGATCGCGTTTACCGCGCGGCCATAGTCGGCCAGCCCCAGGCCCGCAAGGAACAATGCCTCGGCACCCGCTTCGGCATAGGCCGCTCCCCGGTCGAATGCTTCCGTCTCAGATCTTCCCGCAGCTAGCGCATCCGAGCGGGCGACGATCACCATATCGGAACGCGCGTCGACGGCGGCTCGAATCCGGTCCACCATCTCCCCCGTCGGAATGACATCGGCGCTCTGGCCGATTCTTTTGGCCCGAATCCGATCCTCGAACATTACGGCTCCGACTCCGGCTCGTTCGAACTCACGCGTGGTGCGGTACACGGTGAGCGGACTGCCTCCTCCGTTATCAGCGTCGGCCAGCATCGGAATGTCGATCTGGTCCACGGCGCGCGAGGCGTACTCGATGAGTTCGGTAAAAGAGGTCAGGCCCCAATCCGGATAACCGTTCTCGATGCCGGCCGCTGTCCCGCCCACGAATACGGAAGGGAAGCCCGCGATATCGACCAGGCGCGCCGATTGGCCATCGTAGACGGCGATGCATTCGAACGGAGCGTTTCTGCCAAGCAGCTGGCGAAACCGGCCGCCCATCGATGTTGCCCGGTCCGCTTGAGGATGCGGTCCGAAACGGGCCTCTGAGATGCGTGGAATGGCGGCTATCGCCGCAGCGATTCCACTCAATTGAATGAAGTCTCGCCTGCTTTTCTTCTGACTCATGGTTACGGTCCCTCCGTTAATAAGAGATGTGCCTCGACCTCAAGCCGGACCATCCTAACATGGCTCCTGCCCGCTTCATCCAGGGGGACAGTTTCCAGATATGCGTCGACGCATTCAGCGACAAACCTGTCCCGGAGTTCCTCAGGGACCTGTTGTGTATAAGGGATCCACGTCGTCCGGATCCATCCCGCCAGGCCGTCGCGGCCGGGATGGGTCATGTCCTTTTCGACAAGATCTAAATGTGTCGCTGTGAAACCTGCTTGAGCCAGCCAGTGTTCATAGTCTGTTGTCGAATAGAAGTAGTACGGGAAGGTAAAACTCTCGAAGTAGTTCGTCCATGGTTCACTTTGGACGATCTCCTCTATTACTGCGGCAACGCCTGACGCATTTCCTTCTCCTCCACACGAAACAATCAGTCTGCCTGCCGGTCCGAGGAGGCGAGCAACTCCTTCGAGAAACGCCGTGTGGTCGTCCACCCAGTGGAGTGCGGCGTTAGAGAACACGACGTCAAACCTTCGATCGGAGGCCAGGTTGCGAGCATCCATCTGTTCGAAGCGAAGATTGGAAAAAGCTTCGGGCGGATAGTGCTCCGTGGCGTACCGAACGAAGGCCGAACTGCGATCGATTCCGAGAACGAAACCCTCAGGTACGGCTTCGGCAAGTTCGGACGTTACGCCTCCGTTTCCACACCCAACGTCCAGGACCGTTTCATTTCCAGAGAGTTGAAGACGGGAAATGAGTTCTCGTGCCCATTCCATCTGGGCACGGGAATTTCGGGCGTAGTCTTCAGGGTTCCACTCCACGTTGCGAGATTATGGAAAAAGTGGGGACAGGTCACTCTTTTTGCGTTTCCCTCGGACACCAACCAGATCCCGTCGGGCAAAAAGAGTGACCTGTCCCCACTTTTTGTGTGGCCCGTGACCCTGCCATATTCCCATCCGAGGTTGACGCAAGTTATACTCGACGACTGCGTTACACGTCGTATTCGTAGTGTGTTGGGAGAGTCCAGGTGTCCCGTTACGAGAAGGCCGAAGCCACTCTGCTCCGTTACAAACTCGACAAGCCCGTTGGTGGATCGGGAGTGTCCGCGATTGACGTCGTGCTGGTCGAACTGAGGGACTCGGACGGCGCGACCGGTCTGGGCTTCAGCTATGTGATTGGTGGTGTAGGCGGCGAGATTGTTCTGGCTGCCGCACGTTCCCAGTTGGAGAGACTCGTCGAAAACCACCCCGTGGTGGGGCCTCCCTCACTGTGGCAGACGATTGCAGCCAGCTTCAACAGAATGGGTTTAGGTCCCAACATGCTGGCACTTGCTGCTATCGACGTCGCTGCCTGGGATCTGGAGGCGAATCGCCGGGGTGTGCCTCTGGTTGTTGCGATGGGAGGAGTCTCTCGAGCGGTACCTGTTTACGGGAGCGGGGGTTTTACGGCCAACCAGACGCCGGAGGAAGCGGCCGAGACGGCGGCGGCACATGCGGCGCGCGGACTTTCAGCCGTTAAACCAAGGGTCCGCGGTGAGTCCCGAGACGCGGGATTGATGGCTGCCGTCAGGGATGTGCTTCCCGATGACGTCGGCATGATGTTTGACGCCAACGAGAAGTGCGACCTTCCTCGGGCGCGTCGACTCCTGGCCTCTGCCCGTGACCATGGAGCTCTGTTTGTTGAAGAGCCTCTGCCGGCGGACTCGGTAGAGGATTACCGTTCGTTAACAGAATCCGGTGGGGCGATTGTTGCCGGGGGCGAGCACCTGCAGGGGCGAGCCGCGTTTTTCTTTTTCGTTTCAGAGCACCTGCTGGGACTCGTTCAGCCTGACCTGGCCATGGCAGGGGGGCTTACGCCGGCGTTGGAGATCGCGGCCCTGGCCGATACCTTCAACGTGTCGATGTCCCCGCATTTCCTGCCTGGACTCTTTGTTCACGTTGCGGGTGTTTCGCCGGCCGTCACCTGGCTCGAAGAATTTCCCTTGCTGGAGCCCTTGTTTGAGGGTTGGCCTCGGCTGGGGCCCGATGGTTCGATGGAACCAAGGGATGTTCCCGGGCACGGATTGCGGGTAGAAGAAGATATCCGACAGAAGTTTGCGGCGTCCTAATGTATTATTTTCTCCCTGCGGTGTGACAGAGCAAAGGGTACCGCGACCCCTGAGAGGTGGGCCTGCGGTTGGGTGATTAAAATATGGCAAATCTTGGGTATGTAGGCTTGGGTGAGATGGGTGCCCTTATGGCGAAGCGGTTGATGGACAAGGGGCACACCGTGACAGGTTACAATCGGACAAAGTCAAGGGCCCAGTGGCTGATCGACGAGGGCATGGGTTGGGCCGATTCTCCGCGCGAAGTTTGTGAAGCTGCTGACGTAACGTTCTCGATGGTCAGCAATTCAAAGGCTCTTACAGAAGTTGTCGATGGGCCGGACGGCTGGTTGGCAGGAGTCCGCGACGGCAAGATGCTCGTCGAGATGAGCACTGTCAGCCCCGCGGTGAGCATGGCCATAGCCGAGCGTGTTCGAGAGAAGGGTGGGGATATGGTCGATTCACCCGTGTCGGGCAGCTTGAGTACGCTCAAGGAGGGAAAGCTCACGATGATGGTCGGGGGAAACCCCGAGACCTTCGAGAAGATAAAGCCCATCCTGGCTGACATTGGGCCACGGGCGACGTACATGGGTGCAAATGGTCGCGGGCTGGTCATGAAACTCGCGACAAACATCAGCGTTGCGGTGCAGATTCTGGCCTTCTCCGAAGGTGTCCTGCTTGCAGAGAAGCACGGCATCGATCGGGAGACGGCGCTGGAGGTTTTCACCCACAGTGTGCTGGGATCACCGCTGGTGAAATACCGGGCTCCATTTTTTATGGAGATGCCGGAAAAAGCCTGGCACAACGTGAATATGATGCAGAAGGATCTGCTTCTTGCGCTGGAAATCGGGCGTGAAGTCGACGCCATGCTGCCGACGACAACGGCAGCGAACGACTTTATGACGGTTGCAAGGGGCATGGGTTTCGCCGATCAGGATTTCGCCGTCGTTTTTAAGGCGTTACAAAGAATGTCTGGAGTTACCGAATGACAAAATCTGCAAGTTCCCACACCGATGTTGAAATCGAGCAATGGCTCCGAATGTATCGGACTATGCAAAAAATCCGATGCTTTGAGGATGCGGCCAACGAACTCTATACCTCGGCGATCATGCCGGGGTTGACACATCTCTATTCGGGTGAGGAAGCGATCGCTGTAGGTGTGTGTGAAGCGCTTCGCAAGGACGATTACGTCACCAGCACGCACCGTGGACATGGACATTGCGTTGCAAAGGGAGCGGCCCTGGATCGCATGTTTGCTGAACTCCTGGGCAAGCGGGCCGGCTACTGCAAGGGCAAGGGCGGGTCGATGCACATTGCCGATCCCGAGACGGGCAACCTGGGCGCCAATGCCATTGTCGGTGGAAGTGCCGGCATTGCCACGGGTGCAGCGTTCTCAGCCAAGCGGCTCGGCACGGATCAGGTGGCGGTCTGCTTCTTCGGCGACGGCGCACTTGGACAGGGATTGCTTTACGAGGTCATGAACATGGCCGCCCTCTGGAAGCTGCCCGTGATCTACGTCTGCGAGAACAATCTGTACAACGAGTACACGCACAATTCGGAAACCCTCGCCGGTGACATCGTCGAACGCGGTGCGGCGTTCGGGGTTCCCGGTCATCATGTGGATGGCCAGGACGTACGCGCCGTTCACGACATTACGGCCGGTCTTGTGGGCCGAGCCCGCAATGGAGAGGGGCCGTCCTACCTTGTTGCCGATACCTATCGTTTCCACGGTCATCACGTCGGCGATATCAATCGTACGTATTACCGTTCCAAGGACGAAGAGGCAGAGTGGAAGACCAATCGCGATCCGATCAAAAACTTCGGCGCGTGGTTAGTCACTGAACAGATTGCCGATAGCGACGGTCTCGCCGGGATCGAGGCTGAAGTTCAGAGCGAAATCGATGCGGCTGTCGAGTTTGCGAAGGACGCTCCTTACCCTGCGGTCGAAGAGGTGGATGAAGATGTCTATGCCTGAAACTCAAACTGCAGTCCGTCAACTTACGCTGGGCGAAGCTGTTCGGGAGGCGCTCTCGGAAGAATTACGGCGCGACCCGACCGTTTTGATTCTTGGCGAAGATATCGCCGAGGCCGGAACCGCCTTCAAGGTCCTGACCGGTATGGTCGACGAGTTCGGGCCTGAACGCATCCTGGATACGCCGATATCGGAACCGGGCTTTACCGGAATTGCAGTCGGTGCTGCCATGACGGGCCTGCGTCCGGTCGTAGACATCATGTTTGGCGATTTCATAGGACTCACGATGGATCAGATGGTGAACCAGGCTGCGAAGATCCACTACATGTCAGGCGGCAGCTGGAAGGTTCCACTGGTGATGCGGACGACACTGGGCGCGACCAGGCGCACCGCCGCGCAGCACTCGCAGTCGTTGCATGCATGGTTCTGTCACGTGCCGGGCTTAAAGGTCGTCATGCCGTCAACGCCATACGACGCCAAGGGACTCATGAAGTCCGCGATCCGGGACGACAATCCGGTCGCCGTCTTTGAAGACAAAATGATGTACACGCTCAAGGGACCGGTTCCGGAAGAAGAGTATACGATTCCCCTGGGTGTGGCCGACATCAAGCGCGAGGGTGAAGACCTTACGATCGTTGCGACCAGCAGCATGGTCCAGGTGGCCCTCGGTGCGGCCAATATGCTGGAAGAACACGACATAAGTGCTGAAGTTGTGGATCCGCGCACGCTTTGGCCGCTCGATGAAGAAACGATTCTGAACTCCGTGAGAAAGACATCGCATGTCATAGTCATGGACGAAGGCTATGGTCGATACGGCGTTATGGCTGAACTCGCCGCAACGATTACCGAAGGCGCTTTCTTTGATCTGGAAGCGCCTGTAAAGAGAATAGGAGCAATGCATGTTCCCATTCCGTTCTCTCCGCCGCTGGAAGATGCAACGGTGCCGACCGAAGAGATGGTGTTTGAGGCGGCGAGGGAACTCTGCGGATAGCCGTTTCAATCGATCCAACGGCCCGGTAATTCATTTAGGGGGCACCGTTGGCCAACCGGCGCGTGGAGCCTGTAGCCCTTGATCCGTAAGGGATTTTCAACTATTCTCAGGCTATCCAAAGTCGAGAGAGAGAGGACCTATGATCCAAGAACCCGTTTCAGCCGAAAGCACCCAGATTCAGGAACTTGTGGCCCAATCCCGCCTTGCGCAAGCGGCCTTCGAGTCGTTTTCCCAGGAGCAAGTGGACGCGATTGTCAAAGGCATTGGCCAATATGTCTTCGACAACGCCGCCGAGTTGGCCAGGCTTGCCGTCGACGAGAGTGAGATCGGCGTATATGAAGACAAGATTCTCAAGAACCAGGTCAAGCCCCGCATCATCTGGAACAGTCTGAAGGGCAAGAAGTCCCGCGGCATCATCGATGAGGATCTCGAGGCCAACCTGATTTACGTGGCCAAGCCCATGGGCGTGGTTGGAGCCGTGACACCGATCACCAATCCGATTGTGACGCCGATGTGCAATGCCATGTTCGCCCTCAAGACGGGAAACTCGGTGATTTTTGCGCCCCATCCCAAGGCCCTGAACTGCACGAGGGTTCTGACTGATGCTTTCATGAAGATCGTGAAAGATAACGGTGGGCCCGACAACCTGGTTCAGATGGTGAGTCCGGTGTCGGTCGAAGCGACCCAGGAACTGATGAAGGCCGTGGATGTGATCGTCGCCACGGGCGGTCCGGCCATGGTGAAGGCCGCTTACTCCTCGGGCAAGCCTTCCTTTGGAGTGGGAGCCGGCAACGTGCCTGTGATCCTGGATGTGGATGAGGATGCGGAACTGGACGAGGCCATAGGGAAGATCGTCGCAGGTGCTTCCTTTGACAACGGCATCATTTGCTCTCACGAACAGTTCGTTCTGGTCCCGGATGAGCAATATGCCCAAGCACTGGAATCGTTTGAGGCCACAGGCAAGGTGTGGTTCACCGAAGACGAAGAACTGATCCAGAAATTCCGAGATGTCGTCTTCCCGGACGGTCAGCTGAGCCGCGACGTTGTCGGCAAGTCCTGCACCGAAATCGGGGCTATGGCTGGAGTAGACGTTCCCGAATCGGCCCGCATTATTCTCGTCCCTGCCAAGGGCTCGGGCACTGAGGACGTTCTGGCCAAGGAAAAGCTTTGTCCTGTCGTGGCGATCCTTCCCTACAAGGATTTCAAGGAAGCCGTGGCCAAGGCAAAAGCCAATCTTCTGGTGGAAGGTGCGGGACATTCTGCCGGCGTACATTCCTCGAACGAAGACAACATCCGGTATGCGGGACTGGAACTACCCATAAGCCGTCTGGTTGTGAACCAACCGTGCTCTTTCGCGGCCGGCGGTTCGCTGTCCAACGGTTTTGCCGCCACCACCACACTCGGTTGCGGCTCCTGGGGTGGTAACTCGATTTCAGAGAACCTGGACTACAAACATCTGATGAACGTCTCGCGAATCGGGAAGGTGATCGACAAGCAGGTTCCCACGGATGAAGAAATCTGGGCATGAGATCTGCCCTGGATATTGACTAAATCATGACGAAGATGCCGGTGGCGAAAGCTGTCAGCGGACAGCTTTTCTGATTCAATTTTTGGAGGTGTGCAGTGGCGATAAGAACACATGGAGCCAGCGCGGTCGATTGGGAACAGCGCATCAACTTTGACCGGTTGCGGAAGGAGCGACTCGATAAGGCGAAGCAGCAGCTGAGGAAGGCGGAGATTGGTTCGCTGCTCTGTTTCGACATGAACAACGTGCGCTACCTGACTTCAACGAACATAGGCGCATGGTCCATGGACAAGGTCAGTCGATTTGCCTTGTTGGCGCAGAACGACGACGGTCCGGTGATGTGGGACTTTGGATCGGCGGCCAAACACCATGAATTGAACTGCCCGTGGCTCGGTGATGACGAATTCGGAGAGCCCCGCTCGCGGGCCGGTATATCGCTGCTGCGTGGCGCAATATCCCCTGAAATGGGCATTGCAGAAGACGTTGCGCGCAAGATCAGGATAGAACTGGAGAAACGCGGTCTCCAGAACGAGCCTGTGGGTATCGACATTGTCGAGCCCCCGGTGTGGTTTGCTCTGGAACGGGAAGGTCTGAAGCTTGTCGACGGACAGCAGATTCTCATGGACGCCCGGGTGATCAAGACGGAAGACGAAATTTCGCTGCTCAATCATGCCGCGATGATGGTGGACGCGACTTACCATGAAATCTATAAGGCCATGAAGCCGGGGATGATGGAGAGTCAGGCCGTGGGCCTGGCCAGCAAGACCCTGTACGACCTCGGGTCGGAATACGTCGAGGCGATCAACGCCATCTCAGGAGAACGCTGCAGTCCGCATCCGCACATCTTTTCAGACCGCGTCCTTCGCCCGGGCGACCCCATATACTTCGACATTCTCCAGTCCTACATGGGGTACCGGACGTGCTATTACAGAACTTTCATGGTCAATTACGGTTCTCATGCCATGGTTGACTCCTACAAGCGGTGCCGCGAGTACCTGGACGCGGCGATCGAACTGGTGCGTCCGGGCCGGACCACATCCGAAATCGCCTCCGTGTGGCCGAAGTCAACGGAGTTTGGCTTCCCGACCGAGGAGTCCTGCTTCGGACTGCAGTACGGTCATGGAATCGGGCTGGCGATCTGGGAAAAGCCGGTCATCAGCCGGTTGGTGTCGCTCGATCACCCGACGGTCATCGAGCCCGGTATGGTATTCGCCCTCGAAACATTCTGGCCCTCCAGCGACGGTTGGAGCGCGTCGCGCATCGAGGAAGAGATCGTCGTTACCGAGACCGGCCATGAAATCATCACGCGCTTTCCTGCCGAAGAATTGATGGTTGCCGGTGCCACCTACCACACGGTGAAGGGACCGTTGCCGACGACACGCGAACATGCGCCCCCAGCAAGCCAGAAAGTTCTGGAAATGATCGAAGCCAGCGCAAAGACAGAAGTGGGAGTGGTCGAGTAAGGATTCGCGCCCAAACCAAGAGAGTTTATGGCTAAAAACGTTGTGATGCCTGCGCTCGAGATGGCGCAGGAGACGGGGACGATTGTCTCGTGGCTCAAGAAGGAAGGCGATGCCATCACTAAGGGCGAACCCCTTCTGGAAATCGAGACCGACAAGGCGACCGTTGAAATCGAAGCTCTCGCTAACGGAGTACTTGCGGGTGTGAAAGCGGGGGAAGGCGACGAGATACCGGTCGGTCAGACGATCGCCTGGATCGTCGCGCCTGGAGAAGAACCCCCGGCCGAGACCGAGGAGGCTGTCACCGGTCGCACCACGTCTCAGGCTCGATCCAGTGCAGCCACTGGGTCGGCGAAGCCCTCCGGAGGCGCAAAGAAGGCAAAGCCGGCCGGCGGTAGGAAGGTGTCTCCCAAGGCCAAGCGTCTTGCTAAGGATCACGGCGTGGATCTGTCGTCGGTCGTGGGCACAGGCCCGGATGGCGCGATCACGGGCGAAGACGTTCTCGCCGCTGCCAAGTCGGGTACCGCAGCCTCGGCTGAGGAAGCCGCCTCCGATGCCGCAGCCCCAGCTCCGTTGAGCACGGTCGCGCGCCTGATGGCCGAACGCACCAGCCAGAGCTGGAACCAGGCCCCACACTTTTTCCTTATCCGGGATGTCGACGCTACCGCGCTCAATGAGCTGCGGGCGAAGGTCAGGCCGGAGATCGAGAAGGATAAGGGCGTCAAGGTGACGCACACCGACATTCTTGTCGCTTTGATCGGCCGCGTTCTCGAGAAACATCCAAAGATGAATGCGACCTGGAATGGAAAGGGCATTGTCCTCAATCCGAATATCAACGTCTGTATCGCGATGGCCGTGGAAGACGGTGTCGTCAGTCCGGTCGTCGCGGATGCCAACAAAGCTGAACTGGGTGATATCGCGATTCGGAGGCGAGAACTGACCGAACGCTCACGGTCCGGCAAGCTCCAACCGCCCGACATCACCGGGGGAACCTTCACGATGAGCAACCTCGGTATGTTTAGTATCGATGCCTTCACGGCGATCATAGTTCCACCGCAAGCCGCGATCCTGGCGATCGGTGCAATTGGGGACCGTGTGGTGCCGGTGGACGGGGAGCCCGGCATACGTCCGGTGATGACGATGAGTCTGTCCAGCGATCACCGCGTTGTGGATGGAGCCCAGGCCGCACTCTTCCTGAACGACCTGGTTGCCGCTATCGAAGACCCTCAAAGCGTCCTGTAAGGGCAACACCCACCAGCATCGACATCGCGCACAGCGAGCCGGGGACAAAAGTGTCGGCCCAAGTAAAGACCCATCAACGGGAGAAATCCTGAAGGTTAAGACCGGGGTCTCAAGCCTCTGATCCACCGCCATGAGGCAGCCTCGAACCCTGTATGGCTGCCTACCCCTCCCCCGAGTGGTCACCGCTTCATCATCCGGTCGGCGCTATTACTGCTTGGACGGCATGTAACATGTTGTAAATAAATGGTGTACCTCGCTATTTTGCCGATCTTGTAGCTGCCTGAAGGCCACAGGGAAGAGCATGGGGCACCATACCCCCGTACCGTATTGTTTGGGGTTCCCTCCTACAGTACTGTTCAGCCCAGTATTTCCTTTGATAGATGCAAATGAATGGAAACAGTCTATGGGGTGCGGAGACGCGGATGGCGTGCCGGTAGGAGTGCGCGTTGCCGTTGCTCTCCCTTGTGGAGGAGGAAAATAAATGAAGCGAATAGCTACATGTTTTCTAGGCGCAGTGCTCATGTCCGCGCTGGTTTCGGTGCCGATGTTTGCACAGGGTACAGCCCAGATTAACGGAACGGTAACCGACGCGACGGGTGCGTTGCTGCCGGGCGTCGACGTAACGGTGACGCAGACCGAGACCAGTGCGACCCGGTCGGGGATCAGTAACGAGACCGGCGCATTTATCCTGCAGAACATTCCGATTGGCCCGTACCAGTTTGGAAGTGTCGCTGCCGGGCTTTCAGACCTTTGTACAGACGGGTAACCTGTCGGTGAACGACAGCCCGAACTTCAACATCGCATTGCAGGTGGGGCAGGTGGCGCAGACCATCGAGGTTCAGGCCAATGCGGCTCTGGTGGAGACCCGGACGGTGGGTGTCAGCCAGTTGATCGAAAACGAACGAATCGTGGAACTGCCCCTGAACGGGCGGAACGTGACCGAGTTGGTCATTCTCTCGGGTGCAGCGGTGTCGACGGGAACGTCGTCCACGCGGAGCATGCCGGGCCAGCAGGAGATTTCGGTGGCGGGCAGTCAGGAAGGTGCGGTGGCGTACCTGCTCGATGGGGCCCCCCACAACAACTGGTATGACAACCTGAGTCTGCCGCTGCCGTTCCCGGATGCTCTGGGCGAGTTCAAGATCGAAACCAGTGCGCTGCAGGCCCAGCAGGGACTGCGGTCGGGCGCGAACGTCAATGCCGTCACGCGCTCGGGAACGAACGAGTACCACGGTAACGCGTTCTGGTTTGTCAGAAACGACCTGTTCGGTGCTCGCCCCTATGCGGCAACGCGTGCCAGTTCGCTGAAACGGAACCAGTACGGTGGAGCCATCGGTGGCCCGGTCATGGAGAACAAGCTGTTCTTCTTTGCCGGGTATCAGGGCACGACCATCCGGCAGGACCCCGGGACGGTGGAAGACTTCCTCCCGACGCCGTATGTGATCTCGACCGGTGACTGGAGCCGGATGCTGTCTCCTTCATGTGCCGATTCCCCGGTGAATAGCCTGTCTGCATTCCAGGACGACGGCATCACGCCAACCGGTTTCGTAGGCGGAACGCAGATCGATCCGGCACTCTACAGCCCGGTGGCGATGAGGGTGATGGCGACCTTACCCAACAACCTGGCCGACGATTGCGGCCGGATTCTCTACGGCAACATCCTGCAGGATGATGACTACCAGATCGTCGGCCGTGTCGACTACCAGGCGACCGATTCGCATTCGATCATGGGCCGGTTACTGTTGACGGCTTCAGACCGCGCGCACCCGTACGAGTTGACCCAGAATCCTCTGTCCAGTTCTGTGGCCGGCTGGGACGACCTGGGGCAGTCCTACACGCTGGGTGACACCTGGCTGATGGACGCGACGACGGTGTTGTCGACCCGTCTGGCCGTCAACTACACCAACGTGGACCGTCTCGGCGCCAACTACTTCGACTGGGCCGACTTGGGCGTCCCGAACTACCACGTCTACGTCGAGAATTTCGCGCGGATGACCGCGGACGACGGTTTCACGCTGGGCGGTTGTACGACCAACCCGGCGTCGTTCGACACATTCTCGGCGAGTCTGAACTCGGATCTGAGCATGTCGCGCGGCGACCACCAGTGGGGTTTCGGTGGATACATCAACCGCCTCGACAACCCCGGGTATGCCAACTGTTTCTCTCCGGGCACCTTCGATTTCGATGGTGCCCAGACCGGTTGGGGCCTGGCCGACTTCATGATCGGCCAGTCGAACACCTTCGATCAGGCGACGCCGAACACGCAGCTATCGAAGAAGTGGGTGACGGCCCTCTACATGGCCCTCCGAATCCGCATCCGATCGACCTGACCAGTTCCAACCTGGAGTTCCTGCCATTCCAAAACATACAGAGCATGGATAACTCGGTCCGTTCCGGACAGACCCAGAACTGGAACCTGGCGCTGCAACAGCAGGTCGGCCAGGACTGGTTGTTATCTGCAACGTACATGGGTTCGCACAGCATCCACATGGTGCAGGGCGGCCCGGGCAACCCGGCAATCTTCTTCCCGGGTGTAGCCGACGCCAACGGCGTATGTACGACGACCGTTGCCCAACAGGATGGCGTTGAGGTTTCGGTTCCTGGCGGTACGTACACGCTGACCGGAGTGCGAGCGGGCAGCTCCTGTTCGTCGACCAGGAACACCAACGCCCGGCGGATCCTGAACCTGCTGAACCCGGTCGACGGCAGCAAGATCGCTGCAATGTCGATCACGCACAGTGGCGGGACGGCCAGTTACAACGGACTGCTCGTCAGCATGCAGCGGCGTGCGGCGACGGGCATCAACGTCAACACCAATTACACCTGGTCGCACTGCATCTCGCCGTGGCAGGACAGCGCGTTTGGCGGGACCGGTTTCAACGCAAACAGTGTGTACCAGGATCCGACCAACCGGGATCGCAGCCGCGGCAACTGCACCCAGGACCGGCGCCACAACTTTACCGTCACGACCGTGGCCCGTTCGCCTGAGTTTGCCAACGCGGGGCTCCGGGCGGTGGCTTCGGACTGGTCGTTGTCGGTGATCTACCGGATCAACTCGGGCCGCTATCTCACAATCGAGAACGGCACCTCCGACCGCGCGCTTAACGGCACGGCTCCCCGCGATCAGTTCGGCGACTACCTGGGTGGTCCCGTGACGGCCAGCTCCGGACCGGACGATCAGTACATACCGAGGACTTCGTTCGAGCGTGCCGCGCTCGGTACGTTGGGCAACCTGGGTGCTCGCAATGTGAACGGCCCGAACCAGTGGGACTTCGACGTTTCGCTGGCCCGGACGTTCAACCTGGGCGAGACCGAGACGCTGGAGTTCCGCGTCGAGGCCTACAACCTGACGAACAGTTTCCGGCCGGGTAATCCGAACACCAACCTGAACAGCGGTAGATTCGGTAGAACCCGGGCGATTGAGTCCGACGATACCCGGATCCTGCAGTTCGCGTTGAAGCTCGGCTTCTAAAACTGTAGGTGCGGTCTATGACCGCACAGCCTAAGATCCAGCATCGAAGCGGCGGGGCCCTGGCCCCGCCGCTTTCTTGTGGTTTCTTCCACAACCGCACTTGCCAAACTCCGCGACCTTTTCTTTAGATGCGGTCTACGACCGCAATTCCAGTTGACGTGCGCTCACAGAGCGCACCTACAGTAGAATCTCCAGTGACCGCTTCGCCCCCGCCAAGTAGCTGGTACTTTAAGGAGTTAAGTCCTAGAGAACGTGGCAATAAGTGGCAATAATTAGTTGACTAATACCCTACTGGGGTATAGCATTCGGCCACTAGGACTAGTCCTAAGCGACGGATGAGCTGTGTGAGGGAAGCTGTCTATCTCTCACGTATACAACGAGTTCCTTTCGGAATCTGAGGGAGAGGAAAATCAATGAAGCGAATAGCTATATGTTTTCTGGGAGCACTGCTGATGTCGGCGCTGGTATCAGTGCCAATGTTTGCGCAGGGTACAGCCCAGATTTCAGGGACGGTGACCGACCCGACCGGCGCACTGCTGCCGGGCGTGGACGTGATAGCCACTCAAACCGACACTGGAACGGTACGATCGGCGGTCAGTAACGAGACCGGCGCCTACACGTTGCAGAGTCTGCCGATTGGTCCGTACCAATTGGAAGTGAGCCTGCCGGGATTCCAGACGTATGTGCAGACCGGTATCGTGCTCGCGGTCAACGACAGCCCTGCGATCAACGTGTCGCTGCAGGTGGGACAGGTGGCGCAGACCATCGAAGTCCAGGCCAATGCAGCGCTGGTTGAGACGCGCACAGTGGGTGTCGGCCAGTTGATCGAAAACGAAAGAATTCTGGAACTGCCCTTGAACGGGCGGAACGTAACCGAGTTGATCATTCTTTCGGGTGCTGCGGTGTCGACGGGAACGTCGTCCTCGCGGAGCATGCCGGGTCAGCAGGAGATTTCGGTTGCCGGCAGCCAGGAAGCCGCTGTGGCGTACATGCTGGACGGTGCTATCCACAACAACTGGTACGACAACCTGAGTCTGCCGTTGCCGTTCCCGGATGCGCTCGGTGAGTTCAAGGTTGAAACCAGTGCACTCCAGGCTTCGCAAGGCGGGCACTCGGGCGCCAACGTCAACGCCGTCACGCGCTCTGGAACGAATGAGTTTCACGGCAACGCGTTCTGGTTCGTACGGAACGATTTGTTCGGTGCCCGCGATTATGGGGCCACCCGTTCCAGCACGCTGAAGAGGAATCAGTACGGCGGAACGATCGGTGGACCCATCGCCCAGAATAAAGTGTTCTTCTTCTGGGGATACCAGGGCACGATCACACGCCAGGATCCCGGGACCCAGGAGGACTTCATCCCGACGTCCTATGCGCTGTCCACAGGCGACTGGAGCCGGATGCTGGCTCCTGGTTGCCGCCCGCCGACAGCAGTGCTGTCCGAATTTCTCGAGGACGGGTCGCTGTCCGGATTTGGGCCTGCGAGCGGACAACTCCCGAATCACATCGACCCGGCACGCTACAGCACGGTTGCGGTGAATCTGGCAAACCGGTTGCCGACCTCCATGGCTGACGACTGCGGTCGCGTGCTCTATGGCAACATTCACGCGGACGATGACTGGCAGAGCGTGGGCCGGATCGACTGGCAGGCGAGCGACTCGCACTCGGTCCTGGGGCGGGTCCTGCTCACGGACTCGGAGCGGGCAAACCCGTTCGCACTGGCTCCGGACAACATATTGACCACAGGTGACCGCGGCTGGCTTGACAAGGGTGAGTCCTACACGATCGGCGATACGTGGTTGATGAGTCCGACGACTGTGCTTTCGACGCGTCTCGCCGTCAATTACACAAACATACTGCGGCTGGGAGCGGAGTTCTTCAACTGGGGCGACCTGGGCTCACAGAACTACTTCAGCTACGTGGACACATACGCACGGATTGGCGTGGCTGACGGGTTCAACCTGGGGAGTTGTTCGGCGAACCCTGCTCCGTTCAAGACGTTTTCGACGGGTCTCAATCTGGATCTGAGTATGTCCCGGGGTGACCACCAGTGGGGCATTGGCGGAAATGTCACGCGTCTCGACACCAACGGGTACGCTAACTGCAATTCCGCCGGTAATTTCGATTTCGACGGTGACCAGACCGGCATGGGCCTTGCGGACATGATGGTCGGCGTGACGAACGCATTCACGCAGGCCACGCCGAACACGGCTCTGGCGAAGAAGTGGGTCAGTGCTCTTTATCTGGCCGATACCTGGCGTCTGACGCCGAACGTGACGATGAGTTATGGCGTACGTTGGGAGCCGGATATGCCGGAGACGATCACCAATGACCGCATTGTCAAGTACGATGCCGCTAGATTCGTGGCCGGGACCAAGAGTACGACGTTTGTGAACGCCCCTGCGGGTTTCTCTTTCCCCGGAGACAGCAATTTCCAGGGTAAGAGCGGTCGGAACAAGAAGTGGGCCAATTTTGCGCCGCGGCTCGGCCTGGCCTGGGATGTGTTCGGCGACGGACGGACTTCGATCCGCGCGTCGGGCGGGATCGCGTACGACTATCCCAACGGGCAGTTCCACCTGTTCACCTCGCTCGTGCCGCCGTTCGGAGCGGACGTGAGGATTCCGAACGCGACCTTCGACGATCCGTGGGCTACGTTCCCGGGCGGCCGGATACACCCGGTGGATACTACGGATCCAAACCTCCCATTCCCGAGGTTCGGACGCATATCGACGGTCGGAGACGACTTCCGCGCGTCACAGACCCAGAGTTGGAATCTGGCCCTGCAGCAGCAGGTTGCCAACGACTGGCTCTTGTCGGCGACCTACATGGGCAGCCACACGATAGACATGGTCCAGGGAGCGCAGGTGAATCCGGCGCTTTACTTCCCGGGCAGTGCCGGTGCTGACGGAATATGTACGACAACCAGTTCCGGCGGTGTGATACCGGCTGGCACGTACACCGTGAACGCAGGCGCGGGCCAGACCTGTTCGACGAACGGCAACGTCAACAATCGGCGGCTTCTGTTCATGCAGAATCCCGCTGAAGGTATTGGCGCCGGGGCCGTCTCGCAGGTCATCAGCACAGGGACGTCCAGCTACCACGGGTTGCTCGTGAGCATGCAGCGGCGGGCCGCCAGCGGCGTCAACATCAACACCAACTACACCTGGTCCCACTGTATCTCCCCGATGCACGGCGGTGGCTTCGGTGGAGCCGGTTTCAATGGTGATGGCGTTTACCAGGTCGTGGACGACCGGCAACGCACCTACGGGAACTGCTCGCAGGACCGGCGTCACAACTTTACGTTCACGACAGTGGCCCGATCGCCCGAGTTTGCGAACGCAGGCCTCCGGGCCGTGGCTTCGGACTGGTCGCTGTCGGTGATCTACCGTATCAATTCCGGCAGCTATATGCATGTCCGGAACGGTTCGTCGGATCGCGCCCGGAACGGAACAAATCCGCGTAGTCAGCTCGCCACCCACCTCGGCGGTGATCCGTTCACCGGGAGCACTGGGCCCAACGCGCAGTATCTGAACGCGTCCGCGTTTGAGCAATCTGCGATCGGTACGATAGGCAATCTGGGTGTCCGTAACGTCAAGGGGCCGGCGCAATGGGACTTCGACGTGTCGCTGGCACGGAGGTTCGATCTGGGCGAGACCGAGACGCTGGAATTCCGCGTCGAGGCCTACAACCTGACGAACAGTTTCCGTCCGAATAACCCGGAAAGCCGAGTCGGCCGAAGGAACTTCGGAGTGACCCGGGCTATCAGTTCCGACGACCCGAGGATTCTCCAGTTCGCGGTGAAGCTCGGCTTCTAAGATAACTGTAGGTGCGGTCTATGACCGCACATCCTAGATTCACCATCGAAGCGGCGGGGGCATAGCCTCCGCCGCTTTTTTTGTGGCGCATTCGCGAACCGCTGGGACCTTCTTCTGTAGGTGCGGTCTGTGACCGCACGTCTTCGATCGGTTTGTGCGCTCATAAGATCGCACCTACAAAAGAATTCCTCCACGAATAACCAGGCCCAGAAGACCCTAAGTCTAAGAGAGACAGGGGGCAATAAATTGTTGACCGATACCCAGCCGGGGTATAGCATTCGGTTACTAAAACAGCCCTTGGCTGTACACAGACAAGAGCATATCTGTCACATTTAAAACGAGTTCCTTCAATTTTGGAATGGGAGGAAAATAAATGAAGCGAATAGCTACATGTTTTCTAGGCGCAGTGCTCATGTCCGCGCTGGTTTCGGTGCCGATGTTTGCACAGGGTACAGCCCAGATTAACGGAACGGTAACCGACGCGACGGGTGCGTTGCTGCCGGGCGTCGACGTAACGGTGACGCAGACCGAGACCAGTGCGACCCGGTCGGGGATCAGTAACGAGACCGGCGCATTTATCCTGCAGAACATTCCGATTGGCCCGTACCAGTTTGGAAGTGTCGCTGCCGGGCTTTCAGACCTTTGTACAGACGGGTAACCTGTCGGTGAACGACAGCCCGAACTTCAACATCGCATTGCAGGTGGGGCAGGTGGCGCAGACCATCGAGGTTCAGGCCAATGCGGCTCTGGTGGAGACCCGGACGGTGGGTGTCAGCCAGTTGATCGAAAACGAACGAATCGTGGAACTGCCCCTGAACGGGCGGAACGTGACCGAGTTGGTCATTCTCTCGGGTGCAGCGGTGTCGACGGGAACGTCGTCCACGCGGAGCATGCCGGGCCAGCAGGAGATTTCGGTGGCGGGCAGTCAGGAAGGTGCGGTGGCGTACCTGCTCGATGGGGCCCCCCACAACAACTGGTATGACAACCTGAGTCTGCCGCTGCCGTTCCCGGATGCTCTGGGCGAGTTCAAGATCGAAACCAGTGCGCTGCAGGCCCAGCAGGGACTGCGGTCGGGCGCGAACGTCAATGCCGTCACGCGCTCGGGAACGAACGAGTACCACGGTAACGCGTTCTGGTTTGTCAGAAACGACCTGTTCGGTGCTCGCCCCTATGCGGCAACGCGTGCCAGTTCGCTGAAACGGAACCAGTACGGTGGAGCCATCGGTGGCCCGGTCATGGAGAACAAGCTGTTCTTCTTTGCCGGGTATCAGGGCACGACCATCCGGCAGGACCCCGGGACGGTGGAAGACTTCCTCCCGACGCCGTATGTGATCTCGACCGGTGACTGGAGCCGGATGCTGTCTCCTTCATGTGCCGATTCCCCGGTGAATAGCCTGTCTGCATTCCAGGACGACGGCATCACGCCAACCGGTTTCGTAGGCGGAACGCAGATCGATCCGGCACTCTACAGCCCGGTGGCGATGAGGGTGATGGCGACCTTACCCAACAACCTGGCCGACGATTGCGGCCGGATTCTCTACGGCAACATCCTGCAGGATGATGACTACCAGATCGTCGGCCGTGTCGACTACCAGGCGACCGATTCGCATTCGATCATGGGCCGGTTACTGTTGACGGCTTCAGACCGCGCGCACCCGTACGAGTTGACCCAGAATCCTCTGTCCAGTTCTGTGGCCGGCTGGGACGACCTGGGGCAGTCCTACACGCTGGGTGACACCTGGCTGATGGACGCGACGACGGTGTTGTCGACCCGTCTGGCCGTCAACTACACCAACGTGGACCGTCTCGGCGCCAACTACTTCGACTGGGCCGACTTGGGCGTCCCGAACTACCACGTCTACGTCGAGAATTTCGCGCGGATGACCGCGGACGACGGTTTCACGCTGGGCGGTTGTACGACCAACCCGGCGTCGTTCGACACATTCTCGGCGAGTCTGAACTCGGATCTGAGCATGTCGCGCGGCGACCACCAGTGGGGTTTCGGTGGATACATCAACCGCCTCGACAACCCCGGGTATGCCAACTGTTTCTCTCCGGGCACCTTCGATTTCGATGGTGCCCAGACCGGTTGGGGCCTGGCCGACTTCATGATCGGCCAGTCGAACACCTTCGATCAGGCGACGCCGAACACGCAGCTATCGAAGAAGTGGGTGTCGGCTTTCTACATGGCCGACACGTGGCGTCTGACGCCGAACGTGACGATGAGCTATGGCGTGCGCTGGGAACCGGATATGCCCGAAACCATCACGAATGAACGCGTTCTTCAGTTCAGTCGCGCAGGGTTTGATTCCCTGGCACGCAGCACGAGGTTCGTGAACGCCCCTGCGGGCTTCACGTTCCCGGGTGATGCCGGTTTTCCGGGCATCAGTGGCCGTGACAAGCACTGGACGAACTTTTCTCCGCGGCTTGGATTGGCCTGGGATGTGTTCGGCGATGGGCGGACGTCGATCCGCGCATCGGGCGGTATCGGATACGACTATCCCAATGGCCAGTTCCACCTCTGGACCTCGCTGAACCCGCCGTTCGGCGGGAACGCGTCAGTCAAGCGAGCGCTGCTCGATAATCCGTTCCCCGGGGGTAATAATCCGCATCCGCTGGACCTGACCCGGGAAGACCTGGAGTTCCTGCCGTTCCAAAACATACAGAGCATGGATGCCAGCGTCCGGTCGTCGCAGACCCAGAGCTGGAACCTGGCTCTGCAGCAGCAACTTGGACAGGACTGGCTCTTGTCGGCGACGTACATGGGCAACCATACGATCCACATGGTGCAGGGCGGCCCGGGCAACCCGGCAATCTTCTTCCCGGGTGTAGCCGACGCCAACGGCGTCTGTACCGTGACCGTTCCCCAACAGGATGGCGTTGAGGTTTCGGTTCCTGGCGGTACGTACACGATGACCGGACAGCGAGCGGGCGGGAACTGTTCGTCGACCAGGAACACCAACGCCCGGCGGATCCTGAACCTCCTGAACCCGGTCGACGGCAGGAAAATCGCTGCAATGTCGATCACGCACAGTGGCGGGACGGCCAATTACCACGGACTCCTCGTCAGCATGCAGCGGCGTGCGACGACGGGCATCAACGTCAACACCAATTACACCTGGTCCCATTGCATCTCGCCGTGGGCGGACAACGGGTTTGGCGGGGGCGGTTTCAACGCAAACAATGTGTACCAGAGTGTGACCGACCGGGAACGCGGCTACGGGAACTGCAACCAGGACCGGCGCCACAACTTCACGTTAACGACCGTGGCCCGTTCGCCCGAGTTTGCCAACGCGGGCCTCCGGGCGGTGGCTTCGGACTGGTCGTTGTCGGTGATCTACCGGATCAACTCGGGCCGCTATCTGACAATCGAGAACGGCAGCCGGGACCGTGCGCTTAACGGCGTGGCCCCGACCAATCAGTTCGGCGACTACCTCGGTGGTCCCGTGACTGGGAGCTCTGGACCGGACGATGAGTACATAATTAGGTCTTCGTTCGCCCGTGCCGCACCCGGTACGTTGGGCAACCTGGGTGCTCGCAATGTGAAGGGCCCGAACCAGTGGGACTTCGATGTTTCGCTGGCCCGGACGTTCGATCTGGGCGAGACCGAGACGCTGGAGTTCCGCGTGGAGGCCTACAACCTGACGAACAGTTTCCGGCCGGGTAATCCGAACACCAACCTGAACAGCGGTAGATTCGGTAGAACCCGGGCGATCCAGTCCGATGATCCCCGGATCCTGCAGTTCGCGTTGAAGCTCGGCTTCTAAAACTGTAGGTGCGGTCTATGACCGCACAGCCTAAGATCCAGCATCGAAGCGGCGGGGCCAGAGCCCCGCCGCTTTTTTTGTGGCGTGTCTGCGAAACCTCTACGACCTTCTTCTGTAGGTGCGCTCTGTGAGCGCACGTCTATGAATTGTTTGTGCGGTCATAGACCGCACCTACAGGAAGGGCCTACCCGCTAGCGTGTTGCGGTTGAATTGAGGTAATCTAAGACGTTCATACGAACTACTGTCGGAACTCATAATTCAGGAAAAACTGGTCAGGAGATTGTAAATGCGATTCTGTCGTTTCGGAGAAAACCGTTTAGGTCTGGTTGAGGGTTCCGAGGTGCGAGACGTGACCGCAGCGCTTGATGTGCTGGGAGATTACCGCTATCCGTTGCCGATCGTGGATCAGTTTATCGCGAACCTCGACAAGATCTCGGAAAGAGCAAAGGCCATTGCCGCCGACGCGCCCGTTCTGGATCTGGAAGGCCTGAAATTGCTGAGCCCGGTGGCGAACCCGAGCAAGATCGTAGGTGCCCCGTTGAACTATCAGAAGCACATCGACGAGGCCAAGGTAGACGAAGGGATTCATCATGACAACCCCGCCCACCTGGCACCGATCCAGAAAATCGGTTTGTTTCTGAAAGCCTGCAGCTCACTGGTGGGTCCGGGAGAGGGTATCGGGCTCAGGAAACTCGACCGGCGTAATGATCACGAAGTGGAGTTGGCCGTGGTGATAGGGAAAGAGGCGAACAATGTGGCTGCGGGTGATGCGCTTGATTATGTCGCCGGTTACGCGATCGGCCTGGACCTCACGATTCGCGGTCCAGAAGAACGTTGCCTTCGGAAATCCCCGGACAGCTACGCTGTCCTGGGACCGTGGATGGTGACCGCGGACGAGATCGAGGATCCGAACAATCTCAATCTGAAGATCACGGTCAATGGCGAAGTCCGTCAGGATTCGAACACGAACCTCATGATCCTCGACGTCCGTCAGCTCATCGAATACGCGTCGTCTTTCTACACGCTGCAACCGGGCGATGTCATCATCACGGGAACCCCGGAAGGAGTCAGCCCAATCGTTCCAGGAGACACGATCGTCGCTACGATCGAGAAGATCGGATCGATGGAAGTCGAGGTGCGCGCGGCATGATCGTAGTGAACCTGCCGGCGTTCGCGGGAGCTATAATTGTCCAGGGAGCGTGAGACGTGAAGGACTCGAAGGCAATGAAGGGACAGGCGTACGATTTCCAGAAGCCCGAAGTAACGGAAGAGTTAAAAGAGTACTACGATCGCCTGAACGAGTTGAACACGGCGCCGTTGTGGGAGGTCCTTGATGAACTGGTCACCGCCACGCCAAGAACGCCGTGTGTCCCCACCCTTTGGCGCTACGATGAGCTGCGCCCGATGCTCATAGAGGCGGGACGCTTGATTTCGACCGACGAGGCCGAACGCCGCGTGTTGATCCTGGAGAATCCTGGAATCAAGGGTCAGTCCTGGATCACGACGAGTCTCTATGCTGCCATTCAGGTGGTCATGCCGGGCGAGATCGCGCAGGCGCATCGCCACACGGGCTCGGCCTTCCGTTTCGTTCTCGAGGGGGACGGTGGCGGATACACATCGGTCGACGGTGAACGCACGTTGATGCATCCTGGAGACTTCGTTCTGACACCTTCCTGGACATTTCATGACCACGGCAATTCTGGAGAAGAGCCCACCATTTGGATGGACGGCCTCGACATTCCGTACGTCAACATGATGGGCGTCAACTTTGCGGAGCACTGGCCGGAGAAGACGTTCCCCGTGACCAAGAACGAAGGCGACGCCGTCACGCGATACGGTCAGAATCTATTGCCCGTTGATCACGAATCCTCCGCGGTGAGATTCCCTGTGTTCAGCTATCCCTATTCGCGCAGTCGGGAAACGCTGGATCAGCTCTATAAGAATGGTCCAGTCCATGAATGTCATGGCATCAAGCTGCAGTTTGCTAATCCGCTCGATGGAGGGTACCCAATGGCGACGGTTGCAGGGTTCATGCAGTTGCTCCCGGCGGGGTTCAGCGGTAAGTCCCATCGGTCGACCGATGGCGCTGTCTTTACTGCTGTTGAAGGCAGTGGAAGAACAAAAGTCGGCGATGTGACGATCGAATGGAAAGAACGGGATATTTTTGTTGTCCCGTCCTGGTTTCCGGTTTCTCACCAGAGCGAAAAGGGAGCCGTCCTTTTCAGTTTCTCCGACCGCGCGGCGCAAAAGGCGTTGAACCTCTGGAGAGAAGAAGCGCCTATTTCCGGTTAGCCTGTCCCTGTAATCGTAAGACTTGAATGTTGGATGTCGGAGGGCTAGAATTAGGCTAATGATATGTGTGCTCCGCCGTCTTGGGCGTGCGGTCAATCGAGTTTAGGCGTAGTTTCTGTTCGGAGGGAAATCCATGAAGTCGAAAATTCTTGTTCTGCTTATCGTCGGATTGATGGTGTCGGGTCTGACGGCCTATGCGCATCATTCTTTTACCGCGACGTATGACGAAGATGCTCAGGTCCAGATTGAAGGCCAGTTGGTCCAGTTCCTGTTCCGGAACCCGCATTCCTGGGTGCATGTCTTAGCTCCCGACGAGAGTGGCGAAATGGTCCGCTATGGCGTCGAATGGGGTGGAGCCGGCCAGCTGGGTGGCCAGGGTGTGACGCGCGCTTCGCTGAGGCCTGGCGACCACGTGATCATCAGGGGTAACCCGGGGCGCAATCCCGCAGACCATAGAATCCGGATGCGCAGTCTCCTCCGACCGGAGGACGGATTCGGCTGGGGATTCGAGGGCGAAGACTTCGATTAGAAGTAATCCTCGCTTTTAACGGTTAGCCTAAACGATGGCATTGGTACGGCACGCCGAAAGGAGTGCCGTACCCACCGATTTCCGCCCGTGTTTTTCTTGACCGGGCGAGTACCACTGCCCTCCGCCGATCTCTTTCTCTTGAACCTCGTTCCAGCCGCACCGAAAAACGCCCAATGGGCCTCCAAAACATGAATATTCTGACGAAACCCATGACGGGTATCGAGCACTCCTCGTAACCATAAGACTTTTGCAATCAAATTCTTGACAATATATCAGCGTCCGTAGATAGTAGTGTGTCGTTCCCAAGGTCTGGGGTAAGATTATCCTGTCGACGCTCGTCCTGCGGAGACTGTAATCGAGTGGTGACCGGCGCAGAAGTAGTGTTTTTCTCGGAGGATCAAATGGATAGAGTCAAACGACTCGGCTTTGTTGTCCCGGCGTTCCTGCTGGCGGCGATGCTGGTGAGCGCGCCCGCACTCGCCCAAACCGATCTGTCTGGTGAATGGAGAGTTGTGCGCAGCGAAGACAACTTCCACAATCCCTACAACGGAGATACTGGAGGCCTTCCAATGAACGAGTCTGCGTTCAGGAGAGCCGACACGTGGGATGCCTCGATCCAGTCCCTCCCCGAATGGCAGTGCAGGCCTCACTCTGGTGCGTATATCACGCGAGGTCCTTCAGCCCTTAAGATCTGGAAGGAAGTCGATCCCGTGTCGCGCGAAGCTATCGCGTTCCATACGGAATGGTTGCGGTCGATCGACAATCCGATCTGGCTTGACGGTCGCGGACACCCTTCAGAACTGGCACCACACACATGGTCCGGTTACTCGACTGGCGAGTGGCAGGGCGACGTGTTGAAAGTGACGACAACGCACATCAAAGAAGATTACATCCGGCGTAACGGCCCACCTCAGGGCGACCGCGTGACGATGACCGAGTACTTGAGCCTCCGTTCGGTCGGAAACGAGGACTATCTGTCCTGGACCAAGGTCGTCTACGATCCGGACTATCTGACCGAGCCCCTGGTTCGAACAACCGAGTACATTCGGCGCCCGCACGACCAGGTGCCACCGTATCCCTGCACAATCGTGACCGAGGTAGACCGCCCCAAGGGATATGTGCCGAGTTGGTTCCCGGGTGAGAACCCGCATCTCGCGGAGCACGAAGAACACATGGGCATACCTGCAGAAGCGAGCCGGCAGGGAGCAATCACGATGTATCCTGAGTTTCGCCAGATCATCAAAGAGAACGGTTGGGAGGCGCGCCGGTTCGAATCGAACACTCCGACGTTTGAGGAGCAGCAAAACCAGCCCGGTCCGCCGGTGCAACGTTAGTTTGCCCGTCTGCCGGCTTTCGGACACAACTCTTGGCATACAGTAATTTGGAGTTATAGATGAGGGAAATGGTATCGAAAACCTCGATGGGGCTGCGCGTCGCGCTTGTCGTCGCCGTTGTAGCTGGACTGATGGGTGCCGGTATGGTGCCAATTGCACCAGCTCAGCAGGACGACGAAATAGAGACCGTCCACGTCCAGGGCAACATCTGGCTGTTCGGAGGCGCCGGCGGCAACGTGGTTGCTTCAGTCGGTGCGGATGGCGTCCTGTTAGTGGATGCTGGCCTTGAACAACGGGCGCCCGCATTGCTGGATGCGATTCAGGAACTTCAAGGGATGCTCAATTTCGGGAGTGCGCCGTCGCCCGCACGTTTCGGGGGAGCCGAGGCGTTGGCCTCGACACCGATCTATACACGGGCCCCGCCCAAACCCATCCGATACATTTTCAATACCCATTACCATGGCGATCACACGGGTGGCAACCAGACTTTGGGTGCTTCCGGAATCACCTTTGCTGGTGGGAACGTGGCCGGTAGCATCAACGATGCGGATTTCGGTGCTGCCGTCTATGCCCACGAAAATACGCTGTTCCACATGATCGACATGGACGTTCCATTCCGCGGCCTGCCAACGGATACGTACTTTAAAGAATTCTATAAACTCAGTCATTTCTTCAACGGCGAGGGCGTTCGCTTAATTCATCAACCCAATGCCCATACCGATGGCGACAGCTTGGTCCACTTTCCGCGATCTGACGTCATCGTTACGGGCGACATTTATGTGACGACGAGCTTTCCCATCATCGATGTGGACCAGGGAGGGCATGTCAACGGTATCGTGGACTCGTTGAACTACATCCTCGACCTGGCCATCGCCTCCTTCAGGATGGAGGGGGGCACATTGATCGTCCCCGGCCATGGAAGAATCAGCGACTCGTCAGACGTTGGCTACTACCGAGATATGGTAACGATCCTTAGGGATGATATTCAGATCATGATCAGCCGGGGCATGTCGCTGGAAGAAATACAGGCAACGCGACCCACGCTGGGTTACGACGGCCGTTACGATGCGCCAGGAGGATTCTGGTCGGCTGAACAGTTTGTAGAGGCTGTATACCGGAGCCTGACCGAATCGCCGCAGCCCATCCCCTATCCGGGTCTGGCGCCCTACCTTGTAGGGTTCTGACAAGGATTTAGGAATGCTGTCAGTGTTTGGTGTATCCACGACTGATTACACTCGGAAGAGAGCAATAACTTTTTACTTTTAAGATAAAGCGTTTTTTCTAGGAGGAAGCCAGATGAAGTTCAAACTGATCGCTTTGATAGTCGCCGGAATGTTGGTGTCGGGCCTCACGGCGTATGCCCATCATTCTTTTACCGCGACGTATGACGAAGATGCTCAGGTCCAGATCGAAGGCCAGTTGGTGCAGTTCCTGTTCCGGAATCCTCATTCCTGGGTGCATGTTTTAGCTCCCGACGACAGCGGTGAGATGGTTCGCTACGGTGTCGAATGGGGTGGAGCCGGTCAGCTAGGAGGCCAGGGTGTGACCCGCGCCTCGCTCAGGCCTGGTGACCACGTCATCATCAGGGGTAACCCGGGACGCAACCCTGCCGATCACAGAATCCGGATGCGGAGCCTTCTCCGTCCGGAAGACGGATTCGGCTGGGGATTCGAAGGCGAAGACTTCGATTAGACTCTTGAGCGCGTAACCGTCCAGGAGTCCCCGGACTAAGCGCGTTGTGATCGATCAGCCGTCAGCTACGTCTGAAGCTGGACGATGGGTTTCTACTCGACCGGGCGGCGGCGGATTGCCGGAGGAATAAGAATGAATCATAGAGTCCTGCCGAAGGGCGCTCTATTGGCGATCGCTATGACTGTGGTCGCTGGTGTAGCGTTTCTTGTGGCAGTGCCGGGCAGCTCCGCCCAAAGAGGACGGGGAGGCGGTCCGCCTCCGACTGCGCAAGAGGCCGCACCGATAGACCTTGAAGGATATTGGGTGGCCCTGGTAAACGAGGATTGGCGCCATCGCATGTTTACAGCTCAGAGAGGCGATTATGCCCTGATGCGGTTGAACGCCGAAGGTCGTCGCGTGGCGGACGCCTGGAGTGAAGAGGCGCCGACCACCGGAGATGATTGTCTAATGACCTATGGTGCTGCCGGCATCATGCGCTTGCCAGGCCGCCTGAACATCCATTGGGCCGATGACAACACGCTGCAACTCGACCTCGATGCAGGAACTCAGAGCCGAGAATTTTTCTTTGGGGAGTCCGAAGCGCCGGGTGGCCAACCAACGCGGCAAGGCTACTCCGTAGCCGAGTGGGAGTCTACCGGGGGCTCGGGGCGTGGTGGCGTTTCCATGACTGACATTCCTCTCGGTGGACACCTGAAGGTTGTGACGACGAATATGACCTCCGGGTTTTACTTCAAGAACGGAATTCCGTATAGTGCCGATGCCGTGATGACGGAGTTCTTTGTCCCCATCGTGGAGCCCGACGGGGGCGAGTACATCCTGGTACAGACTTTCGTTCAGGATCCGACTTATCTGACTCAGGCCTTTGTACGGACACTGACGTTCAAGAGAGAGTCTGACGGTCGCAACTGGAACGCGACACCTTGTAGTGAGTATTGAGGCGCTATCGAGCGACACAGACGGAAACTTGAGGGTTTCCGTCCGACTTTCCTCGAGCCGTAGAGGAGTTTTATTATAGGTAAACGCACCTTTGTGCGCTGCTCTCCTTGCGCTTCCAACCGAAACCAAGCAACTGTGAACTCAGCACAAGTGGAAGAATTAAATATGGATTTTCTGCTCTTTCTTGAAACAACGTCTATCGGAACCTGGGTGCGCGAGTCGCCCTCCTTATTAGCCTGGCCTACCGTCCTTTTCTGTCATTCCATCGGTCTCGCTACGCTTGTCGGTGTAAATGCCGCGGTCGACCTGCGTGTCCTTGGCTTCGCATCCAGCATCCCCCTGAAGCCACTTGGGAAAATGGTCCCGCTGATGTGGGCCGGATTCGGTTTAAACCTTATATCCGGTCTGATGCTCGTCCTGGCCAGCGCGACGACGCTGATGCTGAACCCGACTTTCTACGTGAAGATGGTGTTCGTGATCATTGCCGTCGTCACGCTTCGGCTGCTCGACAAGCGTGTGTTTACCGACGACGTCGACGACCAGAATCTGACGACTCAAAGCAAGGTCCTTGCGGGAGTTTCACTTTTCTGTTGGATGGGAGCCCTTACAGCAGGCCGCCTGATTGCCTACCTGGGACCGGAAGCCGGCCTGGGTTTCTAGAAATCGGACAGGGTCCAGGAACGATCGGACAGTTCCCTCATCCGACGAGCCATCGGCGTCCTCGTTTCATCCTCTGATGGAACGGCGGCGCCGATTCTCTCTTAGATAGCTTTCATTCAATGTCTGTTCGTATTGCCGCTATAGGCGTGAACCATTGGCACTCTCTCTTCGACCTTGCGTATCTGCCGCAGTTCATGAAGATGGCCGGGGTGGATATCGTCGGCATCCACGATGAGGATCCTGACATAGCGGCCCATCGGGTCGCCGAATTAGGTGGTGGGATACCCGTGTTCACCGTCTATCGGAATATGCTGTCCGAGTCGCGTCCCACGCTGGTTCTCGTCCTGGACAGGCACGATCGCATGGGGGCTATTGCAGGAGACCTCCTCGATCGGGAGATCCCGTTCATCATCGAAAAACCCGCGAGTTTCAATGCAACGGAATTGGAGGGTCTGGTTCAGCGATCCGATGCGAAGGACACGTTCGCGGCCGTACCGTTCCTGCTCCGCTATTCTCCTTTTATCCAACACGCGCGGAAACTGCTGGACGATGGATCTCTGGGTCCAATGCGCCACTTTTATTCACGGCTGAACCGGCCGACGTCGGCCCGTTACGAACCTTGGGGGTCTGCATGGATGTTGGACCCGAAATCTTCTAATGGTGGATGCCTTCGCAATCTGGGTAGTCACGGACTGGATTGTTTCGTGTACTTGACAGGAGAGGGCGAAGATATCGAAGTGACGGGAGCGCAGCTCAGCTGGAGCACCCATCAGCAGGCAGTCGAGGACTATGCCACGGTGATGCTGCGGTCCGGGAGCGGGGTACTGGGCACGATTGAAGTCGGCAATGTATTTCCTGCCGACGGGCGTGATGCAGAAATGAAGATAGACTTTCAGGACGGCATTTTGAAACTGGAGCGTGGAGCGTTGAAACTGTACACGGCAAATGGAGAGCAAACTCTGCCTGCATTTGATGTGCAGCCCTCAGTGCTTGAACGGATAGTCGGAGCTCTAGTTAAGGGGGACAAGCCTCCCGTAGGGCTTCGCGACTGTTATCTTGCCGTCCGCCTCATAGATCAAGCGTATCTGGCCGCGGGCAATCCGTACGGAACCGCGTCTGTCTAGTGAACGCTACTTTCATAGGTCTTGGTAAAGCGAATGATCAAACACATCGTCATGTGGAAACTCAAAGAGAACGCGAACGGGCGAAGTAAAGACGAGAACGCAATAGCCATAAAGGAAAAGCTGGAAGGCCTGGTCGGTGTCGTGCCGGGTCTCTTGAAGGCCGAGGTTGGCATCGATTTCCGAGGAGCGGGAGAGTCTGCCGATGCCGGTCTCTATTCTGAGTTCGAATCGCGCGAGGCGTTCGAAGCCTTTCTGACTCATCCTGCCCACAAAGAGGTCCAACCGTTCGTTAAGGAAGCCAGGAGCGAGCGGCTGATGCTGGACTACGAGGTGTAGCGTTCTGCGATCACACTCCTGTTGCTGTGTTCGAACACGTTGAGGTTTCCTCGATCAACTTCAGCAAGAAGGTCTGCATCGTCCAGCGAAGGGACGCAGATCACCTCTCCTAAAGCCAGTCCCGCCAGGGAGGCCCCGACAACGTCGTCCGGGTCCATCATCTCGGCTGCGGGAAGAGACATCGGATCCACGCCCATTGTCTCGAAGAATTCTGTTCGCGTAAGGCCCGGGCAGAGTGCCTGTACACGGACGCCTGTTCCCTCAAGCTCGGACTGCAGGATCTGCGAGAACGTGTTGACGTACGCTTTCGTTGCTGCGTACACCACGCGGGGAGGCATCGGTGGAGATCCCATTGCAGCGCTCATCGCAAGGCGCGAAGACACGTTTATCACTCCACCCTTGCCCCGACGGACCATTCCTCCCAGGGCGGCTCGTGTCAGACGCGTTACTGCTGTGACCTGAACTGTGATCAATCGTTCAGCCTCGTCTGCCGCCATTTCTACGAAAGGCCGGAAACCTCCGAAACCCGCACTGTTCACAAGCAGTGTTAACGGGGAGTCGTTTGTGATGCGTTCTTCGAGGCTACCGACCTGCTTCAGATCCGAGAGATCGGCTACAACGACCTGGACCCGAACGCGATGGGTATCCTCGAGTCGTCTTGAGAGTTCTTCGAGGCGATCGGCCCGGCGCGCGACGATGATCAGGTCATGCCGGTCCCGAGCCAGGCGTTCGGCGAAGGCGCGACCCAGGCCCGAGGAAGCACCTGTGACCAGGGCCCGGGGACGATCGGGAGCTTGGATTGTCACCCTTCTAACGGCACTCGAAGTTGCCTTCCACCCAGTTTGCAGGATCGTCCTGTCCTCCGCCGGGCCCGACGTAGGCGGCCATTTCGGGATAGGCACAGATCTTTCGCTGGTTGTCGACCACACCGCCAGTGAGATGTTCTCCGACGATGAAGTCCGGCGCGTTCTGGTTTTCAACCCAATCCACGAGTGGAGCCAGGCGGTCAAAAGAGTCCAGCCCCGGACCGCCGCCACAATGACCCATACCCGGCACCATGAACATGCGGGCCTTGTCGCGGGCTGCGTCGAGATCGCCGTCAAACGTCGTCGTAACCATTGACCGATAGTAGTCCAGCGTGGGTTGCAGCTGGACCTCGGAATCGCCCCATCCGTGCAGCATCAGAAGCTTTCCGTCTTCGCGGTTGAGAAACCGCGTGAGGTCGGCATCTTTTGCGTCGGTGATCGACATCATGAAGTCGGCCCTGCCTGCGGTAAGATCATCGATGTCGAACTCCCACCAGGCGAACTCGGGAGGCGTGGCGCTTTTGTCGGGGATTTGCGTGATGTCGTTCCGGATGGGCATTGGTACACCTGGAGATTCTTCGTAGAAGAGGTAGTTGACATGATCCAGGCCATAGATCAGCCGGAATGGCGTCATGTTGTTGCCTTCGTTCGCGTACACGTTCCGTGCCCAGCCATACTCGGAACCGAATTCGAGCCCCTTCATTAACTGAACGCCGCTGCTGTCCTGTGGGCCGCGGTAAAAATCCTGGATCAGCTTGAGCTGCGGTCCGGTAAAGCAATCGTCTGCATCGACTCCGGCCGGACACATCCATTCGGACAGGTCGCGTTCCGGGTCGAAATTGCAGCTCAGCGGGTCTGAGAGGAGGCCGTCGGTGATGCCGTCGAGAGCGTCGCACTGATCGATGACCGCGTCTCTCAGGATGTCGATCTTGGTCACGCTTTCGGGTACGCCGTTACCGTCTCGGTCAAAAGCCAGATTCGCTGCGAAGTCGTCCCGGAACACCTGCTGCGCCATCCATACGTGGCTTGCGTTCAGTGTCTGGTAGTCGTAGACGGGTGCCTCGGCGACGATCCCGTCAAAATCGGCCGGGTAACGCTGGGCCTCCATGAGTCCCTCGCGTCCTCCTGTAGAGCAACCTTCGAAATAGGAATATTCAGGCGCCCGGTTGTAATAGCTCCGGACGGCAGCCTTCGATGCGTTGGCGGTGAGGTGAATAGCCCTGTAGCCGAAATCGATGACAGAGGCGAGACCGTCGCTTCCGAACGAGGCGCCCGGATATGTGCCGGCGTCGTGGCCCATGTTGGAGTTTGCTACAGCGTAGCCCTCGGCCAATCGATGATCAGCCAGGTCTAGATCTCCATCCTTGCCGCCGTCTCCGACATTGAGAAGCCGTCCGTTCCAGTCAGCGGCCAGGGGCAGCTGCATGTGGTAGCGAATCCGGCCGGATATGGTTCCCTGAATGTAGCAATATGCCGGAGTTGATCCGGAGGCTGGCATGATCACAGCCTGCGTAATCGATAGAGTGGGCGTCCGAAGCATGGCTTCACATGCTGTGGCGTCATTGGAAGTCGCGGAAGTGGCCTGCCGGGCCTCCACTGGAGTTACCATGATCGTCAGCGCAGTCAGCGTCGCTACCGACAGGATCGCCAAGTGCTTCAACATTTCAAATATCCTCCTGTTGCTCGTCTGCTCTTCGCTTACCGTTTCAGCCTGTTGATACGGAAAGATATAACCTTTTCCTGCCCGAGTCCAGAGACGGAAGTTGAACTGGGTGTGTAATATACTGCGGGAGTTGGGACCGAGCTTACAAGACAGCAATCGAGCCGATGGGAGACTGATATGGACGGAAAGATAGGACTGGAAGAGCACTTTGCAGTCGAAGAGACCTTGAACGACTCCAAGCAGTTCATGCCCGCAGATTTTTGGAACGAATTGCGGGGACGTCTTCTGGACCTTCATGAGAAACGTATCGGGTTGATGGATAAGCACGGTATCCAGATGCTGATCCTGTCGCTGAATGCTCCCACGATCCAGGCCATCCCAAACGTGGCGCGAGCGATCGAAGTCTCACGGATCGCTAACGATTTCTTGGCTGAACAGGTTGCGAAAAGACCGGATCGATTTCAGGGGTTTGCTGCCCTTCCGATGCAGGACCCGGATGCCGCAATCGAAGAACTGAACCGCTGTATTAAGGAACTTGGTTTCAAGGGTGCTCTGGTGAACGGCTTTTCCCAAGTTAACGAAGAGGATTCGGCCCTCTACCTGGACCTGGAGCGCTACTGGCCTTTCTGGGAAGCCGTGGAGAGTCTGGATGTCCCTTTCTATCTGCATCCCCGGGACCCGATCCCCAGCCGCCAACAGGTGTATGAAGGCCACCCCTGGTTTCTGGGGCCTTCCTGGTCCTTTGGTGCCGAAACGGCGATCCACGCATTGCGTCTTATGGCCAGTGGGATATTCGACAAGCATCCGCGCCTGAACATCATTCTGGGACATCTGGGGGAGGGTCTGCCCTACAGCATCTGGCGTGTGGACCATAGGATTAAGAAGTCTCCCCAGGGCATTCCGGCAAAGAAGCCTCTTGGCGATTATTTCCGGACCAATTTTCATATCACGACGGCCGGCAATTTCAGGACGCAAACGCTGATCGACGCCCTGCTCGAAGTCGGCTCCGACCACCTGCTGTTTTCGACCGACTACCCCTTTGAAGAAATAGGCGATGCTGCCGATTGGTTCGACGTGGCCAGCATCAGTGAATCCGACAGGGTCAAGATCGGGCGTACGAACGCGATCAAACTGTTCGGGCTCAGGGACGTCTGAGGAAGATCGAGTGTTCAGGTGCGGAGAGGACACGAAGTGCTTGAGCGTCAGACCCGAATCTGTATATTGTTAGTCGAATTATGGCGACTATTGCGTTTACAACCCTCGGGCTTCTGATAGCGATCCTTCTGTTCTCAGTACATAAGTTGTGGCGTGTCTATCGCCGGGGTCGGATGAGGGAAAAGGAAGTCGTTACCAGGCTTATGGAAGCCACGTGGCGCCGTCCACAGACGAGCGACGAAGAAAAGATGCCGGAACCCTGATTCTGGCTAAGCCGGAGTACTGACGGCTCGTTTTGTGATGAATAGGATGATTGACGCCGGCAGCCAGAGGACGAGGCCAAAGATAGGCCCACCGATCAGGTGGAAGGCCGCGTGTCCGATTTCAGCCCCGGCCGAGCCTACTTCGGGCATGACGAATACGTTGCTTGATCCCGTCACAAGCGCAATAGCGATTCCCAGAGTAATGACGCCCCCGATCAGGACCTGGTGAAGCGAGAGCAGGACCAGAACCTGCTTGTAGCCGCCGAACCCTTTCGTATAAACCATGATCGGAAACAAGACCAGGCCCACCAATGCCATGACGTTCATGCTGAAAAATCGGGCGAGCGCGTCAGCGCCCGCAACAGACAGCACCAGGCGTATCAGGCCTACCGCGAGCGTTACTCCAAACAGAACCTTCTGAAATTGAATGTACTCGGCAAAGCTCTTGCTGAAGATCGTCATTGTATGCCCCCTGCAGAAAGGTGCTCCTATATTAGCCTGACCGTTTGACCCCTCGAGGAAAAAACTTATAAGCTGTTTGGCGGGAAATTCCAGGGACTGATCCCTATTTCCGTAGACAGCGATAACCTCGCGGTGAGGTGAATTTATGGAAATAGGGCTCTGTCCTGAATTTCACGGAAAAAATTTTGATTTCTAGAAAACAACTCTTTGGCAACCCCGAGAAAGCCCATGCCAGAATCAGCCCGGATGGGCGTCACCTGGCGTACCTGGCTCCGGTAAACGGTGTGCTCAACATATGGGTCGGACCTGTCGAGGCCCCTGCCGACCGAAAGCCTGTGACCCGAGACACGCATCGCGGCATCCGGTCGTTTTTCTGGGCACACACCAACCAGCACATCCTGTACTCACAGGATACGGACGGCGATGAAGACTGGCACATCTACCGGGTCGATGTGGATTCGGAAGAAATAGTGGATCTGACTCCCTTCGAGAAGATCGCGGCCCGCATCCAGGGTGTGAGTTCCAGATCTCCCGAAGAAATCCTCGTGGGTATCAACGACCGGGATGCCCGTCTTCACGATGTGTATAAGGTGCATGTCGCTACGGGAGAAAGGACCCTTGTTCAGGAAAACCCGGGCTTTGCAGGTTTCATGTGCGACGACGACTATCGCGTTCGTTTCGCATTGACGTTTACACCTGATGCCGGACATCAGTATCTGAAGCCGGACACGAAAGACGGATGGAAGGAGTTTGCCAGGATCGATCCCGTAGATGCTATGACGACCCATCCGATGGGTTTTGACAAATCCGGAGACCGTTACTATCTGCTCGACAGTCGGGATCGCGACAAGAGTGCGCTAAAGGCAGTGGATCTGGCCTCGGGGCAGGAAGAACTCCTGGCCGAGGGCGAACGGGCCGACATCGACGGCGCCATAGTTCATCCCACCGAAAAGAACGTGCAGGCTGTCACGTTTACCCATGCAAGACAGGAATGGAAGGTTCTGGATCCGGCGATTCAATCGGACCTTGATTATCTGGAAGGAGTTGCCGATGGGGAACTCACGATCACGAGCCGTACATTAGACGATCGCAAGTGGACGGTTGCGTATGCGATGGATACCGGTCCGCTTCGTTTTTATCTGTACGACCGTGACCTGGGCGAGGCGCGTTTTCTGTTCACAAGTCAGCCTGAACTGGAGAACCTGCCGCTGGTCAGGATGCATCCGGAAATCATTTCCGCGCGGGATGGGCTGGAGTTGGTCAGTTACTTGTCTCTGCCTGCTTCGAGCGACCCGGATGGTCGGGGCCGTCCGGATAGGCCACTGCCGATGGTCCTTCTCGTCCATGGAGGGCCCTGGGCCCGCGACGACTGGGGCTACAACTCGCAGCACCAGTGGTTGGCCAACCGGGGCTACGCGGTGCTGAGTGTGAACTACAGGGGATCGACCGGTTTCGGGAAGAGTTTTATCAATGGCGCGAATCGGGAATGGGCCGCGGCCATGCACGACGACCTGATCGATGCTGTCAACTGGGCCCAGGCCGAAGGGATAGCTCTCAAGGACAAAGTCGCGATCATGGGAGGCAGCTATGGCGGATACGCGACTCTGGTGGGATTAACTTTCACACCGGAAGTGTTTGCCTGCGGTGTCGACATCGTGGGGCCGTCTAACCTGATCACTTTGATGGAGAATCCGCCCCCGTATTGGGTTCCGCTGATGTCGATCATGAAGGTGCGGACGGGTGACTACACCACGCCCGAGGGTCGCGAGTTCCTGAAGTCCCGGTCGCCGCTGTTTTTCGTGGATCGAATCTCGAGACCTCTCCTGATTGCTCAGGGGAAGCAGGACCCGCGTGTCAAACAGGTAGAATCCGACCAGATTGTAGCGGCGATGGAAGAGAAGGGGATTGCCGTCAGTTACATGCTCTTTACGGAGGAAGGTCACGGGTTTGCCAAACCTGAAAACCGCCAGGCATTCTACGCCGTGGCGGAGGCCTTTCTTGCCGAACATCTGGGTGGTTCCTACGAGCCCATTGGCGACGCTTTCGACGGAGCCGCGTTTACCGTACCCGCAGGTTCGGGAGAAGTTCCCGGCGTGTCGGATGCTTTGGCCACCTGAGTTAACGGCTTCTTTACAGTTTTTTCTCAACCCGAATCCTCCTCGGACAGTCTCATACATATACGAAGAGACAAGTAGTAAGCGACAAGCGAGGAGGAGTCATGGTTTGGAGAGAACTGAAGAAACTGGATACCGAGAACGGCTACAGGCTGAGATCGCTGAAACCGGGTCTGGAAGCACAGGTTGAGGCGTTGAGGCGTGATATTCGGTCTGATCGAGAAGTGACCCTCAGCAGCCATCGTGAGGGCTTTTACGAGGTCGTGACTCCGACCGCCTGGTATCTGGTGCACTCCTCCGCTGCCCTCCGGACTATTTATCTCGTCGCGCATGCCGAGATTCGTGGAATCAAGGGGCCAGTATCCGTTCTGGAACCCGCCGAAATGACTGTATCTGCTTGAATGTAAATTAGATAGGGGTGTCTCCGCCGACACCCCTCCCTCTATTCTCTCCCTCCTTCCTCCTGCTCTTTCCTGCTGAAACTACTGAAGTTCGGTCAAATTGGAGACGATTAGATAGATTGAGATGTGGATTGTCCTGTGTTTGCTCGTGTTGTTTCTCGGAGGCGTCATAGTCCATGACGTCGTGCAGCGGAAGCACGCCATACTTCGGAACTATCCCATCATCGGGCACCTGCGGTATCTGTTCGAAGCCATAGGACCGGAGCTCAGGCAGTCATCGTTACAAGCAACAACGAGGAGCGCCCGTTCAGCAGGGACCAGCGAAGCTGGATCTATGCGTCGTCGAAGCGGGAGAACAATTATTCCGGCTTCGGTACCGACGACGAGCTCGAGCTCTCTCCCAACTACATCGTAATCAAGCATTCGGCATTTCCCCTGCCCAGTGTCCATCCGGGAGATCCCGGCTACAACGAGCGTCACCCGATTCCGTCAGCCAAGGTTCTTGGCCGGCATCGGGGCCGCCAGAAAGCATTTCGCCCCGCATCGATAGTCAATGTTTCGGGCATGAGTTACGGATCCCTGAGTGGAGCGGCGATCGAAGCCCTGAACCGGGGTTCCGCCAAAGCCGAGTGCCTGCACAATACGGGAGAGGGCGGTGTGTCTTCCTTCCATCTCTCCGGGGGAGAATTGATCTGGCAGATCGGAACCGGCTACTTTGGTTGTCGCGATGAGCAGGGTAGTTTTTCAATGGAACGGTTCCGGGACACGGTGGCTGCCCATCCGATCCGGGCCATCGAAATCAAGCTAAGCCAGGGTGCGAAGCCCGGCCTGGGCGGTGTCCTTCCCGCGAAGAAGGTGACTGAAGACATCGCGAAAGCCAGAGGAATTCCCGTCGGCCAGACCTGCGCCAGTCCAAATACGCATAGCGCGTTCAGCGACGTGGACAGCATGTTGGATTTTGTAGAGGAGCTGGCCGACGTCAGTGGCCTGCCGGTGGGGATCAAGTCGGCAGTCGGAGACGTGGGTTTCTGGACGACGCTGGCAAGGGAGATGGCGACCGGTACCCGCGGAGTCGATTTCGTTACGGTTGATGGCGGTGAAGGCGGAACTGGTGCGGCTCCCCTGGTGTTTGCCGACCATGTCGCTCTCCCGTTTAAGAATGGTTTCAGCCGGGTCTATCGAGAGTTCGCCGACCAGGGTGTTCACGAAGACGTTGTCTTCATCGGTTCGGGAAAACTCGGTTTCCCTGAAGCCGCAGTTTTCGCCTTTGCACTGGGCTGCGACCTGATCGCAGTTGCGCGCGAAGCGATGATGTCGATGGGGTGTATTCAGGCACAACGATGCCACACTGGACACTGTCCTGCTGGAATTGCCACCCAGAACAAGTGGCTGGTTCGGGGCCTCGACCCGGCCTTGAAAGCCGACCGCTTCGCGAATTACATATGCACTCTGCGGAAAGAAATCTCAGCGCTGGCGGGCGCCTGCGGCGTGGGGCACCCTGCTTTTCTGACCGACAACCATGTCGAAATTATGGATGGACGCTTCGGAACCTCCCCTCTCTTTGAGCTATTTGGATACCGTCAGGGCTGGGGCCTCCCGTCCAGGGAAGAGCGTGAGGAGATTTGCCGCCTGATACCCGGCGTCCATAGCGACATGCTTTCCGGATCCGCTGAGGAACCCCTCCCGCTCAGATTAGTCAGTTAACCGACCAAAGCCGATTGACGCCCCGATGTCGGGCGGCATACCATCAAATCAGGATCGGGCGCTCGGTCCCCATGAACTGCAGATGTGGATTCTGACCATAATCGGGGTCGTTCTCGTACTGGTAACCCTCTACGACCTTATCCAGCACAAGCACGCCATTCTCCGGAACTATCCCATCATCGGTCACTTCCGTTATCTCTTTGAAGCCGTCGGCCCGGAACTCCGCCAGTACATTGTCACAAGCAACAACGAAGAGCGTCCGTTCAGCCGCGACCAGCGCTCCTGGATCTATGCGTCCTCAAAGAACGAGAACAACTATCGCGGGTTCGGCACCGACGACGAACTCGAGCTGTCACCTAACTACATGATCATCAAGCACTCGGCGTTTCCTTTGGCGATGCCAGGTCCGGGAAGTAACGGCTACGACCCGGACTATCCCGTGGCGTGCGCCAAGGTTCTCGGTGCTGCACGGGACCGGAAAAAAGCATTCCGTCCGGCTTCGATTGTGAATGTTTCGGGAATGAGTTTCGGTTCGCTGAGTGGTCGTGCCGTCGAAGCCCTCAATCTGGGAAGCCGCGATGCGGAGTGTTTTCAGAACACGGGAGAGGGCGGTGTTGCGCCGTATCACATGAAGGGTGGCGATCTGGTGTGGCAGATTGGCACAGGTTATTTCGGCTGCCGCGATGAGCGCGGGCGATTCTCCATGGAAAAGTTTGTGGAAACGGTTAACTCGGCTCCAATCCGGGCGATCGAGATAAAGCTGAGCCAGGGCGCGAAGCCCGGAATCGGCGGCTTATTGCCCGGAGCCAAAGTCTCTCCCGAGATCGCGGCGATACGAGGCATACCCGTTGGACAGACATGCGCGAGTCCATCGAGTCATGCCGAATTCAACGATGTCGACAGCATGCTCGACTTTGTAGAGCTTCTGGCAGATGAGTCGGGCTTGCCCGTTGGCATCAAGTCGGCCGTTGGAGATATTGGTTTCTGGACAGCGTTGACCCACCAAATGTCGACGACGGGCCGGGGAGTCGATTTCGTCACGATCGACGGCGGTGAAGGTGGAACGGGTGCAGGACCGCTGGTGTTTACCGATCATGTCGCGTTGCCTTTCAAGCAGGGTTTTAGCCGCGTCTATCGCGAGTTTGCTAAAGCTGGAATCGCCGACAGTGTCGTTTTCATAGGATCCGGCCGGCTGGGTTTTCCCGAGGCCGCCATCCTGGCTTTTTCTCTGGGGTGCGACATGGTCGCAGTGGGGCGGGAGGCGATGATGTCGATCGGTTGCATACAGGCACAACGATGCCACACCGGTCACTGCCCCACTGGAGTAGCGACTCAGAACAGGTGGCTCATGCGCGGGCTGGACCCGAAAGTGAAGTCCCAACGCCTGGCCAGGTATATCTGCACTTTGCGTAAGGAACTGACCGCTGTGTCCCGGGCTTGCGGCGTATGCCACCCTGCGTTGCTCAGCGATGCCCATATCGAGATTCTGGACGGTCGGTTCGGCGCGTCTTCTCTTTTCGAAGTGTTCCACTACAGGGATGACTGGGGTCTTCCGTCCAGGTCAGATATCAGAGAGATTCGCCACATCATGGAAGACTGTTTTGGTGTAGAGCCTCCAGAGCTTGAGGTGACTGAAATGGCGCCCGCAAGCACCCACTAGTTTTCCAGCCAACAGTTGATCCCGGGGAGCATGAGCTCGAAATGCAAGGCCTGTCAAGGACTTCCGGGTGCTATAATGTGCAGTTTGTTCGAGCTGATGTTCATCGACGGCTACAGTAATCGTGCTCGGGCTGCTCACCAGCCGCTCGGGGAATTGTTGACCAGATACACGACGGAAGGTATTCCCCAATGAGTGGAAAAGTACTCCTTGCTGAAGACGAACGGATCTCCTGGTTCGGCTCTATCCCATTTTTCCTTGTTCATCTCAGTCCGATCCTGTTGATCTGGACTGGCATCCGGTGGGTCGATGTGGCGCTTTGCGTGGCGTTGTATTTCGGCCGAATGTTTTTTATTTCTGCCGGCTACCACAGGTATTTTGCCCATCGTGGATACAAGACGGGTCGCCTCATGCAGTTTCTATTCGCTTTCGGTGGAGCCACTGCGGCCCAAAAAGGTGTTCTCTGGTGGGCCGGCTATCATCGTCACCACCACTGGTATTCGGATCAACCCGAAGACATCCATTCCCCGAAGAAAGGCTTCTTCTGGAGTCATGTCGGCTGGATTCTTTGCCCGAAATACAGTCGGACACCCCTCGAGGTGATTGAAGACTTCGCTGAATATCCGGAAATCCGTTGGATCGATAAACATTATCTTGTACCTCCGATAATGCTCGGAGCCGCGTGTTACCTCATCGGCGGTCCGAGCGCTCTGGTGGGAGGTTTCCTTCTTTCGACCGTGATCCTGTTTCACGGGACGTTTCTTGTGAATTCGGTGACGCATTTGTTCGGCAGACGACGTTACGAGACAGCGGATACAAGCCGGAATTCGTTTCTGGTCGCGCTTGTGACCGGTGGAGAGGGATGGCACAACAACCACCACCACTATGAGACTACAGCGAACAACGGCTTTTTCTGGTGGGAGATCGACTCCAGCTATTACGTTCTGAAGATCCTGAGTTGGATGGGCCTTGTGTGGGACCTGCGCCTGCCACCTAAATTCGTCCTGGAAGGCCGCCGGGCCACCTTTGCCGACTACGGTATGGAACCGCCAAGTTAGCGCGTCTATAATCTTCAGTAATGTCCAAGCCCTTGAAAGTAGCCATACCTCTTCTCCTCGGGGCAGGTTTCCTCGCGTATCTGGTTTACTCCTCTATGGCGCTCGCTTCGGTGACCTGCGAAGTCTGTGTTGTTTTCAACGGCCGCATGGACTGCCGAGTCGCCTCGGGGACGACGGCGGACGAAGCGACTGATACAGGCCGGAACAACGCGTGTGCTTTGCTGACCAACGGGAGGGATGAGTTGATTTCGTGCACAACGTCGCCGCCCGACAGCGCCATGTGCGAGGCCGCTTAAGCTCCGCTACCCTCGATCAGCGATCCTTTCCATCCCGTGATTCTTATTCAACCCTTTGGGCAGTTTGGCCGTCAAAGTATGCTAGTTGCAATAGAGATGACCGAGTGTTGTTGGCACAGGAGGCGTTTCGATGAGATTTCATGGTTTGGTTCTGGCTTTGTTGACGATGACGGTCCAGCCGCTCTGGTCGCAGTCTACTGCAGACTCTGATGCCGTCCTCACCGTAGGGGGTAGCGCCCAAGTCCGTGTCGTTCCCGATCTCGCTGTAGTGCGACTGGGTGTGGTCCGGCAGGCGCCCACAGCCGAAGAGGCCCAGAACGGAGTCAACGGAATTGCTGGCGGAATCGTCGACGCCCTGGGAGCTGCAGGTATCCAGGAAAACCAGGTCCAGACATCCAGGCTCAACCTGTCTCCCGTATATTCCCGGCAGCGTCCGGATGGAAACCAGCCGCCGTCGATCGTTGCTTACCGTGCGGCGAATACGGTCACCGTCCGCGTTGAGGATCTGGACAGAGTGGGCGAAGTAATCGACGCCGCGCTCGGGGCCGGAGCCAACCAGCTTGAAGGGGTCTCGTTCGAATTACAGGACGATCTGGTTTCCCGGCAGGCGGCCCTCGGGAATGCGGTGGCCCAAGCGCGGGCAAAGGCAGAGGCGATGGCGGATGCTCTGGGCGTCCGGCTGGTTTCTATTCTTTCGGTCAACGAGGGCCCGGTAGCGATCGAGAGACCCATGATGGAGATGGCCCGGGCTGCGTCGCTCCAACAAGGCGCGCCCACTCCTGTTTCCCCCGGTGAGGTCTCGGTCGCTGCCTCGGTGACGATCCGGTACCAGATCTCTTCGGACTGAACAGTTACCGGTTTTTTTGGGAAGCCGACTCGGGCGAAGGATAAATAGTCCCTATACGGGTGCTACACTTCACTAGCTGGTTCGGAGAGTCAGGGCATGGAACCGTTCCTTGCAGACCCTGCAGCGATAGGCTTTCCAGAACGGCAACAATCTTTCCAACCCACGCCGCCGGGATCGGTGGGCCCTCGCTCCGCACGAGGGGCAAGTCTGTTCTCGCTGGCTTCGTCCCGTCCTGAGCCACACCGGACCACGTTGAATCCGATCACACTTCAGACATCGAAACGGCCGCTGGAGCAAGGTGAGGGCTCCGCGATCGGACAATGTCCTGAGGCTAGCCCGCATATTTCACCAATAGGACCAGAAAAGGCCGCCCTGTCTGGCATAAAGCGTTTTGAAATAAACGTTTAACAAGCCAAACGGAGACGGCCCTTATGAGAACAGAGTGTAACCAAACGACGTTCGAATTTCACGGACTTCTTCAACGAAAAGTGAAGGCGCGTTTTGACGGCGGAAAGATCACCTCCGACGCTGGGGTTCTGCTGTTGAGGGAAGTGGAAAAGCGAACGGGTCTGATCGCCGGACTGGCCGAGTGTTTCAGGGATTACCGGGACGCGAGGTTGATCGAACACACGGTGAGCGAGTTATTGGGGCAGCACGTCTACGGACTCTGTCTGGGCTACGAGGATCTGAACGATCATAACCAACTGCGGACCGATCCGATGCTGGCCGTGGCGGTGGATAAGGCCGATCCACTGGGGGAGAAGCGGCGGCAGGCCCGAGACCGGGGAAAAGCGTTGGCGGGCAAGTGTACGCTGAACCGGTTGGAACTGACCGGGGAGCAAGTCGATGGGAAGGAGCGGTACAAGAAGATTGCCATGGACCCGGACAAGATCGACCGCTGGATGGTGGATGCATTTGTGGCGGCTCACGGATCGGCGCCCGAGGAGATTGTTCTGGACCTGGATGCGACCGACGATCCGATCCATGGCCATCAGGAAGGACGGTTCTTTCACGGCTACTACGGCAACTACTGTTATCTGCCGCTCTACATCTTTTCGGGAGAGCATCTGCTATGCGCCCGGTTGCGGTGCTCCAATGTCGACGGTGCGGACGGCGCCGTCGAGGAATTGAACCGCATCATCGGCCAGATCCGGCAGAGCTGGCCGGAGGTGTCGATTATCATCCGGGCCGACTCGGGCTTTTGCCGGGATGAATTGCTGAGTTGGTGCGAGGCCCACCAGGTCGATTACGTGGTGGGTCTGGCCAAGAACGATCGGCTCAAGCGCGAGATCGCTGAATCGATGAGTCAGGCCGAAGCCGAGTTTAACGACACCGGGAAACCGGCGCGGGTGTTTAACGATTTCCGGTATCGCACTCGGAAGAGCTGGACCTGCACCCGACGCGTCATCGGCAAGGCCGAGTTCCTGGAGAAAGGCGCCAATCCTCGATTCGTTGTGACCTCACTGTCGCCGGAACGCCTGGACGCCCGCGCCCTCTATGAAGACTTTTACTGTGCGCGGGGCGACATGGAAAATCGCATCAAGGAACAGCAGTTGGATCTATTCGCCGACCGGACCAGCGCGGCAACCATGCGCGCCAATCAACTCCGGCTCTATCTGTCCTCGGCCGCCTACATGCTCCTGCACGCGTTACGCCGTCTGGGACTGAAGAATACCGATCTGGCCCGCGCTCAGTGCCAGACGATCCGCTTGAAGCTCCTCAAGATCGGAGCTCAAGTCCGTCTGACGGTTCGCAACATCTGGATCTCCATGTCGGAAGCCTATCCCTACGCCGAGGTCTTTGCCCTCGTCCATCGAAACCTGCAGGCGCTTCCTCTGCGCTGCTGAGAACCGACCCGATCCCCTGCGCCAAAATCGACTCGCTCTTTTCGGCTCCGCCGAGGTTTGTCTCAGTGCGTTTCGTCACCCTCTTCTGAACCCGAAAACGCAGCAACTCCCGCTTGTCGACACCGCCGAGTCACGCCACACATGCCCAATTCGAACCCAGATCCTCCCGAATCCGATTCTTACTGCCCAAATCCCCCTGATCGCCGGACTGGTGAAACATGCGGGCTAGTTGCTTCCCAGTGGGTGTTGTTGCAGCGAGAACAATACATGGGTCTTTAACATTTAGAGCACGTTGCAGCGCTCGATGATACTCGAATTTAAGGTCCCGCTTTAACATGACGTAGAAAGAAACCCTATCCCTGCAGAATTTGTCGCCTGGCGTCGGTTGTTCGGCTCTTATTCCTGACGATCCTGCCATTCTTCGTACCAGGCCATCTGGATAGCTTCGAGTTTCTTTTCGTTAGAGGCCTTGGGATCGTCGGCGAAATCTTCCACTTCAGTCGCCCAGCGGTGGAGGTCTGTGAAGCGGACACCGAGCGGATCTGTTTCAGGGAACCGGTCGCATAGGGCGATGGCGATGTCTTCTGTGTCGGTCCAAGCAAGTGGTCTCTTCATTGGATTTCTGTGACCCGTTTGTTCTTGAGTGCTTTGCCTATGGCGGCCGTCATGATAAGTTCTGCCAGCCGCATCGTCTTTTCATTGAGCTGCTCGATAGCGTCTCTTATGACCTGGTGATCGTCCTTGTCCATGCTTGAGGCCAGGTGTTCCACTGCGGCGTCGATTTCACGTTTTTCGTCGTCGGGCAACTGCACGTATTCTTCTTCCTTTCGACTCCGTTCACATGCGTCCAGGACAGTTCGTGCCTCGTTCCGGGCTTCAATAACCAGTCGTGCCTCGATGTCTTCTTCAGCATGCTCGAACGACTCCAGGATCATTGTCTCGACCTGCTCGTCGGTTAGGCCGTACGTGGGTTTCACTTCGATCGATTGATACTTTTCTGTTCGCATCTCCAGGGCAGAGACGCTCAGGATGCCGTCTGCATCGATCAGGAACTTGACGTCGATCCGTGGCAGTCCTGCCGGCATTGGCGGGATGTTCTTCAGGTCGAATTCTGCGAGGCTCCGGCAGTCCTCGACCAGTTCCCGTTCTCCCTGCAGGACATGGATCTTGACGTTGGTCTGACCCTCGACGTATGTCGTAAAGGATTCGGTCGCGCTGGCCGGGATCGTGGAGTTGCGTGGAATGATCTTCGACATCACGCCCCCCATTGTCTCGATGCCCAGCGACAGGGGCGTCACGTCCAGAAGCAACGTGTCCCGCCGGCTCCCCGACAGGATGTCCGCCTGGACGGCTGCACCCAACGCCACAACTTCATCGGGGTTCAGTTCAGTGTGCGGTGTCCGTCCGAAAAGGTTTTCGACCCGGCTCCGGACCAGGGGAATTCGTGTCGAACCGCCGACCATGACAACTTCGTCCACGGCCACCGCATCCAGACCGGCATCCTTTAGGGCCTGTCGGCAGGGAACCAGAGTCCGCTCGACGATGGGGGCGATGCGGACCTCAAATTCCTCACGGGTCAGCTCACTGGTATAGTTGAGTTCGGTCAACTCGATCAGGGCCTTCTCGGAGGCTGAGAGATCTTCCTTGGCTCTGCGCACAGAGGCGCGGACCATCTGCAGTCCCCGACCGTCAAGTTCTGTCTCCAGTTCTTCCTGCACCATACGGATCAACGCCTGGTCGATGTCGTTTCCTCCCAGGTGTGTGTCACCGCTGGTGGAGAGAACTTCGAAAATGCCTTCGCTCAGCTTCAGGATCGAAATATCGAAGGTCCCGCCCCCGAAATCGTAGACGGCGATGATCCCCTGTTTCTTTTCCTGGAGTCCATAGGCCAGGGAGGCCGCCGTGGGTTCGTTCACGATGCGGAGGACATCCAGGCCTGCGATCCGGCCGGCATCTTTGGTCGCCTGCCGCTCGGCATCGTTAAAGTAGGCCGGAACCGTAATAACCACGTTCGTGATTTCCTCTCCGAGCTCCGCCTCGGCGCTCTGTTTCAACTCTCGAAGCACGAAAGCCGATAGTTCGGGCGGCGTGTAGGTCCGGTGCGGCGTCTCTATCTGGATGACGTTCTCGCTTGCGGCTGAAGCTTTGAAGGGAAGCAGAGACAGGTCGTCGATGACGTCTCGGAGCCCCTTCCCCATAAACCGCTTGATTGAATACACAGTGTGACGGGCATCGTCGAACATTCTTTCCTGGGCTGCGTGACCCACGTGAACAGCCCCGTCTTGACCGAAATGGATCACGGAAGGGACGATGCGGTGACCGCCGGGCCCTTCGATGATCCTCGGGACTCCATCCTCGGCGACCGCGACGAGGCTGTTCGTCGTTCCGAGGTCTATTCCTACGATCCTTGCCATTACTGCGATACCTCGCTTTCGATGTCCCGTTCCAGGTTCCGTATGTAGGCCGAATGGGAGATGATGTCGGCCAGTCTGGAAAGTTGCGCCCTGCGTTCGTCTCTCGATTCCGGTCCTGAAATCAGCTGGTCCCATTCTGAGAACGCCTTCTGGAGGCGGTCGTCGTAGGTCTGCCTCATCCGGGAAATCTGCTTCCCATAGTCTTCGAGTGCCGTGGCGATCGCTTTGGTGTCTTCTCCTGATGCCCGGGCTGTTTTCAGTTGTTCTATTTCTTCGTTGATCTCGAACACCTGTGCGATCAGGGTTTGAGGCACCTTACTTGGGTCGACTTCAAAACCTTCCGACTGCACGAGATACCCGGCTCTTCTGCTTGGGTCTCTCAACGTTCGGTAGGCGTCGTTCAACAGCGCGGTCATCCGCAGCGCGCGATCCTGCTGCTCGGGTGGTGACGTCGTGTGATAGTCGGGATGGTACTGTCGGCTCAATTCGTGAAACTTCTTCTCTAGTTCGCCTGGATCGATGTGGAGCACAGGGTCGAGACCAAACACTTCGAAGTAATTCATAATTGGCGACAGGCCACTAGCGGACCTGAAAAAAGGGCCGTTGTCGAACGGCCCTTAGAGATCCAGAGTGGGGCGTTTTCAGATCGAGAAAGAGTCTCCACACCCGCATGTATTCGTTGCGTTGGGATTCATGAACACAAAGCCTTTTCCCATCAGACCGTCGTCAAAATCAAGCACTGTGTTGTTCAGATAAATGTAGCTCTTGAGATCGCAGAACAGCCTTACGTCTTCCCGCTGGAAAACCTTGTCGCCTTTGCGTACCTCGGATTCGAACCCCAGGTTGTAGGAAAGTCCGGAGCACCCGCCGCCTTTTACGCCGACGCGCAATCCGCCTGCTTCGATCCCTTCCTTGTCACGCAGTTTCTTGATCTCGTCGACCGCGCGGTCTGTGATTTCAATCGCCATGATGTTTGCTTGAGCGGGTCTCTTTATTCGTTGGTCCCGTTGCTTTCTTCCGGATGCTTGACCTTCCAGTCCGAAATGGCCGCCTTGATCGCATCTTCTGCCAGTACCGAGCAATGGATCTTGACGGGAGGAAGGCTGAGCTCTTTAACAATTTCGGTGTTCTTGATCGCGAGAGCTTCGTCCAGAGTCTTACCTTTGACCCACTCCGTCGCCAGGCTCGAGCTCGCGATGGCGCTGCCACAACCGAACGTCTTGAACTTCGCGTCCTCGATGACACCACTTTCTTCATCGACCTTGATCTGTAACTTCATCACATCCCCGCATTCGGGGGCGCCGACGAGCCCCGTGCCAACGTCTTCTTCTTCCTTCTTAAACGAACCGACGTTGCGTGGGTTGTTGTAGTGGTCGACAACCTTGTCTGAATAAGCCATCTCTGATCTCTCCTTCCCTATTCTGCTGTCCAGTTAACGGTGCTGAGGTCAATGCCTTCCTTGACCATTTCATAGAGCGGCGACAGTTCGCGCAACCGGCGTACCGTCTCGGTTACCTTGTCGGCTGTATAGTCGACTTCCTCTTCGGTATTGAACCGTCCGATTCCGAATCGAATCGATGTGTGCGCCAGTTCCTCACCGACGCCCATGGCCTTGAGCACATAAGAGGGCTCAAGGCTTGCCGAAGTGCACGCGGATCCGGAGGAAACAGCGATATCGTCGAGTCCCATCAACAACGATTCGCCTTCCACATAGGCGAAGCTGATGTTGAGATTCCCCGGTATACGCCGCTGGGGATCACCATTGATAAAGACTTCGTCCAGGCTCTCCTCGAGCCGGTTCCGCAGTCGTTCACGCAACCCGAAGATGCGAGCTGACTCCTCTTCCAGTTCTTCGAGTGCGAGTTCCGCAGCTTTGCCAAAACCTACGATGCCCGGTACGTTCAACGTTCCCGAGCGCATGCCGCGTTCGTGGCCGCCACCATCGATGATGGGGCTCAACAGAACACGGGGATTTCTGCGGCGCACGTAAATTGCGCCAACACCTTTCGGGCCATACATCTTGTGTGCGCTCAGCGACGCAATGTCGACGTTCATTTCGTTCACGTCGAACGGTATCTTTCCGACCGCCTGCACAGCATCGGTATGGAAGAGGACGCCGTTTTCTCTGGCGATCCGCCCGATTTCGGCAATGTCCTGAATAACGCCCACCTCGTTGTTGACGGTCATGATCGATATCAGAATGGTCTTGTCGGTAATGGCTTCCTTGAGCTCATTCAGGTCGATCAGGCCATCGGTTCCTACGGGCAGGTAGGTCACCTGGATGCCTTTCTTTTCCAGGTGCTTCGCGCTGTCGATCACGGCCTTGTGTTCCGTTACACACGTGATGATGTGGTCGCCCTTCTGGCTGTACATTTCAGCGACGCCCTTCAGGGCGAGGTTGTCCGATTCGGTCGCGCCACTGGTGAAGACGATTTCCTTATGGCTCGCGTTGATGAGTGCCGCTACCTGCCGCCTCGCTTTGTCGACAGCCTCCTCGGCCGCCCAGCCGAACTGGTGGTTCCGGCTGGCTGCGTTTCCAAAGTTCTTCCCGAAATAGGGCAGCATTGCCTCCAGGACTCGGGGATCGACCGGCGTCGTCGCCTGGTTGTCCATGTAAATGGGTTCGGTCAGAGTCGTCATCCTCGCTTCTCCTAATCGCGACTTCCCAATTCCAGGGGTTTTGGAATTCTTATCCCGCCTCTCTCAGCATTCATCTCCAGCAGTTCGGTCTCAGCCAGTTCGTGGATCGTCGTTTCCACCAAAACCTGCATCACTTTTTCCTTGATGCTGCGGAGGGGATCCCGAATAGAACACAACTGAAGTTGTTCGCAATCGTCGCCTACTTCGCAGGGAGTCATCGTGACCGGACCTTCCAGTGCCTCGATGACATCCATGACGCTGATCAGCAGCGGTACCCGAGCCAGCGCATATCCACCGTTGGGACCGGAATGGGACTGGAGCAAACCCTTGCGAACCAGTCGCTGAAGAACCTTTGCCAGCAGTTCAGATGGGATGTTGTAGGTGCGGGCCAGTTCAGGGGCACTGTAGGCGTGTTCATCATGTAAAGCCAGGTGCTTCAGTGCGATCAGCCCGTAATCGGTTCGTTTGGATAGTCTGAACATCGTATCTTGTGACGGTGCCCGTAAGTGCCTCTCTCCACACCGTATTCCAGATTATTCTAACCCCGACCGAATCTATCGCCGATCATTTTGGTCGGGTATATAAAAAGAGAATAAATCTTGGTCTTGATCTTCGTCAAGTCCAAATCGTGGAGAATGGCTCTTGAGGCTGCGGGAAGGGCATTCTAAATCGGACAAGTCGTTTAATAAAAGCGATATGCAGCTATTGTCCGACACCCAAAATACCGAAGATCTCTTCGAGAGTCCGGATCGATTTCCCATCCCGGGGAGTGTCGGGCATCTGACGATCTACGAGAATGCTCTCGAGTCCTGCTCGCGCCGCGCCTTGAACATCCTGTCTCATGTCGTCTCCGACAAAAAGAGCTTCCGCAGGCGCCACTCCCAACCTGTCGGTAGCGCTCAGAAAGATTCGCGTGTCCGGTTTGGCATAGCCGGAAGAGTCGGGCGTGACGACGGCCTCGAAATAGGGGCGAATCCTCAGATCGTCCAGAACACCGTTCAGACGGGAATCAAAATTGGAAACCACGCCCATCCGGTATTGGCTCTGTTTTAGAGTTTCCAGCACGGGGACCGTTTCACGGTAACAATGCCACCCCTGTTCGGTCCTGAAGACCTCGTAGATTTCTTCGAAGAAGTCATCGAACCTGGGAAACGGGCCGAGATTGGCAAACACTGATCCAACCAGGGACTTCCAGCCCGCTCTATCGATAGGTATTCCCCGAGCCTTCACCAGATGCAGGAATTCCTGGTCAATCGCGTCGGGGTCGGAATGGAAACCGTAGTCGGCTGCGACGTTCCCGTAAATTTCTCCGATCGTTCCACGGGAATGGAACAGAGTGCCGACCGCGTCAAAAAGGACTGCCCGGATCACAGCTCGACCCAACCGCCTACTTTCGATGAAGTGCGTGCTGCATCCAGTATGCGTTGACTGATCAGGCCGTCTTCGAAGTTCGGATGCGGCGAATCCTGCCGCTTCTCGATGGCGTCAACGAGCGAGTTGACGAGGGCGCGGAACGGGGGACGGAGAGAATGGCCGGACTCCTTCTGCAATTGGTATCGAGGTGGGATCGTGAGTTCTCCTACGGTCCGGGCACTGCGTTTCCCCCCCATGATCGAGAGGCCACGATAGTCGGGAATCACCAACTGGCCCTTGCTTCCGTAAATGCCGACCTGTGACATTTCGACACCCGCCACTGCGCTCATGTGCAGAGTGGCCTGCGCGCCTGTGGCGAACTCGATCACCATTACAAATGCGTCGTCACTGGTAACCCGTTCCCCGCTGCGTTCTCCTACGAAGGTAGACAGAGAGCACATTACCCGCCGCGGTTTTCCCATCCACAGTTGGACTGAATCTACAGAGTGCGAGCCCAGCGCTCCGAGCAGGCCCCCTCCCCGACGCCTGTCAGACCACCAGTTCCATCCGACGTCTCCGGAGTCGGACCGCCACCCGAAATGGGACGACATTTCGGCCATTCGGATCTCGCCGACATAGTTCTGCCGCAGAAGATCCATGAGAAACGTACGCGCCGGAAGGTAGCGGAATTCAAAGTCCACCATGGCCACGACACCGGCATCGGTTACCGCTTTGAGCATTTCCTCGGCTTCGGCCGTGTCCATGGCGAACGGTTTTCGCACAGGACGTGGATTCCCCTTTTCGCCGCATAAAGAACCATGCGGTGGTGGAGATGGGGTGGTGTGGTGATGCTGACCAGGTCCGGCTTCTCTGTGTCGAGCATCTCTTCGAAATCGGTGTATGCGCCAGCCACGCCGTGTTCGGCTGCTACAGCGGTTGCCCGCTCGGGGCGGGCGCTGGAAAGAGCGACGACCTTTGTTCCCTTGTGAGACTGAAAGACGGGTATCTGTACCGCACCGGCGAACGACGTTCCGGCAACGGCAACACGCAGCTTTCCAGATTCGGCCACGCTTCTATCTTATTAAGAAAAAAGTAGGGACAGGTCACTCTTTTTGCATGGTGATTGGGAATGAACTCCTAGTTTTGGCAAAAGGAGTGACCTGTCCCTACTTTTATCTCCTTCATGGTAAAATCTGCGGCTTCCAATGGCCGAGATCAGTCCATTCAAGTCGCTTCACTATTCAAAAGACCGAGTACCCGTGGAGCGTGTCGTCACTCAACCCTACGACAAGATTTCTCCTGAAATGCAGTCCGAATACAGGGCACGGCATCCAAATAACCTCGTCCGTATCCTCCGTTCAGCAACGGAACCGGATCTCGATCCTGACGTCTCGCCCTACAAAAGAGCTTCAGACACGCTCGAATCATGGCGTCAGGAAGGCATCATCGAGCAGGCCGAAGAACCCTCACTGTTTGCGTACTTCCAGCGTTTTCGGACTTCAGACGATGCCGAGGTCCGGACACGAAAAGGTTTTATCGGTTTGACACGTCTGGAGGATTACGCCAGCCAGGTTGTCTTTCCGCACGAGCGAACGCTGACCGGACCCAAGCAGGACCGGCTTGAACTGTTGCGTCACACCGAGACACACTTCGGTCAGGTTTTCCTGCTCTATTCGGATCCTGCCGGAGTCGTCGATGCCGTCCTGGATGCAATCGCCTCCGACCCGCCTGAGGTGGAGGTTCGTGATGAGTACGATGTCGAGCACTTGCTGTGGCGCGTTTCGGATACCGAAGCAATCGGTGCCATTCAGGCAGCGATGGTGGACAAGCAACTCGTGATAGCGGACGGTCACCATAGATACGAGACGGCTCTGGCGTTCCGCGACGAGAAGAGAAGGGAAATGGGAGCCGGGAACGCCGGACCCTTCGAATGGTTGATGACCACACTGGTCAACATGGAGAGTCCCGGAATGACGATTCTTCCGACGCACCGCGTGGTCTCGAACCTGACTTCATACGAACCCGCCCGATTTATTGAACGCGCCCGGGAGTACTTCAAAGTTTCGGAAGTCAATGACGTTGGAGGGCTGGAAGCCCGTCTGGCTCAAGCAGTCACAGGCCGGCCGACTATCGGAATGGCTACGGCCGGAGAGAGCGGCTTTACGGTGCTTGAATTGCGGGACGGCATCGATTTTCAGACTGTTCTGCCCGATGTGACACCCGCTCAGGCCGAACTCGACGTTGTGATCCTCCACTGGGTGGTTTTGGGAAAGTGCCTGGATATTTCAGAGGAAGACGTGCGTGGAGAGAGTTATCTGAAATACGTCCGTGGGTTGAGTGCCGCAGTGGCCCAAGTCGGTGAGGGCCGTGCGCAGGTGTGCTTCTTACTGAACCCGACGCGTATGGAACAGGTTCGGGACATTGCGCTAGCAGGAGATGTCATGCCGCAGAAATCCACCGATTTCTTCCCGAAACTCCTGTCCGGTTTAACGATGTATTCGATGGGGTCTTAGCGTTGGTTCACGGTTTGTTGATGTGCCGCGGATCGGAATCGTCGGTCCATCGTTTCTTGAACATCTCTCTGAGTCCTTCCACCATCCGATCCCGATGATCGTATAGCCTTCGAAGAGTCCGTGCTTGGTGGCCGTGCAGCGAATAGGCCGTCAGAAGCGGAACCGCGACGGTTGAATCGAGGTAGCAGACGACAGCGTCGGGAAGCCGGTCCGGATCCACCTTGCCCCAGCTGACGGCTTCGGCCGGTGTCGCTCCCGACAGGCCGCCCGTGTCGGGCCGGGCGTCGGTAAACTGAAGATAGTAATCGTGGCCCTTTTCTTCCAGCCCCAGCACTTCCTGGATCTGAGGCTCGGTTTGCAGGACGAAATTTTTGGGCGATCCGCCGCCGATCAGGAGGGTGCCGCTCTTCAGGTTCTTCTGTTTTGCATCGTAGACGATTGCGGCGGTTTCGTTGACGTCGGCGTTCACGTCGATCTGGCATTTGGATCCAACCAAGGCGTTGGCTGCAACGTTCATCCCGATCGAACTGTCTCCCGGAGAGGATGTATATATCGGAATGCCGCACTCGTGAGCCGTCGCTACCAGAGACTTGTCCTTGATGCCGAGGACGCGCTCGCGTTCCAGGACATAACCGCCGAGTTTGTAGTGAAACTCGGCTGAACTCATAGTGGTCTGGAATTCGGGCTCACCGACGACCTTTTTGATGAAATTGTCGGTTTCCACCAGGACGTCGTACTCGAACAGGATGTCGTAGATGCGCACGACGCCTTCGTCCCTGAGCTCACGGTCATCGAGGTTGGGAGAGCCGCGATGCATTTCCAGTCCAATTCCGAAGTGGATGTCGTGATACAGGTTGGCTCCGGTCGAGACCATCCAGTCGATAAAGCCCGCCCGCATCAGAGGAACGATGGCGGCCATTCCCAATCCCGCGGGTGTCATTGCCCCCGACAGGCTGACACCGACGACGACGTCTTCGGCGAGCATCCGTTGGGTGAACAGATGACAAGCTTCGCGGAAGCGAGCGGCGTTGTAAGCGTTGAATGTTTGATCGATAAGGTCGACCAGTGAGGTGTCGGGTCCAATGGGCGGAGGATCGATGTTCTTGCCCTTCAGGAAGTGTTTGTCATGGGCCATTGGCAGGGGTCTAATGCTAGTACTCGAAACCGTTCTTTCGGATTCGAACCATGGGTTCGCCGTCGTCGAGCCGACCACCGTTTGTCACTTCTCCCACGAAAACGATATGGTCTCCGGCTTCGTTTTTTTGTTTGAACTTGCACTCGAGGAAGCCGATGGCATCTGCTGGCACGGGAATTCCCGTATCGAAGGTGCGGGTTCCGAGTCCTTCAAAGGGGTCTTCGCCCTCTGGAACCCCTTTCCAGAACTTGTTGAGCGAATCTTTGCTGTCGGGGCCCATGATGGCGAGCACAAACGTCCCTGAGTTTTTGATCATCGACCGAATGGGTCGCCCCCCGGCGACGGCAACGACGATAGTCGGCGGATCGAAGCGCGCCTGCTGGACGAATGACGCTAGCATGGCCGACTTTTGATCCCCTTCCGCAGCCGCAAGGACGAAAACGCCGCTGGGAATTAGACCGAGGCCTTGACTGACACCCTCACGATTCATCGATAATCTCCTCAGGTGATGGGGAAAAAGGGGTATTCTGACGGACTTCGGAGATGTTTTCAATAAAGCGGTGGGAGCCGGACCCTGCAGGTACGAGAATGAATGAAAAGTTAGTCGAAAGTCTGCAGCAAGCTCTTCGGGCCGAAGGGCTGGATGGTTGGCTTTTCTATTGTTTTCGGGGAAGCGACCCGATCGCAGAGAACATCCTCAAGCTGGATCGTTCCCAGATTACCACCCGGCGCTGGGCGTACTTCGTGCCCACGGCGGGAGAACCGCAGAAGATTCTTCACATCATCGAGCCCCATGTTCTGGACACTCTGCCGGGAGCAGAACGCAACTATTTGGCATGGCAACAGCTCCACGAGCACCTCAGAGAGGCCCTATTGTCGAGTGCACCGGTATCGGGTGCGCCGCGTGTGGCGATGCAGTACTCCCCTCTGAATGCCATTCCATACGTGTCCCGGGTAGACGCCGGCACGGTGGAACTGGTCCGCAGTTTCGGAGTTGAGGTTGTCTCTTCGGCAGATCTGGTTCAGGTCTTCGAGGCCGTCTGGACTGACGTCCAGTTGGAGACTCACTTGTTTGCCGTCAACCATCTCCGCGAAATCGTCGATGTTGCGTTCAACGAAACGGCGCGGCGAATGAGAGACGGCATTACGACCAATGAGTTCGATATTCAGGAGTTCATCTGGGATCAATATGCCCAGCGGGGATTGGTATCTTCAGATCGGCCCATCGTCGCGATCAACGCCCACAGCGCCGATCCTCACTACCTGCCTGATGCCGAACACTCTGCACCTGTTCGGAAAGGCGATTTCATGCTCCTCGACATCTGGGCGAAGCAGGGGGACACCGGTGCCGTCTACGGGGACATTACCTGGACCGGCTATGTCGGTGAATCCGTTCCGGACAGACACGAAAAGATATTTCAAGTGGTGCGCCAGGGCCGGGATGCGGCTATAGAGCTGGTTCGAAATCGTCACGGGAAAGGTACCCTGCATGGCTGGGAAGTCGACGACGCGGCTCGAAGCTCGATTGCCAGCGCCGGCTACGGCGATTACTTCATTCATCGTACCGGCCATTCCATCCACGAAGAAGACCACGGCAACGGCGCCAACATCGATAATCTGGAAACCGAGGACAGCCGGAAACTCATGGCAGGCACCTGCTTTTCGATCGAACCCGGCGTGTATCTGAAAGGCGATTTCGGTGTCCGTAGCGAGGTGGATGTCTATTTGTCCCACGACGCTCCGGTGGTGACCGGCACGCCGATTCAGGAGAACGTCATACCCATCCTTGGCCGTTGAATCCTGACCACTTAAGGCCCTTTTTGTGAATACCTTATCGTCTTTCGTAGGACCTGATCCGTCCTATGTGTAGGATAATCATATGAGTCAAGAATTGGGTGTAGCGTCACGTACAATCGTTTTCGAGGAGGCCTAATGCGATATCTTGCGACCGCCGCCTGTATAACACTGGTGATGGTCCTGCCTGCCAGCGCGCAGTTGGACGAGAAGGTTGCTGATCGTTTCTGGGAGTCGACGAAGATTCTGGAGGCGATTGTCAGTGCTCCGGATGGGGGTATTCCTCAAGACCTGTTGCGGCGATCTGAGTGTGTCGGAGTGATTCCGGCTGTGAAGCGTGCGGCTTTCGGATTTGGAGGCCGTTACGGCCGAGGGCTCGTTGTGTGTCGAACCGAGGGCGGTACCGGGCCGTGGGGGTCCCCGTCGATGCTGTCGGTGAGCGGAGGCAGCTTCGGATTCCAGATCGGGGGCCAGTCGACCGACGTTCTGATGTTGTTTGTGACGCCTGACAGCATTGATCATCTTCTCAGGGATCAGATAACGTTGGGAGCCGACGTGTCCGTCGCTGCCGGACCCAAGGGCCGTGCGGTTTCCGCCGAAACCAGCGCGACGTTTAGAGCGGAGATACTGACGTATGCCCGGAGTCGCGGTCTGTTCGCCGGTATTTCGCTCGAAGGCGCGGTCTTGAGGCCGGACAACGATGCGAACGAAAGCCTTTATGGCAGTAAAGTAGATCCCCGCGAACTCCTCATAGACGGCAACCTGTCGATTCCTGATCCTGCCCAGACGTTCATAGATACGTTGGCCGCGCTGGCGGCGCGTGAAGAACCCGCCAGCGAGTAACATCTCTCGCGACCTCCGGGGACGGCAGGCACGACCTGCCGTCCCTTTTTCTGCCATAATCGAAGAACGATGTTGCCGGTTGGAAAGCCGGTTTCCATGGAGCACCTGAGGGTGGAGATGAACAACACACTCTACGACGAACTGGAGAGGGGCGCCCTTCTCTTCCAGCGAAACACGGGTCTGGTGGAAGTGAGGGGACCCGACCGCGTCAGTTGGCTCCAAGGGATGGTCTCCAACGATGTCGCGCGTCCGGGGAGCGGACAGGGTTGTTACGCCGCACACCTGAGTCCACAGGGAAAGGTCTTGTCGCAGATGGTGGTCCTGGCGAGAGAAGAAACGCTGTGGCTCGAGTTGGAGACCGACGATGTCGGCAGGGGTGTCGAGGAGTTGAACAAGCTGTTGATCATGGAAGATGCAGAAATCCTCGATCGATCGTCTCAATTCACGATTCTTTCCATGGTTGGAAACGGTGCACGCTCCCTCCTGGAAGACTTTGCCGATCAGAGTCTCGAACTTGGATCCCCGTACGCGCACCTCACGATGGGTTCGGTGGTCGTGGTTCGCGCCGAGTTGGGTTATGACCTGATCGTTCCCGCCCCCGAGGTGGGCGGACTCCGCAACACGTTCGTAGAGTCCGGGGCCGGGATCGCAGACAAGGATTTGTGGGACTGTATCCGGATCGAAGCCGGACTCGCTGCCTATGGCGCCGACGTTGATGCCAGGACGACTTTACCCGAGTTGGGGGAGAAGGGGATCGATTACGAAAAGGGCTGCTACATCGGTCAGGAAGTTGTCGCCAAGATCAAATACATTGGGCACGTAAACCGCCGTCTCATCGGTTTGAAGTTTGAAGGAGAGAAGATCCCCGCCCCCGACGCGAAGGTTAGTAGCCAAGGCCGCGATTCGGGACGGATTACCAGCAGTGTGTATTCGCCCCGGCTGCGGTCGGCGATCGCGCTGGGATATATCAGGCTCGGCGTGGACAAGCCGGGAACCGTTGTCGAAGTCGGTATTGAAGGAGACTCTCAGAAAGCAATCGTCACCGAACTCCCTTTCCTTTCTCACCAGTATTGATTAGTGCCGCAAACTCTTTCTGTAGGTGCGCTCTATGAGCGCACGAAACATAAGGAATCGTTTGCGCTGTGCGGTCATAGACCGCACCTACAGTTATGTCCGTGGATTGAACGTTGAGGACTTGGCGAGGTTTTCGAAGTGCTCCCGGTCGGATTCGCTGAGCTCTTTTGGGACGACGATCTTCAACCGAACGTAGTGGTCTCCCCGGCCGCCACCCCGCCGGTTAAGGCCCTGGCCCTTGAGGCGGATGCGTTGCCCGGAACTGACTCCGGCAGGTACTTTGATATCTGCGTTTCCGTCGAGAGTGGAGACTTCCATCGTCGTTCCAAGCGCGGCTTCCCAGGGCGCGATTGGGACTTCGATCTCTGTGTCATCTCCATCCACCAAAAACCGTGATCCGGGCTCCATCTTCAGACGAATGTAAAGATCGCCCCCATCGACGCTACCTCCCGGCACGCGGATACGGCTGCCGTCCCGTGCGCCGGCAGGTATCCGGACGTCCACACTTTTCTGCTGGTTATTGACCCGCAGGTTCAGTTTTCGCGTCGTGCCTCGATGCATCTGATCGAGAGGCAGGCCCAGCTCAGTTTCTACCTGTTGGCGGTTTTGCCGGCGGCCTCGGGCGCGAGTGCCACCTCCACTGCCACTCGCAGCCGGTCCTCCGCCCATCCTCCCAAAAATAGCTTCGAAGAAATCACTGAAACCGCCTCGGCTCGAACCGAACCCACCGCCTCTTCCGCCCAGAATGTCGCCGATATCGAAATCGGTCTGGAAACCGCCGCCCTGCCATCCGGGTGGAGGGGTAAAATCAGCCCCGGCCTTCCAATTGGGTCCAAGCTGGTCATAGCGTTGGCGCTTGCCCGAGTCGGCGAGGACTTCGTAGGCTTCCTGGATTTCTTTGAACTTTTCCTCGGCGGCCTTGTCGTTGGGGTTGACATCGGGGTGATACTTGCGCGCAAGCTTCCTGTACGCCTTCTTGATCTCTTCCGCGCTAGAGGTTCGTCCGACTCCGAGCGTTTCGTAATAATCCTTAAACTTAAGGGCCATCGCATACTGTTATATAGCTCGGGTAGGGTGAATTCCAGTATCAGAGGAGGAAACGGGAATTTTCAGATCGAGACTTCGAGGCCTTCACGGGCCGCGATCACATCGGGATGGAGCCTGGAAGCTTCCTCGCGGATGGAGGCGATGACGCTGTCATCGTGGTAAGGGTCGTGGTGGAACAAGACGATTTTCTTGGCGTTGGCGGCGACGCCGCTTTCGACTGATTGCTTCCATGTGCTGTGTCCCCAACCCTCATGATCGGGGTACTCTTCCGGAGTGTACTGGGCGTCTACGATGAGGCAATCCGCATCCTGAGCCAGATCCCTGAAGTTGTTTTCGCTCCACTCCGGACCGCGTTCCACATCCGTGCAATAGGAAATAACCTTATCGCCCTGCGTAATTCGGTATCCGACACAGCCCTGCGGATGGTTCAATTTCTTCACGAGGATCGTCGTGTCTGCGACACGGAAAGTTCCTTCCACCAGATCGATATAGTCACGGATGCATGGCAGCTTGGACATGTCGACAGGGAAGTAGGGATTCGCCATGATCCCGGCTAACGCGTCCATCACAAGGTTTGCGTCGCGTCGCCCGGCAAAGTAGAAGGTGAAATGATTTTCCTCCTCATAGAGTGGTGTGAAGAAGGGAAGACCCTGAATGTGATCGATATGGAAGTGACTGAAGAACACGTGAGCCCGAATGCGCGAACCGTCGAATTCCTTTTCGAGTTCTTTACCCAACAATCGGATGCCGGTGCCTCCGTCAAAGATCAGAATTTCGTTGCCGTCGGTCCGTACTTCGACACAGGAGGTATTCCCGCCATATTCCAGGTTGTCTCGCTGTGGAGTCGGCGTGGAGCCGCGAACTCCCCAGAATCGAACGCGCATGAAGCGCTCCCCTCCTCAAGAAGCGGCAGTATATAGCAGGCCGCGGTAAAACACACCCGAACAGATTACTTTTCCGATGGGTCGGAGCTTAGGCCGACGTTTCATTTTCAATGATGCCTAAAGGTCATATTTCGAGCAACTTCGGAAAGCGAACCAGGTTCTTGCATTGTGCCTCGCCGACGACAACGACGTCTTCCAGACGCACACCGCCCATTCCCGAGTAGTAGAGCCCCGGTTCGACGGTGACCACCTGATTTTTTCGAAACCTGTTGCGTGCCCTCAGACCAAAGAAAGGCGCCTCGTGGATGTCGAGACCAAGGCCGTGTCCCGTACCGTGAAAGAAGCCCTGCATCCGACCATCCTGGAGCCCGGTCTGAAATCCACGGCTCCGGAAATAGCTGAGGATGTCCTGGTGGATCTTGTAGGCGCTGCTGCGGGAACGGATGTTTCTGAATCCGATCTTCTGAGCTTCGGCGACTGCGTGGTAGGCCTGCTTCAGCCGTTCTGAGGCCCGCCCGCGAACAACGGTGCGCGTCATATCTCCGAAGTAGCCTGTTTTTTGCGATCTTGGGAAGATGTCGATGATGACGGACGTGTGTGCGCGAATCGGTCCGCTGCCTTCGTTGTGAGGGTCCACGGCATGATCCCCGGAAGACACGATCGTATGGCTTGGAACCCATCCCCGCTCCATGATTGTCGTGTTGATGATGGCTTTCAATATTTCCGACGTCAGTCGTGTGCCGTCCAGGTTCAGATAGCCGTTTCTCAAAATGTTTGCTCTCCGGAGTGCGGCGATTCCCGCTTCCATGCCGGCTTCGGCAACACGCAGCGAGTTGCGGATGTGACCGATCTCCTCCTGCGTTTTTATCTCCCGCTGGCTCCAGAACGTTCCGTCTTCCACTCTAAGAGAAATGCCCAACCCTCGCAGCTCGTCCGCCAGCGAAATGGGGAAGTTCCAGGGGACGCGCACTTTCTTGATCCTGAAGTCTCGGAAGACTTCATCGAGAAGCTGTCCTGTTGAGGGGAATGTAATGCCCCGTGAACTCAATCTTTCGACGTACTCACTCTGGGCGAGTACGTGATCCACGGTGGCCTGTTCCCGTGCCCGGTCTAACTCTAGATCGCTCATTACGACGTATCGCCGTCCGTTCTTTGTGAAGAATATGAACGGGTCGGGGGTGAACATTCGAGTGGCCCAGAGGAGGTTGGCGTCCGTGTCGCTGGCGGCGACGATCAGTCGCGCGTCAGTGGGCCGTGATGCCGTGGTATATTGAGCCATATCATGTCGAAAACAGCGGGAATCGTTGTCATCGGGAACGAGATCCTGTCTGGCCGAACCCGGGACGAAAACGCTGCTTATTTTCTAAAAGAGCTCCGCAGTCTGGGCGTCGACGTGCGCAGGGTGTCGGTGATCCCAGACGAACTCCCGGCTATCCGGGACGAAATCCGAAGCGCCTCCATACAGTTCGATTATGTTTTCAGTTCGGGCGGCGTCGGCCCGACGCACGACGACGTTACCATCGCGGGTATTGCCGCAGCGTTCGAACGGGGTATCTGCCGAAGTCCCGAACTGGAAACGACACTCCGGGGATACTATCAGGAGAACTTGACCGACGCTATGCTGCGGATGGCCAACGTTCCTGAAGGCTTTTCGCTCGTACAGGACAACAGGATGTGGTTTCCGGTGATCCTCGTAGAGAACGTCTATATCTTTCCCGGCGTGCCCGAGATCCTGGCTTCCAAGTTCGAACACATCAAGGAAATCTTTCGTGAGGATCCCTACTTTACCGAGGATATGTTTCTGACTGTGGAGGAAGGCCATATCGCCGACGTTTTGCACGAAGTCCTGGAGAGGTTTCCCGACCTGCTCCTGGGTTCCTATCCCACGTTCACCAATCCGAACTACAGTGTCAAACTCACGCTGGAGTCCAAGAGTCAGGACTACCTCGACGGTGCCCGCCAATTTCTCGTCGAGCGCCTGGGGGCACGTTCCATTGTTCCGCTCTGATTCGAACTCTCAGTTTTCGACTATTTTCGGATCGGGATGACGGTCCCGTCATGGAAGACTAATCAAAAAGCCCCGGTTGGTCGTAACGCAAGGGTATATCGTCGACGAGGGAGTCGAAGCCCAACTCCTGGCACAGGGAGATGACCGCGTCGGGGCTACCTTTCCGATAACGGAGGCTATCGGGTGTGATGTCGACGTCGACGTCGCACCGTATGCGGGCCAACTCACGGCTTGTTCGAACCGTATCCATGTTTTCGCGAATGCGTTTGAGTATGACGTCCCTTCCGCGAATGGACAGATGATCCAAGTCTGCTTCCGGGATGTCTTCGACCGTGCGGCAGACGGACAGGAGTTTCCCGGCAGTCTTGCCTCCGACGCCCTGGATTCCGGGAATGTTATCCACCGAGTCTCCGAGCAGTGCTAAGAGATCCGGAACCTGTGACGGCTCGACACCAAGTTTTGTCTTTACGGCGGCTGCATCCAGCCAGGAGTTCTTGGCGAGATCGTAAATCCGGATACGGTCGTCGACCAGTTGGGCCAGGTCCTTGTCACCGGAAACAATAACCACAGGGTGACCCGCCTCTGCCATGCGGACTGCGATGGAACCGATCACGTCATCTGCTTCGTAAGTTTCGACCTCGAAAGCCGGTATACCCACGGCCTCTGTGACACGTCGGCAATACCCGAACTGAACCTTTAGATCGTCGGGTGGGGCGGTACGGTTCGCCTTGTAATCTGCGAACATCTGACGTCGGAAGGAATGAGCGCCTTCGAAGGCTGCGGCCATATACGGCGGCCCTTGTTCCCGAATGATTCGGAGAAGTGTTCGCAGATATCCCAGCACCGCGTTGGTCTTCATCCCGGAAGGGGCGATGATACTGTCCGGCATGCCATAGTACGCCCTGAAGATATAGTTCATCGCGTCGATCAGGAATACGGGCCGCGAGTTCAGGGGTTGGGCTTCGGACATTGATCCAAATGGGTTGGCGGTTATTTGATCGGCGTGGGCTTGCCTTCGTCATCCACCGCGACATACACAACCCGCGCCGACGTAACCTTGACAGTTTCATGGTGCCCCGCGGGGCCGGTGCGCTCTGCTTCGACTTCCACTTCGATTGTGACGGACGTCTTTCCCGTTTTTACGGTCCGTGTATAAAACGTGACGGTGTCGCCGAGGAAGACAGGAGAGACGAACTCGACGTTTTCCATCAGCTTCGTCACGAATCTCTGTGCACTATGCCTGCGTGCTTCATTGCTCCCGGCAAGATCGAGATGGCTCAGGATGACGCCACCAAAGATCGTCCCCATCTGGTTTGTATCCTTGGGGAGCATGACCACGCGGATTGCTACGTTATATCCGTCCAATTCAGCACCTGTTTCGGGAAGATTCCAGTAGATTTCTCATTCCACTATCCGTGCATCCACGACGCGTAGTGTGCCCGTTACGGCTCCGTCACGCGGCAGGGCATCACGGCTGCCCACATCATGTTCTTCTCCGGGTCCCAATCTCTGGTCGATCACGATCTGGTCTACCTCGGTTGTTTCTCCGAGCTCATCTATATACGTCGCTTCGACAAGGATCCGGTCATAAGTCGTCGCCCGGCTCTGGTTTCGAAAACTCACAAACCACAGAGGCCGTTCTCCATCGGGTGCGGGCTGAAACTGCTTTTTGTGATGGCGATCTCATTGGAAGCGTCGGGGTCGCTGAACCAGTTTTGAACAGAGTCTCCGTAGGAGCGATAGCCGAGGACGAGGGCAATAAGGATGAAGGCGACACGGCGTCCGACAACCCAGTATCGCGATTTGAGAAAATCCACCCGGTTATCCCGGTTCTTCCTGAAGCGTCAGCCCCAGCGTGGTTCGTTGACCGTTTCTGAGGACGACGACCTCGACCCGTTCTCCCGGTTGGCGCGGTTCCAGAATCGTGTTGACGTCGTTCATCGAGGTGACGTTGCGTCCCTCGATTGAGACGACGACATCGCCTCCGGTAGGTACGAGATAGTTTCCTACACGGACTCTCTCTCTGGCGCCACGTAGATCGCTCGCTGCCGCGGGGCTGCCTGCCAATACGGTGGTTACCAGTACACCCGAAACGGTTTCCAACCCCAGGGCTTCGGAGAGTCCCCTGAAGTCGGACAGGTTGATTCCCTGGAAGCCGATGTAAACCCGCCGCACGCGCCCGTAAGTGATCAGATCGTTGGTGACGCGGTTCACCGTTTCCACAGGAACCGCAAACCCGATGCCCACGCTTCCGGTGTTTGACGGAGAAACGATGGCCGTATTGATTCCGATGACATTGCCTTCTGCGTTGAGGAGAGGCCCACCAGAGTTGCCCGGGTTGATCGCAGCATCAGTCTGTATGATCCCCTCGATGACGCGGCCATTGGTGGCCTGTATCGACCGGCCCAGCGAACTGATGATTCCCGTCGTCAATGTTCCCTCCAGTCCGAACGGGTTGCCGATCGCCAGTACCTTCTGGCCTACGCGCAAGGCTTCGGAGGAGCCGAAGGGGATTGGTATCCATTGAACGTCTTCTGAATCGACCTTTATGACTGCCAGGTCGTTGTTAGGATCGACGCCGACGATTCGGGCGGGATGTCGGCCGAGGTCCGATAAGGTGACCTCCAGCTGCTGGGCGTTTTCGATGACGTGATAATTGGTGACGATGTGTCCCTGGTTGTCGATAACGACACCGGAGCCTGATCCGGACTCGGGAATAGGTCGCAGGAAGAAGTCGTAACTGACCGTCGTCGAAGTGATGTTGACGACGCCGCGGCTTCGGTTCCGGTAAATATCGATGTTGTTGAGTTCGTCCGTCGTCAGGTCGCTGGCCGTTGGCTGTGGTAGTGGGGCGGGAGCCGGCGCTGGTTCCGTGTCACGCACGGAAATCGGTGCAGGTTCGATGATCGTCAAATCGGCGGGTTGAGTGTCGTTAGCTGCGGTGTTGACCGGGGCGGGCTGGCGGCGCGATTCAAGGGCGACATAGACCACCGCTGCGGTGATGATAGCCGTCAGAAAAGCGACTCTGATCGTGGATTGCATTCTGCTTCCGATCGTTTAACGTTCAGAGTAATTATGCCGCATGCAACTCGACAATGTCACCGTCATCGAGTATGAAGTCGCGGGCGACCACAAGGCCATCGGTTTTATCTTTGCTCCATACCTTGGCGAACTTGAGAGTTTCGGCCAGTTCCCGGTGGACGACCCCGGCCAGGTCGAGGACTGTGCTGCCCCGTGCGATGACAAACGGGTCCCTCCGTTCGGCCTTTTTGCCGGGTGCCTTGGTGTAGACACGCACGAGGTCGAGAAACTCGTAAACTCTTCGGCTGATGTCCTCGACATGATTCTCCTGATCCTGAACGCTGGAGAATCTTATGAACTCGAACCGATCTCCGTACACCTCTTTCAAGATCTCTTCACGATCATCTGCGCCCCCCGCTTCGGCCTTGTTGCCTACGATCAGTGTCTTTCTTGCCCCGAGTTCGATTTTCGCGGTGCGGAGTATTTCCAGTGTCGTTTCCATGTGATCGAGAACGGCATCGTCGGAGAGGTCCACGACCCAGAGAACGGCGTCCGCGTTGCGAATGATCTGGGGTACCCATGATTCCAGGTGGTCAGCGGACACTGGTGGCAGATCCACGAGCTGGAGTTGAACTTCCTCGAACGTGAGCATTCCGGGGATCGGTGCGCGGGTCGTGAAAGGATAGTCGGCGATCTCAGGTGTCGCATGTGTGAGGGCAGCGAGCAGGCTGCTCTTTCCAGCGTTGGGTGCCCCGACCAGCGCCAGTTGCCGTGCACCCTGTCGGTCCAGGTGGAACGGGTCCTTCCGTACGGCCGATTTCTTCTGCGTCGATTCCTTCCGGAGTGCGGAGAGTTTTTTCTTGAGGTCCGCCCGGAGTTTTTCCGTCCCTTTATGTTTCGGAATGATCGCCATCATTTCCTGAAGCGCGGTCACCTTTTCCTTGGGTGTTTCGGCAGCCTTGAACCGCTTCTCTGCTTCCAGGTATTGCGGAGTCAAATTGGCGGGCATGTCGCTAAGAATAGCAAAGCCGGGCTGAGACATGAAGGGAGGGAAGTCTGTAGTAATTCGGATTAATTCGGGGACAGTGAGCAAATTCAATCCAGCCGGACATCGATAAATTGCGAACTGTTTAATCGCTCACTGTCCCCGAATTAATTTCGAACTACACTCTGATTAGAGTGATGAATTCCAAGAGAGTTGCAGTTCTTTTCAAATGGCTCTCGAGGATTGTGTTTACGCTTTCACTTCTGTGGGTCCTCCTATTCGCATACCTTTCCGATGCTCTCGGCGACTTCTTCGGCCCTCCCGACTGGCCCGTAATTCTCCTCGTGGCCTTCGTCGGGTTCGTGATCGGATTCTTGCTTCGTTGGATGAGCAGGCGATCAATTGGGGACAGAGGTGTCTGACGCTATGTTTTTGGCGGGCTCTTTTAGCCACCTGCAGGTCGGGACAATCAGGATCGTGATGAACGCTGTAATCCAGGCGACGGTGCCAAAACCGGATTGGTCGAACGCCGCTGCGGAGACTGCTGCAGTCACTGCGATACCAAGCTGAGAGGCTGCGTTGCGTACGGCCATGTACGAACCGCGAACCTCAGAACTGACGAGTTCGGTGGTCAGAGCATGCAGCGGCGCCTGGCGGGCGGCAGCCGTGATGCTCAGGACGCCGACGAAAAGAAAGAGCGCCAGTCCCCACCCGAGGTTGGAGACGATTACGAAAAGCGGCGCCAGAAACAGGTTTGCACCGAGGATCAGGACTCGCTTCCCAAGACGGTCGGCCAGCCACCCCGAGAGAGGTGCGGCTAGGGTGGCTGCCAGTCCTGCGACCATGAACAGAATTCCCAACTGCTCCACACCGACTCCGTCCCCGGCAAGCCAGACACCCACGTAGGTCAGAAAGCCCACCAAGCCGCCGGAGGTCAGGAATGCGGCGACCATTCCGGCGACGCGATCCGGGAATCGGAAGTGAGCCAGCACATTGGTGGGAGAGGCTTGCCCTGTCTGGCGCTTGTCCGCGGGCAGCATTAAAATCGTCACAAGGAACATAGCCGCGCCGGCTAGGGCCAGGCCCAGGAAAATCCAGCGCCAGTCGTACCTTGCCGCGATCAGAGTCCCGGCCGGCACACTGATGACGAACACCAGGAAATAGGCCATCGATATGATTCCCATTGCCCTGCCGCGCTGCTGGTATGGGTAGTGGTCACCTGCATAGGAGAAGGCCAGAGTCGAGAGCGTGCCTGTAGAGAGACCCGTCAAGAGCCTTGCCGTCAACAAGATGCTAAAATAGGAGCTTCGGTACGTGATGAGGGACGCCAGGCCGAACACCAGCAGCGCCAGACACATCAGCCGCTTGCGGCCGATCCGGTCCGAAGCCGTTCCCAGCACCAATGCGAAGGCTGCTGCCGCGAGCGCGTAGGCCGTTACAACCGTTCCCGCACGGCCCGGCGATATAACGAGATCTTCGGCTATTGACGGGATCAGAGGCGGGATGAGCGCTGTATCGGAGACACCCAGGAAGAGAATCCCGAACAGGATTACTGCTGCCTTCCACTGAAAGTTGCTGCTTGAATCGGTGCCCGGCGACACGGGCGGATTCTATCACAGCGTATTTATGAGCCGCGTGCAGGGCATGCGGCCTAATTGGGAAAGGAACCAACATTGAAGAGTGAGTTCGGGGATCCCGAAGCGATACGGGAAAAAATTCAATCGATACCGGACGAGTTGCCCATCCTGCCTCTCCGTGACGCCGTCATATTCCCAACTGCGGTGATGCCGCTGACCGTCGGTCGGGAAAGTTCAGTGCAGCTGGTCAACGAGGTTCAGGACAGTAACGGTCTGCTGGCTGTCTTGACGCAACGCGACAAGACGATCGAAGTCCCCGGACTCGAAGATCTTTACGAAACCGGCACGGTGTCGGTGATTCATCGAGTCATGAGGACTCCCGAGGGAAACCTCTTCGTGATCGTCATGGCGATTGCCCGGATGAGGATCGTGGAGTTTACACAGTTCGAGCCGTATCTGCGGGCCCGCATCGAAGTTCTCTCCGATGATTCCGAGCAAGAAGATGAAGTCGACTTTCAGGCGCTTCGCCGGAGCGTCCTGGGACAGTTTGAACAGGTGATCCGGCTCTCGCCACAACTTCCCGACGACCTTCAGACCTTCGTCATCAACATCGACGAATCCGGGAGGCTCGCCGATTATATCGCCACCAATCTTCCCAACCTTGAAGTTGAATCGAAGCAGCTCGTGTTGGGAATGACCAGCGCGCGTAAGCGACTGGATTTCTTAAACACCGAACTTGCCAAGGAACTCGAGGTTCTCGAACTTCGAACAAAGATCCAAAGCCAGGTTGAAGAAGAGGTCGGCAAGTCGCAGCGTGAGTACTTCCTTCGGGAGCAGATGCGGGCGATCCAGAAGGAATTGGGTGAGACCGACGATTCGCAACGCGAGATCGACGAGTTGCGGGAGCAGATCGAGAAGGCCAGTCTTCCGGAGGAAGCGGCCAAGGAAGCCGAACGCGAACTGACGCGCCTGGGGCGGATGTCTCCGGCGGCAGCCGACTATACGGTGACTCGGACGTATCTGGATTGGCTCGTAACCCTTCCATGGAACGTGTTGACGACTGAAAAGGTCGACATTGCCCACGCCAGGGAAATTCTCGATCGGGACCATCATGACCTGGAAAAGATCAAAGAGAGAATTCTCGAATACCTTGCGGTGTTGGAACTGCGTCCCGAGGGCAAGGCCCCGATCCTCTGTTTCGTGGGCCCGCCGGGAGTGGGAAAGACTTCTCTCGGGCGTTCGATCGCCGAAGCCACCGGTCGCCGTTTTATTCGCATGTCCCTGGGCGGCATGCGAGACGAGGCAGAGATCCGCGGGCACCGGCGAACCTACATCGGTGCGCTTCCAGGCCAGATCATCCAGCACATCCGGCGCGCGGAAGCGCGCGACCCTGTTCTGATGCTCGACGAAATCGACAAGCTGGGCGCCGACTTCAGAGGAGATCCCGCCTCGGCCCTGCTCGAAGTGCTCGATCCGGAACAGAACTCCACGTTCCGCGACCACTATCTGGATGTGGTGTTCGATCTTTCGCGCGTCTTTTTCATCACGACGGCCAACGTTCTCGACACCATTCCCTCCGCACTCCTTGACCGCATGGAAACCATCGAGTTACCCGGGTACACCGAAGAGGAAAAGGTTCATATCGCCCGGGATTACCTTGTGCCGCGCCGGATTGAGGAGAATGGCCTGAAGGTGGAGCAGATCGAATTCTCCGACGACGCGCTCCAGGATGTTGCCCGGCACTATACGCGGGAGGCCGGGGTCCGAAACCTCGAGCGGGAGATTGGGAATATCTGTAGAAAATACGCGCGCCAGCTGTTGGAAGGAAAAGAGCCCGAAGTCCGGGTCACACCAAAGGTTGTCACCGGTCTGCTGGGTGCACCGAAGTTCAAGGTGGCCGAGGAACTCGAAGAAAGAGTCAAGCGTGCCGGTGTCGCGGTGGGTCTGGCCTGGACGCCTGTCGGGGGAGAAGTGTTGTTCGTCGAAGCCAACCTGGCCGGTGGCGGCCGGCATCTGACGGTAACCGGCCAACTGGGTGACGTGATGCAGGAGTCCACCAAGGCCGCCCTGACATGGGTCCGTTCGATGGCCACGCGCCTGGGCCTGGAGTCGGATTTTTACAAGGATCGCGATGTTCATATTCACGTGCCTTCCGGAGCCATACCCAAGGATGGGCCTTCGGCCGGCGTCACGATGGTGACAGCGCTCGTGTCCTCGCTCCTGGGTGAGCCGGTTCGGCCCAAGCTGGCCATGACAGGGGAGATCACGCTGAGTGGTCACGTCCTGCCAGTCGGCGGCATCAAGGAGAAGGTTCTTGCGGCCCGTCGTGCCGGTGTCAACGAGCTTCTCCTGCCGGCGGAGAACGAGAAGAATGTCCTTGAAGACATCCAGGGAGACTTGCTGGCCTCGATCCGGATTCGCTACGTCAAGACGATCGAAGAGGTATTGACCTTCGCTTTCGAGAACGAAGTCCTGGCAGATGAGGTCGGGGCAGAACCGACCAAAGAATCGGTGCCGGGGAGATAACGATGACGACTTCCTCTGCTTCCGAAACGAAGTTCGCTGCATGGTTCGAGTGTTTCGCCGGTTGCGGCACACGAATTCCCCTCGAAGAAATTGTGTACCGGTGCCCCTCCTGTAATTCATTGCTTGAGGTGCGTCATGAGGTCGACGCCCTTCAGTCGGTGCCCGCCGAGCATTGGAAGGAACTGTTCTCCTCCCGCCTGGCCTCTCGTGGCGGCGTCTGGTCACAGAAGGAGTTGGTTCTTCCACTCGCCGCCGACGAAGACATCGTGTCGCTGGGTGAAGGGAACACCCCGATGCTTGGAAGTCGTCGAATGGCCGAGACTCTGGGCGTCAAAGAAATATTAGTCAAACAGTGTGGGACTTCGCATACAGGGTCTTTCAAGGATCTTGGGATGACAGTCCTCGTGTCGATGGTCAACCGGATCCGTTCAAAAATCCGCGCCGTTGCCTGTGCTTCGACCGGGGACACCTCGGCCGCTCTGGCTGCCTACTGCGCGGCAGCGGGAATTCCGTCGATCGTCTTTCTGCCGAAGGACAAGGTTTCCCTGCCTCAGCTGATCCAGCCCATTTCAAACGGCGCGCTTACGTTGTCACTGGATACCGACTTCGATGGGTGTATGAAGATCGTCCAGCAGATCACCGAGGACAGTTCCATATATCTGGCGAATTCGATGAATTCCCTGAGGGTCGAAGGGCAGAAAACCATCAGTCTCGAAATCGTCCAGCAGTTGGGATGGGAGGTGCCCGATTACGTCGTCGTTCCCGGTGGCAACCTCGGCAACGTATCGGCGATCGGTATGGGTTTCATCCTGGCGAGGGAACTGGGTATCATCGACCGAATGCCTCGGCTTGTCTGCGCTCAGACCGAACGGGCAAATCCCCTGTATCGAGCCTACCAATCCGGTTTCGAAAACTTCGAGCCCATTACCGCGCAAACCACCATGGCGACCGCCATCCAGATCGGCAACCCGGTCAGTTTTCCCAAGGCCGTAAGGGCTCTCCGGGAAAGCGATGGGATCGTCGGTCAGGTGAGTGAGGCAGAACTGGCCGACGCCGCCGCCTTCGGTGATGGATTCGGGCTCTTCAATGATCCGCAAACTGGTGTTGCCCTTGGAGTTACACGTAAATTGATTGCCTCGGGAGAGATAGAGAAGGATGCTCGAATCGTTGTCATCAGCACCGCCCACGGGCTCAAGTTTACCGACTTCAAGCTGAGGGTGCACCGGGGCAAGGTGGCTGGGACCGATCCGGGCCTCCGCAACCTGCCGATTGACGTTTCCGCCGACATCGATGAGGTCAGGAGGATCTTAGATGGCAACCTGCCGGCTTGATGATGGCAACCAACCTGCTTGACAATACCTGACGACCGGAAGCTATAATTTTTCAATAAGTTAGCGTTGTCCTAAGGTAACGTGTGGTCAAAATAAACACATTGCTGCGGCTTCTGTGCGCATTACTGGTGGTGACCTGTGTGGTCCTGCCGGCGTCAGCCCAGTCTGTGTTTCATTTTCCACGTGTCGTGGCTGGTGGCCCCGAGGCGTCCCATTTCACGATTTCTAACCCTTCGGCGTCTGCGGCCGAGGTCGAATTCGAACTGTTTGGTTTGGATGGATCGCTCGTGGCCGCCCCAGCCAATCCGGTGCGCTACCGTGTTGAGCCCGACAGCATCCTCTCCATGGGAGCCGACACGGTTTTCGCCACTTCGGCTGTCACTGGATGGATTCGTGTAAGCAGTGATCGTTCGGGTCTGGCGGCCCGGCTTCAGACAGGAGATTTCGCCTCCAGTCTTGAAGAGGTGTTGGCCGCTTCCCCGATGGCAGACCAGGTTGTGGTCATTCCATCCACGGATCCGCTTGCGGTGCGTTCGCTGCGCATCGTGAATCCTTCTGACAGCCTCACATCGGTGAATGCGACCGTCTTTGATGGCGCGGGGAACCTGACCCGGGCGATTCCTGCGACGCTGGAAGCCAACCAAGCTACCGACATCATTCTTGGTGTCGTTGTTTCGGGTTCGGCCGTAAGGATCAGTTCGAGTCAACCCGTGGTTGCGCAGGTTGAGGTCAGGACGAACGATTCCCTGATGCTCGTGAACGGGCAGGCGGCTCGAATTGAGACCGCAGCTTTCCGCGTTGCTCCCCACGTCGTGATCGGTAACGGGTTTGCCTCGACGCTCCTGTTGTCCAATCCCACCGGACAGTCGATTACCGTGCACGCGACCCTGCTCAGTCAGACAGGCGGTCCGATCCACATTTCCCAGAGCGTTCCGCGCAGACATCCCTTGACGATCCCGGCCAACGGTTCCGTGTCGGTCGGTGTGGGACAGATCAGCGGACTTCTGTTTGTCCCGTCTGTCAACGGCTGGATTGAGATCGAATCTCCGAACGTAGCGCTGGCGGGCGGACTGGTTGTTTCCCGGGGGACGAACCAGACGCTATATCCGCTTCAGGTGGCTTCGGAAAGCAACGTGTTCTATCCACAATCCGGAGAACTGGATTCCTCGCTCGCCGGACTGGCTGTGACCAATCTTTCCGGGGTTGCTGCAGACGTGGAAATCGCAGCGATCGACGACGATGGCCATACGTTGGCCCGGTCCTCGGTTGTTGTAGCGGCGCGCAGCAAGGTGACGCGGCTCGCCGGAGAATTGCTTCCCGGAATCGACATGCCTGCCGGGGGAACCCTGACGTTGAGATCTTCAACTCCTGTTTACGGTGTCCAGATGGGTGGCGGGGCCGGGGGTTTCCTCGCCGCAGCGGAACCGGAAACACTGTCTCTCGGTTTCGCGGACTCTATCGAACGCCGGCCCGAGATCACAGCGATCGAACCCGAACAGGTTCGGCCGGGCGATACCGTCCGTCTCCGTGGGGTGAATCTGAACGTCAACAGTCTGCTTCTGGGTGGTCGACCGATCAGTGCGCGTTCGCTGGCTCCGGGGATCTCGGTCCTTGTCGTGGACATACCGGAAATCGATGTGGGATTTGTCGATTTTCAGATTCGCACCTCGGATGGTGCGGAATCGGATCCCTACACCATTCTGGTTCTACCGTCGGATCAGACGCCTTTGAGGGAAGTACGCGGGCGGGCATTTTACGAGAAGATCGATCTCGGCCCGGATGGGCTCGATCTGGCCGGGCCCGTGATGGTTCCAATCCGCGAAGCCCGGATCGACGTCTTCAGCCAGGTAACCGGACAGGTGTTTTCCGTTGCGAGCACCGACTAGGAAGGGAACTTCCGCGCTCTGGCCCCTCTCGGGTCAGAGTACGCGTTGCGGGCACTCAGCCAATCTTCTGTGTCCGGGGTGGTCGTGGCCGACAACACCAGCGGTGGGGCGATTTATTTTGTCACTGCAGGTATCGACTCGGAGACGAGTCCCGTTCTCCTCGCTTCGGATACGGACCGGAGATCGGGTGCATTCAATATTCTGGAAGCTATTCGACAGGGCAATGCGGTTCTGGGCGCCATCGATTCAGCTCTTGGATTGGGGAACCTGAGTATCTTCTGGAGTCCGGACAATACAGCGGTAGCAGGCGATGTGGATTCGGGTCAGATCGGCGGCACGTTCTTCAACGCTGAAACCAGCACCGCGTTTATCCTCGGCGACCGTGAGACGGATTCAGATGAATTTGACGATTCTGTCATTCTCCATGAATACGCGCACCTGCTGGCCACGCGGTTTTCCAGAGACGACTCTCGCGGTGGCCCCCATGTTCTGGGCGACGTTCTCGATCCCAGGGTGGCCTGGTCTGAAGGCTGGGCGAATTTCTTTTCTGGTTGGGTGCGGGGCAACCCCGTTTACAGAGACTCCCTTGGATTTGGTGGCGAGTCGGTTCTCGAACACAACCTGGAAGACAACATACCCATCGGAGATCAGCCCGGTTACTGGAGCGAGTTCTCCATTCACTCGATTCTGTGGGACCTGACAGACTCGGCCACCGATAACGGGGACATCTCCGAGATCCCGTTCGGAGTTATCTGGGAAGCTTTTACCGGGCTCGGTGAGGACAGTTTCGTCTACGTACCGTCATTCCTGGACCGATTGGCCACGCTGAGACCCGAAGAGGCGTTCGGAATCGGACAGATCACGCGAATGAGGTCCATCGACTATGTCGCCTCTTCCCAACCGAGCGTATCGAATCCGTTCCCACGCCTGGCGTCGGGGACAGAATCGGTTGCGGGCGACGTCGATTCGCTCTCAAGAGGGCGCGCGAACCTGGCCGAGTCAGCACACCAGTACGTCTTCGATGTAAGCGGCGGGGCTGTCTCCATCCGCCTGGACATCACGGGACCGGGTCCTGCTCGGAATCCGAACGCGAACGATCTGGACCTGTTCCTGATGGACTCCGAGGGCCGGGTTCTGGCGCGCTCGGATCGTGGCCTGAACGGACAGTCCGAACTGATTTCGACTTTCCTGCCTGCCGGCAGTTACGTTGTGGAGATCCGGAGTTTCTATACTCAGGGTGAAACAGGAACGCTCGTCTTCAATTCCGGTTCGTACAATCTGGAATTCCGGCTTCCGTAAGGAAGGAAATTCGGGGTCTGTCCTGGAGTTTCCGGAATCAGGATACTTTCTGGTAGGAATCCATTGCAGCACGCGCGCCGGCGCCTGGAGTTAACCCGAAACCCATCTCCGACAGGATTTCTTCCAGCCCGTTGATCAGGAGCAGAACGTTGTTCCGTTGGGATGAATGTCCCATCAAGCCGATTCGCCAGATCTTTCCCTTGAGATCGCCCAGCCCGCCTACAATTTCTATTCCGTAGCGTTCGAGGAGTTTAGACCTCACCGCGGCTTCGTCGATGCCCTCGGGCACCTTCGGAGTGTTGACGGTCCATGCGCGAAGATCGCGTTCGACAAACATTTCCAGGCCCATCGCTTCAAGGCCCGCGACCAACGCAAGATGGTTCTTCCGGTGCCGCTCGAAGCGATTGGCGAGCCCTTCTTCTGCGATAATCCTTAGGGATTCACGCAACGCGTAGTGCATCGAAATCGGGCCTGTGTGGTGATATTGCCGATCGTTGCTCCAGTATTTCTCGATCATGGACAGATCCAGGTACCAGCTCTGAACCGGGACTTTGCGGGACCGAAGCTGCCGACCTGCTTTCCGAGACAGCGTGACCGGCGCCAGTCCCGGTGGACAACCGAGACACTTCTGGGTGCCGCTGTAAACAAAGTCGAGTTCATTATCTGCCACCTTGACCGGTTGGCCTCCGAGCGAGGCCACCGCATCCACGATTGTGAAGATGTCGTCTTCACGGAGCAGCTGGGCGAGCCCTTCGAGAGGCTGGGCGAGCCCTGTCGAGGTTTCTACGTGGGCGAGGGCGACAACTTTGGGACGCCTTTTCTCGATGGCCTGGCGCAATTGATCGGGTGTGACAGCCTTCCCCAACGGCGCCTCGACCATCTGGACGTGACCTCCCGCCCGGTCTGCGATCTGGCGCAGCCGCTCGCCGAAGAATCCGGCCGAGCAGACCAGGACAGGGTCTCCGGGCTCGATCATGTTGACCATGGCCGCTTCCATTCCGGCGGTTCCGCTTCCCGAGATCGGCAGCGTGAGAGCGTTCTCGGTTTCAAACACGTAGCGGAGACCTTCCTGGATGTCGTCCATCACTTCCATAAAGATGGGATCCATATGGCTGACCATCGTTTTCGTCATGGCTCTGAGGATCCGTGGATGGACATCGCTCGGTCCGGGACCCAGCAAGACGCGAAAAGGGGGATTGAACTCTTTCATGGTTGCGAGAAAATTCCAGGGACAGAGCCCTATTTCCACTAACAGCAAGTTTCAGCGTGAATATCGTCAGGAAATAGGGATCAGTCCCGAATTTCCCCAGGAATTATAACCGCTGGGGAGATTCTTTACGAACGGGCGCTGTAGGTGCGGTCTATGACCGCACGATTTGATCTTGTGCGCTCATAGAGCGCACCCACAGAAGAATCCTACCTGCGATCTTCTGCAAGCGAGACAGCCAATCGGACGGCTTCTTCCGGCGTCGTCACGGTGTAAAACAAGGGTTCGCCGTAAGATTTGCCGTCGATTGCGGCGTCCCAGGTGCGAAGTCCGACGACCGGCGTGCCCACTTTGATGGCGAGCGCAATCTCGGAGAGTGTGCCAGCTCCACCGGCGATTGCGATCACAGCGTGCGAGGTCAGGACGTTGATGGCGTTCCTGGCATTCCCCATCCCCGTGACGATCGGGATGTCGACCCAGGGGTTCGCAGTTCCTTCTTCGGCGGAGGGGAGAATGCCGACGACCAGCCCTCCCGCTTCAGCAGCTCCACGGGCCGCCGCTTCCATCACACCGCCACCACCGCCACAAATCAATACCGCTTCCTGGGCCCCGATCCCCCGCCCGACGCTTTCGGCGAGTCCTGTGATTTCGGCATTGCACTCACCGGCGCCCATCACACCAATCTTGATTTTTCGTCGCATTCCTCGCTTCTCAATTCATCATCACCCGTATACGGTTCACATCTTTCAAATACGATTCAACCTTGGAATTGTCCGCGGAGTCGGGGGCGTGCTTCAGATACCATTTGAGGTCACGGGCGGCCCCGTCAAAGAGACGTAGCTGGAGACGGAGAAGGCCGCGCTCTTTGTAGAGTTCCAGGGCGCCGGGCTCGGTCAGGATCATCAGGTCGAGCATGACCAGTGCCTTGTCGAAGGTCTGTGCCTGAAGGTATATCGCCTTCAGGTTGGCAAGCATACGCGTGAGGATGTGTCGGTTGGTGACCCGCCGCAGCCATTGTTCGACGCTTTGATCGTTTTCAAGTTGGCCGGGAACGAGAAGTCTTCGGCAGTCTTCGGGCGTGAGAAGCGATCCCTTGTTGAAAGGATCGATAAAGACCTCCTCGTCGCGTGACGCGTACTTGACCAGAAAGTGGCCGGGCATTCCGACACCGGCAATTTCAAAACCGATGCGCCGGGCAACTTCGATGTAGATCGCCGATAAGGTGATGGGTATTCCCCTTCGCCGGTCGATGACGTCATTTAGAAAGCTGTTGCGGGGATCGTAGTAGTTGTCCGCGTTGCCTTCGAAACCGTAATCGATGAAGAGAACGTGATTGATCGCTTCAATGGTCTCCCTCGGGGCATCGGCCCCAGAAACGCCAGGTGCGGTTCTCCGACGTACCTGCTCGGCGATGTGGTCGAGTTCGTCCAGGTAAGGGCCGATCGACAGATGCGGGTATTCTTCGCAAGCCATCAACAGGGCTGCCTCTGCCAATGGGACGCCTAAGTCGGGAAGCGTGACGAGTTCCTTGAACGTTGTCCTGGAGCGCGCGGTCATGCGACCCGTCCCTCGATCCACTGGCCGAATTCCCTGATCGAAGCAAGTATCCAGTCTGCTTCGACCAGATGAGACCGGTCGTAGGAATGTTCCAGCGCCAGGCATTCCAGGCCCGCGGCCTTGGCCGAACGGATGCCTCCTCTGGAATCTTCCACGGCCAGGCACCTCGCGGGATCGAGTGGTCCGTGAAGTGTGGCCAACTCTCCTGTCGCTTTCAGAAACGGTTCAGGATCGGGTTTTCCGGCGTCGACGTCTTCAGCAGCCACGATGACGGAAAAGTATTTCTGAAGGGCACCTGCCTTGAGGATCTGTTCGATCTCGTCGCGTCGGGCGCCCGATGCGATAGCCAGGGGGCAGTTTTCTCCCGCCGCGCGTACTGCCCCCTCGGCGCCTTCGAAAATGACCTGCCTCCCTTCCAGGAGTCTGTAATAGCTAGCTGACTTTCTTTCTACAAGAGTTTCGAGTTCTTCGTCTGTCAAATTCCGGTCGTGAGCTTTATACAGCTCGCGAAAAAGATCCCAATCGTCGAAGGCCAGGTATCGTTCGTAGTAGGCCTCGTCGGTGAGTCCAAGCCCTTCCTCGAGCGCTGTCGATCGGAAGGCTTCCAGATGTATCGGCTCGTCATCGGCCAGAACGCCGTTGAAGTCGAAGATAACGGCTTGGAACATAGTGTTTGAGGTTGTCCCCGAATTTTCCTAGCTAAGTTACCATGCTTCGCTCCCGCGGCAGGCGCCGCCGACCTTGATACGATACGAAAGTGTCCATGGGCGATGACGCGACGGGGCCGGCGCCGGTTCCACCTTCTCGTTTTTCCTGAAAGTGTCCCGATCCTTCTCACCGATTCAGCTGGTATAATCGCACCTCATGATCGATCCCGCCATTAGCGAAAAGGTCGAGAGAGGAGAACGACTTAGCTTCGAGGACGGCGTCGCACTGTACGCATCGGACGACGTTTTCGGAGTCGGTCGGCTCGCTCATCAGATCCGTCTGAGGATGAACGGGAATGCCGCCTACTACAACGTCAATCGGCACATCAACTACACGAACGTCTGTGTGATCGACTGTCAGCTTTGCCAGGGAGCCTACGCTCGCAAGCCCGGTGAAGAGGGTGGCTATACGATGACGCTGGAAACGGTTTTCGATTTTGCCTCACAGAAGTACAACGACTCGGTCACAGAGTTTCACATCGTGGGCGGCCTCAATCCCGAGTTGCCTTTCGAGTACTATCTCGATCTTTTGAAGGGGCTCAGGGAACGATTTCCTTCAGTGCATCTGAAAGCGTTCACAATGGTAGAGTTGGACTTCTTTTCCAAGATCACCCGGAAGTCGCTCGAATGGGTCATTGAGCAGCTCGTTGATGCGGGTATGGGGAGTTGTCCGGGCGGAGGCGCCGAGATCTTTGCCGCCAGGGCCCGTCCGCTGATCGCGGGCCACAAGATATCTGGAGACCGGTGGCTCGAGTGTGCGCGAACCCTCCACAGGATGGGGATCAACTCCAACGCAACGATGTTGTACGGGCATGTTGAGACGATTCCCGAACGTGTGGATCATTTCGTCCGCCTGCGCGAGTTGCAGGACGAAACCGGTGGGTTCAATTGTTTTATTCCGCTGGCCTTCCATCCGGAAAACACCACCTACGATCATTTTCCGCCCACGACAGGAACCGACGACCTGAAGACGATCGCGCTGGCCCGGCTGATGCTCGACAATTTTCCCCACATCAAAGCCTACTGGGTGACGATCACGCCGGAGCTGGCCCAGATCGCCCTTCGTTTCGGAGCCGATGATCTGGACGGCACGATCATCGAAGAACGGATTATTCACGGTGCTGGAAGCAATACGAGTCCGGGCTTGACCCGGGAACGGCTTGAGAAGTTGATCCGGGATGCTGGCTGCACACCCATCGAACGCGACACCCTCTACAATCCGGTCACCGCCAGCGTCACCTCCTCCTAGAGACCCAGGAATTCGGATTCGCCGCGGAGGAGAAGGCGCAGAGATCTTTCTATTCGCTTCCTGCGACCTCAGCGCCTTTGCGTCTCTGCGTTATATCTTCGTGTTCAAGAACGGAAGGTTACTTCGGCGAGCATGAATGCCATGCCTTCGGGCACGATGTTGAGCGATACGAAATCGGTTCCCAACAGTTTCCGTACTTCATCGAAGACGTTCTGATCGATTTGATCGATCCGGAACGTAGCACGGTGCGTGTCTCCCTCGGAAAGCAGTTCGCAGTCCAGAGCCTTCAGGCGTTTGATGATCCAGTGCAGACGTCCGGCAAACGTCGAGGTGTCGACTTTGCCGTCAATCCGGACAATGGTTTCTTCAGGCAACCAGCAGAATTTGTCGGTGTGGTAGAGGAGGCGGTAGTTGCTGCGTTTGTTTTCAAGAACCAGCCCGGCATCCTTCGGGATGCCGAGCTGGGATCGATGATAAGGGGATCCGCAGTAGACGAAATCCCCGACGTCTATGTTTTTGGTCTTAGTACGCTGTCCCATTGGAGCAGGGTACTCGAGTTACCCCGTTGCACAGACAAAGTCAGCAATGGACTCCAGGTCGATATGGGGGTTCTCGCCGCAGGTGGTGCACTTCGGGTCCTTGCGGACCTTCACCTGGCGGAACGAGGATTCCAGTGCGTCATAGACCAGAAGGCGGCCTGAGAGCGATTCGCCGATTCCGAGCAGAAGCTTGATGGTTTCCGTTGCCTGAAGCACCCCGATCGTTCCGGGAAGGACGCCCAGGACACCGGCTTCAGCACAGCTCGGGGCCAGTTCAGCCGGCGCAGCTGCGGGGTAGAGGCATCTGAAGCAAGGTCCTTCGTGAGGGACGAATGTCGAAACCTGTCCGTCGAATCGGAAGATGCTGCCATAGGCCACTGGCTTGTTGAGCATCACAGCCGCATCGTTTACCAGATATGCCGTGGAGAAGTTGTCCGACCCGCTGACGATGACATCGTATTCCTTGAAGATGTCGAGCACGTTAGAGGCATCGAGCCGGAGGTTGTACGTGTTGACCTTTACGTCCGGGTTCACCTCGAACAGGGTCCGGCGTGCAGAGTCGGTCTTAGGGACGCCGATAGAAGACGTCCAATGCAGGATCTGGCGCTGGAGATTCGATTCATCGACGACGTCGTCATCCACCAGACCAATCGTTCCCACGCCCGAAGCTGCGAGGTAAATTCCGGCCGGGGATCCCAGTCCGCCCGCGCCCACCAGCAGTACCTTGCTCTTGAGAAGCTTGAGCTGGCCTTCTTCTCCGACTTCAGGAATCAGCACGTGGCGGCTGTAGCGAGCCATCTGGTCCTTACCCACGGTTTCAGGGATGACGAGTGTGAAGCCATTGTCTTTCCAGTCGCGAACGCCCCCGGCCATGGAACGAACGTTGGAATAGCCAAGTTGATTCAGGCTCCTTGCAGCAAACGCGGACCGCACGCCCCCGGCACAGTAAACGACGATCGCCTCGTCCTTGTCGGTAATCATCTTCTCGACCTTGACTTCCAGAAAGCCGCGCGGGAGGAACTGGGCGCCTTCGATGTGGCCCTGGTCCCACTCGTCTTTTTCACGGACGTCGAGCAGAGTGAAGTCCCTGTTGCCGTTCAATTTGGCGTTTATTTCCTGAGGGGTTACCTCTTCAATCTCCTGCTTTACGCTGGTGAGTAATTCATTGAAATTCGGGCTCATAGCGCTCCTCAGTGGGGCAGATTCCTCTTAATCAGATCTAAATTGATCAACTTTGTCATGTATCCTGCTATTAAGGTACAACAACCTTTCAAGATTTCGCAACGGTAACACCGCAGGTGCGGTCTATGACCGCAACATTTTCCAGGTCCTCCCGAGGCTAGTGCGCCGATAGAGCGCACCTATCAGAAGAAGCTGGTCGCTCTCACTCCATCCCGCCTTCTCGTTCCCATTCCTCGCCCTGTCTTCTGAGTGCGTCGAGGACGTTCTGCATCCGTTCATGGGTATCGCGAACCGAAGCCTCGTCTGCATCCGCGGCTATCCAGATGGCGGGAGCTACAAAGACCATCGCCCGCGTGAACGGGAACGGGATCTGGAAGTGATCCCAGCTGTTGAGCTGAATCTTACGCTTTAACGCGATGTGAAAGCACAAAATACCTGCCCCCGTCTTTCGGGCCAATATTGCGGGCCCCTGTTTGGCGACGTAACGCGGCCCGCGTGGTCCGTCTATGGTGAACGCGACGTCATGATGGTTGCGTATTTCGCGGACCATCTCGGCCAGAGCCCGGAATCCGTCGTGTGAGCTCGAGCCCCGTGCTGCTCCGTACCCGTGACGCTCGATGCAGGCGGCGATCATTTCGCCGTCGAAGTTCAGGCTCGTCATGACGACGATGCCCCTGTTTCTCCAGTACCAGGTTGCGGGGAATATGCGACCGTGCCAGAAGGTGAATATGGCTTGTTGACCCGTGCTGTGGATCTCTTCGAGGTGGGGAAAGCCCCTCACTTCCCATCGCAGACTACGTCCGATCAACGCGATCGTCCAGTAGCCGATTCGGGCAACCAGGCTGATCTTGATGCGTTCGGCTGAAGAGAACCGGCGTGGTTGACCGACCTCCATTCAAACGTAGTCTTTGGGGTCCCGCTTGAACTTGTCGTAGCAGCCGGAAGAACAGAAATAATACTCTTTCCCTCTATATTCGGATTTGAACTCCGCCATATCGGGATCGATCGACATCTGGCAAACAGGATCAGTTTCCATCGCAACTCCTTTTATCAGGAAATTCGGGTCCGTCTCTGGAAATTCCTTTGCAAGGATAAATCAAAAACGCTGTTTCGTGGATTTCGTTTTTCGCTGGCCCTGACGGCGCCATGGCACCTGATGTGCTCTTGAAGAGCGTAAGGGAGGGTTTGATGGTCTGTCCAAGATGCTTGACCGAAGGCGAGATTATGTATTCGGACCTGTCGCGTGGACTGATGTGTTTTGCGCTCGAGTGTGGATGGGAGCAGAACTTGGAATCCAGCGAGACTTACGAACTCGTGGAAGACTTTGAAGGGACAGTGATTCCGATGCCCCAGGAGGGGGCTTCCGGGCAGCAGCTGCGTTAATCAGCTAACGGTGGCCACCGGGACCACAACCAGTCCCATGGGATCTCTGACAACGCCTTCGACGCCCAGAGATTGAAAGATCAGCGCTGTCTTCCTGACCTGCTCGGCGGGCACGGTCAGTATCTTGACAGGGCGAGGGGACTCCTTCATCTGCATCACCGCCGCCGCCAGTTCCCATACGTCGTTGCTGGCAACCGCCAGTTCCTCCACTACGCTTTCAGATCCGTCCCCTTCGGGAGTCCAATAGGGATCTGGCCGGGTTGTCGTGTGCCGGCGTTCCCAGGCTTCGAAGGTTTCGCTCATACTGCTATCCGTATCGGCCCGTTCGATCGATTTGGTTACCCAAATATTGCCTGCCAGTTGAGAGTTTCCCTCCACTCACGTCACAATAGACAGATATGAAGATGTTTCTCTTCGACGTGGATCTCACCCTCGTGAATACGGGAGGTGCCGGGATCCGGGCCCTGAACAGGGCCACCCAGGAGGTTCTTGGCATCACCGAAGTCATGGCCAGTGTCACGCCGCATGGGAAGACCGATCCTGCGATCGTTCGTGAGATCTTTGGCCAAGGTGAATGGGATAAGAGCCTAACACTGCAACATGTTACAGACGCTATTTTAGATAAGTACTTGATGTATCTGGGAGGGGAAGTTCGGGATTCACAGCGCTACCGCGTCCTTCCCGGCATCCTCGAACTGCTCGAAGAAACAGGTTCTCGAAACGATGTGCATCTGGGGCTGGCGACGGGGAACCTGGAGCGGGGTGCCCGAATCAAGCTGGAGCGAGGCGGCCTCAATCCATTCTTCGGGTTCGGGGGTTTTGGCTCCGATTCCGAAGACCGGGCCGAGGTTGTCCGGCGAGCTGCCCGGCAGGTGAACAGCGGAAACGGAGTCGAAATCGGGCCGGGAGACACGTTTGTCATTGGAGACACGCCAAAAGACATTGAAGCTGGTAAGCGGGCTGGTTTTCAGACGGTTGGCGTGGCGACGGGGAGTTATTCAGTGGAGGCGCTCCGGGAGACCGGAGCAGACGTAGTGATCGAAGACTTTGGCGTTGGTCGCGATCAGTTCCTGGTTTCCACTCTCATCGCATAGACATCGACTCGTTCGAGCGGGCTCTCGTTTTCGGTTTCAACTTCCGCGATCCGTTCAACTACATCCATACCTGCCGCGACCTGTCCGAAAACGGTGTAGTAGTTGTCCAGCGCGGGCTGATCGCCCAGGACGATGAAGAACGAGGTCAGGGCACTGTCGATTTCCTCTCCGCGCGCCATCGAGACGATTCCCGCCGTGTGTTTGATCTCGCTTATTTCTGCAGTAATCGGTACGACGAACTCTTCCGCTGCCTGAGGGTACGCCTCCGCGCGCGTGTTCAGATCTCCTGTCTGGATCACGAACCCGGGGGCAATGCGGTGAAATGCCGTCATGTCGTACACACCCAGAAATGCCAGTCGCAGAAAGTGCCGGACATGGTTCGGTGCGATATCGGGAAAGAACTCGAGCGTGATGTCTCCGAAGGAGGTTTCCAGCACGACCTGAAATTCCTCGAGTTCTTCGATCGTCTCCTCGGTAAACGGAGGTACAGGGGGCGGTGGTATGGCCCGGATGCTGACATCGAGAATCTCGACGCGTTCTGTAGCGATCTGATTCTCGTCGGTCGCTGTCATCGAAATTTCGTTGAGAATTTCTATCCCCTCGACGACGTGACCAAATGCTGTGAACTGTCCGGTGAACTGTAGCTGGTCGGTGATGCAGACAAAGAACTGCGATCCGGCGCTCGAAGCCTCTCCCGGAAGGACCGTAGCCACTACTGTCCCGGAGACGAACTCGATGTCGCTGATTTCCGGTTCCAGACCCATGTTGAAGCCGCCGGCGCCGTATTCCGCTGTGCGGTCCAGCTCTTTGGTGTACGGGTCTCCGGCCTGGACGATACCGGAAGGAAACATGCTGTGGAAGGTCGTCCCCCGATAGAAGCCTTCTTCCACGAGCTGGGTGAACTGATCCACGTGGGCTGGGGCCTGGTCGGGATAGAACTCGATGACAACATCCCCGAGTTCGGTTTCGATCACCGCCTGGAGCTCGCGGGGGTCTTCGGGGATCGGCTCGATTCCCCCTGACGGGTCCTGCCCGAGGAGCAAGAAGAAAAGAAGATGGCGAATCATGGTTCTTCGTTCCTTAGATCGAGGGGAATCTTATCACGACAGATCCGACCCTCTCCGAAGCGAACTGTCTCCGTAGCGATCATGAATTTCGTCCAACGCTTCGGCCAGTCGTTCGCGCGATTCTCCAGAGTCGAAAAGTGAAAGTTGTCCCTGTTTCCCGTCCGAAACCAGGTTGCTGGTTCCCACGCCGATCAACCGGATGCTTTCCTCGAGGGGGAATTTTTCAAACAGGTTGCGGATCAGGGCAAAGATCTCATTCCCGGTGTCGAGGGGTTCGCCGACCGAAATCTGTCGTGTGTAGGTCTGGAAACTTTGGTATCGGAGTTTAAGAGTGATCGTTCGGGCCTTGAACTCCTGGCGCCGCAGTCGGGCTGCGACCTTGTCGGAGAGCCGCTGCAAGGTCCCGAGCAGCAGTTCGGTGTCTGAGGTGTCTTCCTCGAACGTCGTCTCATTGCTGATGGATTTTGGCTCCCAGTCAGAAACGACAGGGCGTTCATCACGGCCACGCGCGAGGAGCCAGAGGTGGTCTCCCACTGCCCCTAGCTTATCGACGAGTCTCGGGCGGGGAATCGCAGCCAGCCCTCCAATCGTGTGAACACCAAAGGGCTTGAGCCGCGCGGCCGTCTTGGGGCCGACGCCCCACAGCCTTGAAATGGGTAGCTCGGCGAGAAATGACTCGACCTTGTTTCGATCGACGACGACGAATCCATCGGGCTTGTCCAGATCCGATGCGATCTTGGCCAGGAACTTGTTGGGGGCTACTCCAATAGACGCGGTCAGGCCGGTCTCTTTCTTTATGGCTGTTTTGATGTCGCGCGCGATCTGCCCGGCGGGCCCCATCAAGGTTGTAGACCCGGTCACGTCCAGGAAGGCTTCGTCAATGCTGATGGGTTCGACCATGTCTGTATATCTACGGAATATCTCCATGATCGTCCGGGAGACTTCTTGGTAGCGGTCCATCCGCGGGCGCAGATAGACGCCCCCGGGGCAAAGCCTCCAGGCCTGGCTGATGGGGAGAGCCGAGTGAATGCCGTACTTGCGGGCTTCGTAGGAACAGGCGGCGACGACTCCGCGCCCGGTGCCGCCCTTGGGGGCCGCGCCTACAATTACTGGAAGGCCTTCGAGTTCAGGCCGATCCAGTTGTTCGACGGACGCATAGAAAGCGTCCATATCGACATGTAGGATCTGACGCATAAAAATTGGGGTCTGACCCCAATTTTCCTATATGTGGTACATCACCTGACGTTCCCGGCTGCGATGTTGCCGGACGAGCTCGGCAAAGGTGACTCCGTTCAGCACCGAACCGATCGCCCGGTCGACATCGGCCCAGATGGGTTTGAACTGACCGCTGCCTTCGCGGGTATAGTCGTCATCGAAGTTGCCCGAGAGCTGGACGAACGGGCCGCTAATGCTCTGAATAACATCACCGAGCGTGATCTCCTCAGGGGGACGAGCCAGGACGTAACCGCCGTCGGTGCCTCTCTTGCTGCGAACGATATCGACCCGCTTGAGTACCTGCATGATCTGAAAGAGAAACTTGACGGGTATGTTCTGGCGTTCGGCTATGTCCTGAACGCGGATGGGGGAATCCGGGTCATAGTTGAGAGACAACTCCAGTACGGCCGAACACGCATATTCGTCCTTTGCGGAGATCTTCATGCCGTTTCACTATAGCACGCCGGAGCGGGGCGTTAAGTTCGTGGCAGACGGGCGATTCCGCAAGCAATTTCAACGCAGAGACGCCGAGTTCGCAGAGGCCGCAGAGTCAGAAGGAATAGGACCTCTGCGTCTCTGCGCCTCTGCGCCTCTGCGTTAATCTTTTTCAATCTGAGTTAAGAGGAAGTCCTATTGCTGAGGTTCATCGGTAGGGGCGCCGGGAGTTTTTCGGAGGACACGGTTCCACCACATGGCGCCACCGGTGACGAACATCACGGTAGGAACAAGGCCAAGCAGCGCCCACAGGCCTTTGAGAATTGGATGAGTCCGGAACCTTCCGAAATGGAGCTGGGTCAGCCATCCGAGAACGATGTCGCCGGGCCGTTCTCCCAGGATCGCATCCGGGTCGGAGATAGCGTCGACAGCCGCAGAAAACGGCTCAGGGAAAGCGAGATAGATTCCCGAGACGGCCCAGATCAACATCAGGGAAAACACCCAGAACCCCAAGGCACTGTGAAGATCCCAGTTGAACCGCGGCCAGCGGGATTTCCATCGGACCCAAAGGCTTTGACCGACCCTCTTTCTCCCGGGCCACCAGATCACAGCACCTGTCAGGATCAGAAGCGTTACCAGGATGCTGCCGACACCGTTGACCCTGCGGCCGGAGAATCCCATCAGGAGATCGTCGTGGAGGCTCGCCAATTCGAACACGGCCTGGACCCCGATCGGAAATGCGTCTCCGAGGTCTTCTCCCGTATAGGGATTGAAAACGCGGTCCCGCACATCGTCTCCCAACTCCACGGTTACCGACATGACGGGCCGACGTCGGGTGACGCGTGATCCGACGCGCGTGACCTCGTATCCGGGGTAAGCCTGCTGGGCAGCCAGTGTCATCTGCTCGGGTGACATCGGCTCGCGGTCGGGCTGGAACTCGGGCATGGGGGCCTCGAACACCCTGACAAGTTCGTTGCTGTAAACAAGGATGCTGCCGCTGATGCTGAGCATCACGACGTAGAGACCCATGGCCAGGCCGGTCCAGAGGTGAACCTGGAAGAGCGCCCTGCGGAGCCAGACGCTCCGGGGTTGTTCAAACCATTGCTTCAGGAAAGCCATCGGATCGTCCGGTATTATAGCGATGCCGTGGGCTGGCGGCTAATCGGCTTTTAAACAGTCGGCTCACTTGGCCGAATGGCGACGGGCCATCAAACCGTGAATTTCGAACTTAAGCACGAAGGCACGAAGGACACGAAGATAGAAGAAGTCTCGGTTTATAAGATCCAACCTTCGTTAACTTCGTGGCTCCGTGTCGAAGATCTCCCATTTGCGGATTTGCGGAATCGGGGGTCAGGCCGATATCTGAGGCTGAAAGCGGACTTTTTTTGAGATTGCCGAATCAAGCGTCTAGACTGAGAAAAGGACCGGATCTGTCTACCCAAGTGAGATCCTGAGGGGGCACATACATCTGGGTTTTCGAACTTCCTTTGGAGGCCTTGCACCTCCGAAGGGCGTATTTCATTTGTACTTATGCTGAAGTTGCGACGCATAGAACTTCTTGGTTTCAAGTCTTTCTACGAGCGCTCCGAAATCAAAGTCAACGATATCGGCATCACTGCCGTCGTGGGTCCCAACGGTTGCGGGAAGAGCAATATTTCTGATGCAGTCGCCTGGGTTCTGGGCGAGCAGCGCCCACGCTCTTTGCGTGGCGACAGGATGGAGGACGTCATCTTCAGCGGAACCGGGCGCCGTTCTGCACTGGGGATGGCTGAGGTCACGATCAGCCTCGTAGACGACGAACCGCCACACAGCAACGGCGGGCCGCCGCCCGGCCCTATCGAGATGACCGTTCAGCGGCGGTTGTTCCGCTCCGGTGAGAGCCAGTACCTGCTCAATGGCCGTCCCTGTCTCTTGAGGGACATTCAGGGCCTGTTCCTCGGCACGGGACTGGGCCCCAACAGTTACGCAATCATCGAACAGGGCCGTATTGGTCAACTCCTCAGTGCCCGTCCCTCGGATCGCCGGGCGCTTATTGACGAAGCTGCGGGCGTCACGAAGTTCAAGGCGAAGCGAAAACTTGCCGAGTCCAGATTACAGGCTGCGGAAAAAAATCTGTCGCGGGTCAACGACATCCTCGTTGAGGTCGAACGTCAACGCAATTCCCTGAGACGGCAGGCAGGGAAGGCCCGGAGATATAGGGAAGTCAGGAAGCGGCTGCGGGAGGTTCTTGGGGCCGTGTTTTCCACGCGTGCCGAAATACTGATCCAAGGCCAGGAACGGGTTGGTGCGGCTTTGGCCGGTATTTCTTCCGAGGGTGAACGTCTGGAGACCAGGGTTCGAGAACTCGATGGCGAGGTGCATCGTTCGCGCCAGGGCGTGGAAACCGGAGAGAAGCGGCTCGAGGCGACTCGCGAAACGCAGGTCGTTACCAAGCTCGAACTCGAGAAGGCCCACCAGCGGATAGAACGCTTCCAGGATCAGGTGAAATCCTTGGAGGAGCGCAGTCGTGAGTTGATTGCGGAGAAAGACAGGGTCGCCTCGGATCTTGGAGTCAGACAGGCTGAAATCGAGGCCAGCGCCAGAAAACTTGCCGAGGCCGACCAGAGTCTTGCCGAGGCTCGTGCCAAGCTCGGGGCCGCCGAGGAGAATCTGGAGGCGACCCGGAAACTACGTACCAGAGCTGAAGCCACGATCGAGCGGCTGCGTAATCGGCGTTTCGACATCGTGGGGCGCGAAGCTGAAATCGGTAACGAGCTTTCGGGCAAGGAGGACCTGCTCCGGAGGCTGGAACGGCAGGTCGAACGGGTCAAGGGCGAAGAGGAAGAGGCCCTTCTTGAAGCGGAAGAATGTCGGGCCAGACTTGAAGCGGCCCAACTGGAGCATTCGTCGAGACAATCCGAGATTAGTCGCCTTCGGTTGGAGCGAGAACGTGTTGGGACCGAACTGGATACAGTTTCTTCTGAGCACGTCGAGGCTTTCGACCTGGCAGCCGAAGCGCGATCGCAGGAGGAGGGGATCCGCCACAGGCTCGAAACGATTCGTGAACTCTCGCTGGACCGTGCCTACGGAACCGAATCGGTTCAGCAGTTCTTCAACCATGTAAGGGATGAATCCTGGGCCCCGATGGGGATCGTGGCCGACTTTGTGGAGGTCGAGGCCGACTATGAGGCTGTCGTGGAGGACCTGCTGCACAACGAACTCCAATACGTCGTGGTCGAAGACCTGTTGCACGCAGAGAAGGCCCTGGCCATCGCCCGTGGAGCGACTCATGGGAGGCTGGAGTTCCTTGTAGCTACTGCAGCATCCGGTTCCGGAACCGATCCCGAACCTATCGAAAACGCTAAGCCGGTGGCCGAACTAGTCCAACTCGATCCACGCCTGCAGTTCTTCCGAAGCCATATTGGGAACGCATACATCGTGGAGGATCTTGCCCATGCGTGGCGACTCTCAGGTGAACATCCTGGTAAGACGTTCGTTGCAGCGGGCGGCGAAGTCGTTTCCGATCGGGTGATCAGCTGGGGCGAGCGTTCCAGCCACGGACCGCTTTCCCTGAAACGTGAGATGCGGGATCTCGATCGCAGGGTTGAAGAGGCTCGGCGTGAGTCGCATCGAGCGACCCAACGCGTCGAAGAACTTGGCACCCGCATGGAGGAATTGTCCACGACCAGGCAGGAGCTTTCTCTCAAGCTGCAGGAAGTGGAGAAGGAGGCACTGGGACTGGATCACGGTTTGCGCAGCCTCGCTTCGGAACTGGAGAGAACCGAGCAACGTCTGCGCGTCTCACGGGCCGAAATTGGACGTTTTGCCGATGAGCGTCGGGACCTTGAGGCTGCACTGGCCAGCACCCGGGCTGACCTGGAGGCCGTTCGTTCCGAGAAGGCCACGACCGACGAAGAACTGGAAGCCCAGAGCGCGGAGAGCGAACGACTGCGGCGTAATCTGGAGACACAGTCTTTCGCTGTTGCCGACCTCGGGTCACAACTCGCTGTTCTCGAGGAGCGAACCGAAGCCCTTTCTCGCGACATCGCGGCCAGACGCTCCGAGGCAGAAGCGCTTGAAGCGCGCTGCCGACAGGTGGAAGAACAAATAGAAGGAACTGCCACCCAGAAGGCCAGTACGCTGGAGTCCATCAAGGCGGACGAATCGCGGCGCGACCAGCTGCATGTCAAGGTAACAGACCTCGAAGAAGAGATTTCCAAACTGCTGGGTAACCTCGAAGCTCTGCGAAAGGCGCTAGGCGAGGCTGAGGCGGGTTGGGACGAGGCACGCCGTGCTCTCGACGGATGGAAAGACCGGCACAACCAGCTCGATATCGAAAAGACGCAGATCGATGCCGATCTGAAACACCTGGTGAGCCTCTGTTTCAGCGAACTGGGAGAGACGATCGAATCGATTTGTCTGGACAGCTTCGAGACTCTGACGTCCGAAGAGTTAGAAGAACGCGACAATGAGTATCAGGAGTTGCGCCGGAAGGTCGATTCGATGGGCGCCGTCAACATGATGGCCGTGGAAGAGTATGAGGAAGCGGCCGCGCGCTTCGAGTTCCTGACCAGTCAACGGCAGGATCTGCTCGATTCCATCCGCGACACGACACTGGCCATCCAAGAGATCGATGCGGTATGCCAGCAGCAATTCGGTGAGGCGTTCAACGAGATCAACCGCCGGTTCACGGATTGTTTCGTGGAACTCTTTGGCGGCGGCCACGGCGAGTTGCGGTTGATCGAGGAGGCTGAGAAGACGGACGCAGGCATTGAAATCGTAGCGCAGCCCCCGGGCAAGAAACTGCAGAACGTTCTCCTTCTGTCGGGTGGAGAAAAGGCGCTCACCGCGCTCTCGCTCGTTGTTGCCCTGTTCCGATTCAAACCCAGCCCGTTTTGCGTCCTTGATGAGGTGGACGCGCCACTCGACGACGTCAATATCGACCGGTTCGCCAACATGATTCGCCTTATGAGTGACGACACGCAGTTCATTGTCATCACACACAGCAAGCGCACCATGGAGACGGCGAGCCAGCTCTATGGTGTGACGATGGAAGAACCAGGGATTTCCAGAGTCGTTTCCGTAAGATTGAATTGACAACAGAGACGCGTGCGTCCACCATTTGTTTCCGAAGCGGGCGGTCAGCCATCGCCTTCAGCTGCCTTTGCATTCCGAAGATGGTTTCGTCCGACTAGTGGATAGCCGAACGCTGACCCCCGACTGCCATTCGTTCCTAAATAGGGAGGCGTGATTCCGATGGTTCTGATGCAGACGGATCTTTCCGGCCTCAAGTTTCATTCCCGAGGCAAAGTCCGGGACATCTACGATCTGGGGAGTGCTCTCCTGTTTATCGCGACAGACAGGCTTTCCGCGTTCGACGTCGTTCTTCCCACAGCGATACCGAACAAGGGCCGTGTGCTGACCCAGATGTCTCTTTTCTGGTTCGATCACTTCAAAGACGTCGTTCCGAATCACGTCATTACAGACTCTGTCGATGAGTACCCGGAGGAAGTGCGGGGTTTCAAGGAGCAGCTGGACGGGCGTTCGTTGATGGTCCAGAGAGCGGAAGTGTTTCCGATCGAGTGTGTCGTGCGCGGCTACATTGCGGGTTCAGGGTGGAAGGATTACAAGAGATCGGGCCGAGTGTGCGGTATCGAGCTTGGCTCCGATCTTTCCGAGTCGGACAAGCTTTCCGAGCCGATTTTTACGCCGGCAACCAAGGCCGCTACGGGGCACGACGAGAACATATCGGAAGATACTGCAGCCGACATCATCGGACGCGAAATGATCACGAAACTCCGGGACATATCCATTAACGTTTACAGCCTGGCAGCAGCCTATGCGGCAGAGCGGGGCATCATAGTCTGCGACACCAAGTTTGAATTCGGCATTGTGGACGGCAATATCACGATCGTAGACGAAATGCTCACTCCGGATTCGTCCAGGTTCTGGCCGGCTGCTGAATACGCACCGGGGAAGGCCCAACCTTCCTTTGACAAACAGTACGTGCGCGACTATCTGGAAGGGATCGGTTGGGATAAGCAGCCGCCCGCTCCCGAGCTTCCGGTAGAAGTTGTCGAGGGTACCAGCAGCAAATACACTGAAGCTTTCCGCTGGCTGACCGGCCTCGGCCTCGAATAGAAAGAGGAAACTGAGGATCAGAGGTGGGCATCGCGATCACGAACTTCACTCTTCTCGACTGGCTTGTCATAGCAATCCTTCTGTATTCGGTCGTCATGAGCGCCGTGCGCGGTTTTGTCCGCGAGGTACTCGGTCTCGTGACCGTCGTTTTGGGGGTTATTCTGGCCGCCTGGTTCCACCGCGATCTCGGAAGGATTTTCTCGGGTGTTGTCAGGACCGAAGACCTTGCTCTATTCTTTGGATTCTTTCTGCTGTTCGGGGGGACACTGATCGTCGGTTTTACCCTGATCTGGCTTATTTACAGGTTTTTTGAATTCGCGCACATCGAATGGTTTGACCGTCTGCTGGGAGGCGCATTCGGTTTCGTACGCGGATGGTTGATTGGCGTCGTGATTTTCTTGGGGCTAACGTCGTTCGAGGTTCAATCCCAGGTTGTCAGAGACTCGGAATTGTCGCCTTACTTTCTTCCGGGATCGCGAATCGTGGCCGTTGTAACGCCTTTCGAGTTGAAGGCAAAATTCATGGTCGGTTACGAAGAAGTTCAGCGGTGGTGGAGTGAGAACTTATGATCCCGTACTTAACAAGTGGAATGTTGTTGTGAAAAAGCAGTTGGAATCGCTCATTACGGAAATGATCGACCGGGGCATTCTTTTCGGTGAGGCCCGGGACGAATTTGAAAAGAAATTCATACAGACCGCACTCGGTAAGACAAAAGGAAATCAGACCCGAGCTGCCGAGATGCTTGGTATTCATCGCAACACGCTGAATCGAAAGATCAATCTTCATAGGATCAACGGCCGAAGATAGCAAGCTCCCGGCAGGTCCCCCCTGCTTCACCAATCGAGTGAAAGCCAGGAGTTGGGCGCCGATTGAGTAGAGGCAACTCCCGATGGATTTCGCCTTTCCTGTTATCGCTGTGTTTCTGATCGGTATGACCGGTGTCGGGTTGTGGCACGCCCGGCGTGTGCATTCGGGGGAGGACTTCGCTCTCGCCGGCCGGCGCATTGGCGCGCCTGTTCTTGCCGGTACGCTCACGGCCACCTGGATCGGCACCGGTTCGCTTTTCGGCAATGCCGAATTTACGTACCAGAACGGAGTCGCCGGATTTTTCCTTCCCGTGTCGGGCGTTGTCGGGATGCTGGTGCTTGCCTACCTCGCGCCACGTGTGCGCGAGCTACCGGCATCTACCGTTCCCCAGATCCTCGGTCTCCGCTTTGGTCGCGCGGCACAGATCCTGGGAGCAGTGGCTCTGATCCTCGCCTATCTTGTGATCGTTTCCTATCAGTATCGTGCCGGAGCGGCGGTTGCCGAGCAGATCTTCCCGGGAGTCGATCCCACAGCGCTGCGACTCTCGTTTGCGGCCTTTGTCATCCTCTACACGGCCCTGGCGGGACTGATCAGTGTGGCCTTGACCGACGTCGTTAACGGCGTCGTGCTTGGCACGGGTCTGCTGTTCGGGCTTGCGCTGGCGTGGAATGGATGGAACCCCGAGCTCCAGCCGTTTGATGCCGCGCTGCTTGCCCCCTCCGCAGGTATCGGCGCCGTGGGTTGGATCAGCTTGATGCTGCCACCCTTCCTGCTGATATTGGGAGACGCCAACATGTATCAGCGATTCCTGGCGGCAGCATCTCCCAGGGCGGCCCGCCGAGCTGCTCTGGGAGCCTTCGCTGCGCTGCTCGTCCTGGAAAGCGCGATCATCGGTATCGCTTTCCTGAGTCGCGTCATGCTACCGGGTCAGCTTTCGAACCCGGCAGACGCAATTATCGAAATGGCTTTCACGGTGTTTCCGCCCGTTATCGGTCTTCTTCTTGCGGCCACAGCGGTTGCTGTGATCGTCTCGACAGCCGACTCCTATCTTCTGGCGTGTTCCACCAGCGCCGCGATGGATCTGGGCGGAGAAACGGCCTCACCATTCAGGCAGCGAGTGCTTGTGATTGCCCTTGGAATATTTGCGTTGCTTCCAGCGTTCTTGTGGGAGGAATTTCTGAGTGTTGCACTCTATGCCTACACCCTTTACGGGGCAAGCCTCACGCCGGCCGTGCTTGCCGCTCTCCTGCGTCCAGCGACTTCCTCGCGCGCAGTAGTTGGCGGAATGATGGCCGGACTTGGCACTGCTCTTGTCTGGAAACTGTTGCTCGATACCGGCGGGCTCACCGGCATGTTCGCTGGTGTCGATCCGGTGCTCCCCGCCCTCGGCGCAAACGCCCTGGTGTTGTTAGCGCTGGAAATGATGTCTGGAAAAACGGTCGAACCTGTTCGATAAGTGTTCGATGTTCAGATAGCTTCTTGCTCTGCGTTCTCTGCACCTCTGCGTTTGGCTCTCTCTTTCTTTTCCTCAATGTGCCGGACAACCTCGGCTGAGGTTTCCCCCGGATCGCCCAATGGAAACAGTTGGACGCTTCCCACCTTGCGATTCAGGAAACTCGAGACCAGGCAGAATTCTTCGTAGTGATGTTCGGGAGCGTCGGTTGTGGTTCCGGCGGATCGGTGGGCACGGATCATGACCGCTACCGTTTCCTCGATGTCGTCTACCTGGTGTTCTTCAAAGGCGACAATGCGGCCTTCGAGAATAAGGGCAATCTTCCTTCTCTTCACGGACGCGGAGTCCAGCACGGCGATGAAATCAAAATTCCAGAGATCGAGGTAGGGTTCGCGGTGATCCTTTCGCGCACGTTCGATGCGGTCCAGGCGACGCCGTAGACGCTCAGCCTCTTCAAAGCGCGTCTCATCGGCCAGCTTCTGGATGCTTGCCATTGTCCTGGAGACGATTTCCTGTTCCCGGCCCTGAACGAATCGAATGGCGTCGTCGATATCTTCGAGGTAGGCCTCGCGTCCGATGTCCGTATTGCAGGGTTTCGAGCAGGTACGCATCTGGAAGTAAAGACAGTCCGGGTACGGATCGTTTCCTCGGATGTTGTACTGGCACGGCCGGATCCTGAACGTGCGTTCGAGAGTTGCCTTGAAACGATCAAGTTCGGACCGGCGAGCAAACGGGCCGAAATAGGCGACTCCGCGTTTGATCTGACGTGCCGCATATAGCCTCGGAAAACGCTGATGGCGATTGATCTTGAGAAGGTAATAGCGTGGAAGCGTACGCATCTTCCGATAGGTTTGGGGGAACCAGTGTCGCCGTTCGGAGTAGAGCAGGTAGAGAGTCTCCATAGGAGAATCGGTCCGACAGTACTCCACCCGGTCGGTGATGTTGCGAAGATCCAGCGCGCGCGTCTCGCGAGCTTCGGAATAGAACCGGCCGATCCGCTCGGCCAGATTGTGTGTTTTTTCGAGAAGTATGAGCTTGCCGCCCACGTCGAAGATCCGAAACACTCCGGAGCAGCGGGGAACCGATGGAAGCTTCTCACCCTGGCTCTGTACTTCTTTGTCGGGGATCGTCTGGAATTCAAATGTGACGGGGCCGGCCATGAGGGCGATTATAACGGGCCGAAAGGGGACAGACGCCTCCGTCCACGGCTGATCGGGACAGAGGCGTCAGTCCCGAAGGGGCTTCAGTCAGCGCTGAACGCTGTCCAGTGGGACCTGAGCGACGCCGCTGTGTGCTCCCGGGCGTAGTCCCATCCATGCTGACCCGGGTAAAGATGGAACTCGTGGTCGATGCCCCGGGCATCGAGGATGTCGTGGAGCTGTTCGGCCCCGGTATAGAACCCGTATTCGTCTTCAGTCCCACAGTCGAAATAAATCTTCATGCCGTCAAGTGCGGCTTCGGGCGCCATCCCCAACGGATTGTTTTCGTTCCAGAATTCGAGGTCTTGGGATATGCCGAATATCTGGTCAAAGATGGAAAGGTATATCTGCCTCAGCCTCGGGCCGATCGTCGTGCTCTCAAAATCATCGAGCAGCATTGCGCTGTGCGCGCTGACCGAACCGAATAATTCAGGGTTCTTCAGGGCGAGCTTCAAGGCCCCGTAGCCGCCCATGGACACGCCACTGATCCCGCGACCTTCGCGGGTCCCAAGCGCCCGGTTTTCGGATTCGATCATCGGAATGAATTCCTGGGTGACCATGTCTTCCCACCGTTCCCCGGATACCGAGTTGGTGTAGAAGCTGTTTTCGCCATACGGTATGGCAACGATGAATTCACCAATTTCGCCCGCCGCGATCATCTCGTCGAGCATGAGGTCGGTGCCCCCGCGGGTGCTCCAGCGTTTCTCGTTCTCGTTGGCGCCGTGCAGGAAGAAGACCACGGGGTAGTCCGTCTCGGTCTGGTCGTACGAAGGAGGTAGATAGAGGCCGTAAGGGATTTCTCGGGAGAGGATGCCGCTCGAAAAAGTCTTGTACTGGACGCGGGATCCTTCGGGGATGACATCGCGTCGGCCCTGGCGGAAACCAGGCCGTTGGCCGAGGAGGGAAGGAAGACACAGGAGAACAACAACGAACGAAACGAGAATGTTCCGGCGCATCGGTTAGTCCTCTTTGGGTACTGTGACTTCTTCCTTTCCGCTTTCGGACTCGGAGACGCTTTCGTCGAAATGGCGGATGAGCAGCGTCTCGGACGCCTTGTCGGTGAGATCCACTATTGCGGCTGCGTTGACACCCATCGTAATGGCAATTGCCTCACTGAGTTCTTCCTGCGTAGCTCCGTACTTCAGCGCTTTCTTGATGTGCCCTTCAAGACAACCTTCGCAGCGAACTGCCAGAGATGCAGCGATCGCGATCAATTCCTTGGTCTTTCGGTCCAAAACCGAGCTCTTGTAGGTCTCCTGGTAGAAACGGAAATAGATCTTCCGCATTCGGGGTTCGACCATGGTATAAGACGGCCATTTTTCTTTGTTGGTTTCATCACCCATAAAAGCGTTGCTCCATCAGTCCTTCAGTGCTTCGTCCCTTAAAACAATACGAAACAAAGAGAATACGGGTTACGCGGCGATGGCGTCAAGGATCTCGCGTACAGTGCCAGTGAGTTCGTTCAAGGGGAAGGGTTTTCGGAGAAGTCCATCAATACCAATAGTTTTGATCGCAGCGAGCCGTTCCGGGGCCGCATAACCGGTTGCAACGAGTACCTTGGTGTGGGGATGAAGCTGTCGAATGGATTTCAATGCCGTCAGGCCGTCCATGACCGGCATGATCATGTCGAGTATGACGAGATCGACATCAGGGGTTATCTTCTGCAGTGCCTCTGCTCCGTTGGAAGCCGTTAGAACCGGATACCCCGAATGAGACAGTGAGGTTTCCATCAACTCCAGCAGGTGCGGCTCGTCGTCTACCACGAGGATCGTTTCGCCGCCTTCCGCCATCGCTGATTCGACAATGTCCGTTGTTCTGATCTTGTTCTTGGCAGGGGGAAACCAGAGACGGAACTCCGTCCCTTTACCCGGCGAGGTCTCCACATCGATACTGCCGCCATGGCGTTCGATGGTGGCGTAGGCCATGCTGAGTCCAAGGCCCGTACCCTGGCCGCGTTCCTTCGTTGTAAAAAATGGATCGAAGATCTTATCGAGAACTTCGGGTTCAATCCCCGGACCCGTGTCCCGAACGCTGAGTCTCGTGCCTTCGTTTTCTGCCCGTGTCTGGAACGTGATCGAGCCTTCTCCCTCCATGGCATCGCGGGCGTTGACGGCGAAATTGATCAACATCTGGGTCAGTTCGCCTTCATCGGCCTCGACCATCGGTACGTTCTCGTCAAGATCGAGCCGGACCTGGACCGTGCGTTCCAGCGTTTCCCCGAGCAGTTGCTCGGTAGAGCGCACGACCTCGTTCAGGATCAACGGTTCAACAGAGGGCGGCTCGTCCCGCGCCATTGACAGGAGCTGTCCGGTCAGCTGTGCGCCACGCCTGGATGCGTCCACGATTGCGTCCAGTCTTGGACCACGTTTTTCCGGCGTGTCCCGCAACTGAATCAATTCTGCAGTGGGTAGAATGATGCCCAATATGTTGTTGAAGTCATGGGCGATCCCGCTGGCCAGGGTCCCGATGGACTCCATTTTCTGACTGCGGACCAGCTGGTGCGATAGCTTTTTCTGTTCGGTGATGTTTCGAACGATGACGGAGACTCGAAGCGAATCTGCGACGGCGCTGACCAGTCCGACGAGCGTCTGACCGCTCGAAGAACGAAACTCCGCTTCGAAATCCTGAACCGAACCTTCTTTCCGGACACGCGATTCGAAACGTTTCCCAGCTTCCGGATCCATGAACAATTCCTTAAGGTCGATCCATGTTTCCGAAGGGGACGAGATGAGGCCGGCCGCTTGATTCGAGTCGATTATCCGGAGATCGGGCGTGCAGATATAGACCGCATCCTGCATCCGTTCGACAAACGTTCTGTACTTCGCTTCAGATGCCTTCAATTCTTCATAGAGCTCGATGTTGGAGAGTGCGCTCGAGAGTTGGGGAGCCACCATCATTAAGGTGCGCTGCTTCGTCGGCGAAATTGACGACGGCGCTTCATCGCTCAACATCAAGAGAGCCTGGCAGGTATCGCGGGCAACCAGTGGGACGAGGAGCCAGGACCGAAGCCCGCGAGGGAAGGGCCATTCGGTTTCGAGGGTTTCTTGATCGAGATCCTCGATTACGATCGGCCGGGCATTGTCGTTGAAGCGGGCGGGAAGCACGGACAGATCAAACGACGCGGGGAAGTTCGTCTCACCGAACACCTTCGAGACAGCCTGCAGGTCATACGCTATAAGGAAGGACGCCCCTTTGTCGGCTGTTGCCAGGAGGAAAATCTCCCGACAACAACCCATTCAACGTAGCTGCGTTGAATTCAAAGACAAAGGAGCACGTAAATGAAACAGGCCAAGTATATCGGCATGGATGTGCACCAGGCAACGACGGTGGTGATGGTCTTAAACGCAGACGGCAAACTGGTCTGGGAAAAGATCGTAGAGACCCAGGCCGGGCCAATCATTGATTTGCTGGAGAGTCTGAGTGGTGAGCTGCACGTGACGTTTGAAGAAACCACGCAGGCCGAATGGCTCTACAACGTGGTCCGGGGATATGTGAGCGAAGTGATCGTGTGTGATCCCAGACGGAACAAACTGCTCAGTGACGGGTCCAAGACCGACCGGGTGGATGCCCTGAAACTGGCCGAGCTGCTCCGGGCCGGATGGCTGCGGTCGGTCTACCACGGGCACGATGCGACGCGGACGTTGAAAGAACTGGTCCGCGGATATGAGACCTTGACCCTGGATACGCAGCGGACGATGGTTCGGATCAAGGCAATGTATCGAGGACGTGGGATCCGGACGCCGGGCCACGGCGTCTACCTCCCATCGCAGCGGGAACACTGGATCGAACAGCTCGCCAATACCGGTGCACGGCGGCGTACCGGATGGTTGTATGAGGAGCTGGATCATCTGAGAGGGTTAAGAAAAAAAGCGAAGCTGGCGATGTTAACCGAGAGCCGCAAGCATCGTGCGGTGGGGATATTGCAGACGATTCCCCAGTTGGGACCGATACGTTGCGCCTTGATTGTAGCGACGGGGGACACCCCGCATCGATTTCGAACCAAACGCCAGCTCTGGAACTACAGCGGTCTGGCCGTGGCAATGCACATGAGTGCGGAGTATGAGCAGGAAGGGAGTCGTGTGGTACGTCGTCGAAAGCCGATCGCCACGCGGGGACTGAACCGCAACGGCAACCGACGTTTGAAAGGTGTGTTCATCGGGGCGGCGACCGGAGGCATGGGGGCCGAACCTTGGAAAAGCTACCTGGAGGGGCTCCAGAAAGACGGCAAGCGTAAGGAGATGGCTCGGCTGACACTGGCGAGGAAGATTGCAGCGACCGCACTGAAGATGTGGAAGAAAGGAGACACGTTTAACGCAAAGAAACTGAACTTGGCGACATAGCCGTTTCCAGACTTCTGCCGACAGCGCGAGGCATTCGACCGCTCGTCGTCGGTGAGGCGTCGGAACGGTAGGGTCGAGGGTGAGGATCCGATACGCGGTTGGCACACAGCGCTTGCTGAAGGCCCATGTAATACTCTATCCCCCCTCGCACGACCTGGAAAAGCGATAGCCCTCGAGGCTCAGATAGAACCGTGGTCGGCAATCACGACCCCTTTGCGCTTTTCAGTTTCTCGAAACCACACCACGTTGTGATGAGTGATCGACTTCTCTGCGATGCCGGATCAACAGTTCGTCTCAACGGAGACAGGGGCTGGCTGCCACGACAGTGTTGGGTCCGGTGGTCCGCTCGGCGGGGACGTGTTTCTCTTGACAGCCCCTTCCATAGAACCGCGTCTCATGGCTTCGACGGTACAGGGTCGCGTGCTTCGATAGTGTTGTTTCAGCAATGACTTCCACCAACTCCTCGGAAAGCTCGCGCGTGGAGGTGTGGCGACTGATCGCTTCGCCCACGCAGCTCACGAAAGAAAGCTCGTCGATCTTGGACCGGAAGGCCGCGTCCGCCCGTTCGAGCGCTGCGCTTAACTGAGAAGTGTCGTCCTGCATGCGATGCCTTTAAACCACCTTGAAGAAGTTGTCGATGTCTTCCGCCTTCGAACGGAGGTGTTCCACCACTTCGATCCAGTCGTCGGTATCGTTTCCCGTACCTTCGCCGGGTAATCCCATTTCAATCGATCCGGCGACGCGATCACTTGTCCGGACGATGTCGGCCAGCGTGGGGGTCTCTCCCTGGGTAGATTCGGCGTGGTGATCGGCAATGGCAGAAATGAAGGATTCGGGCAATTGCCAGCGCTCGGCCAGCCAGATGCCGGCCTGAAGGTGGTCGACGCCCAATACATCGTTTTCAACTTCATCCCGCGACCCGCCGTCTTTCTCAATCGTTTCGGCGACCTTCGCGTATTCTTCCGGAAACCCCGTATCGAGAACGAGCACGCCAATGTCGTGTAGAAGGCCGGCGCAAAAGGCTTCGTCGGCCGATACGTCGCCGCTTCGCTCGGCCAGGAACGAGGCGGCATAGGCGACCGCAATGGAGTGCTTCCAGAAGTCAGCCCCGTTGTCCCCGTTTGATGTCCATCGATCGATGACGAACGCGCACAGCGATAATTGTTTCAGCATCGTGGATCCTATGATGGACACGGCATGATTGAGCGTTCGAACCTGGGCTCGATGTCCGTAGTATGCGGAGTTGGCCAGACCCAGAACCTTTGCAGTCAGAGACTGGTCACGCGACACAATGCGCGCAAGCGTCCGATGGCTGCTCCGCTCGTCGTCGGCCGCAAGAAGGATCTTGCGGGCGACTACCGGTAGCATAGGCAGATCACGGAGGGCGTAAATGCGCCTTTTGAAGTCAACCGCCGTCGACATACTATTCCCCCCTCTCCGAATCGACATTTAGCGCTTGAAACTTTAGGAAGTTCAGGAAAACGGGGCATTGAGGGTGTGCTGTAAGCGCTTGATTCGCTGGGACCTGACTCGATTCACCCTGTTGACAGCCTCTCGGCCGATCCAGTACAGTGATGGATTGCATCCGATGAACGGTCCCTGGCTGGGGTCCTTCGAACCATTAGTGTTAAGCTAACTATTCGGCAGGTATATACGACTCATGTTTCAGACACTGTTACCCGAGCACCTGACACGTTTGACCGAAGACGAAACCGATCGGAGGATCGGGGAACTCAGAGAACGCCTGGGCTCGCGTCTGGTGGTCTTAGGGCACCACTACCAGCGCGACGAAGTCATCAAGTTTGCTGACGTTCGCGGCGATTCGTTCAAACTGGCCCAATGGGCCTCCGAGCAGAAGGATGCAGAATATATTCTGTTTTGCGGCGTCCATTTCATGGCTGAAAGCGCCGATATCCTGAGCGCGCCCTACCAGAAGGTAATCCTGCCGGACCTGAGTGCAGGTTGTTCCATGGCGGATATGGCTGCTCTGGACCAGGTGGAAACCTGCTGGAACGAACTCACCGGGCTTACGTCGGAAACCATCATCCCGATCACGTACATGAATTCGTCCGCGGATATCAAGGCGTTTTGCGGTCGTCAGGGTGGTGCTGTCTGCACGTCGTCAAACGCACCTGCGGTGATGCGCTGGGCGCTGGAACGCGGAGATAAAATCCTGTTCCTGCCGGATCAGCACCTGGGACGAAACACAAGCTATCAACTCGGGTTCCGCCTGGAAGAGATGTCGGTGTGGGATCCCTATGAGGAACTGGGTGGGAACACGAGCCAGGAGCTTGTCGACAGCCGGATTGTGCTCTGGAAGGGGCACTGTTCTGTCCACGGACGTTTCCTGACTGAACACGTAGAAAGAGTCCGGGAACGCTATCCTGACATTCGCGTGATATCCCATCCGGAGTGCCGTTTCGACGTCGTTCAGGCTTCCGATGCCGTCGGGTCCACCGAACACATCGTCAAGTGTGTGACTCAGTCGCCGGTTGGGACCAAGTGGGCGATCGGCACCGAGATACACTTGGTCAACCGCCTGCGAAACGAAAACCCCGACCGGTTCATCATCCCTCTCGATGACTGTGGGTGCCTCTGCTCCACGATGTTCCGCATCGACCCCTCGCACCTGCTCTGGTCGATGGAAAACCTTCTTGAAGATCGGGTGGTCAACCAGATAACGGTTTCTGACGAAGTGGCCGAATGGGCGCGCGTCTCGTTGAACCGGATGCTGGAGATCACTCACTAACTTTTCCCCCGCGGGCCACCTGTTACTTTTCAATCCGTGTCTCCGACCTCGAGAAGAGTCTTTACAATAAGCGGCATCGTTCAGGGTGTCGGTTACCGTTACTTCGTCTTGGGCGTGGCGCGGCGCCACCAGCTTCTGGGTTATGCAAGGAATCTGGCAGACGGCCAGGTCGAGGTCGTTGCAGAAGGTGCGCCGGAGGCGTTGGACGCATTGAGAACTGAACTGGAACGGGGGCCTTCCGCTTCGCGTGTAGATCAGGTGGCCGAGTCTGAGGCTTCGATAACTGAAGCCTTTAATGTCTTTAATATCCGAGGTTGAACCAAATGGATGAGTTTAAGAAATTGATCCGTGAAGTGCCGGACTTCCCGAAGCCGGGTATTCTCTTCTACGACATCACGACATTGCTCAATCACCGCCCGGGTTTTTGCCGGCTGATCGATTACCTGACGCTTCAGACACGACCGATTAAAGCGGATTTTGTTCTGGGGATCGAAGCCCGCGGTTTCATATTCGCACCTGCTCTGGCCTATAACCTCAATGCCGGTTTCGTTCCCATTCGCAAGCCCAACAAACTTCCCGCGGAGACCGAAGCCGTGACCTATGACCTGGAATACGGGACCGACACCCTGGAAATCCACAAGGGGGCCTTCCCGGAAGGCAGCCGCGTCATCATCGCAGATGACCTGCTGGCCACCGGAGGTACGGCCCGGGCGGCTGCCGAGCTGGTGGAGAAGGCCGGTGGCGTGGTTGCCGGTTTTACTTTTGTCGTTGAGCTGGAGTTCTTAAGCGGAAGGGAAAAGCTCGACGGTTACGATGTGTTTTCGTTGATCCAGTATTAGTATTGAATCAAACGACGGCCCTGTAGCTCAGGTGGATAGAGCAGCGGTTTCCTAAACCGGAGGTCGGAGGTTCGAGTCCTCCCAGGGTCACTTCCAATAACTTACTGAGACGAGTTGGGTTTGGCCGATTTCGACTTTTTCGACTTCGGCGTCCGTTTTCGGGGTGGGTCGGTCTGCTTGATGAAAGTCCAGGTCACGGGCCTGTCATGCACAGGGCATTCGGGAAACGCTTCTCCCCTGAGGAGTTCAATCTCATAGCCGCAGTCGTTTGATCGATAGAAACCCTGTTGCTCGCATGTCTTCCCGGTTCGATGCATCCTGCCTCCGTCGGTAGAGTTCCGTTTCGGTTAGGAAGACGTGTTAGACGCTGGAAAACTTGCATGATGAGCGAGATAAATTGAAAAAACGCGGAAGCGCCCGGTGACCTCCGCCTAACTTGTGTTTGTCCTATTGCTGGCTTAAAATCAATAACTTTGGAGTAGACCCCAGTCCGGGGGTTGTACTGTAGTGGCCAAAGGAGGTCAGGCCGGTGGCACGGAAGAAGTTGACCAGGCGAGAACTTGTCCAGAAGGATGAGATCACCTCCACTCTCGAAAAGGCGACAGACTTTGTTCTCAAACACGGGAAGGTGCTCGCCATCGGGTTAGGTGTGGTCATTGTCGTTGTCGCCGTCGTCGTCGTTATGAACGTCAGCGCGCGGAACCGTCAGGCAAGCGCTCAGAGCGCGCTTGCCGACGTCATTCGGGTCTACGCCACCGTTCTCGAAGGCGGCTCGGACGAGGATCGGTTCCAGGCCACGGTGGTGGAGGCCGCACGTGTTGAGGCGGACCACCCCGACCAGCCGGCGGCCCAGATCGCCCGGTACTACGCGGCTCTCGCTCACGAGGGACTGGGAGATTCGGCTCGGGCGATCGCGATTCTCAGTGAACTGAGCGAATCGGAAGACCAGAGGGTCAACCAGGTTGCGCGTTTTGCGCTGGCCCAGTCCTATAAGAATCAGGGTGAGCTGGAAAGTGCGGTCGGCGTTTATCAGGCACTTTCCGAGGACGGAGGGTTTTCACAGGGCGCAGTACTCTACGAACTGGGACGGCTCCATGAAGCCATGTCGATGCCCGATGAGGCCCGCAATTACTACCAGTCACTTGTTGGAGAGTATCCGAACTCTCCTTTTCGGGAAGATGCTGACCGTGCGCTGAGGCGTTTGAACCTCGGCGAATCTTCCGGGGAGCCCTCTTGATCGCGGATGTACGATCAGCGATTCGGTGTTGACCCCCAGCCGAAGCGGAGTGAACGTGAAATCCAGGACTCCTTCCCACCGAGCCCATCCGGTTGGCGCTGTAGTCGATCTCGCCGATCTTGGTCGAGAGCGGCTGGTTCTGGAAGGTTTGCTGACTCCGGGCGAACTGGATTTTCGAAGACACGGAATCGGGCAGGTCCAGTCCCTCAAGTGGTCGGGTTTTATAGAACGGCAGGGAGGCGAAATCCGCTTTTCCGGAGTGGTGACGACCGAACTGGCATTGGATTGCGTCCGGTGTCTCGATCCGGTGCGGGAAAAAGTTCGAAGAGAGTTTGATCTGTTTTTCAGGCAGCGCGAAAGTTTGATCTACGACGAGGATGCTGAGATCGAGTTGGAGGAGTCCGACACTCAGACATCGTTCATGACCGGGACAGAGTTGAGGCTGGGCGAGATCATGCAGGAACAGGTGCTGCTCGCAATCCCGATGAAACCCATGTGTGGCTCCGAATGTCGCGGGCTATGTCCAATTTGCGGGTCTAACCTGAACAAAGACAAGTGCGAATGCCCGGCCCAAAAGATCAACCCGGCTCGAAACTTTCAAAGAGTTCAAAAAACAACTGGAAGATCACAGCTAAGTCGGAGTTAATAAGGAAGTCATGCCAAATCCAAAACGTAGACACTCGAAGGCGCGGAAGAACAAGAGGCGCGCTCACGATTCTTTGAGCGCACCGTCGTTATCGGAGTGCCCCAACTGTCACGAGTCGAAGTTGCCTCATCGCGCCTGTCCCCACTGCGGCTATTACAACGGACGTGAAGTCATTGAGACCGCCGAGGAATAGACCTATATCGTGACAAAGATTGCAGTCGACGCAATGGGGACCGATAACGCCCCGGCAGTGGAAGTCGAGGGCGCTGTGCGTGCCGCAGCAGAATATGGCGTGCAGGTCCTGCTGGTCGGTCAGTCCGAACCCATCAAGAAGGCTCTCGAAGAGCATGAGACCGATGGCTTGTCCATCGATGTCTTCCATGCCGGCGAAGTCGTCGGGATGGACGAATCTGCCATGACGCCGCTGCGCAGAAAGAAAGATTCTTCAATCCGTGTCATCGCCAACCTGATGAGTGAGGGCCGGGTTTCGGGCATCGTCAGCGCGGGCAACACGGGAGCCGTGATGGCCGCGACCAAGGTTGTCGCCGGTTCGCTTCCCGTGGTCGACCGTCCGGCTCTTTCGACGGTTCTGCCCACGCAGAAGGGCAAACCCTCGATCCTGCTCGACGTGGGTGCGAACGTTGATTGCAAGCCGCTGCATCTGGAGCAGTTCGCGATCATGGGAGATATATATTCTCGCGTCATATTCGGTATTCGTCGCCCGCGAATCGGTCTGTTGTCCATCGGAGAAGAGGACTCCAAAGGGAACGAGCTCACCAAGGAAGTCTTTAAGACTTTGAAGCAGGCGCCGCTGAACTTTGTCGGGAACGTCGAGGGGAGAGACATTTTCAAAGGCGAAGTGGATGTCATCGTCTGTGACGGTTTCACGGGAAACGTCGCGCTCAAATTGAGCGAGGGGCTCATAGAAACGGTAAAGGCGATGCTGGGCGATGAACTCCAACGCACGCTTTCGGCCAAGGTCGGGTACATTCTGGCCCAGAAAGCGTTTCAGCAGTTTCAACGCCGGATGGACTATTCCGAGTATGGAGGCGCCCCCCTACTGGGCATCAAGGGGATCGGTATCGTCTGTCACGGGCGTTCTAATCCGAATGCCATAAAGAACGCGATTCGTGTGGCCCACGAGTTCTGTGAGCAGAACGTCAACCAGGCAATCGAGAGGGAATTCCACAAACTTGGCCTGACCAAGCCGGATTCTCCCGATCGGGAGCCGCCTGTCGAAAGCGATGCCCGGGTGTCCCGCTCCGGTGTCGTTAGTTAGAGCCTCCCTCTTCTTCCTCACATGGCATCCCGAAAGATTGCTCTGATGTTTCCCGGCCAGGGCGCCCAGTACGCCGGCATGGGCCAGGACCTGGCCCGGGGTTTTCCGTCGGTAGCGGCTCTGTTCGAAGAAGCGGACCGAGCCCTGGGCTTCTCGCTGTCAAAGTTGTGTTTCGAGGGTCCGGAAGAGGATCTGAAATTGACCGAAAACACGCAACCGGCTCTTCTGACAACTGCGGTCGCTGCCTTCCGTGTCCTGTCTGATCGAGGCCTGAGACCGGATTTTGCAGCCGGCCACAGTCTGGGAGAATACAGCGCGTTGGTGGCGGCGGGCGCATTGAGTTTCTCGAATGCGGTGTCTCTGGTTCAAAGGCGGGGCCGCTACATGCAGGAAGCCGTACCTGTGGGCGAAGGAGCAATGGCGGCCATCCTCGGCCTGGACCCCGACGCTGTCCGGACGGCGTGTGAACGCGTTCAGGAATCGGAAGTCGTTTCGCCGGCCAATTTCAATTCCCGGACTCAGGTGGTCATCTCCGGCCATCGGAGGGCGGTCGAACGGGCCGTCGAAGAGGCCAAAAGCGCCGGGGCGAGGCGAGCGCTACTGTTGCCGGTGAGTGCTCCTTTCCATTGCAGCCTCATGCTGCCCGCGGAGGAACGACTGTCTGCGGATCTGGATGCCATCGATTTTAAGAATCCGCGGTTTCCGATCGTGACAAACGTGGATGCAAAGGCTGTTCAGACCGGTTCCGAAGCCAGGGACGCGGTCCGGAGACAGACCTCCAGGCCGGTTCGCTGGTACGAGACCGTGCAGTTTCTGCTCGACGCTGGAGTCGACACGTTTGTTGAAGTTGGACCGGGCAAGGTCCTGACCGGTCTGGTTCGTTCCATCGAAAAGTCGGTTACAATGCTTAATGCGGAGGACGAGGCTTCGCTGGACCACGCACTGGCCACTCTCCTATGAGGACGGCTTCCTGGTTTCATCCGAAGGGCTGTTGTCCTGCCACGGGCGTTCGCCTCATGGCGTGTATTGAGAACAATTCGTAAGACGGAGGTTGGAGTAAATGTCTTCTTCGGTTGAAGAAAAAGTCAAAACGATAATCGTCGAACAGTTGAGCGTCGATGAATCAGAGGTCACACCCACGGCCTCCTTTATCGACGACCTGGGAGCAGATTCCCTGGATACGGTGGAGTTGGTGATGGCGTTGGAGGAGGGTTTTGGAATCGAGATTCCCGACGATGCCGCAGAGAAAATTACCACCGTCAAGGAAGCGATGGACTACATCGAAGCTCACCAGAAGAAGTAAAAAGATTCGGAGGACCGAGGCTTGGAGAGGAGAGTAGTTATTACTGGCGTTGGACTTGTTACCGCGCTCGGAGTAGGAACCGATGCGACCTGGGAGGGATTGTGTGCAGGCCGCAGCGGAGTTTCCGAGATCACGGGATTCGATACCACAGACTTTTCCGCGAAAATCGCCGCAGAAATTAAGGATTTTGACCCTTTGGAATGGATCGAAAAGAAAGAGGTCAAGAAGATGGACAGGTTTATCCATTGCGCAATCGCCGCCTCTGCGTTCGCGATGGAGCGATCGGGTCTGGAGATAGCGCCGGAACTCGCCGAAAGAGCCGGGGTGTTTATCGGTTCAGGAATCGGCGGTTTTAACATCATCGAAAGAGAACACAACAACCTCATACGTGGCGGTCCACGCAAGATCTCTCCGTTTTTCATACCGTCCAGCATTATCAACCTGGCGGCCGGGCAGGTTTCCATCCGGTTTGGAGCCAGGGGGCCGAATTCCGCCCCGTGCACGGCCTGTTCCTCCGGTTCCCACGCTGTCGGAGACGCCTACGAGTTGATGCTCCGGGGCGGTGCCGACATCATGATTGCGGGAGGATCCGAGGCTGCGATCAGTCCGATGGGCGTCGGAGGATTTGCTGCCATGCGTGCGCTGTCCACACGGAATGACGAACCTGAACGTGCGTCCCGTCCTTTCGACCTCGACAGGGACGGATTTGTGATGGGTGAAGGTGCGGGGATTCTCGTCCTGGAAGAACTCGAAATGGCGAAGAAGCGAGGCGCTCCCATCCTTGCCGAACTCGTCGGATACGGAATGAGCGGGGACGCGTATCACATCACGCTTCCGTCCGAGGATGGAAACGGGGGGTACCGCGTGATGCAGAACGCCCTCAAGAGCGCTGACGTTTCTCCCGACGAAGTCAGTTACATCAACGCCCACGGCACGTCCACGCCTCCGAATGATCGTTTGGAGACGACGGCCATCAAACGGCTCTTCGGGGACCACGCGCGGAAACTGCCGATCAGCTCCACCAAGTCCATGATGGGACACCTTCTGGGCGCAGCCGGAGCAGTCGAGGCCGGAATAAGTGTGCTCGCACTCCAGAACCAGGTCATACCGCCGACCATCAATTACGAAACCCCAGACCCGGACTGCGATCTCGACTACGTTCCCAACGAGGGCCGGGATGCCGATCTCGAGTACGTGCTGTCGAATTCTTTCGGGTTTGGCGGTACAAACGCCGCTCTTCTCTTCAAACGTTTTAATTAAGGGGACAGACTACTTAATCCCCGAATCGATTTCCCGGATTCTACGAATTCGTGTATCGCGAATTCGGGGATTCGGTAGTCCCTCCCCCCTGCTATGCTGCCTTCATGTCTCCCGAACGTGAAGTCATGGAGGTCGATGTCCTGGTTGTCGGTGGAGGTCCCGCCGGGTTGGCCGCGGCATACCACCTGAGGCGACTGCTCGAGGGCAACGGGCGCGATGACACATCGATTGCCGTTCTTGAAAAGAGCAGGGGAATCGGCGCGCATATCATTTCCGGGGCGGTCCTCGACCCACGTGGAATAAACGAACTCATGCCGGACTGGCTGGAGAAGGGAGCCCCCATCGAAAGTGAGGTCGCCGAGGATCACGTTTACTATCTGGGCCGGACCTGGAAACTCGGACTCCCCGTAATCCCTCCACCGCTCCGCAACCACGGCAATTACATCGTTTCGCTCAACAGGTTTATTCGCTGGCTTGGAGATGTCGTTGAAGAGAGCGGCGTGGATATTCTTGCCGGCTTCTCCGGGTCGGACCTGCTGATCGAAAACGATAGTGTTGTCGGCGTTCGAACCGGAGACAAGGGCGTCGACCGGGAGGGAGGGCCGAAAGGGAACTATGAGCCGGGCATCGACATACGTGCCAGGCTGACCATTCTGGCCGAAGGCGCCCGGGGGTCGTTAACGAAGCAGATCATCGAGCGGTCCGGTCTGGATGTCGGGAGAAATCCGCAGGTCTACTCCGTCGGGGTCAAGGAAGTGTGGGAGGTCGATGGGAAGGCAGCGCAGCCCGGACGGGTCATCCACACTGTGGGTTTTCCACTATCCTCGGAAGATTTCGGCGGTGGTTTCATCTACAACATGGATCAGTCTCACGTAGCTGTCGGGATCGTTGTGGGGCTGGACTATCGAAATCCTCGCCTGGACCCGCATCTGAAGTTGCAGCAGTTCAAAGAGCATCCCCTCGCCAGGAGTGCGATCGATGGGGGCCAGCTCGTGTCCTACGGCGCCAAGGCCATTCCGGAGGGTGGTTACTGGGCGATGCCTCAGTATCATTTTGGAGGCGGAATGATCGTGGGGGATTCGGGAGGTTTTCTGAACTCGATGCGGTTGAAGGGAATTCACCTTGCGTTCAAGAGCGGAATGCTTGCCGCCGAGGCGGCCCTGGAGGCGCTCGAGGCAAATGATTATTCGGCTTCCCGAATGCAACGATTTGAAGAATTGGTCGAAGGGAGCTGGATCAAAGACGAGCTCTGGAAAGTGCGGAACTTTCACCAGGGATTTCAGAAAGGACTTTGGGGAGGGATCTTCCATGCCGGTTTGCAGATGCTGACCGGCGGGAGAGGACTGGCGAACCGGTATGCGAGCGAGCCCGGACATACCCGGATGCGTACAGTATCGGAATACCCTTCTACTCGGGACCCGGAAACTAAACTGAACTTCAATATGCCGTTAACCCGCGATAAGTTGACCGACGTGTACCAGTCGGCAACGGCGCACGAAGAAGATCAGCCCGTCCATCTCATTGTTCTCGATCCTGATCTGTGCCGTACACGTTGCGCCCGGGAGTATGGAAATCCATGCCAGTACTTCTGCCCTGCTGCGGTCTACAGCATGGAAGACGATGGGGCAGGACAACCCCGTCTCGCCATCGAGGCTTCCAACTGTGTTCACTGCAAGACCTGCGACATTATGGATCCGTATCAGATTATCGATTGGATCCCGCCTGAAGGCGGTGGTGGGCCGGATTACAGGTATTTATAGGGCGTTCGGTTGATGAAATTCTGTTTGTTCACAGAGCGACGGCATCGGCTACGCGGCGGAGTAATTCCTCGGAGCTGAAAGGTTTGGTGATGAGGTCCCTTTCAGGGATGTCATGGTGTTCGAGCGAGTCGTCTATATGGCCGGACATGAAGAGGACTTCGGTGTTCGGGCGCCTTTGCTGCCACCGTTTGACAAAGTCAGGGCCGCTCATGCTGGGCATGATCACGTCCGTCAGGATCAGGTCCACAGATATGTCCAAATACTCGTCCAGAGCCTTCTGTGGCGTTGACGTGTCAAGGACCGTGTAGCCTCCCCTCTCCAGCATTGAAGACACCAGTTTCAATACGGCCGCATCGTCTTCGACTACGAGAATCGTGCCTTTGCCTGCAATCTTGATTTCTTCAGACACGACTTCGGTGGCTTCCGGTGTCCCTTCGACCTTAGGCAGAAGTACGTAGAAGCGGAGGTCATTACAAAAGGTGTGTAAAAGTCATCAGGCGGCGGCCTTCGATTTCATCACGACTCTGATGCCGTCAGCGAATTGCTGACCATCATAGACCTCTTGTAAGAGTTCGGATCCTTTTAAGTGTCGCCAAGCCTTCTCAGCGACACGTAGTAGCTTCCAGATCATTGCCGTTGCACTCTCGACACGCTTGAATCGGCGAGCGGCGTTGGTGCGGAGGCGAACCATGTCGAAAGGCGACTCGACGATGTTGGTTGTTCTCAGATGCACCCAGTGTTGTTTCGGGAACTCATAGAAAGTAATCATCCGGTCCCAGTCCCGCAACAGCGTCTCACCCGCTTTGGGATAGTTCTTCTCATATCGGCGGACGAACTGATCCCGCTTTCGTTCGCAGGCCGCGCGGGAGTTCGCGAAGGCCATCCCATGAAGCAGCTGTCTGGCCGCGGGCTGCTCGGTCTTCGGCAGATGATCGACCACGTTGATCGACTTGTGGTTCCAGCAGCGTTGTTCCTGGCCCTGGGGCTGTTGCTCGGCCAGCGCGGACCAGATGCCCAGGTGACCGTCCGCGACAGTCAGCCGTCCCAGCTTCAGGCCCCGTCTCTGGAGATTGCGCAGAATGCGGCTCCAGGACTCCTTGCTTTCCCGCTGCCCGCTCTCACAGGCCAACAGCACTTTGCGCCCGTCTGACAAGGCTCCGATGATCACCAGCAATGCCGCTCGCTCTTTCGCGATCCCCGCTTTCACGTACAAGCCGTCTGCCCACTGGTACACGACCTCGAGGCCGGACAGGTCCTGCTGGACCCACTCGTCATACTCCAACTGCCAGGTCGATTTCAGTCGTTGGATCGATGCTCGCGACAACGGAGCGCCAGCGCCAAGCAGTCCGCGCATGGCCTGCTCGAAGTCCCCTGTGGCCAGACCGTGGAGGTAGAGATCGGGAAGTAGCTCGCCCAGCTGTTTCGATTTCCGTCGAAAATACGGCAGGATCTGACTCTCGAACCGCTCGGCGGTGTTTCGAACCCGAGGTCGTCGAACCTCCATCGTACCGTTCATCATTGCGAAGCGTCGCGGTTTCCCGTGACCGTTCCGGTATCCTCGTCGATTCGGACTCCGCTCCAACTTTTCCCGACCCAGAAATTGAGTGACTTCGTCCTCGAGCAGCTCCTGTAGCCAGACTTGGACCCGGGATCGCGCCCAGTCCTCCAAACCTTCATACGCGTTCGTTGACGCCACTGATGCCGGTATGTTCTTCTTCTTCTTCATGGGTGGTGTACCTTTCTCCCGATTGCTGCCGGGATTGCTTACGGTTTCGAATTCACCGAAAGCGTACACCGCCTTCTCTTTTTACACACCGATTGGAACGACCTCTAGAAGCGACTCCCCTTGCCTACTTCGCTTTCAACACCGATCCAACCTCCGGTCTGTTTGACGATTCCATAGGCAGCCGCCAGTCCCAGTCCGGTACCCTTGCCCCTTTCCTTGGTCGTGTAGAAGGGTTCGAAGATATGGGTCATGGTGTTCCGGTCCATGCCACCTCCGGTATCCGTCGCTGTCAGCTGTACATACGCACCGGGGGTGATGTTCACGGGCAGAAATTTATGCCTGCCGTCGTCAAAGGTAAGCTCATTGTCATAGGTGACATCGGAAGTGCGGATCGTCAAGGCGCCGCCCATGGGCATGGCATCCATTGCATTTGTCGCCAGATTCAAGACGACCTGCTCGAACTGTGCAGGGTCGATCCTCACCGACCACGAGATTGCAAATCGAAGTCCAGATCAATACTCTCCAGTATCGTTCGTTCAAGCACTGACCTCAGATCGGACAGCAAGACGTTGACATCGGATATGCGATCCTCGTGTCGTTGTTTCCGGCTGAAGGCCAACAACTGCCGGGTCAGAGCAGATCCACGGTCGGCTGCAGTCAGGATCGCGTCAAGCCCTTCCCGGCTCTCAGATTCCAGCGACAGATCATCCTGGAGCAGTTCGCTGCTACCCCGGATCACTGTTAAGATGTTGTTGAAATCATGTGCGACGCCGCCGGCGAGTTTACCGATGGCTGCCAGTCGCTCTGCGTGTTGGAATTGGTGCTCCATCTGCTTCTGTTCTCCTATGTCCCGCGCGCTCAATCCCCCTGCGACTATGTTCCCTTGCCCATCCCGGATGGGATATACCGAAACCGATACCTGTACGGTCGTTCCATCTTTTCTAAGCCGGACCGTGTCTGGGAAACTGAGCGTGTCTCCGTGTTCGAAGACGGTCGGAGTCTGGCTGGCTTCGCTGACACGGTCCTGCGGCACCAAAAGGGAAATGGCCATGCCAATGGCTTCCTCCTCGGAATAACCGAATATCTTCTCCGCGCCCTTGTTCCAACTCTGGACCGTGCCCTCAGGAGTGACTCTGATGATGCCGTTCGTTGAGGCCTCCACGATTGCTGCCAGTTGCAGACGGGTCTTCATTTCGGAGCTGAGGTCCCGCGCGACCGCCACGATCGCAATCGCTTTCCCGTCCACGTCCTTGACGGGATAGGCGGCAATCGAGACTGTGATGCGTTCCCCGTCTTTCTTCGTTCGAACGGTTTCGGGGATAGTAGTCGGAATACCACGCAGAACTCCCTCGCTCGTTTCGGTGGCTTCGTATTCACGTTCTGGTGGTATTAGTCGAGCAAAAGGCATTCCAATAGCTTCTTCTTCCGAATAGCCAAACATCTGTTCAGCTCCATGGTTCCAGCTCTGGATCGTGCCGTCCGCCCCTGAACTGATGATGGCGTCGGTGGAAGCTTCCACGATTGCTGCCATCCGGGATCGCTCGTCCATCGCGGCCCGAATCTCAGTCACATCACGAACGATGGCTAGTACGAACCTCGTATCTCCGACCACCGATGGACTCAAGCTGATTTCTACTGGAAATACAGTGCCGTCTCTTCTCTCGACGGACAAATCCAACCTGAGTCCTACAGGTTCGGTCCTGGACTCGGGTCGATCCCCCGTCCAACTCCGAACGTGCCGCTCCCATTCAACGTCGGGGAGCAGGCGTTCTATCGACGCACCCACTAATTCGTTTCGCCCGTATCCGAACAATTTTTCCGTCTGAGGGTTTACGATAACGATCGTGCCTGACTCGTCCCAGACGACCACTCCGTCGAGCGTGGACTCCAGGAGCGCCTTGAACCGCGTTTCACTCCTCTTTAATTCCTGGGTCCGTTCCTCCACGCGATTTTCCAACTCGGCGTAGGACTCTCCGAGTAGCGCTTCAGCTCTCCGTCGTTCGCTCGTCACGTCCTGCACAGGAGGTCGTTCCAATCGGCGTGTAAAAAGAGAAGGCGG
>CBDCLE010000002.1:0-553585 GCA_965218585.1 Terriglobia bacterium
TTGGCGCATCCATGATCGCGGTGGTAGACATGCATGTGTTCTGCAAAGGGTAGTACATCGTGTTGTTCAAAGGACTGTACGCTCCAGCTGGAAAGCCCTTCCCGCCGTTCGTCGTTGGGCAGACCACCATCTCCTGACCCACTTCGGTGAACAGCATTTCCGGATTCACCATCACCTCTCCGGTCTCGCCGTCGATATCCTGGATGACAGTCTGCGTCACGGTTGGCCGGGCCCAGAGGAACTCGCCCGTCTCGCGATCGAGCGTGTAAACCAGCCCTGTTTTCCCGGGGATGCCCGTGAGCACCCTGCGGGTTTCGCCGGGTTGGACGTTGGGACTGATCCAATCGACTTCGGAAGCGTCCGGACTCACAGCCGTATCCACGATCAGACGCTCGAAGGGATGATCCAGATCCCAATGATCGACCAGATGCTGGTAGTACCACTCGATCTCACCCGTGTCGGCGTTCAGCGCGAGTGTCGAGTTGTGATACAGGTAGTCGAATTCGTTTCCACCGAGCGCGAACTTCGGTGCGGGCGACGTGACCGACGTGCCGATATAGATGAGGTCGAGCTCGGGATCATAGCTGGGCACCATCCAGGTGCCAACGTGCCAACGGTCTTCAAAGGCGACGTCGCCCCAGGTTTCGTTTCCCGGTTCTCCGGGAGCGGGAATCGTTCGCGTGCGCCAGAGTTCTTCTCCCGTTGTCGCGTCGTGGGCGGTGATGATGCAGGCGTCCGGACCGCCTTCTGGCTCACAACCCCGGCCGGAGATGATCTTGCCATCCGCGATGATCGGGCCCGACGTCTGCTGAGCAGCATTTACCTGGTAATCGAGAATCAAGGTTTCCCACGCCAGTTCTCCCGTAAGGGCGTCCAGCGCGAAAACATAGTCGTCGGCGCTCGTATCGATAATCACGTTGCCGTAGATGGCCAGGTTTCGGTTGATCGACGGGACGGGCAGGTAATCCATCAGGTCGTCCGGCCATTCGCGTTGATACCGCCACTTGAAATCCCCGGTAACTGCATCGAGTGCCTCGATGACGTCGGCCGGGTTCGGGAAGTACATGACCCCGTCGTAAACCAGAGGTGTGCCTTCCTGGATCCCTTCGCTCAAGCCCCGGGTCCAGACCAGTCGTAACTGATCCACATTGTCGCGATCGATCTGGTCGAGTGGACTGTAGCCCCAGCTGTTGAGTGTTCGCCGCCACATCAGCCAGTCTGCGGGGTCCGGATTCTGCAGCATGCTGTCGGTGACCGGGACGAAGTCCTGGGCAACGGCGGGTGAGGTGGACAGGAGCACAACGACCACCATTGCTGCAACCAACGTGAAACGATTCATAGCATTCCTCCGGTATCTTAGTAATTCGGAACCGACGGGCGATTCTCCCTTCCTGAAACGTTGTTGTCAAAAAGGAGGAATCTATAAAGGACCAATATCCGATCGGGTCTGTTTTCCAACAGTCATTCACCAACACTACGTTGAAACGATCGACGGGGTGCCTCAGTCTGCCGGTTCGATCTTCAGAAGGGCACCGTCGTCCTCGTCGGTCAACGCGTAAAGAAGGCCTTCCGGGCCCTGGCGTACGTTGCGAATCCTCTGACGTAATCCTATAAAGAAGGATTCGATCCGGAGATGGTCCCAGTCGTCGTTGAAGACGATCCGCTGCAGCTGGCCCGTACCCCGAAATCCTTCCCTCGGTCATCCCGCCGATGAACAGGTTGTTCTTCCAGTCCGGAAAGCGGTCTCCCGTGTAGAACGTCATTCCACCGGGCGCGATAGACGGTACCCAGAAGATCACGGGTCCAACCATGTCGTCATGCCAGGTCTGCTCGGAAACCCTGGGGCCACTGTACTGGCGGCCGAAACCCACAATCGGCCATCCATAGTTGGCGCCCGGCGCGAGAACGTTGACTTCATCCCCGCCCTGTGGACCGTGTTTCGCTTTCCCAGATGTCGCCGGTCACCGGATTCACGGCGAGACCCAGCATGTTGCGATGTCCCAGGGAATAGATTTCCGGCAGATATCCTTCTCTGTCGACAAACGGATTGTCGGGAGGAACGCTGACTCGTGTCTCTTCTCCACCGTGTCGCCCGCACACACCTTGGTGCGATGGGGGGGAACCAATGTGCCTTCGCCCCCATAGTGCGGGCTCGACCATTCCCCATCTTTGGCCGACCGGTTCATCCTCGGGATCGCTCCCGTCGATTACGACCCGGTGGTTCTCCTCATGCCCTTCAGACCCCACCTCGCGGTGGGCGCCCTGCCCTCCAAAGTTTCCGTAGGTGGATCCAGCTCTGTCTTGGCCGTATCCGGCTTTCGCCTTCGTGCCCGTTTAGGCATTTGCATACCCGCCTACACTTCGGCCAGTGAGGCATTACCCCCACTTATTGGATATCGACCCGTGGCCTCGGGCCGAGCGGGACTTTAACCCGCCGGAAACGCGTGCTGCCAGGCACGCACGATGAACTCTTCAGTCCCAACCTGCCTGATTGAATGCCCGGATGGCAACCCTAACCCTGATTCACGCGTATCGTGTAATCGAACCACTCCTGTATCTTGCCGTCCACAACAAAGAAGACACCCACTCCTTCCCAGACCAACGGACGCTCGGTTGAGGTGAACGTGTCCACGCGGTGATTGATGACGATGGGTCCTGCGGCAAAGGTCTTGAGGACTTCAAACTTCAGGGCCGAGGCGACGTCCACGAAGGGACTCATGCGTTCGATGATCTCGGCGGGTCCGGTCGCCGGTGGAGCGGTCTCGGTCATCCGGTAGACGACCTCATCGGTGCAGAACTCCATTGGGCGGTTCAAGTCCAGCGTCGCAAACGCAGCGCAGAAATCGTTGACCAGCTGAACGTTCGCGCGCTCCTGATCCGACCATTCTTCAGATTGAGCTTCGGCTCGACCGGACAGGGCGGCCATTACCGCGGCGCCGACCCCCGCCTTATGGAGGAACCTGCGTCTGCTTACTTCCTTGTAATCTTTCATCACCCAACCTCCTTTAGCTGACGACAAGGACAACGGAAGAAATGCGCGCGCGAGCCCACACAGCTTTGCCGCTACCGGATCGAATACGCGTCCGGCGTGTTCATCATGGCCGCGGTAACGTTGGTCAACGCTGCCAGTTCCAGCGCATCCCGGGCTGGATCGACGGGAGTGACACCGATCGCCAGGAGCGCGTCTGCGTCCGCGGCGCTGAACCGCCCCAACTCACGGCCATAAAAGCCCCGCAGCACGGACAGTTCGTCCGCGGTCGGGAGCCGCCGCACCGTCAGACGGAACAATCGTTCCAGACGTCGGTCCGTGTCTTCAACCTCACCCATCACATCTGAGGCCATCACCCGATACGCTTCCACATACTGCGGATCGTTCCAGAGCGCCAGGGCCTGGAGCGGCGTGTTGGAAACGTCTCGTTTCACCTCGCTGACGGTTCGCTCCGGCAGATCGAACACCGCCATCGAGGGGTTGGGAACGCTCCGTTTCACAAAGGTGTAGATACTCCGCCGATGGTGATCTTCGGGCGGCACCGCATCCGCTGCCGGGTAATACGGAATGTAACTGGGCCCTCTTCCTGCTCCGCCCTCCCAGACACCATCCGGCGCGTAGGGCTTTACACTCGGACCACCTATAGTCGGAACCAACAGGTTACTTATGGCCAGAACATTGTCACGGACCATCTCGGCGGTCATCCGCTGCCGCATCCCACGTGACAGGAACCGGTTTTCCGGGTCGTTCTCGAGGGATGCTGCGCTCGCATCAGAGGTCTGCCTGTATGTGGCCGACATGACGATCTTCTTGTGCAACGCCTTGATGTCCCAACCGGACTCCCGGAACTCGACCGAAAGCCAATCGAGTAATTCCGGATGGGTCGGTGCCTCACCCTGGGAACCGAAGTCTTCCGTAGTGTTCACGATTCCGCGCCCGAAGTGCATCGTCCAGATCCGATTTACGAAGACCCGTGAGGTCAACGGCTGCTCGGGGTCGAACAACCACTCGGTCAGCCCGATCCGGTTCCTGGGAAAGTCGTCGTCCCATCCAAACACCTGCTCCAGTCCCTGCGGATCCACCGGATCACGCCGCTGGTTATACAGACCCCGGTCCAGGATGTACGTCTGTCGGGGTTCGGCCGTGTCACCCATCACCATGATCTCGGGCACCACCGAGACGATACGGTTGAGCGCCTCCCGCGCTTCATTTAACCGGACCTTCGTTTCGACGACTTCGGCATCGAGTGCCACGGCCCATTCGCCGAGAGCCTCGGAATCCATTCCTTCAGCCGATTCTCTTTCGTGGAGGAAGCGCACCTCCAGAGGTGTCAGTGGGCGGTCGAACACACGGATTTCGTCCAGTGCTCCACCGTCGACCAGACCCGTCTGCCGGAAACGCTTCCCGAAAACCATGCCGACAAAGGGATCCAGGATGCCCGCGTAGCTCATCGGCAGGATGCTGCGTGTCAGTTGGTCCTTGTTGACGTCCACCTCGACCGGTTCACCGTTCACGTACAACCCGACACCCTCGGCCCGACTCGACCCGTCGTAGGTCACCGTCACGTGCGTCCATTCATTAATCCGGACAGGCTCACGCGAGATTACTTCAACCATGTTGTATGGCCAGGAGTACATCAGCCGGAACCGGAGCCGATTGTTCTCCAGGTGCAGCTGATAACCGGAGGCACCCGAGTTGTCGTCGTCCCGGTGGTCGATCACCAGCGAGTCTTCGTATTCGCGGGCCGCCAGAAGCCACAAGTCAAATGCGAAGTCGTCCGTGCGATCGTTCCAACCCACATCCCGCCCGAGGACGCCGCGGTTGGTGTCGTCGAAGAAGAGGGCGTTCCCGCGCACTCCCGGTCTCAGAATCGGGTTTTCGATAATGCCCAGGGTGTTGCCTTCAGTCTCGATTTCGTTCGGCAGGAACTCGACCAGATCCTCTCTCATGTTCATGGGTATGAGGGGGGTCGGTTCGGCGACAGGATCCTCGAGCAAGGGGTTGGGCTCGAAGACAATCGAAGCCGGCGGTATTCGGCGTTGTACGATCCGTCCCAATATGAAGGCGTTCGCATAGGGTTCACCGGAAGCTTCCGGGATCGGGACCGGCATGGACTCCCAGGAGAAGGGAAGGAGTTGGTCGAACGAGTAGTGCGCAACCGTCGCATCGGCTATGGATTCGTCCAGACGCTGGACCCGTTCGTCATCCAGCCCGTTGAGGAGCGCGTCCACCTGGTCTGAAACTCCAGACGCTGCGGTCTGCCTGGCCTCTTCGTAGGCGGCTGCCGCATCTTGGATTTGCCGCTCGGCCGCGGCGATCTGCCGGTCTGTCCCTTCGTCGGTCCACAACAGCGTCGGACCACCCTGCACTCCGCTGTGGCCGGGCGAGTAGAACCCGGGTTCATCCTGGCTGTTGAAGAAACCCACCAACTCGTAATAGTTCTGCTGACTGATCGGGTCGTACTTGTGGTCGTGGCACCTGGCACACCCCACCGTCAGACCCAGGAAGGCTTTTCCGATGGTCTCGGCCCGGTCCAGCGTCGCTTCCACACGCCATTCTTCGTGAATCGACCCGTTTTCGGAGGTCCGTCTGTTGAGCCTGAGAAAGGCCGTTGCCAGAGTCTGTTCGCGGGCGACGCCCTCCAGATGGGTGTCCGCCCTCGTACCATGGGCCAACAAGTCCCCGGCCAACTGCCAGGTCGAAAACTGGTCGAAAGGCATGTTCCGGTTGAACGCCGAAATGGCCCAGTCCCGCCATGGCCAGAAGTACCGATTGTGAGAATCGTGCAGGAAACCATCGGTATCGGCATAGCGCGCTATGTCCAACCATTCCCGCGCCATGTGTTCGCCGTATGCTTCCGAGGCCAGGAGCCGGTCCACGAGCTCCTCGTATGCATCCGCGCTGGTGTCGTTGACGAACGAGTCCACTTCGTCCAGCGTCGGTGGGAGTCCGGTCAACGTCAGGCTCACCCGGTTGATCAGCGTCTCCGGGTCTGCTTCTTCGGATGGCGAGAGCCCTATCTGCAGCAGCCGGTCCACGACGAACGGGTCGATCTCATTCTCGGTCCGGTTTGACGATGGCGAGGTCGGAAGTGGGGCCTTTTCGGGCGCGATATAAGCCCAGTGTGGCTTGTACTCCCCGCCCTCTTCAATCCACCGTTCCAACGTGGCGATCTCGTCGGCGGTCAACACCTTGTTCGATCCCGCTGCCGGCATCCGTTCAAAGTCGTTGTCGGAGTTGATCCGACGCACCAGCTCGCTCGTTTCGGGGGAACCCGGGACGATGACGGTCATTGCCGATTCGGGATCATCCAGCCGCAGACCCGCTTGCTGGTCGGAGGGACCATGGCACAGGAAGCAGTTGTCCGACAGAATCGGCTTCACGTCCCAGTTGTAGTCCACCGGTCTTTCGGATGTGACGGGATCTGCCTGCTGCCCTGCGACGACGATTCCTGCCGACAAAACCAGGGCCAACAACACGGCACCAAACCCCTTACGGCTGAAGCTACTCGAATATCTCATGTCCCCTCACGGTGAAGGTCGGAAGTACACGAACCGCGAAAACTTCCAAGTTGGTTTCAGACTGCTAAGCCAATATTTCGTTTACGACGCGGCCGGAAACGTCTGTCAGGCGGAAATCCCTTCCCTGGTATCGGAACGTCAGGCGTTCGTGGTCAATCCCCAGCAGGTGGAGCATCGTCGCCGAGAAGTCGTGAACGCTGACCGGGTTCTCAGCGATGTTGTAACTGAAGTCGTCGCTCGCGCCGTAGGTGATCCCGGGCTTCACACCTGCTCCCGCCATCCAGAACACGTAGTTGCCGCCGTGGTGATCGCGACCGTAATTGGAGGTGAGAATACCCTGGGCAAACGAGGTACGCCCGAATTCGGTAGCGAAGATGACCAGGGTGTCATCCAACATCCCGCGCTGTTTGAGGTCCTTCACCAGCGCCGCCACTCCCTGGTCGATGCTCTGGCACTTGATTCCCATCATCAACTCGATATCTGCGTGAAAATCCCAGCCCATATCGAACAGCTCTACGAATCGGACGTCACGCTCCATAAGCCTTCGGGCGAGCAGGGCGTTGCGGGCGAAGGATCCCGGAGTCTGGACGTCCTCACCGTACATGTCCAGGACACTCTGGGGCTCGTCGGAGATGTCGGCCAGTTCCGGCACCGAGTTCTGCATCCGGTAGGCCATCTCATACTGGATGACGCGCGACAAAACGTCGGGATCGCCCGACACCTGATATTGATCTCGCGCCAGCGTAGACACCACATCCAGCATATCGGTCCGCGAATCCCGTCCTACTCCATCAGGATTGGTTACGTAAGGCACCGGGTTCTCACCGGGCCGGAATTTCACACCCTGATGCTGGGAAGGCGCGAACCCCGCGCTATAGTTCGCTATATCGTTGGGCACCTCGGCTCCGGATCCCGATTCCATCACGACAAACGCCGGGAGATCCTTGTTGTTCGAACCGAGTGCGTAGGACACCCAGGCTCCTTCGGAAGGGCGGCCGGGCAGTTGAAAACCCGTATGCAGGAACTTCGAGGCCGGATCGTGGTTGACCTGATCCGTGTTCATCGACTTGATGAAGCATAGATCGTCGACGATCTCCGACGTGTAGGGCAGCAGGTCGCTGACCCAGGCGCCGCTCTGGCCATGCTGTCCGAACCCAGACACCGGACCCACCACCGGGAACGCGGTCTGTCCGCCGACCATCGTCGAGAGGCGACGCCCCGCCATCACTGAGGGCGGCATCTGCTGGCCGTGCATCTCGACGAGCATCGGCTTGTAGTCGAATGTATCGGCCTGGGACATCGCGCCCAGGATATGAATGAAGATCACCCGCTTGGCTTTGGGTTCGAAGTGCGGCTCGGCCAGTTGGCCCACGTTCGCCTCGGGCCCCGCCTGGACCTGGGGCGCTGCCGATGCGGTCAGGCTCCCCATCAGTTCGCCCAGCGAGACGGCACCCAGGCCGCATCCGGCGCGCAGCATAAACGACCGCCGGTTCATCGCCGCCCTATTGAACGCATCGTGATTCATGATGTCTCCTTAACGTCCTACCGATATCGAATGCTCTCCCGATTGATTGCGATTTCGGAGCCATTTTACATTTGTCTGATGGGGCATCCAATACCTAAGCTTCAGTGGCCGAGAAGGCAAGATCCCCACTTTTTGAGACGTGCGGTCGTAGACCGCGCCTACAGAAGATTCCCTAAGCCAACACTTCGTTCACGACTTCTCCGTGGACATCGGTCAGGCGGAAATCCCGTCCCTGATACCGGAACGTCAGGCGTGTGTGGTCGATCCCGAGCAGGTGCATCATCGTGGCCTGGAAATCGTGAATGCTGACCGGATTCTCGGCGATGTTGTATGAGAAATCATCGCTTGCGCCGTAGCTTGCGCCGGCCTTCACACCAGCTCCAGCCATCCAGAACACGAAGTTTCCACCGTGGTGGTCGCGACCGTAGTTGGACGTGAGGATGCCCTGGGCGAACGAGGTCCTGCCGAATTCGGTGGCGAAAACAACCAGTGTGTCTTCCAGGAGTCCGCGTTGCTTGAGGTCCTTCACCAGCGCCGCTGTTCCCTGGTCGATTCCCAGGCAGTTGCGTTGGATCCTGTCGACGATTCCGTTATGCGCATCCCAGCCAAGATCGAAGAGCGTGACGAACCGCACATCGCGTTCCATGAGCCTGCGTGCTAACAGGGCGTTGCGGGCAAAGGACCCCGGAGTGTTCACCTCTTCACCGTACATATCGAGTACGCTTTGCGGCTCGTCGGATGTGTCGGTCAGATCGGGAACCGAAGCCTGCATCCGGTAAGCCATCTCGTACTGGCTGACGCGAGAGAGGATATCCGGGTCCCGGGACACCTGGTATTGGTCCTGGGCAAGGGAGGAAACCAGCCCCAACATGTCGGTTCGGGAATCAGCCGGAAGTCCAGGAGGGCTTGCAACGTAGGGCACCGGCTCCTCGCCGGCCCTGAACTCGACGCCTTGATACTGGGACGCCAGGAACCCGTTGCCCCAGGCCGCCATATCGTTGGGCACGCCACCCGAGAATCCGGACTGCATCACGACAAACGCCGGCAGGTCCTTGTTCTCAGAACCCAGCGCATATGACACCCACGCGCCTTCGGAAGGACGTCCGGCCAGCTGGAAACCGGAATGCAGGAACTTCGACGCCGGGTCGTGGTTCACATGCTCGGTATACATCGACTTGATGAAAGCCAGATCGTCGACGATCTCTGAGGTGTAGGGGAGCAGGTCGCTGACCCAAGCACCGCTCTCACCGTATTGATGGAAGGGAAGAATGGGTCCAACGACTGGAAAAGACGTCTGCCCGGCGACCATCGCCGACAGGCGGGCCGTGCCCCTCACCGAGGGCGGCAGCTGCTCACCGTGCATCTGGACCAGCATCGGCTTGTAGTCGAAAGTGTCGGCCTGGGACATCGCGCCGAGTGTGTGAATGAATATCACGCGTTTGGCACGTGGCTCGAGATGCGTTTCCCCGAGCAGGCCGGCGTTCACTTCCGGGATGCTCTGAGGCGCTGCGGACGCTTCTAGATTTCCCATCAGCTGTCCGAGTGAAAGAGCTCCCAAGCCATATCCGGCCCGCAACATGAAAGAACGCCGGTTTATTCCGTGGCTTTTAAGCTCATCGTGGTTCATGGTGCCCCCCAAAAACCTCAGCGGATGGAATACGCGTCCGGCGTGTTCATCACGACCGCAGCGACATTGGTCAGAGCCGCAAGGCGTGGAACATCCAGGTCCGGATCGAGGGACACGACGCCCGTCTGCACCAGGAGGTCTGCATTCGCTGGTTGCTCGCGAAACCGATCCAACTCCCGTTCGTAGTAATCGCGCAACCTCGACACCTCATCGGGGGTCGGGGACCGCCGTGCCGCGAGGCGGAACAGCCGTGCGATCCGCTCGTCGGTGCCGCCCAGTTCTTCCATCACACCCGAGGCCATCACGCGGTACACCTCGATGTACTGAGGATCGTTCCAGAGTGTCAGGGCCTGCAGCGGCGTATTGGACACGTTGCGCGCCACCTTGCTCACGTTGCTGTCCGCCATATCGAACACGGCCATTGCCGGATGCGGTGCATTCCGTTTCACATAGGTATAGAGGCTCCTTCGGTGGTGATCTTCGGCTGCAATCTCCCATGGCTGGGGGTACCGGAAAAAGGCGCCTGCCGCTTCCCAGATCCCCCCGGGCTGGTAGGGTTTGACGGGTGGGCCGCCGACGGTGGCGACCAGGAGTCCACTGACCGCCAGAGCTTTGTCACGCACCATTTCCGCCGACATCCTCTGACGCATACCCCGGGACAACAGACGATTCTCCGGATCCAGTTCGAGCGAAGCGTCGCCCGCGTCAGAAGTCTGCCGGTAGGTCTCGGACATCACGATCGTTTTGTGCAACGCTTTGACATCCCATCCGGACTCGGTGAACTCGACCGAAAGCCACTCGAGCAATGCTGGATGAGTCGGAACCGAACCTTGCGAACCGAAGTCCTGAGGCGTATCGACCAGGCCCCGGCCAAAGTGCATCGTCCAGACCCGATTGACGAATACACGCGAGGTCAATGGATGCTCAGGATCGAACAGCCATTCGGCCAGACCGAGCCGATTCCTTTCTAAGGATTCATCCCATACGAAAACCTGCTCAGGCGCCTCCGGGTCCACCGGATCCTGCCGCGAGGTATAGAGTCCCCGGTCCAGCACGTAGGTCTGCCGAGGTTCGGCGGTATCCCCCATCACGAGGATTTCGGACTGCACTGAAACGATTCGATTGTGGGCTTCCCTTACTGTCCGACGCTTCTCTTTCGCTTCGAGCACACTGGCGTCGAGCGCGACGGCCCATTCGGTAACGCCCTGGCGCAGGGCGTCGTCATCCATCCCGACGACCGATTCCTGATCGTGGAGGTAGCGCACCTCCAATGGTGTCAGGGCGCGGCCGAAGATGCGGATTTCATCCAGAGCCCCTCCGTCGACCAATCCTGTGTGACGGAAACGCTTGCCGTAAGTCATTCCTTCAAACGTGTCCAGCCGCGATGCGTAACTCATCGGCAAGATCGTCCGCGTCAGATAATCGGCGCGAACCTCAACTTCAGCGAGTTCTCCGTTGACGTACAAACCGATGCCGGAGGCTTGGCTCGAACCGTCATAGGTTACGGTCACGTGCGTCCATTCACCGATCTTTACTGGATCACGGGAAACGATCTCCAGCATGTTGAAGGGCCAGGAGTACACCATCCGAAAACGGAGATGATTGTTTTCCAGGTCCAGTTCATAGCCCGTCCCGCCGGTGGTGTCCTCGTCCCGGTGGTCCAGGACCAGCGAGTCTTCGTACTCGCGGGCAGCCAGGAGCCACAGGTCGAAGGCAAAGTCGTCGGTGCGTTCGTACCGGCCGATGTTTCGGCCCAGGACACCTCGGTTCGTATCGTCGAAGAACAGAGCCGTTCCGCTGACTCCCGACCTCAAAATCGGGTTTTCAACCACGCCCAACGTGTTGCTGTCGGTCTCAATCTCGTTCGGAAGGTACGTCGAAATGTCCTTTGTCATGTTCATCGGCAGTCTGGGGTCACGGTTGACAAAGAGACTCGCTCCGCCTTCGGGTGCCGGTTCAGCTTCCGGCTCATCTGGGTTGGGGGGCGGAGGGCCCCGCATTTCCCGTTCCCACGACAGAGAATCCGGTGCCTGGTTGCGGGACAGAACCGGGGGCATCAATTCTTCGGAGTAAGGCAGAATGCGGTCAAACGAGTAGTGCGCCGCCGTCGCGTCGGCGATCGATTGGTCGAAACCCTCGGCCAATTCCCGACGCTTGGGAAGAGGCGCGTCCAGCAGACCTTCCCACCACTCTCTGGTCACGCTGACCAACGCATCAACTTGGTTCGAGACACTGGAGGTCGCAATCCGCCGGGCTTCCTCATATCCGGCTTCCGCATCCTGTATCGCGCGTTCAGCGTCAGCAATCTGCCGATCGGTCTCCGGGTCCGTCAACATCATTGTGGGACCGGCCTGGACACCACTCTGGCCATGCGGATAGAACCCGGGCTCGGGCACACTGTTGAAGAAACCAACCAGCTGATAATAATCTTGCTGGGTGATGGGGTCGTACTTGTGATCGTGACACCGGGCGCAGCCCACCGTCAGCCCCAGGAATGCACTACCGATTGTCTCGGCACGGTCGAGCGTGTACTCCACGCGCCATTCTTCATCGATCGCCCCGTTTTCTGCGTTCCTCTTGTTCAACCGTAAGAAAGCTGTCGCCAGCGTCTGTTCTCTTCCGATGCCATCAGGAAGCGTGTTCCGATCCGTGCCGTGGTCGATCAGATCCCCAGCCAACTGCCACGTCGAAAACTGGTCGAACGGCATGTTCCGATTGAACGCCGAGATCACCCAATCTCTCCAGGGCCATAGGAAGCGGTTATGGTGATCGTCCAGATAACCGTCGGTATCGGCATAACGCGCCACGTCCATCCAGTACCGTGCCATCTTCTCGCCGTATGCTTCAGACGCCAGCAACCGATCGACAAGTTGCTCGTAAGCGTCGGGCCGGGTGTCGTTGACGAAGGCGTCTACTTCATCCAGCGTCGGTGGAAGTCCGGTCAGCGTGAGGCTCGCGCGGTTGATCAGAGTCTCCCTGTCCGCTTCGGGCGATTGAGGGATCCCCGCATCCGCGAGCCGCGCCAGCACAAACCGGTCGACTTCGTTTCGAGATCGGTTCGAAGACTGTGCTGCGGGAAGGTCGGGCCTGGCGGGAGCGATGAAGGCCCAGTGAGGCCTGTACTGGGCGCCCTCAGCAATCCACTGTTCCAGTGTGGCAATCTCCTCGCGCGTCAATTCTTTGTTCGAACCGAACGCGGGCATCCGCTCAAATTCATTGTCGGAGTTGATCCGCCGGACCAGTTCGCTGGTCTCCGGTGAACCCGGCACGATCACACGCATTGCAATTTCGGGATCGTCCAGTCTCAGACCGGCCTGCTGGGTACCCGGACCGTGGCACTGAAAACAGTTGTCCGACAGAATCGGCTTCACGTCCCAGTTGAAGTCCACCGGACTGTCTGATGCGGCCGGCGTTAGCTCTGCCTGCTGCCCGGCGACGCCTACTCCCGCATAGCCGGCCAGAAACAGCGCGGATAACAAGACGCTACCGATAACAATACGGTTGAAGTTACTGCGATGCCTCATATCAAAGCGCCCCCGTTATGATCGTCAGGAGTCAGCCCGCTCGCACGTAAATGCTAACAGGCTGTGTGTATTGACTGCACCAAAGAACGGATGTCTTTAGAATCACATTCTACTAATTTCAGGGGCATACCTCCACTCACAAGAACGATAAACGCACCGACCGGATTGGAGATGAAAAGCGGTTAGGGTCTGAGGGCGAAGCAACGGCGGAAGCTGTTGTGCCGGGATGGTGTGTCTCTCGCGTCGGTTGCCTGGCGAGATTAGCGCAGGCGGCACTCGAAGCTGGCGGCGGCGTTGGTGTCGCCTTCGCCGCTGTACACGGCCACCTGCGGGTAGGCGCAGAGCGGTCGCGTCTTATCCATGGCTCCGTCGGTGGCACCGTCGGCCAGGTGCGAAGCATCTACGCGGTCGGGCGCCTCGCCCGAGGTGCGCCAGGCGTCCAGGACGGCCACTTGATCCCAGGTGTCGGTACCCGCACCGCCACGGCAGTGGTTCACCCGGGCATCATTAAAAGGCGGATCGAGTCGGCCGCAAGGGTAGGGGTCGTGGCCGTCACGTCGTTGTAGTAGTTCACGCTGTTGAACGGCGAGATCAACGGGTCGTTCCAGCCGTGGTACATGAGCAGCTTGCCTCCGCGGCTGAAGAACGGTTCCAGGTTCGGATCGATTGCCTGCATGCCCACGCTGTCCACTCGAGCATCGATCGTCGCGAGATCGCGGTCGAAGTCGAGCGTCCGGAAATCCCATTCGGGATTCTGGTTGATCACGAATCGGTGGATGTCGCGGGCGTAGGCGAACGGTTCGCCTCCAGCCATGCCTGTCCAACCCAGTTCGCTGCCCCGGGCCAACCCGGGGTAGATTTGCCGGTCCGTGCTTCGGTTGACAGCGCCGCCATAGATTTTCCTGGCCGCGGCAACCTGGGGCGTGGTGAGCGCCTCCACGCCACCCGGGTCGAAGCTGCACGCCAACGGGTTCTCCAGTACACCGTCCGCCACGCCGTCGCTGGCGTCGCAGGCGGCGAGCGCTCCCCGGTGCAGGGAGGCGAACCCTTTCTCGGAAATCGCGGACCCCGGATCATCCAGAACAGCGCGGGCCGTCCAGAGCTGCTGTGTCGTCATGCGGACAGTCGAGTTAGCCGCCGCACCGGCGATAATTGCATCGAAGTCCGCCGGGTACCGCTGGGCGGCCGTCAGTGCCTGGCGTCCGCCCCCAGAACAACCAGTGAAGTAAGACAGCTGCGGGCTCGTGCCGTAACGGGCCGCGATGAGCGACTTGGCCGCCACAGTCATTTCGTGGATCGCCTGGTGGGCGTAGTCGATAAGTTTCTCGCGATTCAAAGCAAAGGCCGGGTCGTTGCCGGTGTGCCCGGTGTCCGTGCTTGCAGCCGCGTAGCCATCGGCAACTGCCGAACCGAGACCCTGGTAGCCAATCGATCCCGCGAAACCGCCGTTCCCAAGTGCCAGCAGTTTGCCGTTCCATCCCACGGCGGGCAGCCAGACCTCGATGAGTATCTCCGAGCCGGGGGCCGGCGAGAGGTGTGCCACGATTCGGCAGAAGGCCGGCACCTCGGTCAGGAGTCGGCCGCCACCGCGGCCTCCCGGAGGTGTCGTAAACTCGCCGGCACCAACTGCCTCGGCTAGCGCGACGGTGCCGCCGGCCAGCACATGGCCGGTGATGGAGGTGCATGCCTCGGTCGAGACTTCCTTCTGTGCTTCGGCCCTGGCGGGTGTCACGACCATCGCCACCAGAAGTACGAAGGTCGCCGAAATCGTTGTCTTGTGCATGAGTGTTCTCTCTCGGTCGTAATTCGCGAGCCGAATGTCTATCCTCTCGCCAGGGGAAGCCCGCCCCGCTGACCAGCGGCCACTATGCCAGAACTTCGTTCAGGACCTCGCCATGAACGTCGGTCAGGCGGAAATCCCGACCCTGGTAACGGAACGTCAGGCGTTCGTGTTCGATACCCAGCAGATGCATCATCGTCGCTTGGAAGTCATGAATGCTGACCGGATTCTCGGTGATGTTGTAGGAGAAATCGTCGCTGGCACCATAGCTGGTTCCTGCCTTGACACCGGCTCCCGCCATCCAGAACACAAAGTTGCCGCCGTGGTGATCGCGCCCGAAGGTGGACGTAAGGATGCCCTGCGCAAACGAGGTCCGGCCGAACTCGGTGGCAAACACAACCAACGTGTCCTCCAGAAGTCCCCTTTGCTTGAGGTCTTTTACCAGAGCCGCCGTGCCCTGATCGATGTCACGGCACTTTGCTGGTTCCTGCCTTTCGATATTTCCATGCGCATCCCAGCCGCGGTCGAAGAGCGTAACGAACCGGACATCGCGTTCGATTAGCCTCCGGGCCAGAAGAGCGTTACGGGCATAGGTCCCCGGAGTGTTTACGTCTTCGCCATACATATCGAGAATACTTTGTGGCTCGTCGGAAATGTCCGACAGCTCGGGCACAGAAGCTTGCATCCGGTAAGCCATCTCATACTGGCTGACACGCGAAAGGATGTCGGGATCTCTGGACACCTGATACTGATCCTGGGCGAGCGAGGAGACCAAACCCAGCATGTCCGTCCGTGAATCGGCCGGGAGTCCCGGCGGGCTTGAAACATAGGGTACGGGCTCTTCGCCGGCTCGGAACTCGACGCCCTGATACTGCGATGGGAGGAACCCATTACCCCAGGCTGCCATGTCATTGGGCACACCGCCCGAGTTGCCGGACTGCATCACGACGAACGCTGGGAGGTCCTTGTTGTTCGACCCCAGCGCGTAGGAAACCCATGCGCCTTCCGAGGGTCGTCCGGCCAACTGGAAGCCGGAGTGCAACCACTTCGACGCCGGATCGTGGTTCACATGTTCGGTATACATCGACTTGATAAAGCACAGATCATCGACGATCTCCGACGTATAGGGCAGCAGGTCACTCACCCATGCGCCGCTTTCGCCGTATTGCTTGAACGGGGCCAGAGGGCCGACCATCGGATACGACGTTTGTCCGGCAACCATCGTCGACAGGCGGGCCGTTCCCCTCACCGATGGCGGAAGTTCCTCGCCGTGCCTCGCCTCCAGGACCGGCTTGTAGTCGAACGTGTCGACCTGCGAGATCGCACCCAGGGTATGGATGAATATCACCCTCTTTGCACGAGGCTCGTGATGCGTCTGGGGCAGCAGACCTGAATTGACTTCCGGAATGTTCTGGGGTGCGGCCGACGTCTCCAGGCTCCCCATCAACTGGCCCAGGGAAAGCGCACCCAAACCATATCCGGCCCGCAACATGAAAGAGCGGCGATCCAACCCGTTTTTTTTCAGTTCATCGTGATTCATCGTTTACTCCCCGGTTACTCCCCGGCCAAATTGCAGGGGCGGTCATAGACCGCCCCTGCATCTAGCGAATCGAATACGCATCCGGTGTGTTCATCACAACCGTCGTAACGTTGGTCAACGCTGCCAGTTCCAGAACGTTCCGGTCCGGATCAACAGGGGTGACTCCAATTTGCACCAGCTCATCCGCATTCTCCGGTTCCGCAGCAAACCGATCCAATTCCCGCTGGTAATACTCGCGTAGCATCGACAACTCGTCCGCGGTCGGGGGACGTCGCACCGACAGACGGAACAAGCGCTCGATTCTATCGTCGCTGTCTTCCACGTCTCCCATTACGCCCGACGCCAAAACACGGTACGCCTCGATGTACTGGGGATCGTTCCAGAGCGTCAAGGCCTGGAGCGGCGTGTTGGACACGTTGCGGCCCACGTTGCTGTGGTTCCGGTCCGCAAAATCGAACACGGCCATGGACGGATGCGGCGCATTCCGCTTCACAAACGTATACATGCTCCGCCTGTGGTGTTCTTCAGCAGGAACGGCCCCAGCTTCGGGATACCGATTGAACGCTCCGGCTGCTTCCCAGATCCCCCCCGGCTGGTAGGGCTTCGTGCTGGGGCCACCGATGGTCGGAATCAGAAGGCCGCTTATGGCGAGAACGTTGTCCCGAACCATTTCCGCAGGCATCCGCTGCCGCATCCCCCTCGACAGAAACCGGTTTTCCGGATCGTTCTCCAGTGAAGCATCGCTCGAATCGGATGTCTGCCGGTAAGTAGCCGACATCACGATCTTCTTGTTTAACGCCTTGACGTCCCAACCGGACTCCATGAACTCGACCGAAAGCCAGTCGAGCAGTTCGGGGTGCGTTGGTACCGCGCCCTGCGAACCGAAGTCCTGTGGAGTGTTGACCAGGCCTCGGCCGAAGTGAGTCGTCCAGAGCCGGTTGACGAACACGCGCGACGTCAACGGGTGCTCGGGGTCGAACAGCCATTCGGCCAGCCCGATCCGGTCCTTCGGAAGCATTTCGTCCCATACAAAGATCTGTTCCGGTGCCTGGGGATCCACCGGATCCCGCCGTTGGTTATAGAGACCCCGGTCCAGAATGTACGTCTGTCGCGGCTGGGCTGTGTCTCCCATCACCAGAACCTCGGGCACCAGCGACACGATCTGATTCTGTGCCTCCCGAGCTTCGCGCAACTGTTCCTTCGCTTCGACCACGCCGGGATCGAGCGCTACGGCCCATTCGGTCACACTCCGACTGAGCGCCTCAGACCCCATCTCCAGCGCCGTTTCGTTATCGTGGAGGAAGCGCACTTCGAGCGGCGTCAACGCGCGATCGAATACGCGGAGTTCGTCGAGCGCACCCCCGCCTACTAGTCCTGTCTCACGGAAACGCTTTCCGACGACCAGCCCCACGTAAGCATCCAACACGGCTCCGTAGCTCCTCGGCAGGATGGTGCGGGTCAGGTGGTCCTTGTTGACATCGACTTCGGCCAGTTCCCCGTTGACGTACAGCCCGATGCCTTTGGCCCGGCTCGATCCGTCGTAGGTGATCGTCACGTGCGTCCATTCGTCAATCGGGACAGGCTCACGCGATACGACTTCCAGCATATTGAAGGGCCAGGAATACATCAGTCGCAGTTGAAGACGATTGTTCACCAAGTGCAACTCATAGCCCGAGGCGCCTGAGTTGTCGTCGTCCCTATTGTCAATCACCAACGAGTCTTCGTATTCGCGCGCTGCCAGGAGCCAGAAATCCAGAGCGAACTCATCGGTGCGATCGTAGAAACCGATATCTCGGCCAAGAACGCCGCGGTTGGTGTCGTTGAAGAACAAAGCTGTGCCGCGTACTCCCGACCTCAGGATGGGATCTTCGACCATCGCCAGTGTGTTCGTCTCGGTTTCGATTTCGTTGGGCAGGAACGTCACCAGATCGGACGTCATGTTCATGGGCAGCCGTGGAGCCTCAGGTCCGTTCCCGCCCTGGGCCTGTTGCTGTGCCGGTGACTCCGGAGCCGGTGTCTCATCAGCGGACGTATCAGAATCTTCAGAATCTTCTGACGAAGGAACGGGCGGAGGCAAGAAGGGATTCCGGTCAGGTAACGGATCAAACACCAGAGAAATCGGCGCCTGCCCGCGCTGTCTCCCTTCAGGCATCTCTTCAAACGAGAAGGGAAGAACACGGTCGAAGGAGTAGTATGCCGTGGTCGCTTCCGCTATCGATCCGTCGAGATCGTCGGCTAATTCTTCGCGGGTTGAAACCGGAGTGTCCAGCAGGGCTTCCCACCACTCTCTGCTCAAACGGACCAGGCTTTCCACCTGGTCTGAGACTCCGTTCCTCGCGAGCCGGGCGGCCTCTTCGTAGGCCGCTTCCGCGCCTTCGATTTCCGCTTCAGCAGCAGCGATCTGCCGGTCGGTTTCTTCGTCCGTCCACATCAGTGTGGGACCGGCCTGCACTCCGCTGTGACCCACGGCGTAAAACCCGGGTTCGTCCACGCTGTTGAAAAAACCAACGAGTTCATAGTAGTCCCGCTGAGTGATCGGGTCGTATTTGTGATCGTGACATCGGGCGCAACCCACGGTCAGGCCCAGGAAGGCGGTACCGATGGTTTCAGCCCGGTCGAGCGTGTACTCCACGCGATACTCTTCGTGGATCGCACCGTTTTCGGTAGACCGCTTATTCACCCTCAAGAAGCTAGTCGCGAGAGTCTGTTCCCTCTCGATCCCCTCCGGGTTCGTGTCAGGCGTCGTTCCATGCGCCAATAGGTCCCCTGCCAATTGCCACGTCGAAAACTGGTCGAACGGCATGTTCCGGTTGAATGCCGAAATCACCCAGTCCCGCCACGGCCACAGGAAACGATTGTGATGGTCGTCTAAGAAACCGTCCGTATCGGCATAGCGGGCCACGTCCAGCCATTGACGCCCCATATGCTCGCCATACGCTTCGGACGCCAATAGCCGGTCGACAAGCTGCTCATAAGCGTCCGGACTGGGGTCGGCGACGAAAGCGTCCACTTCGTCTAATGTCGGCGGTAAACCCGTCAACGTGAGGCTCACTCTATTGATCAATGTCTCGGGGTCCGCTTCCGCCGATGGAGAGAGTCCTGCCTCCTCCAGCCGTTCCACAACGAAGCGGTCTACCTTGTTCCCGATCCGGTCGAAAGATGGCGTTTGAGGAAGCAGTGGCCTCTCAGGTGGGATAAAGGCCCAGTGCGGCTTGTACTCGGCCCCTTCGGCGATCCACTGTTCAAGGGTCGCGATCTCGTCTGGTGTCAACTCCTTGTTCGACTCGGCCGCCGGCATTCGCTCGAATTCATTGTCGGAGTTGATGCGACGAACCAATTCGCTCGTTTCGGGGGAACCGGGGACGATCACACGCAATGCAACTTCGGGATCATCCAGCCGCAGACCCGCCTGTTGCTCGCCCGGGCCGTGGCAGACAAAACAGTTGTCCGAGAGGATCGGTTTGACGTCCCAGTTGTAATCGACGGGTCTGTCTGACGCGACTCGGGTCAAGTCGGCTTGCTGTCCGGCAAGGCTAACTCCGGCGTAAACCCCCAGAAGCACTCCACCCAACGCGAGGCTGACGACTAACACGTTTCGGACACGTCTGAGCGTCGATTTCAACTGATTCTTTTTCGGCACGTCATTCTCCCGCGGCCATATGCCTTCTCTACTAAGGACGGATTTAAACTAAAGCGGCTGACCGTTCGAACGGCCTGACGACCACTAACAGAACCATAGCTTCAGGTAAAAAAAGCCGTTTACGCCTGTCTAATATACACAGAAAGTGTTAGGAATGACCCCGCCTTTTTAACCCCTGCCGACGATATTCATTGTCTCGCGGTCCCGTTCCCGGAACAATTGCCTTGCTAGCCCGCTGGGCGCAGTGTAAGTTGCCCGCATCAGGGGCCGCCCAATGCCCCTCAGGGGTAAGGTTCAGGTGCATAAACTAATGACACAGCTAGCCGTGCGGTCCATCGCGTACGTTTGGCGCGGTCGGCACATATGACGCATAAGGGGAAACAATGATTTGGAACGTGACCCCCAGTTCAAGAGCAACAGTCCGGGCGATACAGGAGCAAGGATTCCAGAGACTATTCTTCAGGCTTATATGTGGTCTCGTATTTGCTGGCTTCGGTGTGAGTACGCTGGCCGAGCAGCTTCCGCAGCTGGCGGAGAGTCAGAGCCCGCCGTCTGCGCGTGAATCCGTTCAGGTCGATCTGACCGGATATTGGGTCTCCCTCGTCACCGAAGAGTGGCGCTGGAGGATGATGACACCGCCCAAGGGCGACTATTCCAGCGTTCCTCTCAACGTTCAAGGGGTCGAGGTCGCCGGTCGGTGGGATCTTGCCAGAGACGAAGCCAACGGCGAACAGTGCAAACCATTTGGTGCGGCCGGGCTCATGCGCCTTCCGCTACGTGTGCGCATCAGCTGGCCGGACGACGATACGTTGACCCTCGAGAGTGACGCAGGACAGCAGACACGCTTGTTCAATTTTGGCGACACCGCGCAGCCAGCCACTCGGAGAACGTGGCAAGGATTCTCCGTTGCGGAGTGGACGCGGCCGGTGCCCGAGCCGGGGGGCAGAGGAAGAGGCAGAGGCAGAGGCGCGGATGAGACAGCCGCCACACCCACCCCGTTCCGCAGTTCACTCAAGATGGTGACCGAGAACTTGCGAGCAGGGTATTTGCGTAAGAACGGTGTGCCGTACAGTGAAAATGCCGTGGTGACAGAGTACTACGAGCGAGTCTCGGGATTTGGAAATGACTACATGACGGTCACAACTATTGTTGAAGATCCGATGTACCTGACAGCTCCGTTCGTTACCAGTTCGCATTTCAAGCGGGAACCCGATGGATCGAAATGGAATCCGACTCCGTGCCAGACCGATCCGCCCCTGATAGCGCCGGTGGCTGGATCGTCGGTGCAGGATGGGGAGGTGCCCGGTCGATGACCTCCACCTCCGGCACGGATTTGGGAGAATAGCGATGCAAGGAAGATGTGAGAAAAACGTCTGCGCACTGTGTATAGTCCTCGTGCTTCTAACGTTATCCGCAAGTCAGAACGCATTTGCGCAGGCCGATTTAGTCGGCGATTGGGAGCATCCATCTGGGCCAGGTCCCCGTTTTCACGAAGACGTGTTGGACCGTCAAGCCGGGCCGGAGCCCGGTGACTTTCCGGCGCTTCCGCTCAACGAGGCGGGCATTGCCCTCGCTGAAAGCTGGTCAGCGTCGTGGCTGACCGTACCAGAGCGGTCGTGCACACCTCATCCGGCAACATACCAGGTTTGGGGTGTGGGAGGATTGACCATCTACAAGGAGTACGATCCTACGAGTCGGGAATTGATTGCTTACCGGTTCGACGGCACCTACGGTCTAGACCGAATCATCTGGATGGATGGTCGAGGGCATCCTCCCGAAGAAGCGCCCCACACGTTTAACGGATTCTCCACAGGCAGATACGAGGGCGACACACTTGTAGTTGAAACTTCGCACCTCCGGGGAAACTGGCTTAGACGCAACGGTACGAATCTCAGCGATCAAACGACGATGATCGAGTATTTCAATCAGCACGACAACTACATAACGTATGTCGAGATGGTCAACGACCCCGTCTATCTATCCGAGCCGTTTGTCAGGACGACGGAGTACGTCCGGGTTCCACGGCCGCCGGCTCGGCTAGCCGGTACCGTCTCCTGGGCTCGCGGCTCCACGTTCTACAAATGTTTTCCGTCTGATGAACTGGCCACTGAGCCGCATCGTGTGCCGCATTTTCTACCGGGCACGAACCCCTTTCTGGATGAGTGGGCCGATCTCTACGGTGTTCCTCGATGGGTTATACGTATTGGCACGCCAACGATGTACCCGGAGTTCATGCAGCAAATGAAGCAAGGTGAACCTCCACAGAGTGCGGGCCAGCCCGGAACGAGCCAAGAGCCTGGGCGTGCGGACGAGAGCAACATGGCGAATACTGGAGTGCGCTCCTTACACGTGAATGGTCAGGTTTGGATGGTATCCGGGGGGGGCGCTAACGTCACCGTGCAGGTGGGCAATGAAGGAGTGCTCGTCGTCGACACGGGCCGCGAGGAGATGGCCGATAGCATCCTCGCAGAGATTAGAACAATCGCCGGCGATAAACCGATTCGATACATCGTCAACACGAACTGGAATCTTGATCACACGGGCGGCAACGAGAAGCTGGGAGAAGGGGCTACGAGCCCGATTCCCCAGCGTGCGTCTGTGATCGCTCATGAGAACGCCCTTCTAAGCCTCCTGGACCTTGGCACGACAGGTGAGAGCTTACCCCGGGACACTTTCTTCAGCGCCAGCAAGCAGGTTCGTTTCAATGACGAACCGATAGAAATCATTCACTTGCCCGCGGGACACACGGACGGTGACGTGCTGGTATATTTCCGCAAGTCGGACGTGCTCAGCGTGGGTGATGTCCTGTCGTCGTCGGACTACCCCGTCATCAGGCCGGAGGAGGGAGGCAGTATTACTGGAGTCATAGACGCGCTGAACCGCGTCATCGACATCACCGTTGCGGACTGGCGTCAGCAGGGCGGCACCTACGTCGTACCCGGCCACGGGCGCATCCATGACGAAACTGATGTGGTCAACTACAGGGATGTCTTAGTGATCATTCGTGATCGGGTCCAGGACCTGATCGCTAAAGGCATGACGCTCGAACAGATCCGAGCAGAAAGTCCGAGCAGGGAGTATGACGTGCGGTACGGCCGAAGCACGGGGTCATGGACCACCGACATGTTTATCGAGGCGGTATACGAGAACCTCACTGCCCAGGGGATCGATGATTAAGGGGATTGTAAAGCCCGGGTGTCGATATTGCGGAATCCGAAAACACCTGCTGAAAGATAACGCTATTGTTGGCGCATTATGTGACGGGAGGTATCGATGAAAAGTAGATTGATTCTGTCGACCGTGTTGGCAGTTCTGGTATCGGGTGTGGCCGCTTGCGCGCATCACTCTTATGCGGCAACCTACGACTCAAACAAGCAGGTTACCATTGAAGGAAACGTGGCTCAGTTCGTGCTCCGGAATCCCCATTCGTATGTTCACATTTTCGCCCCCGACGAGAACGGAGACATGCAGAGGTGGGCTGTGGAGTGGGGGGGGCGCCGGTCAGTTGATCGCTCAGGGCATCACGCGCGATACGTTAGTGCCGCGTGATCTGGTCGTCATCACCGGTGATGCGGGACGTGATCCGGCAGACCACAGACTCCTTATGAAAACGATCGAACGGCTAAACGATCGAACGGCTAAAGGATGGGTTCACTTGGGGTACGGGTCCGGATGAGGTCGTAGACTAACGGTCAAATCGTTGCGGCCCGAAGCAGCAGTAGACTCGCACTCTTGCATACGCATCCACCTATATTTATCAACTACTTAGAAAATTAACAGGTTCCGAGTCGCGAACTCGCTCTATTTAGGGGCTTGACACATTAGGGGCTTGACACAAACCCGATCACGCTATATTACGGATGTCACACGGAGCTATGCCCTCGGGGGTATGGTATGTGTGGGGTGTCTGTGGTGTCCGCATGCACGGCGGGATTTCCGTTGATGTTCGCCGGAACGGCGCGCCCCAAAAAACGCGCACCCAGAAAAGGCTGGGACGCGGATTTGCAGCTCATGTCCACAAGAGCAAATGTGGAGGAGGAAATCAATGAATCGAGTTTTTAGAACTCTATTGACGGGGATACCCGTCCTGGTCCTGTCGACTGCGATGGTCTTTGCGCAGGGTACAGGCCAGATCAGTGGGCGGGTCACTGATGCGACCGGCGCTGTGCTGCCGGGCGTGGATGTCGCCCTGACACAGACCGGCACGGGCGTAGTCCGCTCGGCGGTCAGTAATGAAACGGGAAGCTTCAACTTTGCGGCCTTGAACCCGGCCCAATACCAGCTCGAAGTCTCCCTGCCCGGATTCCAGACCTTTATCCAGACCGACATCGGATTGCAGGTCAACGACGCCCTGGTGATCGACGCGGTTCTCCAGGTGGGTCAGGTGGCCCAGACGATCGAGGTGACCGCCAATTCGGAAATCCAAGTGGAGACCCGGACCCTGGGCATCAGCGACGTCATCGAGAACCAGCGGATCGTGGAGCTTCCGTTGAACGGCCGCCAGGTGACCGACCTGATCACGCTGGCCGGTGGTGCCGTCGAGGTGGGGGATTCTCCGCCATGGTCGATGGAAACGGGTGTGAACATCTCCGTTGCCGGTGGCACACGCTTCGGTGTTGCGTATTCACTGGACGGCGCCACCCATTCGAACCCCTATGACGCGACGTCCTATCCGGTACCCTTCCCGGACGCGCTCCAGGAATTCTCGGTTAACCGGAGTTCGCAGGGGGCTCAGACCGGGCGCGCCACGGGCGCCGCGGTCAATGCGGTCACGCAGACCGGCACCAACGAGCTTCACGGCAACGTGTTCTGGTTTGTCCGCAACGCCGTCTTCAACGCCAGACAGGGTACCGCCCGGACGAAGGACCAGCTGAAAAGAAATCAGTACGGTTTCACCGTTGGCGGACCCCTCGTCGAGAACAAGCTGTTTGCCTTTGGCGGCTTCGAGGGCACGAAGATACGGACCTCAGGGAGCACCCGAACTTCGGTTGTCCCTACCGCGGCCATGCTCGCCGGCGACTGGACCGCTTACAACGCCTGTTTCAACCCCCGCTACAACGGCAGTCCTGAAGGTCGGGACTTCGCCGATGGCACGATCGACCCGACACTCTTCAGCAACGCAGCCAAGCTGATCAGCGCACGGCTGCCCGCCGCCGAGGATGCGTGCGGGAACGTTACGTGGGGTGTCCCGACAGCGAACGACAACAAGCAGTTCATCAGCCGGCTAGACTACCAGGCTAACCAGGACCATTCGTTCTTCGGACGCGCCATATTCTCACTCCAGGACGCGCCTCCGTTGTATACCGATGGGTCGTCCAACGTCCTGACAACGGCGAATATTACGGGCGTCGACGATGTACACACGGGCATAACCTTTGGCGAGACCTGGCTGATCAGCCCGACGATGATCAACTCGGCTCGATTTGCCTTCAACCGGATCGGGATGACCCACGCCGGCGCGCGTTTCTTCAACCCCGAAGAAGTCGGCGTCTTGAACACGTGGAGCTCGGTTCCGAACCACTGGTCGCTGAACGCGGGCAGCTTCCGCTTCGGCAGCGGCGTCCGTGGCCTGGCCCTGATGGTGAACAACCAGTATCAGATCAGTGACGATGTCACGATGACCAAGGGTAACCACCAGATCGGCTTCGGCGGCTCCTGGAACCGCACGTATGTCACGGCCGAACACCACGTCCGGTCGGTTTCACCGCTTACGATCGGATCGAACGTGACCGGCAACAACTTGTCAGACTTCATGCTGGGACGTGTGGGCCGGCTTCTGCAGTCCATGCCCAACCCGCTGGCGGAGTACCAGGACTACATCGGGCTCTATATTTCCGATACCTGGAGAGCGACGGACAACCTGACGTTCAACCTCGGTGTGCGTTGGGAGCCATATCTGCCGCAGTTCGGCTATGAAGATGTCTCGGGCGCGGTCCGGCAGTACACATTCAGCCGGGAAGGCTTCATGTCGGGTGTCCAGAGTACTGTGTTCCCAGGTGCTCCCGGCGGCTTCCTGTATCCGGGAGATAACGGTTACGCCAATGGAACGGCCGGCACGGACAACAACTTCAACCAGTGGCTGCCGCGCGTCGGTTTGTCCTGGGATCCGACCGGAGAAGGGCGGACCTCGATCCGTTCCGGATTCGGGCTCGCCTATGACGTCCTGAACATGCAGCTCCGCCACCAGGCTGCGGTGTCTTCGCCCTGGTCGGGAGAAGTCCAGCGCACCAACCTGAGCCTGGACAATGTGTGGGAAGGCGTCGCCGGCGGAAACCCGTTCCCGTTCGACTGGCAGCAGAACGCTCTGTTCCTGCCCAACGGCACGTACATGTCGAACGAACCGTCCACGGGAACGCCGTACACCATTTCGTGGAACCTGGGTGTCCAGCAGCAGATCGGCGACACCCTGTTGAGTGTGACTTACCTGGGCAGCCAGGGCGTCCACCTGCCGAACGTCGCGCCGCGTAACCCGATCCAGGTCCTGACGGCGGGAACCCATCCGGGCCTGTTCCCGGATGCCAGCGTGGACTCGTGCGTTCTGGAAGGCCGAACCTTCACGCCGTGCAACCAGCGGGGGAGCCGCTCCCAGAGGCGGGAACTCCGCTTATGGGCCCAGGCCAACGGCACGGCTGCTCAAAAGACCGAGTCGCTGCTGCTCGGGTATATCGATGCGTATGCGTCGGAAGGCACGTCCACCTATCACGGACTGCTCACCTCCATCCGCGGCCAAGTCGCCGGGATCAACCTCAACGCCAACCACACCTGGTCCCAGTGCATCAGCGACTACACCCAGAGCTTCGTTCCGGGTGTCCGGGCCAACTACAAGGTGGGGCATGACCGCGGGCATTGTATCGCCGACAGGCGGCACATCTTCAACCTGACCGCCGTGGCATCAACGCCTGAGTTCGCCAACCGTGGCGCCAACGCCATCCTTGGCGACTGGACGTTCTCAACGATCCTGCGGATGTCTTCGGGGCGCTATCTCGACATCGACACCGGTGCGGATTACTCGGGACAGGACCAGAGAGACCAGCGGCCGAACCAGATTATGGATAACATTCGTCTGGACGGGTCGGGCGAGCTGAACACCAGGCTCTTTAATCCGGCCGCCTTCGCCCCCGTGTGTCCGACCTCGGCTTCCTGCGGACAGTTCGGCGACGTCGGCTACCGCTCCGCCCTGGGTATCGGCAGCTGGGATCTGGATGTAGCACTGTCCAGAGCCTTCAACATCACCGAAAACCAGTCGTTTGAAGTCCGAGCGGAAGCGTTCAACCTGACCAACAGCATGAAAGCGATCAATCCCAGCGGCAACTGGTCGAGCGGTCAATTCGGCTTCATCAGGCGCGTAGAGGACCCACGCATCATGCAGTTCGCTTTGAAGTACACCTTCTAAGCTGCATCAGCGTTCGAAAGGGGGAGGGCTTAAGCCCTCCCTTTTTTATTGCCTGTTCTCTTCAATATTCACGACACCCTCTTCCGTACGCGCACTTCTGCACATACTTCTTCTGTAGGTGCGCTCTATGAGCGCACAAATTTAATTCTGAGTGCGGTCATAGGCCGCACCTACAGTCGTGCCATTTACAATGGCTGAATGTACCTGGTAGATGGCAACAACGTGATGGGACAGTGAGTGGGCTGGCACCGGGACAAGCCTGCAGCCCAGCGGCGACTCATGTCGGAGCTTTCGGAAATGAGTCGACGCGAAAGCGTACCCGTGAGGGTCGTCTTCGATGGTGCGCCGCCCGACGGGTTAAGCGACGGAGATACGGTTGACGGCATCAGTGTGTTCTTTGCCCGTCCCGGTTCCGACGCTGATGAAAGGATTGTCGAGCTAGCCAGGGACGCACCCGAACCTGCAACGATTCATGCGGTCACTTCAGACAGGCAGCTCAGAGATCGCCTGACCGCCCTCGGTTTAAGGACCATACGGTCAGGGCGATTTCGTCAGCTGCTCGAGGAAGAGTAAGCTATGTCGCCTGCCAGTTCTTCCTGAGCATTGCGTAACCCACGAGGTCAACAAAGTGGTCATTGACCCACATCTTTTCCCTTGAAACCCCTTCCTCTCGAAACCCCAACCGCCGGGCAACAGCCCGGCTTTTCGTGTTGTCTACTCCGGTATTGATTTCGACCCGGTTGAGGTTCCACTCAGAAAAAGCGTAGTCAGTCATTGCGCGGGTTGCTTTTGTGGCGATGCCTCTGCCCTGATAGTCCTCGCCGACCCAATACCCAAGCTCCGTTCTTCTGTTTATTTGGTCCAGATACACACAGCCGATGACACCCACTATGCTTCCTTCCAGACGAATACAGCACTGCACGCCGTTGCCTTCAGCGTATTGCTCCTCTGAACGGTTCACGAAGTCCAACGTGTCCTTCGAGGTTTCGCTCGAATCAACCCACGGGAACCACTCTCTCAGGTAATCGCGACAACTCTCGATCAGAGCGAAGATCTCCTGGGCGTCTTCGGCTTGAACTCTTGTGAGCCAAACTCCCTCACCTATGTCGAGCTTGTCAAAGGTCATATAGGAGAGAAACGCTACTGCTCGGAGTGAGTGTTCAGAGGCGTCATCCCGCCCCGGTTGATCAGATCGATATCGGTCCACTGGCCATCGATTTCAACGACCATCCTGCCGTGTGGCTGCTGTGCGGGCAGTGACCCCGGTCTTGTGATCAAGATGCCTGCCCTATCAGAGAGCGGAATCCAGGCCTCTGCACTCACACCCGGTGGCATCGCTGATTCTGTCTGCGCCAACGTAGCGCGTGCGGGGTTCGACAAGAAGACGGCGGCCAGTGTCAGGACGGTAAGGGCTAAGAAAAGTGGTTTCATTCTGTGGTCCTCCATCGTCAGATTGTGCTTATAGACGGAGCGGGGCAGAATCGGTTAGACCAACAGCGCAAGCTTAGTATCTCAAGAGTGATCGGTCGAATTTGGGAGTCTATTCCGTAAACTCGAGCAGACTCTGGTAAGCATGGGAGAATGAAAGACCCAACCACGAGACCAACAAAGGAGAACAGAAATGGCAACGTTGAACGAGAAGCAACTGGAACTGTGTGCCCAGAGCAGATGGGATTTCTCTGACCTGAAGGCTTTGTTCATAAACTGCACATTGAAGCGATCGCCCGAACTCTCGCACACTCAGGGGCTCGTCGACATTTCCCAGGCCATCATGGAGAAGAACAGCGTGTCGGTCGAGGTACTGCGTGCGGTAGATTACGACATTGCGTACGGCGTCTGGCCCGACATGAAGGAACACGGCTGGGAGAATGATCATTGGCCCTCGATTCTCGAAAAGGTGATGGCATCGGACATCCTTGTCCTTACGTCATCCATATGGCTGGGCGAGAAAACCTCGGTCTGTACCAAGGTGATCGAACGACTGTACTCGGCTTCGGGACAGCTCAACAGCGGCGGGCAGTACGCCTACTACGGCCGGGTTGGTGGATGTCTGATAACCGGGAACGACGATGGCGCCAAACACTGTGCGATGAACATCCTGTATTCACTGCAGCATATCGGATACGTCATCCCACCGCAGGCTGACGCAGCGTGGCTCGGCGAGGCGGGGCCCGGGCCTTCCTATCTGGACGAAGGATCCGGCGGGCCCGAAAACGACTTCACGAATCGCAATACGACCTTCATGACATGGAATTTGCTGCACCTGGCACGTATGTTCAAAGACGCTGGAGGAATCGCGGCCCATGGCAATCAACGCGCAGCATGGGACGCAGGCTGCAGGGCCGATTTTCCAAATCCGGAATATCGCTAGCCCGCATATTTCACCGATAGGACCAGAAAAGGCCGCCCTGTCTGGCATAAAGCGTTTTGAAATAAACGTTTAACAAGCCAAACGGAGACGGCCCTTATGAGAACAGAGTGTAACCAAACGACGTTCGAATTTCACGGACTTCTTCAACGAAAAGTGAAGGCGCGTTTTGACGGCGGAAAGATCACCTCCGACGCTGGGGTTCTGCTGTTGAGGGAAGTGGAAAAGCGAACGGGTCTGATCGCCGGACTGGCCGAGTGTTTCAGGGATTACCGGGACGCGAGGTTGATCGAACACACGGTGAGCGAGTTATTGGGGCAGCGCGTCTACGGACTCTGTCTGGGCTACGAGGATCTGAACGATCATGACCAACTGCGGACCGATCCGATGCTGGCCGTGGCGGTGGATAAGGCCGATCCACTGGGGGAGAAGCGGCGGCAGGCCCGAGACCGGGGAAAAGCGTTGGCGGGCAAGTGTACGCTGAACCGGTTGGAACTGACCGGGGAGCAAGTCGATGGGAAGGAGCGGTACAAGAAGATTGCCATGGACCCGGACAAGATCGACCGCTGGATGGTGGATGCATTTGTGGCGGCTCACGGATCGGCGCCCGAGGAGATTGTTCTGGACCTGGATGCGACCGATGATCCGATCCATGGCCATCAGGAAGGACGGTTCTTTCACGGCTACTACGGCAACTACTGTTATCTGCCGCTCTACATCTTTTCGGGAGAGCATCTGCTATGCGCCCGGTTGCGGTGCTCCAATGTCGACGGTGCGGACGGCGCCGTCGAGGAATTGAACCGCATCATCGGCCAGATCCGGCAGAGCTGGCCGGAGGTGTCGATTATCATCCGGGCCGACTCGGGCTTTTGCCGGGATGAATTGCTGAGTTGGTGCGAGGCCCACCAGGTCGATTACGTGGTGGGTCTGGCCAAGAACGATCGGCTCAAGCGCGAGATCGCTGAATCGATGAGTCAGGCCGAAGCCGAGTTTAACGACACCGGGAAACCGGCGCGGGTGTTTAACGATTTCCGGTATCGCACTCGGAAGAGCTGGACCTGCACCCGACGCGTCATCGGCAAGGCCGAGTTCCTGGAGAAAGGCGCCAATCCTCGATTCGTTGTGACCTCACTGTCGCCGGAACGCCTGGACGCCCGCGCCCTCTATGAAGACTTTTACTGTGCGCGGGGCGACATGGAAAATCGCATCAAGGAACAGCAGTTGGATCTATTCGCCGACCGGACCAGCGCGGCAACCATGCGCGCCAATCAACTCCGGCTCTATCTGTCCTCGGCCGCCTACATGCTCCTGCACGCGTTACGCCGTCTGGGACTGAAGAATACCGATCTGGCCCGCGCTCAGTGCCAGACGATCCGCTTGAAGCTCCTCAAGATCGGAGCTCAAGTCCGTCTGACGGTTCGCAACATCTGGATCTCCATGTCGGAAGCCTATCCCTACGCCGAGGTCTTTGCCCTCGTCCATCGAAACCTGCAGGCGCTTCCTCTGCGCTGCTGAGAACCGACCCGATCCCCTGCGCCAAAATCGACTCGCTCTTTTCGGCTCCGCCGAGGTTTGTCTCAGTGCGTTTCGTCACCCTCTTCTGAACCCGAAAACGCAGCAACTCCCGCTTGTCGACACCGGCGAGTCACGCCACACATGCCCAATTCGAACCCAGATCCTCCCGAATCCGATTCTTACTGCCCAAATCCCCCTGATCGCCGGACTGGTGAAACATGCGGGCTAGGATCGAAGGATTCAGGGGGGACGGACTGCTCAATTCCCACATTCAACTGCAAGGACTATAGAGACCAATTCGGGGATTGAGTAGTCTGTCCCTTTAATCGCTATCGGCTCACCTCTGCTTGACTCCGGGTGGTCCAGTCAGACGACTGGTACAGAGTTACCATCAATGCACCCAGGCCGATCAGAACCAGAAGCACGTTGATCACATTCCCCATCAGCGGAATGTTCACGGCGATGAAAATCAGTACCAACCCGCACAGGAGCGCCAAGGCTGTTGAGGGGATTGCGTCATCCTCAGGTTTCAAGATCGCGTTCCCGATGAAGAGCGCTATGACGATCTTCGACAGATACAGGCAAAGCACCCAAACCATGATTCCAACTATCGCTACGGGTATGCCGATCACGGTGATCATTGCCACCACAACGGCGACCGGAGTCGCAACCAGCACGAGGAAACCTACACCTCCAGCCGTGACCAGTTGGCGTGGCGTATCGAGAGTCACAGTCCGAAGAACCGGCAGGAGCCAGAACAACAGCAGCCCCATTGTCAGTGCAGCAACGATGCGGATCGCTTGTCCGACATAGAAAGGAACAGTGAGGAAATTACTGACTTCAGTCTCGATAATGTTGATATCTGTCTGGCCGCCAACGGAGGCGCCCGCGTCTACCTGAACCCGTTCTTCCGACCCTACGAAGGCTGTGAGGTTGCCGCCCACTCGACCCGGGGACTCGAGAGAAAACCGCGAGCCCCTGAATCTGACGTTGTTGCCCACCTCTCCGGAAATATCCAGCCTCTCGCCGAACATCATGGCGTCATTGGAGACAACGCCATCTACAGACCCGGTAGCACCGAATATCAGAGCGTTTCCTTCGACCTGACCATTGCCGGTCACATCTACCGATTGACCAAAACCGTAAATATTCTGCCCGATCTCGCCGTCCGCCCGGACGTTCTGTGCAAATCCGAACACGCTTCCTTGAACAACCCCGGTGACTTCGATGCGCTGAGCTCCGGAGATCACATTACCAAGAACGGTCCCGCGTACGTTCACTTCCTGTCCCACTGCGATGAGGTCCCCGGTGACCGTGCCGTCGATATTGATAGTTTCGGCAGCCACAACCAACATGTCGTCCACAGTTTCGTTGGCCGCTATCGTCACCGTCTGTTCGCCTGTTCTGATGTCCAGGGCGCCGCCGGGAGTCGCAAAAACCATCACGAACGCCAGTGTCCCTAAGACGAGGCTCGCACCACGGTAGCGTCGCGACAAACGAAACATCGCGAAGAATGCCAGGGCACCCGCGACGCTGAATGCTGCACTGTTTACGAGAGAAGTTATCATCGGTACTCCTTCAGCTGCTGCATACACAGTCAGGCCAGCCACAAGATTCAATTGACCCGACAGCTCGGACGGATCCAGCCAGGCGAGCGGGGCGGGCAGTTCTAAACCCGACAGAATACCGAGCGCCACCTGCAGACCAACGGCAAGGCCCGACACAAGGGCCGCAAGCCAGAAGACACTCGGTTGTGCGGGCACATCCGACCAGGCAGGTTCCAACTCTTCTTCCCGGACGACCTCCTGGAAAGAGTGAACGAGCAGACGGTTCTCCGCGATCAATTCTGCTAACAGATCGCTGCAATGTGCGCATCCATCCAGATGCCGAGACACCTCTTGTGTAGTTTCGGGGGACAATTCCGCATCCGCGTACAGCGCTATGTCGAACTCACTTGGACAGACCACTTTTGCTCTCCCTTTCAAATTTTTCCCGCAGTAATCGTTTTCCACGAAAAATCAGCGTTCCGACCGCCTTCGGATTTATCTGCAAAGCCGCACCGATCTCCTCGTAGCTAAACTCCGAGTAATAGGCCAAGACCAGAGGCACTCTATATTTGGCTGGCAATGCTTCCAATGCGCGGCGGACGTCCCTGCCCCGCTCATTCGATAACAGCTGACCGAGTGGGCCGGGAGCGGGTGAGCCTGGATCGAGGGAATCGGTGGCCTCGGGATGAAACAGCCGCCTTTCCAGGTTTCGACGACGCAACACATCGACGCAGTAATTCGTAGCTATCCCCAAGAGCCAGCTGGACATAGGGCGGGACGGATCGTAGCTCGCCAGCTTCCGTTGTGCGCGGAGGAAAACTTCCTGGGCAGCGTCCTCCGCTCCAGTTGTTGATTGGAGGAGATAGCGACACAGGACCAGCACCCGTCGATAATGCTCCTCGTAGATGTCGGCAAACTCGATTTCAAGCCGCATGGGCGCTTCCATAATTCCGTACACACTACTACTACGAAGCACGGGGAAGAAAATTGCACGAAAAGTTGGACTAAATTCGGAAACCTGCGGGTTTGTACTTTTTCTCAGCCGAGTCGAATCGACACCCCGTTAGAAGGGCGGTGCGCTTGACCCCGCATCCCTCCGGTGGTAGCTTTTCTGTTCGACATTGTTTTGCATCGAGAGTGGCTGAGGGACGGGCCCGAAGACGCCACGGCAACCGGCGCAGACGCGCGGCAGGTGCTAATTCCCGCAGGTCCGGTAGGGACCTGGGAGATGCGATAAACGGCGAGTATGCCGCACCGCCTCTCCCGAGGCGGTTTTTTTGTGCTATCTGAGTTCCCTACCGGAGAGGCAAGCGCAAAGGAGAACGCCAATGGCGAGCGGCAACGGACAAGACGACCAGCATCCGCACAGCGGGATTTCAACCCGCTCGGTGCGGGGCGGTGAGCGCCGGCATAAGGGGGAAGACTCACTGACGACCCCTATTTTTCAAACCGCGACCTTCACCTTCGAAGATTCCAAGGAGGTACGAGCCTACAACGCAGGCGAGAAGCAGCGATATGAGTATGGACGGTATGGCAACCCGACCGTACGCGCGTGCGAACTGAAGATCGCATCTCTCGAAGGGGCAGAGGACGCGCTGTTGTTTCCGACCGGGATGAGCGCGATCGTCAACACGATGCTCGCGATCCTTCGCGCCGGACACCACTGCATCCTGTTCGAAGACTGTTACCGCAACACGAAAAAGTTCTGTGACAGGTACCTTTCGAAATACGACGTGGACCTCTCGTTTGTCCGAGCAGGCGACTACGACCAGCTTGAGCAAGAGATAAAGGACAACACGCGTGTGATCATCGGCGAGTCGCCCACCAATCCGCACCTGCGCGTGTCCGATGTCCCGCGCATTGTCGAGATCGCCAAAGCGAATGGGGTGAACTTCCTGCTGGACAGTACACTCGCCACACCCTACAACCAGAGGCCTTATGAGTACGGCGTCAAGTTTGTCCTGCATTCTGCAACGAAATACCTGAACGGCCATAACGACCTGCTTGGAGGGGTGCTCGTCGGCGCTGCACCCCAGATTGATGCGGTGCGAACGTTCTGCCACACCGTCGGGAGCGCTCCCGATCCTCATCAGGCATGGATGATCCTGCGCGGACTGAAAACTTTCGCTGTGCGTATGGAACGACACAACAGCAACGCCCTCGCCGTCGCCGAATGGCTCGACCAGCATCCGAAGGTGGAAAAGGTGTGGTATCCGGGATTGCGGTCACACCCCGACCATGCCGTCGCCAAGAGTCAGATGCACGGTTTCGGAGGAATGGTGTCGTTTGAGGCGAAGGGCGATGAAGCCGAGACTTTGCGGTTTGTCGACTCGCTTGACCTCTGGTTGCTGGGACCCAGCATGGGTGGAGTCGAATCCCTTGCCAGCCATCCCGCGACCGTCAGTTACTACGAACTCAATCGCGAGGAACGCTACCGCATCGGCATCTATGACAACCTCGTCCGTCTCGCCGTGGGCATCGAAGACGTCGAGGACCTGATCGGTGATCTCGACCAGGCGCTGGGGAAGATGTAGTTGTGTAGCCCTCACCCACCGGACGAGAGGGCCGCTCTGATGTGCCCAAGATGCGTTCGGTTGTGATCGGCGACTTTATCGAACTCGTCCTTCAGGGTCCGGACCCCCGTCTCGCTGTGCACGAACTCGCGGCGATGACTTTCCGGGTAGTGAAGGTTCGCGAAGTAAATAATTTCTTCGCGCGTAATCCTGTAGAGCTCCCTGGACAACTCCAACGGTCGGTCACCATAGTTTAGATTTTTCGCCCAGGCGTCTTGATCGAACGCCCAGATGAGGGGGCGCGGCTCGCTGATCACACGCCGGATCCGATCGAAAAGGACGGTCTCTGCATCGGACAGATGATGCAGTATTTCCCGCACACTCCATTTACCCGGACCGTAGCGCATCCCTAGGAGCCTGCGCCGTAGGAAGTGAATGAGATAATAGTGTCGCAGTTAGGAGGAGAATGCGATGCCGACGACGTTTCGCCCGTACCAGCCGGAGCAGGGGTTGCTGCTGGCGCCGGATATACGGGATTGGTTGCCGGAGGGGCACTTGGCACACCATGTGAGCGATCTGGTGGACGGATTGGACTTGACGGCGTTTTACGCGCCTTACGAGGGGGACGGTCGTCGCAAGTCGCCGTATGAGCCGCGGATGATGGCGAAGGTGCTGATCTACGGGTACGCGACGGGGGTGTTTTCGTCCCGAGGGCTGGCGCGGAAGCTGGAGGAGGACGTGGCATTTCGGGTGTTGGCGGCGGGGAATTTTCCGAGCCATCGGACGATTTGCGAGTTTCGCCGGCGTCATTTGTCGGATTTCAAGGCGCTGTTTGTGGAGGTGGTCGGTCTGGCGCGCGAGACCGGGGTTGGGAACTTCGGCAAGTTGTCGATCGACGGGACGAAGGTTCGAGCCAATGCCAGCAAGCGCAAGGCGATGAGTTACGGTCGGATGCAGGAGGAGGAGCGGCGCCTGGAGGGCGAGATCGAAGCGTTGCTGTCGCGCGCGCGGGAGACCGATGCGGCGGAGGACGCGCGTTTCGGGGAGGCGCATCGCGGCGATGAGTTACCCGAGGAGTTGCGCCGCCGGGAGGATCGGCTGGCGGCGATCCGGGCGGCCAGGGCGCGATTGGAGGCCAGGCAACGGGAGGCCGACGAGGCGCGGGGACGCGAGCCCGGTTCGAAGCGCAACCGGAAGAGCGGGCGGCCCTACAAGCGGGAATACGGCGAGCCGGACGAGAAGGCGCAGGACAACTTCACCGATCCCGAAAGCCGGATCATGAAGACCTCATCGGAGGGTTTTCAGCAGTGCTACAACGCGCAGGTGGCGGTGGAGGGAGAGAAGCAGTTGATCGTCGCCACCGAGGTGTCGTCGAACGCCAGCGACCAGGGTCGGCTGGTCCCGTTGGTGGACGAGGTGGAGGCCACCCATGGGGAACGGCCCGAGACGGTGCTGGCGGATGCGGGCTACTGCAACGAGGACGACCTGGAGGCGCTGGAGGCGCGCGGCGTGGACGGCTATGTGGCCTTGGGCCGGGAGGGCCGGCGCGCGGTCGCGGTAGACGCCGCCAGGCATCCGGCGAAGGCCCGCATGGCCGAGAAGCTGTCGATGGAGGCGGGACGGGTGCAGTACGCCCAGCGCAAATGGCTGTCGGAGGCGCCCAACGGGTGGATCAAGGAGGTGCTCGGCTTCCGCCGATTCAGCCTGCGCGGCCTGAACAAGGTCCAGGGCGAGTGGAACTTGGTGTGTCTGGCATTGAACGTCAAGCGGATGCAGGGGCTTCAGGCAGCCTGATGACAGGGATACCGCCCGCAAATCAGGCCGAACGAGGGTCGATTCAAGCACCCGTGGCGCACCCATCGGCGCCTCGTCGTCCAAAACGCCCATTCCCCGGTCACCGATACCGATCAATCGCCATATCGCGAAATTCGCCGAGTCGAAAATCGTCCTACGGCGCAGGCTCCTAGCCCGCATATTTCACCGATAGGACCAGAAAAGGCCGCCCTGTCTGGCATAAAGCGTTTTGAAATAAACGTTTAACAAGCCAAACGGAGACGGCCCTTATGAGAACAGAGTGTAACCAAACGACGTTCGAATTTCACGGACTTCTTCAACGAAAAGTGAAGGCGCGTTTTGACGGCGGAAAGATCACCTCCGACGCTGGGGTTCTGCTGTTGAGGGAAGTGGAAAAGCGAACGGGTCTGATCGCCGGACTGGCCGAGTGTTTCAGGGATTACCGGGACGCGAGGTTGATCGAACACACGGTGAGCGAGTTATTGGGGCAGCGCGTCTACGGACTCTGTCTGGGCTACGAGGATCTGAACGATCATGACCAACTGCGGACCGATCCGATGCTGGCCGTGGCGGTGGATAAGGCCGATCCACTGGGGGAGAAGCGGCGGCAGGCCCGAGACCGGGGAAAAGCGTTGGCGGGCAAGTGTACGCTGAACCGGTTGGAACTGACCGGGGAGCAAGTCGATGGGAAGGAGCGGTACAAGAAGATTGCCATGGACCCGGACAAGATCGACCGCTGGATGGTGGATGCATTTGTGGCGGCTCACGGATCGGCGCCCGAGGAGATTGTTCTGGACCTGGATGCGACCGATGATCCGATCCATGGCCATCAGGAAGGACGGTTCTTTCACGGCTACTACGGCAACTACTGTTATCTGCCGCTCTACATCTTTTCGGGAGAGCATCTGCTATGCGCCCGGTTGCGGTGCTCCAATGTCGACGGTGCGGACGGCGCCGTCGAGGAATTGAACCGCATCATCGGCCAGATCCGGCAGAGCTGGCCGGAGGTGTCGATTATCATCCGGTCCGCCTCGGGCTTTTGCCGGGATGAATTGCTGAGTTGGTGCGAGGCCCACCAGGTCGATTACGTGGTGGGTCTGGCCAAGAACGATCGGCTCAAGCGCGAGATCGCTGAATCGATGAGTCAGGCCGAAGCCGAGTTTAACGACACCGGGAAACCGGCGCGGGTGTTTAACGATTTCCGGTATCGCACTCGGAAGAGCTGGACCTGCACCCGACGCGTCATCGGCAAGGCCGAGTTCCTGGAGAAAGGCGCCAATCCTCGATTCGTTGTGACCTCACTGTCGCCGGAACGCCTGGACGCCCGCGCCCTCTATGAAGACTTTTACTGTGCGCGGGGCGACATGGAAAATCGCATCAAGGAACAGCAGTTGGATCTATTCGCCGACCGGACCAGCGCGGCAACCATGCGCGCCAATCAACTCCGGCTCTATCTGTCCTCGGCCGCCTACATGCTCCTGCACGCGTTACGCCGTCTGGGACTGAAGAATACCGATCTGGCCCGCGCTCAGTGCCAGACGATCCGCTTGAAGCTCCTCAAGATCGGAGCTCAAGTCCGTCTGACGGTTCGCAACATCTGGATCTCCATGTCGGAAGCCTATCCCTACGCCGAGGTCTTTGCCCTCGTCCATCGAAACCTGCAGGCGCTTCCTCTGCGCTGCTGAGAACCGACCCGATCCCCTGCGCCAAAATCGACTCGCTCTTTTCGGCTCCGCCGAGGTTTGTCTCAGTGCGTTTCGTCACCCTCTTCTGAACCCGAAAACGCAGCAACTCCCGCTTGTCGACACCGCCGAGTCACGCCACACATGCCCAATTCGAACCCAGATCCTCCCGAATCCGATTCTTACTGCCCAAATCCCCCTGATCGCCGGACTGGTGAAACATGCGGGCTAGGTCCGGACACCCGGTGGGAGTCAGTGTTGAACTCAGGTCTCGGGCCGCGGGAGGGCATTCCTGACCTCTCCGAATCCCTGGAGATCGCCCAGCGGTTCCAGACTGAATATGAGGATCTGACAGCAGCGGCTGTGCTAGAGCCGCTTCAGGGTCAGCTAAGGGATCGGGTAGTCGAACTCAGACTTCAAATTCAAGACGCCGTGGATGCGTATCAGGAACAGCGATTCGGAGAGAGCGCCCAGATACTGATGTCACTTCGGCCTGATGCCGTTGCTCTCGGTTCCGAGTTCGATCGGCTATGGATAGATCTGAACCGTGCCCAAGCCCTCACCTGGATACCAAATCTGGCTGAAGCCAAGCAACTTCTGGACTCAGTCGCAGAATCTGCACGATCAAGCGGGTTCAAGTGGCTGCTGGCCGAATCTCTGACTGCGTACGGAGGGCATCCCGGACTTTCCGATAGCCCTCAAGAGCTCATTGATCGGCTCAAAGAGGCAATCCGACTATATGAATCTATTGCAGCGCAGACTGACTCCACGCGCGCTCGCTTCTATCTTGCAACGATTCTTTTCGCAGAAGGCAGTGCGGCAGAAAGTTTCAGTGCGGCGAGCCAAGCTCTGTCACTGACGCCGACAGACGCCCACAGCCGCCTGTACCAGCACTATTGGATTACGAGCCTCAATCCACTCGTCCAAGGCGGCAACTTAGAACTTAAGTACCAGAATGAAACAGCCACAAAAGCCGTGTTGGCAGAACGTTCAGACGGAGTGGCATACGCCAACATGAAGCTGGCACAGCTCCACGAACGGAATTCGAATCTGGATCAAACCGACCGCCACATGCGAATCGCCGAAGATGCCGTTCAGGAGATTGAGTCGGAATTCCTCCAACAACTTGTTGATACCGATCTCAGGCTCGCCAAGGCCGAAATTCTCAGAGGCCGTGAGCAACCGTCCGCAGCGGAACAACTCTTATCGGAAGGCCTGAACCTGCTGACACAAGTTGGCGTCGAGGTGTTCTATGAACAGCGATACAGAATGGAACTTGCCCTAGGCTACGGCCAGACAGGTGAAATGGACACGGCGAGCACACAGTTCAGCCTTGCTATCGAAGCGGTCGAAAAAGAAGACAGTACACTCGACTCTCAGGCAAGGCTGATGTTCGACGAACAGCGACGGGAGGTCTACGAGGCGGCAATCAACTTCGAGTTCGGACGGGGTGACGTGGACGCCGCAAGAAGCTACGCCCGACGCTACCGGACGAAACTGCTGACCGAGGCGGTGGAACAATACGCGGCGGATGATGGGGCCTTCACATCGCGTGTCGCTGCAATTCGCGAGGGGCTGGGCGAGCTCGGCGACGGGCGTATCCTTGAATATACGTTGCTCGAGGAACGTCTCCTGATATGGGTCAGATCCAGGGACGGCGTAGATGGCCGCTCCTATCCTATCCCCCGGAATGACCTGCAGGAAAAGGTAGAACAGTTTCTGTCCCTGATGCGCGACCTCGACGGCGGCGACCGATTAGACTCCCTGGGCAGAGACCTCTATGACATTCTTGTCGGTCCCGTCGTCGATCTGCTGGAAGGAGCCACCTCGATCACTATCGTTCCGGATCGTATGCTCCATCGATTGCCCTTTGCGGCCCTCCGCTCACGGAACGATCGCTACCTGATCGAAGACTACGTTCTGGTTGAAACGTTGAATGCACCCTACTTCCTGGATCTGCCAGCAGGTGACGGCCCTGGGATGCTGGTGTCTGTGGGTTCCCAGGAACAGAATTCTTCAATCCGAGTAGAGCTTGCTCGTATGGGTGAGATCTACCCGGACATCAGTTCTTTTGACGGTGTTGAAGTCAATCGCACCCTCTTCCTGGATGCCATGAACGGCGCCAGCTTGTTCCACTACGCCGGTCACTCCGCACTCGATGGTTCGAATTCCCTTTCGTCATCGATTCTCCTCGACGGCAACTTTGAAGGACCGAATAGCGTCACGGCATCAGAGATAGTAGACCGACGGTTGGCGACGAACGCACTTGTCGTTCTGGCTTCCTGCGACTCTTCTGTGGGGAATTCTATCGGGGGTGTGGGGTTTCGTGGTCTGACCTCGGCGTTCCTGGTCGCGGGGGCGGGATCGGTTGTCGGATCGCTGTGGCCCGTCGAAAGCACAGCTACAACCCAACTCATGCTATGGTTCCACCGCGATCTGGCCGCCGGTGTACCTATCGCCGAGGCCCTCCGAACAGCCCAACTCTCGCTGCTGGCCCAACGCTCTCATCCTTACTTCTGGTCCGGCTTTACAGTCACCGGCAACCGCAGCGCGCTGGAACCCGCCGGGTTTCTCTCCCAACCCGCTACGGCAGCAGCAGGACCTTTCCTGTAGTTTTTCGTCCCTCCAGTGCCTTGTGCGCCTCGGCGGCTTCCGAAAGAGGATAGGTCTTCTCGATACGAAGCTTGAGCTCTCCAGCCTTATACCAGCGCAACAGATCGTTGGTCCGGGCAAAAAGTTCCTCACGGCTGGAAACATAGTTCAGCATGCTCGGCCGCGTCACAAACAATGCCTTCGGCCCCAGAGTGTTGACGCTGAAGGCATCGACCGGACCGCTGGACTGACCGTAAGAGACCATATAGCCGCGCGGACGGAGGCAATTCAGACTACCTTGAAAAGTCGTTTGACCCACGGAGTCGTACGCAACATCAACACCGGCGCCATCAGTGAATCGTTTAATCTCGGATTCGAAGTCCTTCTCGGTATAAAGGATGACCTCATCTGCGCCTGCCTCTCGCACCAACGCCGCCTTTTCCTCAGTTGAAACCGTGCCGTAAACGGTAGCTCCCTTCTTCTTTGCAATCTGAGTCAGCAAGAGTCCGACCCCGCCGGCCGCGGCATGCACGAGTGCCTTGTGACTCGATTTCAACTGAAACGTCGAATAGCAGAGGTAGTGGGCCGTCAAAACCCTGGAGCATGATGGCAGCCCCGGCCTGGGCGTCCATGCCGTCGGGAAGAGTGACGAGCTTCCACCCATCTACGGCTTGAAGTTCAGCGTAGGAACCCCGTGACATCGCGTAAGCGACCCGGTCGCCGACCTTGACTCCCTTAACTCCCTCACCCACGGCGGTGACCGTCCCGGCAGCTTCAGAGCCGGGTATCAGTGGAGGATCGACGTGATAAAGCCCTGTCCGATGGTAAACGTCTATAAAGTTGACTCCGATCGCCTCAACACGGACAACGGCTTGGCCTGCCTGTGGTTCAGGTTCCGGAACATCTTCGTAGGTGAGGACCTCGGGCCCTCCATGCTGATGCACTCGAATCGCTTTCATAATGCGGTTACGTTAGGGTAATTCGACCGTCGCGGTCAATGGCTTCCGGAAAATTGCAATCCCTCTGTCTCTTCTGAAGCAGTCAGCTCAGTGCGCTGATGACTAACGTCTTCTTTAATCCTGAGTTTCCCAGAGGGCCGTACTCATATACCGTTCACCGATATCGTTGAGTAAGGTGACGATCACTCCCTCGCCTATCCGACGCGCTGTTTCGTACACACCCTGAAGGTAGGCCCCGGAAGATTGCCCGGCAAACAAACCGTAACGGGCCATAAGCGCGCACATTCTTGCTGAGTCGTCACTGGAAACGCGGACCTTGGCATCGACCACACTGGTATCTAGAATTTTCGGGATGATATCGCCCGGGGCCTCCAGCGGTTTCAGCCCTTCGATTCCGGGAAAGTCTTCGGGGATGATCTGCACTATTTCCACACCGGGAAGCTCTTCTTTCAATCGCTTTCCCACACCCGTCAAAGTGCCGCCTGTTCCGACGCCCGTCACGAAATGCGTAACATTGCCTTCTGTCTGAGCCAGAATTTCCGAAGCAGTCGTGTGATAGTGAGCCAGCCAGTTGTTGTCATTCGAATACTGATCGCAATGAAAGAAGCGATCGGATTCAGAGGCGGCGATTCGATGGCACTCGCGCAGCGCTTCGTCGTAACCCTCAATCGGGTCTGTCTCGATCAATGTTGCACCATGCGACCGAATCCGCAGTTTGCGTTCGCTACTTGCGTTGCCGGGAATGACAATGTGGACCGGGACCTCCATCATCGCGCCGATCATCGCGTAAGCGATCCCGGCATTACCGGAACTGGAATCCAGGATCGCCCGACCATCCGAGAGTTCACCGGCCAACTTTGCCTCCAGCAACATTCTGCGCACCGGCCGGTCCTTCAGACTTCCACCGGGATTGGTGTACTCAGTCTTGGCGTAAACGCGAACACGGGGAAACTCCTCGCGAAAGCACGGAATTTCGACCATCCTCGTGTTCCCGATCAGATCGAGAAGAGGGTATCTCCTATGCATTTCGGTGTAGCGTTCTTCGACCGGGATTGTTGCGGACAAGCTGAAACTCACAGGTTTTCTCCCTATCTAACCATCAACCGATAAGTTTACCGCAAGTGAAGATGCGTTGCAGGAGGGGCCGACAGAGCTAGTTCGCAGCGCGTGCGCGCGAATCAGAGGACTTCTCGAAAAATACGGATGAGCAGATCCTGACGATCGCACGCCACAATCCCTTCACAAAAGGAGTCGCTTCGACCAGGACGGGCTCTTCTTCATCGATCGAATAGGAGCGTCGCTTAGCCAGTTGCTTAACTGTTTCGTGGTAGGCGAATACGTTGCAATGGACGCAACGCAGGAGTGGATCGTGCACTTCCAGAACGGGCAGAAACAGGTGGTCGGTCGACTTACAAATCGATGACTCTTGCATACCCAAACTTGAATATAACACGAGAGAACGCCATTACGACGCGTCGAAATGACTTCAACCCGAAGTTAAACGTACGAAACGAAGAGGAGGAATCAACGCAGAGGCGCAGAGACGCAGGGGAAGAGACAGTTAGGTTGTTTAAATTTGGCCCGACGCAAACTGTCTGGGTCGGCAAGAAACTGTTGAAAATCGATCGAGTTCGCACGCCTAGCCCGCATATTTCACCGATAGGACCAGAAAAGGCCGCCCTGTCTGGCATAAAGCGTTTTGAAATAAACGTTTAACAAGCCAAACGGAGACGGCCCTTATGAGAACAGAGTGTAACCAAACGACGTTCGAATTTCACGGACTTCTTCAACGAAAAGTGAAGGCGCGTTTTGACGGCGGAAAGATCACCTCCGACGCTGGGGTTCTGCTGTTGAGGGAAGTGGAAAAGCGAACGGGTCTGATCGCCGGACTGGCCGAGTGTTTCAGGGATTACCGGGACGCGAGGTTGATCGAACACACGGTGAGCGAGTTATTGGGGCAGCGCGTCTACGGACTCTGTCTGGGCTACGAGGATCTGAACGATCATGACCAACTGCGGACCGATCCGATGCTGGCCGTGGCGGTGGATAAGGCCGATCCACTGGGGGAGAAGCGGCGGCAGGCCCGAGACCGGGGAAAAGCGTTGGCGGGCAAGTGTACGCTGAACCGGTTGGAACTGACCGGGGAGCAAGTCGATGGGAAGGAGCGGTACAAGAAGATTGCCATGGACCCGGACAAGATCGACCGCTGGATGGTGGATGCATTTGTGGCGGCTCACGGATCGGCGCCCGAGGAGATTGTTCTGGACCTGGATGCGACCGATGATCCGATCCATGGCCATCAGGAAGGACGGTTCTTTCACGGCTACTACGGCAACTACTGTTATCTGCCGCTCTACATCTTTTCGGGAGAGCATCTGCTATGCGCCCGGTTGCGGTGCTCCAATGTCGACGGTGCGGACGGCGCCGTCGAGGAATTGAACCGCATCATCGGCCAGATCCGGCAGAGCTGGCCGGAGGTGTCGATTATCATCCGGGCCGACTCGGGCTTTTGCCGGGATGAATTGCTGAGTTGGTGCGAGGCCCACCAGGTCGATTACGTGGTGGGTCTGGCCAAGAACGATCGGCTCAAGCGCGAGATCGCTGAATCGATGAGTCAGGCCGAAGCCGAGTTTAACGACACCGGGAAACCGGCGCGGGTGTTTAACGATTTCCGGTATCGCACTCGGAAGAGCTGGACCTGCACCCGACGCGTCATCGGCAAGGCCGAGTTCCTGGAGAAAGGCGCCAATCCTCGATTCGTTGTGACCTCACTGTCGCCGGAACGCCTGGACGCCCGCGCCCTCTATGAAGACTTTTACTGTGCGCGGGGCGACATGGAAAATCGCATCAAGGAACAGCAGTTGGATCTATTCGCCGACCGGACCAGCGCGGCAACCATGCGCGCCAATCAACTCCGGCTCTATCTGTCCTCGGCCGCCTACATGCTCCTGCACGCGTTACGCCGTCTGGGACTGAAGAATACCGATCTGGCCCGCGCTCAGTGCCAGACGATCCGCTTGAAGCTCCTCAAGATCGGAGCTCAAGTCCGTCTGACGGTTCGCAACATCTGGATCTCCATGTCGGAAGCCTATCCCTACGCCGAGGTCTTTGCCCTCGTCCATCGAAACCTGCAGGCGCTTCCTCTGCGCTGCTGAGAACCGACCCGATCCCCTGCGCCAAAATCGACTCGCTCTTTTCGGCTCCGCCGAGGTTTGTCTCAGTGCGTTTCGTCACCCTCTTCTGAACCCGAAAACGCAGCAACTCCCGCTTGTCGACACCGCCGAGTCACGCCACACATGCCCAATTCGAACCCAGATCCTCCCGAATCCGATTCTTACTGCCCAAATCCCCCTGATCGCCGGACTGGTGAAACATGCGGGCTAGTGCGGACAGCCTAGAACGTCTGCGTTCTCTGCGTCTCTGCGTTGAAATAAGTTAACGGAGGGGGTCGTCGGTGATGCCCTGGACGCGGGTGAGGAACAGAATGAGATCGGACTTTGTGATGATGTCGAAGCCATCTCCCAACTGAACGAGAACGGCCGTCGTGTTTTCTTTCATGTGTTCGGCAACCAGGTTGATAGAGGCATCCCCGGGCAAGATCGGAAACGGTTCTTCCATATATTCGGCTACCGGCTTGCTCCGGGCTCCCGGATCGGAAACCAGGATGTCCAGAATGCGCGCCTCGCTTATGCTTCCCATAACGTCATCTTCAATCACGGGAATCTGAGATATCGCATGCTCGCGCATCAGGCCAACTGCGTCCTGAATGGATGTCGCCAGCGGAATTGAGAGGAGCCCCTCAGTCCGGCGCTTTTTACTCTCCACGACTTCACTCGCCCGAACGTTCAGCAACTGTTCCAGATACTGATTCTCCCTCATCCAGTTGTCGTTGTAAATCTTGCTCAGATACCGGGTGCCGGAGTCCGCTACGATCACTACCATCAGGGCACTCTCATCGAGTCCGGCGGCACACTCGAGCGCTACATGGACGACCGAGCCGGACGAGCCACCGGCGAAGATGCCCTCCATCCGGGATAGTCTTCGAGTCATGACAAACGAATCCTTGTCGGACACCGGATGCATTTCGTCGACAACCGAGAAGTCCATGTTGAGCGGCTTCTGGTCTTGCCCTATACCTTCCACCTTGTACGGTTGGGGTTCGGGTCTCTTGCCCGTTCTAAACATCTCGACAAAAATCGATCCTACCGGGTCTACTCCGATGACACGGACGTCCGGATTCTTTTCCTTGAGGAAACGAGCTACACCGCTGATCGTCCCTCCGGTACCCGCTCCAACAACGACATGCGTCAGGCGGCCTTCGGTTTGTTCCCAGATCTCGGGACCCGTCGTCCTGTAATGGGCCTCGCTGTTGGACATGTTTGAATACTGGTCTGGGAAGAAACTGTTTGGGATTTCCCGAGTCAGTCGGCGCGCGACGGAATGGTAACTGCGGGGATCATCGTGCTCCACCTGCGTCGGCGTGACGATGACTTCCGCGCCGAGGGCTCTGAGCGCATCGATCTTCTCCTGACTCATCTTGTCCGGCATCGTAAAAATGGACTTGTATCCCTTAACAGCTGCCGCAAGTGCGAGCCCCATTCCCGTGTTGCCCGAGGTCCCTTCGATTATCGTGCCTCCGGGCTTGATTTGCCCCCGGTTCTCTGCGTCCTCGATCATTTGAATTCCAATGCGATCCTTGACGCTGCCCCCGGGATTCATGTATTCGAGCTTGGCGAGAATGGTAGGAGCCAACCCCCGCGTCACCTTGTTCAGGCGAACCAGAGGCGTGTTGCCAATCACGCCCAGAATGTTTTCATGCCACATATGAGAGACTCGGGACAGAGCCCTTTTCGTTCGGCGAATGGGAAGTCGGAGAGTTACCAATCGGGGAAACTGGCGCCGGAACTTTCTTAACGCTTCGACGCGCCCTGAGCCTTACGCGTTTTCCTCTTGGACTTCGCGCCCGACGGAGCCACCGTAACTTCAACGCGATAGTTGTCCAGCATCCGGGCCAGATCGGTTTCGAGACGCCTGCGCAGCTTCTCCGGTGACAGGACGAGTGCGGATGGGCCGAAACTCAGTATCCAGGCACCCAGTTCGAATTCCCCACCGACATGGAGGTGCATTACGATTTCACCACCACCCACTTCACGAACTTCTTGTGACGGGTGCCATAAGCGGGATCGCACATACGAGGCCACATCCGGCTTGAAAAGAATCTCGACGTCAAAGGGATCTTCTTTTACAAGACCGAACGACGACTCCAGGTAGGTTTCAACTGAAAAATCGGACGGTTTTTCGAACGTGTCGGCTAGTTTTTCGAGCTCCTCGATTCTCTCGACCGCGAAGGTGCGAATCTGATCGTATTCCTCCACGTAACCGAACAGATAGAGGCCACCACGGAAATACATCAATCGATATGGATGGACCGTATAGGTCTTCCGCTTCTGGCTGTGGACCGAGAAGTAGTCCATTTGGATACGATGGTCTTCACTCATCGAGTCCATCAGTGTTCGGACGGTGTGCTTGTGCGCCTCAAGATCCTTGGGTGCATCGGCACGAACTGAAATCATCGAGTCCAGATTATCGAAGAAAGAAATGTTCTTTTCAGGCAACGCACCTTCGATTTTCTTGAAAGCCGAATCTATGTCTCCGGAGAAGGGAGGTGCGGCCAGGGCTCCGACAACGTTCCTGCTGAAATACAGCGCTGCCAGTTCGGACAGGGAGAGGTTCGCTAAAGGAAGTCCCTTGTACTCTTCGGCCAGCCGCCAATAAACCTTCCCTTCGTACCGGTCGTCATAGAGGGGGAACCCCGCTTCCATCAAAGCCGCCAGATCCCGGCGAATAGTCTTCGTCGAAACAGTATGGTGGGAAGCCAGATCGGGAATCGTGCTCCAGCGTGTGCTCTCGATCTGTTTGAGGATCGCCCATTGGCGAATCAACTGTGCGTTGCGTCCCATGTTCAAACCTCCCTGCCGGATTGTAGTACCAGAACGGGACTCGGTAGTCGTCTATGGCCGTGGAGTCATGAAGACGAGTAATACCAGATTATCTTCACTTTCGTTTCTAACGCCGTGCTCTTCTGAGGGGCGCGCAATAATGGCATCCCCGGTAGTGCACTCGCGTTCTTTTCCTGCGATGTGGAGCGTTCCCCGCCCTTCGATCACGTAGTAGATCTTGTCGGATTCGGAGTGGCTGTGAATTCGCTGCTCCTGTCCCGGCTGGAGGCAGTACAGGTCACAGAAGTACTTCTCGGATCCGAAAAGAGGCACTTTCTGCATTTTCTCATCGGAAAACCTGACCAGCCGGCGCACATCCTTGAATGTATCGCCAAGATCCACGGAGCCTATTGTAGTGGATAGACCTTCGCCTCGGGCACAATTTCCTCAACGAGTTCCAGCAGGTGAGGGTGGCAGGTAAAAAGCAGTATTTGGTGGGTCTGGGAAAGCTCGCGGACAGCTTCGACCGAGCGCCGGGTCCGCTGGGGATCAAAGTTGACGAATATATCGTCAAATATCACCGGAAGTGGTTCCACGTGTCGGGAGTATTCCCGGACAAGAGCCAATCGCATAGAGAGGTAGAGTTGTTCCCCAGTCCCTCGACTCAGGTTCTCAGGGGAAACGCGGGCTCCATCAGCAGATTCCACGTAGATCTGGTCCCCCTCCAGTCCAGCAACAACACGACCCCATCGATCTTCCGACATCTTGCGAAAGAATTCAGAAGCGTGCCGAAGCACCTCCGGCTGCCTCTCGGTCTCATATACGCGCCGCGTCTCATCCAGCAAGGTACGGCAGAGTGTCAGAACCGCCCACTCCTCAGAAGCTTCATCGATCCTGGCCAGAATGGACTCCTGACGAAGCCTGGCGCGTGAACGATCCTCGCTTCGGCCCAAGGCTCTCACCCTTTCATCCAGTCTCCCGGCCTCGGTCCGTGCCACTCCGAGCTCCTCTTCGGTCTGTTCAAGTTCGGCGACCGTTTTCAGATGGGCTTGCTGATCAAACGCTTCTATATCCTGCGTTTCCGGAGCCGTACCGACTTCCATCACAGGTGTCCGTGCCAACTCGTCGAGCAGCTGTTTTCTCTGGCGAAACACCTCGGCCCTCAGGAAGAACTCGGTTTCCGAGGTCGAGCCGCCCTTCTTGAACAAAGCCGCTATGTTTCGCTTGTTTTCCTCGATCCTGTGGCCAATACGATCTCGCTGCTGGTCTTCGTTCGCCAACCTTTCGTCTATCGAACGGATACGATCCGCTATTTCCGTCAGTTCCTGAATCCTCAGGTTCTCTTTTTCCAGATCCACGTAGGAACAGTCTCCCCGACCGCTCAATCCCTCGATCGTCCGGAAAATTTTCTGGCATTCGACCTCCAGCCGTGTCAGATCCTCCTCGGACGACCGCAGAGCCCTTATCCGTGCCATGAGCTCGTGGTCCATCTGGGCTGTCTTCCGGTCCCTCGAGTAGTACCAGACACCGACCAGGGCCAGCGCCACAGCAACCAGCGTCCCAGCTAACGTCTGTTCAGCCGTAAACAGACCCACACCGCCTACAGCCACGATGGCTATGAAAACGATGGTCGCCAATCCTGATGGCGGTCGGTTTCGGTCCCGCCGCACCCGGATTTCGTCTATCTCATTCCGAACACCTTCCCTCCTGGCCCCAGCCTCGGCAACTCTTTCCTCTGCCAGATCTCGCCGCGGCAGGAGAGAACGGAGTGAATCCACCCCGCGGCTGCGTCGAATCAACTCCTGCGGCGTGTACTTCGACGCCAGTTCGAGCCGTTCTGCGCGTACTCTCTCAGCTTCGATTCGCTGATCCTCCAACTCTTCTTCGAGCCCACGTCCCTGGTGCAACAGCAGATTCAATTGCTCGATCCCGCCGTTGGGAAAGTGATCGATCTGATCGAGCTGGCCCAACGACTGTTCGATTTCGGCCCTCCGCCTCTGATGCGGCTCGGCTTCCTCGAGTTTGGCGTAGTGAGAAATTCGTTTCCTCAACCGTTGGGAGCTTTCTTCCAACCTGTGGATCTCCCCGTCCAGGGAAACACGCTGCTGGTGCGCGGCCACATAGTCTTCGGGATCGCCTTCTGTTTCTTCCAGCTCATTCCTGACCGAATCGAGCTCTTTTAATGCGCGGTTGATCGTAGAATTCTGGCCGCGAGGGAGAAACAGGTTGCTGCGTCGTTCTTCGATGTCTTTCCATACACGGCTCCAGCGGGTCGCACCGACGCCCATCCCAGCACCGGATATATGCGAAGCTACATCGCTTTCCTCCAGCGTCCGAAAATGCTCCAGTTCCTCCAGGCCGAAAGCAAAAACGTTGTGATAGAGGGTTCGGGTCGTCCCTCCCAGCAGGCGCTCGAGCACCTGTTCATCACTGTCCTTGGTTTCAGGAGGCGAGGACTCAGGTTCTGATTCACTGAAATGAAGCCCGACTTCTCCCCGAACGTGACGACCTGCCTTTCTCTTAATTTGAATCTTTCGTCCGTCGGCCAAAACGTCGAGAGTCCCGCCGTGGTTGCCTCCTCGCAACGGTTCATATCGACGCGGATGCGTGCGCCGCTCAAAACCGAAAAGAATCGAACGCACAAAACTCATTAGAGTCGTCTTTCCGGTTTCGTTCGGCCCGTGGAAGACATTGAGAGTCGGCGAGAGCTGGGACCAGTCACGATCGTTCCAGACACCGAAGCCATCTATATGAATGTCGGAAATCTTCATCGGTAAAAATTCTTCTGTAGGTGCAGTCTATGACTGCACAGTTGATTGTGCGCTCCGAGAGCGCACCTACAGTTGTTACGGATTTAGCAGCAGGTCAACCCCGAGCCCGCCGGCTTTTTCAATCCACTCTGCGACGCGATCCGGGTCGGGTGCCCCGAGCCCCTGTTTCCTGAACAAAGGCTTGAGGCTCTCGGCAAGGTATTCCCTGTAGGCGGGGTCTTCACGTGCCTTCTCGATCAAACCAACCAGGTCTCCTACCAGAGGTTCGGTCTCCATCAGGCGGACGCGGTCGACCTCGGGACCGGTAACGATACGCAGAGATTCGATGTCGTATTCCGCCCCCAGTTCGTGTTGCAACTGCTCCCGGACACCGTCTCGCCCGAGATCGGTGTGCAGCGATCCGTTGCCTATCAGACGGCACCTAATCACTGTCGCACCCTCGAACTCTCCTGCAATCTCTCCGGCACTTTCGCGCAACCCGTCTACAAGGCCGTCCATACGGGTGTGTTCTGTGATGGAAACATCCAACCGAGCCCACCTGACAACGTCCGTTTCGACAAACCTCAGCTTTGTTCGACCGTTGGCATCGACGTCCACCTGAAAACAGCCTCTGGGTCCCGTTTCACGCGCGTGGCGCCCTTGTGGATTTCCCGGATATACAATCGCAGGTGAAGAGGAAAGAACCGCGCCTGTATGAACGTGGCCGAGAGCCCAGTAGTCGAAACCGGCGTCTCGGAGATCGGTGATCGGGGCCGGCGCGTAATCTGCATGTCCGGACTGGTGACCGATGTTCGCATGCAGCATCGCGATCGAATAAGCTCCTCCCGGCGTGGGCACGAATGACTTCGCGAGGTTTTCGGTGACGCGTTCCTTCGTATAGCTCACACCGGAAACGCGGGCAATCTCTTCGCCGTTTCGCACGACGGGCTGCTCGCGGACTTCGCCGTCGAAAACAGTCACGTTGGCGGGCATTTTGAATTCGCTCCCCCAGCCGTTGAGAGGATCATGGTTGCCATGGACGACGTATGCACCGATCTCGCGTTCGGCCAGGCGTTCCATCTGGCGGCGGAACTCGACAAGCGCACGTAAGCTTCGATCCGACGAGTCGTAAAGGTCTCCGGCCAGAAGGACGAAGTCCGACTCCGATTCGATCGCATGATCCACAATGCGTTCCAACGCCTGGAACGTTGCCGAGTGCATCAAATCCCCGAGACGCCGCGAGGTCTGGGCCAGACCACGAAACGGGCTATCCAGATGCAGGTCGGCTGCATGGATAAACCGGAACTTTTTCATATTATTACTCTTACAGGAAAAGCCGGACAGAACTGGTCCGAACCCAGGCTCGAGTGAAAATGCTACACTGGGGCCCGGAAACGTTCTTGACCGCAGAGGCTCGGAGGCACCGAGAAAAACCCTGTCCTTTCCTCATCTTCCGCTCGGTCCTCTGTGCCTCTGCGTATTAATTTCATAATTTCTCGGGCACACCTGCAGCAGACATGCGGACTCTGATCTTATTGCGACACGGCCAGAGCACGTGGAACGAGGCCAATCTTTTTACCGGATGGACGGACGTTCCACTGACCAGGAAGGGAGCTGAGGAGGCCAGTCAGGCCGGACGACTCATCAGAGAGGCGGGTAACTCCGTCGACATGGCTTTCACGTCCGTTTTGCAACGCGCGATCAAGACATTGTGGCTGGCACTCGAAGAGATGGACCGCATGTGGATCCCTGTGGAACAGTCCTGGCGGCTCAACGAGAGACACTACGGCGACCTTCAGGGTGCGAACAAATTGGAAACGGTCGAAAAACACGGCGCAGACCAGGTGCAGATCTGGCGACGGAGCTATGACATTCCGCCGCCCGCACTCGATCCCAACGATGAACGCAATCCCCGGAATGATGCTCGGTACGCGAGCCTTGGATCCGAGGAGATTCCACTCACAGAAAGCCTCAAACTGACCGTCGATCGCGTCATGCCCTACTGGCACGAACGAATCGCGCCCGAACTCAGTGCGGGAAAGCAGATCCTGATCGCTTCGCACGGCAACAGCCTGCGCGCCCTCGTAAAATATCTCGATGGTGTTTCGGAAAAAGATATCGTCCGCCTGAATATTCCGACAGGAATCCCTCTCGTATATGAATTAGAGGATGACCTGACGCCGATACGGAATTTCTATCTTGGAGATCCGGACGCGGTGGAAAAGGCCGTTCAGGCAGTGGCGGACCAGACCTCCAAAGACCGACCCTAATTCCGGCTACGTTCCAGTTGATCTACTTTTCGTTCCAGCGTGGCGATCCGTTCTGCCAGCCGGTCAGCTTCAAGTTGATCGAAACGACCCTCGCGGCGCTTTAGAGCGGCGGTGATAGCATGATACTCGTCTTCGAGACGCTCGAACCGCTTGTCCATCCTTCACACAAGCCATGAAGTACGTCGAGACGCGTACCGAGACGGGACGTCGATTCTTCTAGAGATTCAAAGCGGGAATTGATCGTGACCAACTCCGCGAGAACGGAGCGCTGGGAAGACTCAAATCCTCCGATGCGATTCTGGATTTCTCCGGAGATCGAGCGAAATTCTTCATAGAACGTTTGGAGGGTAATGCGTTTCTTTCGAGCCATCGGATATACCTAGGGGGAAAGGATCGAGCGGATCGATTGTATAACCAGAGGCCTGTAGTAAAAAAAGCCCGGAGGGACATCCTCCGGGCTTTCTTTCCCACGCTCATAGAGCGCACCTACAGAAGAATCAACTTACGCGGTCGGCTACAAAAACAGGTTCGCACCAGTCCCGGTACTTCCCCTCACGCCCCCGCACGATCCGGTAAAAGAGATCTCTCAATTCCAGCGTGAGCGATCCCATCTGGCCCGTACCGACCGGACGATGATCCACCTTCGTGATCGTCGTGATCTGCATACCGGTACCGGCAAAGAAGGCCTCATCAGTGACAAACAGCTCCGTCCGATCGACGGGTCGTTCAATAACCTCAACGCCCATTTCATCTCTCAACAGCTGGATGAGTGACCGGCGAACGATACCTTCCAGAATGTTATCGGTAATGGGCGGTGTGATCACTTTCCCCTCCCTGACGATAAACAGATTCGCTGCCGAACCTTCAGAGACGTGCCCGTCCGCGTTCAGGACGATCGCTTCGTCGAAGCCGGATCGTTCTGCGTCCGTCTTCACCAGTGCGGAATTGACATACGTACCGGTGATCTTTCCCCTGGCCGGTATCGCATTGTCGTCCACGCGTCTCCACGAAGAAACGGTCACGTGGGCTCCTTCGTCGTTAGCGACGTACAAGCCAAAGGGAATCGTAACGATGGATAGCTCAGCATTCATGTCTTGTAGGCGTACACCGATGAGTTCGTCCGATACAAATCCCAGCGGGCGAATGTAGCAGTCTTCCCTCATGTCTTCCTTCCGCAATAGTTCCCGGGTCGCTTCTACCAGGTCCTCTAGCGTGAGCGAAAACTCCATGCACAGCAATCTCGCCGACTGCAGGAACCGCCGGTAGTGATCCTCCGGACGGAAGATGAATAGTTGCTCTTCCTCATCGTTCCAATAACCGCGAAGTCCGCCAAAAACGCCTGTCCCATAGTTGAGGGCATGCGTCAGGACTCCAACATTTGCTTCGCTGTAAGGAACGATGCGGCCTTTAAAGTACGCGTATTTCGGTATAGCCACTTCGTCTCCTTTTGATTTGATTCGAGCGTCTCCACCCTTACGGGCATAGACCGAAAATCGGCCTAATCTTTCTAGTATGGACGAAAGACAGGGTTTACGTAGGAATTAGTTGAGACCAAATCGAAGGCGCAGGAAGTGCGAAAAACGCAAATTCTGCGCTCTTGGAGGCAGATTCAAGAAACGCGCGCCGGTCGTAATGATCGCGAGTCCTTTTGCGGAAGCCGAGGCGGCAGGGATTTCTACAGTTCGGGTTGATTGTCTTTTATAGCTTGGTAGAACACCGGCTTGTTGGGCACGGGCAGCGTCAAAGAAAGGCTTTCGCCCGTCCTCATGTGAACCATGAGTTCGGTCTCTCCAGCGGACTCGGACACCTCATCAATGTCGACTATGTTGCGGTAGAGAGCTTTCCGCATCCCAAGCCCGGTGCGTCCTGCCGTCACGAAATACTCCGGATAGAGGCCGGCGAACTGTCTGATGAGAAGAACAAACCCGAAAACATACACGAGAACGGCGATGAAGAACCGAAGGAGGAAGCTGATCGGTTCGTCCATAGCGCCCTCATACATGCCACGTATGAAGATGACAACATTGGCGGTGATCAGCGCGATCAGGAAAAAGTTGGCCCATGCGGGCCACTGGCGATGGGAGAGCGCCAGTGGCTCGGGAAGATCCGTCAGGATGCGAAAGACCCATAGCAGTGGTACAGTCGCCACGAGGACCGCCATGGACAGAGCTGGAACCCAGTCGGACATGCGCCTCAGGCCTGCCGCTCCTCAAAAGGCCATTCTCTCCATCCCTGCAACAAGGGAAAATACAGACCAAGACGGATCGGACGGGGGTCAATGGTGGCCATGACGCGAGCATAATCCTCGAGTTGCGCCCGATAACGCGCCTGCTCGCTGTCGAGGAACGCCTCGCGCCCACTCCCCTCATGCGAGCTGGTCTTGTAATCGACGATCCATCGTGTGCCCCCGTCCAGAAAAGTGTGATCCAGAACGAATCGACGCACTCGCCCATCCACCGCCTCAGTCAACTTGAGTTCTCTTTCGTCGTCCGAGTGTGACGAAAGGATCCATTGTCCACGTTCATCGGACATCGCGTTTCGGAGTGCCTCTCGGGTCCGTCTAACGGCTTCATCCAATTTTTGACCGTCCAGCCCTTCAGACCGAAGGGCGAGACGAATGGCTTTTTCGTCAGGTGTTTGACGATCAGGGAGCGTCTGTTGGAGCATCCGATGTACAACGACGCCCACACGACGTTGCAATTCGCCGGCCCACTCAAACACCGGCCGACGGACTCGAGCGTCCTCTGAATCCGCGGCACCCACAGATGGCTTCCACGCGACGTCTTCCGGTGGCCCCAGAGCGCACCATTCCGCGCTGAGCCGCCTCAAGGCGACACCGTCGACTTCCTTGTCCACCATTTCTTCGTCACCGAATTCGGCCTCCATGAACGCCTCCGCGAAGTCCGTCTCGAGTGTGGCCCATATCTTCCGCAACAGGGATCTCGAATCCGGAGGCCTCAACAAAGTCCCGTCTCGATCGACGCTCACGTGACCCAGCAGATGCAACCTCTCTCGAGCCCGGGTCACGGCCACATAGAGCAGACGTGTGCTTTCATGGTCGTCCTTCTCCTTGTAGATCATCCGCAGATACTCGTAGAGAGGATCACGGTCGCCACCCATTTCATGGATCGGTGCCAGCAACAGGCGGGATTTATTCCGGCCCATGTATTCCAACCACATCAACAGTCGTTGGTCTTCACCCCGGGTACGGCGCCCCAAGCCCGGGAGAATCACCGTATCGAACTCCAATCCCTTGGACTTGTGGACCGTGAGCAATTGCAAATCCTCTCCGGCTTCGACATCGGGCGGAGCGAAGAGCCGGTCGACATCTTCGGCAAACTTTCTCTCATCGCGGATGTCGGTGCCCTGGGTCGATTCTTCCAGGAGATCCAGGTAGGCTCGGGCATCTTCCAATTCCCCTTTGCTTTCAAGACAGGCAGGACCACCCAGAGCGATCCGTACACCTTCAACCCACCGCGGCAGAGGCAGGGTCCCACGACGTGCCATAGCGTCGGAAAAGACTGCAGACGTTTTCTCAAGACGGGAACGACCATCGAGAGACAACCGGTCCAGGGTTGCCGAATCCTGAACAAGGCTCCATATCGCAGAGGTGGCATCCCCGTTGACGAGCGTCTCCAGGTCATCCAAAGTCAGACCGCACCATGGAGCCCTAAGAATAGAGAGCCACGCCACCCGGTCTCCTGAATGCAACAGGGCCCGAGTCAGTGCCAGCAGATCCTGAACGGCGGGACGTTCTCCAAGAACGTCAATCTCTACGGCACGAAACTTTTCTCCAGATCTCCGCAACGCCGAGACGATGCTGAAAAGATGTGTACGCGACCGGACGAGCACCGCGATCGTGCCATCCGGATGCCTGGTCTTGGTCTCCTGAATAATTCTGAGAACCTCGTCCGATTCCGGTTCGGCATCGCTCACAAAGAAGGGGTGTATATCGACGGCATCCGGATCTGGTTCTGTTTTAAAAGGAATAGACGGCTCGTAGGTCACAGCCCCGGTCAACCTGTCTTCGATCTCGGGAAACGCTACGCCGAGCGCGTTGTTTACCCACTCCACGATGCCCGCGCCCGAACGAAAATTGACCGAGAGTGTCAAGGGCTTCAGACGAAGGGAAGCCACGCCTTCTGTCCGCGCGCGCAAAAACAATCCGACCTCGGCCTCACGGAAACCGTAAATCGACTGCATGGGATCGCCAACCAGGAAAAGCGTTCGACCATCAGTGGGCTGCCATTCGCGAACGATTCTCGTCAGCAGATCGTACTGACTCTGCGAAGTGTCCTGGAATTCGTCGATGAGCAGGTGATCGATCCGGCAGTCCAGCGCGAACGCAAGATCGGTCGGTTCGGCGTCCGAACCCAGCGCTGAGCGTGCGCCGATGGCGATCTCGGTGAAATCGACTCGCCCTTCCTCCTGGAAGACAAGGCGGAGCTGGGCGACGGCGAAGGGCAGCAGGACCAGGAGCGCACCGAGAACATCCCACTGTCCGGCTTCAAACCCGACAGGCGGCAGCGAACGGAGAGCATGCAATCGATCCAGAATCTGTGGGTCCAACCGGACAGCCCGCAGTCGGTCCTTTGCGCTCCGCCCCACGTCGGTTGAGGGAAAACCTTCGTTCTTGGTCGGGCTGGCCCGCCGCTTGCCTCCGCGGGTGAGGAACATGTCGGTAAGGCCCAACCAGAGTGGAAGCGATTCGAGACGCGAACCTGGAAAATCGGAAAGGGCGCTGCATGCAGACATTGGCTTCGCACTTTCTGTCGCCGTCAGATTCCCAGCCGCAAAACGGATCAGCGCGAGGGTTTCGGCTTTCAAGCGCTCAGGGAACATGCTGCCAAGCTGTTCCAGTTCGTCTTCGATGATTTCGGAAACAGCCGACTCCAGATCGTCCCGATAATTCCTGCCGGCTCAACCGGTCGATGCAACACATGCATTAAATGTTTCTGCCGGAGTTGCGAACTCCAGCGTCTTGCGGGGCCGCTCGTTGAGCTGCCGAGCAACCGCGTCCAAATGTTCCTGTGAGTGTACCGACAGATTCGTCCTTTTGGGAAAGTAGTATCGAAGCAGACCATTGGTGTTCTCATTCGATCCGCGCTGCCATGGACTCCGTGGGTCGCAGAAATAGACGGCAATGTTTGTCGCCAGGGTAAACCGCTTGTGATCCGCCATTTCCAGACCGCGATCCCAGGTCAGTGATTTGTAGAGTTCCGTCGGTAGTGGATGCGCCTGTTCGATGAGCGCGTTGACAACAGTTTCGGTCTTCTTGTTGGGAACCTTCGCCAGCATCACATAACGCGAGTGACGTTCGACCAGAGTGGCGATGTAGGTGTTCCTCGATCCGGCGATCCGATCCCCTTCCCAGTGACCGGGGACCGCACGATATTCGACTGAAGCCGGGCGCTCACGGATCGAGATCATGTCTTCGATCTGTCCCTTTCCATGGCCTTTCCGGCTCGCTTTTCCAGATCGGCGAATCGTGCGTCTTGTCCGCAGATACTGAGTCAGTTCTTTCTTCAAAACCCCGCGGGCCTGGACAAAAAGGCTGCGATAGATCGTCTCGTGGAACACGTGAAGCGACTCGTCTTCCGGATATGAGTGTTTCAGCCAACCGGCGATTTGCTCGGGCGACCAGACCTTCTGCAGCTTCTCTTCAACAAGCTGCCGTAAGCGGGGACTGCGGGCTAACCGGCACGACTTCGGACGGCGCGCCCGCTCCCAGGTCCGCTCATCGGCTTCCGATGCCCGATAGCTATCAGAGCCCCCGTTTCGGCTGACCTCCCGGCTCACCGTCGATGGCGACCGACCCAGTCGCACGGCAATCGAACGGAGCGATTCTTTGGCCGCAATACCTCTAGAGATCTCTTCACGTTCGACCAGAGTCAGTGCCCGCGCTGACCGGCAACGGGACTGCGGACGGATGCCCCCGTACACGGCCAGTTGACGATGAATCGCCGATCCCCCTCTGTCCAGCACGCGTCCGATCGATTGGGACGACTCCCCCCGCTGCCAGCGATCCCACACCTCGACCCGCTCGATCGCTGTGAACCATCGCCGCTTCCTCATCCGCTTGTTCTTTCGTTTCTTGGCCATACACTTCACCTCTCTTCTTATGTGAAGTGTTGCATCGACCCCTTGAAATCACCCCCATTGCCGGCATTACCGATGACATGCCGCAGCCACTGGTCACGACTCCCGAGCATCGTGCTCAAGAGTTTTTCAATGCTCCCGACTTTGTTGTCCAGATGAGCGAGAAGCCCTCGCAACGCATTGGAAACCTGAGCGTCTGTCTCCTCCTCATCGAGCATGGCCAGCGTTCGTCGTGCGGCCTGACGGTACAGATGGGTGACGTCGTCCTCCGGCTGGGGCGGTGAACCCATCCGCGACACCCAGGGCATCCGCCGAACCAGCGTGGCGCAAAACGAATCCATCGTCTGGATTCGGAGGCGCGAGGGGTGCTCTGTCAAACGCCAATCGAACCGGTCATTTTGAGCCAGTGCAGCCTCGGCAAGCTTCCAGGTGAACTTCTCATGCGAGGAAACAGGTTCCGGCCCAGAAGCACTCTGGAGGGCTTCGATCACGCGGTGGCGCATTTCAGCAGCCGCCTTGCGCGTAAATGTAATGGCCACGATGGACTCGGGCTGATCCGCTCGAGCCAGGAGTTTCAGAAACCGCTGAATGAGAAGTTCTGTCTTGCCGGACCCAGCGGGAGCCTGCACGATAAACGATCTGGAATGGTCCAGGGCCTCGCGACGTTGAGCCTGATCCAGAACCCGGTCAACCATTGGCATCCTCGGAGCCCAAATCCACAGAAAGATCGGCCTGGTGGATTCGGCAGAGCGTTCGAAGATGACAATACTCACAGTTGGTGCGGCAGTCTTTCGGATTGACCGCGGCCCGACCTTCCCGGAAATCCGCACCCAACCGATCGAGGACCCTCTGCCAGTCGTCGATCCGGTCTTCCAGAGACATATCTCGAAGCGGGTTCACGCCTGGAGCGACACCTTCGGAATCGGTTAATCCTGTAAAGGCCACCTTGCCGGTCTTGAGCCGCCCGAACAAAACACCCGCAACAGGGGAATCGGCTGTGGCGGCATAGATCGGAAGCTGTGGCTGGTCCGGACGATCTCCTTCCCAGTCGGAAGGGCTGCATTCTCCTGTCTTGTAGTCGAGGATGACCAGTCCCCCATCTGGGAGGCGATCCACGCGATCCATCCGAATCCGTACCTCGATGCCGCCGACCGTCACCCGCCGGTCGTTCTCCTGTTCGACAACCGTAAAGGATTTCCTTTCCTTCTCAAGACTCAGCCACTCGGTCACGACGCGTTCCAACCGCTCCTGCTCGATTTCGGCGAAGAACCTCCTGCGAAGGGCACGTCGCTGTTCGCCTAATTCGCGGATCCCGGCCGAGACCGTCATTCGAACCAGGGCCGCAAGCCTCTCGTCGGTCGTGGAGACAAGCGCCTCATGGGATCCCAATGAATCCCAGACCCGCTCGAGAACACGGTGGACGAGCTGGCCGCGATCCATCGCACTCAACCCGGCTTCAGCCTCCCCGGGCGCCTTCGCGGCGAGGCGCAATTGGGCAAATGCTTTGAACGGACACTCCGATTGAAGTTTGAAAAGAGACGTCCCTCCCCGGAGCGCGCCATTGATGTATGGAGGTCCTCGGTGATCCTCGAGAGTTTCCATCCGCGAGGACTCGGCAAGTCTTTGGGCGTACCCTGCCGAGGTCACAAGGCCGAGTTCCCCACATTGCCCTTCAGGAAGCGATCGAAACAGTGGGCTGACCCTCAAATCCGAATCGGCCTCCCTTTGGGGGTGACTGACGATTACCCTCGGCGCACTGGCCAGGAGTCGCCGGGTCATCGAGTTTGCGAACTCCAGTTCTCTCTCAGGTGAGGATCGCGGCAGGTTCAGCCGACGCTGGAGGCGAAACGGGAGGAACGGGTCCGGACCCGCCGGAGGCGGCCAGACTCCATCATCCATCCCCATGATCCAGACCTGTCGAAAACCAGACCTGCGGTCTCAAAGATCCCGAGGATCTGGACCGGGGCCGGATCGGACTCAGGCTGAAACTGCCTGGACGAGGCCAGGCGACGCAACGTGCCGACGGCGGCGTTCAGACGAACCGGACCGGAAACCCCGTCAAGCCCGGCACTCTCCGACAGCAATTCGTTCCAGACTTCCAACGTCTGGTATTCGGCACTGGTCGGGCTTCCATCGCCCGGCCATCCGATGGCCTTGAGGAGACCGGAGAACGAAGCGGCCCAGTCGCTCGGCGACTGGATGGGTTCCAATATCTGACACGCCTCACTCCATGCCCTGAGCTGGGTCGCCAGTTTCGGACAACGATGTCCTCCACCGTTCTTTTCGGCCAGAGACAAAACAGCACCCAGGGCCAGTTCGGGCTCTCTCAACGACCGCAGCGTGCCGTCCAGAAGCCCTCTCTCGGTCAGCTCCTCGCGCGCACCAGCAATGAACGGAGATCGGACGAGCCGCGACAAAGCTCCGATGGGCATGTCTTGAGGATCGGTCTCGAGAATAGACAGAGCGGTATCGATAATCGGGTAGGTGCTCGCCTTTGGTCCCAGTGAAATATTGAACAGACGCCGGGGATCGAGGTCGGGACGGAGCCGCCCCCGGGGATGGAACTCTTCGGAAAAGACGCGTTCCACCTGGCTGCGGCGCCGGTCAAGATCGGCGACAACAATGCCGATTCGGAATTCCGGCGTCGCAGCTTCAGGATCGGTCTCAAGAATCTGACGGGCCCAACCCGCAGCCGAACGGATCTCACGTTCGGGATCGATCAGACCGATACGCACGGCTTCACCGGGCGAGTCAGGAACCGGACACTCCTGGACGCGTATCCCCGATACCCGTAGAGCATCGAACAGCCTCTTCTGTGCAGGCGTCGATTCCAGAAACCCTGCGATCTCGATGTCACAGGAAACGCGAATCCCGCCGTCGGAGATACGATCAGCAATGAACCCGGCCAACTCTGCGCTGGATAGCCAGCCGTTCCTACTCAGACGACGACGAAACTCCGTCGCCCATCGATAGAAGACTTCCGAATCGGTGGAGTCATTCCATTCGGGCGCGTCTAACGGCAGACGCCATTGACAGAGAAGATTCCAGGAATCCAGCGCGGCTTCAGCAGTGGCAGGAACTTCCAGCAAAACATTGTCAGCCTCAGACCGCACGATGTCTTCCCAGATCGCCCGTTCCTCTAAGCGACGCAACAGCCGCAACTCACCATCGGCACCGCCCGAGTACAGCCATTCTTCCCATAACTCTGTTAGCCAGGCATTGAACGGAAGGATGTGGGGCGTCGGTCAGGTGGAAAACCCGGCCGCAATCTGTTCGCGGTCATGGGCCTCGAGAAGTTCACGGGCAAGACGGGTGGTGGCGGTGATCAGAGTCATAGGGGAGTTCAAAGTGTGACGCGGAGGGTCACCAAGAGAGGTCCCCGAGACTGTAGAAGCGGTCTATGTTTGAAAACCTTGTCAGAGAATTCGGTAGTGTCTCAGTTTGAAATTGCCTTCTTGTAAGTTGAAGGGCGATTGGGCTTCTGCTGACGCCCGTCGATAAGGCCGATGATCCAGTCAATGTCGTGCAGCTTGTCGCTCACGCCAGCCGCCATAGCTGGGGATACTAAACTGAGACACTACCGAGAATTCATTGGGGTGGCTAAAGGCAATCTTTATTCCGAACACCTCTCCCTGATAACGCTTGACGTTAATAACGCATAACGTTATCATCCTCGTGTGATTCGGAGCTTTGCGGATAAAGAGACCGAAAGACTGTTTGTCCGTGAGCGCAATAAAGCACTTCCCAAGAAACTTCACCGAATCGCATTAAGGAAACTGCTTCAGATCGACGCTGCCGAGTCTTTAGGTGACTTACACACACCGCCAGGGAATCACCTGGAGCGGCTTCGCGGAAAACGAAAAGGACAACACAGCATCAGAATCAACGATCAGTGGCGCATCTGTTTCATTTGGAGAGGCCCTGACGCTGAAGCGGTCGAAATCGTCGACTATCACTGAGGATGAACATGGGTAAGAAAGTCTTAGAACCGATTCACCCTGGGGAAATCCTTCTTGAGGATTTTCTGCGACCACTCGGACTGAGTCAGTATCGGGTAGCAAAAGGTATTAGCGTACCTCCCCGCCGTATCAATGAGATCGTGCATGGAAAGCGTTCGATCAGTGCCGACACCGCACTTCGATTGAGTCGTTTCTTCGGAACATCGGAACGGTTCTGGCTGAACCTCCAGACTCGATATGACCTGGAAGCTGAAAAGGACCGACTCGGTGAAACCTTGGAACAGGAAGTTGAGGTTCTTTCGAACGCAGGTTGAGACGTCAAATCGCCCCATCTTTTCCGGTTGTCTTCAGCATTTTGTCGAACGTATCCTTACAGGCCATCGAACCTTAGAAGAGCCGGGTGCGAGCGCGGTTCGAATTAGCGCCGCCCTCTGGAGGAACTATGAATTCGAAGCGGTTTCTGACAACGGCCTTGTTTCTTCTCATTCCCGCGATCCTTATGAGCCAGGAGGTAGCCCCCAACCTGCCACCGGCGCCGGAAGACTGGCCACCGCCAGCAATGTCATCGCCCGAACACCCGCTTCTGCCCCAACTACTGGCGATGTGTGAGGACCCGCCCCCTTTGCCCGGTGGCGGTGGGGGCGGACCGACCGAGCCCGCACCGGGACCCCGGGACTACACGGTGAGCGGGATTCCTGGAGTCATCGCTGCAGGCGAGCGGTGGCGGTTTCTCTGGCAGGAGGATAGAAACGTTGGCGACGGCATTGTTGGCGCCGACGATGGAAGCCTGCTGATCGCGCAGGACAACAACAGTCAGGTCTTGAAACTTGAGACCGACGGGACCACTTCGGTTGAGTATTCGAATACCCGAACCGGGGGCTCGCTCTCCATCAACAAGAACGGTGAGGTGTTCATGGTCCAGAGGGCCCTCCGGAGTGCGATCGTCCAGATGGCCCCGGTTCGAAGAATCCTCGCGAATAATTATCGGGGTGGCCCGCTCGACTGCGTCGGCGGCAACCCCAACGATCTGACAGCCGACAGCAAGGGCGGAGCCTACTTCAGCCAGGGCGCGGTCTACTATGCGGCACCGAACGGCATCATCACGCAGTACGGCGAGAACATTCGACCCAACGGGGTCATTTTGAGCGCCGATGAACAGACGCTCTACGTGACGAACCGTCAGACGATTGCGGCGTTCGACGTCCAAACCGACGGTTCGCTGACCAACCAGCGCGTGTTCGCAACGCTCGAGGGCGGGGGCAACGGCGACGGAACGACGATCGACGGCGAAGGCCGTCTTTACGTCAGCACGAACCCGGGTGTTCAGGTAATCAGCCCGGAAAGCGAATACCTGGGAATCATTCCGACGCCGCGCGGCATCATCAGCACGGCCTTTAGCGGACCCGACAAGCGGACGCTGTTCATCCTCGCCTGCGGCGCGTCCAATTCCGAAGGCGAGCAGATCCGCAACGCAGCGCAGGTCTATACGATCCCGATGATCGCACAAGGCTATCTGGGCCGCCCGAAATAGACCGAGCAACAACTTACTTATCCGCACGAGGGGGCCGGCCTGAAAGCCCCCTTTTGTGTGTCTGGTCGTCGAGTGCGAGTTGGGGGACGGGACCTGATATGAACCCGACTCCCCCGAACATGGTGTCAGGATCGACACCATGCGGAGCCTGTTCCCATCGCGCTACATCGCCTTCGATATAGAAACAGCCAAGATATTGCCCGAAGGTGCCTCGGAAATTCTAGCTTACCGGCCCCTCGGCATCAGCTGCGCCGCGGCGTGTTTGACTGACACGGGTGAAACTATGACATGGCATGGAAACGCTGCGTCCGGGGAGCCGGCCCCTCAGATGTCGTCGGACGAAGCAACAGCCATGGTGGATGACCTCCGACGCTACGTGAACGAGGGCTACACGCTCGTCACATGGAACGGCACGGGGTTCGATTTCGACATACTGGCCGAGGAATCCGGAAGGTACGCCGAGTGCGCTGAACTGGCCGCCCATCACGTCGACATGCTCTTCCATGCCGTCTGCGTTCTGGGCCATCCCATCAGCCTCCAGAAAGCCGCCGAAGGAATGGAGATCAGGGGCAAGCTGGCCGAGATGAGTGGAGCAGAAGCACCTCATGCATGGGCTTCGGGTCGTTACAAGGAGGTCCTTGCCTACGTCACCCAGGACGCCGCGGTCACAGCACAGCTTGCGACTCTCTGTGAAGAGAGGGACGAACTTGCGTGGATCACTCGGCGGGAACAACGCCGGGCCATGCCTCTACCCAAAGGCTGGCTGACGGTAGAACAGGCCATAGAGTTACCGCTGCCGGATACGTCATGGATGAGCGACCCGCCCCGTCGTGATCGGTATACCGGGTGGATGGATTCCCAACCCGTACGGTAGAAAAGCGCGAGCGGCGAGGGCCCTATGCACCGGAACGGGCGTAAACAGACGTCGGAATAACCACTTCCGGAAACTTCCGTAGCAGCTCCCTGTCAGAACTGACGAGCTTCGATCCTCGCTTGACAGCGAGCGCGACGAAGAACGTGTCTTAGACCGCGACATTTCGGGCCACAGCGAATTCAAGCGCCTGTTCCCTCAACTGTGACGCGGAGACAACCTCGGGCACCTCGCGTCCGCCTCGACCTAATAAGTCGGAAAATCGGATAGCCACTCATACTTCGTGTCCCTAAACAGGTCGGGATGCGCCACTAGCACGAGTTTCTTGCGGGCACGTGTCATGGCGACGTTAAAACGGCGGTCGTCGAAGACGAAGCTGCTCCCGCGAGACCGGACCAGAGACAGGATAATCACGTCGCGTTCTCCGCCCTGGAAGCGCTCGACGGTATCGACCATCACACCGGTGCCGTCCAGCAACTGCCGCAGCAAGACGACCTGTGCGCGGAACGGCGATATCACACCGATACTCTCGGGTGGCGCATGTTCGGAGATTGAACGAACCAGATCTTTGACCACACGGGCTTCGGCCCGATTTGCGCGGCCCTCGGAAACCGTATCAACGGGAACGAAGGACATTGGCTGGCCCATCGGTGGCTGACGTTCGCCGGCGTCGATTCCGGCTCTCAATGCACCGTCGTAATATAAACGGTTCGAAACGCTCATGATCTCCGGATGCATCCGATACTGGACATCGAGCAGCGTCATTCGATCCCGATGACCTGGTAAAACTTCATTTTTCAATCGTTCGAACAAAGAGGACTTCAGGCCGCTGGTGCGTACGACAGGTGGGAGTTGCTTATCGTCGCCAATCAACACGAAGCGCCGGGCACGCATGACCAAGCCCAGCGTGAGGGGTTCGGTCAATTGTGCCGCCTCGTCGATCAGCGTCATTTCGAAGGAACGTCCGCGCAGATAGGGGTGGCTCGACCCGCGGTGCGCTGTCGCAGCGACGAGCGGAATCTGATCCAGACGGCGACGTAGTTGTTTCGGACTCCGAATAATGTTTGCCAGGTCTTCGCTGAAATACTCGGGGGCACGCTCCCCGAGTCGGCGGGCAAGTTCGGGAGAATCCTTCGACCGACCCATCCTCAGGAACGGTGTTTCGGGATGCACGTCCAATACGGACAGCAACATCTTGTCGAGCGCCGTGTTCGTGAAAGCGCCGAGGAGGACGCTACCGGAAACATGGCTAACGATCTCGGGTACGACCCGTGTCTTCCCTGTCCCCGGCGGTCCCCAGATGAGATGGAACACCGGACATCCAACGGCTCTCTGGACCGCCTGGACCTGACTCGGATTCAGACGGGACGTTAAACCGGACCGACTTCCATCGATGTCGGCTTCGTCAACTGTCCGCTCAGCAACGACGGCGTCCAGATCCCCAAGGACGACACGTCTGGATGGACTGGGGGGAGCGCGAAGAAAATCGAACAACGCCGTCTGGCTGACAATCGAAGTTTGATCCGATGGAAAACGGTCGATCGTCCACGAACCCTTTCCCAGCGTGTCTTCAGAAATATTGTTGAGGGGGATCCGGACACTGACCTGGTGGGCGTCCACCGACCGCACGTAGCCGTGATAGGAAGGTGTGCTCGATATGGCTCCTGAATGGACCAGAACACGGTCACCCACACCGAGGTCGGACGTGTTTTCCTCGAACTCGAATCTGAAAAGGCCCGACTCCATTCCCACCGGACGAGCATCACAAATCGTCTTGAAGTTCCGGACACGGTAGCCCAACCGGCTGTCATCAAGGAGATCGGCAAGATCCTGATCGGCGTAATCGCGTTCGCGCTGCACCAGTCGTGAAAACCTTCGGTAGTAAGCCAGGTCGGAGGGGTCCTCCTCAGGCTTAAGCAGGTGGGACACATCTCCGAACGTCTGGGAATCTTCCTGGCATCTGGATTTCGTCCACGACATACACGCTCCGCATACTTCGTCGTCGTAACCGGCGTAAGGCAATCGGACGTGAGGCTCCTCACGGCCAAGATCATTCGCGTGCGCTACGAATCGGTTCCGCGCTTCGAGAACGTGGAGAAAATCCGCATCTGTCTTAAGCGGCGTGCTGGTGCCGTCATGAGAAGAGAGCAGCCGGGAGGTCAATTTGATCGGGTCCTCTTTCCGGACCCGTGCTCGACGCACGTAGTCAGAGAACAAGAGTCGATAGATGAAAAGCTGGGCGTGGTCTTCCGGCCGAATGCGTTTGCCGGTCTTCAATTCAACGATGTCCAACCCGTCTTCGCCCTTGAACACAGCGTCGATCCGGCCCTGGATGCCAATCGTCGCCGAATAGCGCCGCAGTTCCACTTGAGGGTCACGGCGCATGTGAGGGTTGAGGTCGACGAATTCCTTGAGAGTCCGCGCATGCCGGAAGACGTCTTGAGTGAATGTCTCTTCGTCAAACAGATCATCAGCGATTGATGCCAACTGGACCAGAAAATCGGGCAGGACCTTTCGATAGCACGCCTCCAGATCATCTTCGCCCTCGATGATCCTGTCCAGTATCGAATGGACAACCATGCCCTTGAGAGTGTGCACGGTGACGTCTCCCCGGCCTTTGCGGATCTGGTCGATCTGTGGCTTGGGACAAGCAAGGCTCCGGGCTACTGTTGTGGCGTTCACCTGGCGGAGCGGTTCGAGGACGAAGAACGTGTCGGCAGATGTTATGAAGTCAGTCGCCGTGTCCGGAACAAGGTTGTATGCCGCTATACGAGCGTGAACCCATAAATAAGGCACGATGAAACAGGCCGAAGGGTTGACCGAAGAGCGCGCGTGCACTTCGATTTCGCGATCACGCAACTCGCCGCTGGTGACCTGCGCCTGGAAAGAGGCCTCCCACCCGTCATCTGACCGGACAAGCGAACCGACACGTAGTATGCGCGCTTCCGGTATGACAACACGGTTACTGTCTTCACTCTGGGAAGGAGATGCGGCTTCCAGAACAGGGGGATTGCGATCGAGAATCCCGTAGAGACCGGTAACGACCTCGTCGATGGATTCGTAGTCTCCGGCCAGTGCCCGCCAAACCACCTGGGCCAGATACCTTGAGACACCGTGCTCCGGCCCCATCAGGGTCTGAGGGTCCTTCCGGAACGCATCCCCCGATACGTTCCCGCCAGTCAACACCTCCAACATCGAAAGACCGGCTTGTTCAACACCCATACCCGGCGTCGAAGAGAGGGTCTCAATGAGGCTGGCAACGGGAGATGGCATCGATGATCAGGTTACACGTGTTGGACCCATTGGTTGCCCGGATTTCGCAGATGGACCGGGCTTGCGCAGATTATGCGTTCTTATTGGTGAGGGACGACGGAAGTGAATCTGGTGGATCTTCAATTTTGGACACCGGAGCCGTCTCACGAAACCGCAACCGTGCTCAAATCCCTGATGGCAGCAAAGGGTATTCCGGTGTCCTCACCTGAACAAAACGTCACTCAGAAATGGGAGTCATGGTTCACTAGTCGTTGAATTTCGCCGGCGTTGTATCGTCCGGGTACGGATTATTGAACGTCTGATACAGCTCGGTCAGTCCCGCATCGGGGTCACAGTCCCAGGTCTCAATCGGGTCCTCGTCGGTCCGCTCCAGCATCCCGGTGAACACGAACGGGGCTTTCAAGAAAAGCGGATCTTCCACCGTGATCTCCAGTTCCATAGTGTCAATCCCCGTAAGGGTGTATCGCTCCGTAAATCGCGCCAGATGGGATCGTGCGATGTGGGAAAGATCGTCATAGCCGTCCGGGTCCCACGTCAAGTTCGTAGTCTCGACGACGAAGGTGTCGCCATCCATCCAGCCCAGGGAATGCCCGTGAGAATACAGCTCCGAGGCTGGCGGATGTTTCCGCCCGTCCATCCAGATCCAGCGCCACCAGTTGGACTGCTCGTAGTGCATGACAAGCGCGTCTGGTCTTTTGGAGAAAGTTCTCAAGTAACCTTCGGTCAGAACGGTGCCGAGGCTCGCCTTGGCGCAGGCCCATTTCGGCGATATCGCGTCGTCTCCCTGTGAGAATTCCAACCAGGCACGGCCTCGCCCGTTTAACATCGCTTCCAGCTCGTCGGCCGGCCACTGACAGAGAAACTCGCCGGGTGCCCCGGGCAGTATGCGCGGGTTGCCGTAGGAATCTAGACGGGAACCGCAACTCTGTCTCCCGGTTCGCCAGTCCCAGGTGCCGACAAACGCGAACGGCACGTCCGAGATCGTCGGGATCCTGTCGAGATCGAAGACCTGAGCTGACGCGTCGGTTGCGCCCGTCATGACGACGGCTGCTAAAAACGCAACACTCAGAGTTGCTTTCAAGATCGGCCTGTAGGATTTGCCCTTAGTAGAATCCATGTTTCATTCTCCCTTTTGAGCTGCAAGATGCTGTCAACTTAGGTTCCCGCGGATTGCGGTCACTTGCCCGGTGTATACCCCTTGCAATATGGACTGTCAAGGACACCGTGCTTGCTGTCAGAGGAAAGCCCTTGACACCCACCATGCGCCTTGGTCTGATACGCTCGCATCGTCTCTAACTCAATGGGTATCGTCAGGGTGAAACAGGCTGGCGCAGAAGGAGAGAATCATGTGCGACGAAGAAACAGTTAAAGACGCAAACAAATACCTCGAGAGCTCGGGGAAACTGACGCGGCGACAGTTCGGCACACTATCGGCCGCGGCCGGGTTGGCCATGATCTTGCCGAAGGCGGCCGATGCTCAGGCGGTTATGGAAACAGACGTGAATGTTCCAACGCCTGACGGAACGGCCGACTGCTACTTCGTGCACCCGTCGAACGGTCAATACCCCGGCGTGATTATCTGGCCGGACATTCTCGGCCTGCGCCCCGCCTTCAGGATGATGGGAAAACGGCTCGCTGAATCGGGCTATTCCGTCCTGGTCGTCAATCCTTTCTATCGCGGGAGCAAGGCTCCTGTTGTCCCCGAAGGCGCGAGCTTTCAGGACGAAAAGACTCGCAACATCGTCATGCCGCTGGCGAGGTCGTTGAACGCTGAAACCCACATGACCGACGCCCGGGCCTTTGTCAGTTTCCTGGACCGGCAGACCCCCGTCGATACGAACCGGGGAATCGGAACGACGGGTTACTGCATGGGTGGGCCGATTGTGATGCGTACCGCAGCTGCAGTTCCTGGACGCGTGGGGGCCGGTGCGTCCTTCCACGGTGGAGGGTTGGTGACCGACGCGCCCGATAGCCCGCATCTGCTGGTCCCCGATATGGACGCGCAGTTCCTGTTTGCGATCGCTGCCAACGACGACGAGAGTGATCCGGAAGCAAAGAACGTACTCCGGGAAACGTATAGCGACGCAGGACTAAAGGCAGAAATCGAGGTTTACGAGGGTGCCCTGCATGGCTGGTGTCCGCCGGATTCGGCCGTGTACAACGAGGTCCAGGCAGAACGAGCGTGGAGCCGCCTGCTGGTCCTCTTTGAGTCTGCTTTGGCCTAGCTAAAAGGATGGAATCGGGAACGCAACCGAAGTGTGAGACAATCCACCTCATTAGAGAGGGGAGGTTTGACGATGGCTATCTCACGACGTAAAGCAATCGCTATTTCGGGCTCGACGCTGGCAGGGTTGTCTCTGGGTGTAGTCAAGCCAGAAGCCTTGGCAGCCCGGGTCGCACAACAGGAAGACTGGCCGGACCAACTGGTGGAACGCCCGATGAGGGACGGTTTCCCCGCGCCTCTTCCACTCAACCCGGACGGTTCGGCGCCGGAACACCCCGAGAGCGAAGCCGGCCCCATCACAGACCCGCTCATGTGGCGTACTGCGGACCGCCAGGCGCCTGAAATCGAATTCGACTACCGGCAGATGGCGATCCGCGTGGACACCCGCGGGATGGCCCGGCTGGGTGGAACCCTGCGCTTTTCAGATCTCGAGGTGTTGCCGGTGGTCTCGAACACATTTCTCCTGCAGTGCGGGGCACCGAACCCGCGCGGAATAGTGAAGTGGACCGGCGTTCGCTTCTCGGACTTTGCCGACGTGCTGGGCCTGCTGCCCGAAGTGCACTATTGCCGGGTTATGGGATCGGACGGGCGTTACGCTGACGAAACTGTGGAAACGCTTCGGCACCCGCAGGTGATGCTTGCGTGGATGATGAACGACGAACCGATTCCCCCAAGGCATGGAGCACCGCTTCGCCTCATCGTTCCTTTCCGGTACGGAGCCCGAAGCATTAAAGCGATTACCGAGTTCACCTTTTCGAGCCCGGCCCTTCCTGCACCACCGCAGGCAGGCTGACGGGCGGGTCAGAGGGCGGCGAAACATCAGGAAGCTTAAATAGGGACATAGGGCTCTGACCCCTATGTCCCTAATTGACTCCGCAGCGGGCTGCCAATTCCCTGCTGGTCAACCAGAACTGCCCGGTGATGACCCGCTGGCCGACGACCGGCTGGTAGAGACCTTCCAGTGTCCCCATGTTCCAGACCGTGACGGGTGAGGCGCCAACGTTGAGGTCCCACTCACCGGCCTCGTTATAGGTAACACCCGGCAGCGGATACCGGAAGGCGGGCGAATGAGAGCCGAAGGGAACAGCCGGTCCCATGCCGTGGACACGACTCAACAGTTGTTCCGTGTCACCGAAAGTTTCCGCATCATCGAACAAGACCTGGATGGCGCCGACGCTCTCCTCGCAGAAGAGGAGATTGACCTGTTCGACTGTAAGATCTTCTGCAAACAGAAACGTCACAAGTCCCCGTCCGAAATTGGATTCCGAGAGCGGCACCGTGTTGGTGGAAGGCAGGTTCTCCGGGGGCTCCAACGCCCCCTCGAGTCCGAGCGCCTCGTCCGGGGCCGTGGCCTCGAGTTCCCGGATCAGAGTTCGGTTCCAACCTTCGAGATGCCCCATAGCAGCGTCGAAGTCCGAATCGAGCAAGTCGCGCAAAACCCCTATGTTATCGATCTGCGCACCGGTTGAGACCGGAGGGTGCGAAACCAGGACTACCAACGCCGTAAGCAGTAGCAGCCTTCTTCCGAAACGCGTTTGTGTGTGCAGTGTGCGTTGCATTGGAACATGCCGTCGGGATGCAGAAATTCGGTACTGGTCTAGTTTGAATTTCACTGGAGGGACTGCCGCCAAGTCGTGAGACAATGGCTGCATGCCAGAACCGCGCAAGAATAAGCGGCCCCGCGACATGAACCAGCTTGCCTACCAGATCGTCCAGGAAGCGACGGGGCAAGCCCCACCAGAACAACCGGATACCCGCAACCCTGCTGCTGTCGCGCTTGCAAAGCTGGGAGCTTCAAAGGGAGGGAAGGCTAGAGCTGAGAAACTCAGCCCGCTGAAACGGAAGCAGATCGCGAAGAAAGCGGCTCAAGCTCGCTGGGGACAGCAACAAAATGATACGGATTAGCGTTGCTTACGCGGTGCCGATACGCCAGCCCGCATCCTAGGGGTTGCTACTCCAGCGACACTCGCTATCAGATCACTTCGGAACAGTTTTTTCAATTGTCCAGTTTTACTGATCCTGACAACGAACGGTCGCGCCTGACTATTCGCTAAATTTAGAAGTCGTTCTTGGTTCACAGTCAGCATCGAGGCCCAGTGTCTTGGCCCAAGACTGTTGTCATTCAGGACGACAAAGAACGCCTTTGAACGAACTATCGTATCTCTATAAAGGCGTTCTGCCGCTCGGTCTGCACTGATTATCAGCCAGCCACGGCTTGCCACGTCAGCGATCCACACGTCATCATCTTCGTCGTGCTCAAAGTGATCGTAGTGCGGTTCGATCTTAAAGCCAACACCAGTGAGATGCTCGACCAATTCACTGCCAGTGATGTTGCGGTCCGTGAAGAATACGGTGTCTCGTTTCAGGTCTTCAAGAAGCGATAGACGCGAACCGGATCGCTGTTTCGATGTCATTCGACCCAATATGGTAGTCCTGAGCTAGCTTTCCGACTGATTCGCCCAGCCGATGCCGGTCTGCGATAACGGACACGAGCACACCGCTCTGTTTAACGCTTGGGCGACCCGATGAAACATTCGGATTCATTACGACGACGGTTTCTTCAATCAGCGGAGGATAGAACCTCGACGGTATATTCGATGGGTCGAGGTCAATCCTCTGAAGATACTTCTGAAACATCGGAAGAAGTCTTTGACCCTGATTCTTGACGCTTGCACTCACGTACTCTCCGTGCACGTCATCCGCGATTGCTTGGACATAGACTCTGCCACTGCCCAAATAGAATCTTCGATCTATCAGAGGGCGAGAACTTCCAAGTTGCTCGCTCACGTAATCAATGACGGAGCGCATGTGCTGGATCGATACATTGCCCTTTGCTCGTGCGAAATCTAGTACGTAGAGTTCGACCAAATTGAAAAAAGACAAAAAATGGGAGTTGTCCACCTGGATGAGCGGGCCGTATTGGTCACCTCGACCGAAGGCCCAGTAACGAACCGTGGATACAGGAATTCCAAGGTACCGGGAGGCCTCTTGTGCCGTGTATGTGGGCGTATTTCTTCGATCTATCGTTCTCATCACCAGAGAATGTACAACTGAAAGTTGCATGGACACACCTCTCTGCTATACTCAGGAAATAGCAGAGAGGATGCACCGCCATGCACCTCGGAGTTGCCCTCAGTTCCTAATCTACAGACAAGTTCAATACACCACGGAACCTGAACAGAACGGGTCCGCGCCTGCAATCTACAGGAGAAATAATATTCCGAAAAGAAAATAAGCCATCCACGAAATCGTTGACTATTCTTACACGTGTAAGTATAATGGCTAATATGAATCGGCTGAGTAAGGATCGCCAAAGACAGGTTGTCGCTGCCCTGGTTGAAGGGAACGGCCTTCGAGCGACTGCACGGATGACGGGCGTGGCACGAATGACCGTCGAAAAGCTCTTGAAGGATTTAGGTGCTGCGTGTACCAATCTCCAAGACGAATCCTTTCGCAACCTCGCCTGCAAACGCATCCAAGTTGATGAAATCTGGGCGTTCTGCTACGCAAAGGAAAAGAACGTTCCATCCGACAGGAAAGGACAGTTCGGGTACGGGGATGTTTGGACGTGGGTCGCGATTGACGCCGACACCAAGTTAATTCCTTCCTGGTTGATCGGGCGGCGGGACGCGATCTGCGCCAGTGAGTTCCTGGCTGATCTGGCTGGGCGGCTGGCCAACCGCGTCCAATTGACCTCTGACGGTCACAAGGCCTACCTAGTGGGCGTAGAGGCTGCGTTTGGCGGCGAAGTCGATTACAGCCAGCTTGTGAAGCTCTACGGCAAGCCTTACGATGAACACCGCTACAGCCCACCGCAGTGCGTCGGTATCGCGATGAATCCGGTCGTTGGCGATCCAGATCCGGGACACGTTTCGACCAGCTATGTTGAACGTCAGAATCTCACGATGCGGATGCACATGCGCCGGTTCACTAGGCTGACCAATGGACACTCGAAGAAAATCGAGAATCACGCACTCGCTGTTGCGCTCCACTTCGCCTACTACAATTTTGTGAAGATTCATCAAAGCTTGAAGGTTACTCCAGCGATGGCCGCAGGCGTCACGGATCGACTGTGGGAGATCGAAGACCTGCTAAGGCTGATTGATTCAAACTAGACCAGTACCAGAAATTCTATCACGCTGCCGAGAACAGCTTCTGGCGTTATAATCGGGACAACAAAGCGACTACTACAGGATCTAGCCGTCTGAAGAAGTATAGAACCGGGAGGTAGAGTCCATGAAACGTACAGCCATCTTTGTTGCAGCACTGGTCCTGCTAGCAGCCTTACCTGCCGGCCTCGACGCACAGCAGGCCGGGTTCAGGGTCGGCATCGGCACCCGAATCGGAGTGGCACAGGCACCTTACGGAATAGGCGGGCCTATCTTCGTTGGACCGAATATGGTGGGCCGCACTCTGCCCGGAATCGGCGGATCTGTCGTGGTCGGAAACAGAGGCCGTTTCGCTCAACCACCCGCTTATGGCTTGCAGCGCGGTCGAGGGATTCGTCCAAGGCCTGGGATTAATCGACGAGGGTCGTTTGTTTTCGTGGGACCGCCTGCCGTCAAGATCGGGCCCGGTCACCAGCCTTTCACACCTACTCATCCGGTGGCGACCCCCGGAGTCACCGTCATCACACCGGGAGGAAATATCGTCTCAACGGGCACGCGCCCGAGAGGTGGGGTTAACCTAAGGCCTGGAACCCGGATCGTCCAGCAAGGAATCGGGCCCGCTATCGCAGTCAGAACCAATGACCCTTATTCCGGCATCCGGAACGTCGGCCGGGGGACACCGCGCCACGAAGTCATCACCCGTTTCGGCAGACCGAAAGTACAGATCCTGAACCGGGATTCGGAAACACTGATCTTCGGTGGGACCACGGTTATCATTCAGAATGGCGTCGTGGCCCTCGTTCGCTGAAATTACTTCCTGTAAGCGGTGTCCGCGCCTGGTGACGCACCGGGAGTCCATCGCCAAACGTAAGACACGCCGTTTCGAGGAGTGGGACTACTGGGGCCGTCCGGTACCGAGTTTTGGAGACCGCAAGGCACGGTTACTGGTGGTCGGCCTCGCACCGGCAGCTCATGGCGCCAATCGCACGGGCCGAATGTTCACAGGCGACAGGTCGGGCGACTGGCTCTACCGGGCGCTCCACAAAGCCGGTTTCGCCAACCAGCCGACATCCACAGACCGCAACGATGGACTCGAGCTCAACGACTGCCTGATCACGGCCGCCGCCCACTGCGCTCCGCCGGAGAACAAACCCACACCGAAAGAACTCGCCGAATGCCAGCCGTACTTTCTGGATGAATTAAAGCGTCTGAAGAGATTAAGGGTCGTCGTTGGACTCGGGCAGGTGGGCTTCAACGCCTACCTGCGGACAAGAAAGGCTCTCGGAATGCCAAACCCGAAACCCGCTCCCAAGTTCGGTCATGCCAAGGTCGTTGACCTATCGGACGGCATCGCGCTGGTCGGGTCCTACCACCCCAGCCAACAGAACACGTTTACGGGCCGGCTAACGGAACCGATGCTGGACGAGGTTTTTGAACTGGCCAGAAAACTAATCGAGGCGTCGCTTTGACAACGTAAAAAGAGCCCACCCCGATCGAGTAAAAAGGACCCACCCCCCGGGTTAATGGTTTGTAAGTAAATCCGCCGTCGGGGTTGCGGGAAGTGTGGAAGCCGAAAGCTTCCAAGCCGCGGTGGTAACGCGCCGGCTTTGCAGCGGGTTTCCACGGTGGCGACACTTTCCACAGCCGCTCGCTCGCGTGTGTTTCACGCGGAACCTTGGGCGGACCGGGGTTTCTTCTTCCGTTTGCCCGCGGCACCGAGACTCTCGGTGAAGCGGATACTTTCCCAATCGAACTGATGAATCGCGCAGTGATGGGTCAATCGGTCCAACAGGGCCGCGGTCAGGGCGGCATCGCCGAACACGCTGGTCCACTGCGCAAACGGCAGGTTCGACGTCACGATGAGGGAACCCTTTTCGTACCGGTCCGAGAAGACCTGAAACAGCAACTGGGCACCCTCGGCCGAGAACGGGATATAGCCGACCTCGTCGACGATGAGCAGCTCGAAGCGGGACAACTTCGCCAGTTGCCGCTTCAACTGTCGCTCCTCACGGGACTCGATCAGCGTATTGACCCGCCCCGCGGCCGTGGTGAACCCGACGCGGTAGCCCCTCCGGCAGGCTTCCACACCCCACACCGTCGCGGCGTGAGTCTTGCCGGTGCCGTGTTTGCCCAACAGCACGACGTTCTCGCACCGGGTGATGGTGTCGCACTCGGCATAGTCGCGCACCTGGACCGCATCCAGTGCCGGCCACTTGTTCAGGTCGGTCGTTTCCAGGGTTTTCAACCGTGGGAACCGGGCCGCGCGCAACCGGCGCTGGATCTGATTGGCTTGCCGCTGTTCCAACTCACGACTGGCCAGAGCCAGCAGAAAGCCGGGGTACCCCTCGCCGGCTTCCTTGGCCTGGCGGCCGTATTCCCGCCATTCCCGGACCATGGCCGGCAACCGGAGCTGCCGCAATGCGTCGTCCAGGACCACCTCCTGTCCCGGAGTCATCGCACACCTCCAGCCAACAGGTCGTATCGATTCAGATCGGTTCCGGCAATCGCCCGGTCCGTGATCCCGGGCATCAGTCCGGACTCAAGCGGGGCATGGGATCGGGCGGGTGCGTCCTCCCGCATCAGAATGTGCCGCACCGCTTCCAGTTCGGCGCAGTGGGCATCGAGCGCATCCTGGACGGCGGCCGACACCCGGCCCAGATCCCAGTTCTGGTGGAGTTGCAGGATGCTGATGAACTCCCGGGTGCCCCGGCTGTACCCATGCCGGTCCCGCAACCGCTCCAGCACCGTCTCGTAATGGGCCGGCCACTGGGGCCGCCACTGCCGGATCGGGCGGGCACTCTCAAACGAGGCCACCTTCCGCCGGATCAACTCCAGGTAGTGCAACGGATCGGTCCGCCAGTCGCTATGACCGAAGGCGCGGGCATGTTCGGCCACCTTCTTCTGGTCCGCGTAAAAGCTCACCCGGTCACAGCCGATATGGGCCCAGAGCCGGCGTCCCACATACGCGGTCGGCACCGAGTAGCGGTTCGAATCCACCTGGGCGGTCTGGTACCGGCTGATCCGCACGCCCACCACCTTCGTGTTTTCGAATGGCGTCTCGGGCAGCGCCAACAGGCGCTCTTTCTCGACCGCGTGCCGTTCCCCGATCGTGCGGGTGTCGGACCGGCCGCCGATCCGGCGCTGCTCGTCGGTCGCGCAGCGTTCCAGCAGCTGCGCGTTCAGTTCCTCGAAGTCGGCCACCTCGGGAATCGGCACCAGGAAATTCCGGCGTGCGAAACCGACCAGGCCCTCGACACCACCTTTCTCCTGGCCCCGGGCCGGATTACAGAACCGCGCTTCAAAGGTGTAGTGGGCTCGTAACGCCGTGAACCGGTCCTGCTCGATCCGGGCCTTCCCCCTCAGAATCCGCCTCACAGCTGTCTTCAGGTTATCGAAGACCACGGCCGGGAATACGCCGCCGTACCAGCCGAACGCCCGGATGTGACCGTCCAGGAACATCGCCTTCCGTTCCCGCGGATACGCCCGCACGAACGACTTGCCCGAGTACCGGCTCCGCATGCAGAACAGTTTGACCTGAACGTCTTCACCCTTCATCCGGACCCAGCCCGTCCCCCAGTCCACTTCCGCTTCCCGCGCCTGTTCCGGATCCAGCGGCACCACCGCCCCCGGCCGGTGCCAGCCCAAACGCATCTTCCGCTCCCGGACCCATCGCCGCACCGTCGGCTCGGCTCCGGTGAACCCATGCTCATCGACCAGGCGCCGCCATACCCGGTGCGCCGTGTGCCGCTGCTTGACCGGCTGCTCCCGATCGGCCCGCAGCCAGCCCTCCACGATCCCGGCCACCGGGTCCATCACCGGACAGGCCGGCTCCTTCTCCCGCCGATACTTCGGCTCCTGGCCGGCCAATACTTTCCGGACCGTCCGTCTCGTGTGCCCGGTCTCCCGGGCGATCTGTCGAATGCTTTTCTTGTAAACTCGATGTGCGGTCCTGACCATCTCGTACTGATCCATCCCTAACAACTCCTTATCCTCCCTCCGCCATGCCGGTTCATCCAGGCACTCGCCGGGGGAGGCTATCAGGGTGGGTCCTTTTTCCTCGATCAGAACCCCGTTTGGTGGGTCCTTTTTATGCTATCGAAATCAGAGGCGAAATAGAAAACAGAACACTCCCCCCTACGGGAGTGGTGGAGGCGTGCCCGGGACAAGGAACGCAAGCGAGGGCACCGGAAACGTATAGGTAGTACGTTGAGGATGCCCGAGCGCAGCGTGACGCCGGATCCGGGTGCGGATCCGCCACTCAGGCTACCGCTCCCAGCGGACATTACACACCGCACACATCCACCAGCCCTTCTTCCAATGGGCCACCTCCGAGACGGTATGTTCGTTGCCACAACGGACGCACTTGGGTTTCTTGGGCTTGGATTCGACCATGGAGTACTCCTGTTAGAAAAACGTCAAAGGATTCGAGTTAAGGAGACGGAAGTATAGTTCACAAGGCTGTCACCCACAAATAATCGCGTACGCCCTCAGCCTAGTCCAGGAGCGTTGGACTCGGCATGGCAGGCTATGACAGAATTGCCGGGTCGCCGGAGTGGCGGAATGGCAGACGCAGCAGACTCAAAATCTGCCGAGACTTAGTCTCGTGGGGGTTCAAGTCCCCCCTCCGGCATATACGTTTCAAGCACTTGCAACCTGACCGACTTCTCGCTCCTTGCTAAATTCGGCCAACTTTGCCCGTACCGTGCCCGCACTTTGCCCGAGGTACTCGTCCACGGCGTCACCGGCGGCTCTAATATCATCCTCATTGACGATGTTGTAACGGTCAAAAACCGACCGTGTCTTGTGACCCGAAATCGCCATCGCGACTCTCTCGGGAACACCGGCACGGACCACAGGTTGCGAACGCCACAACGCCGGAGATCGTGGAATAGAGCACCGCTGAGTCCAACCTTCTCGCAGGCCGCTTTTCCAAGCCGCACGGAAATCCCTAATCGGCCTTCCCGTGGAATGGCTGAAAAATACGTGTTTACAGAAAGGGAACGACTGATCCCGAAGCTGGCGCTGAGCTAAGAGTTCGTCGTGCAACTCCTGGCCCATCGGAACAATTCGAGGACTGTCGTTCTTAGTTGTGTGAGGTTCGAGACGGATTACACGGGCGTTGAAGTCGACCTGGTCCCAAGTCAGACTCAAGACTTCTCCGTGACGCATGCCCGTTCGGTAGGCGAGACTGACAACCGGTTTCAGGCGGTCTGGAAGGACTTTCTGCAACCGGATGTATGTGAAGTGATCGAAGAAGCCCTTACGAACGTTCTTCTCCGCAAGCATCGGAACGTGAGGCACAACAGTGACTTTGCCGTCCTTTTTCGCGATGTTGAACATACGCTTGAGCGCGGATAGCTCGCGATTCAGCGTTGCGTTCGAGGGCGGCTAGTCGTGCTGAGTCTCTTCCGTTTGCCTAACTGCGACGTACTCCCGGATCCTATCGGTCGTGATCTGAACGGCCTTGAAGCCACCGAAGTGCTTCTCTAACCGCTTCACGTAGTCACGAACGTTCCGGATAGCCTTCTTCCGGTTGATCCGGTAGTCATTCAATAAACCCTCTGCCATTTCATCGAACGTTGTTCTCTCTGGCGTCAGGTCTACGAATGTACCGCCAGCTACGGCGCCTTCCCGCTTCTTGAGTAACTCCACAGCATCGCGCTTCCTGTGCGACCCTGAGGATTCACGGTACGGCTTGCCGTTCCGGTAATACTTCACCCAGTACTTACTACTCTCTTGATAAACCCCGTCACTGTTCTTGTAGCGGGGCTTGTAGATAGAACCCATTCTTGTTTTTCACTTCCTTTCGATAGTGATTTGTAAGCAACTACTTTCTAAGTGTATCTATCACTCGCCAGTTGGTGGTCCCTGGCAAGAGACATTCCCAGAACCGCCAACCATTGACGTTTTTTCCGGTGATTGCCACAGCAGCCGCAGATGGCGTCGGATATCTGTTTCCGTTCACCTCCATAGCCCCGTTTTTTGCCAGACCGGGTATACCAGTCGGCCCTTGTAAGTCACCCTGAACTCTGTCCCAGGAGGGAAAGAAACTCCTTTTACTGTCCAGGACAGCCCTGGCGCGTCGACTTTTGAACGGTCTGCTGGCCCAGGCAGCTCCAGTAGGCCTCGGATCACATCATTTTCGGTCATGCCCTCTGTATCCCGCCTGGCTGTGAGTGCCTTGAAAACCTCGAAATCAACGTCAATCAAAGCCATTATTATTCCTCCTTTTTTATTCGAGAAGGAATAGTAGTACAATTAGTTTCAGGGTCAAGCACACTTTTGTAGAGGTGAGACGCGGCAGATTCAACATCTAAGCTATTTCTTCTATCGCAGATTCTACTACCATCGCCTATCAGCTTTTCCTCCTTCACCACCGTGCTCAAGAATATAATCCCTGTGGGCACGCCACGGACACTGGAAACCGTGATGGCGATGCTCACGTTGTCCACAGAATATCGACCCGCAGGACGCCGGCCAATTCATAAGGAGATCTTCAGATTGAACCGCCCCGGGTTTTCCGGAGACTCCATTTCTTGAGAGGATGGGAGTCATCATGGGAAGATCAAGCAGATATTCACCGGAAGTTCGTGAGCGCGCAGTCCCGGATGGTGTTCGAGCACCAGGCCGAGCACGAATCGCAATGGGCAGCAATGGCATCGATCGCATCGAAGATCGGATGTACGGCCGAGACGTTGCGGAAGTGGGTGCGGCAGGCCGAACGGGACACAGGCCGACGTGCGGGCCTGACCACAGACGAGAAGCAGCGTCTGAAGGAACTGGAGCGAGAGAATCGTGAGCTGAAGCGGGCGAACGAGATCCCGAAGAAAGCATCGGCATTTTTCGCGCAGGCGGAACTCGACCGCCGAGGAAAGTGGTGACCGAGCTCATCGATCGAAATCGGAGCCAATATGGGGTCGAGTCGATGTGCAGCATGCTGCACATCGCCCCGTCGACGTATTACGAGCACGCGGCACGACGACGCGATCCGGATCGATTGCCGGCGAGGACAAAGCGGGACGCTTCGCTTTGTGTAGAGATCGATCGGGTCTGGCGTGAGAACCGCCAGGTCTATGGTGCCCGGAAAGTCTGGAAGCAGCTCAACCGTGAGGGACAGCAGGTGGTTCGCTGCACCGTGGCCCGTTTGATGCGGGATATGGGCCTACAGGGTGTCGTTCGCGGCCGGAAGTTCAAGACGACAATAGCGGACGATTCTGCGCTGCGACCGCCCGATCTTGTCGATCGGGACTTCACAGCGACCCGACCGAATCAGCTATGGGTCGCGGATCTGACTTACGTGGCGACGTGGCGTGGATTCGTGTACGTCGCCTTCGTCATCGACGTGTTCTCCCGGAAGATCGTCGGCTGGAGAACGATGAACTCGCTGAAGACTGACATTGCACTGGATGCTCTGGAACAGGCGCTCTGGTCGCGCTCCGACACCAACGGTCTGATCCATCACAGCGATCGCGGGGTGCAGTATCTGTCGATCCGCTACACCGAACGCCTGGCTGAGGCCGGCATCGAGTCTTCGGTGGGCAGCATCGGAGATTCCTACGACAACGCTCTCGCCGAATCCGTTATCGGACTGTACAAGACCGAAGTTATTCGACGGGAGGGACCCTGGAAGGGGCTCGATGATGTGGAGTTCGCGACGCTGGATTGGGTCTGCTGGTACAACGACAAACGATTGCTGGAACCGATCGGAGATATCCCTCCAGCCGAGTTTGAGCAGCTGTATTATCAGAATCCGCCGTCCGGCCTCGTCGAGGCCGGACTCAACTAAAACGGTCTCCGGGATTCCCGGGGTGGTTCAGTTCAGCGCCGATGAAGAGCTCGGTTACGTATACATGCCGATCTCGTCACCGACGAGTGACATGTATGGTGGCCACCGGATCGGCGACAATCTGTTCGGTCAAAGCCTCGTCGCGGTGGATGCGGAAACCGGGGAGAGAGTATGGCACTTCCAAACAGTGCATCACGGCTTGTGGGATTACGACCTTCCCGCAGCACCCATTTTGATGGACATCACGGTGGATGGCCAGCCGATCAAAGCAGTCGCGCAGATCACAAAGCAGGCGTTCACTTTCGTTTTTGATCGCGAGACTGGCGAGCCGGTCTGGCCGATTGAAGAGCGTCTCGTACCGCAGTCGACGACACCGGGCGAGCAGACTTCTCCGACACAACCGTTCCCGACCGTGCCGGCACCCTTCGACCTGCAAGGCTCCACCGAGGATAATCTGATCGATTTCACACCGGAGCTTCGCGCTGAAGCGGTCGAGATCGCGCGGCGGTACGTCACGGGTCCCCTGTTCACTCCGCCATCGATTGGCGGCGATGGCCCCAATGACACGCTCGGAACGATTCAACTTCCAGGTTCGCAGGGCGGAGCTGATGTGCAGGGAGCGGCCTTCGATCCTGACACCGGCTATTTGTATGTCCCGTCGATTACATCGCCGTTCATGGCCGACCTCGAGGCAGGCGATCCTGAGCGAGGGAACCTACGGTACGTGAAGGGTACAAGGCGTTGGATTTCCGGGCCGCGTGGGCTGCCGCTGTTCAAGCCACCTTACGGGAGGATCACTGCCATCGACATGAATACAGGGGAGCATGTCTGGATGGTTCCGAATGGCGACGGCCCCCGTGATCACCCGGCGATTGAACATCTGAATCTAGGGCCGCTCGGCAACCCTGGGCGGCCGTCGCCTCTGCTTACCAGAACCCTGTTGTTCATAGGCGAGGGCTTGACGAACATCGATGTCGACGATGACCCGCGAGTCCTGCCGGGAATGCCGGCCGATATCGTAACGAACAGCGGTGGTAACAAGTTCCGAGCCTACGACAAGGCAACGGGAGAAACTCTGTGGGAAACCGAACTCCCTGCGGGCACGACGGGACCACCGGTCAGCTACATGTTCGGTGGCCAGCAATACATCGTCGTAGCGATTGGAGACAGCCAACATCGGGCCGAGTTGGTGGCGTTCAGTCTTCCGTAGTTTAGACAGAATCGACCCTGACACGCGTGCAATGGATTCAAGGTTGTTCAGATAGGAAATCTGCGGCCTATAGCACCTAACCCTTCGTCAAACGCACTGGCCGAAAGTCCTAGTCGAGTCAATCCGCCCCAACTATAATCGGGTGTTTCTGGCATCTTTCGGAATCTGGACACACGCCAAGTGAGACTCTTAGAGCATCTGTTCACGCAAATAGGAAAAAATGAGGTCCCTATGAAATTAACGATTTCTCTGATAGTGGCGACGCTGCTGCTGACCGGAACCGCTTTTTCACAAGAAACGGACACGATTTTTCTGGAGGAGCTCACATGGATCGAGGTCCGCGATGCGATCCAGAGTGGGACCACTACAATTATCATACCGACGGCCGGCACCGAACAAAACGGCCCGCATAGTGTCCTGGGTAAACACAAGTACGTCATGAACCATGCTGCGGACCTGATCGCCCGTCGTCTCGAAAACACTCTCGTGGCTCCTGTGATGACGTATGTGCCTGAGGGTGACGTCGAACCACCGTCGGGGCACATGCGCTATGCGGGGACAATTACGCTTCCCAATGAATACTTCATGAAAGTCCTCGAATACGCAGCGCGCAGTCTGCGGGTCCATGGTTTCACCGACATCGTGTTCATCGGCGATAGTGGCGGCAACCAGGAAGGCATGCTAGAGGTCTCTCGAATGCTCAACGAAGAGTGGGAAGGTGGGGAAACCCGCGTTCATTTCATTGACGACTACTATTCCAACAATGGCATTGACGAGTGACTGCTCGGCCAGGGAGAAACGGCTGATACGATTGGGCACGCGGGCATCAGCGACACTTCGCAACTGCTCTTCGTGGCGCCCGAACATATACGGCGCAACGAACTGGCACCGGGGGGTGGTTTCGAGGGCAGCGGCGTCGGCGGTGATCCGTCGCGAGCGTCCACGGACTACGGCAGGAAAGGCATCGAACTAAAAGTGGAAGTGGCCGTTCGGCAAATCATGGCCCTCATGGCTGGAAGGTAGTCCCAAGAGTGCAGCCTCTCATGAATTTCGATACGACTCGAGTTTGAAACTTTTTTCGAGGAGGACTCCTGAATGCATTCTCGTCATTGGATCGCAGCCGCCGCGCTGTTGGTGACAGTTCACGTTCCGGGCATCGCCCAAGACAACGCCCAACTGGATCAGCTGAAGACCGAGGTCGGCCAGCGGGTCGATGATATGGAAACCTTCACACAGCAGATGGTCGACATGATTTTCAGTTTTGGAGAATTGGGTTTCCACGAAACCCGCACCTCGGCGTACCTCACGGACATCCTCGAGGAAAACGGCTTCGAGGTGGAGCGAGGCATTTCGGGTATGCCAACAGCATGGATGGCAACCTGGGGATCCGGATCGCCTGTGATAGCTCTCGGCAGCGACATCGATGGCATTCCCAAGGCATCCCAGAAACCTGGCGTCGCCTACCACGACCCGATTGTCGAAGGGGCTCCGGGACACGGTGAGGGACACAACTCGGGACAGGCTGTCAACATCACCGCAGCCATCGCCGTCAAGGAAATCATGGAACGGGACGGCATACAGGGCACGTTGAAGATCTGGCCGGGGGTTGCCGAAGAGCAGCTCGGCTCGAAAGCCTATTTCGTTCGTGACGGATTCTTCGAGGATGTCGACATCGTCCTGTTTTCACACGTGAGCAATAACCTGTCCACCTCTTACGGCCCGACAGCCGGCAGCGGGCTGGTCTCGATCGAATTCAGTTTCCATGGAGAGGCTGCACACGGCGCAGGCGCGCCGTGGAGGGGTCGAAGCGCTCTGGATGCCGTGGAGCTTATGAACGTCGGCTGGAACTACCGCCGCGAACACATGCGCCTGCAGCAGCGATCGCATTACGTGATTTCCAACGGCGGGGATCAGCCCAATGTCGTACCCTCAGAGGCTTCGGTCTGGTACTACTTCCGTGAAACGACCTACCCGCGTATCGCAGACATGCTCGAAGCGGGTCAGGCGATGGCCGCCGCCGCCGCGATGATGACGGGAACGGAAATGGAACACCGAATCCTGGGCTCGGCGTGGCCCGCTCATTTCAACAAGACCTTGGCCGAGACGATGCAGGAGAACATAGAGGCGGTCGGCTTACCCGAGTGGAGCGATGACGACCAGACGTTGGCCCGTGCTGTGCAGGCAGAATTGGGCAACGAGGAGCAACCGGGTCTGGCCACCAGCATCGGCCCGCTGCCCGAACCGATCATAGAGTCCCAGGGAGGTTTTTCCGACGACCTCGGGGATATTTCCTGGAACGTGCCGACGGTGACTCTCCGATTCCCGTCGAACATTCCGGGTCTGCCAGGACACCACTGGGCCAGCGCAGTGGCGATGGCAACGCCGATCGCGCACAAGGGAGCCACGGCTGGGGCCAAGGTTCAGGCAATGACCGTTCTCGACTTCCTTCTCCAACCCGACCTCGGAGATGAAGCCTGGGAATACTTCCGGGAAGTCCAGACGAAGGATACGACCTACACGCCTTTTATCGGCACCGAGGACACACCGGCCCTCCATCTGAACCGAGACATCATGGAGCAGTTCGGCCCTCAGTTGGAAGAGCACTATTTTGACCCCACAAGGTACGACACGTACCTGGAACAACTAGGAATCGAGTATCCGACTGTTCGGGATTCGCGCTAAAGAGTTGGCCGCTGGGCTTTAAAATCGACCTTGTCGGAAGTTAAGAACAGGATCGATTTGCCCCTGTTTTTACCGAGGTGAATCTCGATTTCGCCGTGCCAGGATTGGATTCCAAACGATTCGTTCCCCGGTTACCTGCTCAGGGATCCCTGCCCATCGATCCGATCGGCAAGATGTCCGACAGCGATCGCGAAGAAGTGCGAGCGGTTCCAGCGAAGCAGGGCCCGGTAGTTCTGGTAGACGAGAAACGCGGGTTCGGAACCGTCGGAGGGGAGAATAACCGAACCCTCGATATCGACTGACGGGAGCGGGGTCCCGTCGATCCGGCGCACACCCAGCGCCTGCCATGCATCCAGCGGCATCGACGTGTCGAGACCAGCAAGGCTCGAATCGAACCCATCTGGCAGTTGGACCTGCCGGCCCCATATGTATCCGCGGCGCCAGGACCTCGACATGAAATTAGCCGCCGACTCCAGCGCGTCCGGAGTGCTCTGCCAGATATCGATCTGTCCGTCTCCATTGCCGTCTTCGGCAAAGTCAACGAAAGTCGATGGCATGAACTGGACCTGGCCCATAGCGCCGGCCCACGAACCCTTCATGTCTTCCAGACCGATGTGGCCTTCATCGAGGATCCTCAGGGCCTGGATCAGCTCGCGGCGGAACATCGTGGCCCGGCGTGGGTCGTAAGCCAGTGTGGCCAGAGAATTGATCACGGAGAAACCACCCAGGTTCGAGCCGAAATTGCTTTCGATTCCCCAGACAGCCACCAGCATCGGCGCGGGGATTCCATACCGGCCAGCAATATCGTCCAGCAGGTTCCGGTTTTCCGCGAGCAGCCGGCGGCCTCGCTCGATCCTTTCCTCGGAAGCGATCCGATCCAGATACGTCCAGAAATCCAACCGGACTTCCGGCTGATTCCGATCGAGTTCGATCACCCGTTCGACCGGCGTGATTTCACCGAGTGCAGTCTCCACTGTCGCCTCTGAAATCCCAGCCTCAAGTGCCTCGGCACGGAGATCATTCAGCCACTGGGCGAAAGGCACTGACTGAGGGCCCTCAGATGTGGGGGATTCCAGACCTGGGGGAGTCATAGCCACCACAATTATCAAAGCAAGAGTTGCAACGTACATTGTTCAGCCCCGATTGTGCCCTTTGATAGATTACTTCAATAAATTACTTCACGGGATCCTAGCCGATCCCACATCCGAAACCGGTCCAACGTGCAGAATAGAATGACCACAGTTAAAGGTAAATAAAGGGACACACTACTCAATCACCGAATTAGTCTCTAGAATTCCTGTGGCTGAGAATTCGGTGATTGAGTAGTCTGTCCCCTTAATTGCACGGATCACGCATCATCGCCCCCTGTATTGAAAGGAGAACGCTATGTCTTGTTTCTTCAGATCCTCTGTCCGTTTCCTTTGTTTCTTGATGCTGATCGGGTTGACCGCGTGCGGTCCTGCCCCGGAGACACCTGCTCCGGAACCCGAAGCCCAGCCCGCGGCGGACCCGTCAACGCCAATCTGGTCCGTTACCGAAGGTATCGACACACCCGAGAGCGTCTATGTCGATCCAGATTCCAATTCTATTTTCGTATCGCAGATCGTGGGCGATCCGGGAGCGGCCGACGGGATAGGCCGGATCGTCCAGCTTGGCATGGACGGAACGCTTATCGACAGCGAATGGGCCTCCGGGCTCAATGCTCCGAAGGGGCTTCGCAGTGACGCCGGCGTTCTGTGGGTCGCCGACATGAGTACGGTCATCGGATTCGAGATCGCAACGGGCGACGAGGTTGCCCGCATCGAAATCGACGGATCCCAGTTTCTGAACGACGTGGCTGTGGGCAGTGACGGTACGGTCTATGTGTCCGACTTTACGGCGAACCGGATATACGGAATTCAGGATGGCAACGTGAGCGTTGTTGCTGAAGGAGAACAGCTGGAGTTTCCCAACGGATTGCTGGTCGAAGACGGTCGCCTCATCGTCGGAGGTTGGGGCGAACCTGCTGCAGACTTTTCAACAGAGGTGCCGGGCCGACTGTATGCGTTGGATCTGGAAACCGGAGAAAAGACGCTGATCACACCCGAGCCTTTCGCCAACATCGACGGTGTCGAGAGCGATGGTAGCGGCGGATATGTCATCACCAGCTACCTCGCCGGACAAATCCTGCATGTCACCCCCAGCGGTGCGGTCACTGAGGTGGCTGGGTTCGGTCCGGGAACGGCCGACCACGCGTTCGTTGCGGAGACCGGCACCGCGATCATCCCGCACATGAACGAGAACACGATCTCCGCTTATGATCTTTCGGGCGTGTTGGACTAGAGCGCGGCATGAAGAAAGCCCTCAGCCACGTGGCTGAGGGCTCGCATCGCATTAGCGTTGATCGGAAACAACGACGCCTTCCTTGATCGTCATCTTGACGTCCAGGTAGTTCCAGTAGCCTTCCAGCGGGTCTCCACCGAGAAGAACGATGTCGGCCAGTTTCCCTGTATCCAAGGTTCCAAGATCGTCACTCATGTCGACAAATGACGCCGAGCCTGGCCCCATCAGCTTGACGAGGTCCAGGGGGGAGAACATCAGGTTGAGCGACCGTAATTCGTGCTGCAATGCTGATTTGGGCAGATACCCGGTGTCGGTGCCGTAACCATAGACAACGCCCGCATCCCAAAGCGTCCGCGCGTTCACAGCCTTCTCGCCTGCGGCGTTGGAACCGGTCCCAAGGATTTCCTCCGGCCACCGGCTGCCGTCCCGGAAGGTGGGGACGTTGTCGTTGTTGAAGACATCGAACAGCGGAACGGCAAACCCGATGGTCGAGGAATTCTCGATTCCGGCGTCGGCCACGGCCTGCGCCTCTTCCGGAGTCATGAAGCTGTCGTGCGGCGTGTGGACGAGCTTGTCGGTGCCGGCTGCCACCGCCGCGTTCATCGCAGGAACCGTCACCGCGTGGGTCATAACCTGGAGGTCAACCTGGTGCGCCTCTTCCACCAGAGCCGCAAGGACCTCCCTTTCCGTACCGGCCTCGGTCAGGTTGATGCTGGTCTTGATAATGTCAACGCCTGCGGCCGCCGCCGCTCGAACCTGCTCCCGGGCTTCATCCGCCGTACCGTTCGTGTTCGCCCGCGCGGATGTGATGATTCGCGGGCCAATCAATTCGCCGCTCTCCACCCTGCTCTTCAAGTCCGTGATTCCCGGAGGACGTCCCCCGCCTTCCATGAGCGTGGTAAACCCGGCGTCGAGAAACTCTTGCATGCTTACCGCCGCCCCGCTATCAAACCACTCGTCCGCCGGCCCACGGATGATGTGACGATGGCCGTCGATGAAAGCCGGCATCGCGGTCATTCCCTCGGCATCGATTTCTTCCAATCCCTCTGCCGTGGCTCCGGCACCGACTGAAGCGATCCGGCCGTCCCGGATCACGATGTTGCCACGCTCGATTACTCCGTTTACATCCAAGATCCGGGCATTCCGGATCAACAGGTCCTGCGCTTCCAGATTCTCGGCAACGCCCAGGCTCATCAGAAAAGCCAGGCAGACAAAAACAAGCAGTCGTTTCATTCCTCTCGTCCTCCTGATCAGATGCGCAGATGATACCGCAACCCAATGCGATTTGCTCGTGCTGGACAACCCGAGCAGGCAAGCGGTCTGATGCCTCAGACAGGAGTTGAAATGTCTTGACGAAAGATCCAATAGTACTACTATGTTACAAACGAAGCGGTCCACAGAACGGACAACGAGGAAGCTGCTGAATCAGGAAGCGGGCGATGCGAATGCGAAGCGTGGCAATCGAGCAGGGGTTATGTCGTTCGGGCCGGATCCGGGGTTCCGCGGGGTTTGAAGTGTTTGGGGAGTTTGGGGACGGATAGTCCAACATGCTCGACAAATGCAGAGGGGGAAAAACGGCTCCGCTCGGCGACCAGGAACCCATAAGAGGCAATACATAAGGTGCCATGATGGTGAAATCCACGCCAGCCGCGACCTTCGTAGTGTCCCAGACCGAGTTCCTGCTTGAGTTCCTGATAGTCGCGTTCGATGATCCAGCGCTGTTTGGCCTGACCGGCCAGATCGGAAAGCGAGGTATGGGCCCCAAGAGTGGAGAGCCAGTACCGGATCGGTTCGGATGCGGTCTTGGGCCACTCGACCAACAACCACTCTTTCGGATGCGGCGAGTGGCGCTCGTGATCCAGATGAGCGGGACGAATGCGAACTGCGGCGAAACGGGAACGCAGGGTCTCGGAGGTGCCTTCGCGCCAGGAGACGTTCTTCCAACGCTGGGGAGACAACGAGAGGGCCAGTTGCTTGACCGAAACCGGTTGATGTTTCTTGTTGCGCTGCATGCGGGTCGGTGTCCGTCCGCGGCCGGTCAAGGATTTCGGCGGCAAGGGACCCTGGCCCGGTTTCCACACGGTCGTGGTGCCTTGCACCCCTAGGACGTAGCTAAGTCCGAGTTCGGTGATGCCGTGCCGGAACTTGTAGTTGTTGCCGTAGGCCGTATCGCCCAGAACCGGTGCCGGAGCAATGCCGTCATCGACGGCCTGCCGGATTTGTTCCAAAGCAATTTGAGGTTTAGTTTGAAATCGAACGTCTTCGGGAATAGCGGCTTTGCTTCGACGTTCCGGATCCTTCGCCCAGGTCTCGGGGAGGTAGAGTCGCCATGCCACCGGCAAGCTGGATTTCGCTGTCGCCACCGACAGGCTCACCGCCACCCGGCAGTTCTCAGGTTTGCCGACCTGTCCACAGTATTGCCGGGCCACACCCACCGAGTGGGTCCCCTTTTTCACGAATCCGGTGTCGTCGACAATCCAGGCTTCAATCGGACCGTTGGCTTCCATCGCCCCCAGCGCGTACTGTCGAACTTCTGCCAACAGAGCCGCATCGTCCCAGGGCGCATCCGCGACCAGATGATGTAGCGACTGGTGCATTCGGCGTACATTATCCGGAGCCAATCGTGCAGCCATCGGCTCCACACTCTTACGTTTGATCGGCAGCAACAACCCGGTGCAGTACGACTTCAACGGTTCATGACGATCGGCGTGTCCTGCGGCCGACGCCAGGCGTTCCAAATAGGCCGCAAAACGTTTTTCCTGAGTGCCTGGCGCCTTCGATTTGGCGCTCATGACCGGATGCTAACATAAAATAGGCCGCTTGTAACACAGTAGTAGTAGCGGATCACGTCAATTTATATGCGGAGGACGCCAAGGTTCAAGGAGGAGCGTACCACCACCCGATGGGACCTGCCACAGGCCACTATTCACAGCGTTCCAGAAGATTATCGTGCTGTCAGCACCATTAACGGTTAATATTCGCGTCAATGCACAAGCGAATCGCGGACTTAGGGGGAGACAGTTGATGGCCAAACGACTCTTTAGCTTACTAAGCGCAGTCCTACTCATTTCCTGCTGCGCCGACGCTCATCACTCCTGGACCTTTGGCTACCAGGCCGGCGATATCGTCGAAGTGGAGGGCGTGGTCAAGGAGATCTGGTTCGCAAGTCCCCATGCCCGCATCAGGGTAGAGATGACCAACGAGGCGGGCGAGGCGGAGCTCTGGGAGGGGGAAACCTGGCCTGCCAGCGTGCTCATCCGCCGAGGCTGGACCTACGACAAGATAGCGGTTGGTGACACGATCGTGATCGTCGGCGAACGAGCCAGAGGTGGCCGGCTCGGCCTGCACATCCAGACAATAGCGAGACCCTCCGACGGCTGGGAAGCGTTTGTGGGCCTTGGCTCACCCAACAATTTCTCCCTGGGGAATTAGCCATGGATTTCCCAACGACTCTGACAACCGGAGCCCTCATGGCACTCTTCATACTCTCCGGATTCCAGGCAGAAGGGCAGACGAATCAAGGACCAGAGGACGCGATTGTGCCCGATCTAAGTGGAATCTGGGTGGCGGCGCCCGGTCGAAATCACGGCCGCAGTGGCTTCCTCTCCATGGAACTTCCATTTTCCGACGCTGGTCGGGCCGCCTGGCAGGACTACGTCCAGGACACTGACCCGGCTATGGGTTGCTCGATCGATTACGGACGAGTAACCGGCACATCGTTCTTCCCGATGGAAATCCTGCAAGGAGAGGACGTCGTGCATATTTTGTTTGAGTACGATCACCAGGTGCGCCGCGTTTACATCGACGGGGTGAACCAGCCCCCGGGACAGCCGCCGAGCCGCATGGGGCTGTCGGTGGGTCGTTGGGAAGGAGATACGCTCATAGTGGAGGTCACTCACCTGATGAGCGGCTATTTTTACGAGCGCGGTTTTGGACCCTATTCCGATGATACCCAGATCACGGAGCGATTCTCTATCAGTGAAGATGGTCAATTGCTCACGGTGACGCGAACCATCAACGACACAACGTTTTTCACTCGACCCTTTGATTGGACGACGGAACATGTGCCAGGGGAGTACATCTACCCGTACGAATGCGAACTTCGTGACTACTTGCCCGCGCCGGAATAGTACGGCCGTGGCGCCTTCGGTCCCCGGAATCGGCATTTTTCTTTGTCGAAAGTTGCCCTCAGTACTTCACTCCACATCGCACTCATATGGTCGAATTTCTGTGCCCGGCACCCAACTCCAGGCTGCATCCCATATCGCAGGTTCAACAAGATTCGGCGGGTCGGTGACTGAGACTTTGTAGTTAAGGCGACTTCCGTCTTCGCTGACGGTGAATCGCTCGACCATCTCCACCTGATCGCTCATCGGCGTACCCCCATCGTCCAGGTACGGAAAATCGATTCGTGCTGTTTCGATCAGTAACGTATTCCCTTCAAAGCGCCCGACCGAATAGCCAAGTGGACTTGTGGGCGCATCGGCGGGAATTCCCCTTGAGGTCATGTCGATCATCCGAGTGGCCTCCCACTCCTCTATCTCCAGGCGAATCTGGTCTCCCTCGTCGATGAACTCAATGGGATATGGGTTGAGTATTGCATTCGGCATGCCCGGCGCAATGCAGCGAAGCGCCAGCATGTCGGTTGAAGGATCCCAGGTTGATCTTGCGGCCTCGGCGGGAGGTGTTAACACGAACGGCATTCTAGGCCGGTACAGCGCGCCAAAACTCCAGACCCGAAATATGCTTCGCCCCAGGTCAGTATCAGTCAGGTCAGTGGTACGAATCGCTCGTTCCTCAGTCCATCTCAATGGAAAATCAATATCTGTCAAAATCGTCTCTTCCCCGTTGGGCAGGAGGATGTTGATCGCAAATAGCTCTCGACGTCCACGTCTGGAAGGCCATCCCGCGACCCTGACCCGATCACCCACTCGGATACCTTCTCGGGTCAACCCTCTTCGTGCCGCCGCGTTCACAGAGTCGCCTTCCAGTTCCCATACCTCTTGCTCACCGGTGTCGTTTTCAACCATAAGCCTCAGCCCGAGGTGAGGATTTCTCCAGCGTATTGCCGAAATCACTCCCTCCAATTCCGAGAAGGTATTCTGGTCATAGGGGGTAATTGAATGATGGGCGATCGCTGCATCGGCCTCTAAAAGAATCAAACCAACTACGACAAAGCTCAAGCACCGTCTAAAAACGTGCTCCTGCATCATGATCTCCTCCTACTAATGTCCTCAGCAATTTGCCCAATTCTTAACTTCCGGGAAGATGATTTAACGGGCGTTGAGAATGAATTTCAGGACGGCTGAGGCTAGAAATTGTCTGCCGACCCTCGCCCAGCACCCCTTACGCAGTCGCGTGAATCGTTTTGACGACGTCCAGATAGACGTGTTGCACGTCCTGTAGCTCGAAACCGGCCGCTTGCACGTTGTCGACCGTCGGGCGGTTCATGTCGGGTCCGATCACGCGCGTGATCAGCGTCATCAGGTTCAGCATCAGCTTGAACGGGTAGTACCGGCTGCCGGTGTGCTCGAACATGTATAGATCGCCGCCCGGCTTCAACACCTTGCGCAGTGCTTCGAGCCCTTTGATGGGGATCGGCACCGAGCAGAATGTGCAAGACGTGAACACCTGGTCGAAGTGACCGTCTTCGAACGGCAGGTCGAGCACATCCATCTGCTCCACCGTTAGATCACCCTGGTACTGGCCGACACGCTCTGCGGCCTGGTCGAGCATCTTCTGGCTGATGTCGATGCCGAGGATCGTCTTGCCGCTCGGAAAGAACTGCACGTCGAGCCCCGTGCCGACGGCGAGAAACAAGATGTTGCCGCTGCCCATGTTGTCGAAGAGCGCTTCTTTGTACGGACCCCATCGTTTCTCCGGGCCGTAGGAGGCCATCAGATCGAAGTTGGGCGCCGCGCGGTCCCACTTTTTTTGCGTTACGAGGTCGTTTTCCGAATGTAGGGAGGTACCAGGGCCGACCGGAACGTTACCGGGTCGCCAGTCTTCGCTCGGACTTTCGGGATCTGGACCGTTACCGGCCCCAAACCGGTCTGCAGTTCACGTTCAGGCAGATAACCGTTGCGCACCACCCCGGCGTTGCCCGTCTCGGTTCTCCGATCGCCGTGGTGGGATAGCAGTTCCGCCAATTCGGTTTCCACCGCGCGTTGGATCAGTTGCTGAGCTCCAACTCGTAGTAGCTCTGTTATCGGATCCTCAATCGTCTCTCGACCCTCCGGTCCATTCACGTTACTCTTGCTCATAGTGGCGTATCTCCCTTGGTTGCTTTGAAGTCTGGTAAACAACAAATCAACCAGATACGCCGCTCTTCCTCAATCCCTTAAACACCAGATTCGGTTATAACTCTCAGGTACATTGTCGCGAACAAAACCAGATAGATGAACGCTTCACGCGCTTCTGACCTTCGCGGTTTTGGAACCGGGATCCCGTACGGGCTCTCACCGTAGCCCGCTAGGGCCTGTCGGACCTGCGGTTCCCCCCAGCCAGCGTCAAGCAGAACACTCCGGATTTCTTTTTCGTCCATAACCAGCCATATGAGTTACCCCGTTGGTCGTGTAGGAATTATTCGCAAGAAAAGTCTCAAATCCTCGCAAACGACATTGTCGGACTTTGAAAAAAGGCCTAAAAACGGGGGTTTTCAAGGTCCGAGAACAGGATCTGATAGGGTCGAGCACTGGTGAGGTGACCCGTAGGCAACTCCTTGGTTGTATCCGGCGCGTACTGACCCATCCACGAAAGCGGGGCGACTTCAATGATACTTTGGTGAGTGGGCTGGAGGTCGTTCCAATCGGTGTGTAAAAAGAGAAGGCGGTGTACGCTTTCAGTGAATTCGAAACCCTAAGCAATCCCGGCAGCAATCGGGAGAAAGGTACACCACCCATGAAGAAGAAGAACATACCGGCATCAGTGGCGTCAACGAACGCGTATGAAGGTTTGGAGGACTGGGCGCGATCCCGGGTCCAAGTCTGGCTACAGGAGCTGCTCGAGGACGAAGTCACTCAATTTCTGGGTCGGGAAAAGTCGGAGCGGAGTCCGAATCGACGAGGATACCGGAACGGTCACGGGAAACCGCGACGCTTCGCAATGGTGAACGGTACGATGGAGGTTCGACGACCTCGGGTTCGAAACACCGCCGAGCGGTTCGAGAGTCAGATCCTGCCGTATTTTCGACGGAAATCGAAACAGCTGGGCGAGCTACTTCCCGATCTCTACCTCCACGGTCTGGCCACAGGGGACTTCGAGCAGGCCATGCGCGGACTGCTTGGCGCTGGCGCTCCGTTGTCGCGAGCATCGATCCAACGACTGAAATCGACCTGGCAGTTGGAGTATGACGAGTGGGTCCAGCAGGACCTGTCCGGCCTCGAGGTCGTGTACCAGTGGGCAGACGGCTTGTACGTGAAAGCGGGGATCGCGAAAGAGCGAGCGGCATTGCTGGTGATCATCGGAGCCTTGTCAGACGGGCGCAAAGTGCTGTTGGCCTGTGAGAGCGGGCAGCGGGAAAGCAAGGAGTCCTGGAGCCGCATTCTGCGCAATCTCCAGAGACGGGACCTGAAGCTGGGACGGCTGACTGTCGCGGACGGTCACCTGGGCATCTGGTCCGCGCTGGCCGAGCAACAGCCCCAGGGCCAGGAACAACGCTGCTGGAACCACAAGTCGATCAACGTGGTCGATCATCTGCCGAAGACCGAGCAGCCCGCGGCCAGACAGCTGCTTCATGGGATGGCCTTCGCGAACTCCCGCGCGGCCTGCGAACGAAAGCGGGATCAGTTCGTCCGCCGATATGAGAAGAACTATCCCAAAGCGGGTGAGACGCTGTTGCGGGACTGGGACCGGATGATTACTTTCTATGAGTTCCCGAAACAACACTGGGTGCATCTGAGAACAACCAACATCGTCGAATCGCCCTTCGACATGGTTCGCCTCCGCACCAACGCCGCTCGCCGATTCAAGCGTGTCGAGAATGCAACGGCAATGATCTGGAAGCTACTACGTGTCGCTGAGAAGGCTTGGCGACACTTAAAAGGATCCGAACTCTTACAAGAGGTCTATGATGGTCAGCAATTCGCTGACGGCATCAGAGTCGTGATGAAATCGAAGGCCGCCGCCTGATGACTTTTACACACCTTTTGTAATGACCTCGTGGGCTGTCCATTCGCCCCTAATTCAAAATCGAAACAGACTCAAAATGATTAACCCGAATGAAGACCGCCCGACGGATTGGTTCGAAGAGTTGTACTCGGCGTCGGATGAACGTGGCGGCGGAATCCCGTGGGCCAACATGACAACCCACCCGGATTTTCGACACTGGTCGGAGCAAAACGAATTAAATGGCGCAGGTAAAACAGCACTCGTGATTGGCTGTGGCATGGGAGATGACGCCATGACACTGGCGTCCCTTGGTTTCAACGTCACCGCTTTTGACGTATCTCCCAGCGCCATTAACTATTGCAAACAGCGCTTTTCCCAATCCAACGTCGATTTTGTAGTGGCTGATCTGTTTTCAGAGAACTTGCAATGGGATCGCCGATTTGATTTTGTGCTCGAGATTTATACGATCCAGGCCTTGCCACCAAAGTATGAGGATGAAGTAATTGCCAAGATCGCCCGATATGTGGCCGTTGACGGTCAACTTCTAGTCATTGCCCTGGTGGATGAGACAGAGCGGTCTTTTCAGTCCGGCCCTCCTTGGCTGCTCACGCCAGGCCATCGAGAGTCCTTTGAAGCACATGGCCTGCGCATAGCGAACCAATATGTAAGAAGAACCCCCGATGACGACGCCGCGACTTACGTCACAACGTTCATGAGGTTCGCATCTGGCCGACCTCGGCCGCGCCAGGTTGCTAAATGAATCCAGGAATGAAACGAATACATTCGAGCGACGGCTTTACAAACGTGCTGAAGCATCGTCAGTCAAGACTCACCCGTTAGACAAGCGAGAAAACGTCATGCTTACAGCCCGTGCCGACGTGGTCGGCTCCCTCCTTCGTCCTCCTGACCTCCTGGAAGCACGAAACGATTTCCTGTCGGGTGTCCTCTCTACCGAAGCATTCAAAGCCATCGAGGATAGCGCGGTTGATCGGGCCATCGCCCTGCAGGAGGAAGCTGGCCTGGAGGTAGTCACCGACGGGGAGCAGCGACGGCTCTCCTTCCAGAGCCAGATGACTGAAGCGGTGGAGGGTTTCGGAGAATGGGACTTGGACGCTTTTCTCTGGGGCGATTGGAAGGGGGACGTGCGGATCGGGAACCAGCGGACTAAGCGGCCCCACTCGCTCGGCGTGGTCTCGAAGCTGAAAAGGAAGCGGTGGCTCTCCGTAGGAGAGTTCGTCTACCTCAAGGAGCGAACTACGCGCATCCCAAAGGTCACTCTCCCGAGCCCAAGCCTCTTTTCTAACTTCTGGTCCAAGCAGAAGTCCTCGAACGCCTATGCCACGCTGGAGGCGTTCCTGGGGGACGTGACCGACATCCTCAAAGACGAAGTCGCCGAACTGGTGCGTTGCGGAGCGACCTACATCCAGCTTGACGCGCCGCACTATCCGCTTCTCCTCGATTCCAGGCTACGGCAGTTCTACGAATCACGTGGTTGGACGTCAGAGAAATGGCTGCAGGCGGGGATCGAGATGGACAACGCTGTGATTGGAAGCCACCCCGGTGTAACGTTTGGGTTCCACCTTTGCAGGGGCAACCAGGGCAGCCGGTGGCTCGTGGAAGGGGGCTACGATCTTATAGCTAAACAGATCTTCAAGAGGATCGGTGCCCAGCGCTTCCTGCTGGAATATGACGGTCCCCGCTCTGGATCCTTCGAACCGCTGAAGGAGGTGCCAGAAGACAAAACGGTGGTCCTCGGTCTCGTGACCACCAAGTCCCCACTCAGGGAAACCGTCAAAGATCTAACCGACCGTATCCGAGAAGCGTCACGCTTCGTCCCCAGAGAACGTCTCGCCATCAGTCCCCAATGCGGCTTCGGAACCTCGATCATCGGAAACGCCCTATCCTTTGAGGACCAAAAACGTAAACTCGAAACACTAACGGCGACTGCCCGTTTGTTCTGGTAGCAGAGAACGGCGAAAAATCTGAATTCCAGAGAAAAGCCTCAACGTCCGAGACGGGGATTTCCGAGGACCTGAGAATGGATTTCAGCGGCTGAAGGTGGAACAGCTCCGTTCCCCGGACCGCCGCCCTCACTTTAAAGGTTTGGCGTCGCGCGGACTACTGACTACGGAGCAGTGGGACAAATCGGACCGGAGTGATGTCACGAATATCGACTCCACCTCCGGGCAATTTTTCAATCACCTTCAGGATCTGGATGGAGGCCGGTTCACCGACGGGAATGACCATCCGGGCTCCCGGCTTGAGCTGAGCAATCAGAGGTTGAGGAATCTCCTTGGCTCCGGCCGTGACGAGGATTCCATCGAAGGGACTGAACTCGGGCCATCCCAGGTACCCGTCACCTTCCCGTACCGAGACGTTCAAAATCCCGAGTCGTTCGAGTCGCTCTCCCGCGGAGCGGGCCAGCTCCGGAATGATCTCAATGCTATAGACTTCGGCCACCAGCTCGGCGGCGACGGCGGCCTGGTATCCCGATCCCGTTCCGACCTCGAGAAGACGGCCGTCCGGTTCCGTCTGAACGAGTTCAGTCATCAGAGCAACAACGTAGGGCTGCGAGATAGTCTGATCCAATCCAATTGGTAGGGGCGCATCGTTGTAGGCCAAGGCTCTATAATCCGCGGGAACGAACTCGTGTCGGGGAACCCGTGCCATGGCTTCAAGAACCCGAGAGTCACGGATTCCTCGAGCTTCGATCTGCTGTTCGACCATCTGTTTGCGTGCCTGCCCAAAGTCTATGTTCTGGCGTGGTGACACCTGTGGTGAAATCGCTTCCACCGGGTCCGGACGGCAGGACACTACAACAGCAAACAAGAGCGCTAGAAACAAGGCCCGCGACCGTTGAGTGAGACAAGAAATATTCATTTGCGCAATTCTAGTTTCCGTTGCTGAGATTCTCAAGGTCCGAGAAGGGGATTTCCGAGGACTTTTATCCGGAAGCTCCGGAGCCGAAGTTGAAGATGCTTATCCAAATTTCATTTCCAGCGTCGGGTACAGCGTAGTCTAGGGAGCGACGACCTCTGCGATCTCGAAGTGGATGCCTGCGGGCCCTTCGAAGAACATCAGGTCTGAGCCCGGCGGGTTGGGTCTAACCAGATAGGGCTCGTATCCGGAGGCTTCGAGAACTTCGCGGAACTCTTCCAGCGAGGGTACGCCAAAACCCATGTGATCGAGTGACCGGTAGCGGCTCGGCGCTGTATCACTCTCCGGAACCTGCGAAATCTGGACCCATAAGTCGCCGTACAAGATGGTGTGAAACTGCCCCTTGCCGCGTGCCGGGATATCCTCGCCTCCGAACACTTCAAGGAACCACTCGTGAACGCCGTCCGCGTCGCTCGCCATGAAATGGACGTGATTCACTCCCGTGTAGACAGGGTCCTCAAGTAGTTCGATTCGCGTTCCCCAGGGATCCTCGATAAACGCGATGGTTGATGCCGTGATACCGACCCGCGGCTCGTCCCGGATCTGTGCGCCCATTTCCCTGGCGAGTGCCACGGTAGCGGCGACGTCTTCAACGGCTATGCCAAAGTGATCGATGACACCGCCCTGGCTCGGTCGCGTCTCACCTTCGGTGGGCATTGTCATAACCATGCCGTTGCCGTAACGGACAGCCTGTCCAGGGCCACGCGCGACTACCTCGCCGCCGAGCAGCGCCTGATGCCACACCGCCGCTTCGGTTGTGTCCGGTACACGCATGTGTACGTGCGTAAAAACGCTCTGCGCGAGGACGGAACCAGGGAGCAGGAACACGCCCAGCGTCAAGCGAATGAGCTGGATTCGAAGCCGTGGATAATTCGTGTGAGACATGGTGATCTCCTCGTATTCAGGTCGGTGTCGGTATCGCGAAACACCTCTCCCCTACCACCTCACCGATCTGGCTCGGATCTCGTAGGGACCGAGTCTTGTGCCCGATCGCATGGACTAAGTGTCCAGTTGAGCGGTCTACTGAAAAACTCGTTAAACGATACTCGAGGTGGGTGTTAGACACAATCAGAAGGTCAGGTCCTCCAGAACGACTTTCCCGGACATTCAGAAAAGACCTCAAAAATGAGCGTTTCAACGTCCGAGAAGATGATTTATCAGAACTTGACCTCAAGTATCGGGGCACCGGCACCCGGTCTTTCAGCGACGTCTCCGCGAATCTGTTCGGTACGCCAGTTTTCAGTCGCCGCCGACTACCTCCCGAAGTTGAGCGAGGAGCGCGTCGACGGGAATCAGCCGGCCCGTGACGTCCTTCCAGAGGATGGTGCCCTCTTCATCGAGGAGAAAATAGAAGCGGCTTGCCGCACCGCCTCCGCTCCCGGCTCCGTAACGGCCGATGATCGTTCCATCGGGGTCACTGACGAATGGGTTGGGGGTGTTGACTGAAGCCGCGAATTCGCGCTGGCGGTCCGCTCTATCTGTGGAAATGCCGACGACTTCGATACCGAGTGTCTGGAACTCGGTGTACTTTTCACCGACCTCGGTGAACTCTCGCGTTCAACCGGGAGTGAAGGCGGCCGGGAAGAACGCCAGCAGCACTTTCGTCTGCCCTCGGAGTTCGTCGAGTCCGAACTCCGGAGCTGTCGAGCCAACCGCAGGCGTGTTGTCCTGTCGGGGAGCCTGGAGCTGAGCTAGGGCGATGCCGCTGGAGACGAACAGCCCGAGGGCGAGTAACATCAGCTTCTTCATCGTCAATTGTCCTCCATATCTATTTACATCGATACACCAACCGGGGTGCCGGACGGGACCCTCCAAGCTGTGTGCCGGATTCCATTTTGAAAAGCTGGTTAAAGGATACGAAAGGCAGAAATTATGTGCAATGAATCTGTCACAGCGAAATTCTCAGCGTCCGAGAAGATGATTTCCCAGGACCTGAGACTCACTTTTCACGATCATCTCGGGCACCTCCTGTTTCTCTTGTACATGCCAGAGCTTTCCGCCAATAATAGGCATAATAGCGGCCGCGTCAGCAGGAGAGTCAAGCGCACGGCCGCGAGAGTTTTTCCGCACGTTCTTTCCGCGGAGCCACAGGGCTCCAAATATCCTGAACCGGCTCCGTTATGGGACTGCTCGATCGAGGAGAAAGGAAGGTGCAAATGGCGAAGGTGATCGGACTCGTGGGGCTGTCCGTTCTCATGGTGGCGGGGCTTACCACGCCCATCTCTGCCCAGAGGGGCGCGCGTTTTCCCGGGATAATCGATTTTTCTGGCGAGTGGATCGACAACTCGTTTGAAGGAGACGATCGTGTTGGGCCCCCCACGGCAGGTCCCCGAGCAAACGGGCTCCAGCACGATGCGTGGCTCGGCAACTACCTGGGCATACCGTACAACGATGCCGGAAGGCAGAAAGGCGCAGCCTTCGATCTTGCCATCTACTCCCACCCTGCCTGGACATTCCGTCCGCATCCTGTCCAGTATTCCATGCGTGGGGTCATCAACAATTGGAGGATGGCGAAGGAAATACATCCGGTGACCGGGGAGCTTGTGGCATACCGAATTACGGGAGGGTACAACCTGGACCGGATCATCTGGATGGACGGTCGGGAGCGTCCTCCCGACTATGCCGACACACCTACAATGGATTTTCGACCGGACGGTTCGAGCGTGGAATACTGGTGGTAACGACCACGCACATGAAACACGGATACCACAAGCGTAACGGCGCTCCGGCGAGTGACCAGGCGACGATGACCGAGCACTTCATACGCCACGGGGATCGGCTGACGATCGTCCAGTTCACCGAGGATCCGGTCTATCTCGAGGAGCCCTACGTCCGTACCGGGGACCATATCCTGGCACACAATCGGCATGCGAACACTCGTTTCAATGTTCCCACAGCCCCGGGCTGGAACGCAGCCGAAGAGGTCATCTGGGACGAGGGTTACCTTCCTCACCATCCGTTGGGAACACGTCATACACAGATTTCGGATTTTCTCGGGATTCCTTACGAATCAACGCAAGACGGCAGCGAAACGCTCTATCCGGAGTATCGGGAGACCCTGAATCAATTGATGAGTCAGGAAGAAAACGCCCCAGGTGGTGGGAGGTAGAAGACACGATAGGCTGACCCCCAAAGTGTCGCCCGGAAAAGGAAACTTCTCAACGTCCGAGAAGATGATTTCTCAGGACTTGACCTCGAAAATCAAGGAACCGGCACCCGTTCCTTCAGTTCTTCAAACCAGTCTAGGACGATCTTGACTTGGGATCGTTGCATCTCACCGTCGTTCTGGAAAGTACGTTTCAGCGCCGGGAATCGTCCATCGGGGACACGTCATAATATGTCACCTATGTCCTGACCGGTGGAGAGGTAGCGATAGGCGGACGTCAAGGCTCTGGACTGCTATCTACTACCTCGCGCGTGGCGTCGCGCCAAGCACCATCGCCCACGACCTTTCCGGGCAACTCCTCTCTCTCGACGCTGACCACAACCTCTGACCCCAGTTGCAGGCTCTCTACACTGTCTTTCCCCCGCGGCAAAAAGCGGGCGGCGACTTCTCCAAGAGGTGGCCCGTAGAAGTGAATGTCGATGGCATCCTGACCCGAGGTGTTCGAGACGGCATGAATGGTGTTCGGGCCATCCAACTCCATCAGCATACTCGGATGAATGACGTCTCGCTGGGTCAGTCGGAGCCGGTTCTCGCTCAGTCGATCGAAGTGCGTAATCTCGAGCTGTCCCTCGACGGTCTTGCCCAACCCGACGCAATTGTGGGAGTGGATATGAGCGCGGGTACCCGCGGTCCACTGAATTCCGACCAACGAACCGTTTCCTTTCTTGCTCTCCCAGTAGATGGCGCGTCGGTAGTTGATCGGAGGAAGAATCGCGCTCTTTCGTATTGGTTCGAGCTCTCCGATGACCGGGTAGACCTGCTTCAAGATCCTTTTCGCGACTGTTGGAGTGAGATCCTCTTCCAAGTCGTAGTACTCGAATAGGTCAACCGCCTCGCGTAACGACAGTGGCGCTCTCGAAGCGAGGCGATGCCTTAGCTGTGTCGTTTCCGGTAGGATGAGCCGTCCCAATCGGTAGAGACCAAAGGAAATAACGAGTGCGATGCCCCCGGAAGTGAGCACGAGCCACGGAGAGTTTCTGGCGAAAAACAGCAGCATGACGAGCGATACCCCGGCCATGCCGATCGAGCCGCAGGCACCCGCGACTACGGCCTTCCAACCAATCTCAACGATCGTGGCCAGGTTGATCCGGAGACCTATTCCCGCACACACGCAGACGATCAGAAACGATACCACCTGGTCATTAATCGAGAGGGTCGTGGCCCAGGCTCCAGTACCGCCAAAGAACGCACGACAGCAGCGTCTCAGTTTTAGGAAATGGGCGGTGAGGCGGGGACAAAACCCGTATATCGGATGTAGAAGGTATGCAGGTGGTCCGGAAACTTGGAAAAAGGACTTCGTACTGGCCGAGTTTGGTGCTGGATTCCATGTTTAAAGTATGTCGCTGACAATACCGTGAAAATCTCGGCAAAGAATACTAAGGGAGGGGTTTGTAAGCAATCAGAAGGTCAACATCCGTATTAATTCTCAACGTCCGACAAGATGATTTAACAGGCGTTGAGAATCATTTTCATGGTCGATTAGGGGACCGGCACCCGTTCCCTCAGTTCTTCAAACCAGTCCAGGATGATATTGATCTGCTCATCCTACCGGCCTTCGGCCTCCTGAAGCATCGCGTCGAATCGGGTCTCGACGCCCTCCACGTAACCCCTCCACCCTTCCGCGTCAAAGCAGGTCACACACCCCGAATCGACAGGAAGAGCCGGGTCCAACTCGCGGGGCGGATTCTGCGGGTGGTTGTGGAGAAAGAGGTCGGGAGGTTCGAGATCCCTCAGCCGTAGAAGCGTCCTCTGCGTATCGGCCACAACCGTCGGGTGCCTGGGATTGTTGAAGAGCTGAACGCCAGCGTTCGGAATTTCGCCGCCACGGAAAGCGACGGAGTAGGCATTCCCACCCTGCTGGGCAGTTGTCATCCACATCGTTGCTCCTTGCGTGTGGCCACCTGTCCAGAGGGCGCGTAACGTTACCCCGCCCAACGCGACGGTGTCACCGTCCTCGATCACGCGATCCACCGTGACAGGCTCCCAGCCTCGGGCTCCGAGAGCCGAGTTGTCCTGGCCTGACTGGAGCGCCACCGCGTCGCCGCCGAGCGCGACAACTTGCGCGCCGGTCACCCGCTTCATTGCCGCATGTCCCTCAACGTGGTCCCAATGCGCATGGCTCGAGATCATGATCCGAATGTCCCGGACGTTGAACCCAAGTTTCTCGACGTTCGACACGATGAGCGCATGCATATCGGCGCTGCCCGTGTCGTGGAGAATGTGACCCTCTGGCGTGGTTATGAGATAGGAGCCATATTGGCCGCCGACATAGTAGATATTGCCTATGACGCGGAACGGTTCCACGCCTTGGCTCTCCGCTTGACTCCGCTCGCCTCGCTCCGCTGCACCATACGGGGACACCGATAGCATCGCAGCACTCAGCAATACCAACGCACATATCAGACGCATAACGGCCTCCTTAACAATAGTGCGTGTCGCAAGTCCGCTTCCGGACGGTATGGAATGGAATTTCGATTCTTGGATGAGCTGGATCACGTTCTTGGTCCGGAGTTCGTTAGAATGCAGGAGAGCCTTGCCGAGATCCAGGCACTCAGTCGAATCTTGCAGGACTGAAAGTCCTCAACTCCTCCAAATTGTCTCGTTCCGATCGTCACTCTGGTCTGCCGTCATGCCGCGCAACTGCGATGATTCGTGATATCCGGGCGAAGTTCCGAGATGAACGGCAGTGCTCACGAACTCACTGAAGCCTGACTGTGGGTCATCAGCGAAGCTCTGTGCCTCCCCTTCGGTCGTCAGTAACAAACTTGTCCCTGGCGGGCATCTCGACCCGTGGGAGCGTGTCGGCGTTCATCACCGCGTCCTCGCTGATAATGTCATTCAGATAGAGAAGATAAGCGGTCAGGCTGTAGACCTCGTTCGGTTCGAGTGTGCCTGGCGCGTCGAACGGCATCGCGCGGAAGGTGTAGTCGTACAGGGTAGTAGCAAACGGCCAGTAGTTACCGATCGTTCTTGCGAGCGAGGGCTCGTTGCCGAACGGAAATCCTTCACGTGGCTCTCGTCCGACGAGCTGATCGAACGGCTGGCCCTCGCCGTTCGGGCCGTGGCACATCCCACACTTTTCGATGTACAGCTGTTGACCCTGCTCGGCGGTGCCGCTGCCAGCCGGCAGGCCCCGGCCGTCTGGTGTGACGTCGATATCCCAGGCCGCGATCTCAGCTTCCGTGGCAGGGCGGCCGAAACCGAACCGCTGCGGCTGCTGTTCGGTGCCCTGCTGGGCCTGCATGTAGATCGGAACTGCCAACAGCACGACACCCAATGCCCTCACCACGCTTACGCCGAAACCGACGCGTACAAGTCGATACCTTGACATCAATCCGTTACTCCATCCGGGTCGCAATCTGCGGTGGTGAGGAAGCTCATTCAGTTTTCAGTTCTCAAGTGGCTGTGGCCCCGAGCTCCGCTCCTACCCATCCACCGCAAACACCGTCGACCCATCCTGGCGCACACGGCACCCACGGATGTGGTTGTAGTGATAGCTCGTGCCGATACCGCGCACGGCAATCAGCTCGTCGAGCGTCGGCTGCACGTAGCCCGTCTCGTCAGTCGCGCGGCTCAGGATGACGGTTTCCTCTCCCTGCCAGTTGAACACCGCGCGAAACCGCGTGTGGCAGATCGGCAGCACCGGATCCTGTAGCTGGGCGTCCTGCCACGTACGGCCACCGTCGGTCGTGATCTCGACCCGCACGATCCTGCCGCGGCCGCTCCACGCCAGCCCGGAGATCTCCCACCACCCGCGCTCGGATAACGTATCGGGGTAGGCTGGGAATGTGATGATCGACTTTGCGTCCATCGTGAAGCTGAATTGACGCGCCGTGCCGTCCGGCAGCGGGTCGGTGTACTTGGACGTTTCCTCGCGCGTCATGAAGGCCTCGTCGCCGACTTCGATGCGACGGATCCACTTGATGCTGGAGTTGCCTTCCCAGCCCGGCAGGAACAGGCGCACCGGATATCCCTGCTCCGGCCGCAGCGCCTCACCGTTCTGCCCATACGCAATCAGCGCGTCATCCATCACCTTGGACATCGGGATACTGCGCGTCATGACCGCTGCGTCGGCACCTTCCGCCAGGATCCACGTGGCTTCAGCAGGCACCCCAACCTCCTGCATGAGCGTCGCCAACGGCACGCCTATCCATTCGCTGGTGCTCGTCAGGCCGTCGACCGCCTGGGGCGTGCGTTCCTCGGTCGCGCGGTCGCGATAGGAGCCGCCGCCGTTGCCGGAGCATTCCATGAAGTGGATGACCGAGCGTGAGGGGAACCGCCTCAGATCGGCCACCGTGAACATCGTCGGCCGATCGACCATACCGTGGATGAGCAACGTGTGTCTTTCCGGGTCGATGTCCGGGATGCCACCGTGATGCCGCTCGAAGTGCAGGTCGGACGGCGTGATGATGCCGTCGAGATCCTGGTGCGGCGTACGGGAGCTGGTCGGCCGCTCGCTGGAGTACAGCCGCCTAGGCTGCTCGAATGCTGACCTCGTGCCCAGCTCACTGGCGCCTCGCCCTTGGACCTTAGTTGGATCGTCGGGCACCGTCGGCTGCTCTTGCTGCCGGGCATGCGCCTTGCCGAACGGCATGGCAGCCGTACCCAGGACGCTAGCCGTGCCTACCAGCATGGCGCGGCGACTGATCGGTTGCCGGGGGGAGCTGCTCCGGGTGATCTGCTTAGCCACTGATGTCTCCTCAAGATTTACATTGGGTGATTCGCGTAGGATACCGGGAATATACCATGGAGCGCATGTGAGTGGCGAACCACCAGTGCTACTATCTGCTGGGTTCACTTCATGCTCACTCGGGCTCGGAGACACGGGTGGGACTGACAGGCAAGAAGACCTAAAAACTCGCTAAAGAATACTAAGGGAGGGGTTTGTAAGCAATCAGAAGGTCAACGCTTGTATTTAGGCCAATTCTCAACGTCCGACAAGATGATTTATCAGGCGTTGAGAATCATTTCATGGTCGTTTAGGGAACCGGGACCCGCTCCCTCAGTTCTCCAAACCAGTTGAGAACAACGTAGGTCGAACGGCAACTCCCATCGCTCGTACGAAACACGTAAACGCTATTAGGCGGCAGGGAATGACTATGTGGCAACCGGTTGCCACGTCACAAGCGCCACCTGCCACTCGCCGCCCGTCCTCCGTAGGATCCATAGATGCGTTCCCGCCGTAACCCTCACCTCGGAGCTTCCTGCAGCGGCATAGCGCGTGCTGTAAGTACTAGTCTTGTACGCGAACGAATCGCTCCCACGAATCTGGATGTCGGCCGTCTGGATTTCTCGAATCTCGACACCCGGCTCTGCCAACAACTCTCTAGCCGCTACCTTGCCAACAAGTAGCTCCGAGTTAGGAACAAGCCACTGCACGTCGTCGGTGCATAGTTGCAGCACCCCCAGAACATCTCCGTCCAACTCCCTGGCGATCCACCGATCGTGAAGGTTTCTAATTTCCTGAAGATCTCGGTGGGATAGGTCGGACATGGCCTCACCCGTGACACATCCTACCGTTACGTGCAACACAAGCTGTCACGAACTGAACCTTTCGATGTTTCACTGCACCGGAACCCGTTCCTTCAGTTCTTCAAACCAGGGTCGAAAGTCGTTCCGAACCAGACTGGACTCCAGGCTGGTAAGTTCATGACTTTCATAGCATTTCGCGGAGCTAAGCGAAGCGTGCAAAAAGTGGATGCCTGAACTCACTCCACCGGCACGCGCTCGCGCAGCTCTTGGAACCAGTTCTGGGCGATGTTGATTCGAGGTGTGGAGCAGCGGCACGGACTGCTCCGGCAACGTCGTTCCTCCAACTACAGAGGAACGATCTATCGCCCCGTTTTTCCGGCTTTACTGCCCGGGATTACGAATGTTGAAGACGCGGCCGTCCTCGGTGGTCACCTGATAAATGAGGACGCCTCTCATGCCGTTCGCATGCGGGGGATTACCCGAAACGGTAATTCGAGTGCCGGGCGCGATCGTGTCGTTGCCGGCGTAACCGGCTTCTCTCATGCCCTGTAGCGAAGCCGAGGTTCCTACCCACCGCTCGCCGTTTTCGTCGGTCCATGCGAGCTGCGAATGTGGGTTCATTATCCTAGCTCCCACCAGGGTTCCGGCTACCTCTATCTGAGCCTCGGTATTCCAAAACGTCGTAACCGAGTGGTGTGCGACGGCAGAGACACTCAGCGAAACAAGGATCCCCACCGCCCACAATGCTGAAACCCAAGTACGAATTCTCATGACCATTACTCCTAATGTTCTCATCAAGGTTGGTCTAGGACTCTTGAGCCCTCACCACATTCTCACTACCGATTGATGGAAATGTCGGCACCATATGGATCCGGAACCGTCCCTTCCACTTCGAACAGGTTATATTCCGGATCGCAGTTATACACGCCCATCGGCACATGTTCAGCATCCCGCGTCATCATGTGGCTCCACGTAAAAGGCCTCAACAGCATGAGAGGATCCTCGAGCGTGATGGTCACTCTCATTGTGTCCTCGTCCAGCAACATATAACGCTCAGTGACCTTTTTCATGTCCGAACTGGGAATATGGAGATGGTCGTCGATTCCATCCACGTCGAATGTGAAATTCGTCGTCTCGATAACGAATTCGTTGTCTCCCTCGAAGCGACCTCTCGAATACCCCGTAAACCAGGAATCCCTGGGGTGTGGGGCATCTCGCCCGTCCATCCAGACGTGGCGGGTGTGCCAGTAGTAACTCTGTATGATCTGCAGTTCGACCTCGGACACGAATCTCCACGTGTGGATCATCCCATCCAACGCGGCGGGTACCGTCGGCGGTTTGCAGTGCCATTTCGGTGAGAGGTATTCATCGCGGCGAAAGATCTCCGTTAAGGCCAATGCCCGAGGGCTCAAGTAAGGTTCTAGGTCATTGTACGGAATCGAACACCGGATCACGGGGTTGCCCACTGTATTCGTAAGATGCCCACAGGCTTCAGACTGATTGAAATCGTTACCCATGATATTCCACGACCCGTGGAAGGCCGGCGGCCACGAATTTGCCTGGGCCTTGAGGTCCTCGGTGCCCACCAGCGTGACGGCGGTTAGCAAGGCAAGTGTTGCCAACAAACTCCACGCTTTTTGTGTCCATGAATGCATGGTTGCTGCTCCTTGTACTTGTTGCGGGTTCAGAGTTTGTATATCACCACAATGTCAAATATCCAGCATGAAATTGTGGGCCCGCGGCCTCCTACGGTGCCGGCTCCGGATCCGGCCCTCCGCCGTATCTCCTCCCGTCGGGAAGAGTGATTGAGGACAACTGGCCCGCGAGGGCTTCCGTAACGGAAGGAAAAGCGACAACGGTCACTTCTTGACCGACCGGCAAGGTCACTGGGGTAAAACCCGTAAAGATGAAGCCGCGAATGGAACCGCCTTCGAGAGCCCAATTGAGCACTTCGCCCCCTTCGTCCTTCACGTCGATATAGAGTGACGCATGGGGACTCCGTAGGACGAACTCCGTGACGGTGCCGCGCAATGTGACCGGATTCCTCCTGTCAACCGATAGTGGTGTCGAGTGATGCCCGTCGAGCGATCCAGAGAAGATAGACAGGACGGCAAACAAGCCGAAAACCGTGGCCAACCTTTTCAACAGGTAGTCTCCAATTACCGCAGATTCCTCTCCGGTTTTCTCGTGAGTCTGTCTGTAGGACGTTCAAATCGGGCAAGCCGATCAGCATCCTCGGCAAACTCCTCAGGCGTTGTCTTAATAGCCACCTCACGCCCGAGCTTCGTGTCCCGAGCACGCCACACCTCACCCATTCCACCCTTCCCTAAGAGCGTTGAGATCTCGTAGTGGCCGAGTTTGGTGCCGGATTCCATGTCTTTAGAGTGTTGTGCGGTCACAGACCGCACCTACAGAAATTCCGGCTAAATATAACTACAGGTGGGAGTTATTCGCAAGAAAAGTCTCAAGTCCTCGCAAACGATCTTCTCGGACGTTGAACTTTGCTTGGATCCGACCAGAGTCCTTCAGGTCAATGTTTTCCTGGAGTTGAGGTACCCGGGGGTTCCTAGAATCGGTCAACTATATATTCCCCCTCGAACACACGTTCCTGACCATCAGCGCAGGAAGTGAGGAGTTCACATGAGGTTCGGAGAGGGATCGGCCGCGGGGATCTAAACTTCGGGAGAGCGGGTGAAGAGTTCGACCATATAGTCGTTGAGGTTCCCGTACAACAATCCCTGGAAACTCCATCTGAACTGAGGATGACCGATTTCTCGTTCTGTCAGAGTGAAATGATACTCAGTCGAATGAACCTCTCGGATCTTGGAGCGCACACACACATCGACACCGTCCGCTGATTCCTCTGCCGAAAACTCGAAAAAAGGATGCTCGTAGAGTTCTAATTCAAGCAGGACCTTTCTCTTCAAGTCCATCAGCCAGCCACAAACCCTTCGCGTCTTTGCGCCTTTGCGGCAAAGATCTGCGCCTCTGCAAGTCTCGGTTCGGCATCTCTGATGACTCTTTGCATTTTCTTCTCGATTCGTTTCTTCCGGGCTTCTAAACGGGCGCGGCGGCGTTCCATCCATGACAGGCCGGCGGTCCGGTCCAAAGCTTCATCGAGCACCTTTGACGCTGCCTCCAGGTCCTTACCATGATATTCGTGAAAGATAGAAGCGCCTTCGTACCCGACGATGCTGAACTCGGAACGCTGCATCAACTCCTCACACCTCTGGAAGGAACGGGTGTGTTCTCCCATTCGCCGGTAGAGTACAGACAGACGTTCTAAAATCCGGACCCGCACTTCGGGGGGCAGTGGCGAAGCCAACGCTATTTCAAAACAGCGAACGCTTTTGGAGCGATTTCTAGCCTTGTCGAACACCCTGCCCAGGGAATAAACGTCCAGGGCGTCGTCCAGTGGCGCCGGCTCACGAACAACCCCGTCTGCCGCATGAATAGCAAGCGCGGCCAGGGAGAGGATGTCGTAGACGTGATGGGAGAACACCCTTGTGAGGGTCGTCGCATCGGACGACTGCAAATAGTCAAAATAAGCTCTGGGGATCATCGAACCAGGAATGTCCGGACCACGCCCGAACCCGACGAGCTTCTCTTCAAGCGCGGTCAACCGGCAGCTCCCGTGACCGGCCCGCCATAACCTGCGTGCTATGAACAGAAGATCGAAGTGAGACATGTGCTCGAAAGGACTTTCGAGACGTGACAGGACGCAGCGGTTCCGAACCAGCGGCAGGTCAAATGTCCGGCCGTTGTAGGTCACGATCAGTTCGAATCGCTCGAGGAACTCACCGAGGGCCAGTAACATCGACCCTTCCTCGTCGAAATCGCGTATGAAATATTGAACAACGTGAAACTGATCTCCGCTAAAGAAGCCCATTCCTATCAGAAACGGGCACATGCCCACACCACCGTGCACACCCGTCGTTTCCGTATCCAGAAAGACGATTCGCTCTCGGTCCAGGTTCTTATGCGAACAACCGGCAAGATCGAGCAACACAGAAAGGTCGTCGACCGACAATCGATCCAGACGGACGTTACCGTGAAAGTGAGGGTCGGGATATGAATTCGTAATGACGTAGTGTTCGCCTTGAGCGGTCGATTCGATTCGGCCATCGGGCAAGGAACACATAGGTGGGCCAGAAATTCTCGCGCGAGAAGTTTCGGAACCGGGAGGGTCTTTGAGAAATTTGAGCTGATCGGAAATCGAAAACCGAGGCGAAGCAGTCTCACCTCTAAGACGGTTCAGCGCCTTTCGAAACTGGGTCATTCCTCTCGAATGGAACCTGCTGAGGTCACCTGTGGAGCCTTTCCCTCACACAGAGCGTCCAGGATTAACAGTGAAGGTTCTTTTGCTCCCGGAAACGGACCCACGCAGGACGGGCAGCCTTCGTCGCAGGCACAGGAACGAATCAACTGCCGGGTCTCGCCCAGGATGCGTTCTCGAATCTCGTAGAGCGGCCGACTCAACCCGATCCCTCCAGGATAATTGTCGTAGATGAAGATGGTGGGTTCATGTTCGACCTCAGACGTCTGTCGGAGGGCTTTCTCCGGGGTCGGTTGTGTTTCCTCGGCGCCGGTCTGAACGGACGATCCCAAGTCGCGACGATCGCACATCAGAAAGACCGAGGCGATTGCCGCCAGTGCATAGGCCACACCGTAGACTCCGTCCAAGCGCGCAGAAGCTGAAAACGGCAGGGGATCGTAGATACTTCGCGGGATCACGAGCCAATAGGCCGTTGTGTGCATCTCCTGGGTCGGCATGCTGAGCTCTCCCGAACCCACGTTTTCCATCGTGGTGAACTTCAGTTTCTTGAAGCCCACGACCTGGTGCGCCACGTGGACTTCACCATGCTGATGGATTCGGTCCGATTCAGCCGTATCCAGTGCCCGGACATGAGTATAAGTAATCGCATCGGTGTAGTACTCCGACTCGACTCGTTTGACGTAAGCTCTCCGCTCGGGAATATCCAGCTGCTGAACATAATACTGCTGTCCCTGATGCAGATAGATAGCTTTTTCATGCAACGTCGTAAACGCGCTGGAATAGTCAACCTCACCAATAATTCGTGGTTCTCCAGTCGTTTCCACGACGAGGAAGTTGTCGGAACCGATACTCCTGAGCGAAATCGAATCGGCCGGATAGGACTCGCTCGTCCAGTGCCACTTCTGCCCGGCCTTGTGAATGAACTCTCTTTCGGACAGATACTCGAGGATCTCCCCGACATCGTGGCCCCCGAACAGTTCGTCCTCCGCAAAAGGCAACTCGAAGGTCGCACATTGGAGATGGCTGATCAGGATGTGAATGTTTTCAGGATTGATCAATCCCGATTCGGGCGGTTGCCGGAGGAAATACTCCGGATGGTTGGCAATGTACTGATCCAGTGGCGCGCTCGAGGCCACCATGATACCGATGGCGCTCCCACTTCGGCGCCCCGCACGCCCCATGCGCTGCCAGGTGGATGCAACGGTTCCCGGGTATCCGGCCAGAATCGCCACATCTAGACTTCCGATGTCGATACCCAGTTCCAGAGCGTTGGTTGAAACCACACCCCGGATTGAGCCTTCCCTGAGTCCACGCTCGATTTCCCTGCGCTCGGTAGGCAGGTAACCCCCGCGGTAACCGACAACAACGTCGTCTTCACCGATCCCCGGACTCAGATCCTCTTTGAGATAGCGAACCAGCACCTCTGTGATGAGCCGGCTGTTCGCAAAGACAATAGATCCCTTCGCCCGGCGAAGAAATCCGGCCGCGATCCGCCGGGTTTCCTGAACATAGGAACGTCGAATGCCAAGATGCTGGTTAACGACCGGAGGGTTGTAGAAAAACATGTGCTTCTCGCCCTCCGGTGCTCCACTTTCCTGGATCAATTCGAATTCTTTTCCGGTAAGCCCCTGGGCCAGTTCCCTCGGATTGGCGATGGTCGCCGACGTGGCTATGAAGCGAGGGGTACTTCCATAGAAGCGGCAGATCCGTTCCAGGCGACGGAACAGATTAGCGAGGTGGCTCCCGAAAACGCCCCGGTAGGTGTGGAGTTCGTCGATGACTATATATTCCAGGTTCTCGAACAGACGCGTCCACTTGGTGTGGTGCGGGAGGATCCCCTTGTGGAGCATGTCCGGGTTTGTCAAAACGACATGTCCGGTGGAACGAATCGCCTGGCGGGCATCCTGGGGGGTATCTCCGTCGTAGGAATGGATTCGGATTTCACCTGGCAGAGCATCCGACCACTGTATGAGGTCGTCGAGTTGATCGTAGGTCAGCGCCTTGGTCGGAAACAGATACAGTGCGCGCCGGTCCGGGTTTTCAAGGATGCTCTGTAATACGGGAATGTTGTAGCAGAGGGTCTTGCCCGAAGCGGTCGGCGTCAGAACGACTGAGTTTTCGCCCTGGCGCGCGTTTTCGTAACATTGAACCTGGTGCGAATACAGTCGGGAGACGCTTCGCTCCCCCAGAACGCGCTTGATTTCCGGATCCAGCGAAGCCGGCAGATCCACCCATTTAGCCTCGCGCGCCGGAATCCGGTGATAGCCCGTAACGCAAGGGTTGCTTTGTAGTTGAACGAGGGGGTCACCCTGTTCTCCAGTAGGGGTCAACGCTTCTCTATTGAGTTGATCCTTCAGCCGCACCTGGAGTTCAGAGCGCATGAGGCCCAAGATCACCCTTTCCAGGGCCAAGACAGGTCCACAACTCGGCCACTAACATTGTCGGACAGGAGGTCTGCACGTATGATGGAGATCAGCCCTTCGAACACATAACTCTGGAGGATCCAAGCCTGATGAAAGTTCAACTCCGCTACGAGAATCCACAGAAGGTCAAGACAGACCTCCTCGTAGTCATACTCGACAAAGATGCGCGCCTGCACGATCTGGGACGGTCTCCCTTGACGGAAACCGTCGATCGCCTCCGAAGAAATTTTAGATCGAAGCGACTGAAGCAACAGTACTTCGCCCCGCGTGCCGGTCGGAGTGCGTCTACCCACCTGGCCGTATATTCGACCTCACTCGATCCGGCATTCAACGTCTGGGAAAACCTGAAAAGCTATGTGGCAAGGGCGATACGCACGGCCCGCAATCACGGGTTGAAGCGGGTCTCGATCGTACTCAACACCGACGACGCGGCTCCCTTTGTTGGAAAGGCTGTGGAAGGGGCTCTTCTCGGCTCCTATTGCTTCTCGAGCTACAGGAAGGACAGCAAAGAGAAACAGGAATTCTTCGACAAGATGCGGGTGGATCTGATCGCCCTGAAATCGAACGATGAACAGAACCGGCGCTATCTGGATCGTTACACGACGGTTTCGGATGCGGTCAACTACGCCCGGGATCTGATCAACGAACCCGGCTCGGTCGTGACTCCTCGGCGGATGGCCGCCGACGCTCGCGAAATAGCCAAAGAATCCAAACTGGATGTCCGGATCTGGGACCCCAATCAACTCAAGAAAGAAGGCTTCAACGGCCTGGTCCAGGTTGGCCGGGGCAGTGCCAACAAGCCCAGGTTGATAAGCTTGTCCTACAGCGCGGAAGGATCACCCCATCGACTTGCGCTGGTCGGTAAGGGTGTGACATTCGACACGGGGGGTATTTCCCTGAAGCCGGCTGACAGAATGTTCGAAATGAAAGGCGACATGTCGGGGGGCGCGGCTGTTCTGGCGGCCATGAAAGCGATCGGAAAACTCAAACCCAACGTGAACGTCGTGGGTATCGTTCCGGCCGCCGAAAACACCCCGGACGCCGAAGCCCAGCGCCCCGGTGACATCTGGTTTGCCCGAAACGGTAAATCCATCATGGTGGACAATACCGATGCCGAAGGGCGTCTGATCCTGACCGACGGCCTGGGCCTGGCCGGCGACCTGGGTGCCACACACATCGTTGATATCGCGACGCTCACTGGTGCCTGTGTCCGCGCGCTGGGACAGAGCATTGCCGGTGTGATGGGCAATTCACCGGACCTGATCAGAGCGGTGATCGCCTCGGGCGAAAACCATGGAGAGAGCTTCTGGGAGTTGCCACTTCCCGAAGAATACAAGGCTTTGCTCAAGACACCGTATGCGGACCTCAACAATATTGGTGGCCCGATGGCGGGGGCTTCCACAGCGGGCTTGTTCCTCCAGGAATTCGTTCCTCGGAAGACCCCGTGGGCTCATCTGGATATCGCCGGGCCGTTCATGAGAGACAAGCCTTGGAAATACTACGAAGCCGGAGGAATCGGTTTCGGGGCCAAGACTCTGGTCGATCTGGCCGAGCGGTTTGGGAATTATTTCGACTGAATAGCGTCGATTTCCGGACAGGCCAAGGAAAAAAGAACTTTACAAAAGGTATGTCCCCGAAACATAACAATGGCCGGATTTGATAACAATTGCCAGGAAGGCACATCAGGAGGGCTAACAGGATGGAACCGAAAAGCTTAATCGAAGGATTCGAACTCGAACTCGAAATCAAAGTAGAAGAATTAGAAGAGCGCATTGCTCCCGGTGAGTTGGTCTGGCCATTCCCTGGTGGTAAAGGCAAGGGCGGCGGAGGCGGAGGCCACGGCGGTCGCTAAAGAGTTTCGCTAGAGAAAGCCCCCGTTTCAGACAACGGGGGCTTTTCTTGTTTTCCTGCTCTTTTCTCGTTCCCTGGCCCCTAAATTCCGTAAAGAATTCAGGTATCTCAACCACGCGATTACGAAAGAACGCCTTAAAACTATAATTCCTTTATTTAGCGTAAATTAATTAAATATTTTATGTATTTTTTTGCTTGCGCGTAATCGCGTCCCCCATGATATGCTTCCGCTCAACGCAGAGTTCCTATGACGGGCAACTAGGCAAAGGCAAGGGCGGCGGAGGCGGAGGTCACGGCGGTCGCTAGAACATTCTACGAATCCCCTATCGTTTGATAGGGGATTCGTTTTTCCCTTCAAAATGCAGCTTCGGCTGCATTTTTTTTGCCCACAAGACTATGAAACACACGATGATTTCCGCCAACTTTTTCTTCTCACCTCTGTGATCTCTGTGCCTCTGTGGTTAATATTTCTTTGGGAGTGAAAAGAAGTTGAAACTCGGTATCTCAGATCACATCGACTGCGCCCACTTCTTGCCCGGACATCCCAAGTGCGGAAAACTCCACGGACACACCTATAAGGTCGAGATTATTATCGAGGGAGAAACAGGCCCCAGCGGTATGCTCCTGGATTTCGATCAGATGAAGATCGATCTCCGTGCAGCCCTGGACACATACGACCACGCCTCTCTGAACGACTTTCTCGAATACCCGTCGGTCGAAAACATCTGCGAACTTCTGCGAGGCAGACTGGGCGAAAAATTCGAATTCCCCTTCACGGTCCGAGTATGGGAGGGCGAGGGAAAGTGGGCGGAGCTTTAGCTGTCCGAGACAAAAACCAATGTCAAGAATTGACGCCCTAAAGGGTTTTCTCGAGGAGAACCCGAACGATTCCTTTTCGCGCTATGCCCTGGCGATGGAGTACATAAAACTCGGCAACCCCGATCGAGGGATCTCGGAATTCAATACAGTCGTCGAACGGGATCCCGCCTACGTCGCCACGTATTACCAGCTTGGTAAAGCCTACGAGCGTGAAGGCCGAGCCGAGGAGGCCCTCCAGACCTACAAGAGTGGAATTGAGGTGGCAATTGAGGCTGGGGACGGCCACACACGGGACGAACTCAGAGAAGCTCTGACGATGCTGGAAGGAAATGTTTAACCGAGAGCATCTAGAAACGGTGCGATGTCCTGCCGGTCCTTCAGGACGGGCTCGAACAGATCCCCCGTCCGCTTCAGTCTCCTCAAGGTATTTCGGATCGTGAATTTTCCGGGATCGATCCGTCGACGGAGCTCTTCCCACCGGAGCGGCGTCGATACCGGAGCCCCCGGACGTGCCCGCGGCGAATAGACGGAAGCGACGGTCTTCCCCTTCACGTTCTGCAAGAAATCAATGTACACACCGTTGGGGCGACGGCCGACAGACCGCTCGATCGTCGCCAGATCCGGCAGTCGTTGAACGACTACAGAAGCGACGGCCTGGGCAAAGCTGCGAATCTCGGAATAAGTGAACCGGCTCTCCAGAAGCGGAAGATAAATGTGGAGGCCGCTCGCACCGGATGTTTTAGGATAGGCGCGTAGCTCCAGTTCGTCCAGAACCTTCTTGATCTCTCTGGCAACTCTTTGAACCACCATGTAAGGTACATCAGCTGAGGGGTCCAGATCGAAAATCACGTAGTCGGGATGGTCCAGAGAGCCAAGTCGCGAACTCCAGGGGTTCTGAGTGATGGCTCCCATGTTAGCCAGATAGATCAACGTCTCCCGGTCGTCTCCGACAAAGTACCGGATGTACTTGTCCGTGTCTTCGCTCCACAGCCTTTCAGTGCGCACCCAGCCCGGCGTGTGGTCCGGTGCGTCCTTTTGGTAGAAATGCTCCCCGGTGATGCCGTCGGGATAACGTTTCAACACCAGGGGCCGTTCGTTCAAGTAAGGATTCAGAACGTCGGCGATTTCTCCGTAGTAGTGAACAAGATCTCCCTTGGTCAGTCCGTCCTTGGGCCAAAAGATCTTTCCAGAATTCGTCAGCTGGACCCGACCTGCGGCAGAGCCGGGAGGGGACTCCTCGGGAACGGGAGTGGCCTCGGCCACCGTTTCTACAGTTTCTCCGGGTTCCTCGCGAAGGACCGAGTCTCTGGGATCGATATCTTCCCGAAAGCGAAGGAACACGGGAGCACGCAACTTACGCTCCCGTGTCCATTCGTTGAACCGAACCTCACACACAAGATCCGGCTTCACCCATCTCGCCTGTGACAAATCGGAGGGTATGCTTCGAAGAGGCGCTTTCTTGCGTATCCGAGTTTTCAGCAAGGCATAGGTCGACGCCAGACCTTCGTCGTCGAAACCAGCTCCGACGCGTCCCACGTAGACCAGATTTCCCCGCGCCTCATACAGACCCAATGCCAGCGCCCCAAAATGTTTCCTGGATCCCGACGGAGGTGTAAACCCGATCACCACAAAATCTTCCGACTGAGTGGTTTTGACCTTGAGCCATTCCCGCGAACGACGCTGATGGTAGGTAGACTCGCGGCGTTTCGCTACGATCCCTTCGAGATCATGAGATTCCGCCGCATCGAAGAACTCCCGCCCCCGACCTTCCACGTGGTCTGAAAAGCGAACCCAACCCATGTCATCGGGAATGAGCGCGCGAAGCAGAGCCTTTCGATCTTCAACGGAAAATCCCGTGACGGAATAACCGCTGATATAGAGCAGATCGAAGGCATAGAAAAATACAGGCGTTTCTCTTTCAGCCCTGTTCACATCAGCAGGGCCACTCAGATGGATTCTCGGTTGAATCAGGTTGAAGCGCGAACGTCCGTCCCGATCGAGAGCAACGATCTCTCCATCCAGGACTGCCGAATCGACCGGCAGCGACCGGATGGCGCTGACAATGCCGGGAAAGCGCCTTCCGATTGCCCTATCGTTCCGGCTCCTCAGGTCGACGGCCCCTCCGTTCTTGAAGACCACTGCGCGAATACCATCCAACTTTATTTCGAACAGCCATTCGTCGTCATCGAACGGTTCCTTTGTCAGCGTGGCCAGCATCGGGGAGATTTTTTCCGGTATCGCTCTCTGACGTTCTTTCTTTACTCCGCGCGTTTCCAGTTCGCGCTCTAGGTCGGCGTTCCAGGTTCTGGTCTCGGAAAGAGCTTCGCCCACCTGTTCGACCCTCAGGCCGGATAAGACGGACTCGGGACGGGTCAGAGTAATGTCGTCCTTCGCCGCGAAGTCGTCACGGACTTTGAAGAACAACCATTCCTTTTCCGCGCGTCCGGTCTGGACGAGAACCCATTCCCCGGAAAGTTTCTCCCCCTGAAGAACGAAGTGGAACTTGCGGTTTTCCCAACCTTCTTCAGGCGTCGGGGGATCAACCATTTCGTAGTCGCCGCGGTCCCACACGATGACCTTGCCGGCCCCGTAGTTGCCTTCTGGAATAACACCTTCAAAACCCCCGTAGTCAACCGGATGGTCCTCGGTCTGGATGGCCAGGCGTTTCTCCCGAGGGTTCAGCGACGGGCCCTTGGGAACGGCCCAGGATCGTAAAACTCCCTCCATTTCCAGCCGAAGGTCGTAGTGGAGGCGTGAGGCGTGGTGTTTCTGAATGACGAAACTTCGTCCTCGGCGGCGCTTCGGTTTTCCCCCAGGCTCGGGCGTGCTGTCGAACCTGCGTTTCCGTTTGTATTCCTCAAGTGACATGCCCGCGTATAATACGCGCCATGGGACGCAGGCGAATCAAAAAGAAGGAGGCTGTCCTTCCCTTTCGGCAGACCGTCGCCTACCGATTTATCATGGTTGTCGCAGCATTCATTCTGTTTCTTATTGCCTCGTTCCAGATCATCCGATCGATCCAGCTTGGCAGCACGCCCGCCATAGTCGTTTCTTCAGTACTGGCGTTGATCACTGCAGCTTTCACTGTCTATAACCTCAACCAGATGAGGGAAGCGAAAGTACCCCGCCGCACAGCGCAGAGAATGAAGCGAAACCGTTAGCTCTAGTGGCCTGTACCACCCAAAGACCCATCGGCGCTGGTCCCAATATGGGTCGTACAGGTCACTACTAATGTTTCTCTGTTGGAACCTTCGTCGGCCCATCGTGATGACTACTGACAATTACACCTGGAAGATCGGGAACTGAACGCCGTAATTCGAACAACGTCAGCAGGAGAGCCATCGAGTGAGAGAAGAACCACAAGGGCGCAAACCAGGCGGCTGCCCCGAGGCGCCGAGAGTAGCAGAAGTAGGAAGTTGCCATGAGACTGTAGCTGAAAGCAGAAAAGTATAGGATTCCCGAACCAGAAAAACCGTCCTGCCCTGCAAGAATACCGAAAATAATCCCGATCACGGAAACCACGGAGATGACTGCGCTGCCAAGAACAAATGCGACAACCCGCCCGACGCTCAGCCCTCCTGCATCGAGATTCGACATCATCGCGCGGATCGTGGCCTCTCGGGCGATCCAACCGGAACCATCGCCTTGAAACGTTTTAAGACCTTCAACCCTGTAACTCCAGAGAGTCCAACCGGATTCGTTCAGAATCCCGGGTAATCGGTTCATCTTGTTGATCACAGCGTGGGTCTGACCGTGAAGCAACAGGAAAGGGGCCGACAGGCTGAGGCGACTGGACTTCTCACGGCCCCGATCCACGACTGCGATCATTCGAACGAACCATTCCAGAGAAGGCGCCAGGAGTTTCTGCCAGAGCGACCGGCATTCGATGCCAGCAGACAGGGCGACAGCCTTTATGCCTTCTGTTTCGGAAAATTCCATGGCGGATTCCGCAGCGTAAGGCTCGAGCGCCACATCCGAATCCAGCACAAGAATCCATGAACCCCGCAAGCTTGGCTGGGCATGGTCCAGAGCACGAATGCGGGTTGCCTCGTCTTCGATGGAGAATGTTATCGGGATGGGCCGGACGGGAATATGTGATCGGAGCGCGGAAAACTCCCGCGCGAGGCTCGCTTGGCTGGTGTCTCTCTGATCGTAAACAATGAGTAACTCGATGAACGGATACGACTGATCGAGAACGGACTGCAGGCAGCGGCGCCGGGCCTCTGCCCTGCCCCGGAGAGGAACCAGCACTGAAATGACCCCCTCTGTTCGGGTCGAGCGAATTGTGGCCAGGCGAGACCCGCGTGTGAGCGCAAACCAGCTTTCAAGGAAGATGACCAGAGTGACCAGCGCTGATATCCAGGAAACGAACAACAGGGCGTATTGGAGAGAGACACCGGTCATGCATCCTTTCTACGGCTCGTGTCGGTTCCATGTCAAGAAGGGAAAGAGGTTTCAGCCCCAGCCTTGAACTCTACCTATAATAATAGCGGAGTCTTTGATAGAGCTCGGCTGTGGCCTTGCAATCGGAAAGACAATAGTCAGCTATCTCGTCGATTCGTCCTTCCTTGAAATAGGCGCCCACTTTGCTCCCGTCGATACCGTTCTTGGGCGAAGGAACACCGAATATTTCACAGAAATAGTCCAGCGTTCCTTTTCGATAACGGTCGTAGTTGGTGAGCGCCTCCCGTACATCGAAGTGGCGGTCTGTGGAAAACCGGCGGGTGTCGAGCAGAACCTCCCTGGGAGCCATGACTCCCAGAATCGCGCTCCGAACGTTGATGTACGGAAAATCGAACGATTTCCCGTTGAAGGTCACAAACCGCGTCGGACGAATCTGAGCCAGGTCTGCCCAGAAATTAGACAGCAGCTCGCGTTCGTCGGCCTGGCAATACGCCCGCGAGCGATCTACCTCCAGCCAGTAGACACCGATGCAGATGATCTTTCCCGTACACGGATCCAGACCGAAACGATCTACGATTTCGATCTTTGCGTCCTCATCCTCCCTTCCAATGAGGATCTCCAGTGCCCGCTCGGGAATGGTTTCCGGGTCCTGGCCAACGGTCTCGATATCGACGATAAGAGTGGTGTAACTGGCCACGCCTAATCCTAGCCTCGGAGATGGTCAGATCTGGTCGAGCTGCTGTCTGGAATGAATGGACGGATTCAGGCGGTCATTTGCGGGCGGTAAGTCCACCGTCGACGGTCAGCACCTGACCTGTAAGGTAATTATCCGTTTCCAGGAAGAGACCGATGGCCCGGGCAATATCTAACGGATCTCCGAACCGTGTTACGACTTCCCTGTCGATGAAGGGATCGTACTTTCCACTGGCGACACTCTTTTCAGCCATTCCTGACGTTGTCACACCCGGGGCGATAACGTTGACGCGAATACGTTTTACACCGCCCCACTGGTGCGCCAGGATTCGCGCTGCGTGGATCAACGCCGCCTTGGGTGCGGCATAGGTCGTACTTCCCGGAAAAACCCCCACAGCCTGCATCGTAGACACAAAAACAACACTTGCATCGGTTCCGGCCACCCTGGAGGCGAAATCTCGTGCGAGAAGGACTGGCGCTACGAAATTGATTCGTGTCGCCGCCAGAAGGTCGTCCTCGGTGGCCTCCTCGATCGGCACCCTGGCAGGTTCACCCACAAGAGGAACGAGCCCGTAAAGGGGCCCTACCGAAGATGCTGCATCTATTAGCCGGGCGCGCGTTTCCGGATCTAAGACATCGCCCGTAACGATGGGCACCGTCATACCGTGGCGCGACTCGATATCGGCTGCGACGTTCTGGGCTCGCCGAACGTTTCTGAAACAACCCAGAACGGGCCGCGCACCACGTCTGGCAAGATAATCGGCCAACGTTCGGCCGAGGCCTCCGGAACCACCAGCGAGAATGACCGTCTTACCTTCCATCGCGAGTGCCATCGATGCTTCGAAATTGAAAGGCTGGGCGATCGGCGTCTACAAACGCATCAACACCGTATCAATGAATCGGGGATCAATCGCCTTACCCTTCAGGGGTTCGAGTTCTTCCCTGAGCTGGTCGAGCCATCTCGTGGCCCTCGGCCGAAGCTCTTCCGGGAGATCCAGTTCGGGAAAAACGATCCCTTGAGAAACGAATTGCTCGAGGAGCTCAGCTTCCAACGGCCTCGGATCAAATTCTCCCGTTACCGCAAACCGGATGACCGCCGTGTTGAACGTCTTCCGGAGCGTCGTATCGGCGGCTGTGAAGATTCGAAGGAAACCCTCCGAAACGACACGAATGTCCTCCATTCGCTCTTGAGAGTTTTCCACGTCCGACATACTTCGAAAGTTGCGATACTGCCCTTCTTCCCAGAAAAGCGGTTTAAATCTAAGCAGGCCGTCGTAAAACTCCAGTTCGGGACTTTCGAGCAGGTCGGTAGTAAAAGACGGAAAGCGGGATAGTTGCTCGGCTGTGTCTCTCAAGCCGGCCAACTGGTCGAAACCAATCTTGAAAACACTCTGCACATGATTGGCCGTCAACACAGCAGGGGCGGCGCTCACTTCACCACCGGAGAGACACTCCAGGCCAATCGTCAGAAAATCCCGCATCTCTCCAAGCGCATCACTCACACCCTCGATCTCACCCAGGTTGATGAGATTTGCAGACAGGATCCTGTTCCCCAACGCGGTCAATTCCTGGGCCAGGCGGTCCGATGCGCTCGCCGGAACCGCCCCAAGCGCAGCCAACAGGAACCCGCCTTCGGAAATCGAATCGGCAAAAACCGTGGGCAGAAATCCTGGGACATCCTCCTCGTCCAAGCCAGAGCTCACGGCTGCGCCAAGGCTCACGGTGTCTTCCGGGCTCAGGGCATCTTCCGGGCTCAGGGCTGTGTCCGTTCTCGGTCTGGCCAGCGTCTCACCGTTTACAGGTCCTGCATATATTGACAGCGCGGTGTAGTAATCAACGAAACCCTGTACATCCAGGCGTCGTATTTTGTTTTGATACGCTGTTTCTTCGAGAACGGTTCGTGTCGTGTAGCGCACTCGGCGCAGAAGACTGTATCCGAGGTCAGGGGCGTAGCGGAACAGCGAGTCGAGAATAAGCGACGCGACAGTTGACAGTTCTCCCTTCTCTTCCTGATGGACGGCAAAGCGGTTGTCCGGCGAAAACATGAGTTCTGTCGCTGGAGGCGGCTCGTCGCGCTCGATTTCATAAACAGTGATCAAACCCTTCAGGAACAAAGCGACGACGTCCTCGTCGATTCCGGACAGGGCCCGCACCGTTTCTTCGGGGCCAACCTGGACGAAAGCAGTAACCCACTCCATGAAAGGTTTTCGAACGAAACTATCCTTCCTCCAGCAATCCAGGTCGACGAAACCACGGACCTGATCCTCAGTTACATCCCCAATAGTTCTAACGAATCAGAAAGTCCCACGGTTTTGACCGTAAAGAAGAGCTGCTCGAACGATGAGGAACGAATCGCATCCCGGGCAGTAGGAAGTGCAAGGAACTCCTCGAGTTCAGCCCTATCCTGTATGCGTACGCTTGGACCGGTCAATGGAGAGAGAACATCATCCGACATCCATTCACTGTAGCACGGGCCGTCGCGTAAGATAGTAAGCCGCCATGGAGCTAGACGGACACATCGTTGAATTTCTCGAATCAGGCGCACTCCGTCTGGGATATGTCCGCAAACGGGAGCAGAGGAAGATGCAAGTCATCGACCAGAGGAGCCGTCAATCCTCGGTGCCCATGTCGCGTGTCGTGATCGTCCACCCTGCGGTTCCCGAAGACGAATTCAAGAGAACGGCTGAGTCCATCCGCCGACGAATCGATGCGATCTGCTCGGAAATCGACGTCGAACTGCTGTGGGAATCAGTCCAGACAGAGCCGAAGGAGTTCGACACGGAAGAGCTTTCGGAATCCTATTTCGGCCATTCTTCTCCTGAATCTCAATCTGCAGTATTTCGGAAGCTCACCGAAGGAGGATTGTTTTTCAAACGGAACGGGACGCGCTTCCAGCCCCGCCCCAGACTCCACGTCGATTCCCAACGGCTACGGATCGCACGAGAGCAGGAAAAAGACGATTTCAGAAAGCGCGTCAGCGAGATTCTGCACGGCGCGATTCAGACAGGTCCACCCACCGAGGGTGATGAATGGGAACCGATTTCCGAACGGCTGGAAATATGGCTCCGTCGCAGGGAGCGCGACGAAATCGGAAGCATCCTCGAAGAGCTCGTTGGCGAAACACGTGCGAAAGAGATCGCTTACGACCTGCTGGCCAAGTCAGGGCGGATCCAGCCCGAAGAAGATCGATTCCTCGTTATGCATGGGATCCCCACCATCTTCCCCCTCGAAGTCGTCAAAGCCTCAAACCAGATCGATCCGGATAGAGCCTTTAACGCTCGTGAGGACTGGAGTGGTCCTGTTACATTGGCCATCGACGACGATGAAACCGTCGAAGTGGATGACGCTCTCACCGTTTCCGAAGACTCAGACTACGTGAAGATCGGCATTCACATCGCGGATGTAAGCTCATTCGTAGACAAAGGCGACGCGTTGGATCGTGAGGCATTCAGACGATCAGCAACGATATATCTGCCCAATATCTCGGTCACCATGTTTCCGGAGCGGCTCTCGACCGATCTAGCCAGTCTCGTCAGAGGAAACGCCAGGCCCGCCTTCAGCGTGGAGGCCCGTTTCAATAGCAACGACGAGCTTGTCGATTCCCGCGTTTTTCGAACAACGATCACGGTAACGGATCGGCTTTCCTACGAATCAGCGGACCGCAGGCTGGAGGACGGTGATGCCGCGCTCAGACATCTCTATCGAATAGCCAACCGACTTCGGAACGCCCGTTCTCGGGGCGGCGCCCAGACACATCACCGTCCCGAGATCAAGGTTCGTGTGAGGGAGGGAAACGTCAGCGTGCGCAGAATCGAAGTCGACACACCGTCCCGCCTCATCGTCAGCGAAATGATGATCCTCGCCAACCGACTCGCAGCGGACAGGGCTTCGACATCGGGCATTCCTATAATCTTTCGAACTCAGGAACGACCATCGGCTTCGCCGCCCGACATCGAAGGACTTCCCGAGCCGATTCAGTTTGAGCTGTTGCGGAGAAGCTTCAAACGTTCTCGACTGTCCCTATCACCCGGTGCCCATTCCGGGCTCGGCCTGGGAGCTTACACTCAAATGTCGTCGCCTATTCGCAGGTATGCCGATCTCGTCACTCAAAGACAGTTCGTTGCAGCACTCGGCCAGGATTCCCTGCCGTACGACAGAGAAGAACTGCTCGGTATCATAACGTCTGCAGAAGTGTCTGAATTGGAACTACGCAGATTGGAACAAGCCTCGACGACGTATTGGATTCTGACGTATCTATCCAACAAAGCGATGGATAAACCGATGGCGGCGTTCGTCATCGATGGGAAAGGAACTGTGGAACTGAGTGACTTTCTGATCCGCGGTAAGATGTCCGGTAGAACCGAGCGGCAGATGGGAGACGAAGTTAAAGTAGAAATCGAGACCATCAATCCAGTCCACGCCGAAATTCGCTTTCGAGAATGTTCATGAAGAAATCCGGGCGCAAGAATCGATTTCGTGCAGAAAGGGACTTCGACCGCGCAATGGTGGACAGTGTGGAACTGTTCGAGAACCTCGTCGAAAGTGTTCGATTCCCTATCGAATCGGATAATTTCCTCCTTCAGGAACTCGGACATCTGATCCAGGACGGAGACCCCTCGTACGAAGACGATGATTTCCACTTTGTTATTAAGCAGGGTATCCGTCTTTACGTCGACCCCGACGTCGATCTGCGTGCACAACTGGTCGGATCCCTTCGCCAGGCTTACGCTGGAATGAAAGGAGCCTCCGGCCGCGTTGCACATACCATCATTGGCGCAATCGAGGACGTCGATTTCTCTCTGGACGTGGTCGGTGCGGTGGTTCAAGGCTACACGAACCAACTCCTTAGAACGCTTGAAGACATGACCGAGGATGAGTCTGTCGAAGAAAACGCAAGGAAATGGATCGAGCTATGGACGGAGGGTACACTTGAGGAACCCGCTTTGCTGGAACGGTTTCGTGGCATCGGGTCGGACGGCGTTCCTGCTGTTGCCGATCTGCTTTTCGATTCACTCGAAGACCCGATACGAAACAACACTGCTCTGAACCTGCTGTCTATGATTCACACGCCTGTTGCCGCACAGGTGCTCGCCTACACAATCTCAGAGCCGATTTTGGAAGAGAAGCAGGAAGAGATTGCTCGTAAAATTCTCAGGGAACTCTGGCCCATGGCTCTCCCCTACGTCCTTTACAACCTGCGACGACACGCGCACGAAGACATACCGTTTCGGTGGTTCGAACTCCTGATCGACACCGACAACACGCGGGCAGTGGATCGCATCCTGGAAGAAGTTGTTGCTCACGGACGGTCGGACAACTATCGGGAAGACCTGCTGGCAATCCTGCCTCTCCTGGATCGATCGAACGATCCGGGCGTGGCGGGAAAACTGCTAAGGCTCATGACAGAAGATTCGCTGCCCAAGGAGTCGGTCGGACTGATTGAACAGTGGATTGAAACCTCCCGACTGGCTCTGCCCGTAGAAGAAGCGCTCGAGCGCTGGAAGGACGGTAAGATGATTCTCGTCCGGCAGAGAGAAGACTTCAACTCTTTCGCTGCCGAACAAGCCGGGCAAAGTATTGCCGAACTGCGGAACGATTGGAACACTGCCTACCACGAGTCCCTGGGATGGCAACAGCGGAGCCAGTTCCCGAGAGGACCTATCGAAACTCAATACGAACAGAAACTTGAGGAAGCAATGATCAAACGGCTTTCCCTGAATCCTCGACTGGAAGAATCCGCCCTGAGAGAGCAAATCGAATTCTTCAGGGAGAGCTGGCTCGTAACACCACAGGACGATGTGATTCCTTTAGTCGCCATCTGCCTGGAGCGGGAGAGAGACACGCCGTGGCTGGAAGAAATCTACTGGAACGAAATCAATGCATGGTACATCAAAGCTGCCCAGTACTTTGATGAGCGAGAGAAGGGCAAGGCCCGTCATTATCTCGACATCATCCTCAAGGTTGAACCTGAATACCCTCTGGCCCTCATGCTGGACGGAATAATGAAATCTAGCGATATGGCGGTCGGCGAAGCTGACGGCTGAAAGTTGATTTTCTCCTAGTGACCTGTAACACCCATATTGGGACCATCGCCGATGGGTGTTACAGGTCACTAGAAGTCGCTGCACGACTTGAAATACCCGCACTTCGGGCACTTCAACTTACAGCTTTGGGAATCCATGCGAGAGTCGCAGTTGGGACAGGTACGCTCGATCAGCTCGAGCAGTAGTGCCGCGCTTTCTTCGTCTGTCATGATCTGCTTAATCCGAGTCTACAGGTAGCGGTCGTCCTGCTGCTGATCATCGGGCTGTTCTTTCCCGAAGTAGTCTGCAAGATGGCCCAGTATGGCTGCGGCGTCACCTGGACGCCCTTCAAAGGTCGTGATACAGCGTGAGCGACGCCAACCCTTACCGTGCTTAACGCCGATGATGATGTACTGATCGAAGAATCCCGTATCTTTGAGGAAGCGGACAGCGGATTCCGGGGTGAATTCGTTACTGCGAAATTCGCAGACGCTGATCAGGTCACGCAACCGCTCCGTCTGCTCAGGCTCGAAAGTCTCCATGAATGGCTCCAGCCCGTGGACTTCACACCTGACCGGGGGTAAGCCATCCGAAGAAAGTGCTTCCAGCTGAGCGCGCACAAACTCACCGAGAGCACAGTCAACGAAGCCTTCAATCACCGGCCCGTTGCGTGGATGTGACAGAGAGAACACCTGGTCTCGTGGGACCACTTTCCCTGATCCATCGACAACTGCAAGAAGAGCGGCTTCCTCGAGAGTCGGAAAGTGGAATGTGATCGGACGGATGGCAGTTCGACGGTTACCAAGGCCTCGGTTAAAGACTGTGTTTCGGATTCGGAACCCTAACTCAACCATCGGCTTCCTCCCATAGGATTTCTCCATTTATGAGGGACTAAGCGGACAGATGTGGTCCAAGCCATTGAATTTGAATGCCTGGAGTGATTCCGATAGGACAGACGGTAGCGGACCCCACACGCGTTTCATGCCACTCCGCGTGTATCCCGCTCCCGGTGTTTCGCGTCTACCGTGTTAGTGAAGACGAGTTCGAAGCCGAGTGGAACACCCACCACGACAAGGGTCCGAGACAGTCGTTCCTCTTTGCAGACTCAAGCTGAACATTTCAGGATCCGAGAGCCGGTAAGGTTTGCCTCGAAGGTCATTGGACGAGGTAGCCGTCCCTGGCACGCACGGTAACGTCTCGACCCGGAACTTCTACTTCGATTGTATGGAAACCTTCTTCTGCCGACGCATGGTATCCGAGGTAGTACTGGTAGCCTAACTCTTCACGAATGGTTTTTAGCGCATCTGAAACGGACTGATCTTCGCCCAGCATCAGAACACTCCCGCCCGACATCGACGCCAGTCCATCCATCGTGTAGGTGTCGATTAGAATCCGGGGGCCGATGCCAACGAAGTACAGCAAGACCGTGTTCCTTTGCGCCTCACGAACGACTTCAAGGTAGGATTTCTGGCTGCGATTGTCATTGCCGTCAGACAGTACGATCAGCGCTTTCCGCTCATGAACCCCTTGGGTTGCCTTGTTGATACCTTCCCACAGAGCGTCGTAGAACACGGACGTTCCCCATGACCTCAGCCGCCTCAACGCGTCGGGCAGTTCGTTCACATCTTCGTGTAAATCGTGCACCACCTCGGTTTCGATTGCGAAAGACATCACGAAAGTTTCGTCCTCGGGTCCCAGACTTGCCGAGAACTCTTCAACCCCTGACCTGATCGATCCAAGGATACTGGGCGTGCTCCCGCTATTGTCGATCAGAACACCAAGGCTGCTTGACAGGTTGCCCGTAGCCTCAAAGATTTCAATGGGGCGCTCCTCATCGTCTTCGATAACCCTGAAGTCATCGCGGCCGAGCCCGGTGACATAGCGTCCTTCCCTGTCCTGAACTGTCGCGAAGACGTTAACCAGGTTGACATCGACCGTGAGCACGGACTGGAGAGGAACAAGCAGGGACAGACTCAAGATGAAGACTGCACGTAACATCAGTTTGTATACCCTTCGAGAGCCAACCTCTGTGTGTAGATGGTCGTGTCCGTCGGAAAGATTCGCGCGCCCTTGGCAAGAACCCGCCGGGCTTCGGACCCTCGGTCTGTCTCGGTATAGAGGTGGGCAAGGCGGGTGTAGATCCTGGCGTCTCTGTCGAGAGCATAGACACTGAGGAATTCGAGCAGATCAATCGCAACTTCGAACTCACCACGCCCCTCAAGAACTTCGGCAAGACGCAGGCGTGCCAGATAAGAATAGGGTTCCAGCTCCAACGCCCGATCAAACGCACTCACCGCATCGGCTTCACGTCCTCCCGCCACCAGGTATTCACCCAACAGTTCCCAGTAAAATGAAACCGCGTAGGGACGGGTCTGTATGTAACGTTCCATCCAGAGAGCCGCATCATCCCATTGTCTGGAAAGAGCGTAGCGCTCGGCCAGTCTCCGGAGATAGCCGGATCGCGTCGGAGCAAGAACCGCAGCCCGGCGATAGCTCTCGATAACTTGATTCGCCTCGCCCATTTCTTCGTAGAACGACGCCCAAAGCTCTTCTCGTTCGGCCCCATATGTGTCCGGTCCGCCAGAGCTCAAGGCGAGTTGTTCAGCTGTCCGCAGAGACTCCTCGGCGTCTTCGAATTGCCTGGAGTTTATGCTGAGGCGGGCGGTCGCGATATACAAACTGATCGCACTGGATTCCTCCATTTCAGCAAGCTCGCCGAGCCCCTGCACTGCATCGAGGACCTCTCCTCTGGCCAGCAAAGGCTCCATCAGTGCAACGTAGACACGTTCCCTGACCGAAGCAGATAACCCTTCCGGCATCAAGGCAGACTTGTACTCGTTCAATAACCGTACATTCATATCCCGGGTATCCGAAAACAAGTTCCGGGGAGCATTGAATTCAAGCAACGGCCTGTCATCTGTGTTCCGGACTGCACGCGCTGCAAATTGCTCGACTTCATCGCTCGACAAGGTGTATGTCGCGAAGATTCCCAGAGGATCATTCAGTTCGAGGTGCTCTGAGAAATCCCTCCTAACAGTTTCGTCGCTGGTGAAAAGACGTTCCATGCGGTCGGTGTCAAACCGGAGAGGCTGACGACTTCCGAGTAAGACAAGGTCGCCCACGCCCATTTCCCACACCGAAACCTCGGGAAACTGCCTCTGAAATTCCCCCAAAACCATCCGGACGTCGTCGGGTGACAATTCATAGAGTTGCACCCACTGTGCAAAGACTCCATCCGGCTCCAGGGCGCTCGCTGCAAGCTCATAGAATTCAGCCGTGAAGAGGCTTCCGATGCCTGCAATCCAAGGGTTGGACGGCTCGGAGATAATAATGTCGTAAGTTTCGGAAGTGACGTTCAGGAAGTTCCGGGCATCCCCTTCGATGATGTTGACCTTCGGGTCGTCGTAACTCCTCCGGTTCAGCTCATCAAACCAGGGAGCGGCTCCAAGAACAGCGGGCTCGATCTCCACACAATCCACACGCAACGTCTCCGGAAACGCCGCCGCCACTCCGGTCGTGATCCCCGCACCATACCCGATAACAAGAGTCTTCTCGGGAGCAGGGTGATGAAAACCCGGAAGATACCCGATCAGAAGCTGCGTGGTCATGTCATCACCATTGGATGCATCCACCTTGCCATTCGTCCGCAATCCAACATAGTTGGCGCCGCGCCGCACCGAGATGTTCGCGTTGTTCCCCTCTTCAAAATAGACCACGTCGGTGTCGGCATAGTGCTCAGACAACCGGAGCTGTGGTCGTGCTTCAAACTGACGGGCATAGATGAGTACCCCACGATCCAATGACCCCGGGTCCCAGAACACCTCTCCCCTCATCGAGACGGTTGAGACGATCAACATCCCGACGGCCGCCCATCGGGTCAGAGCCACCCTCGGATGTGCATCGGACAACAGAAGCAAGGCCAATGCCGAGTTCAGGAACATTCCCGTCAGAATCGTCCGTTCCGTCCCGATTACAGGCACAAGGACGAACCCGGCAGCCACCGAGCCGAAAATGGCACCGACTGTGTTGATGGAATAGATACTGCCGATTCTTTGGCCCAGCACCTGCAAATGGTTTGAATAGAGCTGGCCGCTGATAGGAAACGTGGCCCCCATGAAGAACGTCGCAAGGATCATCAAGGAGGAACAGACGATAAACTGGACCGTCAACACCGCAGGAAATGAATAAAAGAGCGCCCGTATCATCGAAACCAGCAAATAGGGAGCCCACAAGTAGCCCACCAGAAAGACAAGTCCGCCAACCGCGACTCCAAGTTGGAGCAGGCCGAGCATTCGAATACTCGCGGATGGTCTAAAGCGGCTGGCCCAGGTACTCCCCAAACCGATTCCAACCAGAAAGGTCACCAGCATGATCGCAAACGCATACGTTGAGCTGCCTATCATCGCAGAGAGAGCACGGGTCCATGCGACTTCGTAAATCAACGCGGCAAACCCGGACACCATCAACGTCACCGCGACCAGTCGGTCCCTCGAACGAGCACTTCCGGAATGCTCACCCGGCGCGATCGTTCGAGTCTCGCCCCACACCGGCGTCGGCTCCTGCCCGATATCGATCCGTATGGCCAGCAGTCCCAGCCCTACGTTTAGGGAGGCGACCCATATTGTCGTAAGCTGGCTGCCGAACCCTGGAATCAATATGAGCGCCGCGACCAGGGTACCCAGAGCCGCGCCGAAGGTATTCAGGGCGTAAAGCGTCCCCAACTTCGATTCGACCTCGCTCGTACTCTTTACAAAGAAACGGGAAAGGACCGGGAGGGTGCCACCCATCAGGAACGTCGGAACGACCATGATCGCGAAGGAAGATATGAAACGGACGAAAAGATCTGCACCTGCCACTGACGAAAGCGTCGGAGCAAGGTTCCAATAAATCCCCTCCATCGAACGGAACGCTATTGGAACCAGGACGGCCGAGATACCTATCAGAACTTCCAGGAGACCGTACATGCGCAACGGCCGCTCGTACCGGTCCGCCATTCGACCCAGCAACCAACTTCCCAGCGCAAGGCCGGCCATGAACGCTCCCAGTACCGTTGCTATAGAAAAGGAAGTGTTGCCGAACACCAGACCGGTCAGTCGGACCCAGATAACCTCGTAAACCAGACCGGTTGCGCCGGATGCGAAGAAGATGAGGTAGAGAAGGCGTGTCATGGTATTCGCAGTCGATGGTAGCGTCGTTCAGACACCGAACAGGAGGAGTCGGTAGGATTTTACACAGGTTAAAGGGTTTCAGCCTGTGTAAATTGATGTCAGGCGGTGGCTATCAGCCCTCAGCCATCGTGTTAAAAACTGAACGATAGTCCAATCCGATCAAGTTGACAGCTGAAAGTTAACGGCTGATGGACAGATCTTAACCGACAGGGGCCGGCTCCATTGGGAGAGTAATGGCGAAGGTAGTCGAGTGCGGGCCATTCTGGGCCGTGATCGCGCCCTTTAACTCATCCATGACGATACGTTTGGCGATGTAGAGCCCGAGTCCCGTCCCGAGAACGCCTTTGGTAGTGAAAAACGGCTCGAAGACCCGACCCAGATCGGCGGTTGAGATTCCTTCTCCCGTATCTTCGACGTTGATCTGTAAACGATCATGGTCGGACGTAACAGAAACCCTCAGTTCCCGTTCGGGACGACCTACCATCGCGTCTGCAGCGTTCTGGAACAGGTTTACGAGAACTTGAATCAGGAGATTTCGGTCGGCAGAAATCCGCTCGACGTTGGCTCCAGACTCGAACTCGAAAGAAACAGCCCTCATGTTGAGATACGGGCGTACAAACCGATGGGCGTCGGCGATCGCATCCGAAACGTCAAACGGACCTTCGTAGGACGGTTCCCTACGATTGAAATCGAGCATCCGAGCCGCCATGCTTCCGATGCGTTCGGCGGCTTCAACGGCCGCCCGAACATTGTCCAGATTCGGATCGTCGTCCGGCGTCTGTTCCTCGATCAATTGAAGGTGCCCCTGTACAAGCATCAAGGGATTGGACACTTCATGGGCAAAGCAGGCGACCATCTCACCGATAAGCGCCAAACGCGAGAACCGTATCAGTTCTGAAGGCACGTTGGAACTTTCCGAAAAGTCCATGCCTGAGGATGCGGCCGATTCACTCAATGTGGAACTCCAAAGTTGCGGGTCATTCATGGTCTGAGTCTTTTCCTGATCCGGTTTAGTACAGCCTCGATGCCGGAAACGCTCAGGGAAAAACCCGGGAACTCCGCAAGCTCAGCGGCTGTAAAACCGTCAATGTAGTGGAGCTTGAATATCAGAAGATTGCGCGCCGCGTGGCGTCGATCCTCATCGTTCCTGAGAACGCGATCAACGTCTATCCAGGATAAAACCGCTCCAATTGTCTTTTCATCGAGATCCGCGCCCACAATGCGGGAATTCTCGACAACTTCTCTTGCGTGATCGATTGAAATCACTTGTGCCTGCCTTTTTTCTGCCATCTGGTACCGAAAATGGTCGGCGACGACACTCGTGGCAACACGTGCCAGAAACGCCTTGACTGCGAATTCAGTCTGTCCTCGAAAGGATCGCAGTATCCGGCCATCGTTCTGCACCAGACGCACATACACTTCCTGTGCCAGATCCAGGACAACCTCGCGAACTTCATCTTACTGTCCTCTAGAAACACGACACGCGCGGAGCAGGTATAAGAAAATCCGGCGTTGGAATCGCTTCTGAAACTCATCCCAGAGATCGATATCCGTCAGCCTGTGCCCGTATTCGCGCAGCAAGTCTGAAGACGAAACTTCTCCGTCAGAGAGGTCATTACAAAAGGTGTGTAAAAGTCATCAGGCGGCGGCCTTCGATTTCATCACGACTCTGATGCCGTCAGCGAATTGCTGACCATCATAGACCTCTTGTAAGAGTTCGGATCCTTTTAAGTGTCGCCAAGCCTTCTCAGCGACACGTAGTAGCTTCCAGATCATTGCCGTTGCATTCTCGACACGCTTGAATCGGCGAGCGGCGTTGGTGCGGAGACGAACCATGTCGAAGGGCGATTCGACGATGTTGGTCGTTCTCAGATGCACCCAGTGTTGTTTCGGGAACTCATAGAAAGTAATCATCCGGTCCCAGTCCCGCAACAGCGTCTCACCCGCTTTGGGATAGTTCTTCTCATATCGGCGGACGAACTGATCCCGCTTTCGTTCGCAGGCCGCGCGGGAGTTCGCGAAGGCCATCCCATGAAGCAGCTGTCTGGCCGCGGGCTGCTCGGTCTTCGGCAGATGATCGACCACGTTGATCGACTTGTGGTTCCAGCAGCGTTGTTCCTGGCCCTGGGGCTGTTGCTCGGCCAGCGCGGACCAGATGCCCAGGTGACCGTCCGCGACAGTCAGCCGTCCCAGCTTCAGGCCCCGTCTCTGGAGATTGCGCAGAATGCGGCTCCAGGACTCCTTGTTTTTCCGCTGCCCGCTCTCACAGGCCAACACCACTTTGCGCCCGTCTGACAAGGCTCCGATGATCACCAGCAATGCCGCTCGCTCTTTCGCGATCCCCGCTTTCACGTACAAGCCGTCTGCCCACTGGTACACGACCTCGAGGCCGGACAGGTCCTGCTGGACCCACTCGTCATACTCCAACTGCCAGGTCGATTTCAGTCGTTGGATCGATGCTCGCGACAACGGAGCGCCAGCGCCAAGCAGTCCGCGCATGGCCTGCTCGAAGTCCCCTGTGGCCAGACCGTGGAGGTAGAGATCGGGAAGTAGCTCGCCCAGCTGTTTCGATTTCCGTCGAAAATACGGCAGGATCTGACTCTCGAACCGCTCGGCGGTGTTTCGAACCCGAGGTCGTCGAACCTCCATCGTACCGTTCATCATTGCGAAGCGTCGCGGCTTCCCGTGACCGTTCCGGTATCCTCGTCGATTCGGACTCCGCTCCGACTTTTCCCGACCCAGAAATTGAGTGACTTCGTCCTCGAGCAGCTCCTGTAGCCAGACTTGGACCCGGGATCGCGCCCAGTCCTCCAAACCTTCATACGCGTTCGTTGACGCCACTGATGCCGGTATGTTCTTCTTCTTCATGGGTGGTGTACCTTTCTCCCGGTTGCTGCCGGGATTGCTTAGGGTTTCGGATTCACCGAAAGCGTACACCGCCTTCTCTTTTTACACACCGATTGGAACGACCTCCCGTCAGAAGACTTTCGAGATAACTCAGGGCGCACCGTTAAACTCCACTCAATTCAGGTCAGTCAACCTTCGGACTTCGTCTGCCCATTCGGACTCGGAATCCAGTTCCAGATACCTTGCCCGTTGCTCTCGCGCCTCCGCGTCCAAATCGAGCCGCAGAAACAGGAGCGCCAGGTTATACACGGCAGGTGCAAAATCCGAATCCTCGGCCAAAGCCAACTCAAACTGATTCCTCGCCCGGCTCAGGCTCACGGCCAATTCTTCTGCAGAGGCTCCGCCTCTCTCCAGATAGGCAACCCCGAGGTCATTCTGAACGGCCACATCATCATCCAGTTGTTGGGCGGCCTGTTCGAGGTATCGGATCGCCGTCTCAAAATCGCGGTTGAGAAGATAAAACGTCCCCATCATGTGGTTATCCGCCGCCTGTCGCAACATTTCCGCTTCCAAGGGGTCCATCGGCAGGCCACTTGAGTTTTCGCCACGAGTGGCGAACAGCGGACGGTAAGGTTGTTGCGACAATCGAGCCTCGAACGGGCGGTCAGAGGACAGCAGCAAGTCGACGATTTCCACTGGAGTCGGCACCGGCGACCGGTTCACCGTAAAAAACAATCCGGCCGTGATCGCCACCAACATCGATGCCGCAATCGCCAACCATTTCCGAGAAAGGGAGGACCGGCGCGCCTCAACAGGCGCCGGCTTTTCTTGCCACTGTTCCATAACTGCCGAAACGACCGATTCCTCCTCCTCTCGGACATCTTCGTCCAATATCCGCATGTAGAAGACGAGCCGGTTCCGGCAGTCGTCACAACCTACAAGGTGTTGTTCGGTCGCGTTTCGAACCGGAGAATCGAGTAACCCTTCCAGGTAACCTGTTAATGTGTCGTCATTTAAGCATTTGTTTTGAACCACTGTTTTGTTCCCCCAAAGCAAACCGGCCGATTCCCCTGTTACCATGTCAATCAGTCCGGTTCGGTACTTATTTCCCCTGCTCTAATAAGACGCAAAACCTGCACGAAACCCCACAAAACTTTTTGAAAAAGTTTTTACGTGCGGTTTACGTCTCTTAAGTCAAACAGCCAAAAGTCTGTTCGATCGGATCGATCCAAATTTTATTTGATTAAGAAGGAGACAATAAAAATGAAACGACGTGAATTCATGTCAGTGGCCGGCGGCGCAGGCTATTTCGATGCTACCCACCTCTTCACTGTTCGCAGCAACCGACCAGACGACACCTTTCTACGTCCGGGGACTTGCAATGCTGTCTTTCAGCGACCCGCAGTATCTCCATATCGCGCTTCCAAAAGCGCCCCATCACGCTGCGACTCTCGCGGTAACTCCTGTGGGCGGCGGCGAACCCACTGAAACAAGGATTGAAGGTAACGGAACGCTTGAAGGCATAGTCGCAAGCGGAGTCAAGCCGGACATCCGCATGCCGGAACTGATCCACATTCGTGAGTTGTACAGGGACGCTGTGGCGAACCTGGATGAAAGTCCCTCGATCATTTCTATTCCCTGGTCGGCTGTGCGCTCGATGTCGACGAACGTAGTGAGTGAAGACCGGTGGACATTCGTGTTCAAAGAGACCGGAGAAGAAGTAAATTCCTTCCGTCCGCGAAAAATTGCGGAGTCCATCAAGATTGATTTAGTATCGAATGCGACTCTGACTATGAATGGCGGGCGGGTTTCTGTACCGCTCGCCGGCGCCGAGGAGGTTTGGACGGACTTTACTCCGACCCGGGCCGACATGGGCGCTTTCGAGGAACACTTCACGCACTATATGCCGTATGTCGGCACTGACGAAGTGGCTGAGGTCGTTCCGAAGAAGCTGGGACGTCCGAGGCAGTCGGCTAGGCTTTCGGGATTCGGCAACGCGTTTGCGGCACCGATGTTCCCCTGGGCAGCCTGCTTCCTCGTTCAACTTGACTGATCGGGAGAAACTAAATGCTTCACAGGTTCGGAAGAACCTGGATCGTGGCGGCGTTCGCGATGTCGGTCGTGGTCGCCGCCACGGGAATTTCTGCCATCTCAAAATACCGGTCTGCGGAAGCGACTCTTGACCGTTCTCTTCGTGAAGTATTCCGTCTGTCTCGGCCGACATCAGGCCGCCTCTTCGGAGCGCCGTACGCCCCGCACATCTCCGAACCAACGACTTCGATTGCACTGAACCGCGCCCAATTGTTGTTTTTGACGCTGCCCGAAAAATCCCCCGCATCCGACACATTCGAGGCTCATGTGGAAATCGCCTCACATCAATGGAAAAACGCGGCAGATACTTTGGAAAATCTTGTTTCTCGATCACCTCAGGACCCAGGACTCTTGAACGATCTAGGAGTCTGCGCGGCAGAACGATTTTGGGTCATTGTGACCACAGCATAGTGTGTGTGCGCAGCACTTAGCATCGACATGGAGTACCGAGTTTCTTCTGCCGCGCAGACTCCTAGGTGTTGTCTATCTGGAGCTCGGGATTCAGGACCCCTCTTACCTGATTCAAGCTTTCGCTCGGTTCGAGACGGCTTTGGAACTTGAACCCACGCTAGTCGAACCCGTCTTCAATCTGGCCCTGACCTATCGACTCCTGCACCTCACAACTGATGAGAAAGTCGCGGTTGAAGAGTTTAGCGTGCTGGAACCAGAATCAGATTGGCTTATCGAGCTCACCCGTGAGGACCGACTTGGGATAGCAGATCTAGCCCGCATATTTCACCGATAGGACCAGAAAAGGCCGCCCTGTCTGGCATAAAGCGTTTTGAAATAAACGTTTAACAAGCCAAACGGAGACGGCCCTTATGAGAACAGAGTGTAACCAAACGACGTTCGAATTTCACGGACTTCTTCAACGAAAAGTGAAGGCGCGTTTTGACGGCGGAAAGATCACCTCCGACGCTGGGGTTCTGCTGTTGAGGGAAGTGGAAAAGCGAACGGGTCTGATCGCCGGACTGGCCGAGTGTTTCAGGGATTACCGGGACGCGAGGTTGATCGAACACACGGTGAGCGAGTTATTGGGGCAGCGCGTCTACGGACTCTGTCTGGGCTACGAGGATCTGAACGATCATGACCAACTGCGGACCGATCCGATGCTGGCCGTGGCGGTGGATAAGGCCGATCCACTGGGGGAGAAGCGGCGGCAGGCCCGAGACCGGGGAAAAGCGTTGGCGGGCAAGTGTACGCTGAACCGGTTGGAACTGACCGGGGAGCAAGTCGATGGGAAGGAGCGGTACAAGAAGATTGCCATGGACCCGGACAAGATCGACCGCTGGATGGTGGATGCATTTGTGGCGGCTCACGGATCGGCGCCCGAGGAGATTGTTCTGGACCTGGATGCGACCGATGATCCGATCCATGGCCATCAGGAAGGACGGTTCTTTCACGGCTACTACGGCAACTACTGTTATCTGCCGCTCTACATCTTTTCGGGAGAGCATCTGCTATGCGCCCGGTTGCGGTGCTCCAATGTCGACGGTGCGGACGGCGCCGTCGAGGAATTGAACCGCATCATCGGCCAGATCCGGCAGAGCTGGCCGGAGGTGTCGATTATCATCCGGGCCGACTCGGGCTTTTGCCGGGATGAATTGCTGAGTTGGTGCGAGGCCCACCAGGTCGATTACGTGGTGGGTCTGGCCAAGAACGATCGGCTCAAGCGCGAGATCGCTGAATCGATGAGTCAGGCCGAAGCCGAGTTTAACGACACCGGGAAACCGGCGCGGGTGTTTAACGATTTCCGGTATCGCACTCGGAAGAGCTGGACCTGCACCCGACGCGTCATCGGCAAGGCCGAGTTCCTGGAGAAAGGCGCCAATCCTCGATTCGTTGTGACCTCACTGTCGCCGGAACGCCTGGACGCCCGCGCCCTCTATGAAGACTTTTACTGTGCGCGGGGCGACATGGAAAATCGCATCAAGGAACAGCAGTTGGATCTATTCGCCGACCGGACCAGCGCGGCAACCATGCGCGCCAATCAACTCCGGCTCTATCTGTCCTCGGCCGCCTACATGCTCCTGCACGCGTTACGCCGTCTGGGACTGAAGAATACCGATCTGGCCCGCGCTCAGTGCTAGACGATCCGCTTGAAGCTCCTCAAGATCGGAGCTCAAGTCCGTCTGACGGTTCGCAACATCTGGATCTCCATGTCGGAAGCCTATCCCTACGCCGAGGTCTTTGCCCTCGTCCATCGAAACCTGCAGGCGCTTCCTCTGCGCTGCTGAGAACCGACCCGATCCCCTGCGCCAAAATCGACTCGCTCTTTTCGGCTCCGCCGAGGTTTGTCTCAGTGCGTTTCGTCACCCTCTTCTGAACCCGAAAACGCAGCAACTCCCGCTTGTCGACACCGCCGAGTCACGCCACACATGCCCAATTCGAACCCAGATCCTCCCGAATCCGATTCTTACTGCCCAAATCCCCCTGATCGCCGGACTGGTGAAACATGCGGGCTAGTTCTTCGTCAGTGACTTCGAAGAACTTCAGAGTTTCGGTTCGCGTGTCTCAAGCTGGTCGATAAGATTCATTTCCTAGATACGCCCCCTGGTACCAGCACTGTGCCCAAACGATCACCTGAACGGACGGGGATCCTGGGACCGGATATACGTCACCGGCGGGGAGTGTCGTTTAAATTCCTTCCGGAGTTCAGGACTCACCTTTCGAAAAGCCGAAACTGACAGAGCAACACCTGTCGATCTTAAGATCGCCGTCATGTTCACGTCCCGCCCGATCACGTCGTATCGCTTGACGTCCCCTTCGCCAAACGGACCCGCGACGGCGCTTCCGAAATGGGCCTTTGCCGTAAAACGACACTGCCAGCCACGCTGGTTCATCAGTCTATCGACAGCCTCCTTCAATTCCAGCAGCATTTTAACGCCCGCGTCGAGGGCGTCTTCCGGGAAAACGGCCAGCGTTGCGTCTCCTATGAATTTTACGACCCGTCCACCGGATGTCCGGACGGCCCTGCCGACAAGCTGGTAATAGTCGTCTACAACATCAGCCAGTTCGACATCGGTGACCCGCTGGCTCTCGGCTGAAAATCGGGTCAGGTCAATGAAGACGATGAGTAGAGAAGTTTCGATACGGGATTCAGGCATGCGATACCTCCAGGTTTGGTCGTCTGTCGTCGGCCCATGAGTCCGACAGTGATTGGAGTAACGCAGGTCCGTACGTCCTGCAGTGACTGGTAGTTTATTAAGTCTGGATTGGCGGGCGCAAGCGATTTTGGTCTGACGAAGGGATGGCCGCCGAGCCGCGAGCGGCCTAACCTCGAGGCGAAAAGGCCGGCTCAGACCGCGAGCTGTCTGATTCGGCGGCGAACCAGGAAGGACTGTAGGAGCCCCACCCATCCGGACGCGAACGTGTAGATGGCTATGCCGGAAGCCATGCGTAACAGGAAAAGAAGAGTCAGTCCAACGGGAATTACTGGGGTAGCGAAGCGCTGCTGCTCGGACACGTTCGCACCCATCGCTGCAGACAACCCTGTTAACGCGGCGCAGATGAAGGCTAACGCCATGTCGGGTTTTGTCAGGTCTTTGATCCATAGAAACTGACCCGCTGTCGTAAGTCCACGCCGAACTGCGGCAAAAACCCCAAGGAACAGCGGGAATTGCACAACAAGAGTGGCGAAACGCGTTCCATCGAGTAACCGGATCCCGTGCTTTCGATGCAATCGGGCCGTTCCCTTCCAGATCCGGCCGGGGTCGTCCTTATACTTCTTCCGGAGCCCGGACAACTGGGGTTCAAGTTTCCTGAGCGCAGCCTGAGTTTCGACAGATCGATGAGCCATTCGCAACGTGAGTGGTAACAGGGCAACCCTGAACGTCACCGAGACGAATGCGATGGCCATTCCCATGTTGCCGCCAAATACCACCGAAAGGCTAAACAGGGCCGCATAGATAAGATCAACAAACTCAGTCCATAGTTCCATTGTTCCTCTCTCGATTCTTCAGAGTGCATCGTTTACGTCGTCTGCCGAGTCGAGGTCTGACCCCCTTGCCTGCCTGAAGGATCTGCGACCTAATCGCCTATTCAGCAAGCGCGTTCCACTCTTCCTTGAGCAAGCCGAAAACGAAAGTGTCATGAACGCCCGTAGCTGTTCGAGTATACCTCCGGAGCCGCCCTTCCAACCTGAAACCCACGCCGCCGATCACACGAATAGAGGCAGCGTTGAAATGAAGCGTGTGGGCGGTGATTCGATCCAATCCCAACGTGTCGAAAGCATATGGAATGAACGCACGCACCGCCTCGCGGGCGATCCCGTGGCCACGGTGCGCCGCACCCAACCAGACTCCGAGTTCGCCGTTGTGGGTCGTACCCGGAACAAGGTCGTCCACACCAACGCTCCCCACGAGCGATCCAGCTGGGTCTCGGATCACGAAACAGATCTCTACCTCAGCCCTTTCAAGAAACATCAGTCGGTGCCGAATCCATGACTGAGCGGTCTCTTGAGTATAGGGTTGAGAGAGCGCAGGAATCGTCTTCGCGATTTCGCCGTCCCCGAGGTATCTAACGTAGTCGTCTCTATCCTCTTTGCGCACACTCGTGAGGCTATGTCCGCCAGGTAGAGATAGTTGTGTTTTCGTCATACGTCATCCTCTCGGTTATTTATCCAAACAGTTGTGGGAGAACTTTTGATCACCTGACCGCAGCGTCAGCTAACCGGAAAACATGATCCCCTGGTCCCATGCCAACTCGCGGAAGGTCGGTGACACTTCGGCGAGTTCTTCGAAGCTGTTCGCCACAGCCTGAATGCGGCCACCCTGGCCATCGACCCTGTCAATCAGCACGAACCGGTCGCAGATACGTCGAACCGTGTTCAGCCGATGGGTGACGATCAATGCTCCGCACTGATGTAAGACTCGTCTCTTCTGCTTCGCTTCGTAGCAACAACTTCGGCGCGGTTCCCGGAGGCGGCTGACGCTTCAATCGAACCGTTGATGCCTTTTATTTGGGGATTATAAACTCTACTTGACTCCTTGATCCTGCCTAGTCTAGCGTATTCATCAGCCAAACAGTCTATTCGTGGCCCGTCCTCACCGGGTCGCCCTCCCAATACGATACCCCTTCCGGGGAAACAGGCGGGATTCCATCAACACGGATGGACTGTTTGGCGACTGGCCCGGTGGCCCATTCTGGGTTCCGGGAATTCCCGGGAGGCGCCATGCAGAAAATGCTCCTGACCCTGTTGCTTCTGATCGCTCCTGTACCTGTTCTTGGACAACTCACGCTAACCGTTCCGAAGTCGGCCAAGGCATTTGCGTACTTCCCTCACATTGTTGCTGGAGGAGGTTGGCAGACGACATTTACCTTATCCAACCCTGAGAAGAGGGGGCCGGTGGATGTCACTGTCTACTTTACAGGGGATGACGGGGAGGATCTTCCCTTAGACATCGGTCAAGGCCTTTGGTCTGGAGTACGGTACAAGGAACTACCGAAACTTGGCACGGCGGAGTTCACGGTCGGTTTACCTGGGACTGAGGGCTCTGAAGCTATCCAAACGGGATGGGCCAGACTTTTTGCGGACAACTTTGTTGTAGCCTCGGCCACCTATAGCTGGGCTCCGGGTGGAGTGCTCGCATATTCGGTGAGTGTTCCTGCCGTATGGTCTACCGTTGAATACTTTTCGTCGGCGACACCCAGCCTTGGAATTGCCGTTGGCAACACCCACCTATCCGAACTGACCATTGACGTTTTCGCTGGGGCCGCCAGCGGAGCATACAGTGGGACTATTGCGTTACCCGGAAAAGGGCACAAGGCGCTTCTGCTCAGGGAGGTCATACCAAGCCTTCCGTTAGATTTTATGGGAACGATCAGGATGTCAGCCAACGGGAATAGCTTCGCCGCTCTGGCGCTCAAGGACAACGGGAGCGGGATCTATTCCAGCCTTCCAAGCGGACAGGCTGCTCGGCCTCCCTCGCACTACGACCGTATATGGAACGTATTCGTCAGAATGGTGGCGACAGCGAAGCTCGTTGAGCCCGACCTAGATTGGGATGACGTGGAGCTGGATATCGGTTACGAGAAAACGATTAACGCATATGGAGGATGGGGCGGCATCAAGATCAACATGGCATTAGCGGAGTTGTTGTCCGACTCGGAGAGCGAGCTGGCGTTCACGGTCGCGCATGAAATCGGCCATGTCATCCAGTTCCGTACCAATAACGAGAAACTTGTGAACCCCAACTTGGAGCTGGACGCGGATTTCATGGGGTTGATGCTATCGCTGATCGCGGGTTACGACCCCTATGCGGGGGCGGGCACGTTAGCGAAGTTGGCGATGGCGAACGGGCAAACGTCATTGCGCACGCAATATACGCAGGATCTCACGCGGATTGCTGATAGGACAGGAACGGTGCACGGCTCGTTCAGCAACAGGCTGGATCAGCTATTCAACAGCATCCAGGAGCTGTGCCAGTTTCCCGGACTAGACGACTTTTGCACTGAATACCGCCGCAAATTTCACCCGCATCTGCCGGGTCAAGTGCTGCTGGATTCAAATGTGGGTTTCGTGCCAAAGTGAAGGTATGTGGGCGGGGCCGTCACCCCGCCCACCGCTACGTATTTACAGTGTAGGCGTGGTACTGTAATCGCGAACATCGAGGAGGGAATTATGGGAGGCAGAAACGATAACGATTTCTCGACATAAGGCAACCTCCGATGATAATTTGTCGGATCTGTTTTGAGTTGGTTCAAGACAGGAGTGCTTGAATGGAGTGGCTGATAAATAATCCGGTTGGGGTCGTTGCGATAATTGCGATCATCACCATTGCTTTCAAGGCGATCTATTGGATAGCTAGCGTTGACAAGGATCAAGCTAGCCTCAAAACATCCGCCGATAGCGACAGGTCTCTTCTGCGCGATTTTATGAAGGAAATCAGGGACGATATTAAAAAAATATTTGAGCGGTTACCTTCTCCTACACTCTCGGAAAATAGTCCGCTTCAACTGAACGCTCTTGGCCAGTCAATATCGGGAAAGTTGAGAGCGCGAACATGGGCCGAACAGGTCGCGAAGCAGTTGGAGGGCACTGTGCAGGGAAAATCGTCTTACGAAATCCAGTCTCAGTGCTTCGACTTCGTGGACCAAGCTGAATTGGAACAGTCGATGCGCCAGGCAGTATTGGATTGTGCATATGAAAATGGGATTAGTGAAGATCAGGTGCTCGATGTTTTGGCCATCGAATTACGAGATATAGTACTGTCGCTCACTGGACATCATCCTGATGACATCCCGGATAAGCGGTAGTCATTGTCATAGGGGGAACTGTTCATGAAACCGATGCTCGATCCAGAACGAGATCTGAAGGGCGCAACGCCAGAGAAGCTGGCCCGCGCCCTGTTCCGGCGCGTGGAACCGTTACGACCGTGCACCGGAAGCAAGGCCATTGGCCGCGATAAGGTCGCGGCGAAGAAGGTTCCGGCCAACAAGCCTCGCAACGGTGCTTCGCATCTGGACAAGCGTTCCTGACTCGCGGATGTTGTGCTTCCCGGCGAACTCTTGGACATAGCGGTCCAGGTGCTTCGGGCTGATCTTGTGGAACGTTCCCTTGTGGGCACGTTTCAGCATTGACCAAAACGATTCGATCCCGTTGGTATGGGCCATCCCGTTGACGTACTCGCCTACGGAGTGCTTCACGCTCCGATGCTGGAAGGGAAGGCCCTCGTAGGCACCGGCATCATCGGTATAGACTGTCGCGCCTTCGTCGGCATGATCCATGACGAAGCCTTGCAGCGTCGGTACTCCGTACCACCTGGGCCGCGACTTTCTTAGTCGCTCTGTCTTTGATCCCGACCACAGCCGTCTTCCCGACCGATCCCCGCCCGGTAAGAGCTTCGCGCTTCGACTTGGGCATGTTCCGCCGTTTTCCCCCAAAGTAGCTCTCGTCCACTTCGACCGGGCCTGAGTAATCGCCGTCGCCGTTGTGCCCGGCCCACGCCTCACGGATGCGATGCAGCATGAACCAAGCGGTAGGCTGCGATACTCCAATGTCTCTGTGGAGCTTCATGCTCGATACGCTCTTCAGGCTCGTCAGGCAGAGGTAAATGGCTATCGCCCACTTGCGAAGAGGAACATTCGACCGGGCGATTGGTGTGCCTGTGCGGACGCTGAAGTAGCTTCGGCAATCGGCACACCAATAAGGCATGGGCTTACTGTTGGGAACTTCGCTTGTCTTTACGCTTCCACACTTCCCACAGCAGCGCCCACTGCTCCACAGGACAGACTCAAACCACTTCGTCGCCGCTTCCTCTGTCGGAAACATATTCATCAGATCAATGAGTGTCAGGCCCTTTCGGTGAGCTTTTCCGGGTGCGGTATAGTGTTTCATGCGTCCCCCTGAGTGATGAGAACAGTATGACAGGCAGACAGCATGCTGTCAAGTAAAGTTTATAATCCCTATTACTTTCTATGAGTTCCCGAAACAACACTGGGTGCATCTGAGAACAACCAACATCGTCGAATCGCCCTTCGACATGGTTCGCCTCCGCACCAACGCCGCTCGCCGATTCAAGCGTGTCGAGAATGCAACGGCAATGATCTGGAAGCTACTACGTGTCGCTGAGAAGGCTTGGCGACACTTAAAAGGATCCGAACTCTTACAAGAGGTCTATGATGGTCAGCAATTCGCTGACGGCATCAGAGTCGTGATGAAATCGAAGGCCGCCGCCTGATGACTTTTACACACCTTTTGTAATGACCTCAGGATTGAATTGTCTTCGTCTTCCACTGGGACTTACTCTCGGGTCCGGATGAAAATATCCCCGTTGACGGTCCGGAATTCAAAAACGGGACCTCCCCCGTTGATCGCTCCCGTAAGGTCCCGCCCTATGTCGATTCGGTTACCCCTCCTGATAGCACCGTCATCTTCGATGGCATCAAGCTGGACCTCAAAATCAGTGTAGATATCACCGTTGACCGTGCTCATTCTCAAGTTCGCTCCTGTGTCGGCCGGGAGGGTAACGTCAACGTCTCCATTCACTGAAGAAAAGCTCATGAGCTTGTCGGGGGTCAGGCGTGTCATCGTGACTCGAAGGTCGTCGTTCTGGGAATAGGCCACTACCGAACCTGCGACGTTCGTCAACGTGACGGCCTCGTTCATGGTCGTCACCTCGATGTCGCCGTCAACGCCTTCAACGTCAATTTCACCGTTGGTGGACTCGATCTGAAGGTTCGTTCCGGTTGGAACCTGGATGCTGATGTCACCTGTGTCCGAGCGGTCACCTCGAATCGACACAACGTTGTTGTCTTCTTCGACTGAAAATCGGCCCCCGGTCAAGCGACGCAATCCCCGAACGTCAGGATCGGGTCTGAAAGCGGCGGCGTTGACGGTAACGATCACGTCTCTTCCAGCATGGGCATTGATCGTAACGTCTCCCTGAAACATGCGCACATTCAGGGTTGCCGGGCGGTCAGGATCGCTCAACGTAATCGTCAGGAAATTCGGATCCGGATCCTGCTTGGCCGATACAGAGACGGTCGGTGCGGGCCCAATCACCATCGCAACTGCGAGCAATATGGACGCTGTCGTTTTCATGATTCTTCTCACTGCAATTGTTCCAGGCCCCATGCGGCACTCAGGCGAACGCCCTCGTTGAGGTTCGCGTCTTCGACGAACATGCGTAGCGTCTCCACCGACTCCCTTTGCCGTAAGGCGACCATGAAATCGACAAGGGCTGCCTGAACGAGGGGCGATTCCTCTTCCATCAACGCCCGCAGTGTGCCCTGCCGCACAACCTGGATTCCCCCAAACTTTTTCAGGGCGTCCACTGCCGCGAGCCGAACATTGACATTCGGATCGAGCATGAGCGTATCGATCAGAGCCACAAGCAGGTCGTTGCCGGGTCCTTCGATCCAATTACTCCAGCTCAAGCCTCGCAACCGCTCGCTCGCGGACTGTTGCTGCATCAAAGACAGCGCCGCCAGTTGCCGCGTCTCTTCGAGTTCAGCGCGGAGCTGGCCCAGATCCTGCTCCTGGTCGGACGAAACTCGAGAATACTGACCAATGGCGATGCCGACGACGAGCAGGACCAGAGCAAATCCGAACTGCAAGACCGGCTGGCGCGGCCACCGCCTCCCGAACCAGAAGTTGACGTTTTCCCATACCGAGGGCCTTGGCGCCGCTTTCAGGCTGCGGCCATATGCCTCGATCATCATGTCGAAACGTGCCCGCATGGCGTCGGAATCAGGCTTTTCAGCCCGCAACGCGCCAAGTTGGCTCCAGACCCACCCGAGTCCTTCGGCCTCTTCACGACAGGATTGGCATGAGACCAAATGTTCTTCGACCAACCCACGGTCCAGCGGGTCCAGACCTTCGATCACATGCTCGGCAAGCTGGTTTCGGACTTCTTCGCAATGCATGATTCTTCTCTGTTTGAAAGTTTCAAGAAAATGTTTCGGAGATCCTTAACGGCCCGATGCACCCGCACTTTGACCGCACCTACGCTGACCTCGAGTAATTCAGCGATCTCTTCGTACTTGAGCTCCTGATAGCGGGCCAGTACAAGAAGCTCGCGCTTCTCTTCAGGGAGTTGGGAAAGCACTCGCTCGAGGAGCGCACTGTTTTCGTCCCGTTCCAGTTGCTCGCCGGGAAACGGCGTATCGCTCGGGCGAAGTTCATCCACCTGTTCCTGCGGACCCCGTTTTCTGAAGTAGTCGACCCGGGCATTGCGTGCAATGTGAAACATCCATGCCCTGAAACGTCCCTCATCACGAAAAGTGCCCCGGTACTTCAATATCCGAAAAAACACGTCCTGCACAAGGTCATCCGCCGCCGTCCGACTGCCCGTCACACGACAAAAAAACTGGAAGAGAGGCACGTGGTGGCGCTCAAACAAGGTCCCAAGCTCCCCTACGTTCCCGTTCCTGACAGCGCGCATCAGGGATTCATCTGTTTGGTCCATTCTCTCCATCTATGAAAACCGCCGTTCTGGCGAAAGGTACGCCCTGGCAGAATATTCTTTTCCCCACCTCTGTAACCTTTTCGTAGAAACAACGGTCGCCGACCTGGAACTGCCAATCGATATCCATGTTTTTGCGGCCGGTGTCGACGTCCAGCAAGCTCCAGTGCACCTGTTCGGCGCTTGACAGCCAATTCATCATCGGCATCGCGTCGTTCCATTCTATCGGCGGTGCGAAGAGCCCGGCCTCAAACTCCATGGCGCGCACGATCGAGAGCGGCAGGTTCTCAACGTCCAGTGTGAGTTCGAGGCGGTGGTCGACCGGACGATCGAAATATTGGCGGTAGTCGTCGATGTCGGAGGACACGTCAACGTTCTCGCGCAGGGCGAGGAAAGCGGAAGCGTGGTCGGTGGAAGTCGCATCCTCTCGGACCACCACCGTACCCAGCAGGTCGGTATGCGGATAGAACTCACCGCGAAACTCGTCGATCGCCTGAATGGAGTTAGTGACGGGCACCTCGCCCGCCTCGTCGAACAGAACCTCGACGATATAGCGCTCCGCCGGTGCGATCACGACCGAGTTGACCCATTCCTCGCGCTCGTACTTGCTCACGTCGGAGCCGACGATCTTAATGGGTGCTCCGCCGAACACGACGTTGAACGTTCGCGTGTTTGCGACGTTTGTCAGGTGGAACCGTACGACGTCGCCTCTGTCCACATCCAGCCGGTAGTCGGTCGCGCCGTTGACGAGCATCACGTTTCCGAACCGGCCCATCAGAGCATGCGTGGCGGCCTGCTCGCCGTAAGGAATCGGCCCGAGATCGTCCATCAGAAGGTCGTCAAGAATCAGCGCCTCTTCATGGTTGACGGGGCTGTAGTAGGCGGGTTCCGGTGCCTCGACGAGCAGGTTGCCGTAAAGGCCGAGATCCTGCTGGATGTCTTCGCGCACGTGTGGGTGATACCAGTAGATCCCGGAGTCGCGGAAGAAGATCTCGTAACGGAACGATTCCCCGTAAGCAACCGGGGGTTGGGTCACGTTCGGAACGCCGTCGAAGCGGTTGTCCAGCCGGATGCCATGCCAGTGCACGGTCGTCTCGTCCGGAATATCGTTGTGGAAGTTGACTACGATCGTGGCGCCTCGGGGCGCCCGGATGAGCGGACCCGGATACATCCCGTTGTAGCCGTACATGACGAGCGTCTTGCCATTGATCGTACGCCGGACGAGCGACGCACGGATGTCGATCTCGTCACCGTCGGCCATGTCTACGATCGCCCCGGGCACGGCTTCGGGCAGCGACATCAGATCGAGATCGCCTCCCGGCAGGAGCGGGTCGACAATCGGGGTCGTGCCTATCAGATCGGGCAGCATCGGCATCGGCCGATCCATAGGCGGCATGCGCCAGGCTGCGGGATCTGACGTCATCTGCATGCCCGGCATCTCTTGCCCGGCCTCGGGCATCGATGGCATCTCTTCGGATACTGACGGGTTCTGTTGCGATTCGAGAGGCTGGGAGAGCCCTGCTGTGAGCAGGGTGGCGCCGGCAATCACGCCCAGGAGCGTGGGGAGGATGCCGATCCGCCGGCCTGGTGTTGTCACTGGTTGCTGATCGACCGGCCCGGGTTGTCGCCAAAACCATACTTTGCGCACGGCTCACCCACATACGGTCCGTGACCGGCCATGGTGTGCATCGCGCCGCTCCGGGACATGCCGCGCGACACGATCGGGCCGCTCCACTTTGTCGCCCCCGGATCGTCGGCGGACTCGAGAGTAAGCACGACGAGGTACTTGTTCCACTCGACCCGGCCGTTGACCAAACCGTTCGCATCGAGCACACCGAGCCGCTTTATGTTGTCGACCTCCGCAGTCGTGAGCCAGACGGTGTAATGGCCATCCTGCGCCTTCAGACCTTCGAAGCCGACGGTCAGGTCGTAGATGTAGCTGCCGTCGGGAGCGATCGAGACGCCGAACGGCGATCTGGCGAACGACGCCTGGCCAAGCCCGCGCGAGCGCCCCGTTCCCGGAACCCGCCCGGTCTTGACCATCTCAATGGCGTAATACGGCAGGTTCAGCGATGGAAGTTCGGTTATAGAACAAGGATTACCCGAAAGGCTCGGAACCGTGGCCGCGTGGACCTCGAGAGTTGCGACCGGTGGCACCAAAGGGAATTCGCACACGGCGAGAAGAAACAGGACGACCCCCGCGCCACCGAATCTCCGGAGCGTTGTCATTGCAGGCCTTCCAAATTCTCTTCCCACTCCTGAGCACTGGAGATGTTGGGCATACCCCAGTCCTCGCCCCTCCAGCCCAGAAATCCCTCCATCTTGAAGGTCCAGAAGCCGGTCGTCATGTCACTGACGACGATGAGGCCATCGGCGTTTCGCACATCCACGCCGAACGCCCCGTTAAACATCGAGTTGCGTCTCGTGTTCGGCGGCCCGACGTAGGTGTCGTAATATCCAACCGTCACCGGGTTTTTCGGGTCCAGCATGCTGAACACCTGGAGACCATCGAGGTAGCCCGAAACGAACACGTAGGGATAGCGCACCTCGTGGTTGTGCGTCAGGTTCTTCCAGTCCGCCGTCCATCCTGAGATGGGCCTGGAGATGTTCTCGACCTCTCCACTCAAACCCGGCTCGAGATCGAAAATACGCAGCGGGGCGTACTGATACTCGGTTTCGGCAATGACATAGCGGCCGTCCGGCGTCGGGGTGAAGGTATGACCGTTCTGAACACCGCTGATACCGGTCAAACTGACCAGTAGTTCGGGTTGTTCCAGATCCGTAATGTTGTAGACGTAGTAACCACCGGTGCCGCCGCCATAGAAACGGTCCTCGCCGTCGTCGGGCTGGTACCCTGCATAGAAGTCGTGGTAGCCGCGACGGCCATCTGTTTCATCCGCAACCGGAATTCGGGCGATCATAGCCTGCTCGACACGACCCTCGACTACCAGGCCCAGGTCGTACACGGCCGCGTACGGGGCCCCGATCGTCGCGATCAGCAGCACCCGGCCGCTGCTGTGCTTGTAAACGAATATGTTGTGGAAGCCGCCGGGTGTTTCGGGCTCACGCAGCCGCGCCACCTCCCGGACAGTGGTCGGATCCGGCAGACCCGTCACGTCGACGATCACCGCACCCAGGTCGCTGTCGGGACCACCCTGGCCGAACTGCAACGACTGGACGAAGTAATAGCGGCCGTCCCACTTGAAGTGCTTGACGTCCATGCCTCCATTGCCGAGGTGAAGATCCTGATCCTCGATCCGCCACCGGTAGATCACCTTCGGACTTGATGGGTCCGAGATATCGATCACGTCCGTACCCTTGTCGCCCTCGTCGCCATAGACCATGCGGGCCACATAGGCGAATGGCCGCGAGAGCTCCTGCTCCATATCGATATCGGCCACGCTGAGCCTGGGACCGAGTGGGATGTGGCCGAGCACTTCGATGTTATCGCTGCCCGGTTTCTCCGGTGTCCAGAGGGCCACACCCTGGCCCAGCGCGCCCGGTACTACGATCGGAAGTGCTGCTGCCACTACGAACGCAATGACGAAAATGGATTGGCGTTTCTTCAAGGGTCACCTCGTGTGCAAAGGAATAGTGGGTGGATTATAACAAAGTTCAGGGGACGCGGTTCAGTACCCGGAGACACCGCGCCTTTCAGCAAGATAGAAAAGGATGTCCACGTTACCCGGCACCTGCCCGAGCGTCCTAAGCAGAAGCGCGACCTGCCCCCGGTGATGAACGCCGTGATTGGCCCCGTGCTGCATCAACTCTCCCAAAGGCATCGAATGCTTCGACTGTCCGATTGAGAATTCGACGACGCGATCCAGATCTTCGTCTTTCAAGCGGGACAGAAATTCGCGCACGCCCGTTTCGACTTCGCTCCACCTCTGGAGAACGGATTCAACCGTCTGGAAATCATCATGCTTGAGACGCGGGCCCCTCTTCGGACCGCCACAGCGATCGAGCCAACCCGCTTCGGCACTCATTACGTGGACCAGCGTGTTCCTTATGGATCCGTAGCTTCCCGCAACAGCCTCGGTGAATTGCTCCGGTGCCAGCTGTTCAATCACGCCAAAGAGTTTTCTGTTGGCCCAGTAACCGTAATCGTAAAGGCTTTCCAGATCTTTAACGGTCATCTGTTCCTCTCTTTCTGCTCTGACCCTCGACTGTCGGATGTCCGCCTTACATACGGGATCAGCCAGATCGCCGCGAGTACAGCCAAATCAAGAGCAGCATGGAAGAGCCTGAGGAGGGATTCTGACGGCGGCGCTACGGCACCGAGAACACGCTGCAGGTCCGCGCCTTCGTTGGGAACGAGCTGCGTCTCGGCGTGTGCGATCAAACCTTCTCGTTGACGACGAGCCGAATCGAGCGCCCAGAAGTTGGACGCTGCGAAAAGGAGAAAACCGATCGTCAGCACGGTCGGGACTATTTGAGTACGTCAGGCAAGTTTCGATGAGCCCAGAAAGCCCAATATCGCGGTCACGACTACAATGTACAGATTCCAGTACGCCTGCATCGCATCGGCCCTCGCGAAAACAAACTCGAGCGTCTGTTGCAAATTTAGCAGATCGTCCATGGTTCTCCTTGTCGCTTGCTGACAGCTAACGATTGTCGCCAACCCAGGCCTAAGCGTTCATTATGACTTCGATATCCGGTTTGATACGGGCCTCGGGACCGGCCAGCGAGATCCCAACAAAAAGGACAAGCGAAACCGCCAGTGACAGAGCTCCGACATCGATACCCAGCGGCGGCGTGATCCCGGTCACCTGGCTTCCCACATTGATCAGAAGGCTGACTATAACGGCAGTGTTTGCAGCCGGCACCGAGGCACGCTTCCAGTTCAGGCCAATGGCCACCACGGGAACCAGCGCTGCCGCGAAGGTGCCCCATCCGAAAGCCCCCAACAGAGCGACCAGATCCCCTGTGTAGAGCGCGAACAAGGAGGCCGCAACGGCGATGGCGACGGTAGCGACTCGGGCCCACCACAATCGGTTGCCGGCCGGCCGGCCCAGGACAGCGGTCGGAATGTCGTGGACGAGGGCGGCAGTACCGATGTTCAGGAATCCGTCGGCCGTGGACATGATGGCGGCCAGTAGCCCGGCGAAGACAACACCGGCCAGAAGCGGATGGGTGTAATTCTGAAGGAACTGGGGTGCAGCCGCATCAGGAGTCAGAAGCGCAGGATGGGCGCCGCTGACGACCAGGGCCCGCATCGCCAGGCCGATACCCAGCCACAGCAAGGCCGAAGCGATGTAGGCAAGGAACGTCAACGGTGCGATGTATTTGATGTCGCGGATCCGCCGCATCATCATCGACTTGGTGATGACGTGAGGTTGCCCTACGGCTCCAACACCGAACATGAAGAACCACGACAGACAGCCCATAATACCCAGAGTGCCCCAGGGCCCAATCGCCTCGGCGTCGTCCGCCATGATGATCTGGCTGATCTCGGTGAGGCCACCGTCGAAGGTCGTCAAGACCGTGACGAAAACCAGAACCGAAGCCGCGACCATGACGCCGCCCTGAATCAGATCCGTGTAAACGGAAGCCAGGATTCCTCCGGTAACCGTGTAAAAGAGCAGGACGGAGCACGATATGGCAACGCTCATGCCCAGGCTGATATCGGTCCAGACACCGGCGCCTTGAAGGATGTCCTGAAGAACGATGGCCATCGCGAGGATCTGCGTTGCGAGATAACCGATCACGCCGATAAGAATTACGACCGCCACCGACGCTCTCACGGAGTCGCTCTCATACCGGGCGGCCACGACATCAGGCAGCGAAATGCAATTGCGTAGCTCGGCGAAAAGACGAATCCGCTTCGCGATCAGAGCAAAGCTGATCACGCCACCAATCCCCGCAGCCACTACCATCCACATCGAGCTCATACCCATGAGGTAGACCAGTCCCGGTCCCCCCACAAACCCGAATCCGCTCAGGATGCTTGAAAAGAGGGCGAAAGCGGTCACGAGCACGCCCAGATTTCGACCCGCCATGAAAAAGTCTTCGGTGGTCCGGGTCCTCTTGTACGCCCAGAGCCCCATCGCGATGCATACGATGAAATAGATCGCTACCGATATCAGTATGATGAGTGGTCTGGCCTGCTCCATCACTCGGTTTCCTCTTCCCGCGTCTGGTTCGAGCGCATGAGTTCCTCGATCGAACGCTCGTCCTCTTCCGTGAAATACCAGCGGTCGAAGTGGAATGCGCACACCAGCAACATCAGCATGGGAAAGAGCCACACACCGTAGATCATCCAGGCCGTGGGCCGAGGAAGGCCGCCGAAGAAACTGTTCTGGTTCCCTGCCGCATAACTCGCATAGCTAGCGACCAGCCCGGTGAAGAGCAACGCCAGGCACGCGAAACCGGCAACCAGCGATCTAGCGAGCGCGCCACCCCGGCCGTCCTTGCCGACGCCCAGCAGGACCAGTGCAGTCATGACCGCGAGAATCGCGAGGGCCATTGAATAGCCCAGCCATAGCGTGCCCTCGGACCCTCGATCGGCGATTTCCAACGACGTGTAGACACTGTGAAGCTGGGCAGCGGGCCTGGCCGAGGGAGACAGAAAGAAGCCACCGACGATGATGAGGAGCAAGGCTACCGAGCTCGCGAACAGGAGCCAGGACTGGCGCATCAGTTGCTGCCGGACCCTGAAATCGTAACGGCCCGGAATAAGGGGTCTGCAGACTGAAGAACGATCTGCGTGAGGCGAAACGGGTAGTCCGGCCCCTGATCTGCCAGGAACTCGCGGACAATCTCCGCTGCCGCAGGTGTGTTGTGGCCCGAAAGGAGCGCGCTCGTCCAGCTCCGTGGGAAGAAGATGTCTCCCGTGTCCCGAACTTCCAACAGTTCGTCCAGAGCGGGACGGATCAGCTCCAGAGATTCCCCGGCGCGTAACGGATGGTTCAGGAACCGCAATCCGGCCAACACCCAGGGTTCGCGTCCCCGATTGCCCGGATCGCCAATCCGGACGAAGAAAGCGGATCGCTCGTCGGGATCTTCCGACAGTGCCGAGATCACAAACTGGAAACGTTCGCGCCTGTCAGGATTCTCGATTCGATCCAGCTGCTGGGCGAGGATCTCTGACGCGCGCGGAGGTGAACGCAGAGCGAGTTGCTCGGCCATCGTCGTCTCGTCGACTTCTGAAAGACGTAGTCCGGGTATCGATGTTTCCCGGCTCCATACGCGTTCGAGAAAGTCGATTCCGTCCTGTGTCGACACGAGGGAGTAAAAGGCCGAAAAGTAAGCCGACTTCAGGCTCGACGACTCCGACCGTTCGATTCCATCCCGAAGAACGCGCTCGAGCCTCGGCGCCAGCTCTTCTCTTTCCGACGCCGGCAAGTAGCGCCAGTAAAGGGATCGGACGCCGTTGAGCAACAACTGGACGATCTGCTCTGTGTCTTCCTCGGTGATGACGTCCAGAGCGAGATCCATCAGCGCCTGTGGCGGGATGCGCCCTCCCAACATCTCTTCCCAGAGCGTGACCCACACTGCACCGCGCGTTACCGCGTCGTCGAATGCCCCGAGGTACTCCAGAAGATAGGCCCGGCTTGCCTCGTCGAGGACGATATCGCCGTACGCCAGACCGCTTCCACTGGGCAGGACGAAATCCGGACGAATCGAGGAGGCCGGTGCCACATCCACACGTTCCCCGGCGAAATCCACGGGAATGGTCTCGATGCTCCCAAACGTACCCACCAAAACATCGATCTGCTGGGTCCACTCGAGGGACCGGCCTTCGGCCGGGTCCGACTGGACGAGGCCCAGTGTGGCAACGCTCCCATCGCTGTCAGTCTGAACCTCGGTTCGAATGACGGGTCGGCCCGACTCTTCCACCCAGGTACGGCTCCATACCGCAAGGTCCGTTTCACTCCGTTCGTCGAGGATCTCGATCAGATCCGACCAGGTTGCGTTGGAGAATCGGAACCTGTCCAGGTAAACCTGAATCCCCTCGCGAAAACTGTCCTCGCCGACGATACGTTCGAGTTGCCGCATGACGATAGGCGCCTTCTGGTAGATGATCGCCCCGTAGAGACTACCGGCCTCGTTCAGGTTCAGCAGCTCCTGCTGAATCGGATGCGTGCCCGCTGTGCGGTCGACTCCGTAGGCCGCTGGATAATTATTCGTCAAGAAAATCAGATCGTGGTCGACCTCGGGGAACGAGGGATTGACGATCTTGGCGGCCATAAAGTTGGCAAAGACTTCTTTCATCCACACGTCGTTGAACCAGCGCATGGTAACCAGGTCGCCGAACCACATGTGGGAGGTCTCGTGCGATATCAGGCTGGCGCGGCTGAGCCGTTGCTGCTCGGTGGCTGTCTCCTCGAGCAGGATTCCAGAGTCCCGATAGAAAACGGCGCCCGGATGCTCCATGCCACCGAACTCAAAGGCAGGTATCAGCGCAAAATCAAACTTGCCGAATGGGTATGGGATACCCGTGTAGTCTTCGAGTTGTTCCAGCGCAGTCGCATGGAGGTCGAACACTGCGTCGCGGTTGCGCTCGAGCTTGGCGGTGTCGGTCTCCCGGTGGAACATCCGGAAGGTCCGACCGTCACGCTCGGCCTCTTCCACTTGAAACAGACCCGCGGCAAAGGCAAACAGATACGTCGGAATCAGTTCGGTCTCCGCGTAGCTAATGCGGACACGGTCCCCTGTTTCCTCACGGGAGGTTTCAGCACCGTTAGCAACGGCCTGCCATCCCTGTGGGATCGTCAATTCGAGTGAGTATCGCGCCTTGAGGTCAGGCTGGTCAAAAACAGGAAAGACAAGATGAGCAAGCGCAGGAACGAAAAGGGTGTACAGGAACTCCGGGTTCCGGGTCAATGAGCTCTCACCGGCACGAAAGACAATCTCGACAGTGTTCTCACCAGTTTCAAGGGCGGCGGCAGGTATAACAACATGTCCGTTTGCCAGTTGGAAGTCGGCGTCGGAGCCACCCACAACCACCGACTGAACAAACGAATCAACGGAAGCGCCCTCTGCCACGGCGGGCTCGAAATCGAACGCGAGCTGCGCTGACGTGTCCTCGAGATCGAAGCGGGCTATGACACGGCCGTTGATCGGTTCGGTGACCTCGTCCGGTATGTCGAACCTCACCTCGTAGCGTAGATTGGAAATCCTCCCCGCACGCTCCTCGGCCAGTGCGATCGGTATCCCTTGTTCCGGAATGTTCGAATCTCCCCCTTCGGACCCGCAGCCCGCCAGCAGCAGGGCCAAGCAGACCACAACCAGACCTGACATTAAACGACTCTGCATCGCGCGATTATTACTTATGCGGGGTCGGGGAGTCCACCAGATAGGAGATTAAACGTCGTCTTTCCTTTCCGTATCCGGCGTTGATTTGAGAAATCGATTGCCTATGGATGCTATTCGACGCGCTCGGCTCTTTGGTCCCGACCGCCCTGGTGCAAAATGAGTGCCTCGGCCGTTCCTTCCGCGTCCGTTTCAAAAGTGATCTGGGCGTCTACGACCTTGTAAAAGTATTCGTGATCCGACTCCGCAAACACCTCCAGCCTGGGCTGTGTGGCCAATTGTACGAAGAGCTGGTCGTTTTCACGGGTAACAGTGAAGAAGGCGCCGGGTGCGAGTTGGTATCGACCCACATAGCCGTCGAACAGATCGGGATCCACGGCCGTTACTCTGTGTCCAAACCATTCTTCGATGGGATCCGCATCGGTGTCGAGTTTCTGCATGATCTGATCCCGACCGAGCTGGTGCAGAACCACGGCGTTGACCCTCCCCTCGGTATCAGATTCAAACGTGAGCTGTGCGTCCACGATCCTATAGAAGAAATCTCTCTCTGTTTCGGGATATATCTCGGCGGCCGGCTGACCGGTAAGCTGAGCCGAAAGCTGATCGTCCGCGCGCGTGACGGTCAACAGTATGTTCTCCGCGAGCTGATATCGACCCACATAGGCGTCGAGAAGTTCCGGGTCGATGTCGATTTCCGTACGTTCCTGCGGCACCTGGAGCAGGGGTGAGTTCGCGGGCAGCAACGGAAATGCTGTATTGATCAAGTGCTGACCTATGTCATCAACGCCTGGTCCGGTCGATCGATTCGTGAGCGCGACAACGCCTACTCTCGTCGACGGGTCGTAGCCCGCGAACGCGCGATATCCACCAGTGCCTCCGTTGTGCCAGATCGTCTGGCGCCCTTCCTGCGTGCGGACGAGCCAACCCAGGCCGATCTCTCCCGCCGGGCCTGCGGGCCTCCGCACGGAAGCCATCGCGGCCATCGCCGGGGCGAGATCTGAATCGGTATAGCCCAGATTCGCGGCAAGAAAAGAAAGCATGTCGTTGGCGGTCGATCGCAGGGCACCCGCACCTTCCAACGTCAAAACTTCCCAGTCGGGCACCGGTTCCAGCCGGCTGTTGTGCCCCCTAGCCTGCCGTGATCGCAGATCCAGCGACAACGCAATCCTGGTGTCATCCATCCCAAGTGGTTCGGTAATACGTTCCCTGATCATCGTCTCGTAATCTTCACCCGCATGTAAGGCGAGGACGTGTCCGAGTAATCCGGCGCCCAGATTCGAATATTCGAATCTGGGCGCCGGGGTCGCGACCCAGTTCGTACTCCACCAGGAAATCGTAGAGATCGTCTACCGAATACCTGGCATAGGGGTTGTCGGGGTTCTCCTCGGCTTCCAGGTTCGACGGCACGCGCGGCAGTCCCGAGCTGTGAGTGGACAGGTGTTCAAGAGAAATCGAACGACCGTTGCGTTCGTGCAACGTCACTTCCAGCGGCAGGAACTGCTCTACTGGATCATCCAAAGCGACCTCTCCTCGCTCGACCATGTCTGCCAGGACGAGCGAGGTAAACACCTTTGTGATCGATCCAATTTCAAAGACGGTGTCACCGTCCAACGAACGAGCATCATCGGTTCCTGCACTGCCGTGCGACACGATCCTGCGGCCCTCGGGCTCGATGATACCGACGACGATACCCACACTGTCCTGCCGGTCTCCGAGGCGTTCAACGAGAATCTGGCGGATCTCGTCGCTGGAAAGAACCGACGACTCAGACGCTGATTGTGCGGTGAGAACGAACGAGAACGATACGATCGCGAGTACGCACGTGACGAAATCACGTTTCTTCACGGTTCCTCCTGAGCGTGCCTCAATGGCAACTGGGGCGTCGAACCGACTATCTATAGAGAGAAGGTACTTTAGATCTAACTACAGGTCGCGATTCGAGGCAAGAAACTAGCCAACGCAGTGACTATCCTACCGTCGTCTACGAAAAATAATCTCGAGAACAGGAACTTCCTTCACGGGTCGGTGTCTATGGATGGAAAGACTCTCTCGAAGGAGTGGAACGATATGCGAAGGCGAACGCTAGCAGTGTATTCCCTGGTTGTGGTTTCTTTCATCTTGCTCGGCAGCTCAGTAGCTACAGCTCAGTTGCGGGTCGATGCAGGGGAGATGGCCGAGCGGATTACGTATCAGATTCCGCCCCGGTATCCCCTGCAGGCACGGGAGGCCCGGATTCAAGGCGCGGTTCAGTTGGACGTTGTGATCGATGATGCGGGGCTGGTGGCAGAACTGAGTGTCCTGACAGGCCATCCCTTGCTGGCTGAAGCGGCGCTGTGAACCGCCCCGGGAATCCCGGAGACCGTTTTAGTTGAGTCCGGCCTCGACGAGGCCGGACGGCGGATTCTGATAATACAGCTGCTCAAACTCGGCTGGAGGGATATCTCCGATCGGTTCCAGCAATCGTTTGTCGTTGTACCAGCAGACCCAATCCAGCGTCGCGAACTCCACATCATCGAGCCCCTTCCAGGGTCCCTCCCGTCGAATAACTTCGGTCTTGTACAGTCCGATAACGGATTCGGCGAGAGTGTTGTCGTAGGAATCTCCGATGCTGCCCACCGAAGACTCGATGCCGGCCTCAGCCAGGCGTTCGGTGTAGCGGATCGACAGATACTGCACCCGCGATCGCTGTGATGGATCAGACCGTTGGTGTCGGAGCGCGACCAGAGCGCCTGTTCCAGAGCATCCAGTGCAATGTCAGTCTTCAGCGAGTTCATCGTTCTCCAGCCGACGATCTTCCGGGAGAACACGTCGATGACGAAGGCGACGTACACGAATCCACGCCACGTCGCCACGTAAGTCAGATCCGCGACCCATAGCTGATTCGGTCGGGTCGCTGTGAAGTCCCGATCGACAAGATCGGGCGGTCGCAGCGCAGAATCGTCCGCTATTGTCGTCTTGAACTTCCGGCCGCGAACGACACCCTGTAGGCCCATATCCCGCATCAAACGGGCCACGGTGCAGCGAACCACCTGCTGTCCCTCACGGTTGAGCTGCTTCCAGACTTTCCGGGCACCATAGACCTGGCGGTTCTCACGCCAGACCCGATCGATCTCTACACAAAGCGAAGCGTCCCGCTTTGTCCTCGCCGGCAATCGATCCGGATCGCGTCGTCGTGCCGCGTGCTCGTAATACGTCGACGGGGCGATGTGCAGCATGCTGCACATCGACTCGACCCCATATTGGCTCCGATTTCGATCGATGAGCTCGGTCACCACTTTCCTCGGCGGTCGAGTTCCGCCTGCGCGAAAAATGCCGATGCTTTCTTCAGGATCTCGTTCGCCCGCTTCAGCTCACGATTCTCTCGCTCCAGTTCCTTCAGACACTGCTTCTCGTCTGTGGTCAGGCCCGCACGTCGGCCTGTGTCCCGTTCGGCCTGCCGCACCCACTTCCGCAACGTCTCGGCCGTACATCCGATCTTCGATGCGATCGATGCCATTGCTGCCCATTGCGATTCGTGCTCGGCCTGGTGCTCGAACACCATCCGGACTGCGCGCTCACGAACTTCCGGTGAATATCTGCTTGATCTTCCCATGATGACTCCCATCCTCTCAAGAAATGGAGTCTCCGGAAAACCCGGGGCGGTTCACTGCCAGCTGTGGCCCAATGGCGTTACGATCCGTACCGTGTGGACGGACAGCCCGTAGCAGTCGCCACTACAGTCAACGTCACTTTCACTTTGAACTAGAAGAGATCGGCGGTTCGCCGGCTATTTGAGCCCTAGCTTCTTACCTGCGGCTAGAGTACGCAGTGCTTCATCAAGCCGTCGAGCCTTCGTTTCCTCTCGCTTGGCCGAGTCGATCCAGCCTATATACGCACGACGGTAAGAAGGTGCCAGTTTTTCGAAATACTGCCAGGCACGCTTGTTAGAGCGAAACGCTTTTTCGATGTAGGCTGGAATCGACCTCGCAGGTGGTGGCGGCGAGTCGTAGCTTTGACTCGTTGGCGCACGCCTCAGTCCCGGTTCAGCCAGTAACCCAAGCGTCTTGACGTTGGCGTACCGTTTCCGATTCACTGTCGACCACTTGCTGTCGGCCTTACGCGGCGTGAACTTACGGACATAGCGGACATCGTCAATGCGTTTGATGATGCTGTCAATCCAGCCAAAGCAGAGTGCTTCCTCTACAGCATCGTTATAGTCGAGGGATCGGAGGCCTGTGCTGCGCTTGTTGAAGACAAGCCAGATTTCCGGTTCGGAAGCGTGGTGCTTGCTCAACCAGTTGCGCCACGCTCTGCGGGTCTTTACCTCGAGTTTCTTGATGACCCCCTTTGACACCAATTCTACGCCTCCAGGAAACCAGCCTTATAAACTCAAGTTCTTCACAACGCCCCTCAGCATGCCGGCCTGGCCAAGGTGCATCAGGGTGTGGTTGAGACCCCACCAGAGGAGTGCTGATTCCCGCGATCGGCCTGGAATGAATTGCTCTGCGTCTGAACTACAGACACCCGCCTCAACTGCCAGACGAACGTCGGACACGTCGACCCCAGCATCCCACTTGTCGGGCCACAGGTCTTTGACCATCTCTCGTGTTCGGGTTCCTACCTCATCGCGATAATCCCAGAGCGCCGGCAGGTTAATCTCTTCGGAAAGGTTTCTCACTTCATCCTTTGAGGTGCTCACGTCCCGTCTGGACACATTCAACCGATCACTCCAGTTTTCCTCGTTAAACAACTGCCCTCGACTCATCACGACACAACTGACGTAGCCGTCCTCGACTCTCGCTATATGCCAAAACAACCATGCGAACGAATTCATCCCATGCGGTTGCACTCGCAGTTGGGCCTCTGTCATTCCTTGGAGTAAGTAATCAATGTTGAAGGGGTCCGCCCGAGCCACGGCTTCGGTGTGTACGAACGCATGGTCGCGCAAGAAGCGCTCAATCGGCGTCATTAAGACTCCCTACGAGGACCGCTCGTACTCTTCGGTCGGTATTTTGGCATCAATCTGTGTGTTCCGACTCGATTCATCTAAAGATCTTTAGAAGCCAATCGACGACTCGAGGTTTGCCGCAAATCATGTTGTAGGCCAACCTCCCATCAGCCAACTTCTGGGTGCCCGTGATAACGAACCTACCTCCGGCCTCCTCTATAAGCAACTGCGTGGCCGCAAAGTCCCAATAGTTCAGATAGTAGTCGACCATCGACCGACCGAACCCTTGACCGCAAGCGTGTGACCGAAGCAACCGCGAATTGTTCTGACGAGGGGGTGACTGTCCAGCAGCAGTTTGAATTTGCCAATAGAGTTCGCCAGTCTGAAGGCGTAGATGTCTCCAGTGGCGACCATTTCATCTTTAACCTGTTTCGCCTCGATGTCCTTTATGACAACTCTCGAGCCGTTGCAGTGCGCCCCACCACCTGAAACCGCGTGATAGAGCAGGTTCAAACTCGGATGATTTATGACAGATACGATCGGCCGATCCTTGTGACACATAAAAATGATCGTTCCGTAGGAGGGAAACCCGAACGTAAAGTCCAACGTTCCATCTATGGGATCTATCCACCATCTGTAATCAGAGTCCTTGCTGCTCCTACCCAATTCCTCGCCTGTCACATCGTGCTCGGGAAAGGCCTGCTTGATGTCTGCTCGAATCATTTCCTCTACACCAGTATCCACGTTCGTAACGAAGGATCCGTCGTCTTTCGTCTTCGTTTGGAAACCGCAGACGACCTCCTTCCTGATAAACGAGTCGGTTTTGCGAGCAGCAGACAGGGCTACCTTTAGGAAGCTTTCTTTTTCTTTGCGGGAAGGACCCATTGTCCCTTTCACGGCAGAAAACGGATCTCAAACAAACTCGGCCACAGCTTTCCTGTCACGAAGACGCGGTCGGTCTCCTCGTCATAAGCGATTCCGTTCAGGACACCGTCGGGGTCAGCCATCTCTACTTGTCCGACGATGTCAGACAAGTCCAGTCGACCCACGACCTGTCCCGTCTCCGGGGAGATCTTCAGGATCTGGTTCGTGTACCAGACGTTCGCGTAGACATGGTCTCCTATGTACTCAAGCTCATTCAATTGACGGATCGGCCCGTTGGCATCCGTCACTTCTATCTGACGCGTCAACTCGAGAGAATCCGGGTCCAGAAAGTACAGGTACGCTGAGCCATCGCTCATGATCAGGTGCGTTCCGTCCTCGGTAAGACCCCAGCCTTCACGTGAATAACTGAACTGCGCCCGAACCTCGAACGATTCCTTGTCGTATATGAAACCCGTTCGCGAAGTCCACGTCAGTTGGTAGATCCGGTCGCCAAACGCCACAATACCTTCACCAAAGAACTGCGATGGTAGGACAGCCTCCTGCAAAACCGTTCCGGTCTGGAGGTCTACCCTGCGCAAGTATGATTGGCCGTTGCGTCCTGTACCCTCAAACAGAAATCCGTTCTCGAAATACAGGCCCTGGGTGTACGCGTTGGGATCGTGAGGATAGACCGCAACGACCTCATGACGAATAACATCAGTACTTTCCTGACGGCGCGAGAAAACGATCGTAGCCGAGAGCAATATCGCCAAGCCGCCTGACAACCACAGCAACCGCCGCCCTGAACGAGCTTTTCTTGTGCGTCGCGTCATGTCCTTATCGCGATCAACGTCATCGTCAATCTTCGTCTTCCAGGTCCCATTCTCCACTATCCGCTCTTTCGAGCAGATCGCGAGCGTCGGTTTCGAACTCGCGAGGTACCAGGACCTCTGTCCCCTGGTGTCCACCGTAGATCTTCTGGAGTGTATCGGCGCGAACTTCGGCCGGAATCCCATTGGCCTGAAGAAACGCGCAGATCTGCTGCAGTTCAAAAGATGAGAGAGCGTCCGAAACAGTGACGTAGTCGGAATACTCGGGTTCCGGGCCTTCCTCGGACTCGACCGGTGCAATCGCAGGAAGATGGTCGACTAATTCGACCCCGCAATCGGCACATCGAACGAACCCGGGACGGTACTCAGATCTACATTCAGGACAATACATCCATGTCTCCGTGGCCTGGCCTGACTTTCCGCTTAGATCTTATCGCGCTTGCGGAGAGGTCGTTCCAATCGGTGTGTAAAAAGAGAAGGCGGTGTACGCTTTCGGTGAATTCGAAACCGTAAGCAATCCCGGCAGCAATCGGGAGAAAGGTACACCACCCATGAAGAAGAAGAACATACCGGCATCAGTGGCGTCAACGAACGCGTATGAAGGTTTGGAGGACTGGTCGGAGCCTTGTCAGACGGGCGCAAAGTGGTGTTGGCCTGTGAGAGCGGGCAGCGGGAAAGCAAGGAGTCCTGGAGCCGCATTCTGCGCAATCTCCAGAGACGGGGCCTGAAGCTGGGACGGCTGACTGTCGCGGACGGTCACCTGGGCATCTGGTCCGCGCTGGCCGAGCAACAGCCCCAGGGCCAGGAACAGCGCTGCTGGAACCACAAGTCGATCAACGTGGTCGATCATCTGCCGAAGACCGAGCAGCCCGCGGCCAGACAGCTGCTTCATGGGATGGCCTTCGCGAACTCCCGCGCGGCCTGCGAACGAAAGCGGGATCAGTTCGTCCGCCGATATGAGAAGAACTATCCCAAAGCGGGTGAGACGCTGTTGCGGGACTGGGACCGGATGATTACTTTCTATGAGTTCCCGAAACAACACTGGGTGCATCTGAGAACGACCAACATCGTCGAATCGCCCTTCGACATGGTTCGCCTCCGTACCAACGCCGCTCGCCGATTCAAGCGTGTCGAGAATGCAACGGCAATGATCTGGAAGCTACTACGTGTCGCTGAGAAGGCTTGGCGACACTTAAAAGGATCCGAACTCTTACAAGAGGTCTATGATGGTCAGCAATTCGCTGACGGCATCAGAGTCGTGATGAAATCGAAGGCCGCCGCCTGATGACTTTTACACACCTTTTGTAATGACCTCCTTGCGGATTATTTCACGGCGCTCGAACTGTACCGCTGATTTCGGCGGATCTCGCCATCGCATCGCAGCGGCAATGGCGGGCGGAACCAAAATGACCTGAGGTTGGGCTTCGTATCCACCGTGTTCGTGGTCGATACATTCGTCCCCGAACGCTATGTGACCCCGGTCAAGATCAAAAGGCGAAGTCTCGATCGGCTCACCGGTCTCGTCCTGAACCGTAAACCAGCACAGGTAATCATTCTCACCGATGATCTCTCGAAAGATTATTTCGAGCCGCATGCCTTCCCGGTCAAGGGTTTCGAGGGCCTCATCAACCCTGTCGTTGATCATTTTCAGCCATTCGTCCACACGAGCGGACTTCCCTTCTTTGATGCGGAGTCGGGTGAGTTCTACTTTCAAGGAATTTTCCTGCAAATATTACTGTCCCTACGGAACAAGAATTTGATAGAGCTTATGGAAGGCGGGGACAGGGGTCAATTAATTAGGCGAAATCGCTTCGGAACACTAGTCTCTGTTAGGTCAAGCACCGCCACCTCACATAAGCTGGTCGTGGCCAGAACGGATGCGCGATGAATGAAGCAGCAGCACCTTCGAAAAAAAAGACCGTTGAAGTGTTCAGCGGAGGATGCCACCTCTGCCAACAGGCCGTGCATTTGGTGAGGAAAGTCGCCGGCGATTCCTTTGACGTGCAAGTACGGGACATCCACGATCCCGAACACGCCGCTGCGGCTGAGGGTTACGGAGTCGAAAGATTTCCGGCCGTAGCACTGGATGGAAAGCTGACCGACTGCACGATTGGCATGACCGAAGAATCACTCCGGTCTGCCGGCGTCGGAACCTAGGACCACTCGTCCAGGTGCGCCGCTATTCCGGATTCGGATCGGGATCGACCTCCGTGGTCGTCACCGGGCCCATCCCAATGATCTGGACGACAACGGCTTCGTCCTTGGCGCCATCGTAGTGAATGCCACCGGCCGGGTGCTTCACGAAACTGCCGGCCTCCATCGGAACCATTTTCTCCGGATCGTAAACCTTGGCGTCCTCCCCGAGCGCAACCCACCAGGTCCCCTCAATCACGGTGACGTATCGATCCTCGCTGTGAAAATGCGGTCGAGTGTTGACGCCCGGGGGGAACGTGTTCCGGACAACATAGACACCAGGCTCGTCGACACCACCCGTGATCCAGACCCGGCTGATCCCATCTCCCTGTTCGGGCCTTATGACGTCGGGCTGAAGAGCAATAAACCCGGCGTCGGTCTCTCCCGACTGAGCAAGACCCCACAGCCACGGGCCCATCACCAGAAAGGCTCCCAGAACCAGTGCCACGGGCTTTCCACTCATACGCATCGCGCTACCCCCAATCCTTCGATTTCGCGCTGTCCGCCGGAAATCGGGGAAATCATATAAGACGCAGGGGTTGGCGTCAAAGCCATGATGGGCCCTCACGTCTGTTCCGCTGCGGTCATAGCAGGTGCCCACATCTGGGTTGAACTTCGAACCCGTGATCGCTAGAGTGTTGCCCTCAAGCCAAGACGACATCCGCATTCCAGATGGAGGAAATGAGCAATGGGAGAGATGATCGAACTCAAAACCGAAGACGGCCAGACTGTTTCGGCTTATCGGGCAGACCCAGAGGGCGAACCCCGCGGTGGACTGGTGCTGATACAGGAAATATGGGGCGTCAACAGTCATATCCGCAACGTGGCCGATGGTTATGCCGCCGAGGGCTACGTCGTAATCGCGCCCGCGCTGTTTGATCGTGTCGAACCCGGCGTCAGGCTCGATGAGTACACCCAGGAGACGATGCAGGAAGGCTTTGGCTACATGCAGAAGGTCGACATCGACAACGCCCTACTGGACGTCCGCGCTGCAAGAGACATCGCCTCCAGTGCAGGGAAAGTAGGTGTCGTGGGTTTTTGCTTTGGGGGACGAGTCGCGTGGCTGTCCGCCTCACGCGTCGACGGAATCGCCGCGGCCGTTCCCTATTACGGCGGGGGTGTCCCGGATCTGGCGGCTGAACAGCCCAAGTGCCCGGTCGTCCTGCATTTCGGTGAGCAGGATGAGCACATACCTGTTGCTTCAGTCGAGGAGTTCAAGAAGGTCCATCCGTCTCTTCCCGTGCACCTCTACGACGCCGACCACGGATTCAATTGCGACCAGCGCGCTTCCTACAACGAGGCCGCAGCCAAGCTGGCGCGAGAACGCACACTGGAACTACTGCATCAGCATGTCGGGTAAATCTCCGATAGCGCGAACTCGCCCTACACCTGGCAGGACAGAGACCTAACTGATTCATGTCACCTTCTCGCCGTGCCTGGTTGCAGATTCACTTCTGCGTCGTTCTATGGGGATTCACCGCAATCCTGGGCAAAGTGATCACGCTGTCAGCGTTGCCTCTGGTCTGGTGGCGCATGACGCTGGTAGCGGTCGCATTGATGTTCGTCGGACGATTCTGGAGAGGCCTTGCCAGACTATCACCTCGACTGATCGCCATATATGCGGGTATTGGCACGATCGTTGCGATGCACTGGCTCACGTTCTATGGCTCGATCAAGCTGTCGAACGCTTCCGTTGCTGCGACGTGTATGGCCCTGGCACCCATGTTCATTGCATTCGTCGAACCGATCGTCGTCGGGAAGCGGTTCGAGGTGCGTGACCTGCTCTTTGGACTTGCGGTCATCCCGGGAGTCGCCCTCGTCGTTGGCGGCACGCCGACAGGGATGCGGACCGGTATCCTGGTTGGGGTGTTATCTGCGTTCTTTGTGGCAGTCTTCGCGGCCCTCAACAAGCGTTTCGTGGAAGGAGGCGCTGCCTTGAGCATCACCGGGCTTGAAATGGGAGCTGGAGCTGCTTTCCTGACGATTGCGGCGCCTCTGTTACCGATGGTCGACTCGGTTTTCGTCATGCCCAACCGGCAAGACGCTGTACTCCTGTTCGTGCTCGCCATGGTATGTACGCTACTGCCCTTTGCACTTTCGCTGGTCGCACTCCGGCATCTTTCGGCCTTCTCGACCACGCTCGCAGTCAACATGGAACCCGTATATGCGATCCTGCTGGCCATCATCCTTCTGGGTGAACAGAGGGAACTGAGCCCCATCTTCTATGCAGGCGTCGCGATCATTCTCCTGATCGTCTTTGGTCATCCACTCGTTACACGCAGTCAGAGGGCGGTGTTCGCGGACCTTACTGTTTCGGTAAGTGGCAGCGAAGCCACGATCGAAGACGATCGCAGTCGGGGGAGTTCGATCTGAAGGAATGGTCAGTCGTCGTCGAATAACAGAACTTGCTCATCAGGCATCCCAGCCGCCCAATCCGGCGACCATTCCCTGAATCCAAGAGATTCAAAGAAACGGGCGGCAAGTTCGTTGCTCCTGAGATGGCTTGTACTGATAACGTTCACGTCGGGATTCGAACGCAGTTTTCGAATGATTGCACGCACAGCGGCGGTGCCATACCCTCTTCGCTGATACCGCTCATCGATCATAATTCGCGTTATGAAGCCGACAGCCTCAGAGATCTCATACATCGTGAAGCCCACCATCCTGGGGTTGTTATCCACGGCTTCATAGACGGCAAACGGATGCACCGTGTATCTGTGGACATAGGCCTCGGCCAGTGAAGTAGCGTTTGGAGCCACCATGCCGTGCTGAGATCTAGCCACGTCCAGGGCGAGGCATTCCCTCAGGTTCTTTGGCGTTATGTCTTTCAAAGTGACTTTCATCGCAAATTCAGTCTTCATAATTGGTTATCTCCGGTCGGTTCCCCATGGCACAGAGCTGTCCCCAATTAAATAAGACGTAACCTAGGTCGCTGTACGTGCTGACGCTCGCCGATTAACTCAGCTATTCCCTCCTGGGTCAAAATGCCTGACACTTCCGGGCACTTTTCTTTGCCTCTCTCTTTCGGGTTCTATATGATTCGGCTCAGTTTCAAAGCGGATACTCTCATCACTTGGAGAACAGACTGCGCATGGCTAATGAAATTAGAATGAACGACCTCCAACAACGACCTGGTACAGGAATCTTTTGGAGCCTTTTCCTCTCGTCGCTCCTGATTGCGGCTTGCCAGCCGGCTGAAGAACCCTCAGCTTCCGAGTTTCAGATAGAAGAAGCCACGATCAGCGAGATTCATGAGGCGATGGAGGCCGGCCGGTTGACGGCCGTGGGGTTGGTTGATTCTTATCTGGCGCGCATTGAGGCGTACGACAAACAAGGCCCGGCTCTGAACGCAATCATCCTTGTCAATCCCGAAGCACGTGAAAGGGCTGCAGAGTTGGATGAGGAATTCGCACTTTCCGGCTTGACCGGCCCCCTCCACGGAATTCCGGTCATCGTAAAGGATAACTACGACACGTTTGACCTTCCAACCAGTGGGGGGTCGATGTCGCTTGAAGACTCCCTTCCACCAGACGATGCGCATCAAGTTCGAAAAATCCGCGAAGCCGGGGCGATCGTGTTGGCCAAATCAAATATGGCCGAGTTCGCTTTCTCTCCCTACGAAACGGTCGGATCACGGCTGGGTGGATACACACGGAATCCCTACGCACTGAACCGGGTCACGGCGGGATCCAGCGGTGGAACAGCGGCAGCGGTAGCCGCCAGCTTCGGCGCAGTGGGGCTGGGTACGGACACTGGGAATTCAATCAGAGGTCCGTCCGCCCACCAGAGCCTTGTGGGCATTCGCTCGACGATGGGACTGACGAGCCGTGACGGCATCGTTCCGCTCAACCTCTCCCGGGACATAGGCGGCCCCATGGCCCGTACAGTAGCTGACGCGGTGGCCATCTTCGATGTGATTGCGGGAACTGACCCGGCGGATCCGGCTACAGCCGAGGGAGGGGACCGACGTTCCGAGCGGTACGCCGATTTTCTTGTGCCAGACGGCCTGACAGGAGCACGGATCGGGGTCCTCAGGGAAATGTCGGATGAAACGGCCGATCCCGCCGTGATCCAACGCCTGGATGAGGCCCTGGAAGATATGCGTCGGCTTGGGGCTGTCATCGTCGACCCGGCTGCTCTTCCTGAAGAACAGGAGGAGGAGGCGGGGAACGACGGTCCCGGATGCAGCCGCTTCAAGTTCGAGTTGAACGCTTACCTGACGAGTCTGGGGCCGGATGCGCCAGTCGGAAGCCTCGAGGAGATCATCGATTCAGGAGAGTTTCACCCGACGATCGCGCAGCGTCTCCGAGGAGCCCAGGATGTGGTCGAACCTCCCGAAGAGCAACCGGCATGCGAGCGACAGGCACAACGAGACGCCCGACTGCGGGAGAGGGTTCGGAGCATGCTGGAGGAGAACCAACTGGACGCGGTCGTTTATCCGACGTGGGACAATCCGCCCCGGCTCATCGGCGATCTCAATTCACCCCACGGAAACAACAGCCCACAGCTTTCACCCCCAACAGGGTTTCCTGCTATGACCGTACCCATGGGGTTTGTCGGTGAGGGATTGCCGGTCGGCCTCCAGATCCTGGGGGATGCCTGGTCGGAACCGACTCTGATCTCGATCGCATACTCGTACGAACAGGGGACGCAGCATCGCGTGCCACCACCTACGACACCGCGAATCGGTCAATAGACCAGATGACAGATACTGACAACGTCGGAGTAGCGTTTCATCCGCCCCTCCTGCTGTTAGGTTCGATCGTTGCGGGCTTTGCTGTGCGCTGGCTCGCACCCCTGACCTTTCTTCCGGAGGCGCTCACCTTTTCAGTCGGCCTTCCTGTTACCGCCATCTCTTTTGCACTGTTTTTCTGGGCCGTCGGCACAATGCGGGGAAGTGGAGCCTCAATACCGACAAACGAACCCACAGCGTTCATCGTGTCGGGAGGACCTTACGGCTTCTCGCGCAATCCCATTTATCTGTCGATGCTGCTGCTTCAGGTCGGAATCGCCTTCTGGGCAAACAGCCTCTGGTTCATCGGAATCGCGGGAGTGTCGGCCCTACTTCTCGTGTGGGGTGTAATTCGACGCGAAGAATGGTATCTGGAACGGAAATTCGGGGAGGATTACGTCGCCTACCGGACACGCGTGCGGCGCTGGCTATGACGTCGATCCTTACTCTTTTCCAGGTTACAGAACTGTAGGAAAGGCACTTAAATCTTAGTCGCGTACTACCCGGCTGAGCGCGTGGATCTGTGCGAGGTTCTCTCGCATTTCGACAAACTCTTCGACCTGAATGCCGCCGCCTTGAAACGTCTCGATCGTCTCAACTATCTGTTTCACCATCGGGCTGAGTTCGACCAGTCCCGACCGAACATCGCCCTCAGAAGGGTCTTCGACTTCTATGGGCTCCACGTCAAATCGCCACTCGAAGAATTCGATCATCTGCCCGGCGACTTCTTCCAGATCCTCCACCCGATCCTCAAGGTCTCTCCGAACCTGCCTGTCTGAAACTCGGTCGTATTGACCCGCCCAGTCTTCTTCTCCAAGTTCGGACAGCTTCACGACGTTCTCCCCGAAGCGTTCCATCTGAAGCCGTTCGTATCTCGCCCTTCCCTCGGGTGTGTTCCAGAAATTCGCACCAAAGCCGGGGGTGTTAAATCCCTCCAGATCGAATCCCTTATCGAGATATTCCAGATCGGTCCTCCGCCCCCCGCTGGTCGGGCTGGCGGGACCCAGCCCCTGGGCACTCGCCTCGGACGCTATCATCAGAAGAGCGCTTGCCATTAACACGGACCGGACAACTAATTTAAGGGTCATGTCGGAGTCTCCTCCCGGCATCCTGCGCCTTTGACGCTGAATGTGCAAGAAAAAGCGCAGGTAGCCCAGGATTTTGGAGATTTGACTGTCTATTCGGTCCGTATCTTGTTCCAACAGCTCAGACTTCGATCTCTATGTCGTCGCCTGTGACACGAACCGTGTAGCACGGAACACTGCCGGATGCCGGTGGCGAAAGGGCTTCGCCGGTGGTGAGATCAAACTTGGCGGCGTGCCATGGGCAAGTGACCACACTCCCTGCGACGGCCCCGCCTGAGAGCGGTGCGCCCTGATGGGTGCACGAGCCGCCGATCGCGTAGCAGGTACCATCCACATTGAAGATGGCAACTTTATTGCCACCCACCTCAACTGTTTTGCCTTGACCGGCGGGCACGTCCCCCGTACTGGCCGCCTTCACGAACTCTCCCATTCCTAACCTCCTTAATCCTTACTGACAAGATCATGCCAAAACATCAATGAAACATTAGACAACGACATACGATAGTATTCCTTTCCGTTCGAAAACGGTACTGACCGGGCCAATTTTCCAGCCTCCAAAGTGATTTCTTCGGAATTTCCTGTAGCGCTCCCTCAAATTTCTTGACTCGAACGTGACACAAGATGATCGTAGTGGGGTCAGATGGTTTCTGACGCGACGAGAACTGGGGCAGACATCGATCGTGCCCCCTGGCTGCATGGAGGCGGCCACGCAATGGACACACTCACCACCGACCAAAACCATCGACTCGACGAAGCTATTGACTGGATCGACACCTTCGCTGACGAACTTTTCGACAATGAAGACGCGCAGTTGATCGACGCTCTTCTGGGAGCAGAAGACATTCGATAGGCCCAAACCGATTCTTGACGGGGCTAGACACGGTCGTGATCGGCCTGCCAATCGCGGACCATCTTCTTGATTGCCGTGGAATCCTGAATGTCTTCGTCCAGAACCTTGCGCAACAGTTCGGGCATCTCCGCGTCCGAAGAAAAACGGAGCGAAGCGAATTGCTTCATCCCTAGAGCCGGGATTCTCTGGTGGTCCTCAGGCGGCAGGATCTTCTCCAACCTGCTTCGCATCTCGACGCGAATGATCCGATCCTGCAATTGCAGAGCATAGTGACGGACGAGTCCGACGCCGATGAAACTCCCTGCGCCGCTCAACATTAGTCCGCCGGCAATGAAATAGGGACCTCGATCGCCGTCCAGCAGAAACACTCCTACAAAAGCCGAGAGCGTTCCCAGCAGAATGAGCAGCAACGCCAGGGCCCAGGGCCTTGGCTTGACGGTATGATTTTCAAAAGTTTGAGGAACTGCCTCTCCCATAATGACTCTCCTTGTTCAAAACTGAATCTGGAAGCGACCTTCTTCTGTAGGTGCGCTCTGTGAGCGCACGATAACACGCAACTGCTGGGGCGTGCGCCGTGGACGCACATACCTTCATTCCTCCAACTCTCCGAACTCATGGGAGTAGCCGACAAGTCCGCCATCAACCGGCATAGCGCCCTCTTTCAACTCCAGAACCATGAAGGCTTCGTCCACCCCATACTCGTTGCCCAAACCGAACCGGCTCGCGCGCCGAAACCCGAAACGCGGGTAGTAGGACGGATGTCCGAGAAGAACAACGAAACCGATGGATCTTTCCCGACACATTCGGAGGCCTTCCCGAATGAGCTGGCCGCCGATGCCCTGATTTTGAAATTCCGGGAGGACGCCGACCGGACCCAAACCCACACCGACCGAATCGGGCAGCTTCTCTACTCGAACCGGACTGAAAGCGACGTGGCCAACGAGGTTTGACGTGGGGACCGCAACGAGACTCAGGGAGAGATTGCCATTTTCACGCAGGCGGTCTACGAGTCGAGATTCTTCGTCCCCAGGGAAGGCCGCTCGATGTACCTGGCGAATTGCTTCCAGGTCCTCGAGTCCCTCAAGGCGAACAACAGCCTTACTCACCTGCCTTGGCTAGCCTCAACCGCGTACACGCAAAGCCGTTTCTTCCAGCGCAGGATTTCCTTTCCATTTGCATGCCGACCGTTCGAGCAACACGGGCGTGAGTGTAGATTTCCAGGATCGATCAACGAAACAAGGCGTTCGTCCCTCACTCATCCCCGGTCAAGGTCGGGAGTCACGGACCCGGAGAGCAGGATGCTGAGCAGGGCCAGAACGAGCGAACCAAGCACCAAAGAACCTGGATACGACAGCAATGAATCGGACACGCTGGAGAGTCCGGCTGTCAGTTCGCCCAGAAGTGACTGAACCGTATTCCAATTCCAATACAACCCTACGAGAGATCCCGGATATGACTCCAGGGTTTCGGACAAACTCGACACGCCAGCTGCCAGGTCGTTCAGAACCGACTGAACTCTGTTCCAGGTCCAGTACAACCCTACAGCCACAATAGTTGCGGCCACGCCCTGAATCGATGTCTTCACAAACCGGACGGTCCGCTCCTTGCCGGCCTGCTTCCGGGATATCTGCGCCTTTAGCCATACCAGTTCAGGATCTGGTAGTGAGCTCTCGCTCTCGGCACTTGTTGCGAGAGACTGCATCCACTCGGCGGTCGACGCGATCTCTTCGCAGGAGGCGCACTCATCGACATGACTCCTGAGAGACTCTTCCCAATCGTCACTCCGCACGGCCTCCAGGGCTGGGGGACGGCCTTTTCGCGCCACCGTTGTTCCCGTTTCGCTGCTCTCCAATGGTCCGACACCAACGAGCCTGCCGTCTTGTAGAGATACGACCGGACCTGAAACTCGTTCAGTTCAGGGAGCTCGGCCCTAACAAGGCGATAGAAACATTCCTGAAGCAGGTCATCGGCCAGATCCCGGTCGCCGCACATCAGAGATAAGTACGACCGCAGCTTTCCCGCGGTCCTCTCATAGAAACGCCTGAATTCGGCCTCGTCCATCCTGATGGACTCCCGGCTGACTTCGCCCGCGAGTGCATCCGCTCCCGCGGCCAAGTCCAGAACTCGTTGAGCAGTCAAGTTTACAGCCATCGGTCTTCACTGGGACGACAGAGTATGCCGCACTTCAAGGCAGTTGGTCGACTTGGGTTGGCCGTTCGGCCTCTGATGGTTCCCACTTCTTCGAAATTCGGCCCATGACCGCACTGGAAATCAAAAATCCGATCCCGAGGGCAAGCAAAATGACACCTGGAGCCAGCAACTCCTCTCCTGCCGCTGTAAGCGCCAACATAGCCAATCCTAAAACTGTCAAAACAATCCCAGGCACGATCATTCTCATCGCCCTTGCCCGTGGATCAAAGAATCGGTCAAGAAAGGCGGCCCTTCTGCTTCTGTGTTGGCCGATTTGATCCAGGAAGCGTTGGCCGTTGTCAGTTGCAAGAAAGTTTGCCAGTTCTTTTCCGGAATCGAATTTGTCAAGAAAACGCTTCTGAGTATCAGCTCGATGCAGAGCATCCGTTGCATTTGAACGGTGTCCAATCTGAACCAGCAGCACGATCATCGTAAATAGCCCCACAAAGATTATCGTCGGGACTACAATTTCTGCTATTTCTGCCATTTCATCCCCCTATACACAGTTCGTCAAACGCCTGATTCCATAGAACATCTTTCGATCTTCTAATCAATGTCATCACTTACAACGCTTTAGGATGGGAAAGGGTTAACAGACTTGGGAAGAATCTTGAATTCCTTGCGGTAGGCCATTCCCGATCAACGCGCTTTCCGGGCCAGAAACGCGAGACGGCCCCGGGCAAGCCGGTAGCCGCCATGAATTCTCGGGGCCATCTTCGGCCAAAACTTTGTCGGCGCAATCGATTTCACATTGGGATTCCGCGACCGAAACAACGCTATACTACGTGCCTCAGGTTTCAACATCTGAAGACTTTCTTCCAACAAGACTAAGGGGAACAACCAAACATGCCCTGGCAGGACAAATCAGGGTTCGGCTTTACGCAATCTGGCATTTTGGGGCACTCGGAAGAGGAGCCCGGTGTCTTCGGGCTGTTCCGGGACGAAGGGTGGGTCTTTATCGGTTACGCAGACAACATCCGGGCGAGCCTTCTCGCGCTGCTGACGCGGCCCGAATTCCAGCGGGAGAAACCGGAAGGATTCGTTTTCGAGAATTGGCCAGTGGATCGTTGTATCCAGCGGAGGGACGAACTGGTCCTGGAATACTATCCGACACTCAACCTGAAGATCGGCGGCCTGCCCGAGGGTCCAAAAGACAACGAATAATTCTTCCCTTCCGACACTTGTTCCCGACGCGCAGGCGGTCAAGCGACTTACCTCACACCGACAGATCTCTTTCCGTGGCTTCAAGCCTTTGCCTGTGATGCCGGGAATCCGTTAGAGTCATAAACCGTGAGCCTTGAGAGGACGGCGAAAAACACGCGGCTAGGCTACGTTCAAATGGCCATCGGTGCGGCGTTGATCAGCTTTTCAGCCGTGTTCGTGAGAGGATCCGACCTCGGCCCCATCATGGCAGGCTTCTACAGAAATCTTTTCGGCGGGATTTTTCTACTGATCCTTGTCCTTTATCGACGAGAAGCCTTGTGGCGAGGTGGGCGTCCCTTTCTGATAGCCCTTGTCGCGGCGGCGTTCTTTGCAGCAGATCTCAGCTTCTGGCACCGCTCGATCCTGTTTGTGGGACCGGGTCTGGCAACATTGATAGCCAATTTTCAGGTCTTCTTCCTTGCAGGCTTCGGAATCCTGGTTTTCAAAGAGGCCGCCGGATGGAGGCTTCTGATCTCGATTCCGCTGGCCGTTACCGGATTGTTCATGCTCGTCGGCATCGACTGGAACAGGCTCGAAGCCAACTACCAGCTCGGCGTCTACCTCGGCCTTGCTTCGGCCCTCGCCTACTCGCTTTATCTGTTGGTCCTGCGTAAGTCTCAGTCCGATACCCCTCGGCTGGGGGCATCGGTCAACCTTTTGATCATTTCATTTGCTGTTGCCGCGGTCATGGGTGCTGAGGGTTACTTGCAGGGTGAAAGCTTCCTCATCCCGGACCTTCGGAACTGGACATTGATGGTCGGTTATGGGGTACTCAGCCATTCCCTCGGCTGGATCGCAATCAGTCGAGGTATCCCCCGGCTGGACGCATCGCGAGCCGGACTGATCCTGCTGTCCCAACCGGTGATGACATTTGCCTGGGATGTGCTTTTCTTCGGAAGGGTCCTGAGCCTGGTCGACATCAGTGGTGCAGCCCTGGCTCTGGGAGCGATTTATCTGGGAGGTATGCGAAAGCGATAAAAGAGGCGTTCACGATGCCGCAAACCCTCTGAAGTACCCGATCCAACTAGCAAAATTCGTGAAACTTTGCTGCTAAGACCCTTGGTGGATTCTTACTGGGTTAATTGGCGGGTCACCACGATTGCACGAGGTCATTACAAAAGGTGTGTAAAAGTCATCAGGCGGCGGCCTTCGATTTCATCACGACTCTGATGCCGTCAGCGAATTGCTGACCATCATAGACCTCTTGTAAGAGTTCGGATCCTTTTAAGTGTCGCCAAGCCTTCTCAGCGACACGTAGTAGCTTCCAGATCATTGCCGTTGCATTCTCGACACGCTTGAATCGGCGAGCGGCGTTGGTACGGAGGCGAACCATGTCGAAGGGCGATTCGACGATGTTGGTTGTTCTCAGATGCACCCAGTGTTGTTTCGGGAACTCATAGAAAGTAATCATCCGGTCCCAGTCCCGCAACAGCGTCTCACCCGCTTTGGGATAGTTCTTCTCATATCGGCGGACGAACTGATCCCGCTTTCGTTCGCAGGCCGCGCGGGAGTTCGCGAAGGCCATCCCATGAAGCAGCTGTCTGGCCGCGGGCTGCTCGGTCTTCGGCAGATGATCGACCACGTTGATCGACTTGTGGTTCCAGCAGCGTTGTTCCTGGCCCTGGGGCTGTTGCTCGGCCAGCGCGGACCAGATGCCCAGGTGACCGTCCGCGACAGTCAGCCGTCCCAGCTTCAGGCCCCGTCTCTGGAGATTGCGCAGAATGCGGCTCCAGGACTCCTTGCTTTCCCGCTGCCCGCTCTCACAGGCCAACACCACTTTGCGCCCGTCTGACAAGGCTCCGATGATCACCAGCAATGCCGCTCGCTCTTTCGCGATCCCCGCTTTCACGTACAAGCCGTCTGCCCACTGGTACACGACCTCGAGGCCGGACAGGTCCTGCTGGACCCACTCGTCATACTCCAACTGCCAGGTCGATTTCAGTCGTTGGATCGATGCTCGCGACAACGGAGCGCCAGCGCCAAGCAGTCCGCGCATGGCCTGCTCGAAGTCCCCTGTGGCCAGACCGTGGAGGTAGAGATCGGGAAGTAGCTCGCCCAGCTGTTTCGATTTCCGTCGAAAATACGGCAGGATCTGACTCTCGAACCGCTCGGCGGTGTTTCGAACCCGAGGTCGTCGAACCTCCATCGTACCGTTCATCATTGCGAAGCGTCGCGGCTTCCCGTGACCGTTCCGGTATCCTCGTCGATTCGGACTCCGCTCCAACTTTTCCCGACCCAGAAATTGAGTGACTTCGTCCTCGAGCAGCTCCTGTAGCCAGACTTGGACCCGGGATCGCGCCCAGTCCTCCAAACCTTCATACGCGTTCGTTGACGCCACTGATGCCGGTATGTTCTTCTTCTTCATGGGTGGTGTACCTTTCTCCCGATTGCTGCCGGGATTGCTTAGGGTTTCGGATTCACCGAAAGCGTACACCGCCTTCTCTTTTTACACACCGATTGGAACGACCTCGATTGCACATGAACTCGACGAAAAGTCGAATCCAACTGTAGGGGCGGTCTGTGACCGCCCATTATTGTGCGCTCGTAGAGCGCACCTACAGAGTCCATTGATTTTCAAACTGACCCACTACCCTATCCTGCGAGGGTTGAGACTGATCGCTCCCATCCGGCCACGTCAAAGCCGAATGGTCCCGGTCCACTCTGATATGCCACACGACCGTCGGTTCCAATCACATAGAGGCGTTCCGGCAGGGCTGCATAAGCTTCATCTGTCGAGTTTTCCATGTCGTCGAGCAGTGTCGGCATGGCGAGCTCCAGGCGCAGCATGCACGCCTCAGCCACATGGGCTCTTTCTTCCATGTTCTTGGGTTGGTTGAAGACAACGTCGTCACGATGGTTCATGCCCATCTGCCAGCCGTCTTCGAGATGCGCTTCCTGAATGTAGACACAGAAAAAATGGACCCTGTCCTTGAACCTCTCGAAAACACTGTTGAGGCGCCCGGCCTCCCTACGAAACGGGGGTCAGGTGTACGAACCGAATATTAGTGCCACAGGTTTATCGAGGTGATCAGTCAGGGCACGTATTTCTCCGGTACGGGTGCCACCGGCATCGATGAGCTCAAGTCTGAAGTTCGGCGCCGGAGTTCCAGGTCCGGGTGAGGGATGTCCCGGTTCGCCTCTATCCACGTAACGGGAATCCTTTTTTTCAATGCGACGTTGGATCATTGGGGACAGGGCCCGGCCGACTATCTTTCGCAACATGGCCTAACTAAACCTCCCTGGGGCAAACCGATCACTCCCATAAATAGCAACTCCGAGCCTCGACCAGCGTTCACAGGAGACCATAGCTGTTCATGCTCGAGTGAAATGGTCGGACCAGGGACTCGCCAGCAAGGTCCGAACGCACCGCCGAAAGTCCGCCCGGTGACGGGGTTGTGCAACGAGAAAGAAAAGCCGCGACGTTCCCCGGTGGTAGTGGAGCGTCTGAACGTCTACCTCCGCTCCTATGTGCTCTCTTATCTTCAGCGTTCGCCTCCGAATCTGCTCTCCGGCAGGCGCCGAACGGTCGATGTGCTGGTATACGACAAGGCTCTGCTCTTGTTCCCAGAACGACTCCAACTCGTCGTAATAGGCATACTTGATGCCCTTCGGACTGTATTTCCCGCCACTGGGCACTTCCAGACCGTTGTCGGGAGCCAGAAGAACAACGTCACAGCTCCCGGTCGCGGCAAGTGCACGCATTAGCCAGTCCTTGCGCCAGGTGGAACGGTCTCTTGGGACAACGGCGTCGAAGGACAGGCGCTCTTCATAGAAGATCGTGCCTGCTGGAAGCAAACCAGACTGACGGATGTCCGAGACTGACCGCCGGCCCGAACATACGATTCTTCTCAAGCCGTCATAGAGTTCGGTGTCACAGGGTCGATAGGTGTGGACGTGAGATTCATCGAGATACCCGACGTGACGGCCGTCGTTGGTGTGGTTTTCGTTGTCAACCAGGTACCAGACGACGCCAAGCCTGAAATCGGAAACCCGCGCCAGTTGCCGCAACAGACCATACTTTCCAAAGTCACCCGCATCTCCGGCATAACGATCCTGCATTTCTTGTCCACGGACCCTGGGTCAGAGCCCGAACCAGACACGCAGGATGTCGCGACGGGACAACATGCCGACGAGCTTTCCATCCTGAACGACGGGGAGCCGGCGCCAGTTGTGCGCGAGAATCAATGTGCGCGCTTCTTCGAGCTCGGCATCGGGCCCTATGGAAACAACGTCGGGACTCATCACTCGAGAAACAGGCATCGCCTCGCCTACGTAGTCAACACCCAGCAGCAAATCGAACTCGGTGACCATTCCAATGAGCTGCAGGTCGCCGGAGACGACGGGGGCACCACTTACGCCTTCCTTGACGAGCAGCTTCAGTCCGGTCAACACGGATTCGTTCTCGCCAAGCGTTACCAGTTCCGTGCTCATTGCGTCTCGAACCGTCATTTGTCTCCTCCCGAACCGAAGAGTCCGACGACTTCACCCGATTCCGGATCGTAATGAAAAGTCGCACTGCGGTACTCGTCGTCGATCGCCAGTTCGCCAGGGCCAATCTGAATACGGACACCCGGGTGCGCTTCCTTACGAATCTTGACCATGCACTCTCCCAGGTTGACATCTTCTTCTTGCAACTTGTCGAGTTCGGAAGCACTCTCTTTTCGCTTCGTCGATTCCTTTGAAATCAGCTCGTCGATCTCTTCACGACGGTCGGGAGAGACCAACTCCTTCATCCTGCCGACTTTCGTCTCCACAGCTTCGGCCTGCCGGATTCTGGCTTCAAGCTTCGCCTCCTGAAGGTTCTTCATGGGATCAATGCCGGCACCCAGCGTCGTCCGATGCCCATTGAGATCACCTGCGACGCCGACCTCAATGCCTTTCTGTGCGTGCAGCCGGCCACCGACAACTCTTCCGGAAACCGGTACTGTGATGCTGTTTGCGGACAGAACAGTACTGTGAAGCGCCTCTTTCAAGATGGAAACGTCGCTCTCAGATTCCATGTAAGAGTTGCTGACGTATCCCACCTTGATGCTTCCTTTCGCCGTTACACGGCCGCCCCGGACAACACCCTGACGTATGACGACGTCACCACCTGCCGTGACTTCTGCGGCGTCCACTACACCACCGATGGTTATGTCGCCCTCGGCGCGGATATGAAATTCCGGCAGGACGTCGCCTTCAACTCGCACCGAGCCTTCGCACTCGATGCTTCCCATATCGAAATCCAGGTTTCCGGGAACCCGGATGAGATCGGTAATTTCGATCCGGCCGTCCATACTGCGCAGATCACCGCTACGGCTTGCTCGCAATTCTGTCCCCCCGGCAGCGAGCGAGGTTCCCTGGCCCGCAGTCAGCGAAGCGCGCTCTCCAGTCTGGGCCGCGAGCTCTTCACCGCAGACATTCTTTCCAGAAGTTCCGGATGTCGGCAGGGTGAGTTCAGCGATGAGCTGGTCCTTTTCTATGAGGGTAAAGGAGCCACGCTCATGAAATCGATGTGGCCCGAGTCGTCTTCCACACCAACCGAATCCCGCTCGCCTTCGACGACCATTCGGACCGTGCCATCTTCGCCGTCAACGGCCGGAACCCTCCTAGCTACTGCCATTCGCACGGGACCTCCAGCCGGCCGCTCGTTGACGAGCTTGACCAGTGCTTCACAGTCCTCTTCGCTCACGCCGTAACTGACGTCCGAGACCTCCAGCGCGCGCTTGATCGAAGGGACGTCGAGCTCCTCGTCCTGCTTGCGCTTGACCTCGGCGACGGCCTCCATCTTGTCGCGGCTGATCCTGATGCTTATCGACATTGGCGAGTCAATCGTATCAAGACACTACAGCGTTTCTTTTCAGAATCGATAATCGATCGAAAAATAGGTGAACGTGTTTCCGTCGCCCGGAGAGTTTGCTTCGAGGAACGGACCGGGAAACATATGTCCGACGCCTCCCAGCAGCGTTACCGTGTTACCCACTGGCAAAGAAGCTGAAAAATCCAGTTCGTTACCTACCTTGGTATCGGAGGCGCCACCATCGGGAGTTCGGACGGCAGGAGCGGTCCCCAGAACGTTGTAGAGGTGATCGTTGGGTTCGGCAAGCCAGAACGCATGAAAATCCAAACCCAGTGTCACGCGGCCCGCAGCCCGGACGCTCGAACCGAGCCTGAGGTTCTTGATGTTTCTAAGACCTACCAGATCGTTGTACCCGTAATAGATGTGTGCTGTCGGATAGATGTTATCGAACGACCCCTGCACGCCGTCGGTTGGGTTTGAATCGCCCGACGCGTAGTTGTACTCGAAAAACAATCGTGGTCGAACTTCGATGTCGAACTGATAACCGCCGAGCACTGACAGAAAGGTGGCATCGATCGTTGCTTCAGCGAAGTCGCCCCACTGCTTAACGGCACTGGCGACGTACTGCCAACCGGGCGCCCCATTCCTTGCTGAATAAACTCCAGCGGTGTATTGATCCATGTCCCCTATAGAACCCTCGCCAGCGACGCGTGGGTTCGTTCGCCACAGCAGGAAGGGTTCGATCAGGACACCCTCGACGGAGTTGTTCAGTTGCACATGGACGCCATGAAGATTGTCCCCGTCGAGCGGATGGTTGATCTGGCGGTTGGGATCAGTTCGAACCACGGACGCAGAAAACAGATCGACATTGACAACTTCGGTGCGCAGGGCCACTTTGACCGCATCAAAGCTGCGCGCAGTATTGGCCCACTCCAGAGGCCCGACAAGTTTTTGATCCCCGTACCCGAGTAACTGCCGGCCCACGGTCAGGACCAGCGGCGCGTTCCGAGAACCGCCGATTTCCAGAAACGCCTGTCGAAGATCAACCGGATCGCGAAACACACCGGTGGAGGCGGCGGGTCGGATCCCCGGAGCCCTGGAATCCTGACCTTGAAAGAAGAACCGGACCTGAGGATGCGGCTGTACACCGATGTTGATCCGGGCTCGGGTGAGACCGTAACCGTCATCGACACCGTCTAGGAATCCCAATCCGCTCCGGCCTTCGAAACGAAAACGGAAAACACCGCTGAGATCAAGCCAATCTGGGGTTTTCAGCGAAGACAGGAGTGCCGTCTCCAAGGGAGATGTGCTGATTCGTTCGGAGGGGGCCTGAGCCGGGAGCGAAAATGGAAAGAAGAGCAGACAGGAAAGCGTAACTACGGACAGCCATCCTCGGCCAACTTCGCCTGTCTTCATCCTCATTGATTTTCGCTAACTGGGATCTTCTTCAACAGGCGCCAAACGCGAAACCTTTTCGTGAGCGTTTCGGAAAGCGTTGATCACGGTTGCCCTGAACTTTCCTTCTTCCATCGCCAGAAGCGCTTCCGCTGTGATGCCTCCCGGCGTAATGACTTCCTGTTGAAACTGTGAGAGAGCGCGGTCACGCGATGCATTTCGAAGTTCCACAGTTCCACGAAGCAGGGACAGTATCCCGCGCTCGGCCAGATCGTGGGGCATTCCCTGGGTCACCATCGCTCGCGTCAGCGCCTGAACGAACTCGATGACGAGCGCGGGGCCTGAGCCGACACCGACGATTGCGATATCCAGGAGGGATTCGTCGCCACATTCGATCTCGTCTCCCCAGACGTGCATAATCTTGGCCGCACGCTCCTTGGCTTGGACCGTCACATCCGGCCCCGCAATCCAGTAAGTCGTGGCTACTCCACTTTCGATACCAATGTTCGTACTGGTGCGGACAACATTGGATACACCCAGACGTTCCTGCATCGTTTCCAGATTCAGTCCGGTCACTATAGAGATGACGAGAGCGTCATCGCGAATCTTGTTTCGCAGTTCGACGCTCACTCGGCCAAAAGACTTGGGCTTGATCGCTAGGATCACGATTTCCGCACCCTCGACCGCCTCGTGGTTTTCAGTGAGGATTCGGGCCTCTGGCAGAGCCTTTTCCACAGCAGGTCGGCGTCCCGGACGCACGCGGCTCAACCGAACGTTCTCCGCTTCGCACACCTCGGCATCGACAAACCGTTGGGCGATCATTAAGCCCATAGTTCCGGGTCCAATCACTGCTACTTCCATCTTTGCTCCTTCGGGAGGAAATTCGGAACTGACACCTAATTCCGAGGAGTTGTGAGTCTGGTAATTGAAAGGATTAGGCTGTCTGTCCCAGCAATTTTCCTCTTCTATCTTAGCAGGTGAACTCATCGGACGCGTCTCATAGCAATCCTTGGTCGAGCTGCTAGACTGTTCACTCCCGAAAGCATCGTCTCTAATGGAAGTCCACCTCATCGACGGAACCTACGAACTGTTTCGTCATTTCTTTGCGATTCCGTCTTCGCTCGATAAGGGTGGTAATGAAATCGGAGCTCTCCGGGGGGTGTTGGGTTCCCTGCTTGGCATGCTCGAATCGGGAGCCACCCACGTCGGAGTGGCGACCGACCATGTCATCGAATCCTTCCGCAACGATCTTTATTCCGGTTACAAGACAGGCGAAGGCATCGACGCCTCGCTCCTCTGTCAGTTCGGGCCCCTAGAAGACGCTCTTCGGGCGATGGGCCTTGTGGTCTGGCCGATGGTCGAACAGGAAGCGGACGACGCACTGGCGGCTGCGGCCAGCGCTGCTTCCCAGGACGCACGAGTCACCCGCGTCCTGGTCTGCACACCTGACAAAGACCTGGCCCAATGCGTCGCCGGCACCAGAATCGTTCAACTTGACCGAAGAAAAAACGAAATTCGCGATGAGGCAGGCGTCAAGGCGAAGTTCGGCGTCGAACCGGAATCGATACCGGATTACTTGGCCTTGGTGGGCGATGTGGCGGATGGCTTCCCCGGCCTGCCGGGTTGGGGAGCCAAGTCCACTGGGAAAATACTCGATCGTTATCTGCATCTGGAGGGCATTCCTAAGAACGCCGGAGAATGGGACGTATCCGTCAGAAGTGGACCCAAGCTCGCAACGGTGCTGGCCGATCAATGGGATGACGCGATACTGTTTCGGCACCTCGCTACATTGCGCGTTGATGCCGAGGTTTTTGATACGGTGGATACGCTGGCCTGGAAGGGACCCCGCCCTGAATTTGAATCTCTGTGTGCTTCGATCGGCGCACGGCGATTGTGGGAAAGGGTAAATAGTCTCACCGCTGGTTGAGAACGAATTTCAATACCGAAAACGAAAGAAGGCATTCCGCGAAATTATCTGCGGGGAACTGGGATTTCTCTGCTAGCTTGGGTTTGAAGGGCTTCTAACCGGCCTGCGAAGACGCCTAACGTCAATCGAATGGAGGTTTCATTTCATGAAGGCACGACAGAAAAAGAAGGTCATCGATACATTAAATAAGGTCCTGGAAATGGAACTCGCCGGGACCATTCACTACACCCATTATTCGTTCATGGTTTTTGGCTACAACCGAATTCCGATTGTCAGTTGGCTTGAAGCGCAAGCCGATGAATCACTGGCTCATGCCCGCGCAGCGGGCGAACTCGTCACGCAGCTGGGAGCTCATCCCTCGCTCGCCATCGGACCTCTCCTGGAGACCCAGAAACACGACATTGGGGACATACTTCGGGAATCCCTCGGGCACGAAAAGGCAACGTTGAAGTACTACGAAGATTTACTGAGTCTGGTCGAGGGCGATGACGTCATGCTCGAAGAACACGCCAGGGAACATATCGCTCTCGAAGTGAAGCACATCGGTGAAGTCGACAAAATGCTCCGCAGACCGGGTGATATCGAACAATTCGAGAAATAGAGAGTAAAACTATCAACGCAGAGGCGCAGAGGACTCAGGAAGAAAAGAAATAGATTCTCTTTTCTGCGTTCTCTGCGCCTTTGCGTCTCTGCGTTTAATCCGGAAACTTAACCGAGGAGGGAGAGGAGGAAGCCGGCGGCTACTGCGGAGCCGATCACGCCCGCCACGTTCGGACCCATGGCGTGCATCAGCAGGTGGTTGTGGTGGTTGGCTTCCAGGCCGACTTTGTTGACTACTCTCGCGGCCATCGGAACAGCAGAGACGCCGGCCGCACCGATCAACGGATTGACCCGGCCACCGGTCAGGCGGTGCATGGCCTTACCCATGAGGACGCCGGTGGCTGTACCTACCGCGAAGGCCACCAGTCCGATCGAGAGAATCCCGAGCGTCTCAAGGTTCAGGAATTCCTGGGCACCCAGACGCGAACCGACTGCCAGCCCAAGGAAAATCGTCACCGCATTGATGATTTCGTTCTGAGCAACCTTTGAGAGTCGGTCAACAGCACCGCACTCCTTGAGGAGGTTCCCAAACACCAACATACCGATCAAAGGTGAGGCCGAAGGCAACAACACAACCACCAACAAGAGGACGGTAAAGGGAAACAGTATCCGTTCCATTCGTGTAACCGGTCGGAGTTGCTTCATGACGACGGATCGCTCGGATTCGGTCGTCAACGCTCTCATGATGGGCGGCTGAATGATCGGGACCAGAGCCATATACGAATAGGCGGCTACGGCGATGGCCCCCAGCAAATCAGGACTCAAACGGGACGCCAGGAAGATTGCTGTCGGACCGTCTGCGCCACCAATGATTCCAATCGCAGCAGCATCGGTCAGCGAAAAGTCCAAGCCCGGGATGGCGTTCATGGCGAGCGAACCCAGCAAGGTAAAGAAGATCCCGAACTGTGCAGCAGCACCCAACAACAGCGTGGGTGGATTTGCAATGAGAGCCCCGAAGTCGGTATGTGCCCCCACACCCATGAAGATCAGCAGAGGGAAAATACCCGTCGATACCCCGCCGGTGTACAAATAGCCCAACAATCCTTCCGGACCGCTGATGTCAGCGATCGGTATGTTGCTCAAAATGGCGCCAAAACCGATCGGAACGAGAAGAAGCGGCTCGAAGTTCTTGGCAATCGCGAGATAGATCAGGACGCCGCCAATGACGATCATCAGGATCTGGCCGATCTCAAGATGAGCGACTCCGGTTGCGTCCCAGAGTCTTGAAAGCAGGTCCGATTGCATTAGGTTTGAATCAAGTAGTGCCTACCCGATATGGAGGAGGGCTTCGCCAACCTTAACCGCATCGCCTTCCTTGACGGCTATGGAAACGATCGTCCCTGCCCGGTCGGCACGGACCTCAGTCTCCATCTTCATGGCTTCAAGAACGACAACCACCTCGCCGTCATCCACTGCCTGACCTCCCTGGCAGCATATTCGTACAACTGTTCCCGCCAGAGGTGACCCCAATGGCGTTCCCCCGCCTGAAGGCTGGGCGGGCTGAACCGCTGCATCCCGAAGAGGTGGGGCTGCGGGCGCGGCCCCGGCCGTCCTCATGGAAGTAAGAGTTCCTTCCGGAGTCACATCAACTTCATATTCTTTTCCGCTAACAACGACCCGGTACCGCGTGGGTACGCTTGCGGCAGCGGGAGAAGCTGGCTTTGGGTCGGGAGCTTCCTCCTCCAGCCACGGTGGTGGCTCGAATGCATCCGGCTTGTCCCGGTTCTTGAGGAAGCGTAAACCGATCTGAGGAAACAGCGCGTAGACCAGCACGTCTTCGACGGGGTTGTCTGCGCGGCGCATGTCGTGCTGCTGGGCAAACCCCTCCAGTTCCACAGACAGGCGCTCCATTTCGGGCTCGAGAAGGTCGGCTGGACGACAAGTCACCGGTTCGGCGCCGTTCAATACCCTTTTCTGTAACGCCTCGTCCACTTTCGCAGGTGTCCGTCCGTATTCTCCCTTGAGCACGCCGGCCGTCTCTTTAGTAATCGTCTTGTAGCGTTCTCCGGTCAATACGTTCACGATCGACTGAGTACCAACGATCTGCGACGTAGGGGTCACTAAAGGAATGAATCCGAGTTCTTTACGAACCCGCGGCATTTCTTCGAGGACTTCATCGATCCGTTCTGTCGCATTCTGCTCCCGTAGTTGGTTTTCCATGTTAGTCAGCATGCCGCCCGGCACCTGGGCAACGAGGATCCGGGAATCGATTCCGCGAAGGGAGCCCTCGAACTTGGCATATTTCTTGCGAACTTCCCGGAAATAGCCGGCGATGTTTTCGAGAAGGTTGAGATCCAAACCCGTGTCCCGGTCCGTTCCCTCGAGTATGGCTACGATCGATTCCGTCGCCGAATGTCCGTACGTGTGACTCATCGAAGAAATAGATGCGTCGACCATGTCCAGACCGGCTTCGACGGCTTTGACTATGGTTGAGGTACTCATTCCCGTCGTGGCATGGGACTGCATGGCGATGGGCACCGACACCGCTTCCTTCAAACGTGAAACCATCTCCTCAGCCACGTACGGTCGCAACAGGCCCGCCATATCCTTGATGCAGACCGACTGGCATCCCATGTCTTCGAGACGTTTGCCCATCTCAACCCACATGTCCATCGTGTGGACCGGGCTGATCGTATAGGCGATCGTCCCCTGAGCATGTTTCCCGGTTTTTAGTGTGGCTCGTGTGGCAGTCTCAAGATTGCGGATATCGTTCATCGCATCGAAGATGCGAAAGACGTCCATTCCGTTTTCGGCCGCAGAGTTGACGAACGCTTCGACGACGTCGTCGGCATAGTGCCGATACCCGAGAAGGTTCTGCCCCCGGAGCAGCATTTGCATCCGGGTGTTCGGCATGGCTTTCCGGATCTCGCGCAATCGTTCCCAGGGGTCTTCTCCCAGGAAACGAATGCAAGCATCAAAAGTAGCCCCACCCCAGATCTCCGCCGACCAGAGTCCGACCTGGTCCAGACGGTCACAAACCGGGAGCATGTCTTCGATCCGCATGCGGGTGGCCAACAGGGACTGATGACCGTCCCTCAACACCAATTCTGTAATATCTAAAGGCTTCTTCATCCTTCAGCTACTTCGTTCCCGCTCCCCGGTTTGCCTGAATAGCCGCGGTTACGGCAGCGATCAACTCCGGATCATCAACCTCGGCCCAAGCGCTTCCACCCGAAGCATCGTCGGAAACGTCGGGCGGGGGGGATCGATCCAGAGTTGCGGCCAGACGGGACATCAACTTGAGTGCCAGCACCAACAGGCCCAGAAGGGCAAAGACGACGCCCATTCCGAGCAGCATCAACTGAACGCCCTCTTGTAACAGCTCTACCGGCAATGATAGTTCCTAAGTGACACCCGATTCCCTCTTGCATTCAACAGGACGCACGTCCGTTTCCTCATATCCAACTCATTGTATGAGTACACTTTCGAGGCTGTCAGGAAGGCACAATATAACACAAGAAAACGGACGGACGGCCACGCCAGGCTTGGGAAGATCTCTATGTGGATTCCGCCGGCTAAGTCGGGAAGGAAGAGTCACGACGTAGGGAAATGTCCTCGTCTCTTATCTCAGAACGTGAACTTGAGTCCGAACTGAGCCTGGAAGGGTCGTAACACTGAGCGGGCCTGCCCAAAGGACGACGACGACTCGTTCCCCTGGAAACGGAGCAGGTTGGCGGTGTTGAAGACATTGAACATCTCCCACAACACTTCAACGTTCTTGGTTTCGTCTATGAAGAACCTCTTGCTCAATCTCAGATCCGTGTTGAAGAAATTATCGCCCCTCTCGGAATGGACACCCACCCCGGGGGAACGATCGTTTCGGAACCCGTCGCCGTTGTTGTCCCGGCCCGTCGTCTTATCGTAGGGTGGGGCGCTGTTGGCCGTAACAATCGTGCTCACGTTTATGTCGAAAGGCGCCTGATATATCAGGTTAGCCGTGAGCCGGTGGCGGACATCGTTCTCTGCCGGGCCGAAGTGTACGTCTCCAAACTTGTCGTTCGGGTCGGATGGCGCGACACCGATGATTACCGGAAACCCTCCCCGGTTGAACTCCTTCGCGCTACCCAACGTGTAACCGAGGAGAAAACCGAAACGGTTTGAAAACGATCGGTCCAGCCTGAGAGAAAGCGAGTTCACATGGATCCGTCCGCTCTGGTCGTGACCCAGCCTCATACCAAAGTCGCAGAGAGAGTCTGTTATTCCGTTGGCGATGAGATCGGCATCGAATGGACAAATTCCATTGGGCAGGGGCGCGTTGACGTTCCGGCTCATCAAAAAGTTCAGCCCCAATATATGCGTAAAGTCGGCCGAAAAGGCCGTGTTGGGCGAGACCTCGTATTGGAAACCCGCACTCGTGTGCTGTGTGTAGGGTGTGTTGCCGCTTGGAGAGGGCACGGTCGTCGAACCGGCCGGGAGGGCATCGCCTGCCGGGGCGTTCGGGAAGAAACTCTGGACGACTAGCGGGTCCCGTTCTCTGACGGTCTGAATATTGAGACCGTTGTAGCCATTGACGATACTCCGATGGGTCAGCGTCGGGACTCGGTCGTGGTAAATTCCGTAGCTGCCACGAATCACTGCCTGTCCGGTTCCAAGAACGTCCCAGGCAAAGCCCACCCTCGGAGACACATCCATTGTGTCGGTCGGGGTTGGACGCCACGGCTGGAGGCCCAAAGTTCCCGCTGCTCCCAGAGCTACGTTCAACCAGACGTCTTCAGGCCTGTCGCGGGAAAAGCCCGGCTGTTCGAAGGGATCGGGACCGCCAAGATCTCCTTCGAGAACACGCAGGTCGTACCGCATCCCCAGGTTGAGGGTCAGGGTCGGAGTCACGCGCCAGGTGTCGTTAACGAAAAGACCGTACATATCCATGTCACGATCCACCTGGGTAAGCGTAGGGTCTCGGGAATCTCCCCGGGCGAACTGCAGGTTGAAACCGGCCTCGTATTCGACGGGCAGAAACGGGGCCTCGTCGGTTTCGAAAACAAAGGAACCGTTGAAGTCTTCGTTGGTATCGTTGGTGGCCACCACGTCGTTCATCTCCCCGCCCCACTTCAGCGTGTGGTTACCCCACTGGTAGGTCGTCGTATTGGTGATGATCCAGTTCTTCTGGTTGCGTCCTTGCGGCACTGCGCTGCCATCCAGACCGATGTTGACCGAGGGAAAGATCAAACCAGGGAGGAATTTGGAGGCTTCCCGAATGCTGCGGAAGAGCCGTTGGCTTGAACGATTGATGCGAAATTCGTTAACCGTGTTTGCGCCTATCAGCGAGGTCCAATTCGCGGTCGCGAAGTAAGAGTTGTTGAGATCGTCGAAACCGCGGTCGGCGGCGTCTTCTCCCCCGATGTCCTTGTTTATGTCGTTGTCGTCGTCATAGAGATAGGTGAGATGCAGCGTGTTTCGCTCGTCCAGATTGAACGTGAACTTGCCGATCGCGTTGAACTGTTCCCTGTCCTGCGAGACCACGCTACGTGTGTCGTAGCCGAGGTTGAGGGAGTCCACGAACGTCTTGACCGTATCTGGGATCGTGATTACGGAGCTCTCCTTATTCGTCTTGCGTTCGAAGGAAAGGAAATAGAATGCCCTGTCGCGCGCGATCGGCCCACCGATCGTTCCGCCATACTGCTTGGTCTTGAACTCGGGAACGTCTCCATCCTGGAACGGAACGCCGCCCCTCAGTCGAAACGCCGGCTTGTCGAAGGCGTCGTCACGGATGAAGTAGAAGGCGCTTCCGTGGATTTCGTTACCTCCCGATTTCAGGACAACGTTGATCGCTCCGCTGCCGCTGCGGCCGAACTCCGGCGAATAACCGGTGGACATCACCTGAAACTCCTGAATCGCTTCCTGCCCCAGGCGGGTTCGGGTCGCCCCGGATATATTCGTGCCACCACCAACCACTTCGTCATTGAAGTCGACTCCGTCAAGCCAGATGGCCTTGTGCGGTTCATCCATGCCGAAGAAGCTGATGGAATCGGTGGCACCCGACCGAACGGAACTCTGATCGAGTACGACCCCTGGGGCCAGCAACGCGAGATCCATAAAATCGCGAGCCTTCAGGGGCAGTTCCTCGACCCGAAAGTTGTCGACGACGGTTCCGACACTGTGTTCGGTCGTCCGGACAAGAGGGGCATCACCGGTAACCGTGATGGATTCGGTCACCTGGCCGACTTCCATCGTGAAATCGATCTTGATCTCACCCTGGATTGGAAGAGTCACGCCGGAACGTGTGGCCGAACGGAAGCCCTCCAGTTGGACCGCGACCTCGTATCCTGCTGGCTGCAATCCTGTTGCTCTATAGGCACCGGCCCCGTTAGTAATTACGTCCCTTTGGGCACCGGTCGTCGTGTTCCTTATACGAACGGAAACGCCGGGAAGCGCGGCGCCCGTACTATCAACAATGTCACCAATGATGGAGCCGGTTGTCGATTGGGAGTAGCCAGTAGCTGTTAAACCGCCTGTGAAACCAAGGCTGAGTACAACCGTCAGAATTCCTTCAACAAGCCGCATCTTGTAGTCCCCTTACGAAAGCAAATGTCCGAGAGTGAATCCGGGCTATGAATATGCGGATAAATATATCATGGGATGTCTTTTAGCGAAGGAGGCGCGCTTCCGGCCCAGCGGTGGAGTTGGGGGACTTGAAAAGAACGGACGCACTGGCTCTGACTCAGCCTTAACCGCTAGAAACGGCAAAGCCAAAGCGTCCATCCGTCGAAAGCTAGTGACCTGTGCCACCCATATTGGGACCAGCGTTGCGGCCAAACGGCGCCGGATTCTAGGAGCCGATGAGGAGGGAATGCTCCTCATTCCGACAAGTCGGCGACAACGAAGACGGCGCCGTTTCGCCGCCACCCTCCGGGCCGATGGGGGTTGCGGGCGATATCTTTGTTGCGAGCCGTCGTCGATGCAAAAACATCGCCTTCCGTCTCCCGCCGCGATCTCACCCGCAAAACCCATCGGCGCTGGTCCCAATATGGGTGGTAGTACAGGCCACTAGTTCCCGATCTCGACTTCCTCCCCGTTGCTCAAGCTCGCAACGTAGGCGGCCAGATCACTGGAATCTTCACTAGCAAGATCCAACGGCTGCCCCATCATGAACATCTGGAGGCAGTTGTTATTCATGACTGACAGCGTGATGACGGAGTCGTTGGGAACCTTGTACTTGGGGTACGTCGCACCAGCCCCAACAAGCGTCGGGATCGGCATCGCCGGCCGCATGCCGTTGCTCAGCGGCATCGGGATCTGGGTCGTACCACCTGTTGTCTCACCGCCGGGATGGCAGCTGTTGCAGGAAAAACCGTTACTTCCCAGGTCAGCGTTGTTGAACAGCTCCTGACCATGCTGGACGCCTTCGCGCTGCTTCGTCATCATGTACTGCATCCGCTCTTCTTCGCTCATGTCCACCATGACTCTCGACATGTTGTCCAACGCCATCTGCATGGCGGGACTCGGCCCCTGGGCCGTTGCGACCAACGAGACGACTAAGACAAAACCTACCGCAATCAATAAGATCTTTTTCATTTAAATGCTCCTTTTGGTTCCGGGACTGGCTCTTCTTGTTTGTCTGGATGTTCAGGCGCCTGGTCGGGCGGATGTCGAATCAAACGTGAAGCGCATGACAATCAACATACGTTTGCGCGAAGAAGGATTCTGTAAGCTGGCGCACATCGCACGTTGCGAAAACGAACGGAGAGGAAAAATTAAAAACTAAGAACTGTAAGCGGTGTTACACCGGGGACTAGATAGCGGCTTTTCGCTGGAGTCCCGTGATATTGTCGATCTGAACACGCTTGCGGCCGATCGATACCAGGCCCTCTCTTTTCAGGCGATTCAACGCAGTCGTAACGGTCTCTCTATAGACCCCAAGATGGTCGGCCAGTTCTTCGTGAGTTGTGGCTATGGTGTCTGTACCGTTCTCGGACCTTAATCTCAAAAGGAGGGCGGCCAACTGGTTGGGAACTTCGTGGAAGAGAGTCTGTTCGAGCCTTTCCTCAGATTCACGCAACCTTCCACCCATCGTTTCGAGCAAACGCACAGCAATTTTGGGCTTGGAAAGGATGAGCTTTTCCACATCCTGCCGGTTCATGACGCATATGAGCGAGTCTTCGAGAGCCTCGGCAAAGGCGTCGTAGAGCCCTGTTCCGACAAGGCTCATCTCGCCGAAGATCGTCCCTGGACCCAGGGTTTCGATAACGAGTTTCCTGCCTTCAGAGGACATCCTGTAGATCTGGACCTTGCCTTTCTTCAGGATAAAAATCACATCGCCATACTGGTTCGGCGAATAGAATATTTTTCCAGCCTGACAGGTTGTCATCGCTGTAGACTCTGCGATCTCCTTCATCTCGTCAGAGCTGAGATCCCGGAATATGTCCACTGTGGCGAGGTAACCGATTTTAGTTTCTGGCTGCGAACTGTTGGTTCGCAGCAGAGAAAGCATCTTCTGAGATAGTTTCAATGTCCTAACCCCGAATCCATGCGATGGCCACAAACTGGATCGGCAAAAAGGATCCTGTTGTAGGTCGCATTACGTATTTGGTATTCAATCTGCGGTAGCCTGATCAACATGCAAGGGAGACGGCTCGTTGTTTTTGTCAGCGATCACTGCCGAACATGCCCCGATGCTGTGGACACCGCCAAGAGACTAGATGAGCGATATCCCGAACTGGAAGTCGAACTCTTCAACATCGACGACCGGAAACCACGGGACGAAGTGTTCGCTGTTCCAACCTACATGTTGGACGATGAGATCATCTTCCTTGGAAATCCAACAGACAAGCAGATCCACGAATTATTGGAACCTGCATCGAAGTAGTCACCTTCACAAGAGATCCTCAATCACGCCCCGTAACTCCTCTTCGTCCGCAATCCCGACGTGCTTATAAGCGACTTTTCCGTTTCGATCCAGAATGAAGGTCGTGGGAATGCCATAGATGCCGCCCGCTTCAGTCTCGATCTCAAAGTCACTCATCACGATCGGATAGTTGACGCCGAGATCGTCCAGAGTCTCCACGATGGCGGCCGTGTTTTCGGGGTCTTCCGTAATGCCGATGACCGCAAACTGTTCGGCGTCATATAGATCCACCATTTCAACAAACCAGGGCATCTCCTCGCGGCAAGGCGCGCACCATGAAGCCCAGAAGTTGATTACGGAAACCTTCCCAGAAAGATCGGATGAAGAAATGGTCTCGCCAGCAAGAGTGCTCAATTCGAACTCGGGGAAGACCTCGTCATAGCCGGGTGCCTCTTCAATCTCATCGATCACAGCCCCATCGGCGTCGACGACAAGGTGAAACCGAACCTCCTTACCTCTCTCGATACCATCGAGGAGAGAGGGGTCGGCAACGGAAAAGGGCATCGTCATCGATTGCATGTATCCGGGGATGGTGTCGTGAAGCAAGGTCACGCTTTGTCGGTCCGGGGAGACTTCTGAAACGACGCCTAACACATCGTAATCTCTCGGGATCACAGGCTCCGCAGCGCAACCGGCCAGCGCAACAAGCCCCGCGACTACAGCAAATGTTTTCATGACCTTCTACTCACAAAAATCATTCGAACCGAACCACTCACAACGGAATGTAATCCAGACCACATAATTTCTTCACCGGCCAGTATTTGAGACGGGTCCTATCCAAAATTGTTTACCTATTTTTTACGGAAGGCTAGAGAAAAACGGGGCAGGTGCCTTAAAGGCGAAAACACGAAGAGTCTTTCACCGCAAAGAAGCGAAGGCGCAAAGAAATCTTTTTCGGAACCGGGCAAAGACCCTTTGCGTCTTCGCGCCTTTGCGGTTAATCCCTCTTATGTTCGATCTGCTATGGCACCCTTTGCCAGGGCGAGGAATTCGTCAATCGGTTTGGCCTTGAGGTCTTCTCCGGATCTCAGTCGAACCGCCACAGCGCCCGCCTCCACTTCCTTATCTCCCGCAACAAGCATGTAGGGGATCTTCTGCAACTGAGCCTTACGGATCTTGGCGTTCATGCGATCACGACCATCGTCGATGTCGACGCGAAGCCCCTCGGCTTTCAGCTTCTCGACCAACCCACGGCAGTATTCTACATGCCGGTCGGCGATCGGAATCAGAACAGCCTGAACCGGCGCCAGCCAGACCGGGAACGCGCCGCTGTGGTGTTCGATCAGGATTCCAAAGAAACGCTCCATACTTCCCAACAGGGCTCTGTGAATCATGTACGGGCGGTGGGGGGCTCCGTCTTCACCCACGTAGTTCAGATCGAAGCGTTCCGGAAGATTGAAGTCGAACTGAATCGTACTCAACTGCCATTGCCGGCCGATAGCATCGTCGACGTAGATGTCGATCTTGGGCCCGTAGAACGCGCCGTCGGCTTCGTTAATTTCAAACGGCAGGCCCGAACGCTTCAACGACTCTTCCAGCGCCGCTTCGGCCTCGTCCCAGTTGGATTCCGCTCCGACCCGCTTTTCGGGACGCGTGCTCAGAAACAGCGTGAACTCTTCAAACCCAAACGCGCGCAAAATGTCCAGGCTGAAGTTCAGGACCTTGTCGATCTCGGCGGGCATCTGATCCGGGCGACAGAAAAGATGCGCATCGTCCTGGGTGAATCCCCGCACGCGGGTCAACCCGTGCAAGACTCCACTTCTCTCATAGCGATACACCGTGCCCCACTCGGCAAGCCGAATAGGCAAATCCCGGTAAGAGCGAACGCCGCTCTTGAATATGTCTACGTGGAACGGACAGTTCATCGGCTTCAGGTAGAACTCCTGCTCATCGATTGTCACCGGCGCGTACATGCCGTCGGCGTAGAAGTCGAGGTGGCCACTGGTCTCCCACAGCGACGCCCGCCCTATGTGCGGTGTGTAGACGAAATCATAACCACCCTTCAGGTGTTCTGCCTTGCAGTATTCCTCGACCAGATAGCGGACCAGTCCTCCCTTGGGGTGCCACAGAACAAGGCCGCCGCCGATCGTGTCGGGGTTGATGCTGAACAGATCCAGATCCACGCCCAGGCGGCGATGGTCTCTCTTCTTGGCTTCTTCGAGTCGGACGAAATACGCCTTCAGTTCCTTCTTGTTGTCGAAAGCGACTCCGTAGACGCGCTGCATCTGGTCCCGCGACTGGTCTCCACGCCAGTACGCGCCCGAAACGCGGGTCAGCTTGAACCCATCCGGACGAACCGAGCCGGTATTCTCGATGTGAGGGCCGCGGCAAAGATCGACGAAATCTCCGGTCTTATAGACAGTGACGGTGTCGACGTCACTACCGACGAGGTTTTCGTCCTCCAGATCCTTGACGGCCGTCGTCCCACGGCTCTTCAGATCATTCAGCAGTTCGACTTTGAAACTCTGCCCCATCCTGTCGAAGCGCGCTATGGCCTCCTCGATCGGCATCTCCGACCGCTCGAACGTAAGCTTCTCGCTCACTTTCTGCCGAATCTTCTGCTCGATCTTCTCCAGATCATCGGGCGTCAACGGAGTGTCGAGATAAACGTCATAGTAGAAACCGTCCTCGATGACGGGACCGACGCCGAACTTCGCTTCGGGATGAAGCTCCTGAATGCTGGCCGCCATCAGGTGGGCCAACGAGTGCCGTATTGTCTCCAGATCTTCCTTAGCCATAACCGTCCATTCTACAAGCGTTCGGTTCGCCCGACCCAAGGAGGGCGACACCTCGCCTATTGTGCCATTAGATGATGAAAGCCGGTGCGGTGTCTCCAGCTACTAAAACAGAGCAGGTTGGGAAGGCGTGGAACGGCCACGCGAGCGCGTGGCTTGGGTCCTCTTAGATCTAAACGCGCCCTCGAGCGCGAGGAGTGAAGTCTTTATGTCCAGACCGCCGCCGTAACCGACCAGGCTACCGTCGGCACCGATCACACGATGACAGGGAACGATAATCGAGATGGGATTTCTGTTGTTGGCCATCCCCACGGCTCGCGCCGCCTGGGATTTTCCGATCACGCGCGCAATCTCTCCGTAACTGCGCGTTTCGCCATAAGGGATGTCCTGGAGCGCCCGCCAGACGCTCTGCTGAAAAGGAGTTCCGACCAGATCCAATTCGAGATCAAAATCACGTCTGGCGCCCGAAAAGTACTCCTCCAGCTGTGCCACTACAGACGTGTTCGCCCCTCGATCGAGCGTCGCGCCGGAAGGCACCTTCCGCCCAAACGACAGCGAGCGTAGACGTCGATTGTCTGAAATTATGGTGAGTGGACCGACAGAGGTTTCCATGACGACATATCCCATAGGATCAAGGTATCTCAATGAAAGCGGTAGGACAAGCCCATTGAGCAGGAGAAACGGAATAGGCGGCATGATATATTTATCGCCATCCTCGGGCCCCTTGGATTGCAATGATCCCGTTGTTTTGTTATATTTAGCGATTGTCAAGAGTGAAGAAATTCTCCGGGCGACAGCGTAACGACCGAACCAGAGTCAACCACCGAATCAGGGCGAGGGAGATTCGTGTGATCGACGAGGAAGGTACCCAGCTCGGAGTAATGACACCGGGAGACGCGCTTGCATTAGCCGAAGAAAGAGGCCTGGATCTGGTCGAGGTCGCACCGAACGGAACTCCTCCAGTCTGCCGGATCATGGACTACGGCAAGTACCGCTACCAGATGAAGCGGAAGGCTCACGAAGCGAAGAAACACCAGAAGAGCATTACCGTCAAAGAGGTTAAGTTCCGACCGAACACCGACGAACACGATTACGAGTTCAAGAAGAACCACATCATTCGTTTCCTGAATCAGGGCGACAAGGTCAAAGCGAACGTCTGGTTCCGAGGTCGTGAAATCATCCACAAAGAGATTGGAAGAGCCTTGATCCAAAGATTAATGGAAGAGCTGGAAGAGATCGGGACGGTGGAAAACAGGCCCAAGATGGAAGGCAACAATCTCGTCGCCATATTTGCCCCAAAAAAATAGCGAAGTAAGGCAGCAGTCATGTACAAACTTAAGACACACAGGGGTGCGCGCAAGCGTTTCAAACTGACGGCCACAGGAAAGGTGAAACGACGCCATTCCTTCGCGCGTCACATACTTACCAAGAAGTCACAGAAGCGAAAACGGCACTTGGGCAAAGCTGAGATTCTTGACAGCGCAGATTTTCAGAAGGTCCGGGAAATGCTTCCCTACGGATAGGACGTTTGAGGTTTATTAGAAGTGCCAAGAGTTAAGAGAGGAACCAAGAGGCACGATCGCCGGAAAAAGATTCTGAAGGCAGCCAAGGGCTACTACCTGAACAAGAGTAAGCTCTTCAAGTTCGCCACTGAATCGGTCGATCGCGCACTCCAGTACGCTTATCGTGACCGTCGAACGCGTAAACGCGATTTCCGCCGGCTTTGGATCATTCGAATCGGAGCAGCAGCGCGCGAAAACGGCATCACCTACAACCGGTTCATCTCCGGTCTGAAGAAATCCGGGATTGAGCTGGACCGCAAGGTTTTGGCAGACATCGCCATGACGGACCCGGCAGGTTTCGCCCAACTGGCAGAAAAGGCAAAGGCTGCTACCGGCGAAGCCGCATAGTAAGCAGCCTGTGCCATGGCTCCCGGTTCAGGAATCGACAAGCTCCACAAAATCGGCGAGCGATTCGAAAAGGACAGAAGTTCGGTCACGGATCGCCGCTCGTTGGACGAACTCCGCACCCGATATCTCTCTCGCAAATCGGGTCTCCTGACCCTCGAGCTGCAGTCGCTTCGTTCACTCCCGAAAGAAGAGCGATCCGAATTCGGCAAGTTTGGCAACGAGTTGAAACAGAAGATCGAGGCTTCGATCACTGAACTGGAAACTTCGATTGCTTCCCAAACCCGGGAGAAACAGATCGAGGAGGAAACCCTCGACGTCAGCCTTCCGGGTTCGGCCCCACCCATCGGACACCGACATCCGATCACACTCGTCCGAGCCGAGATGGAGGATATCTTTGTTTCGATGGGCTACACGGTGGAGGATGGCCCGGAAGTCGAATCCACATACTACAACTTCGAAGCCCTGAACATACCTGCCGGACATCCGGCGCGCGATCCCTCCGATACCTTCTACGTCTCCGAGGAGCTGGTGCTCAGGACCCACACGTCGCCCGTGCAGGTAAGGACGATGGAGCAACAACAGCCCCCGATCCGGATCATTTGTCCGGGTCGCGTCTTTCGGCATGACGACCTGGACGCAACGCATTCACCGATGTTCCACCAGATCGAAGGGTTGGTGGTCGACAGCGGCATCAACTTCGGGGATCTGAAAGGCACTCTGGAGCTCTTCCATCACCGGTTCTTCGGTGAAAAGACTGAGACACGTTTTCGGCCAAGCTTCTTCCCTTTCACAGAGCCCAGTGCAGAAGTCGACATCTCCTGTCCTTTCTGCGAAGGGAATGGCTGTCGTGTATGCAAGCAGACCGGCTGGATCGAAATGATGGGTGCAGGCATGGTGAATCCAGTCCTCTACAGCTTCGTCAACTACGATGCGGAACGTTACAGCGGGTTTGCTTTCGGGATGGGCATCGACCGCTATGCGATGATGAAATACCGCATCAGTGACATACCCTTGCTTTTCGAAAACGACTTACGTTTTCTCGAACAGTTTTAACGAACGAAATGCGAATCAGCCTCAATTGGCTCCGGGAATACGTCGATACCCCAGAGGACGCCTCTCGACTGGGCGAGAAGCTTTCTCTCTCAGGCCTGGCAGTAGACGAGATAGAAGAAAGCGGGGACGACCTCATTCTCGAGTTGGACATCACGACAAACAGGGGAGACTGCCTCTCACACCTGGGCGTGGCTCGGGAAGTGGCGACAATCTACGGAACCCGCGCTCGCCTCCCCAAGATCGAAATTTCCGAAACAGGGCATCGCGCCGATGCTACGTTTTCGATTTCGATTGCCGATGAGGATCTCTGCAAGCGCTACTGTGGCCGTTACATCGAGGGCGTGACGATTGGGAAATCCCCCGACTGGCTTGTCCAGCGTATTGAAGCTGTGGGCATACGCTCGATCAACAACGTCGCTGACATCACCAACTATGTCCTGATGGAGCTGGGGCACCCGCTGCATGCTTTTGATGCCGACACTCTCGGAAACAACCAGATCATAGTTCGACGAGCGGAACCCGGCGAGAAACTCACTACGCTGGACGGTGAAAAGAGAGAACTGAACTCGTCGATGCTGGTCATTGCCGATGCAAGGCACGCGGTTGCGTTGGCCGGCGTCATCGGCGGCGAAGAGACTGAGATCTCCGCGTCTACAAAGAACGTTCTGCTGGAGTCTGCCTGGTTTGATCCGCTGTCTATTCGTAAGACTGCGCGGGCGGTAAACACCAGCACCGAAGCCTCCTATCGTTTCGAACGCGGGGCTGACATCGAGATGGCCGCTACAGCCTGCGACCGCGCTGCTCAGCTCATCGCGGAACTGGTTGGCGGAAAGGTCTACGAAGGCGTCATCGATGTTTATCCCGCGGAGAAGAATCAGAGACCGAAGGTCCATCTGCGGAGGAAACGTATTCGCGAATATCTCGGCATGGAGATACCCGATGACGAAGTCACACGTATCTTCACGGGGCTGGGATTCGATGTCGGTGTGGGGACCGACTCGAAGAGTTGGACCGTTGGCGTCCCAAGCTATCGCCACGATGTTTCCCGAGAGGAAGATCTGCTCGAGGAGATCGCACGCATCCACGGCTATGACCGCTTCCCGTCGACACTGCCTGCATGGACCGGACAGGGAGAGCGACTCCCCTGGCATGTAGAAGAAACACGGATGAGAGACCTGCTGGCCGGTATGGGATATTCGGAGGCCTGTAGTCTTGCTTTCAGCGACAGGAACATCGAAGAACGATTCGCCCCGGGAGTCGAACCTGTTGCTCTCCAGAACCCACTCTCTGAAGAAGCACCTATCCTGAGAACGTCTCTGGTTCCAAGCGCACTGCGCTCGATTCAGTGGAACCTCAACCGTGGCTCACAGAACGTACTGCTATACGAGATAGGCAAAGTCTATCCGGCTGCGGGCGAAAACCGACGGCTGATCATCGCCCAAACCGGGACGGCGCGGTCCGGATTCATTCACCACGCGCCGCTTGAAGCCGATTTTTACAATCTGAAAGGAAACGTCGCAGCTTTGTTGGGCAGCTTTGCCGTCGAAGGAGAAGGGTCAACAAACGACCTGCCCGCCCACTACCATCCGGGCCGCAGCATTCGGATGGGATCGGTAGCGACGCTGGGCGAGCTGTCCCAGGAAGCGACCGATCTCTTCAAGATTCGACAGAAGGTTTACGTGGCCGAGCTCGCAATCGAAGAACTCTACCGCGCGGGGCTCAGGAACGTTGCAGCGGCAGCGATTCCGAAGTACCCTGCCATACGACACGATCTATCGCTACTGCTCGATCGAAAGATTCGATACTCCGAGGTCCTGGCGGCCATCCGGGCAGCGGAAATCGCCGAGCTTGTCTCGATCGAACCGTTCGACAGGCTTAACGCGGGCCCATTCCCCGAGTCGTGTTACAGCCTCGCGGTAGGGCTCGTGTATCAGTCGTCGGAACGCACATTGACTGACGCTGAAGTGGGCGAGTTCGATCGGACGATCCTTACCGAGCTCGGGGGAATCGGAGTGAAGCTACGGAGTTAGAAACGTAATGAAATCTGGAGCGAAAGACGCGCTCGAAAAATTCAAAGCTCTTGAGGACCACATAAGTTGGGTTCTGGACTTGCTGCGGAAGACCCGCGGAGAGAGGGAATCGGCCGAGAACGAACTCCGAGAAGCGCGTAGCCAGATCAAACTGCTCGAAAAGGAAATTAGTGGTCTACAGAAGGAACGCACTCAGGTCCGGGGCCGTGTTGAGAGCCTGATCGAGAGTATTTCCGATCTCAACGAGAAGCAAATTGTCTAAGAAAGAAAGAGACGTCGTCGTCGTCGAAATCGAGGTTTACGACCAAAAATATCCGCTGCGCCTGAGCACGCCGGCCGAACGAAAAGACATCCTGCAACTGGCCGAGGAAGTGGATCATCGAATGCGTGAGATTGCTGACCAGACCGGCACAGTCGATTCGCTCAAGGTAGCCATCCTCACGGCCCTGCACCTGGCCGAAGAAACTCGTACTAAAGATGGCGGTTCGAAAAAACTCGAATCTGCAGTCCGCACGGGCACCAAGAAGTGGATCGCCGCGATCGAGAAAGAACTCTGACCTGCACCCGAAAGACCCTTGAACAGATCCTTCAACGCAGAGGCGCAGAGACGCGAAGCTCTTAGGTCGCCCCCAGTTTCTCTTACCAGCCTCGTGGGTTTTCTACGACGTCGTTGCTAACCCGAACTAACCTTAGTGAACTGGCTGCAGGAACCTTGTCTTTCTCTGCGTCTCTGCGTCTGATCCGTCTTCCCTCTTGGTTAATCTCACGGGTTGTTTGACGTGGTTTCAGACATTCACCTACAATCAGGGTGGCCCTGCAAAGTACGTGTTGGTACCAACATTATTTGACCTTAGTCTTATTTGAAGGGGTCCGATTCTCGCGTGGTGTGCGAGTCATCCCTACGGGTTAATGGTTCCCTGAAGCGCGGATAGGACACCCACCCTGTTTTCGACAGGTTCAAATAAGCGGTGCCACACGGCCAAGCGGGGTTTTTTATTTTTATGAAGATCCTCTTTATCGGTGACATCGTGGCTAGGGCAGGGAGGGAGGCCCTCCGCGATCATCTCGAGTCAATCAAGCGGGAGTACTCGATCGACTTCACGATATCTAACTGCGAAAACGCGGCCGCCGGTTTTGGTATCACCCCGAAGATCGCCGATGAATTGCTGGGCTGGGGGGTGGACGTACTGACCTCAGGCAACCACATCTGGGACAAAAAAGAGATCCTACCGTATTTGGATTCACAACCCCGGATTCTTCGACCCATCAACTATCCACCCCCGAATCCAGGACATGGTGTGGTTGTCGTCGAGACAGCGGGTGGGGAACCTGTTGCAGTGGTAAACGTCCAGGGCCTGTCGTTTATGCCATCGATTGACGATCCGTTTCGGGCGATCGAAGAAGAGTTGACCCGAATTCCCGAACACGTCCGGGTGGTCGTGGTCGACATGCACGCGGAAGCAACCGCGGAAAAGGTGGCCATGGGTTGGTATCTGGATGGAAAAGTGTCGGCTGTCCTGGGAAGCCACACCCATATCCCGACTGCAGATGAGAGGATCCTTCCCGAAGGTACGGCCTATCAGACCGACGTCGGCATGACCGGGCCCTTCGATTCTGTCATCGGAATGAGCCGGGAATCGGTAATGGAACGGTTTCATAGGCAGGTCCCGGTCCGGTTTGAACCGGCAACCGATGACGCCCAGGTAAATGCTGCCGTCATCGATGTGGATTCAGGAACGGGCAAAGCCCTCTCAATCCAACGGGTCCGCCGCGGCTAGATACGATAGGATGATGCAGAAATGCTTAACCGAGAGACGCAAAGGACGCTGAGGACGCAGAAGCAGACAGAAAATAGATTTCGGTCTCTGCGTCTGTGCGCCTCTCTGTTGGATCCGGCCTTCTAAGTTTCCAAGGCTTATGTTCGAAAACTTATCTGACAGGCTCCAGAAGGTCTTCAAGAACCTTCGTGGCGAAGGCAAACTCACCGCCGAGCACATTGAGGAATCTCTCAAGGAAATACGGATGGCTCTGCTCGAGGCGGACACCAATTTCAAGGTCGTCCGCCAATTCACCGAGCGCGTCAAGGAGAAGGCACTCGGGCAGGAAGTCCTTCAAAGCCTCACCCCTGGACAGCAGGTCATCAAGGTTGTTCGGGACGAAATGGTGGAGATGCTGGGTGGAGAGACGGCCAGGGTAGGGTTCGCGTCCCAGCCACCCACCGTCATTCTGCTGGTCGGTCTCCAGGGATCGGGCAAGACAACCACCAGCGGAAAACTCGCCCGGTGGCTTCAGAAACAGGGTCACCGCCCCATGTTGGTGTCGGTAGACGTTTACCGGCCGGCGGCCCGCGACCAGCTTAAAGTTATCGCGGGTGAGATCAAGGCACCTGTATGGGAAGGCGCCGACGGTGATGGCCCGCTCAAGCTGTGCCAGCAGGCCCTACAGGAAGCCAAAGACACCGCGCACGACGTACTGATCATCGACACGGCCGGGCGGCTCCATATCGACGAAGAGTTGATGGGGGAGTTGACCCAGATCAAAGACTCCCTGAGTCCCCAGGAAATCCTGTTCGTGGCCGATGCAATGCTTGGTCAGGACGCAGTTCGAAGCGCTGAAGAGTTCCACGGGCAACTGGGTTTTACAGGTTTCATCCTGACAAAACTGGACGGCGATGCCCGCGGCGGTGCGGCCTTATCGATCAATTCGGTCACAGGCAAACCGATCAAGTTCGTAGGTACGGATGAAAAATACGAAGCGTTGGAACAGTTTCATCCGGACAGGCTCGTGTCCCGAATCCTGGGAATGGGCGACATCCTCTCGCTGATCGAGAAGGCCGAAGAGACGATCGATAAGGAAAAGGCCCTCGAACTTCAGAAGAAGGTCCTGAAAGACACTTTCACGCTGGAGGATTTTCGCGACCAGCTGAGGCAAATTCGAAAAATGGGTTCCCTGGAACAGATCCTGGGGATGCTACCCAGCATCGGGCCGTTCAAGGACATGGCCAACGTTCAGGTGGATGAGAAGGAACTGGGGCGGACCGAAGCCATCATCGACTCGATGACGCCTAGGGAACGCCGTAACCACCAGATAATTAACGGGAGCCGGCGGAAGCGGATTGCGAGGGGAAGTGGGACCTCGGTCCAGCAGGTGAACCAGCTTCTGAAGCAATACATCCAGACCCGCAAGATGATGAAGAGCATGACGGCAGACGGAACCAAGAAAGGAAAAAAGGGGAAAAAAGGCAGAAGAATGAGAGGTTTCCGGATGCCGCAGATGCCGATGTAGGCGCCTGCCTCGCGGTTGGGCGCCCCCTCGGCGCTCAGCCCTCGGCCAGATCCGAATCGGGACGACAGTCCCACCGGCTGAACTGATAGCCGAGGTCTGAGGGGTCGGGGCCGACCAATTCCTTATTGACGCCGTTTTCGCTATTGACGCCGTTTTCGCTGGAAAACTATAATTTTAGGATATTTAGCAGGGACTCCGAGAGTCTTCTCGACTGCGGTCGAACGGCTCGGTGTCTCCTGTAGTATTGATAACTATTTAGGAGGCCGAATTTTGGTAGCGATGCGTCTGACCCGGATCGGGTCGAAGAAGCGCCCTTATTACAGAATCGTTGTGATTGAAAAGAAACGGGCGCAAAACGGCCGCTTCCTGGAGGTTCTGGGCCAGTACAACCCCCTTTCCGACCCTGCCCATATTGAGGTCAATGAGGATCGGGCCCGCTACTGGCTGTCCAAAGGAGCAAAGCCGTCTGACACCGTACGAAGCATTCTGCACAAGAGGGAAATTGTGTAGCGCTTAGCAGTCCGTCGGGAAGTCCTCACTCAAGTTTAGTCTGCTGGCTCGAACACGTTCCCTTGATGCTGTACTTGGAGGTGACATGAAAGAGCTCATTGAACAGATCGCTAAAGCGCTTGTGGACAATCCCGATGAAGTCGTTGTTCGCGCGGTCGAAGGGGAACAGACGACTGTTCTTGAGTTACGCGTTGCTCAGAGTGACCTCGGAAAGGTGATCGGCAAGCAGGGCCGGACTGCACAATCCATTCGAACCATTCTCAGCGCGGCCGGAATGAAGCTGAAGAAACGGTTCACGCTGGAAATCCTGGAGTAGCGCCATCAGCCGCCAGGAAACTCTCGTTCCCATCGCCAGCATCACACGAACCCAGGGCCTTAACGGCATGGTTCGCGTCCGAATCGAATTCGATGATCCGCGGCTATTCGAAACCGGACGGGCTGTGATTCTGACGCTCGAAGGAGCGCGGGAAAGAAGAGTTGAAACCGAAATCGAACTATTTCGATTTCAACACGGACGTTGGGTCGCAAAGCTGAGGGACATCGATTCAGTTTCCGAAGCCGAAGAATGGATCGGGGGACGGATCTGGATTCCCAAAGACGAGTGGCCTGAAGCAGAAGAAGGCTCGTTCTTCAGCTTTGATCTGGAAGGATGTGCGGTCTACGCCGGGGAAGAATTGATCGGAACGGTGGTAGGAGTCCTCGATTACGGAGGCACCACACTGTTGAGGCTTGATCGCAATGACGAGGAAATACTGGTCCCCTTTGCTCGGTCGTTTCTAAAGAGGATCGATACCGAAGGAAAACGAATTGACGTCGAGCTGCCCGAGGGCCTGATCGAACTGAACCGAAAATGAAAATTTCAACGCAGAGACGCAGAGACGCAGAGGAAGAAAGAATCTTCATCTCGGATTTCACTGCATCCTCTGCATCCTCTGCGCCTCTGCGTTGGTTCGAATATCAAGTTGGTTGGACATGTCGACGCTGACAACATTCGACATCATTACGATCTTCCCGGGGTTTTTCGAAGGTCCGCTCAACCACGGAATCATCCGCAGGGCTCGGGAACGTGGACTGGTTGACACTCGGGTTCACGATTTGAGAGATCACACAGAAGACCGCCACAACACGGTCGATGACCGGCCGTTTGGGGGTGGCGAAGGCATGGTCCTGAAACCGGAACCGATCTTCGACGCGGTCGAGACGCTTCCCAGGGCTGGAGAATCGATTGAAATCGTCGTGCTTGGGGCATCGGGCCGTCCTTTTTCACAGGCTGAAGCGCTCAGGCTATCGAAGGCCAATCAGATTGTTCTGATCTGTGGCCGCTACGAAGGCATCGATGAACGTGTAGTCGAACACCTCGCAACAACAGAGATATCTATTGGAGACTACGTTGTTTCGGGAGGAGAAGTGGCTGCGGCCGTGGTCGTCGACGCGGTTACCCGTTACGTGCCGGGTGCCGTTGGTAAAGAGGAATCGATCCTGAAGGATTCTTTTTCCGATCCCGGGACTATCGGTACGCAGGTGGAACACCCCCATTACACCAGGCCAGCGGAATTTCGTGGTCTGCGCGTCCCAGACGTCCTTTTGTCGGGTAACCATGCGGCTGTTTCCGAGTGGCGAAGCAGGGAATCCCTGAAAAAGACATTGAAGAATCGACCGGACCTGATCAGTGCCGGCGAACTCGCTGAGGGCTGATTGCTCGAACGAAGTGAGGCATTATGAACGTCATTGACACAGTGGAAGAACAGCAACTGAGAACGGACCTGCCGGACTTCAACCCCGGGGACACCCTGAAGGTTCACGTCCGTATACGGGAAGGTGAGAAGGAACGCATCCAGATTTTCGAAGGTGTGTGTATCGCCCAGAAGCACGGGGGAATCCGGGAGACATTCACTGTTCGAAAGATCTCTTTTGGACAGGGAGTCGAAAGAGTGTTCCCTATCCATTCGAAAATCATCGACAAGATAGAGGTTATTCGTAAAGGCCGCGTCCGCCGGGCAAAACTTTACTATATCCGTCAGTTGCGCGGGAAAGCGGCTCGGATCAAGGAACTCAAGAAGTAATTTCGGCCCCGCCCGTATTCATTCCGTGGACTGCATCGCACAGAACCGAGCGTCATGAGTCGAGTGTTTGGCGTCGCAGTCATCCTTTTCTGTTTCGAGATCGGGTTCTTTCTCGTCTTCGTTCCCTGGTCCACCCTCTGGGAAAACAATCTACTCTTCGTATACGCCCCCGGTATGAGAGCCATTCTTTTGGGGACCCTCGTCCGTAGTGCAGTCACAGGATTAGGCTTCCTGAATTGCCTGATCGGTGTGTCGGAACTTCGACGTTTTCTTGCTGCGTACTTTTCCTGATGATCCGCTGCTATGTAACCAACCGTCGAGCTGGGGACGTTCTCGAGACGGTCGAACGCGCCGTTGCCGACGCGGTGGACATGATCCAGGTCCGTGAAAAGGACATGGAAGCCGGCGCTCTGTTCGATCTCGTCCGAGCAGTCCTTCGGCTGGCTCGCCCCACGCCGACGAAGGTCCTCGTAAACGACCGTCTGGACGTGGCGCTCGCTGCTGGCGCACACGGCGTTCACCTGCCCTCGAACGGTCTGCCGATTTCCACGGTTCGACCTCTGATTGATCTCGTCGGTGTTTCCACACATACGCTCGAGGAAGTTCAACGCGCCGAGGCCAACGGCGCCGACTTCGCGCTGTTCGGTCCGGTTTTTGAAACGCCCGGCAAGACGCCGGTCGGAGTAGATCCGCTGCGGGAGGCTACACGGGTCGCCGGAAAAATGCCGGTCCTTGCCATAGGCGGCATCACATCCGACAACACCGAACAGGTGATCGAAGCAGGGGCAGCGGGGATAGCCGGAATCCGCCTCTTTCAGTGACGCTTTATCGGGTTCGCAGATGATGCGGATGAGGGCGGATTAGGCTGATTGAAGCCACGATTCGTCTGGAGGTGCGAAGGCCGTCCACTTGACATGTGAACCACATGCAAATATGCTGTTCACATGGCCAAAATGATCCAATTAAGGCATGTCCCCGACGAGCTTCATCGAAAACTGAAAGCCCGGGCCGCGATGGAAGGGCTTTCGCTCTCCGACTACCTGCTCCAGGAAGTCGCACAGATCGCAGAGCGTCCCACAGTCAATGACTTGCGACGGCGATTGGAAGGCAGGAAGTCTGTCCGGCCACGAGTTCCTCCCGCCAGGGCCGTGCGGGCCGAGCGCGAACGCCGGTGATTGTCGTCGATGCCTCCGCCCTTCTCGAAGTGCTGCTCCAGACACCGGCATCGGAGAAGGTAGCCGAGAGGCTGTTCGATCCCGGCGAAACGCTGCATGCCCCGCATCTGCTCGACCTCGAAATTGCTCAAGTCTTGCGACGTTACACGCTCTCCGGCGAAATGCAATCGAAGCGGAGCGATCAAGCGTTAGCCGATCTCGCCGACCTCGGCCTGAACCGTTATCCGCATGACGTATTTCTCCCGAGGATTTGGGCACTACGCCGCAACCTGACAGCATACGATGCGGCCTACGTCGCTCTCGCCGAGGCGCTCGATGCACCCCTCATTACACGAGACGCTGTGCTGGCAGGGGCCCCCGGACACGTCGCACACATCGAACTCATTCAGCCGGAACGCTGAAGGTCGATTTCGGTTTGTCCAGAGACTGATCGGTCGGAAAACTATTTCAAAGACTCGAGAACTTCCGACAACGCCGCTGCCGGATTCTCTGCACTGTTTACGTAGCGCCCGACGACCAGCCAATTGGCACCGGCTTCGAGAGCTTCCCTGGGAGTTCGGACGCGCTTCTGGTCGTCTGCCGATTGCGTTGGCATTCGGACGCCGGGTGTCACGATCGTGGGACTCGAACCGAGGTCGCTGCGAAGCAACCGTATTTCCTGGGCAGAGCACACAACCCCGTCGGCGCCCGCTTCAACAGCCATGGCAGCAAGACGACGCACCTGGTCTTCAGAGGTGGGGGACACGCCTATCCGCGGAAGAGTTTCCTCGTCAATGCTGGTCAGGACGGTGACCGTGACAACGACGGGCCGTTTCTCTCCGAACCGGTCCTCGAGAGCCTTCCGCGTGGATCGGATCATCTCGGGCCCACCCGAAGCGTGTATGGTCAGCATTGAAACTCCAAGACCCGCGGCTTCAACTGCTGCCCTGGAAACCGTGTTTGGAATGTCGTGGAGCTTCAGGTCCAGAAAGACGTGCTCCCCGTCGTCGACGATGGCTCGGACGATGTCGGGGCCTTCTGCCACGAAGAGTTCGTTGCCAACCTTGAACATCCCGGCGAGGCCCTTGAGGTTGGTTACAAGACCTGACGCATCGGCGCGAGAACCGACGTCGAGAGCGACGATGACCGGAGAGGCACGGCGCTCGCTATTCACGATTGTTCCGATTGTGACGTCTCGATCCGTCCGACGAGGTCCTTCACCGCTGAAATATTCTTCCGCTTCAGGAACTGTTCAATTTCGGTAACGATCCGGGCCGAAGATCCCGGATCCTTGAAGTGTGCCGTTCCCACCTGGATGGCCGAAGCGCCGGCAAGGAAGTACTCGACTGCGTCGTTTCCTGAATCGATCCCACCCAGACCGAAAACGGGAATCCCTACCTCAGCCGCACACTCGTAAACCATCCGAAGCGTGATCGGGCGGATGGCTGGTCCGGAAAGCCCCGCTGTGACGTTCCTGATCCGAGGCTGGTACGTCTCAGGGTCGATCGCCATCGCGACGAAGGTGTTGGCTACCGTTAGGGCGTCGGCGCCGGCGCCTTCAGCCGCGCGAGCGATGGCCGCAATGTGGGTGACGTTGGGCGACAGCTTGACGATCAATGGCCTGGAAGATCTGGCACGTACGCGATCGACCAACTCGCGCGTCGCGTCCTCCCGCGTGCCGAACACCATGCCGCCCTTCTCGGCGTTGGGACAGGAGATGTTCAGCTCGTAGGCCACGATGCCGTCGCAGTCGTTCAACTTCTCAACGACGCCAACGTAATCGTCGGGAGCAAATCCAAAAACGTTGACGATAACCGGACACCCACTCTTCCTCAGATAAGGCATCTTGTCGTTGATGAACCGATCCACGCCCACGTTCTGGAGGCCGATCGAGTTCAACATGCCGGATGGCGTCGGGAAAAGGCGCGGAGAGGGGTTCCCTTCAATGGGATGGAGTGATGTGCCCTTGACGGCTATTCCACCGACTCGGGAGAGATCGATGAGACCTTCAAACTCCTCCCCGTAGCCGACTGTGCCGCTAGCAAGTATGACGGGATTCGGAAAAACCACACCCGCAATTTCCACGGACAGGTCCGGAATCTTCAGGTCCTCTGCCACACTTAAATGAATCTATCATATAATCTTACGCTGATGGCATTGAAGGCCCGCAACCAGCTCATGAGCGCCGACGAGATGCGGCAAACGCTGGAGGCAATGGCTTCAAAAATCCTCGCGGCCAACCCCGACCGTCCCATCATCCTCCTGGGCATAGAACGCAGAGGTGGCCCTTTGGCGATTCGCCTGTCCGAAATAATGCAGGGTCAGGGCCGGGCCACCGAAGTCGGCTCACTCGACATCAACCTCTACCGCGACGATCTCACGATGGTATCGGAGCAACCCGTCGTTCGAAAAACCGAACTGCCCACTGACATCACGGATAAAGACGTGATCTTGGTCGACGACGTCCTCTACACCGGACGGACGATTCGGGCGGCGATGGAGGCATTAAACGACTACGGCAGGATTCGTTCGCTTCAGTTGGCGGTTCTTATCGACCGTGGACATCGCGAACTACCGATTCAACCCAACTTCGTCGGCCGCACGGTGGAATCCCAGCACGACGAAATCGTCGATGTCCGCGTTGCCGAAATAGATGGAGAAGACGGCGGATGGGTGATGGACAAGGTCGGGACATGAGCTCGCAACGCAGAGAAAAACGGGATCTGCTCGGGATAACGGGAATGAGGGCGGAAGAGATCGTTCAGATACTCGATTCCGCCGAATCCTTCGAGGAAATCGCCCAACGGCCGGTCAAGAAGGTACCGACGCTGCGTGGGAAGACTGTGATCAACCTGTTCTTCGAGGCATCCACCCGGACACGCACCTCGTTCGAAGTCGCAGGAAAGAGGCTTTCTGCCGACGTCATCAACGTGTCGTCCACGGGAAGCAGCCTCTCCAAAGGCGAGACCCTCCGCGATACTGCACAAACTCTCGATGCTATGGCGCCCGACTGCATCGTGATCCGCCACGAATCGGCGGGTGTGCCCCACGAGATCGCGAAACATACCAAAGCCTCAGTCGTAAACGCGGGTGACGGTGCACACGAGCACCCGACACAGGCTCTGCTGGACGCTTACACGATACGCAAGCATAAGGGTCGGCTCGAAGGCCTCAAGGTGGCTATCATAGGCGACATTCTGCACAGCCGCGTCGCTCGATCCAATCTCCTTGCGCTGACCGAGTTCGATTCCGACGTCTGGCTCGCTGCCCCACCGACGTTGATACCGCCGGACATCGATCAGATCACATGCAGTGAGAATCCCTATCTCCACGCGACCTATTCGATGGAGGAAGCACTCGCCGACGCTGACGTCATCATGATGCTGAGGGTTCAGTTCGAGCGAATGGTCGATTCCTTTTTTCCGTCGACACGGGAATACTGCCGATATTTCGGGCTGACGGCGAAGCGCATGAAGCTGGCGAAACCCGACGTCGTAGTCATGCATCCGGGTCCAATCAACAGGGGAATCGAAATCGACGCCGAGGTGGCGGATGGCCCCTACTCTGTGATTCTCGAACAGGTTTCCGCGGGCGTGGCTGTCCGAATGGCGATTCTTTACCATCTCCTGGGAGGGCATTGATGCCTCTTGACGGAGCAAAGCGGATCGTCGTCCGAGAGGGCCGCCTGCTCGACCCGGAACGAGGCGTGGACCAGACCGGCGATATCCTGATCGAAGACGGGAAGATCCAGGCCGTCGGCGAGGTGGAGGTTTCCGACGCCGAAACTCTCAATGCGAAAGGCCTGGTCGTAGCTCCCGGCTTTTTCGACATCCACGTCCACCTGCGAGAGCCGGGCACCGAAGAGGCCGAAACGATTCGTACTGGAGGAGAGGCGGCCGCGGCCGGCGGTTTTACGGCCGTGGCAGCGATGCCCAACACGAGACCACCTATTGACAATGCTTCGCTTGCGCAGTTCGTCGTCTCAGAAGCACGCCGCCATTCACCGGCACGCGTGTTTCCGATCGGAGCGATTACGAAGGGGCAGGCCGGTGAAACACTGGCCGAGATCGGAGAGATGGTGGCCGAAGGTATTGTCGGCATTTCCGATGACGGCAAACCCGTCATGAACGCACGCCTCTTCCGGCGTGCCATGGAGTACTCGAAGCTGTTCGACCTGCCCGTTATCCAGCATTGCGAGGACCTGGATCTTTCGTCCGGCGGCGTGATGCACGAGGGGGCAGTTTCGACCCGAATGGGGCTGAAGGGGATTCCCGCCGCCGCAGAGGATTCCATCGTTGCGCGCGACCTGACGCTTACTGAGCTAACAGGTGCCAAATACCACGTGGCCCACCTGAGCACGGCCGGCGCCGTGGAAATGGTCCGACGCGCGAAAGCCCAGGGTCTTCCTGTGACGGCCGAAGCCGCGCCCCATCACTTTGCTCTGACTGAAGATGCCGTGGAAAACTACAACACGAACGCCAAGATGAAACCTCCGCTACGCTCCGAGGAAGACGTGAAGGCGGTGATCGAAGGCCTTCGTGAGGGGACGATAGACACCATTGCCAGCGATCACGCGCCTCATCATGTAAACCTAAAGATGCTGGAATTCGACCGCGCGCCGTTCGGCATAACGGGTCTGGAAACAGCTGTGGGACTGGCGATGACTCGGCTAGAACTTTCAATGGACCGTCTTGTCGAGTTATTCTCGACAAACGCTCAACGGATCATGCGGATCGAACCTTGGGGGCTCTTCGCAGGATCTATTGCGGACGTGACAATCCTCGACCCGGCACGGGAGTGGACGTTCGACGTCGGAGAATCACGGTCATTAAGTCGGAACAGCCCCTTCGATGGCTGGACCTTCAAGGGAAAAGCCGTAGCGACGATCGTAGGTGGCAGTGTTGTTTATGAAGATCTTTAGCCAAGGGTTCATTGGACTCGGCGCGTTGTCGCTCCTCGGCGTCTCCACAGCGATGGCCCAGACTCCGGACGAACTCGTCGAACAGATCCAGGAAAACGACCGATACCAGGAGGCTCTCGAGTATATCGACACAGACTACCCCCGCTACGTCGAGGAGTTGATAGAACTGACCGAGATTCCCGCACCCCCGTTCATGGAATCCGAACGCGCCGCTGTTTACCTGGAAAAGCTTGCCGAACTGGGACTGGAATCGGTGGGAATGGACGCTGAAGGCAATGTCATGGGCGTCCGTGCTGGCGGGGACGGACCTTTGATCGCTGTAGCGGCCCACCTCGACACTGTCTTTCCCGAGGGAACTGACGTGCGTGTTCGGCGTGAAGGCACACGGTTATCGGCACCAGGGGTGGGAGACGACACGGCGGGTTTGGTTCTGTTGCTTGCCGTGATCCGCGCGATGGACGCCGCAGGGATCCAGACCTCTGGAGACATTCTCTTTGTGGGCGACGTCGGCGAGGAAGGGCCGGGGGACCTCCGGGGCATGAAATACCTGTTCGGCGAAGGCCCGTATAGGGATCGGATCGAAGGGTTTGTCTCGGTCGAAGGCGGCCGCCAGATGGACATCACCAACGCCGCCCTCGGGAGCAAACGATACCGCGTGACCTTCCGGGGACCCGGAGGACACAGCTACAACGCGTTCGGCCTCGTCAGCCCTTCGTTTGCCATGGGAAATGCGATCAGGAAGCTTTCGAGCCTCGAAGTTCCCGACGATCCCAAAACAACGTTCAACGTGGGGGTCATCGGAGGTGGAACCTCGGTCAACTCAATCCCCTTTGAATCGTGGATGGAAGTCGATATCCGGTCTGAAGAGCGTGAACGGCTCGAAAATACGGCGGAGATGTTCCTCGATCTGATGTACCAGGCGGTAGATGAAGAAAACGAGGCGCGGTCCACCGGGCAGGGCGAGATTGAACTTGAAATCGAGGTCATCGGAGATCGCCCTTCGGGAGAGATATCAATAAACACGCCACTCGTCGAAAGAACTGCGGCGTCCTTTCGAGCCTTCGGGATCGAGCCTACATACAGCCGCTCCAGCACCGATTCTAATATTCCGATCAGCCTTGGAATTCCGGCCGTCACGATCGACCGAGGCGGCATGGGAGGCCGCAGCCATTCACTGGATGAATGGGTGGACGTGGAAAAACCGGGAACCGTGGAAGGAATACAGGTCGTCCTGACGACGATTCTCGCCATTAGTGGCCTGGAAGAAGACCGCACCACGGACTGAAACCTATAACCTTCAGCCAGTCAGATCCGCGTATCTCCTCTGGAACGATCGTTGCTTCACCTTCGACGGGTTCAACGGAAGCCAACCTCACTTATATTGTAAGTAATGTTATGATTTACAATATGAAAACTATTTCGATTACGGTGGACGAGGATACGCTCGCCCGACTCGACCGGCTTGCCGGCAAGGGCTCAAAGCAGCGATCGAACCGTTCCAGCATGGTTCGCGCCGCGATGCGCGAATATGTGTCCCGCATGGAACGTCAGGTCGAAGAAGAACGGGAACGTGAAGTTTTCCGGCAACAGCGAACCCAACTCGAGAAGGAAGCAATCGCACTGGTTCGGGAGCAGGCGACGCCGTGAATCGCGGGGAAATCTATAAGTCGCGGGAGAAAGTCCCGGAACGTGGCCATAAACCGGGATTCTATGTCGTGGTTTCGCGCGATTTTGTGGCCACCAATGACGACATTTCAACCGTGGTCTGTGCACCCGTCTATCGGCAGATTCTGGGAATCCGGAGTGAGGTGATTCTCGGTCCGGATGATGGCCTTGTTCAGGAGAGTTCTCTCCGCTGCGACTTCCTCTCGTTGATGTTTAAACGAAAACTGGCTCGGAAGGTCGGATCGCTCTCGGAGGAAAAGCTCAACCAGCTCGATCACGCTCTCGGGTATGCGCTGGGGCTGGGAACGTAAAGCGACAGGTAAGGCTTGAATTTGGGATGTGACTCGTGGATGTCACAATCCGCTTGTCCGTTTCCGTGAGTTCTTCACCCCAACTTCTAGTCGCTACGCCGCATTTGAGGTGTCTGGCAGCATTTGATCGGAAATCGATAGTTCTCAACGTCCGGGAAGATGATTTCTCAGGATCTGAGAATCATTTTCAAGCTCATCTAGGGCACCGGCACACGCTCCATCAGTTCTTCAAACCAGTTGAACAAGAACGACGTTGGCTTGCTCGCAGCCTTTCGTTGATCAAGGTGCGCACCGTGCTCGCTTTCACGCGGAGAAAGTCGGCAGCATCGTGAACGGTAAAGAGGGGTCTGGTTAGCATCGCGACATGCCGGCGCGGTTTTTGCGCTGTTTCTGGGGTTGCTTATGCTTATATATACGTTCTTATCTGTCACTGCTTCGTTGTACCTGTATATCAGTCAGCTGGGGGCGATTGTCTGGCACGGCGCTGGAGTCATGAATGGCTATCAAAACCTTGGTCCGCTCTTATAATCGCTTGTGGCGCACGTACCGCCGCTAAAACTGTCCACTGAATCCGCTAAACACTAAAAAGGCCCATTGCCATGAATCCCAAAAACAATTTGTCCTGCCTGGCGCTGGTATTGTCGACTCTTCTGCTCCCATCACTGGTACTGGCACAGACCAGGGTGGGGGACTTACCGATTGATGAAGTGGCCACCCGCAGCATCCGCGAAGCAACCACTTCCGAGGACTTCCTCAGCCCCTGGGTGGAGGTGTTGCCGGAACACGCTACCGTGCCCAGCCCCCGTGATGTGCTGGGATATACGGTGGGTACTCCCGGTGAGCTAACCCAGGTGGAAGACATCTATCGCTACTTCGAAGCCCTGGCGGCGGCCTCTGACCGGGTGGAAATCTTTCAGCTTGGCCAATCCTTCGAGCGACGGGACATGCTGGTGGTGGCCATCGCCGAGCCCGAGCATCTGGCCAACGTGGAGACCTACAAGAACTACCTGCGGCAACTGGCGGACCCAAGGCAGACTGATCGCGCCACAGCCGAGACGATCATCGCCGAGGCCATGCCCATCTACTGGATGACCGCCGGGCTACACTCCCCGGAACTGGGCCCGCCGGAGATGGTCATGGAGTTAGCCTACCGCCTAGCTGTGGAAAACCGGGAGCCCTTTGTCGATATTCGCGACAAGGTCATCACCCTGATCACTCCAGTGTTCGACGTGGACGGACGCGCTCGCCAGGTGGACTGGTACAAACGCAACACCAAGGGCCATACCGATTACTTCGATATGCCGCCGCGCAGCGTGCCCTTCTGGGGGCATTACACTTATCACGACAACAACCGCGACGGCATTTCCATTACCCAGCCCATTACCAAGAACTTCGTGCGCGGCGTGTACGAATGGATACCCACTGTGTCCCTGGACCTGCACGAGTCCGTGCCCCTTTTATATGTGTCAGGTGGCACCGGCCCCTACAACGAAGGCATCAGTCCTATCACTATCGGTGAATGGCAACTGCTGGCCAGCTACGAGGTCTCTCGCCTTACCGGCCTGGGCCTGGAAGGCGTGTGGACCTGGGGGTTTTATACCGGCTGGTATCCCGGTTACATGCTGTGGACTACCAATAACCACAACGGCATGGGCCGCTTCTACGAGACCTTCGGCAACAACAGCGCCGACACCATGGAGCGGGACCTGGCCAACTCCAACTACGCCGGCGAACTTATCACCGAACGGACCTGGTACCGGGCGGCGCCCCCGCCGCGCAAACTCACCTGGTCCATGCGCAACAACACCAACTACATGCAATCGGGGGTGATCGCCTCTCTGGAGATGGTGGCTCAAAACGGCTCCTTGTTTCTGCACAACTTCTACCAAAAAGGAGTGGACGCCCTGGAGCAGGGTACCAAAGAGCCGCCCTACGCCTTTGTCATTCCTCAGGAACAGACCGACCCCGATTCGACCAACTTCATGGTAGGTGCCTTGAGCCGTCATGCCATTGAATTGCAGCGCTCCACCGAGGCCCGCTCCTACGGCGATATTGACGTAGCCGCGGGCGATCTGCTGGTGAAACTCAATCAGCCTTACGGACCGTTGGCCAGGACCCTGCTGGAAACGCAGGAGTTCCCTGCCGATGTCCAGGTGCCACCTTATGACGACGTCTCCTGGACATTCGGCTTGGTCTATGGCGTCGACGTCGAGGCGATTGACACTGAAAACGTGTTGCAGCACGACAGCACGCCTTTTGGCGCCGGTGACGCTTTTGACGACGAGCTTCGTTTTCTCCCCAGCACTCAGTTACCAGACTCGGGCGGCTACTGGATCGTCCCCCACCGCGGTCAGCGGGAATTGGGGCCCGCGCGCTTCGCTATGGGCGATAACGAAGTGCATGTGGCCGAAGCGCCTTTTACGGTAGGCGGCCAAGAGTATCCGGCCGGCTCACTCATAATTGACATTGACGAGGTGGACCGAGACGAAATCGCCGCGGCGTTAGAGGGCACCCGCCTGGTAGTCATCGGCGCCGATAACCGGCCCGAGGTAACCACCCATGAACTGGATCTGCCGCGCCTGGGCGTCTACCAGTCCTGGACCTCCACCCAGAACCCTGGCTGGGTGCGTTACAGCCTGGATGAGGCAAATATACCCTACACGCTGTTCTCCAAGGATCGGGCCCGGCGCGGCAGCTTACTGCGGGAATTCGACGTGATCCTGGTACCGCACATGAGCGGCGGCACCAGCCTGGCCACCATCGTCGGCGGCATCGACCCCAAGTGGTCGCCCCTACCTTACAGCAACACCTCCGAGTCACCGAACCACGGCCATATCCTCAGTTCCGAGGACATAACCGGTGGCCTCGGCTTCGAAGGCATGGCGGCCTTCGAGGAATTTGTCCGGGACGGCGGCACCCTCATCACCTTGGGCTCCGCCGGGGTCATGGCCACCGACTCCGGCATCCTCCGTGGGATCATCAAGCGGGACGCCGGCAGGATGAATACCCCCGGCTCCATCATGACCGCCAAGGTTACCGACCGCAGCTCACCTCTGGTCTACGGCTACGACGAAATCACTCACGTCATGCGCGGCAACATGCCCGTATTCTCGGTGCCCGATTACGACCGCGAGTACGCGCCGCTACAGTTCGGCACCAAGCACTGGGATGAGGACGAGTCCGAAGATGCCGCCGAACTGCGCAACGAGGATGACGAAGACAGCCAATCGCCACCGACGCCACCGCTGGTCTTATCTGGCGGCATCGTCCTCGGCGCCGACGTCATCGATGGTGAACCGGCGATTGTGAGCAAGCCGCTGGATGATGGGCATGTCGTGCTATTCAGTTGGAACCCATTGCATCGGCATGTGAATCTACACGATCATGGGTTTGTGTATAACGCGATTCTGAATTGGAATGATTTGAGGGATTAGCGCGATTGTGCCATCTGGGCGCCGCATTTTGCTCTACTGGTGAGTTCGATTCTCAACGTCCGACAAGATGATTTCTCAGGACTTGACCTCGAAAATCAGGGCACTGGAACCGTTCCTTCAGTTCTTCAAAACCGCTTCAGACGACCTGGCTCCGGGATGGTGGCGCATCACTGACTGGATGTCGCTGCGGTTTCCGAGGGTGTGCGCTTCATCAGGGACAGAGCAGCGCGGCCGATCAACGTTGCCAGTCTGCGTTTCGTACCCTTTACGGCACTGTCCGCTGAAAGTCCGTAGCGCTTGTAGCGTGTCAGCAGCCCTCGGCAAATCACGAAATGAGTCAGGAACTTCCTCCAGTCGGCAAAAAGCCCGAAGCGCTTCGATCGCTTGAGCACTGCCGACAGGCTGTAAAAGCTCCGCCAGGCGGCCTCCACTTTGCCCAGCAACTGCTCTGCGGTGAGATTGGGGTGGTGATAGAGGATGCGTGGGTGGTCGGGATCCAACCAGTAATCGTAATCTTGTTTGATGGGTTTGAGCGCCATCTTGCCACGCCGCATCTGGTGGAAGTCAACTGTGCCCGGAAGCGGAGTCATCGGAATGAACTGCGCCAGTGTGATACCGGAGTCCCGCGCAAACTGAATCGTGTAGTCGAGCGACGCTTCGGTGTCAGTCTCGATTCCAAAAATAAACGCGCCCATGATGTAGTCAAAACCATCGCGCCGAATCAGGTTGAGCTTGTCCATCAGGTCTTGCCCTGTGGAGTTGAACGTCTTGTTGGTCGCTTTGAGCCCCTCGGCCGTCACGGTTTCGATCCCGATCAATGCTCCCTTAACGTTACCTCGTCTCATGGCCGCCATGTATTCGGGGTCGTCGGCTACGTCCATCGTGATCTGCGTGAAGAAGTTCATGCCCTTGGGAATTTCCGTTGCAAGGCGGTCGAGCAAGTCGAAGCGCTGCTCGAGACCGGCCTCGAGGGTGCGTCGGTCCTCTGCAGTGCGGGCGTTGGCAATGTCCTCTCGACTGTAGGGATAGAAGTTGTCGTCGGCGAACATCACGAACCGGAAACCGGCGTGGTAAAGCTCTTGAACTTCCTGGATGATCCCGTCGTTCGTACGTAGGCGCGGCACCTGACCGTCCTGCACCCATACAGAGCAGAACGAGCACTGCTTTGGACATCCCCTCACAGTCTGAATGGAGGCGACCAGGTATCGGTCGAGTGACATGAGATCCCATCGTGCCGGAGTGAACGAGTCCGGCGCCACTCGACCCCCGCGATACTGCTTTTCGAGTTTGCCCGTGGCGTAGTCGTTGAGCACCTGTGACCAGATTTCCTCGGCGTCGCCTGTCACAACCGCATTCCCGTGCAGCAAAGTCTCCTCGGGGAAAATCGACGAATGCGGGCCACCAAAGACGACCGTGGCTCCCCGCTCGCGAACCCTCTTTGCCAGCGCATAGCCATGGATGGCGTTAAAAGTGTGAATACTGATCCCGACCAGGTCTCCGGCCCGCACCTCCTCGATAGGGAACGGTTCGACCGCCTGATCCGCAAGCCTGAGTCGCTCGACGCAGCCGTTCTGGGGAGTGACAGCTGCCATAACAGGGAGGGCCCTTGGCGTAATGAACGAAAAATTGATGCGTTCCGCTGCTGGTGCCGGGTTGGCAAGGAAGATCTGAAATTCCTTCAGGCTCACCATGAAGGTTTCGTTAGAGCGGTTCCGAGTCGGGTGTCGGTTCCATCGTTTAGAGTGCCTCGTGTCGAACAGCAAAAAACTCGGAAAAGAATACTAGCGGAGGAGGCTAGAAGCAATCACTGTCTCAAGTCCTGACAAACGAACTTCCCGGACGCTGAGATTTCTTGGCCAACGGGAGATGTCTGAACCTGCTACGCAGCTCGTAGCTCAGACTTCTTCTCTAACCGATAACTAGGTTAAGAATCTTGTTCTTAACGTAGATCTTCTTGCGGATTTCTTTGCCGTCCAGGTGCCGGCTCACGACGGAGTCTTCCATTGCGGCATTGAGGACGACGGATTCTTCAGAATCCATGTCGACGGTAACCGTGCCGCGCATCTTGCCATTGATCTGAACGGCCACTGTAACAGTGTCGAACTTCGTATAGGCGTCATCCCAGCCGGGCCACGTCTGGTTGAAGATCGACGGCTCGTGTCCCGTTCGCTCCCAGAGTTCATCGGCAAAATGGGGCGCAAAGGGAGACATCAGAATCAGGAATGTCTCAACGGTCTCCCGGTCGGGAGCTTCCCCAATCGCCTGAACTTCATTCAAGAACTCCATCATCGCGCTGACTACGGTATTCAGACGAAATCCTTCGAGCCGTTCGGTGACCTTCTTTACGAGGAGATGCCGCTGAGTCAGGATCGGGCGGGACCCAGACTCGGGCCATGACCCGTTGTGATCGAGAACCCAGACCCAGGCGCGTTTCAGGAAACGATGGACGCCGTCGATACCGCGGTCGTTCCATTCGGCATCCATTTCAGGAGGACCAACAAAAAGTTCGTAAAGTCGTAGTGAGTCGCAGCCATGACTGCGGACCAGGTCGTCCGGGTTGACGACGTTCCCTTTGGACTTGGACATCTTCTCGACGCGTCCACTCTTGCCCTTGCGCGTGATCATGCCCTGGTTCAAGAGACGGACGAACGGTTCTTCGAACTCGACGACGCCGATGTCGTAGAGAAACATCGTGAAGAAACGGGCGTAAAGGAGGTGGAGAATGGCATGTTCGACACCTCCCACGTACATGTCTACCGGCAGCCATGGCTTTCCGGTTTCGTTCAGCAGATGGTCGTCGTCACGGGGTGAGGTATAGCGCAGGAAGTACCAGGAGGATCCGGCCCACTGGGGCATAACATCGGTTTCACGCCGCCCCTCGGCACCGCACTTGGGACACGGCACCCGGATCCAGTCTTCGATTGCGGCCAGCGGAGACTCCCCCGTGCCGGTCGGCTCATAGCGCTCGACCTCCGGCAGTCGAACGGGAAGATCCGCTTCGTCCACTGGGACCTGCCCACACTTTTTGCAATGGATGATCGGAATAGGTTCTCCCCAATACCGTTGGCGCGAGAACACCCAGTCGCGCAGCCGGTATTGAATAGTTCCCTTCCCCAGTTGCTTGTCTTCCAGAAACGCAGTGATTGCCTTCCGGCCTTCGGCCGCATCCATGCCGGTGAAATCGTCTGACTGGATCATCTTGCCGTCGCCGGTGTATGCCGCTTCGGCTATGCCCTGCTCGGACGAAATCACTTCCCGGATTTCTAGGTCGAACTTCTTTGCGAACTCGTAGTCGCGTTCGTCATGAGCCGGAACAGCCATGATTGCGCCGGTTCCGTAACCCATGAGGACGTAGTCGGCGACCCAGATCGGTATCTTTTCGCCGTTCACCGGGTTGATCGCATAAGACCCGGTGAAGAGTCCGGTCTTGTCTTTAACTACTGCAGTTCTGTCGATCTCTGAGGCGTTTCGTGCCGCTTCGACATAGGCTTCAACGCCAGACATGCGATTCGTCTCTGTCAGAGTCGGAACCAGAGGGTGTTCCGGTGCCAACACCATGTAGGTCGCACCAAAGAGCGTGTCAGGTCGGGTTGTAAAAATGACCAGGGGATGTTCGTTGCCGTCGGGATCGAGAGCGGTAAACGTCGTTTCCGCACCTTCGGATCGTCCGATCCAGTTCCGCTGCATCGTCTTGACCTTCTCCGGCCACTCCAGAGGTTCCAGGCCATCGAGCAGGCGGTCGGCATACTTCGTGATCCGAAGCATCCACTGCTTCATGTCTTTCTTCCCAACCAGAGTGCCACAGCGTTCGCACTCACCGCCGACGACTTCCTCGTTCGCCAGGACTGTCTTACAACTGGGGCACCAGTTGATCGGCATCACGTCCTGGTAGGCCAGGCCTTCCCTGAACATCTTGACGAAGATCCATTGAGTCCACTTGTAGTAGTCCGGATCGGTTGTGTCGATCTCACGAGTCCAGTCGTACATCGGACTCATTTCGATGAGCTGACGCCTGAACGTTGCGATGTTCTTCCGGGTGTTGATTGCGGGGTGAATGCCGTTTTTTATAGCATCGTTTTCCGCGGGCAGACCGAAGGCATCCCATCCCATCGGATGGAGGACGTTATGACCTTGGAGCGCTTTGTAGCGGGACCACGCATCGGGAAGGACATAGCTGCGCCAATGACCCACATGGAGGCCGGCTCCGGACGTGTAGGGAAACATGTCCAGACAGTAGTACTTGGGGCGCGGATCGTCGTTCCGTGCTTCGTAAAGGTTGGCCTCCGCCCAGTACTTTCGCCATTTCTCTTCGATTTCTTTAAAGTCGTATTCAGGGGACATCGCTACTCAAAAAAGGAGCCCAAAATGGGGTCAGAGCCCTATCTCCCTATTCCTAAACTAGAATAAACGGAACGCCAAATCGGGGAAATAGGGCTCTGACCCCATTTTTCTGACCCCATTTTCTCATTCCCACTCTATGAGGTTGCCCTTTAGGTCCATAGCGTCGTTGGCCAGTCCGTCGGCATCTTTATTTAACTCCCGACGTACGTGCTGAATAGAAAAATCAGGGATCAACGCGATCCACCGACGGGCGCTTTCATATAGCGGACGAATGTTTTCGTTCCGCACCTTATAGCTTCCCTGGATCTGCTTGACGACGAGTTCGGAATCGGAATACACCTTCAGCGTTTCGGAACGTTGTGCAACGGCGAACTTCAACGCCACTATCAGTGCAGAATACTCCGCGAAGTTATTCGTCTGCGTTCCCAGATACTCGGCAATCCGCGCCACTCCCGGAAAATATACGCCAAGACCGGCGGGGCCAGGGTTTCCCCTGGAGCCACCGTCGATATAGACCTCCATGGTCATGCCACTTCGAAAGGATGATCTAGGTTTTCCGGATCGTATAGGATGCGGCTACAGCTGTCGCAGCTGATGATGGTGGAGTTCTTGCGCACTTCCTGAAAGACCTGTGGTCGCATGCGGACGTTGCAGACGTCGCAGGCCTCGTCGCTGGCGGATGCCAGCGCAACGCCACCACGTGCCCCCCGCACACGCTCGTAACGCGACAGGATGTCCTCATCGATGTCTTTCTCCAGGCCGGTCCGCTCTTCAAGATAGGCCTCAAGCGTGCCAGTGTCCTGCCGGTTCGACTCTTCCAGGCTCACCCGTTCGGTCCGGACCATCTTCTGGTCTTCGGTGAGGACAGTTTCAGCGCTCTCGAGGTCCCAGGTCAGGGACTCGGATTCTTCCATAAGGACAAGGATCTGGTCTTCTTCCTTCTGAATCCCTTCCTGGCTGTAGTCGATCTCCTTGACCATCGCCTTGTATTCCTCGTTGGTCTTAACCGACATCAGTTGCTCACGGTACTTGGAGATCTTGGCTTCGATGTCGGCGACTTTCGACTCAAGTTCTTTCCGTCGTGCCTGATTTTTCTTGATGGCATCCTTTACCTGGTCCACTCCAGCAATGGCATTGCTGAGCTTTTCATCTAAGGCTTTGGACTTCGCCGGAAACGCACCTGTCTTGTCGCGTAGCTCCTGGACTGCAATGTCGACTGCTTGCAGTCGGATCAGTTTCTTCAGATCAATGTGCATCGTTCAACATGCGTCCAACACTCATCCAATTATGTATCCGATATGCATCGGGTGGGGGGTTCGGACAGGCGGAGCAACCGGATTGGGGACGATCCCGACACGGGCATCGCTCACAGGGTCACCTCAGACAACTCTCCCATTGCTGCATCCCAAAAAAATGGGCCCAGTAGGACTCGAACCTACGACAACCCGGTTATGAGCCGGGGGCTCTAACCGACTGAGCTATGGGCCCGATTGCGCGGATTACGGCGGATTGTTTCGATCGACCCATGCCATCCCCGTAGTCAACCCGCGCCATCTGTGTATCAGTCGTGACCAGTACCATCAAGAAACGCTCGGAGCCGACGGCTCCGGCTGGGATGCCTCAGCTTCCGGAGCGCCTTGGCTTCGATCTGCCGGATCCTCTCGCGTGTCACAGCAAAGTTCTGTCCCACCTCTTCCAGCGTGTGCTCGGTACCGTCTTCAAGACCGAATCGCATCTTGATCACTCGTTCTTCGCGCGGCGTGAGCGTATTCAGAACCTGCTCGGTCATTTCCTTCAAGTTGACGTTTATGACTGCGTCAGACGGAGAGACCACACCCCGGTCTTCGATGAAGTCACCCAGATGGGAATCTTCTTCCTCGCCGATCGGCGTCTCCAGTGAAATCGGCTCCTGAGCGATCTTAAGGACCTTTCGAACCTTGGATACATCGATGTCCATCCGCTCGGCGATCTCTTCGCTGGTGGGTTCTCGTCCCAACTCCTGCACCAGAGCACGCGACGTACGGATCAATTTGTTGATCGTCTCGATCATGTGAACGGGAATACGGATCGTCCTGGCCTGATCGGCAATCGCACGCGTAATAGCCTGCCGGATCCACCAGGTCGCGTACGTCGAGAATTTATAACCTCTCCGATACTCGAACTTGTCGACAGCCTTCATCAAACCGATATTGCCTTCCTGGATCAGGTCAAGAAACTGCAATCCGCGGTTCGTATACTTTTTGGCGATCGACACCACCAGCCTCAGGTTGGCCTCAACGAGTTCCCGTTTGGCGTTCTCCGCTTCGATCTGACCGCGAACGACCGTCTGCAGCGTCCGACGCACCTCCAGTGCCGTCGTCTTGTTTTCCTCTTCGAAAGCTTTCAGCTGTTGTTTGACCGCACGGATCTCCTTTTGGACATTCTTACGATAGTCCTTTTTCGTGTGGTCGGCCTTCCTCTGCAAACGGGCCAACTCACGCTCGAGAGGGCGGACTGTGCTGACTGCCTCACGCACGAGAACAATCAGTGCCGTCTTCTTATTCGCGGAGTATCCCAGGCTCCGAACGAGACGGGAGAGCTTCACCCTGTGCCGACCCAGTTTCCAGCGCGCTTTACGATGCTCCTTGGATTTTCGGGTTTTGGGAATCGAATCCAGCTTTGTGCGAAGCGTGTTCGCCCTGCGATACCCCTTGCCAATACCGGCGATAGTGTCGACCGTCTCAGCGTGCTTGGCCTCGACTCTGTCTTCAGTAAGATCCTCTTCCGTAAACTGAATGATGTCCTTGATGATGCTGGGATCCTTCTTGAGTTGATCACCCAGACCCATGATCTCCCGAATCACGATGGGCGAACGGGACACGGACTGGAGGGCCCTCAGATGCCCCCGCTCAATCCTTTTCGCAATCTCGACCTCGCCGTCGGCGCGTCAACAGCGGCACAGTACCCATTTCCCGGAGGTACATCCGAACCGGATCATTCGTCTTTTCCAAGGCACCTGGCGTCAGATCCAGTTCGACAGTGGCGGGCTTACTGTCCCCTCCAGCTTTCTTATCTCGAGCGGGTTTTTCTGAAGCGAAAGACTGGTCTTCAGTTTCGATGACTTCGATTCCGACGGCGCTGAACGCAGCAAACAGCTCCTCAAGATCCTCGGCAGACGCTGTGATTTCCGGGGGAAGGATGTTGCTCACTTCGTCATAGAGCAAGTAACCCTTCTCCTTGCCCATGTCGATCAGCTTCTGCACTTCGTCGTACTTTTCTTCGAGTTTCATGATCCTCCAGGTGCTAACTGTCTAATTTATGAAGCATTTATGCGTAATCGCCGCGCTTGGGGAATCCTGTTTTCCGTGGTGAGTAAATCGGGCGCATTCCGACAGATAACCAAAATAGGCATGGATTATTCATTTTCAAGAGTTTAAGCACGATTTTTTTCACAATTCTCAGTATTTATGACTGCATGGCCTTGAGTCTGGATTTCTCGGTGGCAATCTCCATCTGCCGCCGAACTAGCTCGGGTGGCGCAGACCCGGACTTGTAAGTTTCCAGCTCGGCCCGAATGGCCTTCTCTGTTTTGACGAGATGCGCCTGATAGAGCTGCCCCATGGAGACAATGGCGACTTCCGGGGAGATCTTCCCGAACGGCTCCATCACCGCTTCACGAACTTCCCTTTCCAACTCTCCATCCTCCAAACCATCGAGCGCCTGTTCGATATTCACCCGCGGATCCTGGATCAACTTCTCGATCAAGCGGCCCGCCCAGATACCGGAAAGGAACTCACTCCCCTCGCCTCCAACGAATCGCTCAAGCGAGGTCGCGATGCCCGGATCCTGAAGCACGGCCTGGATAATCTGCTTTTCGGCTAAAGTCAGCCTCTGTTTTCGAGGCGCCCTTCCAGCAGCAGCCGTCGGCTTCCGTCCGGTCTTGAGCTGCTCCATGACCAGGTCCGGGGGCAGATGGAATCTCTCGCTGACGGCTCGAGCGATTTCCAGTTGCACCACCCGATCTGAAATACGTGTCACGTATCCCAGGATCTCTCCGACCATGCGGGACTTCACCTCTGGCCGGGAAAGATCCGCCTCAGCCTCAGCCCTCTCTATCAGGTGTTCCCAGAAATAGGGGGCCTGATCCAGTTGGAGACGATACTTGTCGGCGCCTTCGGCGCGGACAAAGTCGTCGGGATCCATGCCTCCGGGCAGAGTCAGGATCCGAACCGTCAACCCCCGTTCGAGCAGGAGCTCGATCGACCGTTTTGCTGCATTCTGGCCAGCAGCGTCGGGATCGTAATTGACAACCACCTCCGGAACGTAACGCGCCAGTATCCCGACCTGCTGCGCGGTCAGGCTGGTACCACAGGACGCTACGACGTTACGCACCCCGCTCTGATGCAGGCTCAGACAATCGAAGTAGCCTTCCACAACCACCATTCGGCCAGCCTTCCGGGCCTCGTTCTTGGCTAGATGCAGGCCGTATAAGACGAACGACTTCGAGTAGAGCGGAGATTCCGGCGAATTCAGGTATTTGGGTTGGCCGTCTCCAATAATGCGCCCGCCAAAAGCGATGACCTTTCCTCTCTCGTTCCATATCGGGAACATCAGGCGTCGGCGAAAACGATCGTAAACCTCTCCATTGTCGTTCTTCTGGAAAAGGCCGGAACCGAGAGGATCCTTCGGCTTCAGAAGTTTCAGCAGGCCGTAGGGCGGTGCATAGCCCAAACCGAACCGCTCGATAAACTCGGGACGAATTTCCCGATCCTCCAGAATCCTCTGCGCACCCTGCGCTTCGGACGTGCCGAGGCGCGTTGCGAAATACCCCGCGGTCTTTTCATAGATCTCCAGAAGCGCTTCACGCTCCCGGGCCGAAGCGTCGTCCTTCGAGGAAACCTTGGGAACAGGTATGCCGCACTTTTCGGCCACGATCCGGATCGATTCCGGGAACGAGACGCCTTCGGCCAGCATCACGAACTTGAAAACGTCACCCCCAACGCCACATCCGAAGCAATGGAATATCTGCTTCTCTCCATGAACGGAAAAAGACGGCGTCTTCTCGGTATGAAACGGGCAGAGACCCTTCAGACTCTTAGACGTTCCCTTCAGCGTGACGTAGTCGGAAATCACGCGCACGATGTCGGCGGACAGACGAATCGATTCAGCTAAATTGCTCATTCAAGAACGGTAGGGCGTCCTGTAAAGATGGAAATCAGACAATTTATACTATCGCCAGTGGAAATAGCAACACTAGTGTCCTTCCAGAATGGGACTGATGGGGTCATAGTCGGGGCGAGATAAAACGCATCGTTAGGAAAAGACGCTCGATCCCTGACTAACCTCAATTTTTTCTCAGTTTTTCAACGTGGCAACAGTAGCGCCAGATCCACCCTGATTCTGAGGTGCGGCCCGAAACCCTCGACTTGAGCGTGCGTCTCCAGAAACTCCGATATCGCGCGCCGGAGAACGCCCATCCCCGAGCCGTGGACGATACGGACGATTGAAAGCCCGGTCAGGAAGGCGTCATCCAGGAATTTGTCCAACCGCTCGATAGCTTCCTCAACCCGACAACCGATCAGGTTGATTTCGTTTGAGTCCATCTGCTTTTCAGAAAAATCATAGCTGACGTTTCGGGGTAGTTCCACCGGAGGCGACACAACCTCGATGTCATTGAGAGGCCGACGCATCTTCATGTTGCCAACCCTCACCTCGACCTCAGAGGTCATGACTTCTGAAACGAGCCCTTCGACACCCAAAGAAACTACACGGACACGGGAACCGGGGCTAGGAGGCTCGGCCACCGGGACTGGAGGTGAGTCAGTAGCTTCCGCTTCGGTTTCCTTCTGCTCGCGGCGGATCTGAGCACTGGCCTGTACCCGCGCCCGCTCCAGCGTTCTCTCGAATCGTTTCTTAGCCTCGCGGCCTGCCACTTTAAGCTCTTTGCTCGCGGCGTCGCGAATCTCTTCAACGATCGCGTCCAGCCGGCTTTCTATCCGGGCCAGTTCTTCGCGACGCTCACCCTCTAACCGGACGCGCATACCGGCCTTCCAATCTTCGAACTCCCGCCGTTCGGCCTCGAGTTCTCGTTTTTCACCTTCCAGGCTTCGGACCCGCGCCTTGAGCTCTTCGACGTACCGGGCGGCATCCAGTTCGCTTCGATCCAGTGACGTTCTCGCGGTTTCGATCAGGGTTAACGGTAGGCGCAAGCGCTCGGCAATTTTCAAACCGCTCGACTGTCCCGCCAGACCATCGATCAGCAGGTAGGTCGGTTCCAGCGTCTCATCGTTGAACTCCATTGCGGCATTCCGGACACCATCGGTGGTCTCGGCGTACATCTTCAGCCGGTTGTAGTGGGTCGTAGCGAGAGTGAGGGAACCGACACCCCGAAAATGCTCGAGAACGGCGGCGGCCAATGCAGCGCCCTCTGTCGGCTCGGTGCTCGAACCGATCTCGTCAAGCAGGATCAAAGAGTGCTCCGAGGCCGAGGCGACCATTTCCGAAACCGTGAGAACGTGGGCCGAGAATGTGCTGAGCTGGTTCGCGATGGATTGCTGGTCGCCGATGTCCGCAAATACGTGATCGAGAATCGGTAGCCGGGCTTTCTCTGCAGGGAACGGGAATTCCGGACTGAGCCATCAGCGACAGCAGGCCGAGGGTCTTCAACACGACCGTTTTTCCCCCGGCATTCGGGCCACTGATCACCAGGACACGCTCATTCGGCTCCATTTCCAGGGTCAACGGGACGGTTTTCGCGCCTTCAGATCGCAAGCCTGAATCCAGAAGGGGGTGGCGGGCAGAAACCAGGGAAAGGCCCACCGTCGGAAAACTCCGGGCTCATACAGTTAAAAGTCCCGGCCCCAGCTGGCAATGCCGAAGAGCACATCCATCTCAGAACGCAAACGAGCCGCAGCCTTCAGATCGTCAGTCGAAATCTGAATCCTGTCGGTCAACTCGCCCAGTATCCGCCCGACCTCGTGCATCTCCTCGTCTTCCAGATGCACGATGTCGTTGTTCATCTCGAGGGTTTCGAGCGGCTCCATGAACACGGTGGCTCCGCTGGAAGAAGTGCCATGAACGATTCCGTTCACACTCCGTTTCTGTTCGGTCCGGATCGGTATGACATATCGTCCGTTACGTATGGTGACCAGCTGATCCTGAAGTTGGTCGGAGAACTCTTCGCTCTTGAGGATCGATTCCAGCTTGCGGTTGAGTCGCGCCCGCGCCTTTTCGAGTTCACGCCGCAAACGTTTGAGCGTCGGGCTGTAGTCCTCGTTGACCTCGCCCCCGCGGACAGCACGCCCCAACAGGTCGCGAAGATCCTTGAAGTCGGGGTAAGCCCTGGCCTTCCGAGCAAGCAGGGGAAAGTCGGAATCGTCTGCCTTCCACCGTGTCCTGAAGGCTTCGGATTCAGAGAGAAAATCTCCGACAGCCTCTATTTCGCCGATGGTCAGAGTAATTCCGGGGAGACCGATTCGATCGATGACCGAGGGCAGGAGCGTGATGTCGGCAAACACGACACGGTGTTCACCCAGATACGCCATCGCCTCTCGATTCAGGGCATGACTTGCGATAAGCGTGTCTTTATTATTTGTCGGTTTGAGACCCTCCAGCCTGTCCCGTCCTCCCGGACTTCGGACGTAAGGGCTCCAGGAGTTCCTTGAACCGGGTTGTATTCGAGAGGTTCGGGCGAGAAATCCATCAAAGACGGTTGATCAGACTGGCAACGACACCTGCGCCGTAGCCGTTGTCAATGTTCACCACAGTCACATTCGAGGCACACGAATTGAGCATTCCCAGCAGGGCGGCGACGCCTCCGAAACTCGCGCCGTAACCCACGCTGGTGGCCACAGCGATCACCGGCATTCCGACCAATCCGCCCACTACGCTGGGTAAGGCCCCCTCCATTCCCGCGACAACTATCAGAACACGCGCATCCGCAAGGCGGTCGCGTCGGTCGAGAAGCCGGTGCAATCCCGAAACACCAACGTCGAATAAGGCGTCGACTTCGTTTCCCATCACATTGAGGGTCACAACGGCCTCCTCAGCAACGGGGATATCTGAGGTGCCGGCCGAAACAACCATGACCGTTCCCTTTCCTTTAACTTCCTGGTCCTTGATTATCGCAATCGCACCCGAACGGGCATGGAAGCAGGCCTCGGGTGCCAGTTCCCGGACGCGCTCATACGCGGAGGCATTGGACCGGGTGACCAGAACATTGTGGTCCTGCCGCAGCATGACGCGAACGATTTCGACCAGTTCCTCTTCTGTCTTGCCCGCCCCGAACACAACTTCCGGATAGCCCTGCCGAAGAGACCGGTGATGGTCAACGTTGGCAAAGTCCAGATCTTCGAACGGCAGATTTCGAAACCGGTCTATGGCGTCGTCCACCGACATCTCACCGTTCCGATAGTTCTCCAGAACACGCCTGATTTCGTCTTCAGTCATAAGAAGAAGCGCCAGCGAAAAGTTAAGAGGGACGAGCCAGGAAAAAACTCCGGTTCCCCGCGGGTGACGCGTCACTCACAGCACTATACCCAAAAACTACTGGCGTTCCATACTGAGGTTTGGCTATGGTGAGGCTTCGGGGACTGTACGCTGTGTGGCACAAACTCAAGATAACATTAGAGATGATCGCTTTCGAACACACTGTGTTTGCGCTGCCCTTTGCCCTGATCGCCGCACTTCTGGCCCAGGACGGCATCCCTGGTGGTCGGCAGATCTTCTGGATCGTGGCGGCGATGGTTGGCGCGCGTAGTGCCGCGATGACCTTCAATCGGATTGTAGACCTGGACTATGACCGGGCCAATCCCCGGACCCGGGGTCGCGCCCTGCCGTCCGGCCGGCTGTCGATGGGCTTCGCCATAGCCTTTACGGTGGCCATGTCCGCACTGTTCGTCGTTTCTGCCGGAATGCTGAACCGGCTCTGTCTCTACCTGTCCCTGCCCACGCTCATCATCCTTCTGGCCTATTCCTATACGAAACGGTTTACGCTGCTCAGCCACCTGGTCCTGGGGTTCGCAATCGGACTGGGCTCCGTTGGGATCATGGCTGGCCATCCGTGGGGAGTTTGCGCTGTCTCCGATACTGCTGGGGTTCACTGTCATGCTATGGATCGCCGGATTCGATCTCATCTATGCTTGCCAGGATGTGGAGTTCGACCGTCGATCCCGATTGTTTTCAATTCCGGCCGGGTGGGGTAAATCCCAGGCGCTGGGCCTGTCTTCGCTCCTTCACGTCGGTACAGTAGTGGTGCTGGTCGGTATCGCCTGGCTCTCGGGCCTGGGAGCAGTTGCGTATGGCGGGATCGCAATCGTTGCTGCGATACTATATTGGGAACACCGCATCGTCAGACCGGACGATCTGAGCCGTGTGAACGTCGCGTTTTTTACGCTTAACGGGTATGTGAGCCTGCTGTTGCTGGTGGCCTTCGCGACGGACATACTCATCTGAACCCGAGGTAGCCATGAAACGAATCACATTCGTGTCGCTGATGCTTGTTACGACTCTCGCGTTAGGAACCGAGCGGGAGCCATTGGAGCAGTATCAGGCCCGCCGGTTGCAGCTGGCATCGCAGCTGGATGGCGCAGTCGTACTCTACGCAGCACCCTCAGCGGATCTTGTCCAGTATCAGCAGGAGGACAATTTTTACTATCTGACGGGGTTTACCGAACCCAACGCCATTCTTTTACTCGACGCAACCGGTGACGAGATGCGCGAATTTCTCTTCATTCCACCTCGTGACATGGATGAAGAACGCTGGACCGGAGCGAAGCTGGGTCCCGGTCCGGAAGCCGCCGAGGAAACCGGTTTCATGGCGGTCGAAGAGCTGGACGCGTTTCGAGATCGACTCGAAGCTGTCCTCGAGGACGTAGATACCATTTACGCACTGACCGATCGGGAGTCCGATCTCATGCGCCTCAGTGAGGCGGCACCCGAGGCCGATTTAGAAGATGTCCGACCAACAATAGCGGCTATGCGACAGGTCAAGTCTGCTACCGAAATCGCGCTGCTTCAGAAAGCGATCGAGATAACAATGACGGCTCAGGAAGCGGCCGCCAGCATCATTCGGCCGAACGCTTTCGAATACGAAGTGGAGGCCATCATCGAATACGAGTTCCGGCGGGGTGGTGCCGAAAGGCCCGGCTTCCCCTCAATCGTGGGCTCCGGCCCGTTTGCCTCGATCCTCCACTACGACCGCAATGATCGCCAGATGCTTGATGGAGACATGGTCGTGATCGACATCGGTGCAGAATACGGGGGATACACGGCCGACATCACGCGGACCTATCCCGTCAATGGAACGTTCACCTCGCGGCAGCGGGAGATATATCAGATTGTCCTGGATGCGCAGAAAGCCGCCCTGGAAAGAGTAAGGCCCGGGGCGAGCATGGGCGGCGGCGACGACGGCATTCGCAGTGCAGCCCGGGACTACATCGAATCGAAAGGCTACGGCGATTACTTCTTTCACGGTACCAGTCACCATATCGGTCTCCAGGTTCATGATGTGGGCGACACGCGGCGGGAGTTGGAACCGAACATGGTTTTGACCGTGGAACCTGGAATTTATCTCCCGGACGAAAACATCGGTGTACGGATTGAAGACGACGTGATCGTAACTGAAACCGGGTACCGCATACTTTCAGACTTTCCCAGAGAGATCGATGAGATCGAAGCGTTGATGGCGGGGGATCGGTAAGACCATCGACCACCGAGGCACGGAAAGCCCAGAGGAAACCAAAGATTCTTGATCTTTGCGTCTTTGCACCTTGGCGGTTAAATTCCCTCGATCCTATAGATAACCAGAAAAGGCACTAATTTCATGATTCAAGCGACTCAACTGCGTAAAGGAAACATCATCCTGCTGAACAAGGACCTTTTTCGCGTCGTGGGTTATCAACACCTGACCCCCGGAAAGGGGCATGGGTTCATGCAGACCAAGCTGAAGAACCTGCGCTCAGGTTCGATCATCGAACACCGTTTTCGTTCTGACGATACAGTCGAGCGAGCGATCCTCGACAAACGCGAAATGGAATATCTCTACAGCGAAGGCGACACGCATTTCTTCATGGATACCGAGACATACGATCAACTTCATTTCACGTCCGACGTCCTTGGAGAGTCCATGCAGTACCTTGTTGCCAACGCCCGGATCGAAGTCGAGTTTTTCGAGGAGAAGGCTGTCGGCATTTCACTGCCCACCACCGTGGATCTCAAGATCACCGAGACCGAACCAGGTATGCGCTCGGCGACCGTGAGCAACGTCCTCAAGCCGGCCACGACCGAGACGGGTCTGGTCGTTCAGGTGCCACACTTCATATCGGAAGGAGAGGTCGTACGCGTCGATACCGACGAAGGCAAGTACGTCGAGCGCGTAAGAGAGTAGTCCGGTGGGGACTGACGCCTGTCCCCCGCCCGAGCCGTCTCGGCCTCCTTACGGGCGTCTAAGGTGTCATCACTTCGGCAATCACTTCAAGAAGCGTTTCTTCCTCATCCCTGGAAACCGTACGTAAATCGATCAGAACGCGATCGTCCTCTATCCGGACAATAACCGGGGGCTCCGCATCCCGAAGCCGTTTTTCCAGTTCCGAGGCAGATAAGTCTTCGCCGAAAGCGCGACACCCCAGGATGGGATTTCCACCTCTGGCACGGAGCCCCCACCCACGACCGACTTTAGAGGCACCGGGACCGCAACAGAGTTCACTGCCCGATCCGCGAAAGTTTCAGCCCGGTCGCGAAGCTCGGATTCATCGGTCAGAAGCATCCCGGGTACAGGAACATCTGTTTGCTCTCCTCTCAGATGCATGAGCAGAACGATTTCCAGCGCCGAGAGAGTCAGCTTGTCGACGCGGAGTGCGCGGAAGAGCGGATTTTGTCGAATCCTATCGACCAGCGCCTTGCGGCCGGCAACGATCCCGCACTGCGGCCCCCCCATGAGCTTGTCCCCACTGAACGAAACAACGTCCACGCCGGCTTCAACGCTTTCCCTCGGAAGCGGCTCGTAGGTAAGCGCAGCGCTGGTCATGCCGGACAATCGCCCGCTTCCAATATCTTCATAAGTCGGGATCCCGGAGCTGCTGCCCAGTTCCACAAACTCCTCGATCGACGCCCGTTCCGTGAAACCGATGACCCTGAAATTGCTCGGGTGCACCCTGAGCAGAAGACGCGTCTCGGGACCGGCGGCCTCCTTGTAGTCTTCGATCCGGGTCCGGTTGGTCGTCCCAATCTCGCGCAGCTGCGCGCCGCTCTTGACCATGACTTCGGGAATCCTGAAGGAACCTCCGATCTCAACCTCTTCGCCACGAGACACGAGAACCTCTCCTCCCTCGGCTAACGAATTGAGAACCAGCAGAACAGCCGCGGCGTTGTTGTTGACCACCAGCGCCGCCTCCGTTCCCAGCAATTCGTTGATCAGACCGGCAACGTGGTCGTCCCTCTTTCCCCTTCTTCCCTTTCCGATATTAAACTCGAGATTGGAATAGCCTATCGACACATCCTTCAAATGATCGATGGCAGCCGTTGGAAGGGGCGCCCGTCCAAGATTCGTATGAAGGACGACTCCCGAAGCATTGATGACGCGCGTCAGCGACGGAGCGAGAAAATCCTCGATCCGGTGACGGAGGTCGAGGGCGATTGTACGGGTCAGGTCTTCTCTCGACGCTTCGCTATCCTCCGCTCGCAAGCGGACTCTGGTTTCCTCCAATACCTCGTTCAAAAGCCGAGTGGCGAACGGTTGTTCGAGAACCGAACCAAAATCGGACAATGCCTCGCTTGCCAAAACTTCGTTGACCGGAGGAATCTGACGGAGGGCTTTCATGACGGCCATTTCAGCATACAGGACCCTGATTTACAATGAGCGGACCATCAGGGACCGGTGTTGGTATAGGACCCGTAGAAAATCTCGATGGAAATCATGCTGCGTCTTTCGATCATTTACCTGTCCGGGGTAATAGTCCTGGCTTCTGCACAGCCCGCAAGAGCCTGGCCCGAGACTGCATACCCGGAAATCTTCGACAACGCGATCCGCGTCCTGCCAACACCTCTGAGACAACTCCTGGAGGACATGGAGTCGTCGCTCCACCAGGCGTGCTCACCGACCCGGACAGACCAGGCTGTGGCACAGGCGATCGAGGAACTCCGAAGCCCAGACGGTAATCTCGAACGGGCCGTCACCGCCATGAAGGACGCCGGCTGCGCCATCGCAGCGATGAACGATCCCAACATGGACGTGCTGGTGGAATCTGAACGGAAGAATTTTGCAGTCGTCTTCTATGGGTGGCATCCCATCATCGAGTGCGGCGACCTCCCCGAGTACCTGCGGATCCGGGAAGAAGAGCATCAACGACTTCTCGACCGTTTTGGGCGTAGTTCCCAGCTTCCCAGCCGATCCGACAATGTGGAACTTTCCCCGGAGTTCAGAATGGCATCCATCGCCTTTTCCCATGCGGTTACCGATGTTGCCAACGTCTGGCTCTACGTTTGGACCTCAGTTAACGGCGCACTGGACTAGCCACCGTTTCTGGACAACTAGATACACCGCTGTTAGGAGTACAAGTTGAAGAAAATCGAGCGAGCGCTGATCAGCGTTTTCGACAAGCGTGGCATCGTAGATTTTGCGCGTGCACTTATAGCCATGGGCGTCGAGATTCTTTCTACCGGGGGGACTGCGCGGTTACTGGGAAAGGAAGGAATCGAAGTCCGGGAAGTCTCCGAGATCACGGGCTTCCCCGAGGTTCTCGATGGCCGGGTCAAGACCCTGCACCCACGCATTCACGCAGGCATCCTTGCGGTTCGTGATAATCCGGACCACCAGGCACAACTCGACGAACACAACATCGGGCATATCGATTTGATATGCGTGAACCTGTATCCGTTCGTCGAAACCACCCGGAAGGCCGGCGCAACATTCGAAGACATCGTCGAGAACATCGACATTGGGGGCCCCTCAATGTTGCGTGCCGGTTCCAAGAATTTTCGTGATGTTGCCGTCGTCACGGACCCGGACGACTATTCCGCCGTCATCAAGGAATTGGAAGAGGCTGGCGGCATCCTCTCCCCGCAACAGCTGTTTGCGCTGGCACAGAAGAGCTTTGTTCACACCGGACAGTACGATGGCGCAATCGCCGAGTATTTATCTCAAGTGGATTGGAAGGATGAGAGTCCCTCACTGCCCGAAAACACCCTGTTCCCCCCCAAGCTGTTTATGGATTTCGAGCGGGTTGCCCAACTCCGGTACGGCGAAAACCCCCATCAGAGTGCTGCTTTCTACCGTTGGGGTTCCGATCCTGTTCACGGACTTGCAGACGCCGGACAACTCCAGGGGAAGGAACTTTCCTACAACAACCTGGTGGACCTCCAGGCTGCATGGGCACTGATTCTGGAGTTTGAGGATCCGGCGTGCGCGATTATCAAACATACGAATCCCTGTGGCGCGGCCCTCGGCAGTGATCTTCGGGATGCATACCTGAAAGCGCTGGATGCCGATCCCGTGTCTGCGTTCGGATCGATCATAGCCGTGAATCGCCCGCTCGATGGAGAGACGGCGGAAGAGATGGCGAAGCTTTTTGTTGAAGCCATCATCGCGCCCAGGATCGAAGACGAAGCCAAAGAAGTCTTTGCCGCAAAGAAAAACCTGCGCGTACTCGAACTCAAGGACGATACCGATCCGGCAGGCACCGCCAGCCTCGAAATTCGCCGTGTTCTGGGAGGCATACTGGTTCAGGACACCGACGCCTCACGGGAACTGGAGGGTCCCGCCGTTAAGGTAGCCACACCGAGGGAGCCGTCCGAGGCCGAGTGGCGGGATCTCCGCTTCGCATGGAAGGTAGCCCGTCACGTTAAATCCAATGCGATCGTCCTCGCTGCCGACGGACGTACCTCAGGCGTGGGAGCAGGCCAGATGAGTCGTGTCGATTCGGTCAAGATAAGCGTCGAAAAGGCCCGCCCGAGTGCGAAGGGGACAGTCATGGCGTCGGATGCCTTTTTCCCTTTTCGTGATGGGCTCGACGCTGGGGCCGAGGCCGGAATTCGTGCCGTGATCCAACCCGGGGGGTCCCGCCGGGACGAGGAAGTTATCGAAGCCGCCGCCGAGCACGACATCGCGATGGTCTTTACCGGAACCCGCCATTTCAAACACTAGTGGCCTGTACCCCCCATATTGGGACCAGCGTTCGGGCCAAACGGCATTGGATTCTAGGAGTCGGCAACGAGGAAATGCTCCGTCATTCGGAGGAACCGACGACAACGAAGACGATGTCGTTTCGCCCGAACCCTGCGGGCCGATGGGGGTTGCGGGCGATATCTTTGTTACGAGCCGTCATGGATGCGAAAACATCAATTTCCGTCTCGCGCCGCGATCTCGCCCGCGCTGGTCCCAGTATGGGGAGTACAGGCCACTCGTGGCCTGTACTCCCTTTTCGGTAGCTGAAAACACAAGGGAAAATAGGGACACAGGTGTCTGACCCGATTTTATTGACGTATAATGAACAAAATTCAATGGTTGTTGACAGATTGTCTGGATCAGGAACTATGAAAAGACTCCTCGCTGTTCTCCTGCTGTCCGCGATGGCCCTCACTCCTGGATTTTCACAATCTCAGGAAGAGGTGTCACCGGTAGCCGAAGCCTACTACCACTTCGCCATAGGCCACGTGCTCGAAGCGGAAGGTGACTGGGAGGGGGCTCTGGACGAGTACGAGCAGGCGCTGGCACTGGATCCGACGAATTCCTCGATATATTCCGAAATGGCGGCCAGCTATCTCGCCCAGCAGCAGATCTCGGACGCGGTCGACTACGCGGAACGGGCAATCCGTGCGGATGCGGACAACCTGGACGCCCATCAGCTCCTGAGCTCGATATACACCGGCCTTCTGAACAACGCCACAAACGGCCGCGGGGTCGCCCCCGAAATCGTTGACCGTGCAGTCGAAGAACTCGAAGAGGTCGTTCGACTGGACCCCACCGAGCGGGATGCGTATCTCATGTTGGGACGTCTGTATCGATTCCGGGAGGAACCCGAACGAGCCGCCGAAGTTTACCGGGACTTTCTCGAAGTCTCTCCTGGTTCTGAGGAAGGTGCGATAGCACTGGCGGAATTGCAATTGGAATCCGGCAACGTAGACGAGGCCATCCAGATACTCCGGGAATTCTCCGAATCCCAACCCGAATCCGTTCCGGTCCTGGCTCTTCTTGGCGAGGCCTACAGGCGCGCCGAAGACTGGGACAGTGCAGCCAGCGCCTACACCGACGCACTGGCTCTGGATCCCGAAGATACCGACCTGCTCCGGGAAGCTGCCCGCGCACTGCTGGTTTCAGGGCGTCTGGACGAAGCGGCCGAGCGTTTTGAGCAACTCATCGATCTGGAACCGGACGACCCGACCGCTCACCTGAGGCTTGGACAGATCCAACGGCAGAGGATGAACTATGAGATCGCACGGGACCACCTGGAGACGGCCAACCGACTGGTTCCGGACAGCCCCGAGATCCATTTCGACATGGCGTTACTGGAACGTGACGAAGGGAACTTTGAACAAAGTCTCTCCCAGCTCCTCGAGCTGCTCGAAGACACCGAACAGCCGAACGGCCGCTACAATGGCGGTGAGCGGCAGAATCGAAGGATCTTCCTGACCAACGTCGCGCTGCTTCAGACGCGTCTCGAAGCGTACGACGATGCTGTAGGAACGTTCGAGGAGATGAAGGAACTCACGTTGAACCGGGACGGGTCGATTGAGGCATTCATTGTCGACACCTATCAGACCGCAGGAGAAATCGATCTTGCCCTCCAGTTCTGTAACGAAGCACTGGATGTATTTCCTACAAACCCCCAGTTGCGCCTGCAGCGTGTTGACCTGATTGCGAAACAGGGCCGCGTGGAAGCAGCGCTTGAGCTACTCGATGCGATGGCAGCAGCCGAAGAGAACAACTTCGGTGTCTACTCGACCATGTTCTCGATTCACGAACAGGCCCAGGACTACACCCAGGCACAGGAAGTCGTCGATGAAATGATGGAGCGGTTTCCCGGCAGCGAGCAAGTCTACTTCCTGCAGGGAGCGCTCTACGAGCAGCAAAAACAATACGAAGAGGCGGAAGCCGCGTTCCGTATGGCATTGGACCTTAGCGAAGACAATGCGGCCGTTCTCAACTATCTCGGTTACATGCTGGCCAATAACGACACCAAGCTTCGAGAAGCTCTATCGATGATCGAGGTTGCCGTTGCCGCAGATCCGATCAACGGAGCATATCTGGACAGCCTGGGGTGGGTGTACTACAGGCTGAACGAACTGGAACTGGCAGAACGCTACCTCGAACGGGCCGTCGTTTTCTCACCGAAGGACCCCGACCTGCACGAACATCTGGGCGACCTCTACCTCCTCACGGGCCGTCCCAATGAAGCCCGAGAATCCTACGAAACCTCACTTGAACTGGCAGAGGAGGCGGAAAAGCGGGAAGCCGTTCAGGAGAAGCTCGACGGATTCTAGTCGAGTAGTCCCGGCGAATCCCATTTAACCGTGAACTCTTTAGCCCCTAACACTGTCATTAAAAGTAGCGACCAGGAACAAGCTGTTTCCAGGCAGGCAGATAGCCCTGTTGATTTCGAGCAAGCCGCCGAGGAACACCGACCGTTCCTGATGCGCATTGCCGTCGCTTCGACCCGGAATGTGTCCGATGCGGAGGACATTGTCCAGGAAGCCCTGATGCGAGCTCACCGCGGACTCAAGAATTTCCGCGGCGATTGCGCGCTCCGGACCTGGATGTCGAGAATCATTGTGCGCGTCTCGATCAACCATCGCAAGAGTTTCATGCGGATGGCGAAACGGTGGACGTTTTTCAGCGACCTCGAAAGGGAAGACTCCGACGGGCAGGTGCGCGCTTTCGATGCCGGAGATGGATCGACCCCGGTCGGCCGTGAAGCACTTATTGATGTGGAAAGGCAAATGAACCGCCTGCCGGAAGAATTTCGGATACCGCTGCTGATGCTCGCGGTCGAAGGCATGACGATTCGGAAATCGCCGAGATCCTCGAGATTCCGGAAGGCACCGTAAAGTCGCGAATCTTCTACGGGAGAAAGCGCCTGAAGAAGGCCCTGAAGCTATGAACGAAGCTATGACGAATGAATGTCAGTGGGTTGAATCCAAACTAGAAGACTATCTGGTAGGGAGCCCCGATGCGGAGGTTCGCAGTCGGATCGCTTCTCACCTCGAAACGTGTGACACGTGCAGGCAAGAGGTGGAAGCCTACGGCAAGGTCGATACACTGGTGCGAGCGCATTTCGAACGTCAGATGGCCCGTGCCGAGAGCCGAACCCGTTTGGGCTTCCGCCCGATGCGCCTGGCTGGAGCGTTTGCGGGTGTCGGAGCTCTCGCGCTCGCCCTCTGGGTGGGAATGAGCGCATCTCGGTCCGAGCTGCAAGGCGAAGAGACTGCCCTCGCCCAAGCCAGCGCCGCAGACTCCCTCGACAAGGCCACCGAAGAACCGGATGTTCTTCGAGCCAAGCCGACGGAAGGGGAAGGGGGAACGGGTTTGAATTCGATCGGTGCCGGTGCATTGACTGCCCCACCGGAAGCCGTCGATCTCTACATCGCAGATGCCGCCGGTTACCTGCAGACACTGGCAGACTACTCGGGTTCGATACTGGTACTCGGAGTTTTTGACGGAACCGGGCATGAAGCCTTCGAAGAAGCCTATGCCGCCTACGGTGCAGACGAACGTTTCAGCTTTGTAGGAGTTCGGTTGGATTCGGACACGCGTCCGGAAAACACTACGTTTCCATTGATGGCAAACCGGGGCTCTTCGCTGCTGGAAACACCGGTAGGGGGTTTTACGATCGTGGCGCCGGACGGGGGCATATACGGACGCGGGTTGCTTGAGGCCTCTCTCGTCGACACACTTCGGTCAAGCCTTGAAGAGTTAGGAGTTCGCTAGACAACGTTTTCCTTCTGTAGTTGCAGTCTGTGACCGCACAATCAATAGGAAACGTGCGGCCATAGACCGCATCCCCAGTTATTTCTCCAGCCGGATCAAATCTTCGTATGTCTCCCGACGACGTACGAGGGAAAAGCTGTCGCCATCGACGAGGACTTCAGCCGGCCGTGGCCGGGAGTTGTAGTTCGACGACAGGCTGAACCCGTATGCTCCCGCGCTCATGACCGCCACAAGGTCCCCGGATTCGAAGCGGTCCACCTCACGATCCTGTGCGATAAAATCGGCGGACTCGCAGATGGGACCGACGACGTCGACGACTTCCCTGCCCTCTCGCCGACGCACCGGCATCAGCCGGTGGAACGAGTCGTATAAAGCCGGCCGGATGAGATCGTTCATTCCAGCGTCAACGACGACGAAGCGTTTTCCGCCGTGCGTCTTCTTACGGATCACACGGCAAAGAAGAACACCTGCGTTCCCGGCGATGACACGTCCCGGCTCGAGTATGAGCGTCAACCCGAGGTCCTCGCTCGCACCGCGCACGGTACCGGCATAGGCCTCCAGCGAAGGCGGCTGCTCAGCGTCGTATTCGATTCCGAGGCCTCCGCCCACATCCAGATATGACAGGTCGACGCCCTGACTCTGAAGATCCCGGGCCAGGTCGACAATGCCGGCGATGGCTTCTTCAAACGGTCCTAGCTCCGTGATTTGGGAACCGATATGGCAACCGATTCCCACAACGGAGACGCCGGTCATCGACGTCGCGGCATCGATTATCGAAGAGGCGTCAGAGAGACTGATGCCGAATTTGTTTCGCTGAAGTCCGGTGGATATGTATGGATGTGTCCGTGGGTCCACGTCCGGATTGATCCGAAACACAACCCGGGCAGGGCGTCCTGTCTGAGCGGCTACTTCCGATATCAATTCCAGTTCAGGTCTGGATTCGACGCTCAGGAAAAGAACGCCCGTCTCCAGAGCGTAGCTGATTTCATCACGTGTCTTTCCCACGCCTGAAAAAATGACGGCATTGGGCGATGCGCCGGCCTCCAGAACACGAAACAACTCGCCGCCGGATACGACTTCAAAGCCGGTTCCCCACTCGACAAAGCGCCGCAGCAGCGTCAAATTGGAATTCGCCTTGACTGCGTAACACAGACGATAGGGTGTATCGCCCAGCGCTTCACCCAGAACCTTCACGTGACGCCTGAGCGTGGCCTGGCTGTATACGTAGACGGGCGTGCCCACCGATTCGGCAATCGTTTCGAGCCCAACGCCTTCACAAGCCAACCGATCGTTGTTGTAATCGAAATAGTGCATGGGAATGGTTTCAAAAAAGACGCACTCACCAGTAGGGCGCGTCCCATTATAGACACAAAAACGGCGCGGGACCTTTCGATGGCCCGCGCCGTTCAGTTCAAGAAATAACTCTATGCGATGAGGTCGATCACTCCAGAGTCGGGGACCTAACGACCCGACTGTCTAAGCGCCCGGTCAGCCTCCCTCTGGCGTTCCTCTTCGATCCACTGGTCGTAGAGCTCGCGCTGCGACTCGGTCAGCAGTTCCCGGATTTCGCCACGGGAAGTATCTTTCAGCTCTTGATACAGCGGCCGTGTCTGCTCCCTCAGGTCCCGGAAACCATCCCGGGTGCCTTCAAGTATGGCCGCGACCCGAGCTTCCTGTTCCGCAGTCAATCCGAGGTACTCGCCATAGGAGACGCCACCCAGAAACCGACCTCTGCGACCACCCTGATTGTCGTCGCTGAAGACTCGGGTCTCATACACATCCATCAGCACAGCGCCCGTCAGGGCACCCACAACGAAGACAGCTAAGATCAGCAGTTTTGCCTGAAGAGTTCGTTTCATTGTAATTAGTCCGAAAGGCTGATCTCGACGAGGAGATCACTCCCTTGAGGCAGTTCAGCCTCTCCATACATCCACTGGTCCGAGGGTCCGTGCTCCATTTCCAGATAAAAATCCACGAGGCCCACTTCAGGCGGCCCGGGAAGGAAAACCTGAACACCCAGCATGACCAGAACAACCAGTGTCATGACAGCGATCGTCGGGCGGGCGAAGCTAGGTACGAAATCCCACACTGCGCCTGCAGCCTGGTTGACGGGTTGGATCTGTCGAACAACCCGACGCGCGAAAGATCCATCAGGCATAAAAGTGCGGCGACGTTCGTGCTCGACGAACCGTTTTGGAAGAAATTCATTCACGATGAACTCCTCTGGGCTGAAGGCAATCGACCTTCAACCTGGTCTCCCAACACTACCGCCAGTTTTTTTCGAGCACGGTAAAGGCGAATCTTTACGTTTGAGGTACTAATGCCCATTATGTCCGAGATCTCCTTAATTGACAACTCTTCTACCTCCTTTAAAAGCAGAGGTATCTGCAGTTTGGCATCCAGCGTATTGACCGCTGACCGGACCCACTCGTAATCGTCGGTCTGGGGCGCGTTGGGAACCGTCGGCTGAGCCCGATAGCTTTCAAAGGCCAGCTTTTCGCGACGTAGCTTCCTGAGGCGATCGTAGCAAACGTTGATCGTCACCCTGGAAACCCAGCCCGCTACGTTGTCATCCGGACGAACCTGGTCGATCTTACCGAAAAACCGAATGAACGCCTCCTGGGAGAGATCTTCGACCTCCTCCCGGGAGCGAAAAAATCGGCTCGCCAAACGAAAGACCATCGGGGCCAGCTGGGCTACGAGCTCTTCCTGAGCGACGGTTTCGCCGCGCTTGGCCCGAACGACAAGTTCGCGATCAATCTCCATTAACTAGATACGTCCTGGATTTCAGTGAAGTTACTATTTTGACCTATGTCAAAATGTTTGACTGACTGCTCCCGGAAGAGTTTAACGGCAACCGGTCGACGAACAGACACACATCCACTATATTGCAGGCCGCAGGGTATCTGTTGAGGATTCTGCTAAAACCAGCCGGATTGAGGTTCCGGACTAAGGCAGGTCAAAAACAACAACGGAGAGGAACAAGTCGTTCAGGCCTCCACCATCCCACTCGCCCTCTCCTCCACTCATCTCATCTCGTCCCGTCTTCGAATGCCGGCTCCTAATCTTGGAATGCCTTCCCTGGCAAACCGGCCGAACGGGCTATTAGTGCCATCCCGCCGTATAAGAAGCACATTTCGTGCCAAACCAATCGGTCAATTAAATGTGTACCTTACGAGAAGACACGCCCCACAAAATACAAGAATCCATAGAAATTGTCCGTCATACGGGATTTCTGAGGACTTTGGTAGGAAAATTCTTCACCCGCCCACCCAATTCAACCATCGATCGTGGATCGGTTCGAGTTCCCGTTCCACCTCGTCCCATCGCGCAAGAAAATCCAGATCCATTGCCAGACTCATCTCGGTTCTGAGAATGGCAAAGTGCTCGTTGACCAACTCGTAGTACAGAATGAGATCACCATGAGCCTCCATGCCAGGGCTGGTGACCGGCTTCCGCATTCTCAGATAATCGAGGACGTCCCCGGCCCTGCGGTGTGCATCGATAAAGTGGAAGAGCTGCCAGTTGTCGGTGGGACCGTCTTCGGAACGCCTGAGCGCAGCCTGGTAATTCCGCTCGAGACGTTCAATTTCCGGAAGAATCACCTGCCGATACCGGGGCCGCTCGTCGTAGCGTATCCCCGTCAGCGGTATGAAAACCAGAAGAGCTACAAGGGCCAGGAAGGCAGACAGCTTGTTCTGTCGGATACTATCGCCGATGCTGGAGGCAACGGCCTTGACGAGTCCGCCGACGGAGGGCTCGGCGGACCGAAGACGGGTTGATGGATCGGGCTCCTGTGGCTCTCTGTGCAAGATGGCCATGCCAGCCTACGGGCTAGTCCACGTCATTGTTTGATGCCTGCAAGTCAAGGAGGTCTTCGGCAGTAATGTCGAATCGGTCGAAAACATCCTTGGAGACGACCTTGACCCCCACTTCCGACTCGGACTTCCAATAAAGCTCTTCGCCGTCGGCAACGTCGTCGCCGAAACCGAAGGCCAGTGTCTCGTCACCGTCCACCTCGAAAACAACCCGCAACCGAGGCGGGTCCAGACCGTATGTACCCAGAGGTCCGGGGACATCTATGATGTCAGTGATGCGCTCGAACTCCACGGCATTAAACATGAGGGAAATCGTGTCCAGTTTCGCTGGCCGCTGGTCAGGTAACTCCCAGCCCCCAGGCCCCATGGCCAGTACAAAGCTGTCCTCTTGTCGTTCAAACCGGATACGCGTAACGCTGGGTCGATCAAATTCGGCAATCGTTTTGTCGCGCCAAGCGAAGAGCCTCTGTTCAGCGTTCTCCACGATATCGCTGTTTACGATGAGGACCGCACCCCGTGAAGTGTCTCTTGCGAAGTAGCTGCCCGCTTCCGGGTCGGATTGACTGCCAATGAGCAAGACATGCTCCAAGTCGGTTACGCCATCGTGAAGAACGACGCTCAGCCGGGGCGAATCCAGACCCGTCTGCTCATCGGTGAGTTCTTCGCCGGCAAAATCAGTCGCACGGGCAAACCCTACGGTGCCCAGAAAAGTGCTGACCTCGGCGAGCATCGCGGGTGCGGTAATCGGGGTCTCCAGAGACCACTGTTCGCCCTCGAGGCTGAGGCTTACATTAACGCCACCGCTGATATCGATGCGGTCGATCGCATCCTGATCGAAACTCATCACCGTCTTGTCACGGAGGTCGTTGACCTCTTTACTTACCGTAGAGATCCACGAACTGGGTGCCAGAAACACTTCATCGCTGGAGGCAAGCTTGGCGTAATAGTGTGTCCCACCGGGATTTTCCCGACCAAACAAGATCTCTTCCTCCCGACCATCTTCTAACTCGATTCCGACCCCGATACTGGGACTGTCCAGGCCGAAGGTGGAGAGGTCGGTGGGCTCGGACGCGATCGTCTCCTCTCTCTCGATCCTGGGAACGTTAGAGGCCAATAAGTCCCACGAACTGGAGTCGGCTTCGAGACCGGGAGGGGAAACGAACTCCCACTCCCCGTCATTTCGGAGGCCTTCGATGGAACGGTCTGGATAAACCAGCCGTATCCGTCGGATATCTTCGTAATCGGCTGGAAAAGCGAGGGTCGCCTCTTCAGCAGCGAGTTCCCGTTCTTCGCGGCCCCGGATGTCGGTCCAGTAGACCCACAGGCCCAGAACGACGAGAAGTCCAAACAGTGCGAACGTTCCTTTGAACTGCATACGCAGATTCCGCTGATTTACTGGCTACGGCGCTTGAACCACACGGAGATTCCCGCCGCCACAATGGAAAGCGGTAGCAGCACCAATGAAATGTAGTATGTGATTCGACCCTGAGACTCGGTCAGGTTGAGAGGTCGATCGTCGGGCGCTTTCGGCCGGATCGAAATGAAGCTCTCATCCTCGGCCAGCCAACTCACCGCGTTCAGGAAAAGGTTGCCGTTGCCCTGCAGGCTGAAGAAACCGTTGGAAGCGAAATCGGAGTCCCCCACGACAATTAATCGGGACCGGACCTCCGGAGCGGTCTCCCGGGTAACAACCACACCGATGTTCACCGGCCCCCCGAGGTCAACGCTCGGATCGAAACTGGCTTCCGTACTGTCCAGGTTGCTTTCTCCCCAACTGTTGTTACCTGTAGTCAGCAGATTGTCGGAAGTTAATCCCTCCGGACCTTGGGCGGCCGCGTCTATTGAACGGGCCAACGGAAAGAAGGTCATCACATTGAACCCGTTCGTGATCGCATGTGTGCCGTACTGTGAGACCAGCGGGATCTCAGGACCCGCTCCCAACAAACGGCCCACGCCGCTGGCATCCACGACGAAGTTGTCACCCGCAGAAACAGCCCAGCGCTCGAGCAGGTCGTCCAGCGATGCCGCCGGCGGCGGATCGAGCATGACCATCACGCTGCCTCCCGCGTTCAGATACTCGTCCACCATGTCGATTTCTTCAGGAAACGGTTCAGTTTCAGGCCCGGCCCAGATCAACACCGCAGCGTCAGAAGGCACCTCATCAACCAGAACGAAGTTCAAACTCTCTACAAGGTAGCTTTCTCTCTCCAGCGCGTTGCGCGCCGCGTCAAGGCCGTTGCGCTCAGTCTGGGCGATGAGTTTCTCTCCATGTCCCTCGATGAAATAGATCGCCTTCTGCTCCCCCTTAACCAACTTCATCAGCGCGTTCGTGACATCTTCTTCCAGAAGCGGCTCGGACTGCTTCTCAATGCGTTCCTGGAAACCTTCGGTCTCGAGGACGATCGTCCCGAAGTTTAGACCCTCCCCCGTAAGCGGATTGTTGAAACTACCGTAGACGGTGACATCGAACTGTTCGGCCAACTGTGGCCGGCGGTCAGGATCGACAAACTCATAGCTGATTCGAGAACTCCTGCCGCGGTAAAGATCCAGCAATTCACGAGCTGCCCGATCATCCCCACCGGGGAAAAACACCAGTATCTCGACGTCCTGTTCAAGTTGATCGGTCACGCTTACGGACTGATCAGACAGGCTGTAAATGCGTTGGGTGGTCAGGTCCAGACGTTGATCGTTCTGAAAACCGATGTAGTTCACAAAACCCAGGACGCCAACAAGGAGCAGAACCGAAGTCAGCGAGTTGGCTCCGTACCGCGCCCTGCGGCCGGTCACACCGGCCCGGATTTCTGAACGTTTTGAAACAAGCGCCACGATGATGAGCACAGCTCCGAGCGCGATGGCAACAGTTTGATAAACGCCCCAGATCGTTCGCACCGAGTAGCTGACCAGAGCCGCGGCAACCACGACCAACCCCAACAGATCGAGCTTTTTAATCCATTCTTTCAACTCGTTAACCCCTCCAGCGCATCGAATCCACGGATCGATAGGTCAGGAACAATCCCAATATCACCAGCGACAGGTAAAAGATGACGTGCGACGTCGTCAGAACGCCGCGGATGAATTCGTCCAGATGTCCCAGAATCGACAGGTAGGTCAGGACGGCTCGTGTAGTTGCCGTGGCGCTCTGCGCGACCACATCTACCATCCAGAGCATGAGAATCGCTCCAAAACTCAACACACCGGCAACGATCTGGTTTTCTGTGAGCGTCGAGATAAAGAGACCCACGGCCAGCAAGGCGGTTCCGTAAAGCAAGAGCCCCAGATAACCGGTCAACATTGGACCCCAGGCCGGATCGGCGTAGAGAAACAGCACCGAAATCGGCACCCAGGTCGTCGCCAGCATGATCGCGTAGAAGGAAACGGCGGCCAGATACTTCCCCATTACGACTTGGAAGTCCGTCAGAGGCGCCGTCAACAGGAGCTCGATCGTCCCTCTCTTTTTCTCCTCGGAGAACAGACCCATCGTGATCATGGGCAACATGAACAGCAGGATGACGCTCATGGTCCCCAGAAAACTCTGGCCGATCAAACCCGGCACGTCCATAGGTCGTGGAGCGCCTCCGAACTGCTGGCTCTGGAGGGCATTGATCGTCGCCATCTGTATGATCTGACGCAGCATCGTCTGGAAGAAGACTCCGGACAGAAGGACGAAGATCGTGAGGACCACGTAAGCGACCGGAGAAATAAAATACGCTCGCAACTCTCTTTCAACAATGGCCAGAATGTTCTTCATGCTTCGGCCTCGCCGTCGTCAGAACCCATTTCCGGAAGGATGTCTCCCTCACTCCCATCTTCGGCCCTATCCTCGCTGACTTCAACCGACGATGCCTCGGTGTCGCTCGTCGTCAACTTGATAAAGATGTCTTCCAGGCTCATCCGGGAGGACTGCATCTCGAACAACCCCCATCCATTCTCAACGATCGTTTGGGCCAGGCGTGGACGAATGTCATGGGCCAGGTTTGTCTCGACCTGGATGCGATGCCGACCTTCGGACACTCCAATACCGCTGGCACTTCCAACGCCCTCCATGGATCGAAACCGCCTCAGGATGCTATCTAATGGTCCCGCAACTTCGACGAGAGTCTGTTCGGCCCCTTTCAACTGCTGTACAAGATTTTCCGGGCTGTCCATCGCGATGATCCGGCCGCGATCGATAATAACGACGCGACTGCATGTCTGTTCGACTTCCGGGAGGATGTGGGTGGAAAGGATGACTGTATGGTCCCCCGACCATTCCTTGATCAACTCGCGTACCTCGTGGATCTGTTTGGGATCCAATCCAACCGTTGGCTCGTCCAGAACCAGAACGGGAGGATCGTTCAGCAGGGCCTGGGCGAGACCCACACGTTGCCGATAGCCCTTGGACAGGCGCCCGGTAATCCGATTGGCAACGTCGAGGATACGTGCCGTTTCCATGACACGCGTAACTTCGTCAGCGATTTCAATCCGGGGCACGCCCTTAATCTTGGCGACAAAGCGAAGGTAACCCTCTACAGTCATTTCCAGGTAGAGGGGCGGACTTTCCGGGAGGTAACCGACGCGGCGCCGGACTTCGAGAGGTTGCCGAAACACGTCGAACCCATCGACCGTGATGCGGCCCTCCGACGGCGGAAGGTAGCCTGTTATGGCCCGCATCGTCGTCGTCTTCCCCGCACCGTTCGGTCCGAGGAAGCCAAGCACCTCGCCAGCCTCGACGGTAAAACTGACGTCCTCTATCGCAATCGTCGTGTCGTAGCGTTTCGTTAGGTTCTGAACGTTGATCATATTGTTGGCGTTTTTCCCCGGCCCGGCCCGATCCACGTGGGGACTGTCGGGCTGCTACAATTAGCCTCGATTCTATCGAACGAATGAAAACCTATTCAACTCTGATATTCGATGCTTTCGATACAGTCATTCATATCGACCGCGAACGGCTTCCCAAACACAAGATTGGAGAGACCACTTTTCACACAACCGCTCCTAAGGTGTATGAAGTCTATCGAAAGGAAGGCGGGGAGCTCGGGTTCGAAGAATTCGTAGGTGCATTTCTCGAAAGCTCCGCCGAAGCCTACCGCCGACGCAGCCAAGACCTCAGGGAGATCCCGAGTCCCGACCGGTTTCGAATCATGGTGGAACTACTGCAGAAGAGTCCCGTCGACTTCGCCCCGGGTTTTACCGAGCGGCTGGCCAAAACCCACATGGAAAACTTCCAGCCGGCACTGGAAATCCGCCCCAAGAGTCGCCAGTTGCTGGAATGGGCGCTTGGCGCGGGTTATCGGCTTGCCATGATATCCAACTTCGATTACTCGCCAACCCTGTATGAATGCCTGGAAAAACATGGTGTACTGCAGATGTTTGAGATCATTGTGGTGTCGGACGAAATAGGCTGGCGCAAGCCCCACCCGAAAATATTTGAAAACACTCTGGAACAACTCGGAATCGGTCCTGCCGATGCGCTTTTCATCGGTGATCGGCTGGACATCGACGTGGACGGAGCTGCCCGGGCCGGTATGGATTCAGCATGGATCGACACAGGCCGGCACGAATGGACCGCTCGACACTCGCGGCCACAATATACGATTGGGTCATTGGGTGATCTGAGAGGAATTCTGGAGGGCTTGGACTGACACTTGTCCCTTCCTTTGGAGTCGGAGATGGACTACGAAAACGGACACCTTCTTTGGTCAGTACAGGATCTACGCAATGAACTCGGCGACACCGAATTGGTGACGCTGGACCTCAGACCTCCAGAAGACTTTGCGATGGGACACATACCCGGCACCGGGAGTCTCGACATCTTCGGCATCAGCCTGATCGATACGCGCCCGGAGCCGCTGGCTGCGTTTCTGTGGATTATCGAGCACTTGATCGGGGCCAAGGGCGTATCGACTCATAGCCCGGTCGTCGTTTACGACCGGATCAGCGGCGAGCGCGCGTCTCGATTGTTCTGGTTTCTGGAGTTCTTTGGTCATGCGAATGTGCGTTTTCTGAATGGAGGTTTCCAGGCATGGTCGGAGGCGGGATTTGAGACGACTCGGGACGCAGAGGTTTCCGCGCGGGGAAACTTTAAGGCAAATCCTCAGAGCGAACTCCTTGCGACGGCAGATGACATCCTCGAACGACTCGGAAATGCCGACACAGCCATAGTCGACGCCCGGTCCGAAGCCGAAAACAACGCCACACTGGTTCGGTCGGCGAGGGGCGGACGGATTCCAGGCGCGATCCACATGGAGTGGAAAAACAACCTGAACTCTGACGGGACGTTTAAGTCAGCCTCCGGACTCGCAGCCCAATACGCCGAGATTGGCGTGACGCCGGATCGCGAAATAATCCCCTATTGCCAGGGAGGATACCGGTCAGCCAACACTTACCTGGCGCTGCGCCTGATCGGCTATCCACGAGTCCGGAATTACTTGGGCTCGTGGGGCGAGTGGGGTAACCGCGACGGGCTCCCAATCGAAAAATAGGGTCAGAAACCGGTGTCCCGACCCAATCTCTGCTTCGTGTTACTGTAAATCGTTATGCCCAAGATCACGATCAACGGTGAGGAGTACGAGGTCGATCCGGGAAAGACGATCATCCAGGTGGCGGATGAGGTCGGCGTCCCGATTCCCCGGTACTGCTACCACCCGGACATCGGTCAAAGTGTACGATCCATCCCAGGAAGTCTGCGACTACCCCTCGGCGACTGAGCAGCGTTATTCATCTGTTGTTCATGAGTCGCTGATCAACAAACGGCAGTAAGACGATTTTTTACCGCAGAGGCAAAGAGAGCTGCGGGAGTAGCCGTGGATGGATCAGGCGCGACGCCAAGAAACGGAGGAAGAGGGATTCGAACCCCCGGCGCCGTTTCCAGCGCAGTGGTTTTCAAGACCACCGCCTTCGACCGCTCGGCCATTCCTCCGTGGGAAAAGCTTACCATGTAAAGCTGCTGTTTTCTTTTAGTTACTAGCCAGTGATAATGTAAACGAAGTGCCGGGTGCCCGAAAATTCAGCTGCAATCAGTTCAGGCACAGGTGGACACAAGAGGAGAGTACTTGTCGACGACCGAATCCTACGACGTGACCGTGATCGGCGCTGGACTGATTGGCCTTTCAACCGCGATGCACCTGCTGGAGCGGTATCCGGACCTGCGGGTCGCAGTCATAGAGAAAGACCCCCACCCAGCATCGCAACAGTCTGGTCACAACAGCGGTGTCATTCACTCGGGGATCTACTACAAGCCAGGCTCTTTCAAAGCGCAGTTCTGCGTGGAGGGCCGCGCCTCGATGACCCAGTTCTGCACCGACAACGAGATTCCCACATGGAAATGTGGCAAGCTCATCGTTGCGACGCGAGAGGACGAATTGGGACGGCTCGAAGCGCTTCTGGAACGTGGAACAGCGAACAAGGTCAAAGGACTGGAACTTGTCGGTCCAGAACGCATCAAGGAAATCGAACCCCATGTCAGCGCGATCAAGGCTCTGTGGGCGCCGGGAACCGGTATCGTAGACTTCCGAAAGGTTGCGGCCGTCTACTTGAACAAGGTGCGTTCGGCCGGAGGCGACGTGTACTTTGACACGAGGCTCCAACGCGTCACGAAACACGGAAACGAGACTGTTCTCGAAGCAAACACCAATGGGTTCAGGACACGCTACGCGGTCAACTGCGCCGGCCTCCACTCCGATGTCGTGGCTCGAATGATGGGCGTTCGACCCAACCTGAGGATCGTTCCGTTTCGGGGAGAGTACTACACGCTTAAGAAGGAAAAGGAGTCACTGGTCAAAGGCCTGATATATCCAGTTCCCAATCCGGACTTTCCGTTCCTCGGCGTCCACTTTACCCAAACTATGAAGGGCTTTGTCGAGGCCGGGCCGAACGCCGTCCTTGCACTGAAGAGAGAGGGCTACCGCAAGCGGGACGTCTCACTCGGCGAAATGCTCGGTACGTTTACCTACGCGGGATTCTGGCGACTTGCGTTTCGCGAGTGGAAAATCGCCGTCTGGGAGGTCAACAGGTCATTCAGGAAAAGCGTATTCGTCAAGAGCCTCCAGCGATTGATCCCCGAAGTCACATCGAACGATCTTGGCCGGGGAGGGTCCGGCGTCCGAGCTCAGGCAGTAGCGCCTGACGGTTCGCTTCTGGACGACTTCCGCATCGAACAGGGGTCCAACACTGTCCATGTACTCAATGCACCTTCTCCAGGTGCAACGTGCTCCCTCGTCATTGGCCGTTATATCGTCGACTTGGCTGAGAAAAGCTTTTCACTGCGTCGAGCTTAGAACCTCTAATCCGAAACGCTCCGGGATTCTCACCGTGATTCATCAACGTAACTTCAAAGGACTTCAAATGAAATGATTGCAGCAATCGTTCACGCCCGGATGGGATCGAGTCGACTTCCAGGCAAGGTATTAATGGACATCTGCGGACAACCTCTCTTGTGGCACGTAATCGAACGCGTCAAAGGAGCAATGACTATCGACGAAGTCATTGTCGCAACAACCGAGGAACCTGGTGATCGCCCTTTGAGGCATTACTTGAAGCAACTCGACGTAAAAACGTTTCTAGGAGTCTGCGCGGCAGAGCGGAAAGAACCTGGATTTATTGGGATTTGATCGTGTTGTCGGAGGCGACCGGACCGATTCTGCCGTTATGATGAACTCAGACCGGTGCGGACTCCAGTAGTAAGCCGTGTGATAAGGGTGGCGGTCCCGGTTTTCCGGATTAGGCCCATTCGATCTTCCCGTTCATCCGTCGTAAGTTCACTGCTAGAGTCACCAGGTTCCACTCACAGGTCACCTTGTCCAAACCTCGCAGGCTGAACTGTCGGAATCCGAGCACCGATTTGATCCACCCGAAGGGCGGTTCACCAATGTGCTTTCTGGCCCGGTAGCGATCACGCCCAGACGGGGATTTCATTTTTCTCGTCATCCGACCAAGCGCGGTATCTTGTGGCGGGAGGGGGGCATCGTCCAGGTCCTTCTCCCGCCCCATGGCGACATACCCATCAATTTGGCGTTGTTCTAACATCCCCAGATTCGACTCGGATCGATACCCCGCATCAGCGAGCACGCGGCCTGGAGACTCTCCCAGGTTGTTGTTCACCGCATCCAGAGTCGGCTCCAACTGCCCCACATCCGACGCATTGTCGCTCACCGTGGTCGCCACGATGATCCGGGCCTCGGAATCCACCATCGCCTGCGCGTTGTAACATTGCTGGAACCCTTCCGTGGAGGTCTTCATGATCCGGCTTTCTGGATCGGTGAAGTTCTCCTGGGCCTTGGGCTTGGGCTCGCCCATGGGGCGTTTGAATGGCTTGCCCTTCTTTCCGCTTCCCGGTTCGTCGTCTCCCGGTTTCCGTCCGGCTTCCTGGTCCGCAGCCATCTGACGTTCCTCGAGTCGCTTCATCGCCGCCTGGATCGTGGCCAGACGCTTCTTACGGGTCGCCAACCCGTCGGGTAGTTCGTCTCCGCGCCGGTCCTTGCCGTAACGCTGGTCTTCGTCCTCATCGGTCGCGGTCGCCCGGTTCAACAGATCCCGAATCTGCTCACCCAACTCGGTCTCCTGCTTCTTCATGCGTTGATAGCTCATCGCTTTGCGTTTGCTCGCATTCGCCCGCATCTTGGTTCCGTCCACCGCTACCGTCCCCATCTTCACCAAACCCGCTTCTCGCGCCATCATCACCACTTGCACAAACAGCTTCCCGAACTCCTCAAGATGCAGTTTGCGAAAATCCGAGATCGTTCGGTGCGCGGGAAAGTTCTCGGCTCCCAACATCCGGAACGCCACATCTTCTCTCAACTTCGCTGCGATCTTCCTGGATGAAAACACTCCGGTCCCGTACCCATAGATCATCACCTTCACCATCATCCGCGGATCGAAGGCCTGATTGCCAGGCCCGTCAGTTCCATGCCTCTGTTCGAACCCGCTCAAATCCATCGCGTCCACAGCATCCGATATGAAGTACGACAGGTGATCTTCGGCCAGCCAATCGCTCAGCGACGGTGGCATCAGCAGGCTCTGTTCTGGAATATAGGCTCGGTAAGTTCGTGGCATGCCCTATCTTCCATCCATTCCCGCCCAATTTCGGTCCTTCTGCCGCGCAGACTCCTAGGTAGCGAAGACGACGTTCTGGATCGCGTCTATCAGGCAGCGAAGCACTACAAGGTTGACACCATAGCAAGAATCACCCCCGACGACCCGTTCAAAGATCCGGAAATCATCGACCGTGCCGTAACATTGCTGACGGAAGCTACGCCCCCAGTCGACTACGTCGCCAACTGCAGCTACGACGGAAGCATTCCGGTGTCTTACCCGGAGGGAATCGATATAGAAGTAATGACGTTCGAGTGTCTGGAAAGGATGTGGAATGGTGCGAATTTAAAATCCGAGCGGGAATGCTTGACTCCTTACGCTTTCCGGAATCAGGGCGAATTCAGAAAATTGGGCTTCCAACATACCGAAGACCTCTCCCACCATCGTTGGACGATCGACTACGAGAAGGACTTGGAGTTTGCCAGAGCGGTGTATGGGCGCCTTTATCCGGGAAATCGCCTATTTCTGATGGGTGACGTACTCGACCTTCTGGAAGCCGAACCAGAACTCTCACAGATTAATGCTGGGATCGAGCGATACGAAGGATATTGGCGGGCAGTAGAATCCGACAGTTAGTCCTAAACGGGAATTACCGGTGTTTCCCTGTTCCGGCCAACCAATTCGCACAGTTATCCTCTATGGACCACCAACTCGCCCAACCACATCTAACGACGGGCGTCTAGCTAACTTGACTCATTACAGCTACTTAGATAAGATTGATACTGGAGAGGAATGATCCTTGTCCTCAACCTAGCAACGCGACTCATCCGATTCAACTCGGAGGCAAAATGACGAACGTCAAGCTGGATCCCGCAGCCTTCACAACGAGCCCTTGGGCCTCGGCTCAGAGAACCGAGGATTTCCTGAAAGTGAATTATCCCAGTCTGAAGGGAATGAAGGTGATGCTGATCGTTCCTGACGACCACTACCGTAAGAAACTGATGCCTCTGGGACCCGGCTACGTCGCAACCGCCATGCAGCGATGTGACATCGACGTCGTGCTCAAGGATTTTTCAGTCTACATGCATGACGACATTGAGATCGCCAAGGTGCTTGTCGAAAGCGGTATCAAGATCTTTGCGATGGGAGCGCTATATTCCATGATTCGCGAGGTCGAGAGAATATGCAACATCATCCGTGCCGTAGTTCCTGATGCGACCATTATTCTCGGTGGCTCTTTGCCAAGCCCCATTCCGGAGTTCGTTCTTAGACGAACCGGTGCAGATATCGCGACGATCGGAGAGGCGGAGATCACGATCGTCCATCTAATGGACGCGATCGCTGGAAATCGAAATATCGAGGACGTTCAGGGTATCGCCTACATCGCAGACGGCGAGTTTGTGGACAACGGAACACCGTTATTGCCACGCCAGGCTACGAGAGAAGAGGTGGGCTGGCCAGCTCTGGACTTGTACCCAATCGAGTCGTATCTGCACACCGCCAAGTTTCATCCCTTCCACCAAAACGAACCGTGATTATGCCGATCGTCACTGGTCGGGGGTGTCCTACGCCGAGGTCGTTCCAATCGGTGTGTAAAAAGAGAAGGCGGTGTACGCTTTCGGTGAATTCGAAACCGTAAGCAATCCCGGCAGCAATCGGGAGAAAGGTACACCACCCATGAAGAAGAAGAACATACCGGCATCAGTGGCGTCAACGAACGCGTATGAAGGTTTGGAGGACTGGGCGCGATCCCGGGTCCAAGTCTGGCTACAGGAGCTGCTCGAGGACGAAGTCACGCAGTTTCTGGGTCGGGAAAAGTTGGAGCGGAGTCCGAATCGACGAGGATACCGGAACGGTCACGGGAAACCGCGACGCTTCGCAATGATGAACGGTACGATGGAGGTTCGACGACCTCGGGTTCGAAACACCGCCGAGCGGTTCGAGAGTCAGATCCTGCCGTATTTTCGACGGAAATCGAAACAGCTGGGCGAGCTACTTCCCGATCTCTACCTCCACGGCCTGGCCACAGGGGACTTCGAGCAGGCCATGCGCGGACTGCTTGGCGCTGGCGCTCCGTTGTCGCGAGCATCGATCCAACGACTGAAATCGATCTGGCAGTTGGAGTATGACGAGTGGGTCCAGCAGGACCTGTCCGGCCTCGAGGTCGTGTACCAGTGGGCAGACGGCTTGTACGTGAAAGCGGGGATCGCGAAAGAGCGAGCGGCATTGCTGGTGATCATCGGAGCCTTGTCAGACGGGCGCAAAGTGCTGTTGGCCTGTGAGAGCGGGCAGCGGGAAAGCAAGGAGTCCTGGAGCCGCATTCTGCGCAATCTCCAGAGACGGGGCCTGAAGCTGGGACGGCTGACTGTCGCGGACGGTCACCTGGGCATCTGGTCCGCGCTGGCCGAGCAACAGCCCCAGGGCCAGGAACAACGCTGCTGGAACCACAAGTCGATCAACGTGGTCGATCATCTGCCGAAGACCGAGCAGCCCGCGGCCAGACAGCTGCTTCATGGGATGGCCTTCGCGAACTCCCGCGCGGCCTGCGAACGAAAGCGGGATCAGTTCGTCCGCCGATATGAGAAGAACTATCCCAAAGCGGGTGAGACGCTGTTGCGGGACTGGGACCGGATGATTACTTTCTATGAGTTCCCGAAACAACACTGGGTGCATCTGAGAACGACCAACATCGTCGAGTCGCCCTTCGACATGGTTCGTCTCCGCACCAACGCCGCTCGCCGATTCAAGCGTGTCGAGAATGCAACGGCAATGATTTGGAAGCTACTACGTGTCGCTGAGAAGGCTTGGCGACACTTAAAAGGATCCGAACTCTTACAAGAGGTCTATGATGGCCAGCAATTCGCTGACGGCATCAGAGTCGTGATGAAATCGAAGGCCGCCGCCTGATGACTTTTACACACCTTTTGTAATGACCTCCCTACGCCTGTAATTTCTGCTATCGAGCCAGCGCCTATCGGATACGGCCTTACGAGGATATCGTCGATGAAATGGCATACCTGGTCGAAAAATACCGTTTGGACGGCTTCTATATGGTCGACGATTTGTTGATGTTGAGCCAGGAGAAGATAACGAATTTCTGCCAGGCCGTTATTGAGAGGGGCCTTAGGATCCGCTACAACTGCAATGGTCGAGTGAACACGGTGACACCTGAGATAATAAGACTGCTCAAGGAATCCGGATGTATCTCCGTGTTCTATGGTTTGGAGTCCGGCAACGACGAGATTCTGAAGATGATGTCGAAGAAAACGACCACAGACCAAATTTACAACGCGATCAGACTCACTCGCGAAGCCGGCATCTTCGCTGAATACGCATTCATGTTTGGTCAGCCGGGGGAGAACGAAGAAACGCTCAAAGACACAGTTCACATGTTGAAGAAGATTTCGTATGGCGAATTTCGGTCGAACAAGATTTCCGGATGCGTTCCGTTCCCGGGAACGGGGTTATACGACTGGTGTAAAGAAGCGGGGCGAATCAAAGACGACCAGGACTTCTACGATCGGTATGTTTCCCAGGATTGGTCACTCGATCAGGTTCCGATTAACATGACCGAACTGGACGACGATAATCTCCGAAACATCTTCAACAAAGCCAATCGGGAACTCAGTGATTTCTTCATCAATGAGATTTCTGATCGATGGGTCGAGGCATTCGGTGGTGATGTGCGTGAACTTCAGAAGAACAGTGGCGGTGCTAAGACCATGGATCACATCAGAGAACGAGTCGAATCCAGTGCCAGCACCTTCGATACCAGCGGTAGAACCTAGCGACTCATTAGATCGATTCTGCTACCCCTCGCCCTCATCGCGACACTTCTTCAGTTAACACCTGCTGGGCAACCTAAGCGGAGCGAGCCTTCTGATGATTGCAAACGAGCGATTTGAGATTGCAACGGAAACGCTTCGCGAATAATCGGAAATGGAATGGTCTTCGGATGCCATTCTCCATATCGCCACGGCCAGACTGCTCATCAGTTCCGACCAGTTCATCGAAGCCGACGCTTCATTGGTGGCTGCCGCGGAGTTCGTCTCTGAATCGAGTGCTTTCGCTGCTGAACTGGAAGAGCTGTGGGACCGATTCCGTATAAGAAACGGGGACTACGATCTGGCGATCGAAAGTTTTATGAGGGCTGCTGGTCTTGATCCAGCTCGACCGGAAAACATGCTGGAACTGGCAGGGCTTTACGCTCTATCGCAGGAATGGGACGAAGCCGCCCTTTGGATGCAGAGCGCCATTCAGACCGCCCCTTACAGGGTCGCCGACTACTGGGAATTGCTCGGAGAGTGCCTGATCGATGGCGGGCGTGAAGCTGAAGCCATTTCAGCTTTTGAAGTAGCTCTGGATATAGAGCCCTACAGGTACCTTGCCCGCTTGCGTCTGGCCGAGGCAATGGAGAGAAACGGCCAATCGGGGACGGCGATAGAACTATTGGAGTTTCTTTCCGATCTGAGCATTGATTGGAATGTCGAAGTCTACACGCGTCTTGCAGACCTTTACACATCTGCCGGTCGCGACTCGGACGCTCGAAAATCCCTGGACAAAGGAGCAAGACTCATTCCAGACAGTGCAGAAATCGACGAGCAGCGCCAGCTGCTTGGAATCTAATTAGATCCGGCGTTAGTTAAGATCTCAGAGCTCTCTCAGATCAGTCCCACCACCCACAACACGTAGACGACAGCCATCGCTACGGTTCCGTTCACAAACGTCACGCCGCCATAGGAGATCAGGGCAGACTTCAACGACATCCTCGAAAGCGAAGTGCACACCCAGAAATAACTCGAATTGGGAAACTTGATGATGATCGAACCGGCGGCGCCTGCCAGCATCGTCGCTTCAGGACTGAGACCGAGCGTGCCGGCTATCGGAGAAACCACCGAAGCTGCCGTGATCACCCCGACGGTGGTGGATCCGGTGATGACATTGCCGACAATGCCCAGAACGAAGGGCAGAAATATAGCCGGCAGGCCCGTGAAGGCTACCGCGTTGGCGATCGTTTCAACAGCGGGTGTTCCTCGAAGAATCTGACTCAACGCCCCACCCAGGCCAGTGACCATGATAATCATCGCGGACGTGCGGAGTGCGTTTTCCACCCATTCATTCGTCCGGACACCCACCTGCTCGCGTGTGGTGTTCCGGAACGCCAGCAGGACGCCGATACCGAGCGCAACAACCGGCCAGCCCAGGTAGAGCATCACTGCGTTCACGATATGTTCTTCGGGCAACATCAACCGCGCCGCGCTCTGCCCGGCGATCAGGACTAGCGGGATGGCAATGGGCGCATAGGCTCGCCAGGTGGAAGGCAGCTCGGACTCCCGGCCCTGTTCGACAAAGGATTCGCCGACAAATTCCTCCGACGCCGGGGAATGGACGCGGGGACCGACCACCAGTGCGAAGACCCATCCGGCCAGTGAAGCGATCAGAGTGGCCAAACCCCCGTACACAATCACCGTGCCCAGATCGGCACCAACCAGCGCAGCGGCTGCCAAGGGACCCGGAGTCGGAGGGACCATCGCATGGGTCATCTGGAGCGCACCGACAAGTCCTGAAGCCATCACGCTCATGTTCACGGCGCTTTTGAGAGCGGCGGAGTGCACGAGGGGATTCAAAATGACGTAGCCAACATCGGAAAAAATGGCCAGACCGATGATCCACCCACTCATGGTCAGCGCCAGAGGCATGCGCCTTTCGCCAACCCAACGGATCATCGACGAAGTGATCCGTTCGATTCCACCTGTATGTTTGAGCGCCTCCGCCATGATCGATCCGATCACGATGACGACCGCGATGCTCTCGATCGTGCCTCCGAATCCCTGCTCGAAGGCCGTGATGAACGCGCCCCGGTTGATACCCGGCATCAGGGCGAACAATACGATCGGCACGAGTAGCGCTATGAACACATGCCATTTGAAACGGGTGATCATCAGAAACAGGAGTGCGATAACGGCTATCAGTCCCCCTATTGCGATGATGGCGCTCTCAGTGATCATCAAGGAATCTCCTCTAGAGGTTTCCGATACTTCGGATAGCATTTACTCCGTCGAACATGCGGAAACACAATAGTCTTCGTAGACAGATTTTCCAACGTAAACCTTCGCCGGATACCTGACAGGAGACGATTTTCTCCAATACCCGTCTAACAGACGGCGAACAGAGATAGAATTCTTTACAATTCCGGCCCTAAACGGATGCCGAACATATTGCTTCGTTTTGCTGGCCGAGGTACGCTCTAGGAACAGTTTCTGAGGAGATTTCTGATGATTCCCAGACGGTTGGCCGCTCTCGTCGTCTTGATTGTGTTCGGAGTGGGTTTGGCCCTGGCTCAGGGCCCGAGGCGGGACCTCGGCGAAGACGTTCCGCTGCCGCCACTTCCGGAACCGGAAGGTGCGTTGGATCTTGACGTCGAGGACCGATTCTCACTCTCCATCGACATCGAAGTCGTCAACGTAGATGTCGTGGTGACAGACAAGCGCGACAACCCCATCTCGGGACTGCAGAAGGAACATTTTCGGGTTTTCGTCGACGACGAAGAGCAGTTGGTGACGAACTTCAGTCCCACGGACACGCCACTGACGGTAGTAATCCTGCTCGAGTTCGGAGCGAACTTCACCTATTACTATGACGACGTAATCGGTCCTTCAGCCGGATTCATCCAGTCGCTGCGCGAGAATGACTGGGCAGCTATCGTCAAGTACGACATTCGGCCCGAAATCGTGACCGATTTCACGCAGAACGGGAACGAACTCTTCAATGGCCTCCGGAGCTTGCAGTTTCCGGGCTTCAGAGAGACATCGTTCTATGATGCTGTCGTCTTTACACTGCAGCGGATGGAAAACATCGAGGGAAAGAAAGCGATCTTCCTGCTAACTAGCGGAATCGACACTTTCAGCAAGATAAACTACAACGAAATGCTCCGGGCAGCGGAAACCTCGAACACCATAATCTACCCTGTGGGCATGGGCGAAAACTTCATGCTCTTCAACGAAAATCGTATCAGTAACATCGCCCGCATGCAGATGCTCCAGGCAAGAAACGCCCTTCAGACGTTGGCCCGGTACACGGGTGGCACACACTTCTTCCCGCGGTTCCAGGGAGAATACCCAGGTATCTATGAAACCGTCAGCGTCCATCTGCGAAACCAGTACAGTCTCGGATTCATACCTAGAGATCTCGAACAAGACGATGATTTGCGGGAACTCCGGATCGAAGCCGCGGACGTGGATGTCGACGGCGACGGCGAACCCGACGAGTTGGAAGTTCGCCACAAGAGAGGCTTCTACAATTCGATCGAAGAATAGCGCGATCTTCTTCGTCCATTTTCCAAGATCGACCCTTCCGGCCATCAATCTCCGCAACTCGAGGATCACTGATGACTCGTCGCCCCGCCGTAGCCGGAACGTTTTATCCGGAGGACCGTGAAGCGCTGGAAGAAACACTCCGCGGTGTAACGGACCCATCGGGGGAACGCGTCCACGCACGTGGCGTCGTCGTCCCCCACGCAGGCTACGTGTATTCGGGACATGTAGCTGGCGCCGTCTACTCCCAACTCCACCTTCCCGACCGTTTCATCATCCTGTGCCCTAACCACACCGGGCTTGGCCGGCCACTGGCCGTCATGGACTCCGGTGAATGGGAAACGCCTATGGGCAACGTTGCCATCGACGAAGACCTGGCGACGAGGCTGCTGGAACTGAATCCGGACCTCGAGGCAGACACCACGGCCCATATCTCCGAACACGCCCTGGAAGTCCAACTGCCGTTTCTTCAGTTTCTGAAAGAGTCTGAGATTCAATTCGTCCCGATCACAGTAGGAAGATCCGATCTTGGCGCACTCGAACGCCTCGGTGAATCGATGGCTCAGGTCGTCGATGCACATTCTGAAGAAATCCTGATTATCGCTTCGAGCGACATGAACCACTACGAAGCCGACGCGCCGACGCGCATCAAGGACAAGCGAGCGATTGACCGAATGCTGGAGCGCGATGCAAAGGGTCTCTACAACGTGGTGGTCTCGGAAGGAATTTCCATGTGCGGTTTCGGTCCAGCAACATCGATGCTTGTGGCGGCCAACCGAATGGGCGCGTCCAATGCCGAACTGGTGCGATACGCAACGTCAGGAGACATCTTCGGGGATCGGGACCGTGTCGTGGGCTATGCAGGGATCATCGTTTTGTAGACCCGGTCACCACAGAGACGCAGAGTCCACGAAGATCACGAGGTTTAACTATCTTTGGCCGCGGACGGGCGGATTTGCGACAGGTGGAGTCGCGGGGGGGACGCCGTACGGGAAAGGTTGGGGGTATCCCACGTAGATATTCGGGAAGTAGGGATAGCTTTCTTCTTCGCTTCTGCGGCGTATCGTGGAGCCGGCCTGATAGACGCGAGCGGCGCGCGCTCCGGGAGCTCTAAAGACGACGGCGTCTGTGTTCACGTTTTCCATCGTCAAACCTCCAGATAACACCTGAAGGATGATGCCGCTGCCGGAGAGTTCGAAATCGGCTTCACCCGGCGCTTCCGATACCAGAAAGTCACCCACAGAGGACTCGACTCGAAGAGACCAGGCATCTGTCCGGACACGGACCCGCCCCTGCTCCAGCCGAATCGACGGCAGAGCGTCCAGAGATTCCAACCCGACTACGGAATCGGGGGACAGCGTCAAACGGATTCCCGGCTCCACGTCAATCACCACGAAAGACGCCGGACCTGTCCGAATCCTATCGCCTTCCTCCAGCGGCTCGGAAACAGACCGGCTCTGGAAAGAGAGATCGGTGATCTCAATACTGTTACCCCTGGCAACTATTCTGGCCGACTCCTGCCCAAAGGCAGGCGACCCAAGCGAGAAGGCAAGTAATGTAACTAGAGTTCGAATCACGTTAATTCCTGTCGTTCAGTCCAGTGCTTCAATGTCTTCCTTCAATCGCGTTGCCGTCGTCCGCGCATAGTTCACTATGCGGGCGTCGGCCGCTATGCGCTCGAGCATCGGAATCAGCCGGGGGGCATCGGCCAGCCTGTCGCGGCCCAGGTCCCTTTCGATCTGATCCAGCCGCCCCGGAATACCCAATCGATCGAACTCTAGCGCAGTCTCGATATCGAGCAGGAGCATCTCCTGCGTAATCAGCCGGTCGAAAAATCCCGTCAGTTCGGTAACTTCAATACGGGTCGCAAGGTAAAAGCTCGCTTCCCGGGTTCCCTGGGGGCCTTCCAGGACCATGTTCTTGCGACCGACGCTCAGCACTTCCCGCCCGGAATCGTACTCGTCTGCCTCAGCCAGATAGTCGGTTCCGGCCAGCAGATCTATGAACTTACGGGTTCCTGAAACCGACAGATCGAGCCCCACATCTACTGTATCGGCATCGGCGTACATGAGCATGAAGGTTCCTTCGCCCGAAGCGTCTAACCTTATGCATTGAACATCGCCGGTTCCACCGAGACCGTCGCGGCAAAAGCTGAAACTCGTAAAGTCACCCTGTGGTAAGAGCGCCAGAAGCGAAAAAAGCAGAAGACTAGTCAAGGTTGGCTGTCGCCTCCTCAAATCGGTAACTCTGCGCGTGGCAGATCGCTACCGCCAATGCATCGGACGCATCATGAGGTTCCGGAACTTCGGCGAGCCGCAGCAGGGATTTCACCATCTGCTGAACCTGCGCCTTCTCGGCCCGGCCGTAACCGGTTACCGCACTCTTCACCTGTAGAGCGGAATACTCGTGCACGGGAAGTCCTGCCTGTGCCGCCGCAAACATAGAGACGCCTCTCACGTGACCGAGTTTGAGCGCGCTCTGCGCGTTAGCTGCATGGAAAACGCTCTCAAAGACTGCCACGTCAGGTGTGTGGTCTCGAATTACTTCCTGGAGGGCAGCATGTATGGACTGAAGACGGAGAGCGAGCGGGTCGGCCACCTTGGTTTTGATTGCGCCACAATCGATGTAGCGACACCTGTCCAGCCCCCGTTTCGACAACGCCGTACCCCGTCACACGGGAACCGCAATCTACTCCAAGGATGCGCATAGGCAGAACTCGCCGCTAAACAACCCCCGCCATTTCCGACTCTTCGATGTCGAAGTTTGCGTGGATGTTCTGTACGTCTTCGTGATCGTCGAGCACGTCCATCAGCTTGGTCATCTGCTGGGCGGGTTTGCCCTCGAGCTTGATGTAGTTCTGCGGAATCATCGATAGCTCTGCCGTAGTAGGCTCGATGCCGCTCTTTTTGAGTCCTTCCAGCACTTCGTCAAACGACTCCGGCTCAGTCAGGATTTCGTACTGATCTTCCTGTGCCGAAAAGTCTTCCGCACCCGCCTCGATCGCCGCATTCATCGCTGTTTCTTCGTCCACGTCTCCGGCTGGAACGAGAATGTAGCCACGCTTTGTGAACATCCAGGCTACACATCCGTTTTCACCGAGGTTTCCACCATGCTTACTGAAAGTATGACGAATTTCACCCACGGTACGGTTCCGATTGTCTGTCATCACCTCGACCATCACCGCGACACCGCCGGGTCCGTATCCTTCGTAAACGATCTCCTCGATCGAAGTGCCTTCGAGTTCTCCAGTCCCCTTCATGATGGCCCGTTTGATGTTGTCCGCGGGCATGTTGAGGCCCTTGGCGTCGGAAACAGCCTTGCGCAACTGGGGGTTCCCTTCAGGATCTCCGCCTCCGGTACGCGCCGCGACTGTAATTTCCTTGATCACCTTCGTGAACGCTTTCCCACGCTTGGCGTCGGTCGCCGCCTTTTTATGCTTGATGCTGGCCCACTTCGAATGGCCGGACATAGTGACTCCCTATACAAATCCGGTAGCGGCGTCTTCAGAACGGCGCCACCACTCGAATTTCGCTATCAGTTTAGCATAGAGGGAATCGGAGAAAGGGAGGGTTATCTACTGTGCTTGTTGGGAGTTATAGACCGAACGGGCCAGTTCACAACCGGCCCGTTCGGGAGGCTCTTCTTAAGGGTTCGGAGCGATAGGATCGGTGACGTCGGCGTCCACGTCGTCCTCGACCGCGTCACCGAATGTAAGAGTCACATCTGACGCGAACTCCTTGTAGTTTTCATACCGGATGACCTGACGGATACGTCGGGGACCCGTAGAAAAATTCAGCGTGTCGACGGCCCGGGTATAGGTTGGGAACCAGTAGTCGTCGATCTGCTCCCGGTAGGTCTCGAAACGTGGAAACAGATTCTCCTGGTCGCCATCTATGATATCGGGAACGGCCTTGCCAAACGTCTTTACGATCTGCAGGTCAAGATCGTCGACCCAGATCTGCCCTTCAAAATAACGCTCGCCCTCTTCCAGTGTTCTTGGCCCGACCTGGAAAACATACGTATCGATCTCATCGATCAATTCCTTGCCCAGATATTCGACATCGTAAAGGTGCAGCTCTTCCGTCGTCAGAACGAAAGGCTGGATGTCACGAATGTCGTCCAGATCCTGCGGCGTGAGCTGAATGCCCTGGAGCGTACTCTGCGGTGCGAAGATGACTTTCTCGGTCCGCTCCCGACCTCCGGGCGCGAAAAGAATGTCGCTCACCATCCTGTATTCACCGATTGCCCGGTCCCGGGCGTTCAGTTCCTGAACCGTCACGTCCTGGCGATACGTGTAGTTGCCACGCGCCACCCTGAACTCCGATTCCTTGCTGGCAAACTGTTCGATGATTTCCTCGACAGGAATAGGGGGTTGCTCGTCCCGCAATCCACCGTCCTGTGCACCGGCCGGGATCGGTACGCTTATCAGAAAGGTGACCAACAAGCTGAACAGAAAGGGCGTTATCCTTCTTGCGTATATCATTCGGATCTTCTCCTCCAGCATCTCAACTCCATTTTCGTGGCGTTGGGAGGTTCCGCCCTCCAACTGCCACTCCGTAAGTAGCCGACTGTTGATTTAGAACGTCAAACCAAATACGCTAACCGGTTTAGACGAGCGATCGGCACACACGTTTAAACCCGAATATTATCTGGAAAAATGGGGGACTGACACCCTTTTTCGAGCGGAAGCCGTATGACAGTCTGTGGGTCCCTTTTTGCCCGAAGGCCAGCGATCTCATTCCAGCCTCACTCCAGTAAGATCTGGCTGCGCAGTTCATGAAAGTACCTTTCTTCGACCTCAAAAGACAACTGGGGCCATTCGGGACGAGCTCGGCGAAGCGCTAATGGAAGTCATTGATTCCCAGAGATTTTATATTAGGGCCAGCAGTTGAAAAGGCAGAAGCTGAGGTGGCAGCAAAGCTATCTGCCGAGCAGGCCATTGGGGTCGCAAACGGGTCGGATGCCCTCATGCTCGCTCTCATGGCCGCCGAAATCGGGCCCGGCGCGGAGGTCATCGTTCCGGCATTCAGCTTCTTTTCAACAGCCTCTTCGGCTGTCAGGCTTGGCGCCCGCGTCGTCTTTGCTGACATCGATTTTCAGACCTTCCAGATCGATCCGGATGAAATCCGCAGAAAGATAACTCCCCGGACGCGGGCCGTGATCGCCACCCATCTTTTCGGCGACTGCGCCGACATGCTTCGAATCCAGACGATCGCGGCGGATCACGGCATTCTCATCATCGAAGACGTAGCCCAGGCGTTCGGAGCAACACATCGGGGGAGAACGGCCGGGACGATGGGCTTCTGCGGTTGCCTCTCTTTCTATCCGACCAAGAACCTTGCGGCGATCGGTGATGCCGGCATGGTCGTCACGCAAGACTCCCAGACCGCCGAACGACTCCGTCTGCTTCGCGCTCACGGCCTCGAGAACGGTTACGAGCACAACCTGCCGGGGATCAACAGCCGTCTGGACTCCCTGCAGGCGGCTGCCATATCGGTCCGGCTCCCCTACGTGGACGGATGGAACGAAAGGCGCCGCCAGACGGCAAAACGTTATTCGGCGGGTCTTCGAGGTATGGTGACACTTCCGATGCCTCCCGAACACAATGAAGCCGTATACAATCAGTTTGTGATTCGGACTTCCGAGAGGGACGCACTTAGAGAATTTTTGTCGGGACACGGGATCGGAACCGAGATCTACTATCCCATTCCCCTGCATCTCCAAAAGGTCTGGGCGCGGTCTGTGGATCTCCTGGAGACTTCCCGCGGGCGGAGGAATCAGCTCGGACATGTCTGGCGCTGCCGATATTTCCGGAGCTCGAGGAGGAAGAGATCGACTACGTGATCGAAAAGATTCGGGAGTTTTTCGAATGATCCGCGACGAACTCATCGGGAAGATCGAGTCCCGTGACGCCGTAGTTGGCGTCGTCGGCCTTGGGTATGTCGGTCTTCCACTCGTCCTCCGGTTCGGAGAAGTCGGATTCCATGTCGTGGGTTTCGATGTCGACCCCAGCAAAGTTGAGCAGCTCAACAAGGGTCAATCCTATATCGGACATGTTGAAGAAACCCGCGTCTTCGGGCTTCGCGACAGTGGCCGATTCGAAGCCACGTCGGATTTCTCGAAACTCGCCCAAGCCGACTGCGTGATCATATGCGTACCTACACCGCTCAACGGCAATCGCGAACCCGACATGCAATACGTAACGACGACGGCTGCCGCCGTCGGCAAGACGCTTCGCGACGGGCAGTTAGTGGTGCTCGAAAGCACGACGTATCCGGGAACGACGCGAGAGGTGTTGCTCGAAGGCTTCAAAGACTCGGGCCTCGAGGTCGGGAACAACTACTTCCTGGCCTACTCGCCCGAGCGCGAGGACCCCGGCAACACGAGTTACTCTACTCAGACAATCCCCAAGGTCGTAGGCGGAACAACCGATAACTGTCTGTCGGTAGCGAAAGCTTTGTATGGACAGGTGATCGACGAACTCGTTCCCGTGTCTTCGACAGACACAGCCGAGTTGGTCAAGCTTCTCGAAAATATCTACCGCTCGGTCAATATCGCGCTGGTCAACGAACTGAAGCTTCTGTGCGACCGGATGGACATCGACGTCTGGGAAGTGATTGATGCCGCCAAGACAAAACCCTTTGGTTTTACTCCCTTCTATCCTGGCCCCGGTCTGGGAGGTCATTGCATTCCGATCGATCCATTCTATCTGGCCTGGAAGGCCCGAGAACATGGCTTTGCGGCGCGTTTTATCGAACTCGCCGGAGAGGTCAACACGGCCATTCCCAGGTATGTCGTCGAAAAGATCGCCTGGGGCCTTAACGACCACGGCAAGTCAATCCGCGGCGCCAAGATCTTAATCCTGGGCGTCGCCTACAAGAAGGATGTAGACGACACACGGGAATCGCCCGCGATGGAAATCATGCGCCCTTCTAAAGGAAAAAGGTGCAGAAATCGCCTACCACGATCCGTTCGTCTCGCAGCTTTACACGATGCGACATTACGATTTTTCAGACTTGTCTTCGGTCGAACTAACCGAGGGTCTGCTCAAGGATCAAGACGCCGTCGTGATCGCGACAGACCACTCGAAGATCGACTACGGGTGGATCGTGAATCACTCAGGACTTGTCATCGACACGCGGAACGCGACGCGGAAGGTGAAGGAAGGCCGCGAAAAAATCGTTCTCGCCTAACCACCGCTTTCATCGAAGCCGATCGATTTCCAACTTCTTGGACCGCGGATAGCGCCCAGTTATTCGTCTTCGTTCAGCTTGCGCACCTGATGGTTGGACCCACCTGAGACAAAGAGCTGCGTACCGTCGCCCCAGATCGTCTGTGGACTATTGAAGCCGGGCGCTGGAGCCGGAACCAACGGCAACAAAACCGGCGTTGCCGGCAGAACCGGCAGGAGTAATGACGGCTGCACTGGAAATCGCAACCTGTCGGATGACATGATTAGACAGATCCACAACATACAGATTCGTCCCGTCGCCCCAGACACTGTGTGGGAAATTAAACTTGGCTCCGGTTCCCGTTCCGTTATTCGATCCGGACGTGCCGGACACGCCGGCAAACGTTGTTACGGCTTGATTGGAAATGACGATCTTCCGGATCGTGTGATTCCCGCCCTCGGTCACGTAGAGGTTCGTGTTGTCGCCCCAGATGCCGAGCGGGAGGTTGAAGAGCGCGGATGTACCGCTGGCATCGGTCGATCCGCTTGTGCCGGACTGGCCCGCAAACGTCGTTACGACTCCGGAAGATACGACGATCTTGCGGATTGAGTGATTGTCCTTGTCGGCAATATAGAGTGTCGCTGCATCACCCCAAAGCGCGTGTGGAGCATTGAAGAAAGCAGCCGTCCCCGTACCGTCGGTGGTTCCTGAAGTTCCCGCGGTTCCGGCCAGAGTCGTCACGACTCCGGTCGAAATCACGATCTTTCGTATCGTGTGATTCCCCGTGTCGGTTGCGTAGAGATTACCCAGGCCATCTCCCCACAGGCCTTCCGGAAAACTGAATCTAGCCGCTGAACCCGTCCCGTCCGTCGTTCCGGAGCTACCCGCCGTCCCGGCCAGCGTCGTCGTGGCACCACCCGATATCACGATCTTGCGGATCGTGTGGTTGTTGGTATCCGAAACGTAGAGGTTGCCCTGACCGTCGCCCCACGTTCCACCCGGGAACTTGAATCGAGCCTTATCACCGGACGCGTCCGTCGAACCACTCTTGGGATTCGGGCTCCCGGCCAGCGTCGTGAAGGAAACCGAGGTGAGATCGGTTTGTCGTATCGCATGATTGAGCTGTTCCGTGACGTAGAGCTTGTTGCCGGCGCCGAAGAGATAGCTGGGATTGTCGAATTGCACCGTGCTGGCGTTGCCGTTGACGAAGCCGGCACTCCCAGTGCCCGCGAACGTCGATACAGTAGCCGACGAGATTACAATCTTCCGGATCACGTCGTTTCCAGTGCCAGCGACGAAGAGATTTCCGGAACCGTCGTACCAGATCCCCCCTAGAGATCTAAATTGGGCCGTCGCGCCGACACCCTCGACGTAACCGCCGGAGGGTGAGAATGATCCAGCCACAGACGTCACTTCAGTGGTCGAGATGACGATCTTCCGGATCTTCTTGTTCCCGGAGTCCGCAATGTACAGATTGCCCGCCCCGTCACCTGTCACGCCGGCCACGAAATTGAACTTCGCGGAAGTCCCGGTAATATTATCGACTTCACCCTGCGAGGAACCCGCCAGCGTCGTCACCGTTGCCGTCGAAATTACAATCTGGCGGATCAGATAGTTGTTACCGTCAGCGATAAAGAGATTGCCGGTGTCGTCACCCCAGAGCCCCTGTGGGAAGCGGAACTGCGCCGAAGCTCCAACCCCGTTTCCGCTGCCGGCACTCCCCGAGCCGGCCAGCGTCGTCACGACGCCGGTCGAGATTACGACCTTCCGGACGGCGTGGTTATCTTTATCCACGACGTAGAGGTTGCCGGACCCGTCGCCCCAAACACCGGTCGGTTGGTTGAACCGGGCTGCAGAGCCCGTATCGTTGACTAACCCTGTTTGACCCGGTGAACCCGCCAGCGTCGTGACCACGCCTGACGAAATCACAACCTTGCGAATCGTGTGGTTGAATTTGTCCGCGACATAAAGGTTCGTGCTGTCGGCCCAGACACCGGCCGGCTGGTTAAACGCTGCCGTCGGTCCCGTCCCGTCTTCACTGCCGAAGCCCTTGCTGCCCGCCAGCGTCTCCACCTGAAATGTGCCGGCGCTGGCGATCGCGCTGGAATTGATCGTGAAGTTGGATGTGTTACTCGAGCCCGAAGTCGTGACCGAGACGGTTCGGGTACCGGTGGCACCACTCAGGATCAGTACGGCTGTGATCTGCGTCGCGGAGTCGATCGTAAAACCGGAAACGTAGGCACCTGTTCCGCTGACATTGACCGCGGTCCCTGAGAAGTTTGTGCCTGTGATCGTGACCGGAACGGTGGCGCCCTGTTTGCCGGATGTCGGACTGATGCTGGTGATCGTGGGGGCGGCAAGCACAACCGTGAACGTCTGCGACCCACTTGTTCCGGCTCCCGTTGTGACGGTCACCGTGCGGCCACTGAGTGTCGCTCCGCTGCCAACCGTGAACGTCGCTGTCAGCGAGGTCGTACTCGTTACATTCACACTCGATACCGCCACGTCAGAACCGGACACTGCTACGGTCGTACCCCCCGAAACAAAACCTGTTCCGGTCAGTGTGACGGCCACGGCCGCTCCCCGTGCTCCCGAACTCGGACTGACGCTGGTCAATGTCGGTGTGCCGGTGACGACCACAGTCCTCGTAACAGCTAAGATCTGGGTACTCGGATTTGCTTTCTCGAAGATGAATCCGTTCGGAATCGTGTTCGTACCGTCATGAACGGTCGGCTGCGGTGTGGGAGTCAGGGCGCCGGTGCCGCTCTGAAGGCCGGAATTGTCGACCCAGCCGGAAAACGCCGTAACTTCGTTCGTCGACATCCGCATGCGACGAATCACATGGTTGCGGTCATCCACAATGTAGAGATACGTCGCGTCGCCAAAGATCGCGTTGGGGAAATCGAACCTTGCTACAGTGCCCACGCCGTCCGCAAAACCGCTGGTTCCTTTCAGACCGGCCAACGTCGTCACAGCGCCGGTCGCAATGACGACCTTCCGGATCGCGTGGTTCCCCACCTCGGAGACGTACAGGTTCCCATCACCATCACCCCACAGGCCTCTGGGCCGATCCAACCCGGCCGCTCCGCCCGTTCCGTCTGCCGTCCCCGATGTCGCCGACCCCGCCAGCGTCGTAACAGCACCAGTCGAAATCACGATCTTTCGAATCGAGGCGTTCGTATCCTCACCGACGTAGAGATTGCCGGCGTCATCGCCCCAAACACCCCATGGCTCGTGGAAGCGGGCCACCGCTCCGGTGTCGTTGACCAAGCCCGTGGCACCGAACGTCCCGGCCAAAGTCGTGACCACTCCGGTTGAAATCACGATCTTCCGGATCACATGGTTCCCGGCATCGGCCACATACAGATTGCCCGACGTGTCACCCCAGATGCCACCCAGCTCCCCGAAACGCGCGGCGGTTCCTGTGGCGTTGACCATTCCGCTAGTTCCCTTGAGCTCCGCAATCGTCGTGACCTCACCCGTCGCGATGACGACCTTCCGGATTGCGAAGTTGTTCCGCTCGGCCACGTACAGGTTGCCGTTGCCATCTCCCCAGATCCCCGCCGTCTCATCGAATCGGGCGGCTAAACCGGTCCCGTCTGCGGTCCCCGAGATGCCGTTTCCAGCAAGTGTTGTCACGCGACCCGTCGACAGGGAGATCTGACGCACCGTATGGTTCTCCCGCGACGTGGTGTAGAGGTTCGTCCCGTCGCTCCAAACACCATGGGGCCTTTCGTACTTCGGAACGTCGGGTGAGACGCCAACCCAGAAATCGGATTCGGTTGTCGAAACTTCGTTGTTGATATTGACGTAGCGATACTGAATCGCCCCAGTCGAGAACAGGACGATCTGGAAGGTACTCAGTCCTCCGAGTGAAGTCTTGCCAAAAAGCCCCATCTTCTCGTAAGTGATTGCGAACGCCTGCGTCCCACCCACGGTCAGGGAGTTCGTAAAGACCTTGCTCCCGGACACGATATAAAGATCTGTCGCCAGGGCGGAGATACGCGCACGTGAAAGGAAAGTGCTTTCACTGAAGTTAAACGTGCTGTCGCCGCTACCAAACGTCAGGTTGCCATTGATGTTGACGTAGAGAGAACTGTGATTCGTCCCGAAGAACGGGAAAGAGAACGGCAGAGCTGGCGTCGTGGCCGAACCGACCAATTGTGTCCCATCGTCGACCGATCCACTGAACGTGAGGTTTGTTCCGGACGTCTGCTGCGCGACGGTCGTGGGCACGCTCACTCCAGACGGGACGAAGTTGAGAACCTCTCCGTTCAGGAGCGATGGAGCCCGGGGACCAGCCACGGTCAGCGTTGTTGAACCTACTGCAAGTGCTGAGAGCGTTCCTGTCGTCGTAAGGCTCCCACTCGAGAACTCCAGACTCGATCCAACGCTTGCAATGCCAGTAGCCGCCGTGCTCGCACCGATTTCCAGTTCGGCACTTTCCGTGTCGCTCGATCGGGTCACAGTAAACGAGGTCGACCCTCCCTGCGGAATCGTGATCGTACCGGACAGCGTCACACTTATCGTGCCGAAAGCACTTATCACAACCAGGGGGCCCGAGATTGTTGAAACTCCGGATGTCGAAGCGCTGATAGTTGTTGTTCCTGCAACAAGGCCGCGGATGGTCGCTATCGTTGAAAGACTGCCAGCTGGAATCTGTACCGTCGTCGAACTCACGGTAGAACCACCGACCAGGAAACCTGCGTTAGTCGGCGCACTGGAAGTCAGCGTAACCGACGTTGCAGCCGTCCGAACATTGTTGATACTGACGCTGACCGCAGAATTCGTGCTGACAAGGATGGTCCCAAACCCGGAAAGGGACAGACTATCTGGGTCCGTGGTACTACCGGTCGTAAACGAGAAGGAATCGGAGCCCCCACCGCCACCGGTTGAGGGTGGATTGGTGACACTCAGCGTGTGGGAGCCGTCCTTGTTGCCGTCCGTCGGTACTGTGAACTGTATGGTCGTGCTGGTGACACGCGTCGGTACGATCGCACGTCCATCCAGGGTCAACTGCAGGGTCGGCAAGAAACCGGTACCCGTGATCGTGACCGTATCGCCGTCGCTCACCGTGTCCGGATCCGTGATCGACGTGATGTCCGGGACCGGAGCCGCTGCCTGAAGTACGGTCAGCAGCAACCCGTTCGAATCCGGTGCCCCCGGACTGGCCACTGTGATCTCATAGGTCCCGGCAATCAAAAGCCCAAAGAAGGTGCCGCCGAGAGACGTCGGCCCGTTGAACCGGGTGGGAAGCGCCACCCCGTCGATCAGGATCTCGGAACCGTCAACGAAGTTCTCTCCCCCCACGTCTATGGTCTGGACTGCGCCTTCGAGAGCTCTTTCCGGTGACAGTGAAGTCAGGACCGGAGCCGCATTCGTCACCGTGAACATCACGTCGTTGGAGGTGCCTCCACCCGGCACCGGATTCGTCACCGTGATCATGTGCTCGCCGGCCGCTGTTCCTCGGGGCACGGTCACCTCGATCGTGGTTGCATCCAGATAACGCCCATCACCCAGCGACACCGTCGAGGTCGGGATGAATCCGCTCCCGGTCAGTGTGAGGGTGACCGGTAACTGGTCGACCCGTGCCGCCACCCGGTCGATCGCCTCGATCACCGGTACCGGGTTGCCGATGGCGAACGAGAGAGCATTCGAGATCCCCCCTCCCGGGGCCGGCGTGACCACCGTCACTGCCAGGGTCCCGGCCACGGTGACCCCAAGTGAGGTCGGGCTACCCAGCGTCAGGGCCGTCACCGCCGCATCTCCCACACTGAAGATGAGCGTCCCCGAATCCACGAACGTCGTCTCGGTCCGACTCCCATCGATGTGTACGACCGAAGTGGGCAGGAATCCACTACCGGATACGGTCACCTCTACAGGCAACTCGGCCAGACTGACTCTTGAGGGTGACAGGTCGGACAGTTCCGGCACCGGGTTCCTCACCAGCAGCGTGCCGCCGCCGGCCTCCCCCCCGCCCGGTGGCGGCGTGAACACTCCGATCCCAAACTCGCCCGGCACCCTGAGCAGCGCCGACGGGATCTGACCGCTCAACTCGGTGTTACTGATAAAGTCGGTCCCAATCCGGGTCCCGGCCACCGTGATCACCGAACTGGCCTGGAAGTTGGCCCCTGTCACCGTTATGTCTGTGGCCACACCCACACCGGCTTCTGACGGACTGAAACCGGTAATCTGGGGCGGGGCCGTCAATACGCTGATCGAGAACGAGGCCGCCCCGCCTCCCGGTGTCGGGTTCGCAATCACACCGGACAATGTCCCCGGCACCTGCAACAGGTCTGCCGGAATACTGGCATCGATCGACGTCGAGGTGATCGATGCGTTCAGGGTCTGACCCCCAAGGGACACTTCCGTCTCGGGTATGAAGCCTTCGCCGCCGATCGACAACCCTGCGACACCGTGTTCTGTCCCCGGTTCGTTACCACCGCGATCCCGGTCACCGAGTTCACCGCCACTCCTGCTGGCCGGCTCCCGACCTGGATCGTGCCCGTCACCGTCAATGTGTTCAGATCGATCACGCTGACCGTCGCGTCTTCTCCGCTCACCACCACGGCCAGGTTCCGCGTCTGATCGATGGCCAGTCCCAGCGGGAACCGCCCCACCTCCACCGTTGCGGTCACCGTCATCGTCGCCAGATCGATCACGCTCACGTCGTTGCTGCCTACGTTGGCCACCAGCGCCAGGTCCAGCTCTGCGTGGATATCCACACCTTCGCCCGGGCTCCGGCCCACCGTGATCGTCTCGGTCACCGTCAGAGTGTTCAGATCGATCACGCTCACGTTGTCGCTGGACTCATTGCTCACCACTGCGATCTGCCGCGTCGGATGGATGGCCACTCCGGCCGGAAACGATCCCACCGATACCCGCCCTTCGATCAACGGGTTGTCCGGCTCCGGGTTCACCACAAACACCGATGCACTGGTGGTCCCCCCGCCCGGCGGCGGCGTGGTCACCGTAATCTGGGCATCACCAATCTGGCTGAGCAGTGTGGACGGGATCACCGCCTGCAGCTCGACCGAGCTGACAAACGTGGTCTGCAGGGACTCGCCGTTGAACTGGACTACCGAGGCCGGGTTGAACTCCGACCCCAACACGGTGATGTTCAACAACTGGTTCCCCGAGAATGCCGACGAGGGCGACACAAAGCTCAAACCCGGCACCTCGGAGGGCACCACCCCGCCGGCCTGGAAGTCCTGACCGTCCACATTCTCGGTGGCCAGCTCTACGGTCCGTTCCGCTGGCACCAACTGCGCACCAATCCGGCTGGCCGTTACTGTGTAACTGCCGGGTGGCAGCTGCCCGAATATGTACCGTCCGTCTGCATCCGTGGTCCGGGTCTGGGTCACTGGGCCCGCAAGCGACACCGTCACATCGGCTACACCCACGCCGTCCTGGGTCACACGGCCCGTGATCGCCGCTGCGATCTGGGCCGGGGGGATAAAGTCTGTCGCGATGTTCTCGGCTGGTACATTGGCCAGAGCAAAACCGTTGATCCCTCCAAACAGCGCCGCACTGACCACATCGACACTCGATCGCAGGTAGGCCCAGCCTCCTACCTGTTCCAGCGCTGCCGTCAGTAACTCCCGGTACAACCGGCCAATCCGTCCATTAGCCGGCACGGTGAACGTGGCCTTCCCCACCGTCGTCCCGTCCGGCAGCAAGGTGAAAAACTCTACTTCCGCATCGGTCTCACCCGGGTTCACGATCGTCAGGCCCGTAAAGAAGCCGCTCCCCTCGGCTACCTGCGAATACACCTGAAGGCGCGATGCGCGTTCGGTCTCCGTCCCCGATACCAGTGCAAACGATGGGGTCGTCTGGTTCCCGAACCCGATATACGACGTCACAAACCCTACGGGCGTTGTGATATCGATCCAACCCACACTCAGCTACGTGTCGTCCGTGATCGCAAACAGCTCGGCCACTGTCCCCCGCCAGCTCGCGTTCGCTCCCAGCGTGATCGTCTTCGGGTTCTCGGGCAGATCCCACAACGTCCCGTCGTCCTTCTTCGCCGTCAGCACCAGGTCCTGCGTGGTCTGCGCCGTGTTCACCAGCCCGATGAAGGACAGCCAGCCGGCACCACTGACAAACTGCGACAGGATCTGGCGCGTCGACTCGGTCGGTACCCGTCCTCCGGCCGCGATCGTCTCCCGTCTCAGTGCGGTCCCTGTGACCTGGAAGTCCACCACCACTTCGTGTGCTACCAGGGCCCGGTCTCCGGTCACCACGACGTGGGAGGCTGTACTGAGGTCCGCTTCAGCAAACAATCCGGTCAGCGTTTGTCGCAGCAGGGCCTTCGGCTCCAAAGACACGCTGACCGTCCCCAGCTGGCTCCCGTCCATCCCGTACAGCGTCAGCGTCGCCGTCGCCGCTTCCTCCCCTGGGTTTACCACTGTCAGCTCGGTCTTTGCTGTCGCATCTTCCACCGCAAACGGCAGCACGTACTCCACCTCCGCCGAAAGCGCGATGGCGCCATCTAAATCCGTCACCGCAGGGTTCGCGTTCAGGAAAAACCCCGTCAATCCCCTCGTCGCCGAGGTCGCCTGCATCCACCCGTTGAACTCACCTGCGCCGAACAGTTCCGCATACAGCCGCGACAGCTGCCCGCCCGCGGCCACCTCCACCGTCAGCGGGTTCTCCACTCCTGTCCCGGCCACCAAGGTTCCATCCGACCTATACGCGTTTCTATGGAAGGGGCTGTCAAGAGAAACACGTCCCCGCCGAGCGGACCACCGGACCCAACACTGTCGTGGCAGCCAGCCCCTGTCTCCGTTGAGACGAACTGTTGATCCGGCATCGCAGAGAAGTCGATCACTCATCACAACGTGGTGTGGTTTCGAGAAACTGAAAAGCGCAAAGGGGTCGTGATTGCCGACCACGGTTCTATCTGAGCCTCGAGGGCTATCGCTTTTCCAGGTCGTGCGAGGGGGGATAGAGTATTACATGGGCCTTCAGCAAGCGCTGTGTGCCAACCGCGTATCGGATCCTCACCCTCGACCCTACCGTTCCGACGCCTCACCGACGACGAGCGGTCGAATGCCTCGCGCTGTCGGCAGAAGTCTGGAAACGGCTATGTCGCCAAGTTCAGTTTCTTTGCGTTAAACGTGTCTCCTTTCTTCCACATCTTCAGTGCGGTCGCTGCAATCTTCCTCGCCAGTGTCAGCCGAGCCATCTCCTTACGCTTGCCGTCTTTCTGGAGCCCCTCCAGGTAGCTTTTCCAAGGTTCGGCCCCCATGCCTCCGGTCGCCGCCCCGATGAACACACCTTTCAAACGTCGGTTGCCGTTGCGGTTCAGTCCCCGCGTGGCGATCGGCTTTCGACGACGTACCACACGACTCCCTTCCTGCTCATACTCCGCACTCATGTGCATTGCCACGGCCAGACCGCTGTAGTTCCAGAGCTGGCGTTTGGTTCGAAATCGATGCGGGGTGTCCCCCGTCGCTACAATCAAGGCGCAACGTATCGGTCCCAACTGGGGAATCGTCTGCAATATCCCCACCGCACGATGCTTGCGGCTCTCGGTTAACATCGCCAGCTTCGCTTTTTTTCTTAACCCTCTCAGATGATCCAGCTCCTCATACAACCATCCGGTACGCCGCCGTGCACCGGTATTGGCGAGCTGTTCGATCCAGTGTTCCCGCTGCGATGGGAGGTAGACGCCGTGGCCCGGCGTCCGGATCCCACGTCCTCGATACATTGCCTTGATCCGAACCATCGTCCGCTGCGTATCCAGGGTCAAGGTCTCATATCCGCGGACCAGTTCTTTCAACGTCCGCGTCGCATCGTGCCCGTGGTAGACCGACCGCAGCCATCCGGCCCGGAGCAGCTCGGCCAGTTTCAGGGCATCCACCCGGTCGGTCTTGGACCCGTCACTGAGCAGTTTGTTCCGTCTGGGATCACACACGATCACTTCGCTCACATATCCCCGGACCACGTTGTAGAGCCATTCGGCCTGCGTGGTTTCTTCAAACGTCACGTGCAGCTCACCACTCAGACTCTCCAGCAAATCAATGATTGGCCCGGCCTGGGTCTCTACGATCTTTTCCCAGACCAGTTTGCCGTCTGCGTTTAAGACCATCACCACCGTCGTTGCCTGGTGCACATCCATGCCGATATACTTGGCCTGTTTCATTTACGTGCTCCTTTGTCTTTGAATTCAACGCAGCTACGTTGAATGGGTTGTTGTCGGGAGATTTTCCTCCTGGCAACAGCCGACAAAGGGGCGTCCTTCCTTATAGCGTTGTATGCGCCCGCATTTGAGCGGGCCATGGTTGCGCTGACCGGGGGCCACTCAAAACAATGACGATTGAATACGAACCGATTCCTCCCGGGTGGAGGCCTCCGAGTTGTACATCGGCGAACCGGTCTGCTTGGTGCGTCGGGGCCGGCGAAGGGAGGGCATTATTGACGGGATTCAACTCGCAGTGGCGCCCTACGGGCGTGACACGGTCATTGTCCGGCTTGATGCCGGCGGTCGCGTTCATGCGGTCCCCGAAGAACAGCAGGGGGTCAAACGAATGGAAGAATGAAGAACGCAATCACCCGGAAGCACATTGTTTTCAGACGTCAGGGTTGCGTCAAGGGTGCCACCGACCAGACCAGCGATAGGGTGGTGTAAGAATTCAGTGATCTGAGGGTTTTCGAAGTCAGACTGGTCAAGTGGAATCCAATCTGTGAGGCAACGGTTACCTTAGGGAGAATCATCCATGTTCAACATCAGCAGACGCCGGTTTCTGGGGGCGGCTGGCCCGTTGGCTGCCATGTCAGCCATGACTCAAGAGGGGACAGCCGCCGCCCCCTCCGCTCAGGCCGACATTAGTGGACTGCCACGCGTCCGGCAGGAGTCGGTCGACCCGCCTTTTGTTCCCGAGCACGAGCAGGTCGCCGCAGGCGGCCCGAAGATTATCGAGGTGGAGCTTGTCGTCCAGGAAGGCAAGAGGGTGATCGACGATGCCGGTACCGAAATCCAAGCCCTCATGTTCAACGATTCCATTCCAGGCCCTCTGATCATCTGCCACGAGGGGGACTACGTCGAGCTCACGCTGAAGAATCCGGAGGGCAATGTCTTCGGGCACAATGTCGACTTTCATGCCTCGACCGGGGCCCTGGGCGGAGGTGCCCTGACACACGTGCAACCGGGTGAACAGGTCCGGCTGCGCTGGAAGGCGGTCAAGCCGGGCACCTTCATCTATCACTGTGCGCCAGGTGGCTCGATGATTCCATACCATGTGGTTTCCGGTATGAATGGGGCCGTCATGGTGCTGCCAAGGGCCGGCCTCCAGGATCGCGATGGCACGCCCATCCGTTACGACAAAGCCTACTATGTCGGCGAGCAGGACTACTACATTCCCCGAGATTCTGACGGCAACTTCATGAAGTACGAGGGCCCGGCGGACGGTATTGCCGATGTCCTGGAGGTGATGCGCAACCTTACGCCGACCCATGTGGTGTTCAATGGCCGGGTCGGTGCGCTGACCGGCGATGGCGCCATGAGGGCCCAGGTGGGCGAGACCGTCTTGTTCATCCACTCCCAGGCCAACCGGGATTCCAGGCCGCACCTGATCGGCGGACATGGGGACTACGTGTGGGAACAGGGTTCATTTGCCGACCCCCCGGCTCACGGGCTTCAGACCTGGTTCGTCCGGGGCGGCTCGGCGGGCGCGGCCATCTACACTTTCAGGCAGCCGGGCCTCTATGCGTACCTCACCCACAACCTGATCGAGGCGGTCGAGTTGGGTGCCCTAGCCCATGTCATGGTCGATGGCGACTGGGATAATGATCTGATGACGCAGGTTCAGGCTCCGGCGCCGATTCCGGGGTAAGCTTCTTTCCGGGGATAGGGGGTTCTGGTGCAGACAGGCAACGGACTTGGCGATAATGGGTTATGGCGCATCAGAAAACTGAGCGGAATCCTCTATTTGCCGGACGTTGGTTCGAAGACGACATCATTCTCCTCTGCCTTCGCTGGTATTTTCGCTTCAAATTAAGTTACCGAGACCTGGGCGCGATTTTAGGTGAACGGGGTTTATCGATTTCGCACACCACGATTTTGCGTTGGGTCATTCGTTATGCTGAAACTTGCGAGAAGCGCTGGAACCGATTCGAGCGACAGGTGGGTGGGAGCTGGCGAGTTGATGAAACATTCATCAAGGTGCGAGGCCAGTTGATGTACCTGTATCGAGCCGTGGATGGACAAGGCAACACCGTGGAGTTCTGTCTGAGTCGAACACGCGGCATTGCGGCGGCGAAGGCCTTCTTTCGCAAGGCACTGAAGCATCATCGGGAGCCACACAGCATCACCCTGGATGGCCACCAGCCGAGCCATAGCGCCCTGCGGCGCATGGGAATGAACGGTGAGTTCAACTTCCGGGGGCGGAACCCGGTGAAGATTCGTTGCTGTCAATACCTGAACAACGTTGTGGAGCAGGACCACCGCCGGGTGAAGAGGCGATTGCGCCCGATGTTGGGATTCAAGACGTTCGACAATGCGCGACGCGTCATTATCGGCATCGAACTGGCGCAGAAGATTCACAAACGCCAGTTCGCAATTCCGATCACATTGCAGTCGAATCCCGCAGTGACCTGGCGTCACGTCATGGCAGCATAGTCCGTCTCGCTGCGGCACACTCCTGGTCTTATCGCTCCGACAATCTTATCTGCACCAGAACCCCCCTTGATCTGGAAGCTACTGCGTGTTGTTGAAAAATCTTGGCGACACTTAACCTGGCGACACTTAAAAAGGATCCGATCTCTTACAAGAGGTCTATGATGGTCAGCACTTCGCTGATGGCATCAGAGTCGTGACGAAAGCGAAGGCCGCCGCCTGATGACTTTTACACACCTTTTGTGATGACCTCTCGACATGGCATTGCCTAAGTTCAACGCGATACGCCTGCTGGAGTTCAAATGACATTCTGGCGGCCCGCTCTGGCGAGGCCGCCACTACCCAGGCACAATCTAGCAGACCATCACCAAGTCCAGACTCTCCGGTGAGCGTGGGTGCTCAATTGTCTCCGCCCCACGTGTAGTTCATCCGCCCGTAGTAGTAGGCGCCGTTGAAGCCGAACGGCGAGAACTGGCCGTAGTTGTTGCCGGTGCCCACGGCGGCCAGCGGATTGATCTCCGGGTAGGCGTTCAGGATGTTCTGGCCACCAAATGAAACCTTGACGAACTCACCGATCGGGATGCCGAGTTCGATGTCGACGAGCGCCTTGCCCGAGTACAGTCCGTAGAGGGCGGACATGTTGGAGTCGCCGAGGGTTTCTGCCGCCCAGGTCCGGGCGTCCTCCCGGTCCCAGTACTGTCCGTAGAAGCTCAGGCGGGTGAGCAGGCTCCACCGGTCAGCCGTGTGGTTAACGGCAAAGTTCCACCGCGTCTCGGGTAACCCGCGCTCGAGTGCGCTGCGGCGGTCGTCGTCAATGGTGTCCGACGTGAATGCCGTGACGTTGGTCGAGGTGTAGTTGAAGACGGCGCTGAAGACGGTGTTGCTGCCGAGCGCCTCCGGGGCGTAGGTCGTCACGAAGTCGACCCCTTCCGTTTTGGTCGCGAAGTCGTTCACGAAGAAGCGGAACCTCTGCAGGTTGGCCGCCTCGGCGAACCCGGCTGCGATCAACGCCGCGGTCTCATCCCCTGTGAGCGAGAAGTTCTTCGTGATGCTGAGGCGATCGGAGACGTTGATCCGGAAGTAGTCGGCCGTGAATGTGAACTCCCCGGTGTCGACGACCGCCCCGACCGAATAGTTGATCGACTTTTCGGGTTGGAGCGGCATCCCGCCCCGGAGTGCCGCGGCCGGGTTCGTCGACGGGACCGTGCCGTTGTTGACCAGATCTCCGATGTCGAAGTCGAACTCGGTCGTCACGTTGAACGCATTCTGCTGGCCGGGCGTCGGCGCGCGGAATCCGCTGCTGATCGCCCCGCGCACAGCGAAGGCTTCGGTGAGCGCGTAGCGCCCGGAGAGTTTGCTGTTCATCGTCGTGCCAAAGCCTTCGAAATCTTCGAGGCGGACGGCGGCGCCCAGGGTCCACGCGTCAGCGGGGGCATTCAACTCGATATCGCCGTAGACGGCGACGTTGCCGCGGTTCCAGCTGCCGGAGTTCTCGGGACGGGTGCCGTTGTAGCCGTTCGACCCGGAACTGAACCCCTGCGATGCATAGGGGCCGATGGCCCACGAGTCGGAATCGCCCGCGCCGAGATGGTACTGCTCCCTGCGCCACTCGGCGCCGCCGGCGACGTTGACCATGTCGCTGACGGCATAGGAGAGGTCCAGGTTCAGGCCGACCTCGGTCTGCTGCAGAAGGTTGGGACTGAAGCGGGACGGGCTGTCCGGACCGAGCGACGCGTTGACCGTGTCGAAGATGAACGTGTCGACCGTGTTCCGGCCCCAGCTCACGCTCGTGTCCCAGTTCAGGCCGTTTGCCATGAATCCGCGAAGCCCGGTGACCAGCGACACGTCCTCCACGTCACCGCCGAACTGCGGCGTGAACCCGCCCGGCAGACCGTCTGGCGCTCCCTCGAAGGGCTGATGGAACGTGAAACAGTTCGGATCCGCAGTGACCTGGCCGAAGGCGACCGGGTCCGGCGCATTGTCGATGATGGCGACCTCCGGGCAGTTGGCCGACCCCTGGCCGTTCGCGGCCAACACGTCGCCGACGAGCAACGTGGCTCCACCGTCGCCGCTGAAGACCGAGCCACGCGTGTTCGGGTTCCGGAAATAGAAGCCGCCGGTTACCTTCTTGGTGGCGTAGTTGTTGTGGGCGTACCACTGCAATCCGTTGTCGAACAGGTAACCGAAGTTGCCAAACATCTTGAGGTCGTCTTCGACCTTCGGTGCGCCCCAGACCTGGGCGGGGTTCCGCACGGCCGTGTTGCCGGCGGCCCGCAGCCCCGCTGCATCGTTGCGCTGGATGGCGCGGTTCGTCGGCTCCGCATTACCGTACTCGAGACTGAAGTTCGCGAACCCGTTCTGGCCCAGCGGCAGTCCGGCATTGCCCGCAAAGGCGTACGCCTGGCCGTAGCCGTCGATGCCGTTGCAGGAGGTGCCGAGTATGCCGCACGTGTTGCCGTCGCCGGTGTTCTCATCGAAGTGCCGTCCCATCCGGAACTCCATGCTGCCGCCCGAGGCGGCGTCCTTGAGCTGGAAATTCATGACGCCGGCGATGGCGTCCGACCCGTACTGTGCCGACGCGCCATCACGGAGCACCTCGACCTGCCGTAGTGCGATCGAAGGGATGACCGAGAGGTCCGGGCCCTGTGAACCGTCGGCGATGCCGTTGCCGAGCCATGCGATGACGGCGGCCCGGTGGCGGCGCTTGCCGTTCACCAGGACGAGCGTGTGGTCGGGCGCCAGATTACGCAGGTTGGCCGGCCGGATCACGGAGGCCGCGTCGCTGATCGGCTGCGTGTTGACGTTGAACGAGGGTACGACAGCCCGCAACTGATTGGTGAAATCAGGGTCCCCCTGGGTGGCGAAGTCCGCGCTGGAAATGACGTCGACCGGCACGGCCGAACTGGTCACCGACCGGGGCTCGGCGCGGCTGCCGACGACGACCACTTCCTGCACCAGCCCCCCCACCAGCATCTCGACCTCAAGGGTCACGGTGGCCCCGGCGCTGATCGCCACAGCGTCGCGCGTCAACACGCTGAAGCCGGGGAGGCTGAACACCACATCGTAGGTGCCCGGCGGAAGCCCGCCGACAGTGTACATGCCAGCGCCATCGCTGACGGCAACGTTGAATGGCCCGTTGGGGGCCGTGCTGGTCACCTCCACGGTCACGCCGGGCAACACGGCGCCTGTCACGTCAGTAACTGTTCCGCTAAGGGTTCCGGTCTGCTGGGCGTTGACGTTCGGCGCCAGCAGCAGTGCGGCGCATAACCCAAGAATGCCCAGGATCGTTGTTTTCTTACTCAACTGAAAGGACGTCATGATCGAAATCTCCGGTGATTATATACTTTACACAGAAATAATGCCGATGCTACAATCATTTCATGGTTGTAGCATCCGTATTTTTATCAGCACTTTCCGGTTGCTCAATCAGCTTATCCAGCTCACGTTTCACGCGCTTTCCGAAGATTTTCTCAACGATCTCCACGTCGGTCTTCTCGGTGAGATTCTTCGGGAGTCTTCGCTTTCGCTTTCTCTTGGAGTTTTGAGTCATGCCTGACACCGCCTCGTTGAATCTTGTACGTTTGATTGATCGCTTTCCGAACGAAGAAAAATGCAGGGAGTTTCTTGAAAACCTGCGGTGGCCGAACAGCGTTGGCTGTCCTCGCTGTGGCGACACATCGCTTTGTGAGATCGCAAGTCGCGACCAATGGGATTGTCTCTCATGCCGCTACCAGTTCAGCGTGACGGCGGGAACGATCATGCACGATTCCCACCTGCCGCTGAGGAAGTGGTTTCTGGCGATTTATCTCATTCTCGAAGGCAAGAAGGGGATTTCGGCCAACCAGTTGAAGCGCACCATCGGTGTCTCCTACAAGACAGCCTGGTATCTCTGTCACCGCATCCGCTCCGCGATGGGACATAGCGAACCGGACGGCCCGACGCTGTTTGGGGTGGTCGAGGTCGATGAAACCCTGGTCGGCGGCAAGGCCAAAGGCAAGGGGAGCGGCTACAGAGGCAACAAGACTTGGGTGGCCGGCGCGATCCAGCGGGGCGGGAAGGTCCGCCTGGAGCGGGTTCCAAACATCCGGCGTCACACACTCCATGCTTTCATCCGGCGCAACATCAAGGATGAGGCCGCAGCGATCTATACCGACGAACTGAAGTCTTACCTCGGGATCGAGGATCACGACACGCGCCATGAGACCGTCAACCACTCCGCTGAGGAATGGGTTGTCGGCGATGTCCACACCAACAGCATTGAGGGCGTGTGGAGCCTGTTCAAGCGGTCTATCGTCGGATCGTTCCATAAGATCAGTGCGAAACATCTGGACCGTTATCTTGAGGAACTGGAATGGCGCTTCAACAACCGCGACAACCCTTACATCTTCCGGGATGCCTTGCGTTTGATCGTCAACGCGGACATGCTCCCCTACAAGGATCTGGTGGCCTAGTCCAGGTTTCTTTCGAGTTCTTCTTGTCCGTTCCATGTGAGATTGAGAATCTTCAGATTCTTCCCCGATTTCTGGATTTCCAGATAACCCGCTTGGTGACAAAGATCAATATGGTAAAGAACCTCTATCCGGCTGTATTCCTCATAGCGCGGCGCCGGTAGGGGCTTGCCAGTGGCATTCTCCTCTGCGTAACGCAGAATCATGAGAATCAATTTCTTATGGCGTTTCAATAGATCACTCCCTCTTTACTTGACACAAACTTCCTTCCTGCCATAGCCTTCTTATTGCCAAAACACGTTGCGTGTACGCCCATCGTCGGGCTGCTCGCTGAATACAACACCCTTCGGGGAAATAGGTGGGGCTCCGCACTACAACGCGCGGCGTGTTTTGGCAAACTGGCCCGGCGGCCAATGCCGGTCGCCCGCCAACCAAAGATATGAGAGGAGACACACTATGAATCACAAGAAGCAGCTTACTTTGGTAGCCCTTGTCCTTCTCGCAACGACAGCGTGTTCTTCGCGGAGAGTGAGCGTGATCATTCCAGCTACACAGCCGTTGTCGGCTTTCTCCGTCTTGGAGGTTGCAGAGATCGACACCAACGTTCCGGACGTCGAGTTTCAAGTTCCGATCAACATGAGGCAAGAGCTCGTCCAGAAGATATCCGAAATAAGAAGGTTTCGATCCGTCACCCAACAGACCGATGAAACCGAGGGGGTATTGCGCTTGGAGAGCACGATCCTCAGCTATGAGAAGGGTTCTCGGGCGAAGCGGTACCTCATCGGATTTGGAACTGGAAAGAGCTATATGACCATGCGCGGGATCATGATCAACAAGACCACAGGGGAGAAGGTGTTCGAAGGGGACTTCGAAGGAGAGATTTCTGGCGGCTTCCTTGGTGGAAGCTCCAGATCCACCGAGAACGCCGTGGTTGATGAAGTCCGGGACTACTTCAGGGAAAGATTTCCCTAGAAATAGCGACCGTGAAACGGGGGAGAGTTTCATTCTTCTCCCCCGTCATGATTCGCCCGCTCGGTATCGCTGGACGGGGCAATTTTTTCAAATTCATACTTTCTTGCGAATTTGAGATCCCTTCCCATTGATTTAGCAAGAAGGAGGGGGAGCCAAGTTGTACCACTGTTTTGTATCCAGAACAGGAGATGGCACACCCAATGCGTTGAGCCTATCCCTAAGTCTCAGCATTTTTACCTCTGTCTTAGCTGAGATGTAGTCTCTCCTTATCGAAACGTCGACGAGCAGAGCATCAAGAACTTCTTCAATATCCTCATGGAGAACGTAAAATCGTCCACTCGGAAGCATTCTTCTAATCGCGCTCTGCATAGTGACCACGACCCAACCTATAGACAATATCGTCACGCTGATAGCAACAATGGGAAGGAAGGCTCCCACGATTGGAATGACCTGCGTCATTTTCGTGGTAGCCCCCTGAAAATCGACCAGTAGGCCACATGAGCCACCCAAAGCAGCGACAGCTTTCCAAGGCGAGAGTTCGCTATTCTTCCAGCGCGACATCGGGCCATGCTAACCCCCTGCGTTTTGTGTGTAAAGTATATAATCACCAGTTTTTCAGTCGTTACCAACCTTTCTTCAATCAACGAGGTCATTACAAAAGGTGTGTAAAAGTCATCAGGCGGCGGCCTTCGATTTCATCACGACTCTGATGCCGTCAGCGAATTGCTGACCATCATAGACCTCTTGTAAGAGTTCGGATCCTTTTAAGTGTCGCCAAGCCTTCTCAGCGACACGTAGTAGCTTCCAGATCATTGCCGTTGCATTCTCGACACGCTTGAATCGGCGAGCGGCGTTGGTGCGGAGGCGAACCATGTCGAAGGGCGATTCGACGATGTTGGTTGTTCTCAGATGCACCCAGTGTTGTTTCGGGAACTCATAGAAAGTAATCATCCGGTCCCAGTCCCGCAACAGCGTCTCACCCGCTTTGGGATAGTTCTTCTCATATCGGCGGACGAACTGATCCCGCTTTCGTTCGCAGGCCGCGCGGGAGTTCGCGAAGGCCATCCCATGAAGCAGCTGTCTGGCCGCGGGCTGCTCGGTCTTCGGCAGATGATCGACCACGTTGATCGACTTGTGGTTCCAGCAGCGTTGTTCCTGGCCCTGGGGCTGTTGCTCGGCCAGCGCGGACCAGATGCCCAGGTGACCGTCCGCGACAGTCAGCCGTCCCAGCTTCAGGCCCCGTCTCTGGAGATTGCGCAGAATGCGGCTCCAGGACTCCTTGCTTTCCCGCTGCCCGCTCTCACAGGCCAACAGCACTTTGCGCCCGTCTGACAAGGCTCCGATGATCACCAGCAATGCCGCTCGCTCTTTCGCGATCCCCGCTTTCACGTACAAGCCGTCTGCCCACTGGTACACGACCTCGAGGCCGGACAGGTCCTGCTGGACCCACTCGTCATACTCCAACTGCCAGGTCGATTTCAGTCGTTGGATCGATGCTCGCGACAACGGAGCGCCAGCGCCAAGCAGTCCGCGCATGGCCTGCTCGAAGTCCCCTGTGGCCAGACCGTGGAGGTAGAGATCGGGAAGTAGCTCGCCCAGCTGTTTCGATTTCCGTCGAAAATACGGCAGGATCTGACTCTCGAACCGCTCGGCGGTGTTTCAAACCCGAGGTCGTCGAACCTCCATCGTACCGTTCATCATTGCGAAGCGTCGCGGTTTCCCGTGACCGTTCCGGTATCCTCGTCGATTCGGACTCCGCTCCAACTTTTCCCGACCCAGAAATTGAGTGACTTCGTCCTCGAGCAGCTCCTGTAGCCAGACTTGGACCCGGGATCGCGCCCAGTCCTCCAAACCTTCATACGCGTTCGTTGACGCCACTGATGCCGGTATGTTCTTCTTCTTCATGGGTGGTGTACCTTTCTCCCGATTGCTGCCGGGATTGCTTACGGTTTCGAATTCACCGAAAGCGTACACCGCCTTCTCTTTTTACACACCGATTGGAACGACCTCCAATCAACGCACAAGCGACGCTGGATGGAACCCAGATGGGTCTCCAACGGACACTAGCCCGACTGACCTCGGGTCTCAGAATTAACGGAGCTGCAGATGATGCCGCGGGCCTCGCGGTTGCTAATCGGCACAAACTGGACAACACCGGTTTGTCCATTGGTATCCGGAGCGCGAATGACGCCATCAGCAAGCTCCAGATCGAAGACGGCGCGCTGACCAACATCGCGTTATTGCTGGATCGGGCTCTGACTCTGGCGAGCCAGACCGCTTCAGATACTTTCACCGGTTCCAGATCTACGCTGGATGCCGAGTTCCAGTCCGTGATTTCAGAAATCACGAAGAACGCGACAGCTGCCGGTGTCGAGACGGGCAACGCGAACCTGAATGCCCGCTCGGTTTTCGTCGGAAACACGACGACAAACACATCGGCCAGCGTCACTTACGTTTCGTTCGCGCTGACCTCAGCGGTCGATGGTCAGGGACTTGGCATCAGCACCCAGAACATCACGTCGCAGGCCAATGCAGCCACGGCAATCTCCAACATTCAGGCTGCCGTTGGAACGCTCGGTACCGTTCAGGGCCGCGTGGGTGCTGCGATGAACCGGTTGAGCTTCGCGATCTCGCAGGCGCAGACAATGTCTGTCAGTGTGAAGGCGTCGGAGTCTCGAATCCGGGACGCCAATATCGCAGAGGAAGCCGCTGCACTGACGAAGTTTAATATCCTGACCCAGAGTGGTTTGGCTGCACTGTCGCAGGCGAACCAGTCATCTCAATCCGTCCTGACCCTACTCCGGTAGTCCGTCCTACCCCCACGGGAGCGACCTTTCTCAAACGGCAAAGCGTCGCTCCCGACCTCGGTTCCCTAAGACAATCCAATCTCCCAGCAGCTAAGGCACGAGGGCGGCAGTCACGAAGTCAGGGCTAGGGGTTCATTGACACTCCTTTGCCCGGGGACGGATAATGATCGTACTGTGCAACCCCCGACTTCCTTCGTAACCGCCGTTGTAGCGCTGGCCGTCCTGTTGTCGACGCTGGCCTACGCGCCTTTTTCGCATGTGCATTCCGAAGGGGGATACCACGGCGCGGGAGAAGTACACGGGTTCCAGGTGCATTCCCATCTTCCCGAGGCTCCCGCAGAAGGGGAAACGCACGAACCGGTCATCGGTGCTTCATCCGACGAGGGCCGTAACGTTGATCTGTTTCTTTCGCTGGCCGGCAAGCCTTTTCCGTTAGCGGAATCTGTCGAGTTCTACACGGATGTCAGGCCGCAGTTTGAGACCAAGCAGCGTCAGGGTACCTCCCGACCCGACCGGGCTCGAGATCCCCCTGTTGCGAACGTGTCCTCCAGAGCCCCCCCTGCCTAGACCTGCCTGCGGCGCGACCGCGCCGATGTGTAGTTTCGTGCGTATTGGACGCACGGAGTTTTTCCCCGAACCGACGAAGAAGGATGATTGTGAAAATAGTTCCCGCACTGCTTGTTTTGTGCTTCGCGTTTCTAGCAAGCTGTACAACTCCCGTTCCGATCGAAGAAGAAGTTGAAGCTGAAGTGCTGTCTCGAACTGACTTTACCGACCGGATCGAGAATTTCTTCGAATATGATCCGCTGAGGTCGGGCCAGCCAAGTGCATTCTTGATTCACCTGACCGATCTCCTCGACGGTTCTCCCGTGGGCGGGGCGCGCGTTCAATTGCTGGTCCGGTCCGAAGGCAGTCGAAATCAAGTTACGGAGACGACAGCGCTCGTCGGTCGGGTTACCGGTATTTACGTTGCGGAGTTGGCCGTGCCAAGCCCCGGAACCTATGACATTGAATTCCGGGTTCAGAACGATAGTATCGATGAGTCGATGACTCTTACCGGGTTTGAGGTCGAGTAAGACGCATGAAAACTGGAGAAAGTAACGACATGACGGAATCCAATGTATCTCGTGGTCACTCCGGGCCTATATGGATCGCTCTTATGGGCGTCGTGATTCTGGCGCTGCTGGTGACGCTCTACAGGAATCAGGCCGTGGAACTCGCTGCGGAAGAAGATCCCATCGAAGCCGCGTCCAGCCCAACGGTGTCCTTCTTGATGGAGCAGCAGTGGCTCATCCAGATGAAACTGGCCCAGGCCCAGCGTCGGGAACTCTCACCCCAGGTTCGTGTGGTAGGCCGAGTCATACCTGCGGATAACTACACGGCGATCATTTCTTCCCCTGTGACCGGATTGATACAGGATGCGAACCTGCCCGTTCTCGGCCAGGAGCTTCGCTCAGGCCAAGACGTTCTCACTGTCGAACAGATGCCTGAGCTATCGGATGCAGCCCAGGCGGCGCAGCTTCGCCTCGAAGCCAGTCGCACTGAATCGGAACGGCGGCGTCTGGAGCAGTCCAAGGCAGAGGCCCAGATTCGCCTGCGGCAAGCCGAACGGGAATGGACACGGGCGAGGCGCCTGCACGAAGAGGAGTTGATGGCTCTCCAGGAAGTGGAGGCTGCCGAAACCGAATACGATGCGGCCGGGGCCGTCGTTGCCTCATACGCCGAACAGCTGACGGCTCTTGCCGAGGCACCAAGTCTGGATACCGCCATGCGGACGACCGCACCGCGACAGGTTGTCTCTGCTCCCATTGCCGGTCGGGTCAACCAGATTTTCAAAGAGGTTGGAGAACTGGTTCAACCCGGCGAACCGGTACTCGATATCGTGAATCTGGATGTCGTATGGGTCGAAGCGCCGATATTCGAAAAGGACCTTGCCGCTGTAATGGGCACCGGTGAAGTGATCTTCGAGACCATCGCGTATCCGGGCGTCGAATTCGTAGGCGAAGTCGTTGATGTCGGCGCGCGCATCGATGAAGAGACACGAACGGCAGATGTCATCTTTTCCATACCCAATCGGGATGGCCGGCTTCGTATTGGAATGCAAGCCAACATTCGACTGGCGACCGGACCTCCCGAGGGCGTCGTTGCGATTCCGTCCGAAGCGGTTCTGGAACACGAGGGGCGTGACATCGTTTATGTCCTCCTCTCTGGCGAAGAGTTCGAACGCCGTAACGTCATATTGGGAGACCGGTACGGCGATGAAGTGGCGATTTTGGCCGGTGTGGAGCCCGGTGAGCGTGTCGTGACACAGGGGGCCTATCAGCTCAAGCTGCAGGAGTTGCAGCCGGCAGATCCGGGCGAGCATTCGCACGAGGTCTAAGGGGAGTAACGTGCTGGACAAAATCATCCAATGGTCTCTCGACAATCGACTTCTGGTTGTCGTCGGCGCGATCGGTCTTCTTGTCTATGGCGGCATCGTCGCCGCCCGTACGCCGGTCGACGTTTTTCCCGATCTGACGGCTCCCACGGTAACGGTCCTCACAGAGGCCCACGGCCTGGCGCCTGAAGAGGTTGAAGCTGTCGTGACCGTGCCGCTCGAGGCTGTCTTGAACGGCACGTCGGGCGTGTTTCGGGTCCGTTCGAATTCAGCCGCCGGCCTCTCGCTGATCTTTGCCGAGTTCGAGATCGGAACAGATATTTATCGTGCGCGACAGTTGGTAACGGAGAAACTCGGGCAAGTGCAGTTGCCGATTGGAGTCGAGCCTCCGGTGCTGGGGCCGATCTCTTCGACCATGGGCGAGATCATGCTCGTTTCCATGCGTTCGGAGGGCGAAACCTCCAACATGGATCTCCGTTCGCTGGCCGACTGGGTTGTGCGGCCCCGCCTGCTCGCGATTACAGGTGTGTCCCAGGTCATTGTTATTGGCGGCGACCTGAAGCAGTACCAGGTGATCGTGGATCCCGCCTTGCTCGTTGATTACGACCTGTCTCTTGAGGACGTCACTCATGCGGTTGCCGAGGCGAACGCAGTCAGCACCGGCGGTTTCATGGAGCGAACCAACGAAGAGTTCCTGATCCGTGGGCGCGGCCGTGTGAGTCAGGTTGAAGATCTTGCGGAGTCGGTCATAACGATCAGGGACGGCAGTCCAATTCTGATCGAGCACGTCGCCGAAGTTCGTCTGGGTGCTGCAATAAAGCGGGGCGACGGAAGCTTCAACATGGAATCCGCGATCGTCGTCACGATCCAGAAGCAGCCGAACGCCAACACGCTCGAGCTGACCTCGGAAATCGAAACGACGCTCGCATCGCTCGAACGGACGCTGCCCGAGGACGTTTCGATCGATGCCGAGGCGTTTCAACAGGCCAACTTCATCGAGCTCGCGGTCGGCAATGTCCGTCGTGCGTTGGTGGAAGGCGGACTGATGGTAAGCATCGTCCTGTTCCTTTTTCTCTGGAACTTCAGGACGACCTTCATCAGTCTGACCGCCATTCCCCTTTCTTTGCTGACCGCTATTCTCGCGATGAGCTATTTTGGCATCAGCATCAACACGATGACGCTGGGAGGTCTGGCGATCGCCATCGGGGAACTGGTAGACGATGCGATTGTGGACGTCGAGAACGTTTTCCGACGGCTCAAACAGAACGTCGGGTTGGGAAATCCTCAGAAGATTTCCACCGTCGTCTTTAAAGCGTCCAGCGAGATCCGGAATTCCATTTTTTACGCGACAGCGATCATTATTCTTGTTTTCCTCCCCCTGTTCTCACTTGCGGGATTCGAAGGGCGGATGTTTGCGCCGCTCGCGTTCGCATACATTTTTTCGATAGCGGCTTCGCTTCTGGTGGCCCTGACGGTGACGCCGGTCCTCTGCTACTGGATGCTCGGACGGTTCACACGGACCCAGGACACGGGCGATTCGCAACTGGTCGCGTTTTCTAAGCGACGATACAGCAAGGTTCTGGGGTGGGCGCTGGCCCGTCCGTTCGAAGTCATAGCCGTCTCGGTTCTCCTGCTCGTGACGTCGGTCGCGCTGCTTCCGCTCACCGGACGCGAGTTTCTTCCTCTGTTCAACGAAGGTGCCGTGAACGTCAACGTTACCCTGCCTCCGGGAACTTCGCTGGAAGAGTCGAATCGCGTCGGCAACGTAGTCGAAGGAGTGTTGCATCAGATTCCAGAAGTCGTCTCAACGACCCGGCGAACGGGACGTGCCGAACAGGACGAACACGCTGCGGGAGTCAACGCGAGCGAACTGGAAGTCGTCATGCTGGCGTCGGATCGATCGCAGTTCGCGATCATGGACGAGATTCGCGAGAGTCTGGCACCCATCCCGGGAGTCGGCTTGGAGGTCGGGCAGCCGATTTCGCACCGCATCGACCATCTGTTGAGCGGCACCCAGGCTCAGATTGCCATCAAGTTGTTCGGCCCCGACCTTCCGACTCTGAGAAACAAAGCGGAAGAGATTCGCGCTTCGATGGAAAACGTTCCAGGCATCGTGGACCTGTTGGTGGAGCCTCAGGTCGGCGTGCCCCAGGTACAGGTGAATATAGATCGCGCCAATGCAGCAGCCGTGGGTCTGTCTGCGGGCGATCTGGCCGAGGCTGTGGAAACCGCTTTTAACGGTCGTGTGGTCGGGCAGGTCCTGGAGCAACAGCGAAGCTACGATCTCATCGTTCGCCTGGAAGACGAAGCTCGCGAATCACTGGATTCGATCCGGAACACGTTGATTGAAACACCGACCGGTGCGAAGGTTCCCATCGCTCAGGTTGCGGATGTGCGTTCTGACCAGGGGCCGAATACGATCAACCGGGAGAACGGGCAACGCCGGATCATTGTTCAGTCCAACGTCTCGGGACGTGACCTGGGCAGCGTGATCAATGATGTTCGAGCTTCGGTGGGAAGGGAAGTCGCCCTCCCCGAAGGTTATTTCGTCCAGTATGGAGGCCAGTTTGAAGCGCAGGAGCAGGCCTCGGAGAGGATCTTCTGGTTGTCGCTCGTCGCGATCGGCGGAATATTTCTGCTGTTGTTTATCGCGTTGAAATCCGTGCGGGCTTCACTCCTTGTGATGGCGAACCTGCCTCTGGCCCTGATCGGTGGGGTCCTCATCGTCTTTCTATCGGGAGGCACGCTTTCAGTGGCTTCTCTGGTGGGTTTCATCACGCTCTTCGGTATCGCGACGCGCAACGGCATCATGCTTGTGACCCACTACCGGCATCTGATCGAGGAGGGTGTGGCCTTCCGTCAGGCTGTGATCCAGGGATCGATGGAGCGGTTGAGTCCTATCCTGATGACGGCGCTTGTTACCGGCGTCGGGTTGATACCTCTGGCTCTGGGAGTCGGCACGCCTGGAAAGGAAATCCAGCAGCCCATGGCCGCTGTAATTCTCGGCGGAATGCTCACTTCGACCTTTCTGAACATGATCGTCATTCCGACGCTGTATTTGAGATATGGACGCGGGGAAGAGGAAGTCTGGGAAGACGAATGGGCAGACGGCGCGGATCCTACCCCTGCAGGCGATTGAAAAAGCAGGGACAGAGCACTCTTTTTGCAACCAGGTTCGTATGCAAAATTCGTATGCAAAAGATGATTCGCTGGCAAAAAGAGTGCTCTGTCCCTACTTTTTACCGAAACGTGCGGTCATAGACCGCACCTACAGTATGCTTTCTGCTTCTTCATATATTTGATCCGGGAGGATGAGAACTGTGAGACGACTACTTACGTTTGTTTGCCTGGTCGCTGTTGGGAGCCTTGTTATTTCAGGGGACCTCGCCGCCCAGGATCTGGTAATCACCAATGCCCGCATCATTGATGGGAACGGCGGCGTCATTGCCGACGGCACCGTGGTCGTCGAGGACGGCCGGATTTCTCAAGTGAGCCCCAGCGCGGCGACCGGTCCCGATGGCGCACGTCAAATCGATGCCCAGGGGATGACGGTTATGCCGGGCTTTATCGATGGTCACCGTCACATCATTGGCGGACCTGGAGACCAATGGCTCGCCGAGCAGGCCTCAGACCGCATGCGCGAGTTTCTGGAAGCCGGGTTCACGTCAGTTCAGTCCGGTGGCGGTGCGATCCCACCACAGGTCGAACTCCGGCGCCGCATTGATGAAGGAGAATTGGAAGGCCCCCGTATTATTGTTTCTGTTTTTTCGCAACTGGCGGCCCCTCCAGAGGGAGGAGGTGGAGGCCGAGACAGAGGTGACCCGGCCCGTGGCGATTCGGCGCGTCCGGGCTTTCGTCCCACTGAAGCTGCGAATGTAATACCCGAAGAGGATACTCGTCGGACAGTGAGAGATGCCGTTGCAGCCGGTGTCGACGCCATCAAGGCGGTTATTCTCGTCACGCCAGGTGGTCCGGAAGAGAACACCCTGTCGGTCATCGTCGATGAAAGCCACAGCCAGGGCGTTCGCAGCATCACGCACGCCACCAGCGTTCAGGATACGGTTGCCGCTGTTCGGGCCGGAACGGATGTGCTCATGCATACGCCGCACACGGACCTGCTGGACATCTCCACGGCTCAAATGATTGCCGACGCCGGAATTCCCATGGTTTCAACGCTTGGCGTATTTACTCCAACATTTGCCGAAGATAACCAGGCCATCCGGGAGTCGACCGGCGCTGATAACGAAGCGCGCTTCAGGGATCTGGGCCTCTTCCCCGAGGGTGCAGAACCTTGGTACAGCGTGGGACAGGGACCGGTGAATGCGCGGCTGTTCTGGGATGCGGGAGGTGTCTACGCCTTTGGAACAGACACGACGTACCTGCCGAAGGACACGCTCGAAAACGAACTGAAGCCGCTCAGGCTCGTCTTTTCCAGACAGGACATCATCCAGATGTTGACGAAGAATGCCGCAGCGGCCATGGGCCGAGTGACGATCTGGGTACGCTGGAGACCGGCAAACTGGCCGACATCGTTATGATCGACGGCAACCCGTTGGCGGAAACTTCAGATCTGTTGAAGGTTGCTGTTGTGATTCGTGATGGACGGGTGGTGGTTGATAAGAGGTAATTGAAGATGCACCCTTGGCCTCGGGGGTCGACTATTCGGGGACGGAGACAGGAGAATCTGGTCTCCGTCCCCGAACTCGTTTACGCTATGATGACTTACTTCCTATAAGCACAGTCCCGGAGGATGAGAACCGTGAAACGACTACTTACGTTTGTTTGCCTGGTCGCAGTTGGGAGTCTCGCTGTTTCTGGAGATCTCGAGGCTCAGGATCTGGTAATTACGAATGCCCGCATCATTGATGGAAACGGTGGCGTCATCTCCGACGGCACTGTTGTTGTAGAGGACGGGCGGATTTCTTCGGTCAGTGCCGGAGATGCGACCGGCCCCGACGGTGCGCGTCAAATCGACGCTCAGGGGATGACGGTGATGCCGGGCTTTATCGATGGTCACCGCCACATCATTGGCGGTCCTGCCGACCAGTGGCTGGCCGAGCAGGCTTCAGACCGCATGCGCGAGTTTCTGGAAGCCGGGTTCACCGCCGTTCAGTCCGCTGGCGGCGCCGTGCCACCCCAGCTCGAACTTCAACGACGCATCAATGAGGGAGAACTGGACGGTCCCCGCATTGTCGTAACCGCCCGTGCCCAGGTCGCGGCTGCTGCTGGTCGAGGTGGCGCTGGTCGCGGAGGATTCAGTGATCCGGCCCGGGGTAACGGTGCGCGTCCGGGCTTCCGTCCCACCGAACCCGCTAACGCAATACCTGAAGCCGATACCCGTCAAGCGATCAGGGCGGCGGCTGCGGCCGGTGTCGAGGCGATCAAGACGGCTATCGTTGTCACGCCCGGCGGTCCGGAGGAGAACACCCTGTCCGTCATCGCCGAGGAAAGCGCCAGCCGGGGCATGCGGAGTGTTACGCACGCGACTGCCACTGAGGACACGCTTGCGGCCATTCGAGCCGGGACGCATGTGCTCATGCACACGCCACACACGACGATGCTGACTATCTCCGAGGCTCAGGAGATTGCGAACGCCGGAATCCCGATGGTCTCGACCCTTGGCGTATACGTTCCGACGTTTTCCGAAGACAACTCGGCGGCTCGGGCGGCGACCGGCTCTGACAACGAGCCCCGTTTCCGCGACCTGGGCCTCTATCCGGAAGGCGCGCTGCCCTGGTACAGCGTCGGGCAGGGTCCTGTCAATGCGAGACTGTTCTGGGATGCGGGGGGTATCTACGCCTTTGGAACAGACACCTCGTATCTGCCGAAGGACACGCTGGAACACGAACTGAAGCCACTCAGGCTCGTCTTTTCCAGACAGGACATCATCCAGATCATGACGAAGAACGCGGCGGCGGCTATTGGCCGCAGTGACGATCTGGGAACGCTCGAGACCGGCAAGCTGGCCGACATCGTGATGATCGACGGGAACCCGCTGGCCGAAACGTCAGATCTCTTGAAGGTGGCTTTAGTCGTTCGTGATGGACGAGTCGTTGTGGATAAGAGATAACCCGAAGTTGGATCTTAAGAAAGGCGGGTCGTAGGACCCGCCTTTTTTCGTTGCAAGGAATCGATCGCCAGCTACCCCACACACCGATCCGCGACATCCACGTATCTGGCGTGACACTCGCTGCACGAGGCGGAGAGCCGTTCGGTGGTGGCTGTGATTGCGTCCTGACTCTCTGATTCGGCAGCCTCATAGGCTGCCTCCCCCGCTTCTCTCATGTCAACGACCCACCCCTGCCAGTCTGCGGCATCGACTGGAGCTGCGGTTCCGTTGGCGCACATGCGTCCGGGAATGGTCAGCAGGTTGGCTGATTCGGCCACGGCGATCGATGCGCTCCGAACCTTGATCCATCCGCCATAGAAGTCGAACGGGTTGTCGCCCGGAGCGTTCGGATCTGTGGACTGTGCTTCAAAGACGATGTTTGAACTCGGGAATATGATCCCGATCATCACATCGTTGACCGTTCCGGAGATCTCGGGCGCGGATGACTGTGCCGTGACGGCTACTGCCAGCAGCAGCGACATCGAAAATACTGATAATACTTTTAGGATTTGCATCGTGGTTCCTTTCCGCTACGGTGTTTCTTAAGAGCCCGCACCGGTCTTATTTAATATAAGGTCATATAACTACAGCCCGGAGTGAGGGTCAACGAAAGACGATGAAAGACAGAGAGAACGGGGTCGGGGGACCTGACCCGGAGGAGAATTCCTAATGTTCAGATCCACGTTGGTTGCACTCATCCTCACGTGTGCGTTGATGCCGGCCATCATGGTCCAGGCTCAGAACATGCCCGACGCCGACCTTGCAGATGTGAGCTCCATCGATGCCATCGTTGCCGCACTTTACAGCGTCATCTCGGGACCCATCGGCGAAGTGCGGGATCGGGACCGATTCATGTCACTCTTTGTCGAGGGGGCGCGGCTCATTCCCGTCGGGTCCGATCCCGAGACCGGTGAGACTGGAGTGCGAATGCTGTCGCCCGAAGATTATTGGAACAGCAGCGCTGATGCGCTCGCCCGGATCGGTTTCACGGAAACCGAGATTGGTCGCACGACAGAGACATTCGGAGGCGTCACGCACGCCTTCAGTGCTTACGCGTCATATCGTTCAGACCGCGGGGACCCTCGGTCGCCGTTCAGTCGGGGAATCAACTCGATTCAACTCCTGAACGACGGCGCACGCTGGTGGATCGTATCTGTTTACTGGGATTCGGAGCGGCCGGGCATTGAGATACCGCCTCGGTACATCGCCCGCTGAGCGACACGTCATTACTGGACACTATCCTTTCGGCTCGGTGGTTCTTTCCCCTGAGAGTTTCATTGCTTACAGATACCATCTGTAGTTGAATGCGATCACGATCCCATGCATAGCGTTAAAAAACAGATCCGGTTGAAACTGGTTTCACGGGTGTTAGTGGCGGCCCTGTGCCTGATGCTCCTCGGACCGAACACGCCGGCCAGTGCTCAGGAAACCGTGCGGTTGACAGCTATCGGTGGCTATGCGCCGGCGGCGCTCTGGGTACGGGTGTTTCTGGACTACTACGTTTCCGAAGTGGATCGTCGTCTGGCTGAAACAGGGAACTACGAGGTGGACTGGATCCATGCCTTCAGCGGTACCGTGGCAAAACCCGCCGGCGTGCTCGAAGCGCTGCAGTACGGACTGGCAGACATCGGCATCGTCACCACGCCGTTCCATCCCGACAAAGTTCCGTTTTACAACCTCAGCTTCGTCACACCTCTGGTGAGTTCGGACATGGGTCTGGTGGCCCGAACCGTGAGCGAACTGGCTGACCGCTATCCCGAGATCAAACAGGACTGGTCCGACTACAACCAGGTCTATCTCACAACAGCGGGCTCGATAGACACGTATCAATTACTGATGTCCGAACCGCCTGCATCTCTGGAGGACTATCGCGGGCGGAGAATCGGTGGCGTCGGGTTGAACCTGCGCTACCTGGAAGGCCTCGGTGCTGCCGGAGTGACGAGCAACCTGGGGGATTTCTACAACAACATCGCCACAGGCCTTATGGATGGTGTCATCGGGTGGGCGGAATCCGCTGTTGCCTACAAGCTTTATGAAGTGGCCCCCTATATGGTGGACGTTCGGTTTGGAGCCGTGACTTCCAAGGTGCTTACCGTAAACCAACGCACGTGGGGCAAGCTACCCGAAGAGGTTCAGGCAGTGTTAATGGAAACCGCCAGTGATTATAGAGATGAGCTGGCCCGAGTCTCCATGCAAGTCGCCGCCGAGAGCATGGAAACCTATCAGCGCATGGGTGGAACCGTCTTGGCTCTGACCGCGGAGGAGCGTCAGGAATTCGCCGCCACCATGCCCAACATCGCCCAGGTATGGGTGGCTGATCTGGAACAAAGAGGCCTGCCTGGAAAACAGATCCTGGAAGATTACATGGATATCATGCGCGCCAACGATCAGCCGATCGTACGTCATTGGGATCGCGAGTAGGCGACTTCAGTGAGCCCTCCTCAGACCGGACCACACACCAGAGACATTCCTTTTCCGGCAAAGGCCTTTGCCGGAATGCTCACCGGCCTCAGCAGTCTGGGGACGCTGTGGATCCTGGGTTTGATGGTTCTGATCAATCTGGATGTTGGGGCCCGGTATCTGTTTAACGCGCCCATCAATGGCGTGACCGAACTGGTGGAACTCTCCATCGTCGGCATCGTGTTCCTGCAACTCGGCGCCGCTGTCAGGGCCAACAGAATCACCCGTTCTGACGGTTTGTATTCGAGGCTGCTGATGCGCCGCCCCGCGCTGGGCCACGCCCTGGGACTGGCATTCGATTTGTCGGGCGCCCTTTTCGTAGGACTCATTCTTTATGGCGGCGTCCCCCGTTTGATCGAAGCCTACCAGCATGGCTATTTCGCGGGTAACGAAGGGTTGTTCGTTTTCCCGCTGTGGCCGGTCCGCTTGATATTGGTCGTGGGTTGTTTCGTGGTCGCCGTGCAGTTCCTGATATTCGTCTGACAGCACGCTGTAGCTCTCGGTAGCAGAGAAGCGCCCGAGTGAGCGGATTGGAAGTCGGCATTCTCTCGGTAGTGGCGATCCTTGTGCTGATCTATTCGGGCCTGTACGTACCGGTGGCCCTGGGCCTGGTCTCCTTCATCAGCGTGTGGTTGCTGCGCGGCACACTGGAGGCTCCTGTTTATCTGCTCACCCTCTCCGCTTCCAACAGCATCGAGGACTACATCTTCGGTGTGATCCCGCTATTCGTATTGATGGGGTTGCTGGTCAGTGAGTGCGGACTGGGCCAGGACATTTACGACGTTGCCAACGTCGCCCTTCGTAGGCTGCGAGGTGGGCTGGGGGTCGCGACAGTTGCAGCTAACGCTGTCTTCGCCGCTATCACCGGTGTCAGTATTGCCTCGGCAGCCGTGTTCACAAGGTTGTCGGTACCCGAGATGATCCGTTTTGGCTACCGGCCGCGCTTCGCCGTCGGTGTCGTTGCCGGAAGTTCGGTGCTGGGGATGCTGATCCCGCCCAGCGTCATGCTGATCATATACGCGCTCATCGCCGAACAGTCTGTTCGAGACATGTTTACCGCCGGTATCGTCCCCGGAGTGCTGCTCTCCCTCGCCTACTCAGTGGCTATTATCCTCATGGCGTATCTGTTCCCGGACTACGTGGGTGGCCCGGACTCGGAAACCCGGGAGGAATTGATGCGGAAGACCATAGGCATGCTGGAGGTGATAAGGAAACTGTCGCCGCTGGTCGTACTCGTCGTCCTGGTACTCGGCGGGATCTACGGTGGCCTGTTCACGCCGACCGAAGCGGGCGCTGTGGGTGGTTTGGGCGCGCTGGTCATTGCGCTCGTCAAACGTAAACTGGATCGGGGAAAATTTTGGGCGATCGCGGTGGAGACCGGGCACATCACGGCATCGATCCTTTTTCTCATCGTCGCCGCGACCATGTACAGCCGCATGCTGGCCTTGTCGGGGCTGCCCAATGATCTGAGTGCGTTGATCGAGCAGTCGGCCCTTGGGCTCTATGGCATCCTGGCGATCTACGTTTTGTTGCTCATTGTCATGGGCACAATACTCGACACGACGTCGATCATCCTGGTCATGGTTCCCCTGTTTATTCCCATCCTTTCCCAGTTCGGGATCAACCTGGTCTGGTTTGGCATCGTCACCATCGTGGGTGCCGAAATTGGCCTGCTGACCCCGCCCCTGGGAATCGCCTGCTACGTCATCAAGGCCACCCTTGCCGATGACGATATCAGCCTCTACGACATCTTTGCCGGGGCGCTACCCTTCGCGGCGATAATGCTGTTGGTGTTGATCCTGCTCATCGCTTTCCCGTCGTTGAGTCTCGTCCTCGTGTGAACAAAAAAGTAGGGACAGGTCACTCTTTTTGCCAAGACGTAAGTCTTCAAGCAACAAAAAGAGTGACCTGTCCCTACTTTTTCAGTGTCTGTCTCTTTCTTACCGTTCCGTGCCTTGCGGCCGGTTCCGAAAGATCTCGTACAACTCCGTATGCTTGCTGTCCAGGCCGACAGGCGCGCCCTCGATGAACAGGTGTTCGACGCGCGTCGTAACTTCCAGGGGATTCCCGTCCATCAGGACGATGTTCGCAAGCTTGCCCTCGGCAAGGCTACCCACACGGTCGTCGATGCCCAGAATTTCGGCAGCGTTGATCGTTACGGCCTTGAGCGCCTCCTCTTCGGGCAGTCCGAACGCGACGGCCATTCCGGCCTGGAACGGAAGGTCACGGACATGGGCTGAACTCCGGGTCGAGAACGCGAACTTCACACCGGCCTCGTGAAGCCGGGTCGCCATCGAGAAGACTGCGTCGTAGGGATCTTCGTCATATTCCGGTAGGTCCGTAACCGATCCCAGGATGACAGAAGCACCACTCTCGGCGATCAGGTTCACAACCCCCCGTGCGTATGAGCAACCGCTGAGAACGGTCTGGAGGCCAAACTCTTCGGCGATCTCCAGTGCTTCCCGGACCTCGGCATCAGTGTTGACGTTGAAGATGACCGGCATCTCACCATTCACTACAGGTACGAGCGAAGCCAGGACAAAATTCTCGGGATCGGCGACGCCACCGTCGACCAGTTTTGCGAAAGCCTGCGCTTCAACCAGAGTGGACCGCAGCAAGTCTATCGATTCCTCCCGCTCTTCTTCACGTTCTCTTTGCCGGTCCGCCGGTGTTTCCGCAGAGAAGACCAGCTCTCTCGGAAAGTTCACAAACATAGCGGCGGTGTCTTCGACAAGTATGTCGCCGAGGACCCATCCATCCAGGTTGATGACCGCACCCTGGCCGCTGAACAGCCCTCCTGCCGGTGCAGACATGACCGTCGTGATTCCGTTCACCCGCGTTACAGCCACGTGTTCGCTCAGAGGATTGATCGCTCCCGAAGCCTTCATGTGTGGGTTGAGATCTCCCAACTCGACCGTATCGATCGTCGCTCGTATCGAATTGATCTCCTGCATTCCGACAGTTGTGTGTGGGTCGATCATTCCCGGGTATGCGGTGAGGCCTTGACCGTCGACCGTTTCCGCATCCCCCGGTACGTTCACGTTTTCCCCCATTGCGGCGATGCGCCCATCCTGCATCACGATGTTCCCTTCGGCAATGATCTCACCGGTCCCCGTAACAATCCGCACGTCTCGTATGGCGTGGGTCTGTGCCAGGCCTGCAATCGGAATCACGATGCACGCGACAACTGCGAACAATACGACTCCGTTTGCCGTTCTACTCATCGGTCACCTCCACCGCGCGGTTAGCGAGATCCTGTTCCCGGTCAAAATACACCTGACCGTCGATCAAGGTCATGTCAACCCGCGCGAAGTTGCTGAGCGGGTGCGCATTGAATATCGCCAGATCACCGTCCTTTCCGACTGCGATACTTCCGACCTGGCCGTCGATACCAAGCTGCAAAGCCGGGTTGATCGTGATCATCCTTAGGGCTTCGTTCTCGGGGACGTCACCATAGCGGACCACCTTCGAGGCCTCCTGGTAGAGGCGCCTCACGGTTTCGTTGCTGTCGGAGTTGATCGATACGTTCACTCCGTACTGTTGCATGATGGCTGCGTTGTAGGGAATGGCGTCAAAAGCTTCGACTTTGTAACTCCAGAAGTCGGCGAACGTCGAAGCTCCGGCGCCATGAGCGGCAATCTCCTGAGCTACCTTGTAACCTTCGAGAACATGTTGCAGTGTCCGGATCTTGAAACCAAATTCATCAGCCACGTTCATCAGCATCACGATCTCATCAGCGCGATAGGAATGCGCGTGAACCATGATGTTGCCGCGAAGGATTTCAGCCAGTGTTTCCAGCTTCAGGTCGCGGCGCGGCGCCAGGGGATCTTCCCCCCTATCGACTGCTGCCTCGTATCTGTCCCATGCTCGTTGATACTCTCTGGCCAGAGTGAACGATTCCCTAAGAGCCTGTTGAATACCCATCCGCGTTCCCGGAAAACGGCGCTCTTCCGTAGACTGTGTAGAGTTGGCTCGTGTCGGGTTTTCGCCCAGAGCGAATTTGATTCCAGCAGGTGCCCCGAAGAACAGGTCCTCAGCCGGTTTGCCCCACCGGAGCTTGATCACGGCGTTCGTTCCACCGATGACGTTGGCGCTTCCGTGAAGAATGTTGACTATCGTCGTCCCTCCGGCCAGAGCCCTGTAGATCGCGATGTCGTCTTCGCGAATCACGTCCGCGATACGGACGTTCGGCGTGATCGGCGACGATCCCTCATTGCCTCCACCTTCAATGGCCATATGCGAGTGCGCATCGATGATCCCGGGCATGACAAAACGACCCGTTGCGTCGATCACACGGGCGCTTTCCGGCACATCCAGATTCTGCCCGACATCCACGATCTCGCCGTCGCGGATCAGGACATCGCCGTTTTCGATCGTCCCGTCTGTGATCGTCAGGATAGTCCCGTTCTGGACCAACGTTTCGGCCGGTCCCTCGGTGATGTAGTTTCCGGGCTTAATGATGGGCGAGAGTCCACCGGGATTCTCTTCTGCGGATTCAGCGATTTCGGTGGTTTCGGTTCCCACCGCACTATCTCCTGAGTCCTGTTCGGGCACGTTGTAAGGCCGGCCGTCCACGAAGACCCGTTCGAGCACCGTGTCCGCTCCAAACGGATCACCGTTCGCGACGACAAGGTTTGCGATCTTGCCTGCTTCCAGACTTCCCAATGCGTCGTCGATGCCCAGGATTTCTGCGGCTGACAGGGTCGTCGCCCGCAATGCGTCTTCGGTCGACAGGCCGTTGTCGATCGTTGTCCGGACGTTTTCGATGAAATCAGCGGGTTCGGTAGCGAAGCCTGACTGTAAGGCGAAACGAACGCCCGCTCCAGCCAGCATGGCCGCGTTCCGGTTGAAGAGGTCGACTTCTTCCGCGCTGTACTCCACGTCTCCAGGCCCACGGCCGAAACTCGGCTTCTGTTTCCGCCTCTCGTAGTTCACGCTGACCAGAACCGGGATGTCTCTTTCTGCGATGAGATCCGCCACGGCCGCCGCTTCCATGCCGCCTGCAATTATCGGATTCAGTTCGAGTTCTTCAGTCAGAGCGAGTGCACGTATGATCTCGCTGGTCCAGTCCGCATGGATTACGGCCGGGATCGTACCCTCGGTGATCGGAACGACAGCAGCAAGAACTGGATCGAATGCGGGCCGTTCGACGCCTCTCGGGCTGGCGTCGAACCGTTCCCAGGCGTTCTGGTACCATTCCGCATCCGCGACTGTCTGCCGGATCAGGGCCATGGCCCCCATCAGGGTCGTCGGATATCCCCGGTCGGCCCTTTCGATGTTGAAATGTAGCGCGACCGGTGTCTTGACGACGAGGTTTTCCTCGCCCGTGTTGATCAGCGCGCTTTGCCCGGTCAGGATTCCTTCACGGGAGACGACCAATGCGCTCGTAATCCCCACGTTTCGGGCTTCGGCAACGTTCTTCCCTTCGGCATCGACCTCTGTCGCCAGCTCTCGGTCGGGATGCAATGCCTCCGTTTGCTGGAAGATAGCCTCTCGTGTCGTCCGGGGAGGCGGTAGCGCTTCGTCCTCGTCGGAGGTGTCTCGATCGACCAGACCGATATCGCTGAAGCTATCGATCAGTCCAGGAAAAACCGTCAGTCCGTCGCCTTCGATTACCGTAGCCTCCACGGGGATCGCGACGTTCTCTCCGACAGCTTCGATCAGACCGTTTCGGATGACGATCGTCCCGTTTTCGATCATGGGACCGGATACGGGGTAGATGCGTGCGTTTGAGATCGCGTAGACGCTGCGGCTCTGTGCGGCCACAACCGGAATATTGCTCACGACCAGCATCGAGACAATCGTCACGACAATCGCGAGATGACGATTTCGCATAAGAATCCTCCTTCGGTGGGAACCAGGTCAGGTCAGACTAGCACAGCAGGTGGGGCGATATCTTCTGTAGGTGCGGTCTGTGAGCGCACAGGGCGATTCTTTGACGTGCGGTCACAGACCGCACCTACAGAAGAGGGTCGATTGATTCTACATCACGGTTCGTCCAACCGTTCAACAGCCAACGTAAGTCGATCCCTCACACCGACAACTTCTACCCTGGTGCCTTTCTGCACAGGTTCTGTAGTGGCTCGTGCGCGCCACAGTTCGCCGCGCACGCGGATGTATCCTTCCGGCCGAAGGTCCGCGGTGACGATTCCGCGAAGGCCCACCATGAGTTGGGCGCCGGACCGGGGATTTTCTTCGTATGCCTGTCGGAGGAAGGGATAGAGAGCCAGGTCTTTGACAACCCAGAAACCCAACAGCATAACTCCCACCCAGTCTGGCATCTTCACTCTTGGCCTGAGGAAAAGCAACAGGAACAAAAGGAAGAACCAGCCCGGAACCTGAATGAGCATGTATTTCCGAAAGGTTCGATCCGATAGCCAGTTCATGAGGTCACCGTTTAGAGCGCTTTCGAAGGATACGAAAGGGAAGCGGCCCAGGCAACAGGCCTTGACGCCGAGTCGGGATCGTGCGGACAATTAGCCCTCGACGATCAACGAAAGGGAGACCCCAATGAAACTCGGTATTCACGTTGTCAGCCTCACATGGCCGGATAGTCCGCAAAGCCTCGCGCCCACGCTCCGCCGGATCGCGGAGACCGCCGAAGAGATCGGTTGCTCCTCGGTTTCTGTCATGGATCACTATTTTCAGATGGAAGTCTTTTTCCCGGCCGAGCATGAAATGCTCGAAGGCTACACAACGCTGGGGTTTCTGGCTGCCTGCACCGAACGCGTCCAATTGAGGCTTCTCGTGACCGGCGTTACATATCGGCATCCGGGCCTGTTGGCCAAGATTGTAACAACGACGGATGTCCTCTCAGGCGGACGAGCGGAACTGGGAATCGGGGCAGCCTGGTACGATCGCGAGCATGTGGGTCTGGGCGTTCCGTTTCCGCCTATTTCAGCGCGTTTCGAACGTCTGGAAGAGACGATCCAGATCTGTAAACAGATGTGGAGCGACAACAATGGTCCTTTCGAAGGCAAGCACTATCAGCTGGCGGAAACCCTCTGTTCACCCCAACCCATCGCCAAACCCCATCCGCCGATCATGATCGGGGGTATGGGAGAGAAGAAAACCTTGAAGTTCGTTGCCCGGTATGCTACCGCCTGCAACCTCATTACGGGGGATCTGGACGAGGCGAAGCACAAACTCGATGTACTTCGAGAGCACTGCGCAAACGAAGGCACTGACTATGACGCGATAAAGAAGGCGGCCCTCTATAGAGGACAGGCGTTAGGCGGGGGTGATGTTGCAGCGTTTGTCAACGAAATGAAGGACTATAGTGCCGCCGGCTTTACCGAGGTATACATCGTGCCCATGGGCCCCGACCCCGTCGCTTTCGTCGAGCAGATGCGAGGGCAGCCCATGGAAGATCTTGCCGGCTTTTAGTAGAGGCGATCCGTCTATTTTCGTTAGTCAGTGGGCTCGAAAACCTAGCGCTTCCCCGGTCCGATCAAGAAAGACTCCCAGTCCTTCACTCAAGCACCGTTCTCAGCGCCCGTAAACAGAAACAGAACCCCAAGGATGATAAATAGGACGCCGGCCCCCTGCCTGAGAAGGACGGGCGAAATAATTCGACCTACACCCTCTCCGATGATCACAGCGATCGCTGAGGTCACTACAAGGGCGAGTGAGGCCCCTAGGAACACCATCCATCGGGATGAAGCCGACGCGGCGAACGAGAACGTCGCCAGTTGCGTCTTGTCACCCAGTTCAGCCGCGAAAATCGTAACGAAAGTCGTCAGCAGCAGTCTCCAGTCCATTCTGTTGGCCTCCTGAAACGGAATGATGGCTTTGATTGGCGACGTGTGGCAAGCTGATCCGACGATCGAACGAGCCTTGAAGTTTCTGGCTCGAGCATCAGGCTGGGAGGTGGACAGATGCGGATTGTTCTGAGAGTTGTAGTTTTGTGCCTAGTCTTACTGGCCCTCGCACATCCCGCGTGGGCGCTTCAGAACGGTTGTAATGAGACGGCCCTTACGCTGCAGGTGCTCGGTCTGGCGGTCCTTTTTCCCGCGACGCCCGCGCTTCCTCGAGCTACCTGGTCTGGGTCGATGGACGTGCCCGGATCATGGTCGATGCTGGTGGCGGGGCTTTTGCACGATTCGGAGAGGCTGGAGCCCGGATCGAAGATCTGAGCCTCCTCGCGATCAGCCATTTCCATCCCGATCACGTATCGGACGTGCCCGCCTTACTGTGGACGAGCAACAACTTCAGAACTGCGACCCTTCCCTTTGTCGGTCCGTCGGGAAACGATGTGATACCCGATGCCGCCACTTTCTTGAATCGCTTGTTCAGTGACGAGGCCGGGGCGTTTCCTCCTTTGTCCGGGACCGTTGGTGGGAGGAACCGAAGCGTTCGGTTGGACGTCACTACGGTTGACACGGACGAACCTGATCCCACCATGGTATTCGAATCCGACGGTCTGAGTGTCAGTTCGATCGGAGTGCCGCACGGCATACCGGCGCTTGCGTATCGGGTCGAGGCGGGGGACGTCAGCATTGTCTTCAGCAGCGACCAGAACGGCAGCGACCCCCGTTTCGTCGAATTTGCCCGCGACGCCACCGTTCTCGTGATGCACTTCGCCGTTTCAGAAGCTTCCCGATCCGGTATCCACGCGCGGCCAAGCGTGGTGGGTCAGGTCGCGCGCGACGCCAACGTCGAAAAACTTGTCCTCAGCCATCTGATCGGTATCGAACCGGAAGATCAGCGGTTTTCTAACTTCAGTGCCGGCGACCTCGAGGCAAACGTAGGAGTGGTCCGCGAGTCATATTCGGGCGAACTCGTCGTCGCGGAAGATCTGCTCTGCATCGACGTCGAATAGGCTGCGGAATACACTAAGGTCCGCCTACGAAGCCCCCTCAAGATCGGGCCGCGCGATTCCCTATCTCAGCTCTGTCATGAATCCCGGCAGACTCCACTGCGTCTGCAGGCTGGTGGGTGTGTATGCGGGGTACTCCATGCCCAGTATTGCGCCGATCTCTTCCTGACTTCGGCCTTCCCGTATCAGGCCTGTTACGCGGTCCCGAAGAACCACGACGTTGTCCCGATACGTCCTAAGACCGGCGACGTCGGTGACCGTACCGTGACCTGGAATCACGGTTTCGAAGTCGAACTCTTCCATCATTGCGTCCACACTGGTTGTCCAGTCGACGATGCTGCCGCCGCCGTTGTAATCGATCAGCGGCGTCGTTCCAGCCAGCATGTCGCCCATGTGGACCGTTCGCAGCTCGGGAAAGTAGATGATCGCGTCAGTGCCCGTGTGACCACGGCCAAAATGTCGGGCGCGCACTTCCTGACCACCGAGGAAAATCGAGAGCTCTTCAGTGAACACAAGACGTGCGGGCACCATACCCGGGGCAGCGTTGGACTGTTTGCCTTCCAGGATGTTGGTCCGGGCATTAGTCGTCGAAATCACTTCGGCAACCTCCAGGAATCTGGAATTTCCGCCGGCGTGGTCACTGTGATAGTGCGTGTTGATGACGTAGCGGATCGGTTGGTTCGTCACGCTGCTGACATTCCTGACGATTTCATCGTAGTTTTGCTCGAACTTGTCGTCGATCAGGATCACGCCTTCGTCGGTTACCAGGACACCCACGTTTCCACCGCTGCCGATGACGATGTAGAGATTGTCGGTCACCTCTTCGATCGTCAGTGTCGGGGCTTGCTGTCTGGCTACCGTCACTGCCGCGACGCCGGCTCCGAGAACTGCCGCCAGAGCGATGATCAGGATTCTTGTACGCATATCGTCCTCCTTCGAGAAGATCTTCCGGGGATTGACTCGGGATTCTACAGCGATTGTCTCCGCGAATCCAAGGGTCGTTGGGATTGACCTGTGTTCGCCTAAGCCGGCAAGTAGCAGGAATTCATCACATGAACCGGACTCGAAACTTTCCTTGCTTACAAATTCCACCTGTAGTTAGATTTACCCGTATTCTTACAGTTCAGTTCTGTCGAAGGTGAAACGGCCTCGGCTTGGCCGCCCCACGCTCGCTACTCGAGCTCTCACCGGGAGGAGGAACGATGAAGTTCTTTCGACTGGCGTTGATCGCGTCTTTTGCGGTCTCTCTGTCAGCCCAAAACAACAATGCGGAAGAATCCTTGTTCCAGGCGATCCAAAGCGGTGATACCGCCGCGGTGGCGCGACTGATTGACGACGGAGTCAGCGCCAACATCACAGACGAAGAGGGCATTCCGGTACTGATGCTGGCCACTCTTTTCGCGGATGCCGAATGTGTCGAGGTGCTGTTGGAGGGTGGAGCGGATCCCAACCAGGCCGATGCTGTGGGTGCGACGGCATTGATGTGGGCTGTTCCTGACCTCGAAAAGGTTCGGCTGCTGATCGACCACGGTGCGGACGTCAACGCGCGATCCGATGGGCTCGGTCGGACCGCACTACTGATTGCGGCTGGATATCCGGGGACCAGTAGCGTCCTCGAGTTGCTCCTGGACCACGGAGCCGACCAGAGGGCCACAGATCCCAATGGCTTTACCGCGCTGGCGATGGCTATGCGGTCCTCCGATGTAGGGGTGTTGAGGTTCCTGGTTGACAGAGGTATGGATCCCGGCGAAGAGGTCCCTGCTGCGGCGTTGCGAGCTGTTTACGTCCGGGACCGGCCAGAGACGATCGATTACCTGATGTCCCGGGGGCTCCGCATTACCGAAGGCGCCTTGATCGATGCGTCCAACAGACGGAGCCCCGAGTTGATCGAGCAATGGATCGAGCAGGGAGCAAACGCCAATGCCGAGGGCCGCCCTTACGGCAAGACGCCGTTGCTGACGGCGGCATCTTCGGAACTGGCGGGCCCGGAGACGTTACGGCTCCTGATCGAAAGTGGCGCCGACCCAAACGCGGAGACCACTGAAGGCGAGAGACCGCTTGATTGGGCAATCTACAGAGCGGATCAAGCAAGAATAGCCGTGCTTCGGGAGCTTGGAGCGACACGGGGCGACGGTCCGCGACAGGAAGTTTTTGCTGCGCCCCGGCCGGGGGGGATTGCCGATCCTCGACTCTCCGTAAGGCGAGGTGTTCGGCTACTGCTCGAGTCCGCTCCACCGGTGTTCGATTCGCGCGCATGTATCAGTTGTCACCACAACACGGTACCGGCGGCCGCCGCGACTCTGGCCCGGCGTAAGGGTATCCCCCTGGATGAGGATCTGGTTTCGGAGAACATTGACGACATTCTTACCGTATCCGCGTTGGCCCGAAACCCGATGATGCAGGGAGTCGCGGCCGTTCCGGGAGGGCACGCCCTGACGCTCGGGTCCAGCCAGATGGCGCTTCACGGGGAGGGTTATCCACTGGACAAGGTGACGGCGTCGATGACGCATTGGATCCTGGCCTCGCAGATGCCCAACGGAAGCTGGCTCGGGAACGGCGTCAACCGGCCTCCGATCGAATACAGTACCGTCACCCACACGGCGATGGGGGTCCGGGGCCTGACTCTCTATCCGACTCCGGGAGGTGCGGCTCGGATCGAGGAGGCTCTGGAGAAGGCTCGGGGCTGGCTGCTGTCTGCGGAAACCAACTCGGCCGAAGAGCGTGCCATGCGGCTCGTGGGCCTGGTCTGGGCTGACGCGCCCGTGTCCGCCTGGGAACCAGCGATTCAGGAGATACTCCGGCAACAGACAGCGACGGGAGGTTGGTCACAACTGCCACAGTTGGATCCGGACGCTTATGCGACGGGGATATCCCTTTTTGCGCTGCATGAGGCCGGTATTCGGGTGGCCGACGAGGCATACCGGAAAGGCGTGGAGTTTCTACTGAGCACGCAATACCAGGACGGATCGTGGTTGGTCAAGAGTCGGGCTTTTCCGTTGCAGCCGTACTTTGAAAGCGGCTTTCCGTTCGGCCGGCATCAGTGGGTTTCAGCGGCCGGTACGGCCTGGGCCGCACTCGCCATCGCCCACACGTTACCGGATACCGAAAGCGTGGACTGATCACGCGCCTGACCCCAAACCCTCGGTTCAAACTTTGAGCACAGCACTCGCCTGGGGATCAAAAGACTCCCTCTCCGGTTCGCGTCCGCTTTCCTGTTGCCACGTATTCGTGTAAAAAAGAACATATGGCAGACACCGAAGTCCTACTGGAACCGGCGATACAGCCGATGCGCCGGCTCCTTTCATACCTGACGCCCATGCGGCGCCGACTCTCCACTTCCGTTGGTTATTCAGTTGCGAACAAGATACTCGACCTAGCCCGCATGTTTCACCAGTCCGGCGATCAGGGGGATTTGGGCAGTAAGAATCGGATTCGGGAGGATCTGGGTTCGAATTGGGCATGTGTGGCGTGACTCGGCGGTGTCGACAAGCGGGAGTTGCTGCGTTTTCGGGTTCAGAAGAGGGTGACGAAACGCACTGAGACAAACCTCGGCGGAGCCGAAAAGAGCGAGTCGATTTTGGCGCAGGGGATCGGGTCGGTTCTCAGCAGCGCAGAGGAAGCGCCTGCAGGTTTCGATGGACGAGGGCAAAGACCTCGGCGTAGGGATAGGCTTCCGACATGGAGATCCAGATGTTGCGAACCGTCAGACGGACTTGAGCTCCGATCTTGAGGAGCTTCAAGCGGATCGTCTGGCACTGAGCGCGGGCCAGATCGGTATTCTTCAGTCCCAGACGGCGTAACGCGTGCAGGAGCATGTAGGCGGCCGAGGACAGATAGAGCCGGAGTTGATTGGCGCGCATGGTTGCCGCGCTGGTCCGGTCGGCGAATAGATCCAACTGCTGTTCCTTGATGCGATTTTCCATGTCGCCCCGCGCACAGTAAAAGTCTTCATAGAGGGCGCGGGCGTCCAGGCGTTCCGGCGACAGTGAGGTCACAACGAATCGAGGATTGGCGCCTTTCTCCAGGAACTCGGCCTTGCCGATGACGCGTCGGGTGCAGGTCCAGCTCTTCCGAGTGCGATACCGGAAATCGTTAAACACCCGCGCCGGTTTCCCGGTGTCGTTAAACTCGGCTTCGGCCTGACTCATCGATTCAGCGATCTCGCGCTTGAGCCGATCGTTCTTGGCCAGACCCACCACGTAATCGACCTGGTGGGCCTCGCACCAACTCAGCAATTCATCCCGGCAAAAGCCCGAGTCGGCCCGGATGATAATCGACACCTCCGGCCAGCTCTGCCGGATCTGGCCGATGATGCGGTTCAATTCCTCGACGGCGCCGTCCGCACCGTCGACATTGGAGCACCGCAACCGGGCGCATAGCAGATGCTCTCCCGAAAAGATGTAGAGCGGCAGATAACAGTAGTTGCCGTAGTAGCCGTGAAAGAACCGTCCTTCCTGATGGCCATGGATCGGATCATCGGTCGCATCCAGGTCCAGAACAATCTCCTCGGGCGCCGATCCGTGAGCCGCCACAAATGCATCCACCATCCAGCGGTCGATCTTGTCCGGGTCCATGGCCATCTTCTTGTACCGCTCCTTCCCATCGACTTGCTCCCCGGTCAGTTCCAACCGGTTCAGCGTACACTTGCCCGCCAACGCTTTTCCCCGGTCTCGGGCCTGCCGCCGCTTCTCCCCCAGTGGATCGGCCTTATCCACCGCCACGGCCAGCATCGGATCGGTCCGCAGTTGGTCATGATCGTTCAGATCCTCGTAGCCCAGACAGAGTCCGTAGACGCGCTGCCCCAATAACTCGCTCACCGTGTGTTCGATCAACCTCGCGTCCCGGTAATCCCTGAAACACTCGGCCAGTCCGGCGATCAGACCCGTTCGCTTTTCCACTTCCCTCAACAGCAGAACCCCAGCGTCGGAGGTGATCTTTCCGCCGTCAAAACGCGCCTTCACTTTTCGTTGAAGAAGTCCGTGAAATTCGAACGTCGTTTGGTTACACTCTGTTCTCATAAGGGCCGTCTCCGTTTGGCTTGTTAAACGTTTATTTCAAAACGCTTTATGCCAGACAGGGCGGCCTTTTCTGGTCCTATCGGTGAAATATGCGGGCTAGAAATACAGCTATAAAAAGCCGAATAAGAAGCGAAAAAAGTTGGGGGAATGTTTTCGCCCAAACGGCACTTTCTGTAACGCATTCCTTTTAAAAGACTTCGATGCCACTCTTGCTGGCCGGGTCGGCTCTTTCCACCGATCCGTAATTTCATAGTCTGTTGATCACGTTGAAGTTACCGGAACCCCACTTGTCGTTTTTCGCGCTTTAATCGCCCAAATCGCCCAGCTAGGCTCGGGTCGTGATGAACGAAATCCTCGACTCGGGTCTCAGTCAGCCGCCCCGCATTCTGAGGCTGCCGGCCGGCCGGGCCCGCAGGGGACTGGCGCGCAGCACCATCTCCCTGCGCATTGCCCAGGGCCGTTTTCCAAGGCCCATTTCTCTGGGCGAGTGGGCCGTCGGCTGGATCGACGTGGAGATGGATGCCGGGTTGCGGCAGCAGATCGAGGCCAGCCGCCGGGAGCCGGAGCCGCTGATCAGGCCATTTGGCGAGTTCGGCAACCTTTCAACGGAAGCTGAATTTCACGAGGCGTGAAACGGGGGATCGCGGTCGAAGTGTCGTGGGAACTCCGAGAGCAGATCGGTTTGACGGCGGCACCGTGGAAGCGGTCAACGCGGCCGGGACCGGCACGAACAGGAATGGAGGCGCGCGATGGCGGAGAAATTCTTTTCCCAGCGCGGGGAAGACGACACGGAGAAGGTTTCCGGCGAGCTCATCGAACAGGCTCACGATGAAGAACGCGACAGAGCCGAGGCGGAAAACCTTGCCCGGCCCCCGGCAGGGGCGGCCGTCTCTCAGAGTGAACGCGATTGGGCGTGGTGCCGGGAGGCGCTTCGGCGCGGGCTGGACCCGGCCATTGTCCGGGCTCGCCTGGAAGACCGGCGGGCCGAGGATCAACCCAACCCAGAACACTACGCACGGCGCACCCTCGAGCGCGCTGAGGCTTCGCTTCGGCGGGAGATACCGGCCCCGGAGATCGAACGCTGATGGGTGATGCGCTGACACGAGACGAACTCCGAAAGATCGTCGTTGACGAGATCCAAGAGTATTTGTCGACCTATCGCGGAGCGGGTACCGCGGAGCGGTCCAAGGTCGGAACCGAACTATCGAGCGCAATGACACGGATTACAGCCGATTTATTGAAAAAGCGGGAAGGGCTTGTTGCCGCGTTTGCCGTGCCCGGCCAGGTCGATCACGTCATCCGTACCTGGGGACGGGCTATTTTCACCGGCACGCTGATGCTCGCGGGAGTCCTCGGCGCGGCCTGGCTCGGCATCGCCGCGACCGAACAACGATTTCGGTGGCAGGTGGCAAAGAACGCGGAGATCGCCGAACAGATTGCCGCGCAGGAACGCATCCTGGATCAACTCAACCGGAGGACGGGCGCGCTTACTCTGGAGGACGTTGCTTCGTGCTTTTTCCCGCTGACGCCGATGTAGCGGCTGTGTATCGGCTCAACAATCGGCCGGCCGTCGAGGTTGAATGCCATGAGTGAACGGGATGCCAATGAGAAACGGAAGATCCCGGTAGGCAAACTCGCCAGCCTGGTCCATTCAGCTGTTAACAAGAACACGGTCCCTCAACAGGCCGACGCTTCCGAGGAAGGCCAGGGACCGAAGGAGCCGGAGCGGGGCAAGGACCCCGAGAGCAAGCGTGTCAGGGAATTGGTCAAACTACTCACGGCCGCGATTGATTCCAATGATGCGAAGACCGACGAAAAGATCATCGCACTTGCCCGCAATCTCTCCGAACGAAAACGGAGTCTGATCCAGATCGCGGCGGTGAAGATCAAACAGACCGAAGAACGGACCGAAGTGGCCCTCGATCAATTTACAGACCGGATCGTGACGTTTCATGACGTGCTCACCAAAACACTGAAGGAAGGCAATGCGCAGAAAGCTCTCGAGAGAGCGCAAAAGACGCTGGATGACATCCACATGAGTTATTGGGATCGCTTCGTCAAGGGTGTCAATGACACGTATCAGAACAAACTCGATGACGCGAAGCAGCAGATACAGGGCGTTCTTGACAAGGCGACCGACAACTTTTCCAAGCAAATCGCCGCACTATTGGACAAGTCCATACGCGAGGTTCAATCGCCCGTCGGGTCGCTCAAGCTCCGGGCCTTCCGGGAGAGGCGATTGCTTATCGGGGCGCTGGTCCTGGGGCTGATGCTGGGATCTGTCCTTGGAATCATGCGCCACACACTCTGGAACAGCGCCGAGGTGGCCAGCCGTCAGGCGCTCCGCGTGTTCGGTCCTTTCGTCCTGCCACTCTCAGGTCGGAGTGAACAATGACCCCACATCGGGAGGTGAGCATGCCACGACAGATCCGTGTTGCAACGACGCCGGAGGAATTTAACGCCTGTTGGGCCAGTGGCGAGGCGTTCGAGGCGTCGGAAGAGTTGGCCGCCCGGATGGGATTTTTCCCGACCACCGAGGACGTCATCAGCGACGAGGAATTTTTTGCCGCGCCCGATCCGAACCAGCCGGAGGCGGATTAAATGAGCCGGAGAAAAGACTTCATTGATTCTCTCCTCGATGGCGCGTCTCGATTGCATCGCGCCGCCGGGGGTCACACCCATCACCAGGTCGGCGACCTTCTCGAACGTGGCGCGGATCCAAACATCCGCAATTGGCGGGGCGAGACACCCCTGCATCGGGCCGCCATCCGGAATCCCGACCTGGATGTATCCCGCACCTTGATTAACGCCCGGGCCGACGTAAACGCCCGGGACGAGACAGGCGCGACGCCATTGCACCGGGCCGCGCACAACCCAACCACGGGTCGCGCCCATCTCTTGATAGAGGCGGGGGCGGATGTCGGTGCCCGCGATCACGAGGGACGAACCCCTCTGCATCATGCCGCGGAGTCGGGGCGCGAGGAAATGATCGTCTGTTTCATCGAAGCCGGGGCCGACCCGAACGTGCGCGATAACGCGGGCGAGACGCCCCTGCATCGGGCCCTCGACAAGGGTTGGGGTGAGGGCACCGAGACTCTTCTCAATCATGGGGCCGATCCGAGGGTTCGCGACAACGCGGGGCGGATTCCAATGCACCTGGCCTATGCCGCCGACCGGCAGGACCTGGTGAATCGGCTCGGCGAAGCCGGGACCCACCTGGAGGCGCGGGATGATACGGGCCGTGTGCCTGTCCAATACGTTCGCTCCGGAGACGTGCGGACAAGCCCGGAATCGAAGGCGCGGATTCAAGACACTGTCAATCCGGCCGATTCAGAAGGACGCACTCCCTTGCATCGTGCCGCTGAAAAAGCCTCCTATATCGGCACGCACCGATTGCTTCAACAGGGAGCGGATCCGAACGTTCGCGACAACGAGGGACGGACCCCTCTGGAATTGGCGACCGCCAGGCGCGCGCGGCTCGATCACGATGCGCTTCCCATGGGCGATGAAACGGTGCGGCACTTCGAGAAGGTCGCCACGCCCCAACCAGAACACAAACCCCACACCGATACCCATCCCGGCAGGGGGCGGCCCACGCGCGGAAAGACAAGCACCGAAGAGTATTACAGGCAGTTTGCCGACGACATCATCTCCCAGATCGAGCGTGGCACCGCGCCGTGGCAGAAGCACTGGAAGCCCGGCGAAAACCGATTGCCCGAAAACTTCTCTACGGGCGCGCGCCATCAAGGCGGGAATGCGTTGCAACTGATGGTCAAGCGCACCGGGCGCGCCTGGAACGATCACCGCTGGGGCACCTACAACCAGATCAAAGAGGCCGGGGGGCAGGTGCGGAAAGGCGAACGGGGCACCACGATCCTCGTCTACAAGCCGCCGATGCGGGCCGACGGGAAGGAAGCCACCCCGGGCGAGCTGGCCGAAGACGGCCGCAAGAATCCCGATGCTCGGAAGACAACGCGGCCCATGTGGAAACGCTACACCGTGTTCAACGTCGAGCAAGCCGACGGGTTGAAACTCCCCAACCGGGCCGCGCCGACTCCCGAATGGGAGGCGCAGCAGAACGTCGAGAAAGTCATCGAGGCGAATGGTGTGCCGATCCGCGAAGTCAACGGCGACCGGGCCTACTACAACATGCCGCGCGACGAGATCGTCCTGCCCGACCGGTCGCAATTCAAGAACGCGGAAGGCTATTACCAGACCGCGCTCCATGAAGTCGGCCACAGCACCGGACACGAGAGCCGCATGAACCGGGAGAGTCTTCAACAGGGCATCAAGGACGGCTTCGGGTCGGAGGCTTACGCGCGGGAAGAACTGCGGGCGGAAATCAGCGCCATGATGTCCTCCGATCGCCTGGGCGTGGCCTACGAACCGCAACACGGAACCGCCTACGTCAAGGGATGGGTCGAGGTGCTCCAGGACGACCCGAAGGAAATCCACAAGGCGGCGGCCGAGGCCGGACGCATTTCCGACTATGTCTGCGAAGCGCCCGAGCGCAACCGAGCCAAGACCATGGGCGAGACCAGGGATCGACCCACCGTAACGGGCGAGGTGCCGGGACGCGGGCGGGCGATGCCCACTCCGGTGGTCGCGCATCAACCGCAACCGGCGGTCCCGACGAGGGCACCTGAAATCGAGTTGAGCCGCTAACAGAAGGAGGGGCCCGGAATGACGGACACGAAACCGGCCGATGAGATCCGCTTCGGCCGTGTCAAGGGGACAATCTGGATGAATCCCACCGAGGACGGACAGGCCCGCTACAGCGTCGTCTTTTCACGCGTCTACCGCGCCGGTGAGCAGTGGAAGAGTACGCACAGCTTCGGCCGCAATGACCTCTTGCTCCTGGCCAAGGTCGCCGACATCGCACACACCCGGATCTGGGCGCTTCGACAGGATGAAGCAGCCGCGGCCGAGCCGGCGCCCGAGACAGAGGCATAGCCGCGTGGCGCGCTTTGACATCCGGGAGACGACAACGCGTGACCGGCAACCGGAGCCTGGACCCGAGCGCCGGCCCGACCGGGGGGCGGAGCGCCCCGGACATCGGCGCACCTACGATCCGCGCCGGGAGTGCCAGGACATCAAAGAGCGAATGCGTGCCGCTGTGGCAGACGTCGGTCATTACCGGGTCCTCGCCCTGGCCGATCTTGTCCGAGAGCGGTTCGGGGGGAACCCGTTTGCGGCGCGCAAGGCCGTCAACCGAATGAAGGCCGATGGACTGGTCACCGAACGCACCCTTCATGGGCCCAAGGGCGGGACCTACCGTGTGTTGACTCCCACGGAACAGGGAGCCCGCCGCGCCCTCGAGCAAGGCAGTCAATGGGGCCTGGACCCCGAACAACGAATATGGGGGAGCCCACTACCGAAAGCTCACGACGCGAGCCACGATGTGGCCATCTACCGGGCGGCACGGGCCGAACAGGCCCGCTTCCAACAACGCGGGGCAACGCTTCGGCGCATCCGCATCGACGCGGAACTGAAAGGTGAGATCAATAGCCGATCCGAGACCGCGCGCATCCGTGGCGGCCAGGAGGCAGCCAACCGGGAGCGCGAGAAAGCCGCCCGAGAACTCCATCTGCCCGTCCAGGACGGCCGGGTGCAGTATCCCGACGCGCAGCTGGAATTTCTCGAATCCGACGGCCTCACCCGAGGCCACGTCAACATCGAAGTCGTCTCCGGCAACTACCGGGCCGCCGACATCGCGGCCAAGGCCGCGGCGGGATTCCAGATGCACGGCAACGGCAGCCCGCGCGCCCAATCGCTCATCGCCAGTGCAGCACAACTCGCCCGGTCGGCGAGTCAGGGCGGTGGCGGTGGCGGTGGTGGCGAACGTGGCAAGGGAGTCATCGAACTATGAAACCGATCTTCTTTGGCATCGGCATCACGGCGGTGTGGGCCGGGACGGCTGTTCTTTTGGTCGGGTCGCAACTCGATTTCCTATCGCCCTGGTGGGGCGCGATCCTTCGCACCTATTGGCTCACGCTTACTCTTCACGCGGCGGCGGCGTGCGTCACGAGCATCGTGGTGTTCTACGAGCTGGCACGTGTGCTGGGGCTGGCCGATCTGGGGCGGCGGGTTGAATTGGTAGAGCGCGGCATTCGCCGTGGCTCCGGGGATCGGGACCTTCAACAGGCTCTCGAACGGGGCGATGACGGTCTGTATCCCGATTAACAAACGAACAGGGAGGGCAACGATGACTCTGGTTACAAACAACACATGGTGGCACCGCGGCCTGGGGGTCGTGGCGATTCTGCTATGCGCTCCGGTCGCGGTATGGGCGCAGAGCCCCTGGCTCCAGGCCATCACCGTCCTGGAGGCCGCATTTACCGGGCCGATCGCGCGCGGGCTGGCCCTGATCAGCATCGTCTGTGGCGGCCTGATGTTCGCCTTCGGCGAGGGCGGCAGCAAGAAGGCCATGGCCGGGATCATCTTCGGGGTGGGCATGGCCGTGGGTGCGGTCAATTTCCTCGGCTGGCTGTTTCCCTGATGGCGCGGCAAGGCAAGCGGCTCTGGCCCTGCTACCCCAGTCTCAGCCGCCCGCTCACCATCATGGGGGTCGAACGCACGTGGTTCATCCTGAGCGCCACGCTGGCGCTCGCCCTCTGGAATGCCCTGAACGCCATCGTCACGGCAGCCGTGGTTTTTGTTGTGTTGTGGGGCGCGGGCTACCTCGCCTGGAAACAGGATCCCAACATGCTGGCGATCCTCAAGGCGTCGACCCGTTTCAAACCGCGTTACGACCCCGGCAAGTGGATTGCCGAGCCGTGGCGCGTGATCCTCGAAGGACGGCATCCATGAATCTTGCCGGTGAACGCAGGGAATACGATGCGGCCGGCGCGCTGGCCGAGGAGTTGCCCTGGTGGGGTTATCTCAATGACGACCGGACCTGCCTGACCCGGGATGGTCAGTTGCTATGCGTCGGCCGCATCACCTCGAGCACGCTCGATGGCCGAACGGGCGAGGCGCTCGATACGGTGCTGGAACGCTGGACCCGGCTGCTCTCCAATGTCGAGCCCGGCGGCCGGCTCCATTTCTATCTGCTCCGGCGGCCGGTTGACCTTCCCGCAGACGCATCCGATGACGGCGATAGCGTCTCGGCACTTGCGCGGCGGCGCCGCAAGGCATTCCTTACCGAACGATTGCAGGACGTTCAGGCGTATCTGGTCTGGTGTCACGATCCGGGATTGCAACAGGCCACCACGATGCATGGACGGGGGCCGTGGTGGTTCAACTACTGTCGCGCCTGGTTTGCCCGGAACCGGGCGCCGCATGAGGCCGTCTACATTTACGACGAGATCGAGACCGCGGCCTCGCGTTTCCGGCAGGTTGTGGATGCCGCCTCGAAGCTCGTCTCCGACCTGACCCCGATCGAATTGTTGAACGGCCGGGACGGGGGCCGTTTCTTCAGTGAGTTGGTCAACCGGCCGGGGTTGCCCTGGGATGGCTCGGTCAGCTCTGGATTGAACTGGAGCCTCGCCGTTTCCGAGTTGGATGCCGAGCGGCGCTTCCTGCGCCTCGACGGGGAACCCGTCATCCTCTATTCCCTGCTCTCGCCACCGGGCGCGGCCCGCGCCAACATGCTCAACGACCTGTATCGGCTCGACGCCCGCATGACGGTGTCGCTGGAATGGCGCCCCTACACGACCGAGGCGGGCCGGAAGAAGATCAACTCCGCGCGCAAGCACTACTTCTCGCAGCGGTACTCGATGATGGCGCACGTTCAGGAAACCGAAGGCAGTGCCGTGGCTATGGAGGACAGCGTGGCCAGCGCGGAGTCGGATCGGTTGTCCAAAGCCCTGGTGGAACTCGAAACCGATGGCATTGCCTATGGCGACGTGAGTTTGTCCATCGCCTTGCATGGCGAGCTGGCCGACATCGAGCGCCTGGATGGCGACGTGCGGCGCATCTTCGCCACCCACGACGCGAAGCTGATCCGGGAGGGCTATGGGCAACTCGCGCAGTGGTTCAATCGGATGCCCGGCCAGCCCCGCTCCCGGCAACTGCGCAAGGTCCTGGTGTCCGCCGGTGCCGCTGCCTCGCTCGCGCCCCTGTTCGGCCCGCCGCGCGGCACGGAGCGGAGCGCCCATCTTGGTGCGCCGGCACTCACAACACTCGAAACCCATTGGCAAACGCCATTCTTCTATGACCTCTTTGCCGATGTCGGGCACACGCTGATCCTGGGAGCGACCGGGGCCGGCAAGAGCTTCACGCTGAATTTCCTGCTCGTTCAGGCGTTGCAGTACCGGCCGCGCGTCCTGATTCTCGACCTCGGGGGAAGCTATCGCTGGCTCACACGCTTCCTTGGCGGGGGCTACCTGGAACTCTCGCCCGATGACAGCCGATCGGAGGATGCCTTCCGGTTGCAGCCGTTCAGTCTCCCGCCCGGTGAGCGCACGTTTCAGTTCCTCACCGGCTGGGTCACGCGACTCCTCCGGCTCGGGGGCATGGAAACCAGCGGCGACGATCCCACCGAGATCCGCAACCGCATCGAAGACCTTTATGCCTTTCCCCCGGCACGGCGCGACCTCAGTTCCCTGGTCCGGTCCTTGCCCAGGCGCATGTGGGCGGCGATGGGACGCTGGCACGGCGCGGGCACCTGGGCCCGGTATTTCGACAACCCGGCCGACGGCGCCGACCTGGAATTTGCCGACTGGCAAGTGATCGATCTGGCCGGGGCGGCCGAGCATGAAGACCTGTGCGAAGCCGCCATGTTCTACCTGCTCGAACGCCTGCGGCTTGCGCTGGAAGACCCCGCCGGCATTGCCCGGGTCAAGCTCATGGTGGTGGACGAGGCGTGGCGCTACCTCAAGGACCCGGCCGTGCTGTCCTATCTCGCCGAGGCCGCCAAGACCTGGCGGAAGAAGAACGCCGCCCTCATCATGGCGACACAGAGCGCGGTCGATGTGACCGGTACGACCGGCGCATCCGGGCTGCTCGAATCCATGCCCACCAAGGTGTTCCTGGCGAACCCGAATCTCCCCGAAAAGGTCGGGGAGATCTTCCGGCTCAATCCCAGCGAAATGGAGACGATCCGATCTCTCGTTCCCAAGATGGAACTCTACCTCCGGCGCGCCGGAGAGGCCGCGATCCTCCGGCTCGAAGTCGATCCGGCGAGCTACTGGCTCTATACCTCCAACCCCCGTGATTCCGAACGGCGCGCCCGGATGATCGAGGAACACGGACTGCAACGCGCCCTGGAAATCCTGGGCGCAGGGAGTGAACAGTGATGACTCATCGACCTTTTACGCGGCGGGTCGCGCGGACGGCGCTCGCTCTCGCCGGCACCGCGCTTCTCTGGCTGGGACAGCCTCCGTCGAGTACCGCCCAGGACGCCGGCCCCATGCTGCGCATCGAGGCGATCCCCGGTGTCGATCAACTTGTCGATATCGAGACCCGGGTGCGCCATACCACCGTCATCGTCCTGCCGGAGAACGAGAACATCCTCGATTTCGTGGTCGGGGATTCCGAGTACTGGCATCTGACCGGCGCGGCGAATGTGGCCTTCCTGAAGCCGATCGCAACGGGTGTGGAAACCAACGTCGCCCTGATTTGCGAGTCCGGACGGATCTATTCCTTCCTCGCATCCGAAGGCGGGGAGCCTCACCTGGTCGTCCGGATCGAGCCGCCGCCCGAGGACGACACTCTCATATCGGCAGAACCGCACACGCCCGCCTTCATTGCCCGTTCCGAAGTCACCGCCTATCAGGTCATGGCGCAACAGGCCCGGGAGACCGCGCGCAACGCCCAGGTGGCGGCCGACACGGTGGCCGCCGAAGCGCGCGCCGCGGCCGCTGCGGCGGTCGAGGAGTTTCGGGCGGACTATCCCACGCGGCTGCATTTTGTTTACAGCCTGTCGGATCGAGCTCTCGATCCCCCCTTCAATGTCGAAGCCATGTGGCACGACGGCCAGTTCACCTATCTCCGCTCCCACGCCCAGGAATCGCCGGCCCTGTATGAAGCCGTCGACGGCGACCCGTCGCTGGCCGCCTACGACCTCACCGAAGACGGCCTGTTCATTGTGCGGCGCATCCTCGATTCCGGCTGGCTGCAGATTGGAGAGCGCCGGGCGATCTGGCGCTACGAACCGGAGCGTTAGTCATGAGTCTATGGAAAAAGATTCCCATCGCGCCGGGGGGCGTCATGCCCGAGGGCCTGGTCACCAAGATCGGGGTCGCGGCCATATCCCTGCTCCTGGCCGCCATGCTCCTGACCTACAGTTTCACCGGCGGCGGGCCCGAAGCCGAGATCGACGTTCCCGAAGCCGCCGGCTTCGATCTTCAGCAGAGGGCCGCCGCCGCAATCGAAGCCGAAGCCCGCCGGCAAGCCGAGCAGCTCCAACAACAGGCCGTAGCGGCCGAGCGCCAGTTGGCCCAACTCCAGAACGAACAGGAATCGAATGCGGCCATATTGGGAGCGGGCATCGTGCCCCTCCCCGCTCAAGACCCCGCGACAGGCTTCCCGCCTGACGATCAACCCGTCCCCTTCGAAGGCAACGCCCCACGTAGCGAGGCCGAGGCCGTCCTGCTCGAAACGCTGCGGCTCGAGGAAATGGAGCGCCGTCGGCGTTCCCTGCGCACCGAGCCGCTCGTGCTGTCCTACCGGAACCCCGACCCGGACCCCGCCGCGGCTAACGATGCGGGGACGGGCGCCGAAGCCCTGGCGCAACTGCCGGGCATATTTTCGGACCGCGTTCAGGCCGCCCAGGCTACCCGGGCCGGCGTCACGGCCGAAGACTCCATTGCCACGGCCGGGGAATTTCTCCAATTGCTCAACGAACTCAACGACCGGGAACTGGCCGCGACCGCACAGCCCGCACCGGGGGCGGGAGCCGCGGCCCCTGTTTCACTCACACAACCATCGATGGAAACGCCCGTGGCCGGCCAGCCGGCGGATCCGGACGGTTGGGATCGCATCTATGAAGGATCGTTTTTAGAGGCCGTTCTCGTCACGCAGCTCAGTGGCGATTTCCCCGGTCCGGTCCTCGCCAACGTATCGGTTCCCTTTTATTCGACCGACCGCCAACGCGTCCTGATCCCGCGTGGCGCGCGGGTCGTCGGTACCGTCGAGGCGGTTGCGGGAGTCGATCAAGAGCGCCTGGCCGTGGCCTTCCACCGCATCATCTGGCCCGACGGCCGGAGCGTCTCGCTCGAATTCAACGGCCTCAACCAGATTGGGGAAGGCGCGCTCAAGGACGAAGTCGATCGGCATTATTTCTCGATGTTCGCCGCGGCCGGGGCCGTCGGCGTCCTTTCCGGCCTGACCGCCATCGGATCCAACCCCTATGCCGGAGGCCGGGCCGGTTTCCAGGCCGGAGCCAGTCAAGGGCTCGGGCAAGGCGCGGTACGGATTCTCGAACGCTTCCTCAATCGCTTTCCCACCATCACGATTCGCGCGGGCCACCGCTTGCGAATCTGGTTCACCGGCGATGTCCTCGTGCCGCGGCAACCGCCGCCGACTGGGAGAATCCAATGAAATCACGCGTCATCGCTTTGTCTTTTTCTCTCTCCCTGACTGGGGTCTTGGCCATGTCACCGGGCGCGAGCGCGCAGTTCAACCTGGACTTGCAGGCGACCGAGATTGCGAATCAGGTTCAGGAGATCGCCAATCGGATCACGCGCTACACGACATTGCTCACTCAATTCACCAGCCTGGACTGTTCGGCGCAGGGCATGGCGGCGGGCGCCGAAGCAACCCCCGTCGACGAGGCCGCCGTTGCCTGCAACACCCTCAACATGATCGGCGCGTTCAAGGATTCCTACCAACAGTTGCTCACCGCGCCCCTCGTTCTGCTCAACACCCCCGTGCCGCTTCCGAACTGGCGCGACGTGTTGCAACAAGCGGACACCGTCACCGAGGCCGACATCCGGAACGTCTACCAGAGCGGCCCCAATGCTGCCGATACGGCGGCGGCCACCTTCCGGCGGCAACGCGACTACGCGGATCGCAGCGTTGTCCTCGCACATGCCCAGGCCGATGCCGCCGCTGCGCTCACCGCAACACTCGATGAGGCCGAACGTGTTGTTGCGGATCTTGAGTCCCGCAACAGCGTCACCCGCACGGGCCTTCGACAAACCCGGGCGGCCGCTACGCTCACACGCGCGCGCCTTATCGCGGCGCTGGCCCAGCTCCGTGCCTATCAAACATCCGCCGAGGCGGCCGATGCTTACAACGCCGAAGTCGTGCGGCGAGAGATTGAAACCCGCAGGTTAGCCGAACGTGCGGCCCTTGAAGCCTTGTGGGCTGCCGAAGAGGCCACACGGGCCTTCGGCGCCGACGAACGCATCGAGGCCATGTATGGCGGCTATCGCCTGCATCCATTCTTTTCCGGGAACTAAGGACCGTTCGCAAACTAAGAGGAGCATCCCCATGAGAAAAATATTTATCGTCCTCATCGCCATCGGAGCTTTCTGTCTTCCGGGTGTTGTGCGGCGCGGGAGGGCTCAGGACAGCCTTCACTATCTCGTGATGATCGCCAACCAGGGCACGCAGATTTCCAATCAGGTTCAAGCCCTCGCGCGCATGGACAGCCACATCGCGCAGCTCACCGGCCAGTTCGAGCACTTGAAGGAATCCGCACTCGGCCAGATCGGCGCGATTGCCGACCCGATTACGGATCTCATCGCCACCCCCACCGACCTGCTCCACACCGCGCGCGACTGGCATTCGGATTTCACCGGGCCGGTGGCCGGCATGGTTACCGCTGTGACGGAGTTGTCCAACGGCACGTCGTTCAGTGAAAGCTGGCGCGCGATGTTGCAACAGGCCAACACCGTTTCTGCGGCCGACATCCGGAACATCTACCAGATCGGCCCTAATGCCGCCGACTCGGCGGCGGCCACCTTCGCCCGGCAACGCGACTACGCGGATCGCAGTGTTGTCCTGGCCCATGCACGCGCCGATGCCGCGGCCTCTCTTGCGGCGACCGCGGCTGAAGCCCAGGACAAGATCGACACCGTAGCGGCACAAAACAATGTTTCCGAGACGGCGCTGCAGCAAGCGATCCTTGCCGGCAATCTCTCCCAGGGACAACTTCTGGCCGCAATGGCTCAAATGGAAGCATGGGACGCTTCGGCCGCCGCGGCCGAAGCCTACAACGCCGAAGTCGTGCGGCGGGAGCTTGAAGCCCGGCGCTTGGCCGAACGTGCGGCCCTTGAAACCGTGTGGGCTCAAGAAGAGACCGCACGGGCGCTGGGCGCCAACGAACGCATCGCGGCCATGTATGGCGGCTATCGCTTGCATCCCGTCTTTTCCGGGAACTAAAGATGCTGATGAAAAAACGGGTCGTTACATGGACGCTCCTGGTCGCACTCGCCGCGGCCGTCCCGGCCTTCGGCATCTTCGGCATTCCCAGCCCGGACGAACTCCTGATCTGGTTGGTTTTGCGGCCGATGATGCACGGCAACCAGCGGACGATGGTTGCCAACCAGGTTCAGGAGCTTCAAAAGCTCGTGGAACAGTTGCAAACCGCTCAGAGCCAACTCACCCAGGTCCGTGACGCGGCGCAGGGTTTGGTGGGCGCACTCACAGAGCCGATGGCCGAACTGGCCGCAACGCCCACCGATTTGCTCCACACCGCGCGCGACTGGCACACGGATTTCACCGGGCCGGCCGGGGATATGGTTACCGCTGTTGCTGAGCTTTCCAACGGCACGCCGTTCAGTCGGAGCTGGCGCGACGTGTTGCAACAGGCCGACACCGTTTCTGTGGCCGACATCCGGAACGTCTACCGGAGCGATCCCAATGCCGCCGACTCGGCGATGGCGACCTTCGTCCGGCAGCGGGATGCTGGACATTGTCCTCAATGGCTTCACGAACCTGTCCTACCTGTTCATGGCCTTTCTCCACACCATCATCTTCGAGCTTTTTCTTCTGCTCATTCTCGTGTGTCTCATCGTGATCTATGCCGTTTCAATGGGGCAGGTGATCTGGGCACAGCTCGCCCTCGGCGTGCTCCTGATCCTCGGCCCGCTCTTCATTCCCTTTCTCCTGGTCGAGCCCCTCGCGTTCCTGTTCTGGGGATGGTTCAAGGGCATGTTCACCTACACCCTCTACGGCGCGATCGCGGCGGCGCTCATGCGGGTGTTCCTGGCGGCCAGCATGGGCTGGATCGAGGCCATTATCAACGGTCCGCCGCCCGGTAACAGCTTCTGGTGGCACAGCACGGCCTGGTTCCTCAGCATTGTTCCCCTGGTGGCCGCGGGGCTTTTGTCCTCGCTGATGATCGGCACGCTTGCCTCACAACTCGTCTCGGGGAGCGGAGGTGGGGGTGGAATCATGGGCCTCGTCGGCCAGGCCGCCAGCGGGGTTTCCAAATTCAAGGGAGCATAAACGTCGTGGCAAAACCCAAAGACAAAGAATCCGACGCCGGCCGGGAATACGCCGAGATATGGGGCGAGACGATCCACTCGAACCGTCACTTTCGCGTGTTCTCCATCGTCCTCGGCGTCCTGCTTCTATGCGTCACCATCGCCGTGGTTCGCCTGTCATCGGTCGAGCCGCCCAGGCCGATTGTCGTTCGGGTGGACGAGGTCGGCCGGGCCGAAGCCCTGGCCTATGAAACGGTCGAGGCCCAGGCCGACCCCCGCGACCCGACCACCAAGTACTTCCTCAACCGCTTCCTCCATGACCACTTCGACCGACGCCAGGCGACGGCCCAGGAGTACTGGCCCCGCAGCCTCCGGTTTCTCAGTACCGATCTGGCCAACGCCGCTTTCACCGCCAGCAACGAGGAAATCGCCATGCTGGCCGCCGGGATCACCCCCGAAGAACTCCGGGTCGAGAATGTCGTGCTCCGGATTCAGGCCAATCCCACCGAGCCCCACGGGGCGGTGGCCGACTTCGTCTTGATCCGCACACGGCAGGAGCGGGAGGTATCGAGAGAGGCATGGACCGCCACGATGCAGTTTGTTTTCATGCCGGTCATACCGGCCGACCTGGTCATCTTCAATCCAATGGGCATCCAGATCACATATCTCGAAACCGATAGAACCCTCATCACGAGCGAGACGCCATGATTGCGCACTTGCGAGAACGGGAAAAAGCGCTCGAACGGTTCGGGTGGAACCCGCAAGACGCCGAGTGGGTTGCCATGGTCTGTCTCCACAGCGGCGTCTTCACCCGTGCCCAATACACCGCTTATTTCCATGCCCATCATAGCCGGGCACAGCGTTTCGTTCAGAACCTCGTGGACTTCAAGCTTGCCGTCGAAGAGCCCATTCCCGTCATTCGCCGCATGGATCGAACCGAGGCCTGCCGGATCACCCACAAGGGCATCTACCGGGAGCTGGGAGTTCCCAACATCCGGCACTGCAGATTTGCCGATCCGGGGGCCTATCTCCGGCGGCTCCTGTCCCTGGATTACGTCATCGAACACGCGGAACTCGAATGGCTCCCGACCGAAGAGGAAAAGGTTTTTTACTGCACGGGAGTCGGCGTCCCGAAGAACCAGCTGCCCAGACGGATTTATGGCGGATCGGCCGGGAGCGTCTCCCGGCATTTCCATCTGAAGCTCCCCATTGCCGGCGGGCCGACGACCGCGTTTGTCTATGTCGATCCCGGCAACAACACCTCCACGGAACTCCGGCATTGGGGCCGGGCGCACCAGAATGTTTGGCGTGTCATGCGGAGCCGCGGGATCACGATTCATGTGGCCGCAATCGGAATCAACCCGGACGCCGACAACCGCGCGCGGGCCGTCCTGGAGGGATGGGCGCGCGAGGGCACATCAGGCAACGGCGGGAGTAACGGCCGGAGCCCCCGGGCGGCAGTGTTGCAGAAGGAAGTGGACGAACTTTCCAGGGCGCTCGATACCTTCGACTCCAAGGTTCTCCGACGATACGGAGGGTTCACCCGGGCCGGAGCGCGCTACCGGTCATTGAGGGGCATGTTGGCGAATCCCACGACGGACGCCATCCGGATTGACACCTTCGAGGTATGGCGATCCTGGCGTATTTATCCCGGCGGCGTGCAGCTCTACGAGGCTCCGGAATGAGATCGAGCTTTGCGCGTTGTCCAAGAAGGTGTGGGCCTCGATCCGGCCCCAAAAACCCGGTCACAGCCCCTCGAAAATCGGGCACCCATTGCGCAGCCGAAAAGCCGCACCAGCGTGCGCCAAACAGAACGGGTACTGTTGCGCACGCCCTTTGCGCACGCCCTTTGCGCAGGACCTTTGCGCAGGACCTTTGCGCACGAGCCTTGCGCATCTTCTCTCTCCCATATCGCCGTGATCCACTTGGGGTTAGGCTATTGTGCACGGTCCTATCCAGTGCAGCACCAGAGAGGGTGTCCGGTGCAGCACCAGAGGGGGTCAAAATGGCGGGAGCGACCCCCCCGTTTGCGCACTTCGTGCGGCTCTGACCCCCGGATGCAATGCGCATCACCTGGGCCAGTGCCGCCCTCCCTGCCGGGGGTCGCTCCCGCCATAGTGATCCCTGCGGGAAGGCTCGGATTCCGGAGGGCTGAGCCGGCATGAAATGGAGTCACGTTTTTCTATTTGTCCTGGCGGTTGCCGCCTCAACGGGCCGGTATGTGTGGAGCCCGTTTCCGGCCGGATCGGAAAACCCCGTCGTGGCACTGATGGCCCTCGATGCACCCATGCTTTTGTGGCTGCTGCACGGCTGGTACGCCGTCATGCCCGGTACCGTTGTCTTTATCGGTGGCACGCTCGTTTTGGGTGTGTGGCGCGTATGGTTTGAGCCCGCGCCACGGAAGCGACGCAGCCGCGGCGGCCTTCCCCCATGGCCGCTTTCGCCCTCGGACGAGAAACCGGCCATCGTCGTCGTCGAGACGCATCACCCGATTGAGGCCCGCGAGGTTCCCAACCCGGACTGGCTCGTCATCCCGGAGCGGGGCCTCTATACCGGAGTCGCCATCTTCGGGGCGGTCGGGTCCGGGAAGACCTCGGCCTGCATGCACCCGTTTGCCCGGCAACTGCTCGGCTGGCAAGCCACCAATCCAAAGCGGCGGGCCGCCGCCCTGGTCCTCGAAGTCAAGGGGGATTTCTGCGACGGCATCCGGGAGATTCTCGAAAAGGCGGGCCGGGAAAACGATTACATGGAGCTTGGCATGAGCGGGAAATGGCAGTGGAATCCCCTGGCCGCGCACTGGCTCGATTCCTACTCCCTCGCCTATACGGTGTCGTCTCTCCTGAATCAGTTGTTCGGCAAGGGGAAAGACCCGTTCTGGCAACAGGCCTACACGAACCTGGTGAAGTGGATCATCGAGCTGTACCGGATCTTTCCCGACCGTTGGGTGACCTTGCAGGATGTCTACCGATGCGCGATTGACCCCGACCTGTTCCAGCAAAAAATCGATGAGGCCGGAGTCGTTGTATACATCCAGTTGCATGGGGAGGTCGTGATTTCGGATAAGGATTGGGCGGTGCGCAAGGAAGAGCTGCTCGCCTTTGGAAATTGGAATGAACTTGAAGATGGGGAGTGTAAAGCCAGCAAGACACCCGCGTTGGAGGAATGGTTGCAAACGGAGGGGATCCCATACCGCGTCACAGTGCCCCGGGGTCACACCAAACCGGAACGTTTGCTCGCGCGCTGGCAAAGTGTGAAGACCTGGTACGACCACGACTGGATGAAGCTGGACCCGAAACTGCGGACCTCGTGTGTCGAGGGTATTTCCAGTTTCCTCTCTCTCTTTGACATGGAGGACGTCGCCTCCATTTTCTGTCCCCAGGCGCCGCCGGTGGAAGACGAGGAGGAGAGGCCGAAGTGGGAGCCGACAGAAACCGGTGGAATCTGGAAACATCTTCCGCCCCTGGACGAGCTGATCGAGAGCGGAAAAGTCCTCGCCCTCAACATGCCCGCCGGATCGAATCCGGCCCTGGCCCGCGCCGTGGGTGTGTTCCTGAAGAACGCCTGGCTCCAGGCCCTGCTCCGGCGGCCGGCACAGATGAAAGCGGACCGCAAGCGTTACTTCCGGCCCGCCGTTTTCATCTGCGACGAGTACCAGTCGTTCGCCTCAGTTGGCGAGGACGACCCCAGCGGAGACGAGAAGGCGTTTGCCCTCACCCGGCAGTGCCGTGTCATTCCCATCGTCGCAACCCAATCCATATCCTCGCTCCGATCCGTGCTGGGCACATCCGAGGCCTGGCGCGCTCTCTTGCAGACGCTCCGCACCCGGATCTTCCTCTCCCTCAGCGACGACGCCAGCGCCGAGATCGCCTCGAAGCTCTGCGGGCAGGTGGCCAGGATCAAGCCAAGCTGGATCGTCACCGAATCGACACGGAGAGCCGAAGTGTCGCTCCTGTCCGGCAAAGCCGGGGGCGGCCAGGGGTCGGTTGGAACCAGCAAGTCCTTCCGGGAACAGCGCGAGGCTTTGTTTCAGCCGAGAGAGTTTGCCTTGCTTCCCAATTGCCAGGCCATTTGCTTGCCCTATGACGGAACCAACGCGGCCAGCGCCGTCCGCGTCTATCTCAAGCCCTACTACCTTCCGGTCGCCACACCCTACTGGCGCGCGGTCGAGAAGGGGAAGATATGAGCGCCACCCGCGGCATGGACTACCTGCGCCCGTTCCTGCCTGGCCTGGAATCGGTCCTTGAAGATGAGGATGTCAGCGAGATCATGATTAATGGATCCGGCAACGTCTGGGTTGAAAGCCGCGGTGAAATCCGGCCCCATCCCGCGCCCGGCCTTGATGGGGCTGCGCTGGATCGGGCGGCCATTCAGATCGCGCGGCCTCTCGGCCTCGACCCGGCCACCGCGCCGATCCTCGATGCGCGCCTGGACGACGGCTCCCGCGTGGCTATCTGTGTTCCCCCGGCCGCGCCACACGTCGCCATCACCATCCGGCGCTTCGGCAAGCGGAGCTATTCGCCCGACGATCTTGTGCGCTTCGGCTCACTGCCCATCGAAGTCCTGGACGATGCGCGCGCCGCACTCCTCGGACGGCGGAATATCCTGGTGTCGGGCGGCACGGGATCGGGTAAGACCACGCTGCTCAATGCCCTGGTCGAGTTGCTCCCCGCCGACGACCGCATTGTTTCCATTGAGGACACGCTGGAGCTCCGGATCGACCGGAAAAACTGTGTCCGCTTCGAGGCCCGCGGTATTGACGGCGAATCGGTGACGATCCGCGACCTCGTCAAGCATGCGCTCCGGCACCGGCCCGACCACATTGTGGTTGGCGAAGTCCGGGGCGGGGAGGCCGCCGATCTGTTGCAGGCGCTCAACACCGGGCACGGCGGATCCCTGACCACAATCCACGCCAACAACGCCGAGTCCGCCCTGTCCCGGCTGGCAACTTGCGCCATGCAAGGCGAGACGGACTTGCCGTGGGAAGTCACGTGCCGGGGCGTGGTGGACGGGATCTCCATGGTGATTCACATGACGCGGCGCGAGGGGAAGCGCTACGTCGAAGAAGCCCTCCACGTGGGCGATTACGACGCCGCAAAGCGGCGCTGGCACTACAGGCCCGTGGCGTTCGCCGACCCCCAACTCGCACTGAAGCAGGTGCGGTGATGCTGGGCAACGCTGCCAGGAGGATCAGACAGGGGCGAGCCTGGATTGTCAGGGGCGATGTTTCTTTACTGGTTCGCGCATACAACGCGGCAAAGAATCTCTGGTTAACAGCCCCGATCTGGCCGGTAAAACATGATAAGGATATGGAGGCTTGCGAGGATATGAACGATAAATCAAAATCTGCGCTCTCGCTGGTGACCCCCCAAGCGCGGCACCACTTCACCCGCCTGGATCAGGTGGACCGACTCATAGGGGCTGGGGAGTCGGACTCAGACATTGGTTACATGGGGCGGCTGTTGGCGCTGTGCAGCTTGCCACGCACCAACCCTGGAAACCGCCATCAGTACGAACGTGTCAATGGACCGTACAAACTCGCCATGCTTGCAGGTGTGGACAGCAAACTCCCGTTCGGTCACATACCCCGCCTATTGCTCGCATGGGTCTGCACTGAAGCGGTACGGACACAAAGCAGGGACTTGTTTTTAGGGAAATCTCTTTCCGTCTTTATGCGGCGATTAGGCATCGATCCGGCTGGGGCATCTTATGCCCGAGTCCGCAATCAGATGAAACGATTATTTAGGGCGTGTTAACACTAATGAGCATGAATGTTTTATAATCAGGCATGGAGATCACACAGGAGCAGTATTGTCGCATCGAGCCGGAACTGCCGCGTCAGCGGGGCAACGTCAGTCTTTCGAACCTGACGGTCTTGAACGCCATTTTGTATGTGGCTGAGCAGGGCTGCAAGTGGCGCGGTCTGCCCAAGCGCTTTGGCAACTGGCACACCATCTACACCCGGATGAACCGCTGGTCCAAGAACGGGGTGCTCGACGCCGTCTTCGAAAAACTCCAGCGCGAGCAACTGGTGCGCATCCGGGTGGAAGCCGTTTCGATGGACTCGACCATTGTGAAGGTGCATCCCGACGGCACGGGAGCGTTAAAAAAAACGGTCCGCAAGCGATCGGCAAATCCCGCGGTGGATGGACCACCAAGATTCATCTGGTTGCCGCGAATGCTCGAACGGCGATAACGTTTGCGCTCTCGCCCGGCCAAGCGCACGACGCCCCGCAGGGCCGCGATCTGCTCGCCGGCCTGGGGCCGTTGCCCGCGCCGCTGCCGCTGCTGATGGACCGTGCCTACCAGGACGACCAGACCCGCCAATTGGCTCTGGATTTTGGGTGGATTCCCGTCGTGCCGCCCAAGCGCAACCGCCTGGAGCCGTGGGAATACGACCGCGTGCTCTACCGCCGCAGGAACGAAGTCGAGAGGCTCTTCCGCCGACTCAAGGGTTTTCGGCGTATCTTCTCCCGTTTCGATAAACTCGACGTCATGTTCCTCGCCTTCCTTCACTTCGCACTCATCGTCGACCCTAGTGAGCTTCTCGGGCCGCGTTTCTATTCCAATCCGGAATATAAACGATGAGGTTGCGGGTGCCGTTTCCCACACTCTGACACGACAGTCGGCTTTCAGGGGTCAGTCCCGGGGCAAACGAGAGTTGATCCTCCTCTCCGTCGCTCATTTCCGATAACGTCTCCCCGCCTTCCTGAACAATGGAGTGGCACGTCGCGCAGGCACACACACCGCCGCACGCATGGTCGATTTCGATTCCATGGGCTAACGCTACATCGAGAATACTGCCGGGCAGGCCTGTGTCGCCGTAAGGGATCCGATCCGGATCCACTTCCACAGTCACATTCATCGGGAGAAAAGTAACTGTGAATTTTCCGGTCGGTTGTTCAACCGCGGCCAGTTCGTCGAAATACGGATTGCGCCCACCCATCTTGATCTCGATGTTAGCACGTGGGGCAGGCATGCGTGGGGACAGAGGAATCTGTCCCCACAGATGGCTACTGCAAGGATCGCAGTTCGTTCATTATGATGCCCATCGGCGCTCTTTCCGAGGCAGTCATACCCACAAAATCCCAGCGGATCTGGCCTTCGCGATCGATGATGAAGGCAGCAGGACGGGAAATCCCTTCCTGTGGATGGAGTACGTCATAGGCATTGATGAAAGTTCTGAAGTTATCCGACAGAACGGGAAACCTCAGACCCAGATCCAGAACTGTCTGACGCGCAGTCACGGGAGGATCTGCACTCAGGGCTATGAGCTCTGCATCGAGCCCTTGAATCTCTTCGTAATATGTTTGCAACTCACCGAGCTGCGCTTGGCAGAACGGTCACGTGTGCATCCGGTAAAACACGACCAGGACGTTCTTGTCACCTTTGAAGTAGTCCAGATTGACAGAAACACCCTGAACGGCCATACCGCTGATGTTCGGGGCCTCTCCCTGTACCTGTGCCGCAGATGGAATCGCGGCCAGGACGAAAAGGCAAGTAATCAACAGGTATCGAGTTATCTTCATATCTATCGTTCGGCCTCCTCTCTAGAGGTACTTGAAGTCATCGGTACAAATCGTACCGGAATGCGCTCTCGGATGTCTATCCCGAAGCCTTCCCGGCGGGTGACAACAGATAGAACCTGCTCACCACCCTCACGCTCGAGCGGCAGCACCATTATGCCGCCGGGCGACAACTGCTCGACCAACCTTGGGGGGACACGCGGTGCGCAGGCTGTCACAATGATGCGATCGAACGGCGCAAATCCGGACCAGCCGTCCCAACCGTCCGCATAACGAAATCGAACGTTGGAATATCCGAGCCGGTCCAGGCATCGACGCGCACCGTCCAGCAGGCCCTCCCGAACCTCAACCGTAAGGACTTCAGCAACAATCTCGGCAAGAACAGCGGTCTGATATCCCGAACCCGTCCCGATCTCCAGAACCCGAAAATCCGGCCGAAGATCCAGCATCTCGGTCATCAGCCCTACGATGTAGGGTTGGGAAATCGTCTGTTCTTCCCCGATGAGCAGCGGCGAGTCGGCATAGGCTTCGTCTACGTGATCGGGGGGAACGAACTCCTGCCTTGGAACACCGCGCATGGCGTCGAGTACCCGCGAGTCATGAATGCCGCGGGCCACCATCTGCTCGGAGACCATTCTCTCACGTGCGCTTTCAAACCGGTCCGTTTTCAAGGTTCGATACCAATGACGGCAAACATCCTTCCGGCACCATCACCGTCACGCCTGTAGGAATGGAAGAGGTCTCCCCGGCAGCGTGTACACAGTTTTGAGACGGAGACCCCCTCGGAAGGAACTCCCGCCTCGAGAAGCTGTTTGCGATTGGCTTCGCCGAGATTGAGATGCGGCTTCCGACGCCCCGGTTTTCTTTCGAAAATCGTGGGGTCTCGAAACCACTCGTAGACTTCCTCGCCGACCTCCATGCAACAAACTCCGATGTGGGGCCCCAACGCAACCACGAGTTCTGACGCAGGGATCGAGAACCTTGAAACGACGGAGTCGACAACCTGCCGCACGACACCTTCGGACGTGCCCCGCCACCCTGCATGCGCGGTGGCAACCGCCTGGCCGTCCCGGGACGCAATCAGGACAGGAACGCAGTCGGCTGTTCGGATCTCAAGTCCCATCCCAGCCAGCCCGGTGTAGGGTGCATCGCCCTCGGGTGTCTCGTTGGCAAACTCGTTGTCATCTACGTGGTGCGTGATATTGGAATGGATCTGTTTCAAACGTCCGACCGGCCAACCCGCAAGGCCAACGGCTGCGATAAACCCATCCCTCTCATCCGAACCGGACACATCCCGTTCTCCGATGCCGGTGCCGACTCGACGTGTCGAGAATCCATGAACCACGCCGGAAACTCCATCGAGAATCGGTGCCTTGAGAAAAGTAACGTTCGAGTTGCGATGGGCTTGTAACATAGAGCGGTTTCAGCGAGCTGCCCAGAGTTCGAACCTGCGGCTGATGGCGGGCTCGATTCGAAGGAGAGATGACTTGATCGTAGGCATCGGCATTGACGTCATAGAGAACAAGAGAATCGCTCGCTCCCTGGAGCGGTTTCCCAACCGCTTTGTCTCGCGCATCTACACGGAACGCGAATCTGAATACTGCCAGAGCTGTGTCGCGCCTGCAATCCACTATGCCGCACGATTCGCAGCCAAAGAAGCCGCATTCAAAGCCCTCGGAACCGGATGGGCCAAGGGCGTTAAATGGAAAGACGTTGAAGTCGAACGCCTGCGATCAGGACAACCTATACTGCATCTCTACGGTGCTGCACTGGAGCGGGCGAAATCAATGGGGGCGACGAACTTCCTCGTCTCACTGACGCATGATCAGACGATCTCGGCCGCCGTCGTCGTCATGGAGACCTGATAACAAAGGTTTTGTAGCGACAGCGACGGAAACCATTTTCCTTTCGGGTAACACAGGGGTAACAAAACATCCGCCTAACCCCATTTTGTCCTTCAACTCAAGTCTGATCAGCGACAATCAAAACTCCCGGCCGTATTGCCTCATTTAAAAATGTTACCGAACTGAGGGTTGTTGCCTCATTAGAAATGTTACCGAACGACCGGTCAAACGGGAGAGTTCTTCCCGCCGTCGAGGCTGTGGGGCGACCGCCTTTTCCACAGCCCCCGTCGCCCGCAGATGCTGAAGCCGGGCGGACCCGATCCAGTTCGAGCCACTCGCCATCGAAAGTCTCCAGAATCTGACGCCGCCATTCGCGCACGCGCCGCTGCAGGGTCCGTAACTGACCGTTGGGGTAACGTCCCGGGTGCCGCTGCTGAAGCTCAAGCAACAGCGACTTTGATGTTCGCCCGGGATCGGATTCAAGCCATGACCGCATCTCCTCCCAGACGCCGTCGAACGGGTCCGGGCGAGTACGCCAGGTGTGGGGCACAGGTTGTTTCCGTGTTTTGCGATACCGACGCGTGATTCGTTGCTCGAAGCCGGGATCGGGGAGTTCCGCCTCAATCGGGGCTCGGTCTGCATCTGCGCCGCAATTCGGGGACACAAGGGCGGCGCGCACGATGTCGTCCGTTAGCGTGGGAGAGGCCAGTTCCTTCGCATGTCTCCAGAATGCATCCTGGAGTTTCTCAAGCTGTCGTAGGAGATCGACCGGATCCGAACGTTCATAACTCGCAGCAAGGCGAACGCGAACCTCCGGGTCGAGCGCATCCGAATTCGAGAGCCGTTGATAGGGCGTTTGCGCGATATCGTAGCGTTTCGTCACCCGGGATCCATCGCGAGTCTTCGTCGTGAGCTTCATGGACGGCTGGAAGAAGTTCACGTAGAACCGGACGACCCGATAGAGTTCGGCAAGCTGTCTGTAGGCCAATGAGCCTTCGTAGCGGTCGTAGCCGACCAATTGGCGGACGATCGAGCCGTTCTTCTGTTCGACGAAGCACTGGTCGTTCTTCCGGCGCGCCCGGCCTCGGGTGAATTGAATCGTTTCACGCTCGCAGTAGGCGAGGAGTCCGTAGTTCATGAACTCGGAACCGTTATCCGTGTCCAGGCCGACAAGCTGAAACGGAAGGATCTGCCGTGCCGTCGTGAGCGCCTGCAGAATGTCCGCCTCCGTACGCCGTAGCAACGCCAGACATTCGGTCCAGCCGGTCGCCACGTCGGTCAATACCAGGGTGTGGAGGAAAGGGCCTTCCGAGTTCCCGCCGCAGTGTGCAACCAAGTCCGCTTCCATGAATCCCGGCCGCGTGTCCGCCCAGTCGGCGAATGTGCGAATCGGAACGCGGTGTTTGAGTAACTGTCCGGACTTGGTGGTGGTCTTGCCGTGCGGTCGATGATCGAATCGGAATTGACGGAAGATCCGATCAGCCGTGGCGGCGCTCAGCTCAAGCAGGTCCGCCCGCGTTTTATCGGACAAAGACAGATGCCCGTGACGCTCCATGGTCGGGATCAGCTCCGGCAGAAACGGAACGAGCCGTTTGCCACACACGTAATTGACTGTGCGCCAGGCCGCGATCAGGGCGGCCTGCACCGCGGGGCCGTATCGACGGACCCGGCCGCGCCGCTCCTGTCGGGGCCGTTCGCCCCTCAGAATGTCGTTCAGAAGCCGTGTCGCGTGCTTCCGATGGAACCCGGTCGATTCAAGGAACTCATCCAGGATTCGCTTCTTCTCCGGTCGCGCCGCATTCTTGTAGCGAACCGCCGTTCGTAGAGCTAATTCTCGCCTTGCCGCAACAGTCATGTGTGTCCTCACTTCCCACCTCCGTTCTCATAGAGTTGGGTAACATTTCTAATGAGGCAACAACCCTCAGTTCGGTAACATTTTCAATGAGTCAATGCGAGAAGGAATTCTGATTGACGTTGGACAAGCCCTGGCAGTTCGAAGTCGATGCTGAAGATGGGTTCGCCTCTTACAAGCGCTCCATTGTCGACTCCGGGATGTGGTCGGCCTATGATCGTGAAATCACCCGGATCCTTTAAAGGAACGGCTTCCATGTCCGGCGGGTCGAGCGTGGACGCGAGCCCGGCAAGCTCACCATAGGTCATACTCCGATCGGTGGCTTCGTGAGTGACAACTCCGGTAGAAGTCGAGCATTCCTCTGCCAGAACGTCCCAGGTCTGGGCGCTGCGCTGAGCAACATCTGACGGGCTGCGGCCCCGACCAGGCGCAATGGTTCCCAGTTGACCGGGGTCGCTGTACTTCCTCCAGCCAGCTGCAGACCAAATAGTCGGTGATTATATACTTTACACACAAAACGCAGGGGGTTAGCATGGCCCGATGTCGCGCTGGAAGAATAGCGAACTCTCGCCTTGGAAAGCTGTCGCTGCTTTGGGTGGCTCATGTGGCCTACTGGTCGATTTTCAGGGGGCTACCACGAAAATGACGCAGGTCATTCCAATCGTGGGAGCCTTCCTTCCCATTGTTGCTATCAGCGTGACGATATTGTCTATAGGTTGGGTCGTGGTCACTATGCAGAGCGCGATTAGAAGAATGCTTCCGAGTGGACGATTTTACGTTCTCCATGAGGATATTGAAGAAGTTCTTGATGCTCTGCTCGTCGACGTTTCGATAAGGAGAGACTACATCTCAGCTAAGACAGAGGTAAAAATGCTGAGACTTAGGGATAGGCTCAACGCATTGGGTGTGCCATCTCCTGTTCTGAGGTCGTTCCAATCGGTGTGTAAAAAGAGAAGGCGGTGTACGCTTTCGGTGAATTCGAAACCGTAAGCAATCCCGGCAGCAATCGGGAGAAAGGTACACCACCCATGAAGAAGAAGAACATACCGGCATCAGTGGCGTCAACGAACGCGTATGAAGGTTTGGAGGACTGGGCGCGATCCCGGGTCCAAGTCTGGCTACAGGAGCTGCTCGAGGACGAAGTCACTCAATTTCTGGGTCGGGAAAAGTCGGAGCGGAGTCCGAATCGACGAGGATACCGGAACGGTCACGGGAAACCGCGACGCTTCGCAATGATGAACGGTACGATGGAGGTTCGACGACCTCGGGTTCGAAACACCGCCGAGCGGTTCGAGAGTCAGATCCTGCCGTATTTTCGACGGAAATCGAAACAGCTGGGCGAGCTACTTCCCGATCTCTACCTCCACGGCCTGGCCACAGGGGACTTCGAGCAGGCCATGCGCGGACTGCTTGGCGCTGGCGCTCCGTTGTCGCGAGCATCGATCCAACGACTGAAATCGATCTGGCAGTTGGAGTATGACGAGTGGGTCCAGCAGGACCTGTCCGGCCTCGAGGTCGTGTACCAGTGGGCAGACGGCTTGTACGTGAAAGCGGGGATCGCGAAAGAGCGAGCGGCATTGCTGGTGATCATCGGAGCCTTGTCAGACGGGCGCAAAGTGCTGTTGGCCTGTGAGAGCGGGCAGCGGGAAAGCAAGGAGTCCTGGAGCCGCATTCTGCGCAATCTCCAGAGACGGGGCCTGAAGCTGGGACGGCTGACTGTCGCGGACGGTCACCTGGGCATCTGGTCCGCGCTGGCCGAGCAACAGCCCCAGGGCCAGGAACAACGCTGCTGGAACCACAAGTCGATCAACGTGGTCGATCATCTGCCGAAGACCGAGCAGCCCGCGGCCAGACAGCTGCTTCATGGGATGGCCTTCGCGAACTCCCGCGCGGCCTGCGAACGAAAGCGGGATCAGTTCGTCCGCCGATATGAGAAGAACTATCCCAAAGCGGGTGAGACGCTGTTGCGGGACTGGGACCGGATGATTACTTTCTATGAGTTCCCGAAACAACACTGGGTGCATCTGAGAACAACCAACATCGTCGAATCGCCCTTCGACATGGTTCGCCTCCGCACCAACGCCGCTCGCCGATTCAAGCGTGTCGAGAATGCAACGGCAATGATCTGGAAGCTACTACGTGTCGCTGAGAAGGCTTGGCGACACTTAAAAGGATCCGAACTCTTACAAGAGGTCTATGATGGTCAGCAATTCGCTGACGGCATCAGAGTCGTGATGAAATCGAAGGCCGCCGCCTGATGACTTTTACACACCTTTTGTAATGACCTCCCTGTTCTGGATACAAAACAGTGGTACAACTTGGCTCCCCCTCCTTCTTGCTAAATCAATGGGAAGGGATCTCAAATTCGCAAGAAAGTATGAATTTGAAAAAATTGCCCCGTCCAGCGATACCGAGCGGGCGAATCATGACGGGGGAGAAGAATGAAACTCTCCCCCGTTTCACGGTCGCTATTTCTAGGGAAATCTTTCCCTGAAGTAGTCCCGGACTTCATCAACCACGGCGTTCTCGGTGGATCTGGAGCTTCCACCAAGGAAGCCGCCAGAAATCTCTCCTTCGAAGTCCCCTTCGAACACCTTCTCCCCTGTGGTCTTGTTGATCATGATCCCGCGCATGGTCATATAGCTCTTTCCAGTTCCAAATCCGATGAGGTACCGCTTCGCCCGAGAACCCTTCTCATAGCTGAGGATCGTGCTCTCCAAGCGCAATACCCCCTCGGTTTCATCGGTCTGTTGGGTGACGGATCGAAACCTTCTTATTTCGGATATCTTCTGGACGAGCTCTTGCCTCATGTTGATCGGAACTTGAAACTCGACGTCCGGAACGTTGGTGTCGATCTCTGCAACCTCCAAGACGGAGAAAGCCGACAACGGCTGTGTAGCTGGAATGATCACGCTCACTCTCCGCGAAGAACACGCTGTCGTTGCGAGAAGGACAAGGGCTACCAAAGTAAGCTGCTTCTTGTGATTCATAGTGTGTCTCCTCTCATATCTTTGGTTGGCGGGCGACCGGCATTGGCCGCCGGGCCAGTTTGCCAAAACACGCCGCGCGTTGTAGTGCGGAGCCCCACCTATTTCCCCGAAGGGTGTTGTATTCAGCGAGCAGCCCGACGATGGGCGTACACGCAACGTGTTTTGGCAATAAGAAGGCTATGGCAGGAAGGAAGTTTGTGTCAAGTAAAGAGGGAGTGATCTATTGAAACGCCATAAGAAATTGATTCTCATGATTCTGCGTTACGCAGAGGAGAATGCCACTGGCAAGCCCCTACCGGCGCCGCGCTATGAGGAATACAGCCGGATAGAGGTTCTTTACCATATTGATCTTTGTCACCAAGCGGGTTATCTGGAAATCCAGAAATCGGGGAAGAATCTGAAGATTCTCAATCTCACATGGAACGGACAAGAAGAACTCGAAAGAAACCTGGACTAGGCCACCAGATCCTTGTAGGGGAGCATGTCCGCGTTGACGATCAAACGCAAGGCATCCCGGAAGATGTAAGGGTTGTCGCGGTTGTTGAAGCGCCATTCCAGTTCCTCAAGATAACGGTCCAGATGTTTCGCACTGATCTTATGGAACGATCCGACGATAGACCGCTTGAACAGGCTCCACACGCCCTCAATGCTGTTGGTGTGGACATCGCCGACAACCCATTCCTCAGCGGAGTGGTTGACGGTCTCATGGCGCGTGTCGTGATCCTCGATCCCGAGGTAAGACTTCAGTTCGTCGGTATAGATCGCTGCGGCCTCATCCTTGATGTTGCGCCGGATGAAAGCATGGAGTGTGTGACGCCGGATGTTTGGAACCCGCTCCAGGCGGACCTTCCCGCCCCGCTGGATCGCGCCGGCCACCCAAGTCTTGTTGCCTCTGTAGCCGCTCCCCTTGCCTTTGGCCTTGCCGCCGACCAGGGTTTCATCGACCTCGACCACCCCAAACAGCGTCGGGCCGTCCGGTTCGCTATGTCCCATCGCGGAGCGGATGCGGTGACAGAGATACCAGGCTGTCTTGTAGGAGACACCGATGGTGCGCTTCAACTGGTTGGCCGAAATCCCCTTCTTGCCTTCGAGAATGAGATAAATCGCCAGAAACCACTTCCTCAGCGGCAGGTGGGAATCGTGCATGATCGTTCCCGCCGTCACGCTGAACTGGTAGCGGCATGAGAGACAATCCCATTGGTCGCGACTTGCGATCTCACAAAGCGATGTGTCGCCACAGCGAGGACAGCCAACGCTGTTCGGCCACCGCAGGTTTTCAAGAAACTCCCTGCATTTTTCTTCGTTCGGAAAGCGATCAATCAAACGTACAAGATTCAACGAGGCGGTGTCAGGCATGACTCAAAACTCCAAGAGAAAGCGAAAGCGAAGACTCCCGAAGAATCTCACCGAGAAGACCGACGTGGAGATCGTTGAGAAAATCTTCGGAAAGCGCGTGAAACGTGAGCTGGATAAGCTGATTGAGCAACCGGAAAGTGCTGATAAAAATACGGATGCTACAACCATGAAATGATTGTAGCATCGGCATTATTTCTGTGTAAAGTATATAATCACCGAATAGTCCGGGATCGAAATCGGCCTGTTCAACGGTGACGTCACTCCAATCCACGTCAAGTTCATCGGCAATGATCATCGGGAGGGAATTCTTGATTCCCTGCCCGATTTCGGGATTTTTTGACATGATCGTCACCGCGCCATCGGGGCCAATACGAATGAATGCCTCAGGAAGCAGGGGGGTGGTCTGCTGAAGCTGACCGGCAACCGCCCCGCGGTGGACGTACAGTCCGAGAAACATGCCGCCTCCAGCGAGTGCGGTCACACGAAGGAAAGAACGTCGATTGAGACGCTTGGCTTTCACGGTTTCTCCTTACGCCTTCTCGGGCCCGGTTTGCACCGACATCGCCTGATCGATCTCGGAGGCTGCATGAATGGCCTCCCTTATCCTCAGATAAGTACCGCAGCGGCATAGGTTCGTGTTCATTGCGGAATCAATATCACCGTCACTGGGAGCAGAATTCTGGGCCAACAGGGCAGCTGCAGTCATGATCTGGCCTGCCTGGCAATAGCCACATTGAGGTACGTCCACCTGTTCCCAAGCCCGCTGTAGGGGATGAGAACCGTCTGGGGACAACCCTTCGAGCGTCGTGATCGGCCGATCACCCACAGTAGCCACACGCGTGATACACGACCGGAGGGCTCGGCCTGCCAGATGAATTGTGCAGGCGCCGCACTGACCGATTCCGCAACCAAACTTTGTGCCTTTCAACTTGAGAACTTCGCGGATGACCCAAAGGAGCGGGGTATCCTCAGGCACGTCCACGGTCGTGGACTCTCCGTTTACGGTCAGGGTGTAAAGCATGGCTTCAACTCCCTAAAAGAGTGTCGGCGGCTGGCCAAGCAGTCCGTAACTGATCCGGATCCAGCCGGTAATCTGAGGATCTTTCTGACAAGGTCAGCTCCAAAATACCCCCGGCGAGCAAAAACGGTCAACCTCCGGGCGTGCATGTCCGTCTAACATGAATGTATTGCCCGGCCCGGAAACGAAACCGATGCAACGAGCAATACGTTAAAAATAGTTAATTGTTGCCCTGAATTCTGTTAAATTTGCGACATCGAGTTGGAGGATTACAAAGCCATGAAGATAAAGTGCGTCCTTGGTTGTTTCGTCCTGCTATTGGCCCTGGCTGCGAACGCCTCGGCTCAGCTCATCGCGGGAACCCCAGAGGACAGGCTGTACCAGCAAATCACAGGAGCGGCTGATCTGGATCAGAAGATCGAGCTGTGCCTGCAGTTTGAGAGCGAGTTCCCTGACTCTAACGTGTTGGTTGACATATACACGATGCTGATGGACGCCCACAGTCAGCGGAACGAATCCGCGCAGGTGATCGAATACGGGGAAAAGGCTATAGCGCAAGACGGCGAAAATGTAACCGCCCTGATGACAGTAGCCCGGTCCCTTGCGGTCGCTCGCCAGCAACTCCCCAAAGCGGTCGAGTACGCGGAACGCGCTGTAAACACGATCGAGCAAATGAAGGCTGGAGATGTGCCGCAGCAGTTCACTCCCGAAACGTGGGAGCAGTACATCGCGAGTCTGGAAGCTCCCGCTCGAGATATCCTGAGCTACGCCAGAACTGTCAGCCCGTAAACGAGCTTCGCCTAGCCATATACGATCCGCGAACGGGAGTGTCCCCGACGCTCCCAATTCGAGTCTTCACCAGCTACCCGTCTACGATTCGAACAGATTTTCACGGTCGGAATCCGAATTGTCAGTTTTCAGATTCCTCATCAATATGTGACGGATCATCTGGATTCGCCTCCTATCTGAACTCCTGCGCGCTGGAGGTATCCCGAACCTCGATCCCGGCAAGCTCTTCAAAGAACTTAACGATTGCGGAATGGTCGTCATCGCCATATGAGCGGGTCTGCATGACTCTCAGGAATTGTTGAACCAGAGCGGTCGTAGGAATCGGGACTCTCAGGGCAGCCGCGGCCGCCTGTACCAAGCCCAGATCCTTCTGGTGGAAATCAATCTTGAAGCCCGGAGTGAAGTCACCGGCGAGGATCTTTTCGCCCTTCTGATCCAGACAGCGACTGCCAGCCATCCCGCCCGAGAGCGCCTGAATCATTTTCCGTGGGTCGATACCTGACCGGGCACCGAAGACCAACGCCTCGCCCATCGCGGTGAGGTTGATCGCAACGATTATCTGGTTGGCCAACTTCGTAAATCCACCGCTTCCCAAGGGTCCCATGTGGGTAACCGTCCGTCCCATAATTTCAAACAGTGGCAAGGCGCGGTCAAAGTCGGCAGGCTCCCCACCCACCATGATCGAGAGAATCCCATCGATCGCACCAGGTTCGCCACCGCTCACCGGAGCGTCGAGCATCCCCACTCCCTTCATCTCCAATTGCTTCCCTATCTTCTGAGAGACAAGAGGGTTGATCGTACTCATGTCGATCAGCAACTGCCCTTCGCGCACTGCACTGACGAAACCATCGGGTCCCAGAACCACGGATTCCACATCCGGCGAATCCGGAAGCATCGTGATTATGATCTCGGAGGCTTCGGCCACTTCGCGGGCGGACTTGGCCCCGACGGCCCCTTCACTGCCAAGCTCCTTGACGCTGGAACGACTTCTGTTGTGGACGGTGAGCGGAAAACCCGCCTTCAGGAGATTTCGCGCCATGGGTTTCCCCATGATCCCCAATCCAATAAACCCGACTTTCGTTTTCATGATTTCTCAATTCAAACCGGAATAAACGCAGAGACGCAGAGCAAGAAGTAACAGGTTAAGAGAGACAGACTCGCTGACAGAAATCTCATCAACCATATCATCCGTCCTCAGCGTCTCTGCGTCTCCGCGTTAAAGTCTATCTCCCAGACACCGACGTAATAGTCAGGCTTCTTCGGACTCCCGAAGTTTCGCCAGAACAGAATAATCCTCGAGCGTAGTCGTGTCTCCGACCGCTGTCTTCCCGGAAGCGAGATCCCGCAGCAGGCGACGCATGATCTTGCCACTCCGCGTCTTAGGAAGCGCATCGGTGAAGCGGATCTGCTCGGGTTTTGCGAAAGCGCCGATCATTTTACCGACATGGCCTCGCAACTCCTCCTTAAGTTCCGGCGTGGGATCGGCATCACCTGTCGGCGTGACGAACGCGACAACACCCTGGCCCTTTATTTCGTGTTCGATGCCAACCGCAGCGGCCTCGGCCACCTTCGGATGGCTGACGAGTGCACTTTCGACTTCCATCGTTCCGATCCTGTGACCCGAGACGTTGATCACGTCGTCTATACGACCCATGATCCAGAAGTAGCCGTCTTCATCCCTGCGTGCGCCGTCCCCTGTGAAGTAGACGCCGGGAATGTCACTCCAGTACTGCTTCTTGTATCGTTCCGGGTCTCCGTAGATGGTTCGGAGCATCGACGGCCAGGGACGTTTGATCACAAGAAACCCACCCTGGTTATCGGGGAGTGAATTGCCGTCACGATCAACGATATCGGGAACAACGCCCGGCAGAGGTCTGGTTCCCGAACCCGGCTTCGTGGGCGTCGCGCCAGGCAGCGGAGATATCATGATCGAACCGGTTTCGGTCTGCCACCAGGTGTCTACGATCGGGCAGTTCTCACCTCCGATCTTCGTGTGATACCACATCCAGGCTTCGGGATTGATCGGCTCGCCGACCGTTCCAAGCAGTCGCAGACTCGAGAGGTCATGCTTCGCCGGCCATTCGTCGCCCCACTTGATGAAAGCCCGGATGGCAGTGGGCGCAGTGTAGAAGATGTTGATTCTGTACTTCTCGATGATGGACCATAATCTGTCCGGTTCCGGGTAGTTGGGAGCCCCCTCATACATCACGCTGGTCGTGCCGTTCAGCAGCGGTCCATAGACGATATAGCTGTGCCCGGTGACCCAACCGATGTCGGCGCCGCACCAGTACGTGTCCTCGTCTTTGAGATCGAAGACCCATTTCATGGTCGCGTACGCGCTCACCATGTAACCGCCCGTCGTATGAACGACACCCTTCGGTTTTCCGGTCGTCCCACTCGTATAGAGCATAAAGAGGGGATGCTCAGCATCCAGACGGACGGCCTCGAACTCATCCGACGCCTCAGCGATAAGTTCATCCCACCAGAGATCGCGACCGGACTCCATTCCGACGGCTTCTCCCGTTCTCTTGACGACGATAACTTTCTCGACCGAAGGTGCGCCATCGAGCGCCTCGTCTGCGTTCTTCTTGAGCGGCACAACTGCTCCCCTGCGATAGCCACCATCAGCGGTGATGACGATCTTCGATTGAGAATCGTTGATTCGGTCACGCAGAGCTTCCGCACTGAAGCCTCCGAACACGACGTTGTGCGTCACTCCGAGACGCGCGCAAGCCAGCATCGCGATCGGCAACTCTGGAACCATCCCCAGATAGATTGTGGTCCGATCTCCAGGTTCGGCGCCGAGGGACCGAAGAACGTTGGCAAACCGGCACACTTCACGATGAAGCATCTGGTAGGTCAGGATCCGCTCCTCACCCGGCTCTCCCTCCCAGAGCAAAGCGACACGATTCTTGCGCCAGCCGGAAAGATGACGGTCAAGGCAGTTGTAAGACAAGTTCGTCTTCGCACCAACGAACCACTTGGAAAAGGGTTCGTCCCATTCGAGGACCTTTGACCATGGCTCAAACCACTCCAACTCGGATGCGACCCCGGACCAGAACGCGTCCGGCTCGTCTATGGATTGCCGGTACATCTTCTCGTAGTCATCCATGCCGGAAACGGTGGCTCTGCTGGAAAATTCGGCACTGGGCGGAAAGACACGGCCCTCTTTCAAAAAGGATTCGATATTCTTGCCTGACATCAGACTCTGCCTCCTTACTTAACTTTTTGGCATCGGCCTCCGGGAAGGCCTGACAAGAGGGGAACAGGGAGGATAAACCAGAAAAGGAAGGCATGCAAAAGGGGCGGCCCTGTGGCCGCCCCTTTTAAACTTTCGACTCGCTGAACTAGTCCTTGCTCAATCCGAAATACTCGTAGTTCACGGGGATATATTTCTGTTCTTCATCCGGCACATTGTCCTCTGGCCAGATAGCGGTCACCGGGCAAGCCGGCTCACAGGCACCACAATCGATACACTCTTCCGGATGAATGTAGAGCATCTCGGATTCTTCGAAACCTTCTTCATCCTTCTTTGGATGGATGCAGTCTACCGGACACGCATCAACGCAGGCGGTGTCCTTGGTGCCGATGCACGGCGAACCGATGATATAGGTCATTCTGATCTCCTTCCAATTTGACTATAGCGTCCCAAAAAACGTCATTATACACTGACTTCCCAGACGGCGACGCGCGTCTTTTGCCAAGGTATAGGCTTCACTTCAGCATTCGTTTCAGCACTTTCCCCGAAGGTGTTCTGGGAAGATCATCCACGATTTCAATCACTTTCGGCACTTTGTAGGCGGCCACATGATCCTTGGAAAAACTGCGCAGTTCGCGCTCATCGATCGTCGCGCCCTCCTCGGCGATAACGAAGGCCTTCGGAACCTCACCACGAACCTCATCCGGTATGCCAATCACCGCCACTTCCTTTACAGAGGGGTGCCGCACGAGCGCTTCTTCAATCTCTCTTGGGTAGATATTTTCTCCCGCAGAGATGATGAGCTCTTTTTTCCGGCCCGTAATCGAGACGTACCCTTCGGCATCTATCTTGCCCAGATCCCCCGTATGCAGCCAGCCATTGGTGATCGTCTTCGCGGTCTCCTCAGGAAGGTTGTGATAACCCTCCATGACGTTCTCCCCGCGAACCATCACCTCTCCGACTTCATCCGGCTGGAGCGATTCGCCCTGATCGTTCCAGATCGCAACTTCGACTTCCGGTAAGGCTCGACCGACTGTACCGAGCTTCCGGCTCCCCGGAACGTTGAGCGTGACCACAGGTGCCGCCTCGGTCTGTCCGTAACCCTCATAGATATCTACGCCGAAGCGGTTTTGGAAGGCTTCCGCTATTGCGACCGGAAGAGGTTCCCCTCCGGATATCGGGAATCTCAAAGCGCCGACATCGAACTCCTCGTCAGAGGCTGCCAACACCCGGTACATGGACGGGATCGCCATGAAACAGGAAATCCTCTGCTCTTCAATCAGCTTCAAAACCTTGGTCGGCCCGAACCGGTCCACCAACACAGCTTTGCTTCCGTTTAGTAGTGGCAGCAAGAAGGTGCCCGTAATGGCGTAGGTATGGAAAAAGGGCAGTAGACAGAGGAAGCTGTCTTCCGGATTGAACTTCCCTGCGAGCTGCGAGGACTTGACGTTCGCGATCAGGTTCGCGTGCGAGAGGACAACACCCTTCGGTCGTCCCGTCGTACCCGAGGTGTAAAGGTAAAGCGCGGGATCCTGATCCGATCCCGTTTCCAGCCCCGAAGCCTCTGGAATGAAGTCAGGATCATCAGCCATCAGGATTTTTCCGTGCTCGCCGAACAGGAGCCGGATCTTCCCAATAGCTTCGTCAAAAAACTTCGACCCGATCAGGCCCGACATCCCGGAATCCTTCAGTATGAAGCCCAGGTCCTGGGGAGGCAGGAGGTAGTTCAAGGGAACAGCCGTCTTTCCCGCCTTCCAGATGGAAAGCATAGACACCAGGTATCGCTGGGAATTCAAAAGGAGTATCCCGACGACGCTACCTCTCACCTCAGTCTGGAGACGCCGGGCGAGGCGCTTCACCTCATCATCCAGCGTTGTATAAGTCCATGACTTCCCCGCCTCATCGACAAGCGCGATACGGTCCGGATGCTGACGGACAGTGCTATCAAATTGTTCGGACAAGAAAGACATAGGGCGAATCAACCTCAGCAGAGGGCGAGTATAGCATGAGAAAACCGCCTTCAATCGGGGGCCGGCACTACTTGGACAGGATGGCCGATCGTTTAGGAACGCTCCGAAATGGGCGGATGGTAGATGAGCTGGATCAGAATTCGATCTGGATCGTAAAAGTAAAAAGAGCGAGCTCCGTCACGATGAGTTTTCAGAGGTCTAGCCAGCTCGATACCGTGGTCCTGGAGTCGCCGCGCCCAGAGGTCCACATCCTCAGGAGACGCCACAGCAAACCCGATGTGGTCGAGCGTCTGGACTTCGCCGGGTTCGCGATCCGGAGGTAGCTCGTGAAGTGCAAGGTTGTCGGAGCCGGAAGTCAAATACACATTCTTCTCATCCGGTTTCCACTCCAGCTGCATGCCCAGCACATCACGATAAAACGCCATCGATCGACCGACGTTTCGAACATAAAGGGCGGCATGGCGTAGACCTATGAACTGTGGATTCATTGACTCGGCCTCACGACCAACACTACAATTGGATTCTTTATTGAAGACACGCGAGTGTAGCATACGCGAGTGAAGAGAAACCGGGACGGCCTGAGCCTTCCCGAACAGCAGATACCGTCTATCGAAAAACTGGAACCAGCCACATTCATGAGCGCGAAGTCATCCGGAAAACCCTACACAACTGAGCACTTGAACGCATGGCGAATGCATCGCCAGTGGTTGGACCGCCCGTTTGAGGGTCGCAGCATCCTGGACCTCGTACGCAGGCTCGGATGGATTCACTCCCCGGGTTGTTCCACTCCGTACCTTTCTCTCTGGGCACGATCGAAAAAGTTCAGGCCGGCAAGCCTGGACCGACTGGTCTTCAAGGAGCGAAAGCTCGTCCAGTTGGAAACGTTGCGAGGCTGTACCATGCTCCTGCCTCGCGAGCACGCGCCGATCGCACTTCGCGTGCGGAGCCGTGCCTTCACCGACCTAGCCAAAGAAGCCGGCCCTCTCATGCCGATCCGTCAAAAGGAAATCGACCAGCTCAAGAAGTCAGTTATCCATGCTCTGGAAGGCGGCTCCCTCACCCGGGATGAGATTCGCCTCGCGGTGCCTTCAGGCCTTGTTCGCGACTTCCCCTTACGATTGAAAAGGATTGGTCTGACAGAGAGCGTATCGTTGGCGATACGCCTGCTGGAAGAAGATGGACGTATCCTCAAGGTTCCGTCCGGAAAGCGACTGGACTCGACCGAATATACGTACTCTTTGCTTTCCGATGTCCTGCCCGAAGTCGATCCCTTTCATCTGAAGCCCGAAATCGCCAACATCGAACTGGCAAGTCTTTACTTTGCCTCCGAAGGGCCCGCGCGAATCAAGGACTTCGCATGGTGGGCCGGAATCAACGTGACTGAAGCAATCCGGGCCGCCGGAGAGGTCCGCCCGGTTTTACAAGCCATCGAGGTCGCCAACAGCAAGGACGAATTTCTTCTGAGCGCGCACGCGGTGAGGGAATTCTCCGAGTTCACCCCCGACGATTCTACGGTGAACCTGATCCCCTACCGCGATGTGTACCTCAAGGGACAACGGGAAGTGGTCAACCGCTTCGTTCGCCCCAACCATTCCGACAAACCGTTTGCTCGGTTGCGCGGGAAACTCATCAACGATCCCCTGCCGACAGTCATCCGGAACGGTGAAGTTGTGGGCGTCTGGGAATGGGATGCGTCCGGTCCGGGCAGGCTGAACTCCGAACTCTTTGGAAAAGGTATCGGAAAGCGCGATCAGGAGCGAATCTCGAGGCGTGGGGCTGAGCTTGCCCGGTTCATAAAGAACGAGCTTAAAGTGGTACGCCTTGGTGGAAACGGTTCCAGCCGGCAGATGACGCGGATCAGCGACTTGAGAGCCTACTGGGGACAGGGAGCAGAAGTTGATGTCAGCGCCGTTTGATATCGATCGAACGGAAGCATCCTATTGGTGGCGCACCAACGTCGTCACCGGGGTCATTCTCCATCGCCTCATGCTGCTCTTCATCGCGGTTCCGGCCGTTCTCGTCTGGCAACGTTATTACCTCCTGAGCGGTCTGGTCTTTCTGGGAATGATTCCCTACGGATTCTTTCTCAGATATCTCGCGGAACGCACCGTTTCAACCTTCATCGAGGCGAACCCAGAAACGGTCTCTGAATTCCAAGAGAGCGGGATCATCAGCGGCGGGGACTGACTGCTCCCTGCACCGGCCCTTTTGTTGCGTGCCTTTGGCGATTCTCGATATCATGAACGCATGCATCGAAAGCACTACCCTCTCGCTGTTCTTATTGCAGCCGTTGCCGCTGTTTCTTCGATAGCTCTCGGCTCGCTGGTTGCGACTCCGGCAACGACCACCCCGGCCGCCCATCTGCTCGCCGCAGAGTCCATATCCGCTAATCGGTACATGGATCACGTCGAATTCCTGGCGGACCCCGAAATGGAAGGCCGCGGAAACGGATCTCGTGGATTGGAGGAAGCCGCAGACTACCTGGCCGCACAATTCCGCATTTGGGGACTCAGCCCGGCCGGCGAAGACGGCACTTACTTCCAGACATTCGAATTGACAACAGAAACCGAGCTAGGCACGGGCAACCGATTGGCTTTAGGGGAAAGCGATCTGACTCCAGGTGAAGATTTCTCAGCGATTCGATTCTCATCCTCAGCCAGCATCGAAGGTTCCCTGGTTTTCGTCGGCTACGGAATCACAGCTCCCGAAATGCACTGGGACGACTACGCCGGTGTGGATGTCACTGACAAAATCGTCGTGGCTTTCAGACACGAACCCCAGGAAGAGGACGAGGACAGCCCTTTCAACGGAACGGAGTTTACGTCCCATGCATCGCTGATGAAAAAGGCGATTAACGCCAGGCAACATGGAGCAGCCGGCATCCTTTTTATTCTGGATCCCAACAACCATGGACCTGATGAGGAGGAGATCGTCTCGACCGCTACGAGGACGGCGACGGATAACTCCGGCATCGCAGTCGCGTATGCGCGGATGGAGCCCGTACTGTCTCATTTTGAGACGGGAGGTTTTGATTTGCGTCAGATGCAGACCGAAATCGACACGCGGTTAGAGTCCCGATCGTTCGAATTCGTCGGCCCCGCGGCAGCGCTGACGACTGACATCGTCCGGGTGCGGAAGCCGGTCCGCAACGTTCTGGCGTCTATCGAAGGTTCAGATCCAGAGTTGAAGAACGAATGGATCATAGCCGGCGCACACTACGACCATCTGGGACTTGATGGCGAGTTCTCCTTGGCCCGGGATGGGGATGGACAGATTCACCACGGAGCCGACGACAACGCGTCGGGGACAGCTGGAATTCTGGAGTTGGCACGCATCGCAGGCCAGAATCGCGAATCTTTCAAGCGCTCCATTCTACTGATAGCTTTCGCGGGCGAAGAGGTCGGATTGCGCGGATCCAGCCATTTCGTGGGAGAACCGACGATCGACATCGAGAATGCCATCGCGATGTTGAATCTGGATATGATCGGGCGTTTGAGAGATGACCACGTGTACGTGAGCGGCGTTGGTACGTCTCCGAGTTTCCGGGAGGCGCTGGAAGAGTTGAACGAGCCGATTGGACTCTCGCTGGACTATTCAGATTCGGGCATGGGCGCCAGCGACCACATGTCGTTCAACATAAAAGGGATCCCGGTTCTTTTCTTCTTTTCCGGCCTCCATGGTGACTACCACCGGCCAACCGATACGGCAGAGAAGATCAACGCCGATGGAGCGCGCAACGTTCTTATGCTTGCCTACCAGATGCTGGGCCGTTTGGCAGGGGAGGCCGAGCGCCCACTTTATACGGAGGTTGTCGAACCTAGACCCGTGACAGGAAGCGGGGGCGGTTATGGGCCGTACTTCGGATCGGTCCCCGATTTTCGGGACGACCTCGGTGGCGTTCTGTTCGCAGACATCAGCCCGGGAAGCCCTGCCGAAGAAGCCGGGTTGCTGGCGGGCGACCTCATGGTTGAATTCAACGGCAAACAGATTCAGAACCTCTACGACTTCACGTATGCACTGCAGGCGGAGGAACCTGGAAACGTCATCACCGTAGTGGTTGAACGCGACGGTGAACCTCTGGCGGCTGAAGTCACACTGGGAGCGCGCTAATGAGGCCTCTTGCATCGTTAATGGCGGCGATGGCATTGTTCCTGGCCGGTTGTGGGAATGTGAACGACACGGGAGAACCGGCCGGAATCAACCAACCGGAACCTGAGAGTACGCCGGCAACCGCCCAACCCGTTGCGGAACATCTCGATGAGGTTCACATCAGAAATCCGCGACAACTGACATTTGGTGGAGAGAACGCGGAGGCTTACTTTTCGTTCAACGGTCAGGACATCATCTTTCAGTCCACACGCGACGCCAATCAATGTGATCAGCAGTACACGATGAAGACCGATGGGTCCGACCTCAGACTGGTCAGTACGGGTGAAGGACGGACAACCTGTGGATACTACACCCCAGACGGCGCGACGATCATCTATGCTTCAACCCATCTGGGAGATCCCGCTTGCCCCCCTGTTCCAGACCAGTCGTTAGGATACGTGTGGCCTCTGTACCGCAGCTTTGACATCTTTGCGGCGAACGCGGATGGGAGTGGCCTGCGCCGGCTCACCGATGTAGACGGATACGACGCCGAAGGCACAATATCTTCCGATGGCGAAAAGATTGTCTTCACGTCAACGCGGGATGGCGACCTGGAGATCTACACGATGAATCTTGACGGCAGTGAACAGACCCGGCTCACCCATGAACTGGGGTACGACGGGGGCCCGTTCTTCTCGCCTGACAGCCAATGGATCGTCTACCGGGCGGGTCATCCCACCGACCCCGAAGAAGTGGCCGAGTACGAAGGACTCATAGATCAGGATCTCGTCCGTCCGGACGACCTTGAAGTCTGGGTCATGCGGGCCGATGGCAGCGAAAAGCGCCAGATCACTTCGTTTGGAGGGGCCAATTGGGCGCCGTATTTCCATCCGAGCGGGGAGAAGATTATCTTCGCCTCGGATATGGACAACGAGAACCCACGCGTACCCAATTTTGAACTCTACATGATCGATATAGACGGCACAGGGCTCGAGCGACTGACGTTCGATGAAGCTTTCGACGGGTTCCCGATTTTCAGCGCGGACGGGACTCAACTCATCTGGGCCTCCAATCGGTTTGCCGAAGACCCTGGAAATACCAACGTTTTTGTTGCAGACTGGATTGAATAGGAGATAATGATGCCATTGTTCGAATACGTTTGCAGCCAGTGTGGAACCGAGTTTGAAAAGATCGTTCGCTCACGCACGTCGGCCGTTGAATGCGTTAGTTGCAGCAGCGCGAAGGTCGAGCGGCAGCTGTCGGTCTTTGCCGTGGCCACGGGCAGAACTGATAGCGCCGCTGGCCCAGCCGAGTTCTGCGGAACCTGCGGAATGGACGGACCGGGGTGTGGCACAGTGAATTAGGAAAGTAACTGGTCAATAGCTACAAGCAAGATTTTCGAACCCGCCGCTCGTCACTTGTCACTCCCACACAGCACTGCCAACCTGCCCGAACATAGCCGCTCGCGGCTGTGCTAAACTGCCGCCTATGCAGGATTTAGCGCGCCGACTTCGGGAAAAAATCGCCGGCGAGGTCCGCTTTGACCCCGCATCTCGTTTCCTTTACAGTACCGATGCCAGTATCTACGAGATCGAACCGATCGGAGCGGTCATTCCTCGTAACCGGGACGACATACTTCAAACGGTGGAAATAGCTGCCGAGTTTGGAGCTCCTGTCCTTCCACGGGGCGGCGGCACGAGCCTCGCCGGTCAGACGGTCGGTCACGCAGTCATCATCGACCACTCGAAGTACTTGAACCGGGTTCTTGAGGTAAACACTGAAGAGGGCTGGGCCTGGGTCGAGCCGGGAGTAGTCCAGGAACAGTTCAACAAGCACCTGCACCCCATGGGTTTTCTCTTCGGCCCCGACACGTCGACAGCAAGCCGGGCCACCATCGGCGGGATGATAGGCAACAACTCGGCGGGCTCACACTCGATCATCTACGGCAAGACAATCGATCACATCCTGGAAATCGATGTCGTCCTCGCTTCCGGAGAGCGGCGAATCTTCAAGGAGATGGATTTCGACCACGCCCGCCGAATGGGTGGACTGGACGGACGCATCGCCGACATCGTCGACACAAACAGAAGTGAGATAGAGCGGCGATTTCCGCGTCTGATGCGCCGGGTCACCGGGTACAACCTCGATGAATTTGTCCGCAATGGAAAATTCAACCTCGCCAAACTAATTGTCGGCTCCGAGGGTACCCTGGCTCTGGTCAACCGGGCCAAGGTCCGCATCGAACCGCGACCTAAGGCCAAGGCTTTGATGGCCGTGCATTTCAAAGACATCGTCGAATCGATCGAGGCCACCCAGGCCATCCTGCCGCTGGATCCGTCGGCCGTGGAACTCATCGACGACGTCATCCTGAACCTGGCACGGGGATCCCTGGAATTTTCGCGCCAGATAGGCTTTATCGAAGGCAACCCAGAGGCGATCCTGCTGGTCGAATTCTATGGAAGAGAACCGAAGCAGCTCGAAGCGCGACTGGATCAACTCGAGAGCATACTCAGACGTGACGGGCTCGGCTATGCGTATCCCCGATCGCTGGATCCAGCCGGCCAGGCAGCGATCTGGAAAGTACGGAAGGCAGGACTCGGACTCCTTCTGGGCATGAAGGGAGAACGCAGACCGATCGCGTTCGTTGAGGACTGTGCCGTCGAACCTCACCGACTACCGGAATTCTTCAAACGCTTCCGGTCGGTGGTGAATAAGTACGAAACCAGTGCCGGCTATTACGGCCATGCCAGCGTCGGCTGCCTCCACATCCGGCCGTTGATCAACACCAAGCTGGGTTCCGAAATCCGAAAGATGAAGGACATGACCAACGAAATTGCGGATCTGGTCATGGAATTTAACGGATCGATGAGTGGGGAACATGGGGATGGGCTCGCTAGAAGTCACTTGAACAAGAAACTGTTCGGGCCCGAGATATATCGGGCGTTGCAGAACGTCAAGTACGCCTTCGACCCGCTCAACAGGATGAATCCGGGCAAGATCGTAGATGCTCCTGAAATGGATGAAAACCTCCGTTTCGGAGAAGAGTACGAAACGATTCAAGTCGACACGCATTACGACTTCACGAAAGAAGGCGGGTTTGCCACGGCCATCGAACTCTGCAACGGCAACGGCGCATGCCGCAAGACGGGGGAAGGTACGATGTGTCCCTCGTATATGGTCACGCGTGAGGAAGAACACTCCACTCGGGGAAGGGCGGACTTGATGCGTGGAATCCTTTCAGGAAGGCTGTCCGGAGAAACGGTCGAGAGAGAACTTTCCGGCCAGATCCTTCACGAAGCCCTCGAACTCTGCCTTGAGTGCAAAGCCTGCAAAGCCGAGTGCCCCTCCAACGTGGACATGGCCAAACTGAAATACGAGTTCCTCGCACAACATAACGACGAAAACGGAACTCCGCTGCGTTCGACCTTGTTCGGCCATATCCACAGCCTCAGTCACGCAGCGTCACTGTGGCCGGGAGCGGCGAACCAGATGGTGCGGAACCCGACTCTTCGGGGCCTGATGGATCGATTCATGGGAATCGATCGGCGCAGGCAACTCCCCATGTTCGCTGACGAAACGTTCGAAGCGTGGTTCAGGAAACGACCCCCTCGCCGAGCGGACAACAACACGTCGACGGGAAAAGTAGTGTTGTTCCACGATACGTTCATGAACTTCAATCATCCCGAAATCGGGAAAGCTACGACACAATTGCTGGAAACAGCGGGCTACGAAGTACGGCTCGCGGACCGGGTATGCTGCGGACGACCGATGATTTCCAAAGGAATGGCCGAAACAGCGCGATCCTATGCCTCTCACAACGTGGAGGAACTTCTGGGTTGGGTCGAAGAGGGATACACAGTCGTGGGATGCGAACCGAGTTGCATCCTGACGTTCCGTGACGAATACGCCGATCTGCTCGAAGGAGAGGCTGTAGGGAAGGTAGGCAAAGCCTGTCTTCTTCTGGACGAGTTTGTTGACCGCGAGACTCGCGAGGGGCGTTGGCGGATCGAATTCGGTGCGATCCGCAAGAAAGCGCTGCTGCACACCCACTGCCACCAGAAAGCCCTGGTCGGAAGCACGCACCTGCACAAGATGCTCAGTGCCGCATATGATGTTTCCGAAATCGATTCAGGTTGCTGCGGGATGGCCGGCTCGTTCGGCTACGAAAAGGAGCACTACGACGTGTCGCTCCAGATCGGACAACGTCGCCTCTTGCCTGCAGTTGAAAACGACAACGATAGTGTCGTAATTACGCCGGGCGTTTCATGCCGCCAGCAGATCTTCGACACCACGGGCAGGCACGCGCTCCATCCCGCTGAAGCGCTCATCGCCGCTATGCAATGAGAACCCTTTGACCTGAAACTATGTCTGAGCGCATACAGGGAACAGCTACCGGAGAGGGGACCCGACGATTCGCAGATCGTTTCGATAATGCGGCCAAGGGACACTTCCGCCCGAGCCGCGAGCTGACTGTGGCGTCGGTTGGCGTGGGAACGTATCTCGGAGGAGCCGACAATCGTACCGACGCGCTCTATAAGCAGTCCATTGTTCGCGCGGTTCAATTGGGCTCGAACGTGATCGATTCAGCGATCAACTACCGTTATCAACGAAGCGAAAGAGCGATTCGCGGTGCGCTCAAAGAACTCCAGAAGGATGGGTTCAGGCGAGACGAGTTGGTTGTTGCGACCAAGGCCGGCTTCTTAAGCTTCGATAACGAACCGCCTTCCGACGCCCGGGAATATTTCGAAAGAACATATCTGAACACAGGGCTTCTTTCGCCAAACGATATCGCTGCGGGGTCGCACTCGATTGCGCCGCGTTACCTCGAAAACCAGTTAGATCGCAGCCTCGAAAACCTTGGGCTGGACACGATAGACATCTTTTACATCCACAATCCTGAAACTCAGCTCGAAGAAATCACAACGGAAGAGTTTTCCGGACGGCTACGCAGTGCCTTCGAGTTTCTCGAATCTGCTGTAGAGGCGGGAAAGATTGGCACCTATGGAACGGCAACGTGGAACGCTTACAGGAGTGCGCCTGATTCCCGGGGCTTCTTGAGCCTCTCCAACCTTGCCGAATGCGCAACCGCTGTCGGAGGCAAGGACCATAATTTCCGCGTCATTCAACTGCCGTACAATCTCGCGATGAGAGAAGCTTTCGCGCTGCGAAATCAGAAAGTAGGGAACAGTCTTCTTTCGCCGCTGGAAGCCGCACGCGAACTGGACATCACTGTGGTGGCCAGCGCATCGATCCACCAGTCTCGCTTAAGCCGCAACCTTCCTGAATTCCACCATACTCATTTACCCGATCTAGCCACGGACGCTCAGCGCGCAATCCAGTTTGTCCGCTCGACACCGGGGGTCACGAGCGCACTGGTCGGCATGAGTCGCCCAGACCATGTGGAAGAAAACCTTCGTCTGGTAGCAATTCCGCCTGTCGGGGCGGATAGCATTCAAACCATCAATGCTGCGTAAGTACATCGAAGGCCGTGAGCGCCGCTGGCACCAGCGCGACTCGAACCGCTTGCCCAGACCCTTCGCGTGGGGAGTGGAACATCTGGACTTGGGAAACGGATCGGACCCACATGCGGCTCTGGAAGATTTCGCAGCCGAAGCGGTCCGGGACAGCGAGACCTTCTATGCTCATTCTCCGACCCAGGATTACGAGTTCGACGGCCACACACTTCGGTTCCCCAGCCCTATCGAGACCCTTGATGAGGTCAACAATACGGTCTGGGGACGTTTTTTTCCTGCGCAGGGCCCCCTGGCCCTAATCGTATTGCCGCAGTGGAACGCTCAGTGGGGAAGCCACATCGGTCTGTGCCGGATTCTCCAACGATTCGGCATCACTACGCTACGGATGAGCCTGCCATACCATGACCATCGACGCCCCGAAGAATTTGAGCGCGCCGAACCACTAATCGGCCCGAACGTCGGACAGACCATGGCGACAACCCGACAGGCTGTACTCGAAGTCCGGCGCGCCGCAGATTGGCTTGCCGACCGCGGATATAGCCGGCTGGGTGTCCTTGGAACCAGCATCGGATCCTGCATCGGCTTTCTGGCGATGGCCCACGATCCCCGGCTCCAGTACAACGGTTTCATACACGTTTCGTCCTACTTTGCCGACGTTGTGTGGGAAGGTCTTTCGACGAGCCACGTTCGAGAATCATTGGAAAGCGCCCTCCGGTTGGAGGAGCTGCGCCGCCTCTGGGCGCCGATCAGCCCCTACCCATTCATTTCACGACTCAGTGGAGTTCGGAAACCGCTGCTGGTACTCTGCGGCCGTTACGACCTGAGCTTCCCGTTTCACCTCACCAGAAAATCCTTCGAAGAATTCGACCGGCATCGAGTCCCTTACGAACGCGTACTCCTCCCGTGCGGGCACTACACCATGGCCCTGTTCCCTTTCCGGGAGATCGTCGGTTTCCAGATTGTGAAGTTCTTCAGAAGGTTTCGAGGAAGTTAGGAGCTCAGAAATAGGATCTCAACTTTTGGCTCTTAACTTTCAGGGCTTGAGAGTACAATCCCTATCGATGACCTGCGATCTTTGCGAAGATGACGACGGAAAAGGCACGCACTATCACGCCTTTATAGATGGAAGACACTACTGGATCTGCTCACCCTGTAAGAAGAGACTGAAAGTCGAATCCGATCACAACGACGAGTAACGCGAAACCTGCCCCGCAAACCTCTCAAGGGATTATTCGCTCTTGGGTTGTTCCTCGGCGAGAATCTCGTTCTGAGCGGGTTCGGTCGCAATTTCTTCAAGGAAAGCAATGGGCGCGCCCGTCTCTTCCAGCGTTTTCTGGGCAAGCGCTTTGGGTTCGAGTTCCTCTGCAGACGTACTCAGGACAACAATATCCACCCGCCGGTTCAGGCCTCGGCCCTCCCGGGAATCGTTCGGTGCCACGGGCCGGTACTCGCCGTATCCGACGGCCGAGAGACGGCTGGGAGGAATACCGGTTTCCGAAATCAGGTACTGGAGTACGTGCGTCGCACGAGACGTGGACAGTTCCCAATTGGAGGGAAATCTCGCTGTCCGGATGGGGATGTTGTCTGTGTGCCCTTCCACGCGAAGGTTGTATCGCACTTCCTTCAGCTTTTCGGCGATGCTATCAACCACAGGCAGCCCGTCTGCCTGAAGGACATCCGACCCAGGTGAGAAGAAACCGGCCTCGGCCAGACTGACGGTCAGGCCGCGTCCATCGAGAGTCAGACGGACCTTTCCGGATTCGACTTCCTCCCCGAGCATCGTCGTCAGCAGTTCGTTGACTTGATCGATCGTGTATTGGCCTTCACCCACACCGTCACCGTTTCCGTTTCCAGAACCCATGAACTGCGTCTCGGAAAAGGCCGAATGGAGGTTACCAATTACGCTGACCTTGTTGGAAGGCAGGCCACCCTCATCGTACAGCGGAAACACCTTGCCGGCAGGCGTAAAGACAGCCATCTCGGAAAAAGCGACCTGAATGGCCTGCGCAACTTGACCGGCTTTGTCTTTGTCCTCATTCGACGCCGCAAACATCACGACGAAGAACGCGAACAGAAGCGTGATGAAATCAGCATAAGACACCAACCACCTTTCGTGGTTGACGTGTTCCGGGTGTTTTTTCTTTCTCGCCATCAGCGTCCTTTAGGTTCCGCGTAATCTGTGCCTCTAATCCGTGACATCCGCGTTACGGAATCCGCAGCGGGAGCGACCAGGCCTAATCGCCCGGCGACTTTTCACGCATCTTCTGCAGTTCCTCATCGAGGAAAGAACTCAGTTTCCCTTCTATCAGGCGAGGGTTCTGGCCTTCGAGGATGCCCAACGTGCCTTCGAGCATCATCTCTTTGATGATCATGCGTTTCCGATGCTTGGCCTTGAGCTTCGCAGCGGCGGGCAGGAAGAAGATGTTGGCAATGCCGACACCGTAGATCGTGGCCACGAAAGCGACAGCGATACCGTGACCGACTTCTTCGATATCGTCCAGGTGCTGCATGACCTGGATCAGCCCGAGCACAGCACCAATAATCCCAATCGTCGGCGCGTACCCACCCGCGGCTTCGAATATCTTCGCGGAAGTTTCACCGCGCTCGTCCATGTAGCCCAGTTCGACTTCCATCGTTTCGCGGAGTTCGCTGGGCTCGCTGCCATCGACCGCCATCATGGTGGCCTTCTTGAAGAAGGGGTCTTCTACATCGTTGGCGTCCTTCTCCAGCGAGATGATCCCCTCGCGGCGCGCCTTGTTAGTGAAAGCGATGATCTGATCAATGACACCGTTAGGTTGAGCGGACTCTTCCTTGAAAACATAGATCAATTCGCTCACGGCTCGCTGGAACGAGGCTAGAGAAAAGCCAATCATTGTGGCCCCGATCGTTCCGCCGAACACGATAAGCGCTGCTGTGGGCTGGAGAATCTGTAAGACAGAACCGCCTTCCAGGAACTGTCCGAACAAAATGCCTACGAATGCTACAGTTATTCCAAGTATCGTTCCGAGATCCATGGTTGTATTCCCTTACGTCTCGTGCCCGTCTCTGGCCGCTGCGGCCTAGTCCGGGCTAAAGAGTGATTCCTTTCACTCTTTGACGGTTTCGAGTTCCTCCATCTCTTCCTCTGTGGATCGCACGTACACGTCAATACCCGAGGAATTAATGGCTCTTCTGTATTCAACTACCTTGCTCACGATCTCGTGAGGCCGGTCGGCAACAACGAGCTTTTCGCCCGTGGTCAGAGAGATCACCGTGTCTGCGTGCTCTCCCTCGATCATCTTGATGAGTTCACAATTGACCACCAGATCTTTCTTGTTGATCTTCTTAACTGTGATCACGCATTTCCTCCCGGAGGGATGTATTCTTCCCCTACAAACAACTCATCGGCCGGGGAATCGAGTTTCTGCAGGACTAAATGGGGTTAAGCCGATTACGGGGATTATTGTTGATCGCGCGGGTTACTGAGAGGAACTGATAGGCACTTACCTCAGACAAGAACTTCGCTCGTAACTGCCTTTTGATCAATCAGATCTGTACAGTCTTCGTATCAGGCGGGGGGCGAAGCACCGAGGCTCGGGCTTGCTGGATCAAGGCGGGCAGGTCGAACCCGGTACCCTTGAGATTCCTCGCAACTTCTTGAACCCAAAGGTAATCGGGTAGTTCGTCTATGGTCAGGCTCAATTCCGGGCACTCGCACGCGGGACGTGGCTCTAAAAAGATTCCACCTGTATCGGACGGATTCTCTTTTGCATACAGAGTCACATGCTCTCGCAGACGTTCCTCATGAGCAGTCTCTGAGATTCTGGCCAGGAGCCTTCGGGTCAGCGCCTCCCCGGTTGTTCCGACGGGCAGCCCGTTTTCGATGACATACTCGGCACCGGTCTCGACAATGTGGCTCACGACGCGATCGATGCTTTCGGGGTCGGTGAAGGGGTTGTCTGCAGTCACGCGAACGATGATGTCGGCGTCCGTCACGGTCGCCGCTGCAAGGTAGCGGGAAAGCACGTCATGCTCGCTTCCACGGAAACAATCAATGTCATGCCGGCGACATTCCTCAACGATGATGTCGTCTCTTGGATGGACTGTCGTCGCAACGACTACCTGATCCAAACACTTTGTATGATGTAGACGCTCGACCAGGTAGGTCAGAATGGACCGGCCGTCAAGTGTCAGTAAGACCTTGCCGGGCAACCGGGCCGAACCCATACGGGCCTGCACTATGGCAACGGTACGAGGCTTTACTTCCACGATTCGCTCCCTTTGGAAGCGGTTGCGGAATCACCCAGTGCGGTTTCAACCGCTTCAACGAGTTCTCCGATCCGGAAAGGCTTGGACAGGCACGAAACGCCAGAGCGAGAGATAAAGTCCTTCATCTCTCGACTGGCAACATCACCGGTCAAGAGAAGCACTTCCGAGTTCTTGCCTTCTGACTGGATCCATTCAACAACTTCACGGCCGCCGACTCCCGGCATACGGAGGTCACTGATAACCAGATCAAATTCCGTTGATTGAAGCTTGGCAATAGCCTCCTCGCCGGATCCCACACATTCGACTTCGTAGTCCGTATCCGACAGGACCGCATCCACCAGATCCAGGATGTGATGCTCATCGTCAGCCACGAGAACACGGGGCGGTCTCTTGTCGCCGACTCCGGGATCGGGATCTCCTTCGGTGACGGGAAAATTCAGAGTGAACGTTGTCCCCCGACCTTCGTCGCTGACAACAGAGATCTCTCCCTGATTCGACTCGACCAACTGACGCGAAAGGCTCAAGCCCAGACCGGTTCCTGTTTCCTTTGTCGTAAAGAACGGCTCAAATATCTTCGAAATGTCGCCTTCGGACAGTACCGACCCATTGTCCCGGACCCGGATCAACACACGGTCTCCGAACGTTTCGGTCGAAACGTCAACCGAACCCTCCTCACGTCCTCGCCAATCGCCTGGACGGCGTTGTTCACGATGTTGAGCAGGACCTGCGTGAACTCGCAGGGATTTACGGAAATCGCCGGACTCTTTGCAGCCAGATTCAATCCGAGGCTGACCTTGTTCAAGCGCAGTTGGTACGCAGCCAGTTCCAGAGTTTCCCGAACAGTTGAGTTCAGATCAATCGTTTCGTTGTCGGTCTTACCAGGGAAGGATATGCGTAGCACGTTCTGAACGATGCGTGCACAGCGCTCGGTTTCGGAAACAATCCGGCTGAGGTTCTTCTTATTGCCCCCGTCTGTCCGGGCCAGCAACTGAGCAAAACCGAGGATCGTGGTCAGCGGGTTGTTCAACTCATGAATTCCCTGTTTACCAGCCTCTGGTCTTAATCTCCGGTTGTCTAGTTGACGTATGCCGTCGCCGAACTTGTCCGGGCAAACCGGCCACGCGGCACTCGGTTTCGCTTCACCTTCAACTCTTCCTCGCTCGCGAATAAGCTTTCCTCGAAGCTCATCATCGTTAAATCCTGCTGAAATTTTCCGACTTGGGACGGGACAGATCGGCCACCTCTCAACTGAACGAGCCATGTAGCAAAGTCCGCACCGGCAGCTATCGTCAAGGGAATACCCCCGGAAAAACGAGGATTCACTTCGATCAGACTCACTGTCAGGCCATCCCATTTGCACTGGATGTTGGCGGCTCCGACGATCTGCAGGCTTTCGGCAACGTTGGTAGCGAATTCGATAATTCTCTTGTGTAGCCGGGTCGTTCCCTTGTCGCTGACGCCGGCCCGGATTACGAGCCGTTCGCGTGGCACGACAGATATCACTCGGCCTTCAAAATCCGAACACACATCAACGGTGAACTCTGTTCCCTCCAGATAGTCCTGCACAACAGCATCGGGCACGTAATCGCAGAAGAAGCGGAGCTGCTTCTCGTTGTGTGCTTCGAACACCTGGATGCTTCCACGCCCACACCTTGGTTTGACAACAACGGGATACGAAATTTCGTCGAAATTGATGTCCTCGGGCAAACGGGTTGGGGGACTTTCGATCCCGTTCATGAGCGCGAACTCATGCGTCCGGTACTTGTCATTGGAAATTTCAGTTGTTTCTTCACCTGAAACCGCCACCCAAATATCATTCCGTTCGAAACGCGGACGGTTCCGACCGAAGATCGGCAATTCATCGTCGATTGTTGGAATGATCAGATGAATGTTTTCAACGTCGCAGATGCTTTCAATAATCGGAATATACTCCGGGTCGCTTGTCAGGGGCACGATATGGTTCTTGTGGCCAAAGTAAAGAGCCGGGGACATGGAATTGATGTCGGTGGTAACAACTTTACCCTTTCCGAAGCGCTCCACGGCTCTGCGGAAAGCGCGTACCAAAACCGACGCGACGGGAAGCAGCTGTGATGAGGACGTTTACGGGCTTCATCCTATGGAATCCCACTGTACCGGTTCGTTCTCATCTATCGAGTTGCGTGCCTCGCGGCCGACAACCTCATCGACGTGCTCCGGAGATATCCCCACGGCAGGCCGAAGGGCATACAACATGTCGCGGGAAATCGTCTCTCCCGGTGCGATGGGGCGCTTGGCGTACAGCGCACGGCGGGAAGCCGTCAGGTTCTGGCTTTCCGTCTCAGTTCGAACCTTGTCGCGCTGACCCAGCATCGATCTGATCGAACGCAGTTCTTCGATACTTGCACGTAACTGCTTGGTGTCGAATGAAACATCACGATCAGGAACGTCACCCCGGGTATCGAGCATGAAATGCCGCTCGAAGACCTGTGCGCCCAAAGACACAGCGATTAGGGCGCCCATGTTATCGACGCTGTGGTCGGAGAACCCAACGGGCAGTCCGAATCGGTCCCGCAGGAACTCAATCGATTTCAGATTCAACTCCTCAGGTTTCGGCGGATAAGCTGAAACGCAGTGCAGGAGGATGATCTGGTTATTCTGGGATGTGTAGATCCAATCGATCGCTTTCTCGATCTCGTCGGCCGTACTCATCCCGGTCGATAACAGAATCGGTTTGCCTTTCCGGGCAATGTGTTTAACCAGAGGACTGTGCGTGATGTCGCCCGAAGCGATCTTGAAGGCACCCACTCCGAGTTCTTCCAGGAAATCGACACTTTCTTCGTCGAAAGGTGTCGAAAGAAATTCGATTCCTATCCTGTTGGCTTCACTGTGTATGACACGAAAAGCGTCGAAATCCAGTTCCAGCTTCTTGAACAGGTCCTGCAGGTCAACGTCCTTGGTGTGGGTAAGCTGGGCACGCGTCTTGGAGTTGAGTCGCTCGGCCTTGAACGTCTGAAACTTGATCGCGTCGGCTCCGGCCCACTTGGCGGCACGCACCATGGCCATCGCTTTCTCTTTGGAGCCGCCGTGGTTCAGGCCGGCCTCGGCTACAAAGAACGTCCGGTCGGTGTCCTTCTGCAGAACGTCGAACAGGTTAGCGGTTACATTGTTGGACATAGTTCTCTCCTCACGATCTCCCTGACGCGGAACAATCCCTGACCGTCCACCAATCTACGACCGGCTTCGGCCAGGCGGTTCATCAGCGAAGGGGTTTCGCGCATCTCCCTTGCGCGTTCGACGACTTCATTTGGGTGAAGCGCTGACATTACGCCCGCATTTTCGACGGCGCCTCTATCTTCAAAAGCAGCGGCCGTCTTGAGTTGAAGTTCATCGACGCTGAGCGCAATCGTCGGTACGCCCGCCGCCAACATTTCGTAAAGTGAAATCCCCGCGTTGGAAATCGCAAACAGACAGCGGGATACTGCTTGATGAATCTCGTCACGATTGCGGATCCAACGAACTAATGGGTTCCGAGGGTTCGGGGAATCCTGTAACGCCGTATCAAACCCTTGTGTCGCACATACCTGGAATCCTTGGTCCGTCAGTCGGTTCACAACAGCGTTGAGATACTCAGAATCGACCCCACCACCCAGAGTCACGAATACCTCATCACTGGTCCCGTTGCGCTGCTGTTGCCAGGGGTCGACGACTGTATAGTCCGGACCCACGAACATCTTTCGACCGGGATCTGCACCGTAGGGCACTGCTTGAGTGATACTGCCATCGATGACGATGTCGGAATCACACTGAGCCAATCCCAGATCACGAATGCTGATGTGATGGCAACCCTCGGTCCCGACCCGGTCGGTCACCGGATGAATCCGGCAGAGGTCACTCACAACGAGGGCTGGGAAACGGGAGGTGTCGTCAAAACGGACCGGAAAATCCCTGTCCGACAGGAAGCGGGCGCAGGGTTCCGATAGCGGGTAGAAATCGATCTTCGCGTCGCGGGCGAGACCCTCTGCGATTCTGAGGCAACGCACGACATGTCCATAGCCCACCTCGGGTCCGGCATCGACAACGAAACCAATATCGGCAACTTTACTGTTAGTTGACCTGACCACGTGTCCTCTTGACCAAACTCTTCCAACCATCCAGCACAGGAGCAATCTCATACTCCAGGACGTCGCAGACCGAAATCCAGAATCCGTTCTCCTGGGCGGAGATCAATTCTCCCAAAGCCTGCTCCAGGGAAGCAATCATTGCTGGACGGGTATCGCCTTCCTCACCGTGAACCCAACCCAGATCCTCTGAAAATATGCTGAACAAGACCGCAAGTGATTCTAAATACTGGGAAAGTGCCTGATAGGCCTGCTCCTGGTCGCGACTCTCGAAAAGCCGTACGATCGCAGCCCCAGCCTCGGCGACCTGATCCAATTCCTTATCCAGCTCCCCGAGAGACTCACGTACGACACTGTCAAAGTCCCCACTTTCGATGTCAATCTGCTCCAGGCCGCCGAGTTCTTGCTCGCAGAGGCCGTCGTCTCGATAGCTCATCGCTTCCTGGTCGCCGAAACTTACGTTCGTAATGCATTGACCCGACTTCAGATAGTCGGTCTCGAGCCAGTCCAACAGGTCACCCCAGGTAGCCAACTGCCCGGGGATGTCGATGGGGTCCTGGTTTACTCGGATGTTCATCTTATGACTCCACTGGGAAGCTTGACGGCGGTCATTTTTCCGACTTCAAGCTTCTGTTACGCCGGTGGCGGCTGGAACGGCCGAACCTCCGGAATTCAACAACTTCTGCTCCAAAACCTGCACTTCCTCGGTAAAGAAAGGCTGTGTCTGGAGGCGGTCTAGAATCTTCTCTGCTGCATTTCGGTTTCCTTTTTCCAGATACATGTGGCCCTTCTGGAGCATGGTCAGAGGACCAGACCAGCGCGGCGGCACCAATTGGGGCTCCATTCGCTCAAAGAGTCGGGACCACTCGCTGGCAATAGATCTCCATGAATAACGGCCAAATGCGCGGGAGCGGGCAGCGGCGGACATCGCCTGGTGCCGCTGGGGATTCCTCGCCAGCTCGACTACAGCCTCGACAAACTTTCGCTTGTACGTTTCAGAAGATGGATCCCCTTCGATGCAGAATCCGGTTTCTCCGTCAGCAACTGTCTCGTTAAGGCCGGCCTTGGCGGACGTGACAACGACGGCGCCACAAGCCTGAGCTTCGATGGCGGCGATGCAGGAGGTTTCATCGAAGGTGTTGGGATAGAGCAGGAAGCCACTCCGGGAGAGCTCCTCTAACAGCAACTTCTGCCCGACGCTGCCGTGCATCGTCACGCCGGGCTGCTCAGCAACCTTATATAGGTCACCATAAGCCTCACGATCGTTGTCCTCGGTCCAGCCGTAGACTTTCATACTGCTGAAAACGTCCAACGACATGTTTCCAACCTGCTCTCGGATCCGCGGGAACATTTCCAGCAAACCCTTCAGACCCCGAAACGGGGTGCTGGAGTAAATGCCGTTGGTCCAGATCTTCTGCCGCTGGGCAGGGACCAGGTCGTCCCTGAAGCCGTTTCGTGTGGCGACGACCTTTTCCGGGGAAAGATCAAAGGTGTCGATGAACGTAGACCGTTGCCATTCGCTCACACAGAAGTGCAGGTCGATGTTGTCCTGAATCGCCGGGTGACCCAGGTTCGATATCGCCGGTTGATCGAACGCGTCACCGGTCCAGAAAATCGTGCGTGGCGCGACGCGGCCTATCAGAAACGGATCGAACGAGCGGAAAGAGATAAAGACATCCCACGGTGTGACTCGGAATTCTTCGAAAAAACGATGGTGGTGCTGGTAGCGGACACCGTCGTAGATTTCCGGTTCGGGGCAGTTGCAGTAAACGCGCACCGAATGGCCGATCCCAGCTAACTCGCGCGCCATGTAAACGATGCCGCTTTCGCTGCCTCCAAGCGGCCCTTCCACGGGTGAATTTCCGTGAAAAGGTATGCCGTTGTTGTAGATTGCAATATTCATGCTTCGTGTGACCTCTCCTGCCGGACGATTTTGAGGTGGGGACCGGCCGACAACCTGGCGGCAACTTGCGGCTCGCTCTGTTTCTGATGGATCCAGTCCCGAAGCTGGGGCACCTGATCGTCCATCACCGTGAAGTGCTCCTCCAGTTCCTTCCACATCTGCTTACGCTCGAGTATCAGGCTCCGGTAGATCCAATGATCCGGCGTCGCCTGACCTCGAGCGATGACCTCGTCCAGGTGGAAGAGAGCGTCGTCGAGGAGACCTCCACGCGCTTCGTAGATACTCAACGTGGGTAAAAGACTGGTATTCTGCGTCTTCTCGTAACCATGACGCAGGTGACGGGCGGCACGAACGAATTCACCGTCATTCCCATAAACGTGACTGATATTGATACGTGCATCGATTATTGACTGATCGCTGCGTATCGCCGCTTCCAAATGCTCACGCGCCTTGTCGTTATCGCCCCGCTCCAGGTAGGCCGCTCCTCGCAACGACTCGGCAACCGCATCACCGGGAAACCGGTCTCCAAGCAACTCGAGCGCAACGTCGGGGCGTTTCAACTGGAGGTTCGCTTTGGTCAGCGCCAGTCGGACATCCCGCCGCTCGGGGTGGTGAGTCAGAAGTTCTTCCAGGATTGTGGCAGCCTCGCTGAATTCGCTGGCGTCAGTGTGAATTGCCGCAAGTTCCAGCACGGGTTCGGCAAAGGCTGGATCAAGATGATGCGCACGCCTGTAGTAAGAAGTCGCCTTCTCCAACTGGTCTGTTTTCCTATACGTAAGACCTATGTTGAAGGTGGCTACAGGATTCCCGATGCTCCGTTCCAGACAAATCCGGTATGACTTCCGGGCTCTCTTGTAGTCGCCGAGCGCCAGCCAAACATTGCCCCGTTCGAGGTGAAGTTCGAACGTATCCAACCCATGCTCGGCGGCCCGATCCAGAAGCCTGCCCGCCTCTTCGTGGTCGCCAAGACTCTTTTCGGCTACGGCGCAGTGAAGAAGACTTAGGGGATATCCCGACATTTCAAACGATTTGAGAAACGGCTCGCGGGCATCGGCGTGCCTTCCCAGTTCCTGAAGCTGGATGCCGTAATCCATGTAAGCCTTCGCGTTGGTCGGATCCTCTTCAAGTTTCTTCTCACCCAACTTTAGATACAGATGCTGCTTTTCGACAACGCGGTCTTCCCCACGCACCTTCCCGAAATGGTGGATGGGCACGTCGAGTGTCGAAAAACTGAGGTTCTCGGGCAGCCATGTTGGATCGATGATTTCGTGAACGGCCCCCTGGAAGCGGAGCCTTTCGTCGTTTCTGAAGAATCGGATCAGGGGATTGTCCACAAACCCCGGATAGGGTCGGCCTTCGTCGTAGTCACTGGTGTTGGGTGCCCATCCGTGAAGGTGGTTTTGATAGACATAGTTCCGTTGGATGAGGTTGTAGCCGTCATAGGATCCGGACATCGCCTTTTCTAGCTTCGCCAGGTCGCTGGCGGCAATGCATTCATCGGCATCCAGGACGAGAATCCAGGAATGCTGCGCCTGGGCCAGGGAAATGTTGCGGGCGTTTCCGAAATGATCCGACCACTCGCTGTGAATAATCCTCGGGGAGAAGGGTTCCACTCTCTCCAGAGTCCGGTCCGTGCTGCCGGTGTCCACAATTATGACTTCGGAAACTAAAGAAATGACACTGGAGACGGCCTTTGCTATCCAATCTTCTTCATTCTTAACGATCATGCATAGAGATATTCCGTTCGTCATGGTGGGGATTAATGCAAGCGGGACACCAAAACGGATTCTCTCGGACCAACTCATTACACATTGCAAAATAAAACAATCTGAATACCTTAGGCGAGGGTGTCGGTTTTTGACATCAGGTCTAAAGTTCGACACCGACTGACTCGATAAGTTGTGTGATGGTCCAAGGGTGGACCGATCAGCCCAGGACGGAATTAACCCAAAACGTCGCAAGGATGCGGCAATCAGTTTCATGGAGGAAGCTTAAAAATGAGCTTTTCAGTAGTTACAAACCTTTCATCGATTCAGGCCCAGTCGACTTTGGATATGACTCAGAGCGGTTTGCAGCGGACCCTGTCCCGACTCACATCAGGACTGCGTATCAATAGTGCTGCCGACGCCGACGCCGGTCTGGCCGTTGCCAACCGTCATAAGCTGGACAACACCGGCCTGACGATCGGTATCCGGAGTGCGAATGATGCCATCAGCAAGCTGCAGATCGAAGACGGCGCGCTGAACAATATCTCCTCGCTGCTCGATCGTGCTCTGACTCTGGCCAGCCAGGCCGCTTCAGACACATTCACGGGCTCCAGGGCCACGCTGGACTCCGAGTTCCAGTCGGTCCTCTCGGAAATCACCAGAAACGCGACTGCTGCGGGTATTGAAACCAGCAACGCCAACCTGAACGCACGGTCGGTCTTTGTTGGAAACACCCAGACGAGTACTTCCGCGACGGTCACTTACGTAAGTTTCGCTCTGACCACAGCCGTCGACTCCGAGGGTCTTGGCGTCAGCACGCAGAACATCACCAGCCAGGCCAACGCAGCCACCGCCATCTCGACGCTCCAGACCGCCATCGGTACGCTCGGTACGGTCCAGGGTCGGGTCGGTGCGGCAATGAACCGTTTGAGTTTCGCCGTCTCTCAGGCGCAGACGATGTCGGTGAGTGTCCGGGCTTCGGAATCCCGAATCCGTGACGCCAACATTGCTGAGGAAGCTGCTTCGTTGACGAAGCTCAACATCCTGACCCAGAGTGGTTTAGCTGCTCTGTCGCAGGCGAACTCCTCGTCTCAGTCTGTACTTCAGCTGCTTCGTTAAAGAATTTATGGGGACTGACACCGGATTCATTGAAATTAAAGTAGTTAACTGATCAAGCGGAAATGAATACGATGTCGGTTTCCTGATTTTTTTCGAAAATATCCGGGGGTCTCTAAAGAGGCCTCCGGGGACCGCCGATAACGTGGTTGCGAACGAGATCGAGAGATCGAGGAGACAACCATGCCGGGCGAGATTAATTTTCAGGTTTCAACGGCTTCGACTTCAACCAAATCATTGACGTCACGATCGAAGCCGAAAGTGCTCCCCTCAAAGCCTTAGAGCAACAAGACAAAGACCTCAGAACGAAAGATTCCGCACTGGGATCTTTCGGCGTCGAAGTCGCCGATCTTCAGGATCCCGTCGGGGATCTGGTTCTGGCTACGGCATTTACAGACCTCGAGGCAGCCTCCACCGACAAGGACGTGGCCACTGTAACGCTCGGCGACAACGCGGTTGCCGGCACATACGACCTTGTCATCACACAACTGGCTAAAGCCCAGACCACTGCATCCACAAACGGATATACCAACACGACCGACACGGCGGCCGATGGCGGCACGATTTCGTTTACGATCGGTGCGAGTACGACAACCGACATCACGATCAGCGCCGCAACCTCGGTAGCTGAACTCAAGACATTAATCAACGACCAGAATTCGGGCGTCGTGGCTTCTGTCGTCAATGACGGCACCAACAACAAGCTGGTGATTTCGAGTCGGGTGACGGGTGCAACCAACGGATTCACGATCAACAACAGCCTGACCAATGGTGTCAGCACAGTCGTCGCATTTGCGGTGGGCCAGAGTCCGTCGGTCGGCAACAGCCAGGACGCACAGGATTCGGCCTTTACGGTCAACGGCCTCGCGATCACGAGCGCCACGAACGCTGTGACCGACGCCGTTCCCGGCACGACCGTAACGCTGGTCAAGGCCGGATCGGCATCCATCAACGTAACGAACGATTACGACACGCTCAAAGAAAACGTCAAGACCTTCATTACGGAATTCACCGCCTTGAAGGAATTCTTCGACAAGCAGACCCAGATCGACAGCATCACCGGAAAACCGGGACCGCTGGCCAACGACACGATTCTGCGGCAGGCTCTGTCGGACGTTAAGAACACAATACTGACCTCGAACGGGAACAACGGTCAGTACTCATACTTGACCGAGATCGGCGTGGAGTTCGAGCAGGCTGGAACTCTGAAGCTGGACGAGGAAAAGTTTAACACCGCAATCGATACAGCGGTTACCGACCTTCAGAAGCTGTTCCAGGGTGACGGCACCGTGGACAGCGTTTTTGACGATCTAAAGTCGGCTCTCGCGAACATCGACAACACCGCGGGGTTGATCAAGACGACACGGACCGCGCTGGACCTGTCGATGAAGAAGATCCGCGATCAGATTCTGGGGCAGCAACTGCGCCTGGAACTGAGACGGACGGAGCTTCAGAAGATGTTTACAGCGGCTGATCTGGCAATGTCCCGGATCAGCTCACAACAGGGCGCACTCGGAGCAATCGGATTTGCGTTCTAGCCCGCATGTTTCACCAGTCCGGCGATCAGGGGGATTTGGGCAGTAAGAATCGGATTCGGGAGGATCTGGGTTCGAATTGGGCATGTGTGGCGTGACTCGCCGGTGTCGACAAGCGGGAGTTGCTGCGTTTTCGGGTTCAGAAGAGGGTGACGAAACGCACTGAGACAAACCTCGGCGGAGCCGAAAAGAGCGAGTCGATTTTGGCGCAGGGGATCGGGTCGGTTCTCAGCAGCGCAGAGGAAGCGCCTGCAGGTTTCGATGGACGAGGGCAAAGACCTCGGCGTAGGGATAGGCTTCCGACATGGAGATCCAGATGTTGCGAACCGTCAGACGGACTTGAGCTCCGATCTTGAGGAGCTTCAAGCGGATCGTCTGGCACTGAGCGCGGGCCAGATCGGTATTCTTCAGTCCCAGACGGCGTAACGCGTGCAGGAGCATGTAGGCGGCCGAGGACAGATAGAGCCGGAGTTGATTGGCGCGCATGGTTGCCGCGCTGGTCCGGTCGGCGAATAGATCCAACTGCTGTTCCTTGATGCGATTTTCCATGTCGCCCCGCGCACAGTAAAAGTCTTCATAGAGGGCGCGGGCGTCCAGGCGTTCCGGCGACAGTGAGGTCACAACGAATCGAGGATTGGCGCCTTTCTCCAGGAACTCGGCCTTGCCGATGACGCGTCGGGTGCAGGTCCAGCTCTTCCGAGTGCGATACCGGAAATCGTTAAACACCCGCGCCGGTTTCCCGGTGTCGTTAAACTCGGCTTCGGCCTGACTCATCGATTCAGCGATCTCGCGCTTGAGCCGATCGTTCTTGGCCAGACCCACCACGTAATCGACCTGGTGGGCCTCGCACCAACTCAGCAATTCATCCCGGCAAAAGCCCGAGTCGGCCCGGATGATAATCGACACCTCCGGCCAGCTCTGCCGGATCTGGCCGATGATGCGGTTCAATTCCTCGACGGCGCCGTCCGCACCGTCGACATTGGAGCACCGCAACCGGGCGCATAGCAGATGCTCTCCCGAAAAGATGTAGAGCGGCAGATAACAGTAGTTGCCGTAGTAGCCGTGAAAGAACCGTCCTTCCTGATGGCCATGGATCGGATCATCGGTCGCATCCAGGTCCAGAACAATCTCCTCGGGCGCCGATCCGTGAGCCGCCACAAATGCATCCACCATCCAGCGGTCGATCTTGTCCGGGTCCATGGCCATCTTCTTGTACCGCTCCTTCCCATCGACTTGCTCCCCGGTCAGTTCCAACCGGTTCAGCGTACACTTGCCCGCCAACGCTTTTCCCCGGTCTCGGGCCTGCCGCCGCTTCTCCCCCAGTGGATCGGCCTTATCCACCGCCACGGCCAGCATCGGATCGGTCCGCAGTTGGTCATGATCGTTCAGATCCTCGTAGCCCAGACAGAGTCCGTAGACGCGCTGCCCCAATAACTCGCTCACCGTGTGTTCGATCAACCTCGCGTCCCGGTAATCCCTGAAACACTCGGCCAGTCCGGCGATCAGACCCGTTCGCTTTTCCACTTCCCTCAACAGCAGAACCCCAGCGTCGGAGGTGATCTTTCCGCCGTCAAAACGCGCCTTCACTTTTCGTTGAAGAAGTCCGTGAAATTCGAACGTCGTTTGGTTACACTCTGTTCTCATAAGGGCCGTCTCCGTTTGGCTTGTTAAACGTTTATTTCAAAACGCTTTATGCCAGACAGGGCGGCCTTTTCTGGTCCTATTGGTGAAATATGCGGGCTAGTCAGACGTACGGGCCAGGGCCGTACTAACAAGGAAGAGGAACCTATGAACTATTCGAACTATGAATCAGCGGCTTACAAGGAGACGTCGGTAACGACTTCCAGCCAAACTCAGCTGATTGTCATGCTCTACGAAGGAGCGATCCGCTTTCTTCGTGAAGCGACTGACGCGATCGAAAAGAACAACATCACTGCCAAAGCCAATGCGTGTGATCGCGCTCTGGCCATCGTTCAGCACCTCCATCTCTCGCTCGACATGGAACGTGGCCAGGAGATCTCCGCTGAGTTGGAACGATTCTACAGCTTCGTCATTTCGAAGATCGTGGACGGGTCGAGCCAACTGTCTGCGAAGAACTTGGATGAGGCAATCAAAGTGCTAGATATACTCCGTACTGCATGGACTGAGTTGGCCCAGAAGGAGCAAGCAGAAGAGGTCCCTACGGAACTGCTGGCCTCCCAGGCTGCTAAGGGTCGGCTGGCGCTGAACGGATAAATCACAGGAGAAATAGATGAATTCCGCCCAAATCGTTACGAGCCTCGAACGCGAGAGGCAACTACTCGAAGAATTCCGCAGCGTGTCCGAGCAGCAACTCAGGCTCATCGAAGATGAAAACATCGACGGTGTCGAAAGCTTACTCGGCCGGCGGGCTGACCTGATGGTGGAACTGACCGCTATCGAGTCGACCCTGGCAACGTGGATCTCCCAGATCCGCCATGACCCTTCCGTCACTCCGGAGATGATGCAGGAGCTGCGGTCGCTAAACGATGAAATTGTAGACCTTGCAAAGGAAGTGGTCGCAATCGATGCCGAGACTCACTGGAAGCTCGATCTGATTCGCGAACGGACGCAGGCTGAGTTGAAGGATATCGATACCAGCGTCCGGGCCCTGACTCAGTACGGATCCAGCGTCGAAGCACAGCCCCGACTCGACATCGACGGGTAAGCCGAGAGGCGTCTCTCCCGGTCAACCGGTCTAATTTGCCTACCCGGCAATTTTGACCTGCTTCGAACCTGCAACTCGGAGCACACCGCTCGCCTTCTCCCCTCTCATCGCGAGAGTCATGGAAGTTCAAGAACGCCCGAACTCTACGGTCGGAGTGCGCGAGTAAACGATTCAGTTAGTTTTTGTCACAAGGGCCTAAAGTACTGTGGCAACGATTCCGATAGAGAAGATATCTGGCTAGGAGAAGGCCAGGTTAAGCAAGGACAAAAGGGAATACCCCGCAAGGAAGCTGGGGCCCAACATTCACGGAGGATAACAATTCATGAGTTTTTCAGTAGTAACCAAGAGGTCATTACAAAAGGTGTGTAAAAGTCATCAGGCGGCGGCCTTCGATTTCATCACGACTCTGATGCCGTCAGCGAATTGCTGACCATCATAGACCTCTTGTAAGAGTTCGGATCCTTTTAAGTGTCGCCAAGCCTTCTCAGCGACACGTAGTAGCTTCCAGATCATTGCCGTTGCATTCTCGACACGCTTGAATCGGCGAGCGGCGTTGGTGCGGAGGCGAACCATGTCGAAGGGCGATTCGACGATGTTGGTTGTTCTCAGATGCACCCAGTGTTGTTTCGGGAACTCATAGAAAGTAATCATCCGGTCCCAGTCCCGCAACAGCGTCTCACCCGCTTTGGGATAGTTCTTCTCATATCGGCGGACGAACTGATCCCGCTTTCGTTCGCAGGCCGCGCGGGAGTTCGCGAAGGCCATCCCATGAAGCAGCTGTCTGGCCGCGGGCTGCTCGGTCTTCGGCAGATGATCGACCACGTTGATCGACTTGTGGTTCCAGCAGCGTTGTTCCTGGCCCTGGGGCTGTTGCTCGGCCAGCGCGGACCAGATGCCCAGGTGACCGTCCGCGACAGTCAGTCGTCCCAGCTTCAGGCCCCGTCTCTGGAGATTGCGCAGAATGCGGCTCCAGGACTCCTTGCTTTCCCGCTGCCCGCTCTCACAGGCCAACACCACTTTGCGCCCGTCTGACAAGGCTCCGATGATCACCAGCAATGCCGCTCGCTCTTTCGCGATCCCCGCTTTCACGTACAAGCCGTCTGCCCACTGGTACACGACCTCGAGGCCGGACAGGTCCTGCTGGACCCACTCGTCATACTCCAACTGCCAGGTCGATTTCAGTCGTTGGATCGATGCTCGCGACAACGGAGCGCCAGCGCCAAGCAGTCCGCGCATGGCCTGCTCGAAGTCCCCTGTGGCCAGACCGTGGAGGTAGAGATCGGGAAATAGCTCGCCCAGCTGTTTCGATTTCCGTCGAAAATACGGCAGGATCTGACTCTCGAACCGCTCGGCGGTGTTTCGAACCCGAGGTCGTCGAACCTCCATCGTACCGTTCATCATTGCGAAGCGTCGCGGCTTCCCGTGACCGTTCCGGTATCCTCGTCGATTCGGACTCCGCTCCGACTTTTCCCGACCCAGAAATTGAGTGACTTCGTCCTCGAGCAGCTCCTGTAGCCAGACTTGGACCCGGGATCGCGCCCAGTCCTCCAAACCTTCATACGCGTTCGTTGACGCCACTGATGCCGGTATGTTCTTCTTCTTCATGGGTGGTGTACCTTTCTCCCGATTGCTGCCGGGATTGCTTACGGTTTCGAATTCACCAAAAGCGTACACCGCCTTCTCTTTTTACACACCGATTGGAACGACCTCGTAACCAACCTTTCTTCAATCAACGCCCAAGCAACGTTGAACCAAACCAGCACCGGACTCCAGAGAACTCTGGCTCGTCTGACTTCTGGATTTCGGATCAACAGCGCCTCTGACGACGCTGCCGGCCTGGCCGTCGCGAACCGTCATAAACTGGATAACACCGGTCTCACCATCGGTATCCGGAGTGCGAACGACGCGATCAGCAAGCTGCAGATCGAAGACGGAGCATTGAACAACATCTCTTCGCTGCTTGATCGAGCCCTGACTCTGGCCAGCCAGGCCGCATCGGACACCTTCACGGGTTCCAGAGCGACTCTGGACGCCGAGTTCCAGTCGGTTCTGTCTGAAATCAGCAGAAACGCCCAGGCTGCCGGCATCGAAACCAGCAACGCAAACCTGAACGCCCGTTCGGTCTTCGTTGGAAACACGACGACCAACACTTCAGCGAGCGTCACCTACGTTTCGTTCGCTCTGACCACGGCAGTAGATGCTGAGGGTCTTGGCATCAGCACGCAGAGCATCACCAGCCAGGCGAATGCTGCCACCGCGATCTCGAATATCCAGACCGCGATCGGCACGCTGGGTACAGTCCAGGGCCGCGTGGGTGCTGCGATGAACCGGCTGAGCTTCGCGATCTCGCAGGCGCAGACGATGTCTGTCAGTGTGAAGGCTTCGGAGTCCCGGATCCGGGATGCGAACATAGCTGAGGAAGCGGCTCAGTTGACGAAGTTCAACATCCTGACCCAGTCCGGTTTGGCCGCACTGTCTCAGGCGAACCAGTCTTCGCAGTCGGTGCTTCAGCTGCTCCGGTAGTTCTTGAAATTCAACGGGGGGCGATAGCCGTCCCTGGCCATACGATCAAACAGTAGGATCGCTCCCGGATCATAGACCAGCTGACAACGAAACCCATAGAAAAAGCCCGGCTTCTGCCGGGCTTTTTCACGTTGACGACTTCTGACTAACTCGCAGCTTCATCGTCTTTCAAACGAGACAGCTCCTCTTCGGCCTCTGCGAGTCGGTCTCTCTTCGTCGAGAGTTCCTTATAAACGCCTGACAGGCGTTGGCGTTCGGTCGCGAGTTCCCGCTCCAGCGTCCCCAGCCGTTCTCTTTCGAGGGACAACTCCTGCTTCAGTTCTTCGAGCCTGACGTTCACGTTCTTTAGGGACGTTTCTCCTTCGGGCAGTCCGACGTCTTCAAACGACTCTTTCCGGGATTGACCGGTTTTCGCCCTGAACGTAGCCTCAAGAAATTCTCTCCCGAAGCTCTGGTCCGGCTCCAGATAGCAACCTTCCGCCCATTCGTTCCAGGCGTTGATGAAAACAAATCTCTCCTCTCGGGGAAAATCTCGAATCGTTCTGCGAATGGATTCCGCAAGCCAGAATTCGTAATTCGAAGGGGTAGGGTTCAGCGTCAGGAAGGAACGTGGGCCCACGCGCGGTGTCTGGTCCCAGGAAGGAGAAACCGTACGAAACACATTCGCTGGCTCGTATTCGCGGTCGAGATAGGACTCGGCGAGTGTTTCGTACTCCACAACGTTACCGTGGAAAGGTGTATAGAAATCGATCAGTTCGTTGATGTTCTGGCAATTGTTATTGTGCGGCGGAAACTGAACTCCGCTGTCAAAGCCGAACTTCGCATAATTCTCATTCTCATTGGTAAGTGCGGCACAAAGGTGGATCGGACCAATCCCGATGTTTTCGCAATGCTCTCGCCAGATCTTCGCGCTGTTAGGCGGGTTCAGAAGGCGTTGTGGTTCGTAAACGATCAGGAAGGGTTTGCCGTCGAGTCTGATGTAGCGCGAATCATTGAAAAACGGAATCACGCTCTCAATAAAATCCAGGTCATCAGTCGGCAGATGCTTTTGCCCGATAAGAATCTCGTCGTCAGCTCCGTCCCACCGTCGGGTCCAATTCTCATTGGCCCAGCAGAGGCAGAAGGGCATTCGCTGGCCCGATCACCCAGCATCTCGTCAAGGGGGCCATTTAAAATCCGAGTGCCGGAAAACCAATAGTAGTGGTAGCAAAATCCGTCAATGCCGTACTCCCTGGCGAGTGCGATCTGCTCGTGACGCACCTGGCGCACCCTCAGATCGTAAAAACCCAGATCGGCCGGCAGGCGAGGTTGGTAGTGGCTTTCAAATAGGGGTTCGGCCTTAGTCACATTCGTCCATTCGGTGAAACCCTTTCCCCACCAACGGTCGTTTTCGGGGATGGGATGAAATTGCGGCAGGTAAAACGCGATCAGCCGGGTCGGATCGCCATGTGGCCAGACTTCCGGCGATTCTTCTGAAACGGGGTATGCCGCCACCTCCCTTTCCCGCCCGGCATCCTCTTCAGGCTTTCCTTGGCCCGACAAGGCAAGCAGGGATATACCAGGCCTGTCCGACGTCTTCGGAACTACCTTTGCGACGACCTGATAGACCCGGCCAAAGCGATTCTCCAGAAGCGCAGTTCTTTTCGTGGGAGCAGTTCTCGCCCACACTTCGGCGAACTCAGTGTCTTCAGGAAAAGGAGTTACAAATCTTACATCCACAATAGCGAGATTCGCACCGTCGAAGAGCGTCTGAATATTCTTCATTCCAAAAAAACGAATGTGCCCTTCATCCAGCAGACCGGCATCCCGGTATTCCAGATCATCGTCCAAGAGGCTGGCGAGCATTCCGACGTATCCGGCATGAGGAATGGAAACGACGATCGCACCATCATCGTGGATCAGGCCTGGTATCTGTTGGAGAACAGACCATGGATCGTAGAGGTGCTCCAGCACATCGGCGGCAACCACCGCATCAAAGGCGGCCTCTCCTTCCAGAGCCTCCGGCCACGACGCGTCGTTCAGATCGATCCGATACACCTTGTCGCAGGCCGTTTCCAGACGAGAGAGAACTTCCTCGTCAAGCTCCACAGCTGTGACTCGACAGTTGTAAGCTTCCTTCAGGACACGCGATATTGAACCGGGTCCAGCCCCGAGCTCGAGCACGCGCTGGCCCTCGCCCACCATTTTGACGACGTGCGCGGGCGCGGAATCATCGTCGACGTCGATCACGTAATCGTATTTGTGGCCCATTCTGAAAGCTCGAAGCAGAGCGGGATCAGCTCAAGGTTTTTTGCCAGAAAACACCGACGCCGTCGATTTCCTGGAGTTGGGGCGAAATGTTTCTGTCCGCAAGGAAATCTCCGATCGCATCCCTGCATCCCTCAACGACGTGGTAGTCATCCACGATCACATAGCCTCCTACGGAGAGCTTATCGTAAAGGGAATCCATGGCGACGACTGTAGACTCATACAGGTCTCCGTCCAACCGCAAGAGAGCCAGCGTTTCAATAGGTGCAGTGGGCAAGGTGTCCTTGAACCAGCCCTTCAGAAAAACGACCTGGTCGTCAAGGAGCCCGTACTTTGCGATGTTTTCACGAACGATCTCGAAGGAAACAGAAAGCTCTTCAAACGTGTGGTAATCGGAGCTGGCGTCCGAAGGGTAACGCTGGGCGTCGGGAACCGGCAGGCCTTCGAAGGAGTCGGCCACCCAGACGCGACGGTCTGTCACGTTGTAGGCGCTCAACACCGCCCGCATCAGAATACAAGCGCCTCCCCGCCAGACACCCGTCTCTATAAGATCGCCGGGAATCTCGTTTTGAATGACATCTTCGGCAAGCTGGCGCAAATTGGCCAGTCTCTTGACGCCGATCATCGTGTGGGCCAAGGAGGGCCAGTCACGTCCGACTTCTCGAAGCGCAGGATCGTATACCGTTGTACCCAGGGCCTCCAGGGGCTTGTCTTCGTAGATCGTACCGGTCAAACATTTTTCGATCAGCGACAGATAGCGATCACGCAGGTGATCGACTTCGTCCGTAGGGGGGGGGCCTTTTCGTAATTCTTTCATTCGTCTCTTGGGTACAAGCCTTCGACTTACTACTTCACTTTCCTGAGATAGCCTTTCGGATTCCAGGTAATGCAATAGTCCTCCCGTTCCCGATCGACCACAAAGTCTTCATTCGCGTCAACAAACGTCTCGGCGGCTTCGTATGGTCCTGGTTGAGGTCCCATGTCCAGTCCGTGATGGCATATTCCATCCTCAACGATAAAGTACTGACCGACACCCACAAGAGGTGCATATGCTTTGAGAACTTTCAGCGTGTTCTCGAAGGTGTGGGCACTGTCTTCGATGATCATCACCTGGTCACTCTTCTTGAGTGAACCCTCGACCTCTGAAAGCATCGTCCGTGCGTCTCCGGTAAACAATGTTATTCGCGGATGACCCCTGACCTCGGGAACTACCTTTTCGCCGTCGCTGTCCACGCCGATAACCCGTCCCTGCCCTATGGCATCAAACGTGTGTGCAAGTGCCAGCGTGCTACCGCCACAGAAATTGCCAATCTCGATCACGACATCCGGGCGGGCTTCCCACATGATTTCCTGATACATCCAGAAATCCAGAGGATTTTTCAGCGTAGGTATCCCATGGTAGGTCGAGCGTTCCATAATTCGTTCCTGTAGGACAGGCAGGACTCTAGACAAAGGCCAGTCCAACGACTCTTCCATAAACGGCATCCGCGATTCACTCCTTATCCCTATCCTAGGGCAGCTGTCCGAGCGGCAGCCATCAGCCTGGGCCACCACCCGATTTGGCCGAAACCCGAAGCCAGTTTATCATTGTCGGCGAGCGAACTATCGTAGCCCACGAAGGGGTTCATGTCCTCTTCCGGGTGCCATAGGGCCCGTCCAAAACTATGATTCGTGCAAGCAAAATCTCCAAGTGTTACCGAATATACCAACGTCCCCTCGATCACCTAAAGGAAGCTCTGACTTTCGGCCGAAAGCAATTCCATGAACCTTTCTGGGCTCTGAGAGATGTGGACCTGGAAGTTCCGCGTGGTTGCTGCCTTGGAATCATAGGCGAAAACGGATCGGGCAAGAGCACACTGCTTCGAATCATTGCGGGTGTCGCCAAGCCCACTTCAGGCAATATCGCGGTCGACGGACGGGTCTCAGCCCTGCTCGAACTGGGCGCCGGTTTCAACCCGGAGTTCACTGGCCGGGACAATGTCCTCCTGAACGCATCCATTCTCGGATTCACCGATTCCGAAACGCGGGCCCGCATGCCATCCATTGAGAAGTTCGCCGAAATCGGTGAGTTCGTGGACCGGCCCGTCAAGACGTATTCGAGCGGGATGTTTGTTCGGCTTGCCTTTGCCGTGGCCATTCACATGGATCCGGATATTCTCGTCGTCGATGAGGCCCTCTCTGTGGGTGATCTCTATTTTCAGCAACGCTGCATCCGTCGCATTCAACATCTCAAGCAGCAGGGTGTCACAATCGTCTTTGTTTCCCACGATCTGGAAGCTCAGCGTAGTCTTGCCGACCGGGCACTGTGGGTAGATCACGGCCGCGTGGTCCTCGAAGGCCGACCTGACGACGTCGCTTCCAGATACGCGGCAGCCATGATGGCGCGAGGCGATAAAGAGATGATGGCAGACGAAGAACTCGGCAGAGGCCTCCGGGTTTCCGATGAACTGGCGATCTCGGAAGAGGCGCTCTCGAGAATCCCGCCGTTTGTGACCTCGATCCCGAACGTCGATCATCGCCACGGCAACCGTAAGGCCCGAATCGAAGGGATCGGAGTTTACGGGGGAGAAGGTCATCCGGTAACCAGCGTCGGACAGGGTGACCGCCTCTCGATCCGGATTTCGGTGGAATTCGCCGAAGACGTGGACAAACCCAATGTCGGTTTCATGTTGCGCAACAGATTGGGCGAGGACGTGACCGGGACAAACGTGATGTTTGAGGGGGAAAGGCTCCCACCGGCTCGCGCCGGCGATCAGATGTCGGTCGACTTCGTCATGGATCTGCCTCTCCTGCAGGGAGGCTTCTATCACTTCTCGCCCGCCGTTGCGGAGGGAACTCTCAACGAATACGAAATGTGCGACTGGGTTGAGAACGCTTACGCCGTAGAAGTGGTGCAGCGCACGACCACACACGGGCACATGCGGATTCCGATGCGTGTTCGGGCGGTTACGCTCCCAGGCGAGACCTCAGAAGTCCAATAACTTTTTCGTAGATGGCGCGGCCGGACGTTCCCTCGGGCAGGGCTCTGTCCCGGAACCGCCGGAATTGCTCGAGCATCTTCCAGCCCGTACTCTCGCGGATCAGATTGAGCTCGGACCTCATGTCACGGAGTTGGTCCGAAACAGTATCGTGTTTCGCCTGGAGATAAGCCAGGTCTCCTTGCAGCTGCTCAGCTTGCTTCCTCCGCCATTCCAGAGCTTCGTCCTTCGAAGCAGAGGCCTTCTCCAGCTCTTCGACCTGCTCCGCCCGCCAGGCCAGAGCTTCGTCGTTTGAAGTAATCGTCCGATGGAGCCGTTCGATCTCCTCCTCAAGATAAGCTTGAGCCTTGTCGAGAGCCTTGACCTGCCTCTCGCGCCAGGCAACAGCCTCCTGCAGTGAAGCGTTGGTCACTTTCAACTTCGACAACTGAGCTTCCTGCCATTTCAGCGTCTCAGCTTGATATGTCCCGGTCTCAGGCCGACTCTGGGCGGACCTTCCGGGCGTCTCCCCGTCTTTATGCAGAGCCCCTCCTGCATTTGGGCGGCTTTTCTTCATAGGCCAACCCCAAAGAGCTGGATCACCTCGCCTGTCGGAAGAGCAAAAGAGTCAATGACGCGGAACGAATTCGGATCACCGAGCATGTGCTCAACAATAAGCTGGCGATCCGGAGAGAACAAGAACGAACCGGGAACGCCGTAGTTGCCCTCCGAAACCAGAATGAAGTCATTGTCGGCGATCGCGGCTTCGTCAAACGCCCACAATCGATTTATCGTAACGTCCTCTTCCCTGAGAGCAATGTAAAGCTCGAAAGCCCGTGGATCGAAGCGCGCTATGTCGGGCACGATCCCGAGCCGCACCGCGCTGCCATCCCCAGACTGGACCGCATCGAGTACCTGTTCAATCTTCCAGTCCTCGCTGGCGGGGCGGCCCCAAAGCCCAAAGTAGCTTTGGGCATAGACATTCCAATTGTACGAGAGTGGCCCCCGGACACCCTCCATCAACACGACTCTCTCCGGCAGGCTGCGAATCCCAAAGGAAACCAGGTAATGCTGAAAAACGAGAAACGGCACCAGAACGGCAAGCAGGATCTGTTTCTTCTCAAAAACCTTGGCGGTTATCAAAGCCACTGCCGGCAGGAGAGGCACGCTATAACGAGGATCCTTGTTTTGAAAGAGCATCAGACCGAACCATCCACTGAGAATCCAGAAACCAATCGGCGCCCATCGAGGGTCGAAGCGCCGCGCTACCAGCACCGCTCCGGCGATAAAGACAATGAAGAGGGGCAAAAACACTTGATAGCCTTCAAGGGCCCGGACGTAGAACACCACCGCCTGAAAGCTGATTCGGGGAGGATCGCCTTCTCCCACACCGTCGTTCGTATTCAGGGCAAGGAACTCGGTCAGTGAGGTCAGCTGGGGGAGATACCAATAGGCCGCCACGATCAGTGCAGCGCCCGCACTTATCGCAGCGTTCTTTACGTTTTTGCGGGCAAACCAGATGAACGGGAAGGCAAGGAAAAATGCGAACGTCCACTTTGTCAGCATGCCGAGCCCGCAGACGACGCCGAAAATCATGGACCAGTTCCGATTGTCTAGGCCTTTCGACACAAGCAGCCACATTGCGAGCGCCACCATGCTCGTCAGCCAGTAGTCCATCATCGCTTCTCTGGACAGCCACAGCATGAGTGGGTAAAAGCTCACGAGGACGGCCGCACTTGCAGCTCCAATTGGGGAAAGGACGGTCTTGCCAATTCCGTACGTCGCGATCATGAGAAGAAGGATCGCTGGCAAATTCGCCCACAGGGCCGCATCGACGCTTCTGCCAAAGACGCTATAAAAGAGCGCCACGATCGACTGATACAGCGGGGGGGTAATAACCTGTAAGTCCGCCCCCAACCGATGCCATGGCGTCGATCACAGAAGTGGTCCGGAACGCCTCGTAGATCCTGAGCGCCGCGCTCTGGTGGGCCGCCATATCCCAGAAAGGCGGCCGCGTATCGTAGGCGATCCAAACCAGGTTGGTCGCGATCAAATACGCTCCAGAAAGAAACAGCAGCATTTGATGTCGCATATGGCTCAATCCATTGATGATAGCTCTACGGAAGTCAAAAGTTAACAGCTAACCCGCTTTTCTCACCGGTTGTCGTCGCGAAGCGTCGCAGACCCCGTCAGGACAAGGCGCGCGCCGGGAGGGCGACCGAGACCAAGCACAACCGAGTCATGGCGGATGTATCCGGCGCTGTAGCAGACCACTGGTGAGAAATGCGGGCTGACTAAGAGTCCAGAGTCAACTCTCAGGCGCCGAGGTCAGGAGCATCCCTCCAGAACGGTTCTCCGCGCCTATGTAGTTGATCTGTGGTTAGTAGGGAAGGAAAAAGAAGGATCTACTCAGCCTTTGGTTCAGGCTTGAGGTCTTCGGCGATCTTCTCGAGCATGTCCTTGTCCGGGATCTGGGACTCGACCGCCGAGACGTTCTGGTTCTTGATCGCTTCGTAGATTTCGTATCTGTAGATGGAGATGTGGGCAGGAGCCTTGATACCGAGACGGACGTTGTCGCGACCGATTCTCAGAACTTGAATCTCGATCTCGTTTCCGATGATCAGCCGTTCATCTTTCTTTCGGGTGACAACGAGCATCCCTGGTCGGTCGAGCCGCTTCGAGCGGGGGTCGGTAACCGCCTCCTTGCGCGACGCCTCCGGCGCCATCGTAATTGCTACACTGGCGGCATGATATCGTCAAAGCCCCCTCGTAGCAAGTCGTTCTTAGCCAGACGCTTGTCGTCGCGCACCTCTAGAGGGCGCGCCCGTAGCTTGCCCAAGAAGGACAGGCTACTAGACGAGCGGCTGACGAACCGAGAAGTCGGAGTCGGTCAGGATAATCTGCTTGCCGATCATTTCCTTGTGGTTGACCAGCAGCGGCGCCTGGAAGTTGCCCGTGCTCTTCTCCGCCGTCGGACCCAGAATCACGGTAACGAAAGCCAACCGGTCATTGCGATCGATTACACCGATGGACTCCCATTCCCGCTTCGGGATCAGATGGCAGTATTCGGGAACGCGGTTGGTCGGATCCAGCACCAGGAACCCTACGTCGGAGGAATCGACGGCACGAAGCAGCCGGAAAGGCGCAAGGTAGTCGTTCTCCAACAGGTTGAAGTTCTTAAAGTCTGAGAAACCGATCAATCCTTCCTCAAAATGGATGATGGTCTCCTGACCCTGAATGTCTGACTGACTGATGTTTTCGGGTGTTTCAATGACTCTCATGGTTTCCTACCTCAAATAATCAAGCAGCGTCAGCTGCGAAATCCTGGCTCCAACCGCCAGGGTGGACTGCAAAGCGTTTTGATAAGATTGAAACTCGGTCAGCGTCTGCGTGAGATCGGCCGATTCCAGGTCGACCAGACTGGCCTCTCTTGCCAGAGCCAGCGCGCTCATTTCCTGTGAAAGAGAATCCGCCACATTAATCAGGCTGCCAACGCGGCTTCGGCTGACCGAAAGACCCTCCCATGCGGCCTCGATGGGTTTCAAGGCAGCATCGATATTGCTCTTCGCGCCGGATTTCATCGCGGTAATCAGGTCGGTCATCGCCTTGAAGGCATCGTTACCTGTACCAAACAACTCGTTCCCCGGAATCTGCGTCTGAAGTGATGTAACGCGCCCTACCTGCACCTTGACAACGTCGGAATTACCCTGATACGTAACCACTCCTGCGCCGTCCTTCAGGAAAGGCAGCGTGTCGCCGTCGCTGCCCCAAAAAATAAATCGTCCCTGGAACGAGGTGCTCGCCGTCCCCAGGATCTGCTCCCGCAAGCCTTCGACTTCGGCAACAAAGGCGTCACTATTCGTCTCGGCTCCAATGGCCGAGAGCGCCAGTGATCGGACACGCTCGACCATGCTCTGAAGGCTTTCCAGCGCTGTATCGGTGAAGTCCAGACGCGACTTGCCGAACTCGAGATTTCTCTCGTACTGCTCGGCTTCGCTCTTGTCTGCACTGAGGCGAAGAATGTCGGAGAGACCGCGCGGGTCATCTGACGGACGCAGGATGGCGCGTCCCGTCGACACCTTGTTCTGCGCATCGAGCATCTTGGATTGTGCGCCCTGGATATCACGCAGGAAATCGCGAAGCGCCATGCTTTGAGTAACTCTCATCGTCCTATCATCAAAACCGTTTGGAGCAATTCATCAACGATGGCAATCAGGCTGGCCGACGCCTGAAAGGATCGCTGGAACTGAAGGATCTTCATCGTCTCTTCGTCAATCGAAACCCCGGATGTGGCATCGCGTTGATTCTCGAGCTGGTGGAGCAGGGCCGAAGCCTGTTCCGATCGTCCCGAAGCGTTGGTCGTGTCCGTTCCCACCGTGAACACCAGACTGCGGTATTGATCCACTACCGAACCGCCCGTGAACACTTGCTTGTGAAGCAGGTTCCCTATGTCGGTTGCGGCATCATTGTCGGTGCCGGCCACCAGTTTGGCCGTAGCGATCTTGGTCAGGTCCGTTGAAATCGCAGAGTTCAACTTCATTTTCCGGGCGGCGTCGCTGGCCGAGGTCAGAGGATCGAAAAAGTTGACACCTGTGTTGCCGCTCCGGTCGTAGGAAACCGAATGGATCGCGTTGACCTGCTGTGTGATTTCGTACGCAAATTGATCCAGTTTCGTCAGATAGTCGGGAACAAATTTGTCCCGAGCCTGCTGCTGGGCATAGATCCGGCCCGACGTCAGGGTGCTTCCGATGTCCATGGACCCCAGCTTCACCGCGACGAAGCCACTGGCTCCGGACGAGTCTGCGATTAGGGGAGAGGTACGACCATCGAAAACAAGCAGGGTGCCACCGACTGCGAGTTGATAGTCCTGGCCGCTGGTCATCTCCCTTACGCTGATGTACTTGGCGATCTCTTTGACCAACTGGCCGCGCCGGGTTCGCAGGTCGTGAGCCGTGTGCCCCCCCGCCTCCTGAATCCGAATCTCGCCCGACAAGCTCGCGACCTGTTCCGCCAGGACATTGATCGTGTTGATGTTATCGATAATTGTCTGGTCTGCAAGGCTCTGAACCCGCCTCAGTTCTTCTCCCCGAACCGTGAAACTCCGGCTAAGGTCGGCGGCGGCGCCCCGAACCTGTTCCCTGAAGTTGGTCGAGGAAGGATCCAATGCGAGGGACTGGAACGAGTTGAAGAAATCGGTGATCGCCGGCAACATGCCCGTGTCGGCCACGTCGTTGAATAGTATTTCAATCTCTCGAAGTGTCGTATGCAACGCATCATCGCCTGAAAAGTTGGAAAATTCCTGCTGTAGCCGCGTTTCCAGCAACCGGTCTCGCATGGATTCGACCCTGACCGTTTCAACGCCGCTGCCGGAGAGAAACTTATCGCCCTGGTTCAACGAGGGCTGAACAACGAGACGCTGCTTGGCATAGCCGGGAGTCGTCTCGTTCGCGATGTTGTTCGACGCAACGTTCAGCGACTGCTGCGCCGCTTCCATCGAACTCAAGGCCGAATGAAGTACTGAGGTGATTCCGGACATTTCTCTATCCCTGCACCGTCAGGCGCTGCTTCGGGCCGTCTTCACTAACGCCCTCTGCGGTATAGCCTTGCTCGATCAGTGCAAAGTAAGGTGAAATCGAGATGAGATTGAGAAGAAGAGCGAAATTGAGTTGCGTTTTCTGTGCAAGGGCAACAACACTCTCACGCGACAACGAGGATTTTTCCAGGGTTCCCAGAGAAACCAGATGCGTCTGTTCGGCGGCGGCTGTCTCGTAAGAGTCTGCGTCGAACTCGAGCAGAGCTACGTTTTTTACCGCTTCCAGCTCGAGCAATCGTTCAAGCAGCTCGTTCCCTGAAAGGGGAGCGGAAGGTTCATTCATCTCAGTTCTCTCTTCGGTCCAGGCATCGGAGCGGTGGGTGATCCACTCTATTCCAATGCCATATCTCGTACCGCCCTCGGGCGGACTCACTCGTTAAGGTCGTTCCTAAAGCTGTTCACTGTCGGGAAGGGGCGATCTCCCAACTATTTCTTATGCGCCCCGATAATCTTGTTCGCTATGTCTTCTCCCGATACTCTGTAAGTCCCGTTCTGAATGGCCTCTCGAACCTGGTTTATCCGAGCGGCGCGATCTCCGGTCTGGCCAGCCAACTGGGAAAGGCGCCCGATCTCCCTGGCTTTCGATGACAGGGCTACCGAGTCGTCCCGGGTCGGCGTTGAAGTTCCGTCTGGTCTGACGGCTCCGTCCTTGCCACGCGCTTCCTGCGCCTTGTCCAAGGAGGGATGATTGTCTATCCCGTGATTGGTGACACTAATTCGGTCAATACTCATAACAAGCTCCTGGCCAATTACTTATGGCCGTGTCTTAGCTGACCAAACCGCTTCGTACGCGATTGGTCGACCCTCCATGGAAGCTCTATTGGGTCGAAACGTCCTTGTTCCGAACCTCGGGCATAATCTGCCTCTACGTATCTGATCGGCAAAAGGGCCAAACATCTTTAGCAATTCCGGTGAGGAAGTCGTCATTCCGTCACCTCAAAATGAACGTGCGGCCCCGTAGATCGGCCGGTCGACCCGACCTGGGCGATGACCTCACCCTGCCGGACACGGTCACCGACCTTTACATGATTCACCAAGTTGTGTGCATAGAGCATCTTACGTCCGTCATCGACCTCGACCACAACCGCGTTCCCATAACCGCCTTTCTTGCCGCTTTCGACGACCCGTCCGCTGCTCACGGCCTGAATCGGAGTTCCGTTGGGAGCGGCGATGTCAGTTCCCCGGTGGTATCGCACTTCACCCGTAATCGGATCCCGTCGCCATCCCTCCGGTGAACTCACCCGGCCGTTAACGGGAAGCGATCTCGCACTGGTGCTCTCGGCGACAGGCACAGCTGTCGCAGCGGTAGCCGACCGTTCCCGGATCGCCTTCTCCAGTTCCTGGACCAGCGGACCGTCCAGATCGTTGGACATGGCAATGGCCAGTTCCTGTCTCAGCATGCCTCTGTAAATGTCTGAAGTGGAAGAATCTCCGTAGAGACCGCCTTCGGCCTCGACGCTGTCTTCCATGGTCTTGAGCAGCACCTCCATGAACATCGCCTGGACCTGACTGGCAATCTCCTTAGGGCCCATCTCCCCGGCTTGAACCTGGTTGGTTATGCTGCTGATATCAAGGTCCATAGCTTCCTACGCTTTCAGCTAAATGATCTCCAGAGCGGCCTGAAGTGCGCCCGCCGCCTTGAGAGCTTCAAGGATGGCGATGGTGTCACGCGGCGTAACTCCCAGTGCGTTCAGGGCTCCAATCAAATCGTCTACGGTGGCACCGTCGGAAAGCGTTACGAATCCGCTCTGTTCTTCCTCAACGGTAATCTGCTGCTGCGGCGTAATTACCGTCTGGCCCTGTGAAAACCCTTGTGGTTGAGACACATCGAACTGCGTCTCAATCTGAATACTCAGGTTCCCGTGAGCAATGGACACTGGCGAAATACGAACCTCACTGCCGATTACAACCGTTCCTGTTCTCTCGTTGACCACGACTCGCGCTTCAGTGTCAATCTCGACCGTAACAGCTTCAATCGCTGTAGAGTCGAAAGTGGTCGGGCAGAGCCGCCCTTCCACCGTCCGCTCAATCAAACGGCTCGTGCAGTTTTCCCGCAAGCCGCTTTCCTCAGTTGCTCCTCGCTCGAAGTCACCGGTCCACAAGACCGGGGATCAGATGCGTCAGTCGGACCAAACCAAACTCCCGAATCAGTCGTCGTGCCGGATAGCGGCGCCACATCGTATTGCGCCACCGTTTCGCGAGAAACGAGTGGATACGGCGCTCGATCCAACGGTCCAACTGGTTAAAGAGTCGGCGCACCCGCGCTTTGCGGTAGTAGTTCCCCCAACCACGAATCACTGGGTTGAGCTGGTCGATGACTTCGCCCAGCGTGAGGGGAGCCTTTCGGCGCGAGAGGTGTCGGATTTGCGTCCGGAACCTCTCCACCGACTTTTCCCGTGGAATGGCGTACAGGTTATAGGGATGCATTCCGCGACCCTGCCTCTGTGTATCGGACAGGCGCAGGCCTTTCCCTTGCTTCACCTTGTACCCCAAGAACTCGAAGCCCTGTCGGACGTGTACAATCCGCGTCTTCTTCGGATGGAGCCGAACTCCAAGTGCCTCCCAGAGAAACCGCTCTGCACATGCGAGTGCCTGCCGGGCTTCCGACGGTGTCCTGCAGACCACCACGAAGTCGTCCGCCCAGCGTGTGAGTCTGTAACCTTGTCGGGTCATCTCACGGTCAAACGGCGTCAGAAAGATGTTTGACCACAACGGACTGGCCACTCCCCCTTGGGGAACTCCCGTCCGCGTGGGTTGCCAGCAACCTCCGTCCAACACCCCCGAACCCAGGATGACCCGGATCAGTCCCAGTACTCGGCCGTCGCTGATCTCTTCGGCAATTAAGTCGAGGAGCTTCTCCTGGTCAATCGTGTCGAAGAACTGCCGCAAGTCGGCATCAACTACCCATAGGTCTCCCTCGCCCAGAGCTCTACCCATACTTTCCGCATCGCATCGTGAGGCGAACGCCCCTTGCGATACCCGAATGAGCAGTCCAGAAACAGCGGCTCGAAGATCGGTTCCATCCGCTGGACCAGTGCCTGCTGACATACCCGATCCATCACGGCCGGTATCCCCAGCTTTCGCACTCCTCCGTCGGACTTCCCGATCTCGACTCGCTTAACCGGCTTGGGGCGATAACTGCCATCTCGCAGTCTTTGATGCAACAAGGCCAGATATTCCTCCTTGCGCGTTTCAAACTGCTCAACGGTCACCTTGTCGATGCCCGCACTACCTCGGTTCCGCTTCACCTTCTCCCAGGCCAACTCCAGATTCTTGCGACTAAACACCTTGTCGATCAGCGAGTGGACCTTTCGCTTCTTTCCCTGTTTGCTTTCCAATGTCGCTGTGTGGTGACGGGCGGCGGCTTCGTCCGAATCGCGTTTGGGTCTTTCACTAAGGGAACTGTCCAAGGTCACGATACCTCCGCCTTTCCCTCGCTCGCACAATCACAACTGAGTACAGGGACTTCCCCCTCCAACGGGCCTTTTGAACCCGCCAGCGCCGCTGCTTGAAGCAACGATCCGAGACCTTATGTTCGGTGTCTCGTTCCTGAGTACTATTCCCTGATCCGATTCCTGGCACCGCGTCGGCCGGAACTTCGCTCTCGCTTATATCCGCACCTACCTTGCGGGGCTCTAGGTCGATGTTTGTCTTCTCCGTTGCCCGCCCTTTCGTCTGCGGGTGCCACACCATCTCGACCTTACCTTCCGCCCGGACAATACCAGGCCTCCCTGGGTCACTCGTGTCTCTTCTCCACCGTGTCGCCCGCACACACCTTGGTGCGATGGGGGGGAACCAATGTGCCTTCGCCCCCATAGTGCGGGCTCGACCATTCCCCATCTTTGGCCGACCGGTTCATCCTCGGGATCGCTCCCGTCGATTACGACCCGGTGGTTCTCCTCATGCCCTTCAGACCCCACCTCGCGGTGGGCGCCCTGCCCTCCAAAGTTTCCGTAGGTGAATCCAGCTCTGTCTTGGCCGTATCCGGCTTTCGCCTTCGTGCCCGTTTAGGCATTTGCATACCCGCCTACACTTCGGCCAGTGAGGCATTACCCCCACTTATTGGATATCGACCCGTGGCCTCGGGCCGAGCAGGACTTTAACCCGCCGGAAACGCGTGCTGCCAGGCACGCGCTATGAATTCGATCGGCCGGCGCTGAAAATCAGCCGGAACTGCCAAGCGGACCGAACGCGAATCTAATGGTTGTGCAATTGGTCCGCCAAAGGCGGTGTTGACCGCTTCGGTAACCCGAGTGGCATTGGTAAAGTCCGCCCTGTCAAGGATCAACTCCAGTGTTTGCACCACTTCGGGCATCCCCGTAACGACTGTCTGTTCGACCGTCGCACCGTTCGGAATCCGCCCGACTGTCGGATGATTGACACTGACGCTGTTGTTGTCGTTGCCGGCAGAGAAACCACCCAGAACGAGCGGGCCCTGCGACATCGCATAGACGTTGCCGTCCGGACCGAGTAGCGGAGTCTGAAGCAAAATGCCACCCTGAAGGCTTTCGGCATCGCCAATAGAAGAAACGGTGACGTCGATCTGCGAACCCGTCCTGGAAAAAGCTGGCAAGTCGGACGTGACCATGACCGCGGCGATGTTCTGAACCCGAATCGCCGAGTTATTCATCGTCAATCCAAACCGTTCGAGCATGTTGATCAGGGTCTGGTTCGTGAAGAAAGTCTGCTGCCGATCACCCGTCCCGTTCAGGCCGATAACCAGGCCATAGCCGATCAGAGAGTTGCCTCTGACACCGGCGATATGGCTGATGTCCTTCAGCCGCGAGGTCGCCGCTGGGGCTGGGCCGGCAAAACTCAGCAAGAGAACAGCCGCGATAATCCGTGCCCACATCTGTTGACGCTTTACTTTCATAATTAGAGACCCCTAGGAGCCTGCGCCGTAGGACGATTTTCGACTCGGCGAATTTCGCGATATGGCGATTGATCGGTATCGGTGACCGGGGAATGGGCGTTTTGGACGACGAGGCGCCGATGGGTGCGCCACGGGTGCTTGAATCGACCCTCGTTCGGCCTGATTTGCGGGCGGTATCCCTGTCATCAGGCTGCCTGAAGCCCCTGCATCCGCTTGACGTTCAATGCCAGACACACCAAGTTCCACTCGCCCTGGACCTTGTTCAGGCCGCGCAGGCTGAATCGGCGGAAGCCGAGCACCTCCTTGATCCACCCGTTGGGCGCCTCCGACAGCCATTTGCGCTGGGCGTACTGCACCCGTCCCGCCTCCATCGACAGCTTCTCGGCCATGCGGGCCTTCGCCGGATGCCTGGCGGCGTCTACCGCGACCGCGCGCCGGCCCTCCCGGCCCAAGGCCACATAGCCGTCCACGCCGCGCGCCTCCAGCGCCTCCAGGTCGTCCTCGTTGCAGTAGCCCGCATCCGCCAGCACCGTCTCGGGCCGTTCCCCATGGGTGGCCTCCACCTCGTCCACCAACGGGACCAGCCGACCCTGGTCGCTGGCGTTCGACGACACCTCGGTGGCGACGATCAACTGCTTCTCTCCCTCCACCGCCACCTGCGCGTTGTAGCACTGCTGAAAACCCTCCGATGAGGTCTTCATGATCCGGCTTTCGGGATCGGTGAAGTTGTCCTGCGCCTTCTCGTCCGGCTCGCCGTATTCCCGCTTGTAGGGCCGCCCGCTCTTCCGGTTGCGCTTCGAACCGGGCTCGCGTCCCCGCGCCTCGTCGGCCTCCCGTTGCCTGGCCTCCAATCGCGCCCTGGCCGCCCGGATCGCCGCCAGCCGATCCTCCCGGCGGCGCAACTCCTCGGGTAACTCATCGCCGCGATGCGCCTCCCCGAAACGCGCGTCCTCCGCCGCATCGGTCTCCCGCGCGCGCGACAGCAACGCTTCGATCTCGCCCTCCAGGCGCCGCTCCTCCTCCTGCATCCGACCGTAACTCATCGCCTTGCGCTTGCTGGCATTGGCTCGAACCTTCGTCCCGTCGATCGACAACTTGCCGAAGTTCCCAACCCCGGTCTCGCGCGCCAGACCGACCACCTCCACAAACAGCGCCTTGAAATCCGACAAATGACGCCGGCGAAACTCGCAAATCGTCCGATGGCTCGGAAAATTCCCCGCCGCCAACACCCGAAATGCCACGTCCTCCTCCAGCTTCCGCGCCAGCCCTCGGGACGAAAACACCCCCGTCGCGTACCCGTAGATCAGCACCTTCGCCATCATCCGCGGCTCATACGGCGACTTGCGACGACCGTCCCCCTCGTAAGGCGCGTAAAACGCCGTCAAGTCCAATCCGTCCACCAGATCGCTCACATGGTGTGCCAAGTGCCCCTCCGGCAACCAATCCCGTATATCCGGCGCCAGCAGCAACCCCTGCTCCGGCTGGTACGGGCGAAACGTCGTCGGCATCGCATTCTCCTCCTAACTGCGACACTATTATCTCATTCACTTCCTACGGCGCAGGCTCCTAGAACGGCGAAATCAGTTGGAACAGTTTGTAGAAGAAGCCGGGTTCGTTGGCGTCTGTCACAACACCCTGTCCGTCGAACTTGACCTCCATATGGGCGATCGAACTGGACAGCACGATGTTATAAGGACTCACGTCGCGTGACCGGACCACCCCGCGGAGAGTCAGGTTGTGACTTTCCTGGTTGATCGTCACCTGCTTGGTGCCTTCGAGCACCAGGTCGCCGTTCGGCAGCCGTTCCACAACCCGCGCCGAAAGGGACGCGGTCAGCGTTCCGCTGCGTGAGGTCGTCCCCTGACCGGAGAATGACAGATCGGAAAGACCCTGAAGAATACTGGCGAAATTCAGGGCCGACGCACCGCCCTCCAGTCCGAAGAACGAAGGTGCCGAAGCGTTGGTTTCCCCGTTTTGATCCGTCGACGTATTTGCCGAATTCGACGCCGATGCGCTCTCAAGAATCTGAATCGTCACGATGTCGTTGACGTTCCGAGCTTTCACATCGACAAAGAGAAACAGGTTCGAGGCCGAGTGCGAAAACAGCGACGGGCCGACGGCTGCCGGCTCCCTTCCACCTGCCCTTGCCTGTCTCAGATACTCTTCAAGAGGAGAAATTTTGAAATCCTCGTCATAGCCCTGACCGGCGACTTGCATCGGCAACGCCAGAACAAGGAGCAGCATTGCGATCATGATTTGCTTCATTGGCGTCCCCCCACGAGCGCTTCAACCCGGCCCTGGCCCGTAACCCGGGCCGCCGCCTGACCAGTTCCATTAAGGTGTTCGACAATAATCGTTTCTCCATACTCGCCAGCCGAGCGTGCCTTCATCATCGCTGAGATGGTGATGCCACCGACCGAAGCTACAACGGTAACTGCGTCGCCGCGGCGGACCAGTACCGGCGAATAGAGCTGCCGCGAAGTCAGGACCTGTCCCGCCTCGAGATCCTGTTTGGCGAGCATGCCGCGAATCTGATCGAGTGACCCGACAGGCCCAACAGCGCCATCCAGCGCAGCAAACTGCCACTTCACGTCGTTCTCAAGTATCGAAGAGTGCGCCCGCACCGGGCGTTGCAATATCGGTTGAGGAATCTCGATCTCTACTCGTGTCTGCACATAGATCGAGCGGGCAAAGCCGTTGCCGCGAACGTCGAGCCGTGCTGAAATCCGACCGTTTGGATTGATGTTCACCGGGAGTGAACCGGACAGAGCAACCTCACCCGTCGAAGTCTCCATCGGCGGAATGATCATTTCCTGAATCTCGATCCGGCCTTCCGGAAAACGGCGTTCGAAGAGTTCCCGGACGAAAAGCCTGACGCGCCGGGCATCCAACTGGGCCGACTCGCGTCGGATAAGAACAGAATCCGGAAGGTTCAGATCTTCCGTTCTCAAACCACTGACCCGCAGCTTACCCAGAATTTCATAGTCGTGAATCCGCCGTGCCAAGCCCGGATTCGGAGCCTGTCCAAGCAGAACGGTAGAGCGCAGGTCACCTTCAGCGAACTCAATGAGATCTCCAAGAAGGATCGTATCTTTGTCGAGACTCAGTTCTGCCGGCGCAGTCAAGCAACAGAGAAGGGTCAATGCAAATGCAATCATCTCAAATCTCCATTCAACTACCGAACGAGGTTGTTGACCTGCTGCAGCATGTCGTCGGCAACCCGAACTGCCCGGGAGTTCACTTCATAGGCCCGCTGCGCAATGATCATGTTCACCATCTCCTCAACGACGTTCACATTGGATTGTTCCAGAGCGCCTTGGCTGAGCGTTCCGAGTCCGTTGGTTCCAGGCGTTCCAGTCGTCGCCAGACCTGACGCCGTGGATGGCATCAGAAGGTTGCGGCCAATCGCGTTCAATCCAGCCGCGTTCTGAAAATTCGAAATCTGAATCGTTCCGACGGGCGTCGCCGCAGCTTGATTCGCCTGCGTCACCGAAACGGTGCCATCCGAGCCGATTACGATCCCCTGGGCGTCGGCTGGAATCGAGATAGCGGGTGACAAGGGATTACCGTCGGCGGTAACAACGGTTCCTGCCTGATCGAGATGGAAAGACCCATCCCGCGTGTAAGCAGTCTCACCACTGGGCAGCGTTATCTGAAAGAACCCTTTGCCGGAGATGACGACGTCGAGCGGATTATCGGTTTGACGAAAATCACCTTGAGAATAATCCCTGGCAGTCGCTACGGGCATCGTTCCAAGGCCGAGTTGTAAACCGGTCGGGTATTCGGTCGAGGATGAAGACGCCGTGCCGGCCGGTCGCAGATCCTGATAAAGAAGGTCCTGAAATTCTGCACGGGCTTGTTTGAATCCCGTCGTATTCACGTTCGCGATGTTGTTCGCGATCGTGTCGATGTTGATTTGCTGCGCCTGCATTCCCGTCGCGGCCGTGTGTAACGCTCTTAACATGCCAACTCCTTAATCCTTTAAGTCAAATCTGCCAGCTCGGCCAGCAGTTGCTTATCCATGTCGGTCGTAATCGACCTTAATGTCTGTGCTACCGACTCAAACTCACGAAACGCCCCCATCAACTCGACCATTTCAGTGATCGAATTGACGTTGGACTTCTCCAGGTGACCACCTTTTACTCTGGGTTCGAGTGTGTCGGTCACACCGGTGGGATCACCGATCCATTCGTAACGAAACATTCCTTCTTTTCTCAGGAACCGGGGATCGTCGAAATCGACGATGCGCAACGTTCCAACTACGTTGCCGTCAACAGCGATGTCGCCTCCGTCCTGAACCTGTACCTGTCCCTGACCAACAAAGATCGGAACATCTCCGTCTCCGAGAACCCTGAGGCCGTCTTTCAGAACGAGTTCACCTTCGGAGCTAACGTTGAAGCTCCCGTTGCGCGTGTAGCGGGTTCCATTGTCGGTGTCGATTACGAAGAAGCCCGATCCGTCGATTGCGGCATCCAACTCACGACCCGTAGTGACGAGAACACCGGGTGTCAGGTCGACCTGACTGACCACTTCCACGTTGACTTCGGTCTCAGAAACGACTTCTTCAAGAACCTGTCCGAAGTCGCGCTTGAAACCGGTCGTCTGAACATTGGCAAGGTTGTTGGCGATGATGTCCACCATCTTCATCCTTGCTTCCAGGGCTTCGTACGCTGCAAAAATCGCGTCACTCATAAGAAATACTCAATTCAGGGTTCCATCCAAAAACAAGTTCCCCGTCTTATATCTGCAAGATGTGCTCCAGAGGAGACCGAGATCGGGCCGAACCCGCTGGATCTCGATAACCCACAGACCTGTTAGCACTTCGGAAATCGGGCCGTACCCTTCGTGATTTCCTCTAAAGAACTCTTCCAAACCTGCCGATAGGAAGAAAAGGCCAGGGCTGGCTACTTTTTCCCACCTTCGACGCGAGACATACCCAGCAACACGCTGACTTCCGCCTCACTGAGTCCGGCTGTGTGCGCAATCTCGTCTGCAGTCGCACCGCTCTTGCCCATTGCACTGACCTGATTTCTCAGTCCGAAGCTGATTTCTCCGTTCGGCTCAGGCCGGCTCACTCGAGGGGACGGCTCAGAATCGAGGCTGCCGATCTGCTGTTGGGCTGCCTCGGCAATCTTGAAGAACCGGGCCTGGGCATCTTCCCATTCCCTGTTCAATGTCGTCAGCGCGCTGCTCGCCCGCACGAACTTGCGTTGTACGTGAAGCGCGAGAAAAATAATCGACAAGCCGCAGAGGCCCAGCGCCAGATAGATCCCGATCCCCTCAGGCATCGAGGGTAAGAAGACGTTTGTCAGCACCGCACAACTCCGTGATTCTGATTCCATAAAATCCATCAACGACAACCACCTCGCCTCGCGCGAGCGCTCGGCCGTTGACGACGAGATCGACCGGTTCGTCGATACTCGAATTGAGCTCAATCACTGATCCAACTCCCAACTTGATCGCATCCTCCAGGAGCATCTCGGTCTCACCAAATCGAATGGAAGCGGCCAACTGGAGGTCCATAAAGACATCCATGCTGTCGTCCACAGCGTTCGGTGCGTTCTCTTCAGGTACGATTTCCATTTACGATCCCCCTATGACGGCTGTAGCGGTTTCTACTATCTCGAACGATTTCCGGCTTGCTTCGAGTCGGGCAGTGGCTTTCATTTTGTCTTTGCCCCCGACTCGGAGTACGACCGGCAGATCTTTGAACCGCCCCGGGAATCCCGGAGACCGTTTTAGTTGAGTCCGGCCTCGACGAGGCCGGACGGCGGATTCTGATAATACCGCTGCTCAAACTCGGCTGGAGGGATATCTCCGATCGGTTCCAGCAATCGTTTGTCGTTGTACCAGCAGACCCAATCCAGCGTCGCGAACTCCACATCATCGAGCCCCTTCCAGGGTCCCTCCCGTCGAATAACTTCGGTCTTGTACAGTCCGATAACGGATTCGGCGAGAGCGTTGTCGTAGGAATCTCCGATGCTGCCCACCGAAGACTCGATGCCGGCCTCAGCCAGGCGTTCGGTGTAGCGGATCGACAGATACTGCACCCCGCGATCGCTGTGATGGATCAGACCGTTGGTGTCGGAGCGCGACCAGAGCGCCTGTTCCAGAGCATCCAGTGCAATGTCAGTCTTCAGCGAGTTCATCGTTCTCCAGCCGACGATCTTCCGGGAGAACACGTCGATGACGAAGGCGACGTACACGAATCCACGCCACGTCGCCACGTAAGTCAGATCCGCGACCCATAGCTGATTCGGTCGGGTCGCTGTGAAGTCCCGATCGACAAGATCGGGCGGTCGCAGCGCAGAATCGTCCGCTATTGTCGTCTTGAACTTCCGGCCGCGAACGACACCCTGTAGGCCCATATCCCGCATCAAACGGGCCACGGTGCAGCGAACCACCTGCTGTCCCTCACGGTTGAGCTGCTTCCAGACTTTCCGGGCACCATAGACCTGGCGGTTCTCACGCCAGACCCGATCGATCTCTACACAAAGCGAAGCGTCCCGCTTTGTCCTCGCCGGCAATCGATCCGGATCGCGTCGTCGTGCCGCGTGCTCGTAATACGTCGACGGGGCGATGTGCAGCATGCTGCACATCGACTCGACCCCATATTGGCTCCGATTTCGATCGATGAGCTCGGTCACCACTTTCCTCGGCGGTCGAGTTCCGCCTGCGCGAAAAATGCCGATGCTTTCTTCAGGATCTCGTTCGCCCGCTTCAGCTCACGATTCTCTCGCTCCAGTTCCTTCAGACGCTGCTTCTCGTCTGTGGTCAGGCCCGCACGTCGGCCTGTGTCCCGTTCGACCTGCCGCACCCACTTCCGCAACGTCTCGGCCGTACATCCGATCTTCGATGCGATCGATGCCATTGCTGCCCATTGCGATTCGTGCTCGGCCTGGTGCTCGAACACCATCCGGACTGCGCGCTCACGAACTTCCGGTGAATATCTGCTTGATCTTCCCATGATGACTCCCATCCTCTCAAGAAATGGAGTCTCCGGAAAACCCGGGGCGGTTCACTTTCCTCTGTTCCAGCACCAGAGTGTCACCCTCCTGCAAGGAAAGTATCGATCGCATCGGATAGAACGTTTCCCCGGTCTCGATCGCAACATTCACAGGAACTTTGTCTATGTTGTGCACCAGACTTGAACCTGCGGCCGCCTTCTTCCGTCCCGACAATTCCTTATCGAAGATGTGAATGATCGGCTCGAGCACGAGAGTAGGGAACGCGAGGCTGATCCTGGCGCTCGTAATATCGCGGGTACGCATCTGGAACTTGAAGACGACGACCATTTCGTTGGGCGAAACAATCTGAACCATGTGGGGGTGCGTCTCCGTCGCAAGGATGTCAAACTTGATCGGATAGATCTGCCTCCAGGCCTCACGCAAATTGTCCACGACCAGCTTGAGGATACGCTGGATAACGTTCTGCTCGATTTCCGTCATCGGGCGTTCCAGGCTCAGCGGCGTTCCGACACCCCCGAGCAACCGGTCGAGAATGGAAAATACAGCGTCCGGCGCGATTTCCAATGCAGCGGATCCTTCCAACGGCTTCAGAGATACCGATGAATAGCAGGTCGGATCGGAGGCCGATGAAAGGAATTCGGCGTAGGTAATCTGTTCGATGCTGTCGAGGTTGATCTCCACGACCTTCCGCAGGAACGCGGAAACTGCTGAGGAGATGTTCCTTGCAAATCGATCGTGAACGAAGTGCAACGAACGGAGCTGGTTTTTCGAGATACGGTCAGGACGTTTGTAGTTGTATGGCTGTATTTTCTGTTCCATTACTCACTCAGAAGTTGAAAAGCCGATTCGACGCCGGGCGATACTTTTTTCATTTTGGAACGGAGCCTCAACATGGCCTTGGTGCGAATCTGCGACACGCGCGACTCGTTCACTCCCAACATGGCTCCGATCTCTTTCATCGTGAACTCTTCGTAGTAGTAGAGCGAAAGAACAAGACGCTCTCTCTCGGGCAGTGTGTCAATGACTCCGCCCAGCATCTTGGCCAACTCATCCCTCTCGAATTGTGCGTAGGGATCGTTGTCGCCGTCGTCGGGGTAGTAATTGATGAAGCTCTCGCCGGAATCGTCTTCACGGCTGTCACCGATGTCTTCAAACGAACCGATCGAGAGTCCATGGAGCTGGTCGACGAGCGCATGGAATTCCTCCATGTCCCCACCCAGTTCGTTGCAAACCTCTTCGTCGGTTGCCGGGCGGCCAAGACGTTGTTCCAGACCCTGATAGATCTTCTCCAGATCCTTGCTCTTTTTCCTGAGCGAACGGGGCGCCCAGTCCAAGTCACGCAAGCTGTCCAGCATGGCGCCTCGAATTCGCAATTCCGCATACGTCTTGAACTTGACGCCGCGTTCGGGGTCGAACTTCTCGACAGCGTCCAGAAGCCCTATAACACCGGCGTTTACGAGGTCACGAATCTCAACGTTGGGAGGCAAGCGGACGGCCACCCTGTGCGCGATATGATTGATCAACGGCAGAGACTCGCTGATCAGGTCTTCTCTTTCGACTGTCGTCATAGCAACATCCTGCTGGTGTTTCCGGTCATTCTTCTCCCGGTGTTCAATGAATCGGAAGCATGAGCCGTGCCAGCTCAGCTCCGTTCGGAAGCAGAAGGTCTTCCGGAACATGCTGCCCTTCAGTGATATACGAAACAGGCAACAGGAACCGGAGTAGTTCCCCGACGATCGACCCCCTGGTCTCGGTTTCGTCCATCTTCGTGAGGACAACCGACCGGGGTGAGAGCCGGTGAAAACGCTTGTAAATCTTGGAGACGTCTTCGGACTTTGTCGTGGCGCTGAGGACAAGCCTGACCCGTGCTCCGAGGCCATCCAGTCCGCTTTCGAGCTTACCCAGCCGCGCCCGGTCTGATGGACTGCAGCCCGCCGTGTCAACGAGAACAAGATCGTATTCGTCCAGCGACTCGACCAATTCTTTCAGCTGTGCCGTGTCGGAACATTTGAACGTTGTTATCCCGAGCAACTGTCCGTATCGGTAAAGTTGCTCTTGACCGGTCACCCTCTGGCCATCGGTTGAAATCAGAGCGACTTTCTTCCCGTGGCGAACCGCTGCATGTCCCGCAATCTTGGCGATAGTCGTCGTCTTACCAACTCCTGTGGGTCCAACGAACACACTGACGACGCGCTCATTTGACGACAACTCATCCGGTGCTTCGATCGAAAACATCTCTCCAAGCAACGCACGTACGGCGTCTCGGGTCTTGCCCGACTTTGGATTCAGCCTGGCGGCGCTTGCAAGGAGGTTCTCCACAAACTCCGGATCCACCCCCTGACCCACAAGCTCGCTGTAGATATCACCGTGCCGCCCTTCCCTCTGAGGAATGGCCTGTCCAAGCAGTCGGACGGACCTCTTGAGTTCATCAATCTCTTCGAGAACTTCTTCGATTCGGGCCTCAGCCTTGCGAATAAGACGCGACGGCGCTTCGAACTCCGACATAGCTGCACCGGACACATCCGTCGACCGAACTACCCGATCCACATCAACGTTGGTCCGGACAGGCGGGTCCACCAGTTTCTCAGTGGTTCGCACGACCTCGGGCGAAATAGATACCGAATCGGGAACGTCAGCAGCGATCTTATCGATGGGGCTTTCAGTCACCGCCGTTTCGGTCGCTTCCTTGGCTCCTGCGGTCACCTCCCATCTCTGGCGCCGAATGCCCCAGGGCTTGCGAGTGGTCACGGGCCGCGTGCCGAGGATCATCGCGTCGGGACCGAAATCGCGCTTGATATGCTCGACCGCTTCCTTGATCGACCGTGTTTGATACGTTTTCACCTTCATTGTCCAACAACTCCTTGCGACACAATCTGCAGGTTCGGTGGGATGTCATTCGGAGAAACAATCGTCAACTGGGGGATGAACCTTTCAATCAGCTTCCTCAGGTGGTAGCGGATGGTGCTCGAGCACAGTAAGGTCCACTGAGACGTTGTCAACGTCTGACAGGTTGTACCGAGTTCCTGAACCAGATCTTCAAATCCCTTGGAATTCAGCGCCAGATATGCTCCCGACTCGTCCTGGATAAGGGAATCCTTCAGCCTTGCTTCCCAGTCCGGGGACAGCGAAATAACAGGTAGCGCACCAGTTTCGTTCAGCAATGGTTTTGTGATCGACCGGCTCAGCGAAGCACGGACCGCTTCGGTTAACGTCGCGGGATCTTTCGTGCGAACACCGTAATCGGCAAGCGCTTCGAAGATCGTCACCAGATCGCGGATCGATACTTTTTCACGGAGGGGACTCTGCAGAACCTTCTGAACTTCACCAACCGAAAGTGTCGTGGGTACAAGTTCTTCAACGAGCTTCGGATAGGTTTCGCCAACGTGGTCGATCAGGGTCTTGACTTCCTGGCGGCCCAGCAGTTCGTGGGCATGCGACCGAATCATCTCGGTGAGGTGCGTGGCCAGGATCGTGGAAGCGTCCACGACCGTGTAGTTCATCAGTTGCGCCCGTTCTTTGTTTTCTTTAGTTATCCAGAACGCGGGCAATCCAAACGTCGGCTCCTTGGTGGGCGTGCCTTCGATCGTTCCAGTGGTGCTCCCCGGATCGATTGCCATCAGGCGGTCCATCATCAACTCTGCCCGACCAATCTCGGAACCCTTGAGAAGAATGGAGTATTCCCGGGAACCCATCTTGAGGTTGTCAGTGATGTTGACGGGAGGCACAATCATGCCCAATTCTTGCACCAGTTGTTTTCGGATCGAGCGGATGCGGCTGAGGAAGTCTCCTCCGACCTGAGTGTCGACCAGACCCACGAGTCCATAGCCGATCTCCACGGCCAGACTGTCGATCTTGAGGAACGCAGTCGCCCGCTCTACGGTTCCCTCTTCAGGAGGTGGAGCTTCGAGGACGGGTTCTTCTGCGCGTTGCCTTGCCAGGCTCGACGCTGTCCAGGCAACACCACCCAGAACGGCTCCCAGAGCAAGAAATCCTACTGTCGGTAAACCCGGCACCAGTCCCAGACCGGTGACGATCGCGCATGCGAAAAAGACCGGCTTGGGATCTTCGAAAAGCTGACCCGCAACGTCCTCACCCAGACTCCTTTCCGCAGCAGCGCGGGTCGTGATGAGGCCGCCACCGATAGAAATCAGGAGCGAGGGAATCGCGGTGACCAGACCATCACCAATGGTGAGGATCGTGAAGGTCTCGAGCGCAACCAGAGCGTCCATGCCGTTCTGGAACATACCAATGAACAGGCCGCCAACGATGTTGATCAGAGTGATAAGAATGGATGCCATCGCGTCACGCTGTGTGAATCGAATGGCACCGTCCGTCGCTCCGTAGAAGTCAGCTTCCCGGCCAACTTCAGCTCGACGGTCGCGGGCCTCATCCTGATCGATGATTCCCGCATTGAGGTCAGCGTCGATCGACAACTGCTTTCCGGGCAGGGCGTCCAGGGTGAATCGTGCCGTGACTTCTGAAATACGCACGGCACCGTGGTTGATAACGACGTACTGGATGATGATCAGGACGAGGAAAATGATCAGACCTACGGCGTAATTCCCCCCCGACGACGAATTGTCCGAAGGCACCGATGACGTTTCCGGCGGCGCCGAAACCCTCCCCTCCGTTGAGAAGAATGAGCCGGGTGGAGGCAATGTTCAGTGAAAGTCGAAACAACGTCGTCAGCAACAGGATGGACGGAAATGCTGAAAACTGGACCGGCTTTATCACGTAGAGGGCTGCGAGCAGAACGACGACAGACAGCGAAATGTTGGTCGAAATCAGGAGATCCAGGAAGACCGGCGGCAGAGGCACCAATAGCGCTGTCAAAATAACGATGACAACCGCAGGCATGGCTACCTGTGCTTTGACCATATTCTTACTGCCTCAAACCGTCGTTAGAGCAACCGGAATGCCAAGTTGGGAACTCGCTGGGAACGACTCGTCCGAGGCTCTTCCAACAAGGGGGAATACACCCGCAAACTCTGGCCCGGCCACCCATTTAACCCCTTCTCTTCATGCGTTTACGTACCTTGAAGACGTAAGCCAGGACCTCGGCCACAGCCTTGTACAGATTGAGTGGAATTTCCTGGCCAACGTCCACGCTCCAGTACAGAGACCGGGCCAAGGGGACGTTTTCCACGCGTGGGATGTCATATTCCCGACCCGCCTCTTTAATCCGCTCGGCCAGAAAATCCTGCCCCTTGGCGATAACCCTGGGGGCGCCCATCAAATCCGGTTTGTACTCGAGGGCAACGGCAAAGTGCGTGGGGTTCGTGATGATGACGTCCGCATCCTGAACAGCGGCCATCATTCTCTGCTTGGCCCGTTCGCGCTGGATGGATTTGATCTTTCCCTTCACCTGGGGGTTGCCGTCCATCTGCTTGTTGTCTTCCTTGACTTCGGACTTGGATTGCTTGAGGTTCTTCTCAAACTGGTACTTCTGGTAGAAAAAATCTATGACCGCTAATACGATCAGCGTGAGCACGATGTAAGTGAGAACCCGAATGAAAATTTCCCTCAGCAGAGCGTTCCCGGCTTCGATCGGTACTCCGGGGGAGCGCATCAGTTCGTCCCAATTGCCTCCCAGGGTTTGCCAGATTCCAACAACCAGCGCAGTCAAAAGGACAAAGAAGCGGGCCCATTCGGCCGGATTGGCCTTGGTCTTGAGTTTCTCCAGACCCTTGGCCGGATTCAATTTTTCCCATTTCGGCTTGAACGCCTTCGTAGCGATGTTCGGAAGTCCCTGAACAAGGCTGCCCGCGAGGGCTCCGACCCATGCACCGGCCAGAATGGGTGCCACCAGCAACAGGAAGTACGTCCCCGTTTCGTTGATCACCGCCAGCATGGCAGACTCGGAGAGATCGTCGAGAATTCCCGTCTCGAGTACCCGCGACATCAGACCGCGAAATCCCCCCCGATAGCTGAGGACCCAGGCCAGGGCGACGACAGCGAAGGCAAGTGAGGCCGTCGAGGAAACCTGTTGGGATTGAGCAACCTGTCTTTCTTCACGCGCCTTACGGCGCCTTATAGAAGTCGGTTTCTCTGTCTTGTCGTCTTTTCCAGCCATGTCATCTCAGGACTACGAAACCGGCCACCTCACGCATGATGGCCGGGAATACGACCAGGGATGCGCCCAGCGTGACGAGTCCCACAAGCACCTTGATCGGTAGAGCCAGGATGATCGCGTTGAACTGAGGTTGCATCCGGGCGAGGAAACCAACAGCCATGTCACTGAGCAGAACAACAACGAACAAGGGGAAGCCGATCTTCCAGCCCACCACAAAGATGTTGCCCGCGGTGGTCATGAGGAGATCGAACCAGTCGGCGATTGCGGGAACACCGCCAATCGGAAAACTCTCGTAGCTGAACTGCATTGCACGGATGAATTCGTGATATTGATCGGCGGCCAGAAACACCGCATAGCCAATCAGCGTGAAGTAGCCGGACATGAGTGAGGATCGATTCTGAGTCTGCGGGTCAATGGCCTGGACGGCGGAAAAACCCATGCTGAAGCCGACGAGCTGGCCGGCAAAGTGCAGTACCGCAAAGGCAATGCGGATCCCCATCCCGAGCAGGAGACCTACAAAGAACTCGCCTGGCAGGACGAGTTCGGGATGCTCCATCGCGGCCTCATTGAAAGGAATGATGGGAGCCACCCCCGCTGCGGTGACAAAGATCAGGAGCATGCGCACCTGACTCGGTATACCCGGATTGCCCCATATGGGGGAGAACGCCAGCATCGCTCCGATCCGGACTGCGACGATCAGGACGTGGATTATGTAGAGGTATGGAATCTGGACTTCGAAGATCTCGCCCATGAGGGAATCACCCTACGTACGGTTCGAACGAGCCCAGCAACGTCTCGGTGAAAGAGATCATGTATCCCATCATCCAGGGGAAGATGACCAAAAAGACCAGGAAGGTCACAACGATACGCGTTTCTATGGAAGGGGCTGTCAAGAGAAACACGTCCCCGCCGAGCGGACCACCGGACCCAACACTGTCGTGGCAGCCAGCCCCTGTCTCCGTTGAGACGAACTGTTGATCCGGCATCGCAGAGAAGTCGATCACTCATCACAACGTGGTGTGGTTTCGAGAAACTGAAAAGCGCAAAGGGGTCGTGATTGCCGACCACGGTTCTATCTGAGCCTCGAGGGCTATCGCTTTTCCAGGTCGTGCGAGGGGGGATAGAGTATTACATGGGCCTTCAGCAAGCGCTGTGTGCCAACCGCGTATCGGATCCTCACCCTCGACCCTACCGTTCCGACGCCTCACCGACGACGAGCGGTCGAATGCCTCGCGCTGTCGGCAGAAGTCTGGAAACGGCTATGTCGCCAAGTTCAGTTTCTTTGCGTTAAACGTGTCTCCTTTCTTCCACATCTTCAGTGCGGTCGCTGCAATCTTCCTCGCCAGTGTCAGCCGAGCCATCTCCTTACGCTTGCCGTCTTTCTGGAGCCCCTCCAGGTAGCTTTTCCAAGGTTCGGCCCCCATGCCTCCGGTCGCCGCCCCGATGAACACATCTTTCAAACGTCGGTTGCCGTTGCGGTTCAGTCCCCGCGTGGCGATCGGCTTTCGACGACGTACCACACGACTCCCTTCCTGCTCATACTCCGCACTCATGTGCATTGCCACGGCCAGACCGCTGTAGTTCCAGAGCTGGCGTTTGGTTCGAAATCGATGCGGGGTGTCCCCCGTCGCTACAATCAAGGCGCAACGTATCGGTCCCAACTGGGGAATCGTCTGCAATATCCCCACCGCACGATGCTTGCGGCTCTCGGTTAACATCGCCAGCTTCGCTTTTTTTCTTAACCCTCTCAGATGATCCAGCTCCTCATACAACCATCCGGTACGCCGCCGTGCACCGGTATTGGCGAGCTGTTCGATCCAGTGTTCCCGCTGCGATGGGAGGTAGACGCCGTGGCCCGGCGTCCGGATCCCACGTCCTCGATACATTGCCTTGATCCGAACCATCGTCCGCTGCGTATCCAGGGTCAAGGTCTCATATCCGCGGACCAGTTCTTTCAACGTCCGCGTCGCATCGTGCCCGTGGTAGACCGACCGCAGCCATCCGGCCCGGAGCAGCTCGGCCAGTTTCAGGGCATCCACCCGGTCGGTCTTGGACCCGTCACTGAGCAGTTTGTTCCGTCTGGGATCACACACGATCACTTCGCTCACATATCCCCGGACCACGTTGTAGAGCCATTCGGCCTGCGTGGTTTCTTCAAACGTCACGTGCAGCTCACCACTCAGACTCTCCAGCAAATCAATGATTGGCCCGGCCTGGGTCTCTACGATCTTTTCCCAGACCAGTTTGCCGTCTGCGTTTAAGACCATCACCACCGTCGTTGCCTGGTGCACATCCATGCCGATATACTTGGCCTGTTTCATTTACGTGCTCCTTTGTCTTTGAATTCAACGCAGCTACGTTGAATGGGTTGTTGTCGGGAGATTTTCCTCCTGGCAACAGCCGACAAAGGGGCGTCCTTCCTTATAGCGTGTTGCTGTGCCAAGAGCCACCGAAGAAAAGATTCAATTCGAGATCTCCCGACCCCTGAGACAGGGCGGGACGGGCGGTGAGGAGCAATCCGATCAAGAGGACACCTAAAGAGAGCCTACGCATGCGTGAACCTCAACCCTGCGCAGATAGCCTGCACACGGTTCTCCAGGCGCGCTCGACCGAAAACGACCTTATGGTTCCTGAAACAGTAACGGAAAGGACTCGCTAAAGTCAAACAAACTTAGGGCTTATGGCCGTTTGAGAGGGTTCGACCCGGATGCCCCTTTTGTTGACACCGTGTCTGGGGTTCATTTAGAATTCAAATGCCGCTTTTTATTTGAAAATATTGGGCTTATGAGGCTTGCTCGACATTTCATGCGGAGTTTTTCCCAGAGCCTCGGCGACCTCGAACCAGGGGTCGGGCGGCCGAACAAGTGAGTGACGTAAGATCATGACGCGATGGACCATGTTAGTTCCTGTCTTGGCGGCTTTTTCTCTACTGGCCGTCCCGCTGGCGAACGCCCAGAGTGGGGAGGAGGTCGAATTCTTCCCCGTCGACGAGCTTCGGGAAGGAATGCGGGGGGTTGGGCTTACGGTTTTCCACGGGACGACGATCGAGGAGTTCGACGTCGAGATCCTCGGCGTACTTAAGAATTCATCACCGAAGCAGGACATGGTTCTGGCACGCCTTTCAGGTGGTCCCCTGGCCCAGACCGGCGTAATGCAGGGGATGAGCGGAAGTCCGGTCTACATCGATGGCCGTCTCCTGGGCGCCGTAGCTTTCGGCTTCGTCTCGTCGATGGAACCGATCGCTGGCATCCAGCCCATATCCCAGATGGTCAACATTCTCGACCAGCCCGACGATCTCCAGAACGCAGAAGCCGCCGCTGGTCGGTTTCCAGCTGTGGCGGGGACGCTTCCCGCAGAGGGCGTCCGAAGTTATATGAATCGCGCGATGACGGGCCCGGACTCGAGTGACTTCTCCAGCAGCTATTTGCTGCCGCAATCCTGGACCGAGTCCGCAGCAGCAGCGTCGATGCGATCTACAGGACTTCAGCCGATCCGCACTCCGTTGTTCTTCTCTGGCGTATCGCCTGTTGCGGTTGCCGAGTTCGCCGGTGTGTTTGAAGCCTTTGGCTTCACGTCGGTCCAGGGCGGCGGAGCAGGAAGTGCCAGCTCTATCCAGGGAGTTGAGGGTGGCGAGATACTGCCGGGCGCATCGATTAACGCGGAACTTGTTCGCGGAGACATCAACGTCAGTGCGAATGGCACGGTCACGCACGTAGACGGCGACAAAGTGTACGCGTTTGGGCACCCCTTCCAGTCTACGGGTCCCACCGATCTGCCCATGTCTCGGGGATACGTGATTTCGTTGCTGCCGAACCGGACGACTTCTTTCAAGCTTGCCGTTCCCATGGATGTTGTCGGGAACTTCCAGCAGGATCGGTCTACCGGTATTTTTGGCCGTCTCGGTGGCTCGGCGAGCATGATCCCGGTCACAGTAGAACTCCAGACGTCACGTAACGGGGTCGAGCGTTACGAATATGAGGTTATCGATGACCGGTTCATGACGCCGCTCATGATGAACATGACTCTATTCAACCTGATCCTGGCGACGGAGCGGAGTCTTGGAGATTTGACGCTGGAGGTCAGTGGGACGATCAATCTGGAGAGCGGAGAGCAGATCGCAGTCAATAGTGCCTTCGCAGGCGAGGCCAACGCGCCGGTTCAGGCGACGCTGGCAACGGTCGCACCCCTGAGTTACTTGTTGTCGGGAGGGTTTGAATCGCTGGAGATTGAGTCTGTCGAACTCACAGTCAGATCTACCGATAGCCGAAGGAGCGCTCGTTTGGATGCGGTCAGCGTTGACCGGACCGAGGTTCGAGCCGGTGACCTGGTTACGCTTGAGGCGACGCTCAGAACGCTGGATGGGAATGAAGTCGTGCAGCAGTATCCGATCGTGATCCCCGAAGGCCTGGCTCCGGGTCGCGTGCAACTGCTGGTTGGTGACGGTGTTGCCATCACGACCTCCGACCTCCTTCGCGCGCCGTCGGCTCCACCTCGCGATTTGGGACAGGTAATCCGGGAACTGAACGAGCTCAGAAAGAGAGACCGGCTGTACGTCAAGCTGTTGAGCACGAATCCCGGTGCCGTTATCGACGGAGAGGAACTGCCGTCGCTGCCGCCATCCATGATGGCAATGCTCGACACAGAGCGCTCTTCGAGCACTCACACTTCCGGAACGCGAGTTTCTCCGGTTAGTGAGTTCGAGTTGAGACCATCGGACCTGGTCATTCAAGGGCAACGGTCGCTCGTTTTGACGATCATCCCGTAATAACTGTTTGGATCATAGAAAGGGATCGATGAAGAAAATCCTCTGGCTGCTGCCGTTAGTGCTTGCCCTTCCCGCGCTTGCCGTCATTCCACAGTTCTGGGAAACTCGGACGTACGACGCGTTTCGAAGAGGCGAATTGGACGGGTTGTCGGTTACCGGAGAAGGTCAGTTGGTACTGGCGCCGAGTTTCGACGCAGTTTTCGAGACCCCGGATCCGATCATCTTCAGCGCCGCCACAGATCGGGACGGGAACGTTTACCTGGGTACGGGTCACGATGGCAAGGTTTATAGAGTGGACGGTGACGGAAACGGAAGTGTCATAGCAGATCTGGACGAGTTGGACGTTCTGGCGGTTGCTGTCAGCGAGGACGATACCGTGTTCGCTGCCACCTCTCCCAACGGCAAAGTCTACCGGATTACCACCGACGGGAACACCGAGGTCTTCTTTGAGCCTGAGGCCCGCTACATCTGGTCGATGGTGTTCGATCAGGAAGGCAGAATGCTCGTGGCCACCGGAGACGAGGGCGTGATCTACCGTGTCGATGATAACGGGCAGAGCGAGGTCTTCTACGACAGCGAAGAAACGCACATCATAACGATGGCGATGGACGGATCCGGCAACGTGATTGCAGGCGGGGACCCCAAGGGATACGTCTACAGAATTTCCGATAGGGGCCAGCCATTCGTTCTCTACGACTCCGGGATGAGGGAAGTGCGCTCGGTGAGAGTCGCCACCGACGGAACGATCTATGCCGCAGCGCTCAATTCACCAAGCGGACCGGGTCTTGCTGGCCCGAATCCTGCTGTAACCAGCGGACCGGGGGAAGGTGCCACGGTATCGGTCACGGTCGGAGCGGGTCAGAGCACATTCGCTGCCCAGAACAGCAACGTAAATGGAGGACAGGCAGGTGGGGCAGGACGTGGCCGGGGCGGCGCGCAGGGTCGAGGTGGCGACCGAGGTCCGGCTTCCCAGAGCGTCATTCTCGAGATCACGTCGGACGGTGCGGTGACACGCGTCTGGGAGTCCGGCGACGAGATGGTGTTCGCCCTGCTACCACGTGACGGTGAGCTTCTCTTTTCGACAGGCACGCGAGGGCGCATTTATTCCCTGGAACCCCCCGAACGCGCAACGCTGCTGCTCGAGTCCACCGAAGAGCAGACCACGCGTCTGCTGGCTTACGGCGACCGCATTCTCGCGACGTCGTCCAACGCCGGAAAGCTCTTCGAAGTCGGCGACACGGCCGGGGCTTCGGGAGCTTACGAATCCATTGTCAGGAATACCGGAGCCACTTCGAGTTGGGGCAAGGCCCTGTGGTCGGGTAATGGCGTTGAGGTTCTTACCCGCAGCGGCAACACTGGGAGTCCAGATCAAACATGGTCTGACTGGGCTGCGGTAGCAGACGATGGTGGCGTCCGAAGTCCCAGGGCTCGCTTCGTGCAGTGGCGCGCCATTTTGAGCGACGACGGGGGCGATTCTCCGATGCTGTCATCAGTTACGCTGCCTTATCTGCAGCAGAATTTCCGTCCCGAGATCCGTGGGGTTAACGTCTTGCGTCCCGGAATCGCCTTACAGGCTCTACCGGCGGCGAACAATAACGCGGGCGGCGGAAACGCACTCAACCGAGGCGGTACCTCGGGCAGAGTCTTGCCGACCACGCCTGCGGCGCAGGCCAGGACCATCGTGCGTACAGGAGCTCAATCCCTGAGATGGACCGCCCAGGACCAGAACAATGACGCGTTGATCTATTCCATCTTGTACCGCGCCGGAAACGAAGGAGAGTGGAAGCAACTCGTAGCCGGAATCAAGGATACCTATTACACCATCGAGCCGGACACGCTGCCTGACGGGATGTACGTTTTTCGGGTTGTTACAAGTGATATCGGATCGAATCCAGCAGAAATGGCCCTGACAGGACAGATGGATACGCAGCCGTTTGCGATCGACGGCACACCCCCGGGTGTTACGGTAGAGCAGCGGGGCGTGGCAGGACGCGCGGTGAACCTCTACGTCGACGCCAACGATGAAACCTCGACGCTGAAACAAGCTGAGGTGTCGGTGGATGCAGGGCAATGGCGCCCTGTCTTTCCTGTCGACGGCATTGTCGATTCCCAATCGGAGGTATTCGAGTTTTCTTCCCTGGAATTGGATTCGGGCGAGCATGTCGTAGCGTTCCGAATCTACGATCAGAACGAAAATGTAGGCATCGGGAAGACGATCGTGCAGATTCCGTGAAGACGAATCCGAGATTGGACGTCTAATGCTCGTATGTCTTTCGAGAGCGAGGAGCCATGAGGAATCTTAAAGCCGTTCTGGTTTGTTTTTTGTTGGCCTTACCGGGCACTGGCCTGGCACAGGTACCGACATCAGTTGATTCGGATCGTCCCCTGATAGACGTCGAATCCTATTCCATCCAAGCGACGATCGATCCCTTCGAGAGGGAACTGGTCGCCTCGGCCGTGATTCGGTTCATCCAACAGGACCGGCAGAATTTTGCGGTGTTCGATCTGGACCGGAACATGAGGGTGATCGACGTCTATCTAGGAGAAGAGGAACCGCTTCCGGTCCGCTTCCGCCAGTTCGATATCGATTCCACCCTGGAAGTCGACCTGAGCGATCTGGGGCAGTTTGATCAGCCCGTGGTCCGGGTCGAGTATGCGGGTGTGTTCAACCCTCAAGAAGGCCGTCGGGAACCCATACTGGCTCGGATCGGGGCGGACTCGGCTTTCCTCCTTAACGAAGCCAAGTGGTATCCCATGAACGGAGTTGGCCAGGATGCCGCCATCATGGATCTTCAGCTGACCGTGCCTTCGGACTGGGAGGTGGCCAGCGCACTTACGATTGTCGATTCCCAACCTGATTTTGTTGTCGGAGGGGTTCAGCTGTCTCTTTCCGGAGCAGAACCCGCGTTCTGGGGAACGTTGGCCGCAGGTCCGTATGAATCGGTGTCGGTCCCGGCGTCAGTTCCGTCAGGGGGTGGTCCCAGAGTCGAAGCTCTAGTCTACGAAGATTCGGTCGAGGCCGCCCGGGATATGAGTGGAGCGGCGGCGGAAGCGTTCAGCTTTTACACAGAGACATTCGGTGAGGCGGTGGCGCCGTCGTTCCGAATCGTGGAGATCGACGGCGCGAATTGGGTGTCCAGGTCGGTGCCCGGTATGCTTCTGCTACCGGGAGCGGCGATTCGAGCCGATTTCGATCCGTGGGAACTGGCGCAGTATGTGGCGAACCAGTGGTTCCCGCTCAAGTACACGGTTGTCGATCCCGAAGCTGATGCCTGGTTGGGTGAAGGCCTCGCGGTTTTTGCGAGCCTCTTCTATTTCGAAGAGACTCTGCCCGTCGGTGATGCAGATGAATTCGTGGAAAGAACGCTCGTAAAGGCGCTCAGCTATGAAGATGGCTTGCCACTGAATGAGGTGGGCAGCCTTGCCCAAGATTCGGCCGAGTACCGGGCCATCGCAGGCTTCAAGGGGGGATTTGTATTCCGGATGCTTCGAGACGTGATGGGCGACGATGTCTTCCGCAGAATGCTTGACGATTTTTCTGTGACGTTCACTGAAAGCGGATTGTCTACCCAGAACCTATTGGAGGTTGCATCCCAGGCAGCCGGCGAAGATTTGACCTATTTCTTCGACCAGTGGGTCAACAGTGCTGGAATTCCGGAATTCACCCGCGAATACACGGTTTTCCGTACGACGGAAGGCTACAAGATCATGGGGCAGATCAATCAGGATCTGGACCTGTTCCGAATGCCGGTCGAAGTCGAAGTCCAGACCGATGGCGAGTTTGAATACCGTCAGACCTGGGTGTCCGGTCCGTCCAGCGATCTCGATCTCATTACCGAGCGGAAGCCTGGACTGATTGTTATTGATCCGGAGATGAGAATCCTGAGGCTGTCCCCGGAAATCCGGGTGTCGGTGAGCATCAGCCGTGGCGAGGATTTCGCAAATTCGGGCGACTACAACCGAGCCATCGACGAGTACCAGGACGCGATAGATGAAGATCGGCTGAGTTCGCTTGCCTACTTCAGAATGGGTGAGGCCCTGTTCGAGTTGGGCAACCTGCAGGCGGCGGCGAACGTATTTCGGGAAACGCTGAACGGTGATTTAGAGCCACGCTGGGTCGAAGTCTGGGCTTACGTCAACTTGGGTAAGATTTACGACATCCGCGGTCAGCGGGAGCGCGCCGTTACCGAGTACCAGAAGGCCGTCAACACCAGTGACGATGCATACGGTGCGCAGGGTGAGGCCGAACAGTACATCGAAGAACCCTTCCGTCGAGCCGGTGGGCCCACAATCGGCTGATAGTTAAAAAGGGGACAGTGAGCAATTTCTTTATATTGCTCACTGTCCCCTTTTTAACTGTTCTGTCCCTTTTTAACCTACTCCATCTGATAATTCGGGGCTTCCTTCGTGATGAACACGTCATGGACGTGGCTTTCCTTCAATGACGCGTCGGTGATCTTCATGAACTGGCTCTTCGTCTGGAGTTCTTCGATCGTGCCGCAACCGGAGTAGCCCATACCCGAGCGAAGGCCTCCGACAAGTTGATGCACCATTGAAGAAAGCGGCCCTTTGTGGGTGACGCGTCCTTCGACACCTTCGGGGACCAGCTTTCCCGGCTGCTCCTTTTCCTGCGCATAGCGGTCGCCGCTGCCTTCCTGCATTGCGCCGATCGAACCCATGCCGCGGTACGACTTGTACGTCCGGCCCTGGTAGAGAATGACTTCACCCGGACTTTCGTCCGTGCCGGCAAAGAGTGACCCGATCATGACCGTATCGGCCCCGGCTGCGATGGCCTTGGCGACATCTCCCGAGAACTTGACGCCTCCGTCCGCGATAAGCGGGATCTTGTGCTTCTCGCAAACAGTGCGGCATTCCATGATGGCGCTGATCTGTGGCACACCGGCGCCGCTGACGACGCGGGTTGTGCAGATCGATCCCGGACCGATCCCGATCTTGACAGCGTCCACCCCGGCATCGATGAGGTCCGTTGCCGCCTCTGCCGAAGCGATGTTGCCAGCGATAAGATCTGTATCCGGATACGCCTTTTTGACCTCCTTCACCGCTGCCAGCACCCGGGACGAATGCCCATGGGCTGTGTCGACAACGATGACGTCGACCTTGGCGCCAATCAGCGCGGCCGCCCGTTCCAGGTAGTCGCCCGTCGCCCCTATCGCCGCTCCCACACGAAGTCGACCGTGTTCGTCTTTGGCCGAAGACGGATATTTGATCTTCTTGGTGATGTCCTTGACCGTGATCAGTCCTTTCAGATTCTGATTCTTATCTACGACCAGTAGTTTTTCGATGCGATGTTTGTGGAGGAGTCGTTGTGCCTCATCCAGCGTCGTACCAACCGGCACGGTCACGAGGTTTTCTTTAGTCATCACCTCCCGGATCGGCAGTTGAAAGCGGTCTTCAAAGCGCAGGTCCCTGTTGGTCAAGATTCCTACCAGACGTCCCCGTTCGGTTATCGGAACGCCCGATATTTTGTAATGCGCCATCAGGTCGACCGCTTCCTGAATCTTGTGGTCGGGAGACATCGTGATCGGATCGACGATCATTCCACTCTCCGACCTCTTCACCTTGTCGACCTCGGAAGCCTGCTGGCCGATCTCCATGTTCCGGTGCATGATACCGATGCCGCCCTGTTGGGCGAGAGCGATGGCCAGACGTGACTCCGTGACCGTGTCCATGGCCGCGCTCGCAATAGGAATGTTCAGCGTAACGCGGCTGGTTAATCGCGTACGGGTCTGGACTTCGCTGGGCAGGACGTCCGATTTCATGGGCATGATCAGGACGTCGTCAAAGGTATAGGCTTCTGGAAATTTCTGTTCGTTCAAACTGCCACCCCACAGCATTTCTTGTATTTCTTGCCGCTTCCACACGGGCAAGGGTCGTTCCGGCCAACCTTGGCGCCGTCCCGTTTGACCGGTTTCTTAGGACCGGTCTTGCCACCCTGATTGGACGTTACGAATCGTTGTCGCTTTCGGCGCCGCTCCATCTGCTCGGCCTGCTTCTGTTGATCGACGGGTTGGAGAAGGAACAGGAACCGGATGGCGTCTTCCTCGATCCGGTCCATCAGTTCTTGAAAAAGCTCGAAAGATTCCTTCTTGTACTCGATGAGAGGATTCCGTTGGCCATACCCACGCAGTCCGATGCCTTCCTTCAGATGGTCCATGGCCAGCAGATGGTCTTTCCACTGAGAATCTACTATCTGCAGCATGAGCATCCGTTCGTGGAATCGCATTGCTTCGGGAGTAATGAGCTGTTCCTTTTCGTCGTACTTGCGGTGAGCGATTCCAAGGAGTGCTTCTTCCAGTTCTTCGGAATTCAAATCGTCCGGATTGATGTCCTCCGCCTTGTAGTCGAATCCGTACTGGCGCAGCATGGCCTGGCGGAGACCATCCAGATCCCATTCTCCCGGATGGATGTCTTCGGATGCGAACTGCGACACCAGCGACTCTAGAATTTCGTCCGAGGTAGTACGGATATAGTCCTTCTGGTCGGGGTCTTCGAGCAGCTGCTTGCGCAGGCCGTAGATCGCCTCACGCTGCTTGTTCATCACGTCGTCATATTCGAGAACGTGTTTGCGCGCTGCGAAGTGTTGGCCTTCCACACGCTTTTGTGCCCCTTCGATCTGTTTGGAAACCATCCTGGATTCGATCGGGATGCCCTCGTCCATTCCAAGTTTCTGCATGATTCCCGAAATCCGATCCGCGGCGAAGATGCGCATAAGGTCGTCTTCGAGAGAAACAAAGAAGCGCGAGGATCCAGGATCTCCCTGGCGGCCGGAGCGTCCACGTAGCTGGTTGTCGATCCGGCGTGCCTCATGGCGTTCGGTTCCGATGATGTGGAGTCCACCCAGTTCTACGACCTCTTCATGCTCCGTCTGTATTTTCGGGCGGACCTGATCGAGGGCTTCCTCCATTTGCTCGGGTGTGGCCTCGTCGGGATTTACGTTCGCTTTTCGCAAAGCATTCCGTGCAAGGAAATCGGGATTGCCGCCCAATAAGATATCCGTTCCGCGGCCCGCCATGTTTGTGGCGATCGTCACGGCGCCCTTGCGTCCCGCCTGAGCGACGATTTCAGCCTCCTTCGCGTGGTACTTGGCGTTCAGGACGACGTGCTTGATCCCTTTTCGCTTGAGCATCGAGCTCAGCTTTTCGGATTTGTCGATGGAGATCGTGCCCACCAGCGTGGGCTGCCCGAGCTCATTGAGCTGCTTGATTTCCTCGGCCACCGCGTTGAACTTCTCTCGCTCAGTCCGATAAATGACATCGGAGTACTCGATGCGCCCGAGTTCACGGTTGGTTGGGATGACGAGGACATCGAGGTTGTAGATGTTGCCGAATTCCTCGGCTTCGGTTTCCGCCGTTCCAGTCATCCCGGCCAGTTTGTCGTACATCCGGAAATAATTCTGGAACGTGATCGACGCGAGGGTTTGATTTTCCTGCTGAATCTTCAGTCCTTCTTTTGCTTCCACTGCCTGGTGTAATCCGTCGCTCCACCGGCGTCCCGGCATGAGCCGCCCGGTAAACTCGTCGACGATCTGGACCTCGCCGTCTTTGACCATGTAGTCGACGTCGCGTTTGAACAGCGTGTGTGCCTTCAGGCTCTGGTTGATGTGGTGGAGGATCTCCATGTTGGCAGGATCGTAGAGGTTCTCGACGGACATCAACCCCTCGGCGCGTCCTACACCTTCTTCGGTGAGCGTTGCCGTGCGGTGCTCCTCATCGGTCTGGAAATCAATGTCCCTACGCAGTCGGGGGATGATCTTGTCGATCTTGTAGTACTTGTCGGTGGCTTCGTCGCTTGGTCCGGAGATGATCAACGGCGTTCGGGCTTCGTCGACGAGTATCGAGTCGACTTCGTCAACGACCGCGAAATTGTGATTCCGCTGAACCAGGTGGCCAACATCAAACTTCATGTTGTCGCGCAGGTAGTCGAATCCGAACTCGTTGTTGGTTCCGTAGGTAATGCCCGCCGCGTAAGCCTCCCGGCGCTCCTTCTCGTCCATTCCGTGCTGAATGACGCCGACTTCGAGGCCAAGGAATCGGTAGACGCGTCCCATCCAGTCCGCATCCCGGTGAGCCAGATAGTCGTTGACGGTGACGACATGGATGCCTTTACCACCCAGACCATTCAGATAGGCGGGGAGAGTTGCCACCAGAGTCTTACCTTCACCCGTCTTCATCTCGGCAATGCGGCCGGTGTGAAGCGCGTAGCCCCCGATCAGCTGGACGTCGTAGTGACGCATGTCCAGAACGCGCTTGCCCGCTTCGCGCCCAACGGCGAAAGCTTCAGGAAGGAGATCGTCCAGAGGTTCACCCTGATCAATTCTTTCCCGGAATTCTGATGTTTTAGCCTGGAGTTGCTCGTCGGTCAGACCCGACAGGGAAGGTTCCAGTTCGTTGACGGCGGCAACGAGGGGTTGGATCTTTTTCAGCTCGCGGTCGTTTCTAGAACCGACGACTTTCTTAACAATACTGTCGAGCATCCTTAAGGATAGCCTGAATCGAAATCGTAGGGTAGAGGGGGAACGAACTAAACGGGGAGATATCCTGAAAAATTCGTTAGAGGAAGCGATCTGTTGACCACGTGGTCCGACTCATGTGGGCGGTTGATGGAGACGAAGACTTGCAGCCCTCGCTCAAGCGGTCATCCTGACCGAGCGAGGTTCGCCGCACGCAGTCTCCCGACTGCGCGCCCGTTTGCTTACCTAATACTGTCGTCCTCTTCTATAGGACCCGCACGGTTCGTCCGTGCGGGTAATCAACGAGGCGGAGCCGAGGCGATAGTGTAAGGAGATGACGGATCAATGCGAAAGGCCAGGAACGGACTAGTCCGCGATCGCGGACGTTGCAACCGGCAGATAGTTTCGGGGATTGAGCGGCCGGTCGTTCAGGCGGACCTCATAGTGGAGATGGGGTCCTGTACTGCGGCCCGAGTTGCCAACATATCCGATTACATTGCCCTTTAACACTTTCTCGCCGACCCCGGCCTCGAAGCGGGAAAGGTGGCCGAAGCGTGTCGTGACCCCTCCACCGTGATCGACGACGACCAGGTTGCCGTAAAGGGCCTGACGGCCTACGTAGATGATTTCTCCATCTGCCGGCGTACGGACGACGGTTCCATAGAGTGCACCGATGTCCAGCGCCCGGTGTTGTTCAGTGGCTCCCGTAAACGGATCGCGTCGCCGGCCATATGAACTTCGGATCGGTCCAGTGACCGGCCACATGGAAGGTGTCGACAGGAGTTTGCCCGCCCGCAATTCCGCGACCTGTTCGACGAAACGGAACTGGTCTTCCAGGTCCAAGGTCCGATCACGAGCGACGTCGATGCTGTCGCGCGGGGTGAGGCTGGCAATCATGGCTGCCGTGGGGTAGTCTTCCAGCGTTCCTCCGATACCGCCACCTTCGAGCAGCCCGAACCGTTGGTTCCAGGTATCGGTCAGCATCATCTCCTGGATCCGGACGGACAGATCTTCCAGTCTCTCAATCTTTGTATTGAGCTGACGGGTCGCGACCTCGAAGTTCTTGTTTTCTACTTTGAGTTCCGTGTTTTCGGTACGAAGCTGGTTGTAGTCGGCAGTCTGGAGTGCCATTCGCGCGTAGTTGAATCCCAGACCTACGATGACGAAGAAGCCGACCAACAGAATCAGGGAAACCGTGTAAAGTGCGGCCAGAGGAATGCGGAGTTTGTGAAGCCCCGAACTGGCGTTCGGGACGATTATTAACGTATAAGAATTCTTGCCCATCGGCACCTTGATCAGCCCTGGAGAGCGCAGCTATAGAATTGGAACTTCCGAGGCGCTGTCTATTTCTATGATTTTCAATAACTTATCCGCAAGAAAGGCGAATTGTAGCAAATGGCCAAAGGCAGGGTCAAGTTAAAATTTATCAAGCGTTTGTCTCTTGGCATGGCTCTGCTGGCTGGCGTCTCCTTGATTCTCTCCCTCCTGGGCTGGATTCCGGGGGGTCTGGTTGAGAGTCTTTACGCCAGAAGGGTTTATCCGCTTGCATCTTCTTTGATGAGCATCCTTGCTCCTCCCGTAGCGATTTCCTGGATCGACATCCTTTTGCCCGCTTCGTTGTTTGGTGTCATCTATCTCGCCTGGCGGCGGAAATTCCTCGAGATATTGGGCCTGATCTCGTTTGGATACCTGATTTTCTTCTGGACCTGGGGGCTGAACTACCACAGGCCACCATTGGCGACGAAGCTGGACTTCAGTACAGACCGCATCGACGCTGAATCGGTGGCGGCCCTGACCCAGGAGACCGCAGCCGCTCTGAATGCTCTGTACCCGGAACGAACCACGGTGTTTTTCAATGATTCGGGTCTGGCCGCTGAGGCAGACCGGCGTGTGAGGGCAGTTGTCGCGGAGTTGGATGGCACTTCCTGGTCGGTGGGTTCACGCATGAAGTCTTCTCGGGTACTCAATCCGTTTTTTCGCGCGGCCGGCGTCGACGGGATGTTCAACCCGTTCGGGCACGAGGCAATTGTCACGCGGGGCCTGCTGCCCTTCGAGATGCCCATGATCGTCTCGCACGAAGTGGCGCACGTCCGTGGTTACCCCGACGAAGGTGATGCGAACTTCGTCGCCCTGATGGCGGCCCTGCACTCGTCGAATCCCGCGTTTCGGTACAGTGGCTGGCTGACCTTGTGGCTCTACCTCAGGACGTCCGAATTGGACGTGCTGCTCGATGAGGGCCCCAGCAGTGACGTCGAAGCCGTGTACGCCCGGGTCGCCGACGGACGCATCGAATGGGTCGGTCGGACGCAGACGAGGAGTCTGGATTTGTTCCTGAGGGCCAACCAGGTCGAGGGCGGCATCCGAAGCTATGCCGAGATCATCAATCTTGCGGTTGGAACCCGCCCCTTCTGGGACCGCTTTGCAGAATGAGGGCTGCTCGCTCGGGGCTGGCAGCTGGCGGTTTCATCACCAGAATCGTCGTTCGACGTAACCGTAAAAGTTGTTTTCTTTCCCGTTCGTGTTTCGTCCGTACAGGACGGTGAACGAAGCGGTCGGTGTCTCGAAGCGGAGTCCGGCGCCGACATCGTTGAGCCATTCTCCCTGACGGAAAATCCGTTGACGGTCGAACGTTTTCGCGGAATCGAAGAACCCCATGGCTTTGACTTCGATGAAGGGAATACTCAGCGTATTAAACAGCGGGATCGTGACCAACCGATGCTCGATATCCGTGTTGAGAAGAACGAAGTCTGTGCCCATCGGAGCTCTTCCGTAGCGCCCGCTGTCGGCCGCTATATGGCCCCTGAGGCGGTGGTCGGTCAGACTCGTCAACCCCAAAAGGAAATAGTGATCCACAGGGATGTCCCCCCGGGACGTACCGCCGGTCACCGACCAGTCGAAGACCGTGCGTGCGTCTTTGGTGATGTGAAAACGGTTCGCAATCTCGATCGTTCCACCGCTGAAGTCGAAATCGCCGATCAAAGACTCGCGTGCGAGAAATCCGTTGACCTTCAGTCGGTTGTTGTATCGGCCTTCCAGCGTCGTGAGTACCATCCCGAAATCGAGCGTTCCAGAATTTCTCTCGTCCATCCCTAACGCGGCGATGCTTCCCACAGCGTCGCGGTTCCTGTATTCGAAGCCGACGTCTATTTCGACCTGATGAACGGGTGTCAGCTTGAGAACTGCTTCCACACTGTTGACCTTATAGTGGAACTCAGCCTCGGACCCGAAAACGTCCCGAATCGACGGAGACAGGTTCCATCGTTCCGACCGCCAAGTGTCCCGAAATTCGACAACAGGCAGCGAGGACAAGGGGAGGGGAACGATCAGTTCGCCCCGAAGCCTTCGGCGGTCCTCATCCCACCGAAAACTGGATCTCCAGCTGATTCCGGAAAAACCGATATCCCAGATGTCCAGGTAGGTCGTTTCTACCGGCAACCCGCGGACAAGATCGATCAGGATTTCCGTCGGTGTGTTGGTCCGGTTGGATGTTCGGACTATCGCGTTATAAAGGTCTTCTCCTCCTGAGGGTTCGACGTCGAGTCCGACGTTGGAAAATAGTCGGCTCCTGAACAGGCGTGACTGGGTCGTTTTCCATTCTTCGTACGTGAGCGTGTCCCCGGACCCGAACGTCAATGCCTGTGGGACCGCCCAATGGATAAAGCCGGGAGAGAAATTTTCAAACACGTCGTCGATCTGAGGTCTGCCGACCCGGTTCCAGATCGCCAGCGCCTCCTCCACATCGCCTTCAGAAAGGCGAATTGAAGCCAGTAGATCAGAAGCGTATGCATCGTCGGGATCGATGGCGAGGGCGCGATTGAGAGCCGCTACAGCAGCTTCAACGTCGCTATCGGCTAGATAAACTCCGGCTGTTTCATTGTGAAATCGTGTGTTGGCCGGATAGAGCCGGGCAGCCTGTTCAAAAAGTTCGAGAGCGCGATCGTATTGGGTAAGGTTGGCATGTGCCAGGCCCAGATACAGATAGGCATCCGGTGTGGGATTCTCCTCGACAACGGGCGTCAGGATTTCTATGGCTTCGAGGTGTTCTTCGTTAGCAATCGCTTCGCGTGCTTCTTCGACCTGAGAGAAAGCCGTTTGTCCCATCAGCATGAGGCATACCAGGAGACCGGCACTCATCTGCGGGGCTACCCGCAATCTTCCAACGAAGCCGTTCTCCTGTGCCGGGGACCAGGCGCCGGCCGGGCGACGTCCATTGCTGCTGTCCTTATTCATGCGAATGATTATAATTTCTCGATGAAGTACTTCTCGTGTTTTCTTCTCATGCTGGCTTCAGTGACTCCTCTCCACGCGGGTGACTTCACTCTTTTCGGTGGATTCAATCGTCCGGGCCAGATAACGCTGGGACAGAGCTCGACCGCAGTCTCGGGTACGACAGGGCAACTCCTGACGGACGCCAAAGACTTCGGTGTTTTCGGCGCACGCCTCTACCGGTCCAATGCACCTGTCGGGTTCGAACATACCCTGGCTTTCAGTCCGAACTTCGTGGACAGTCGGGCAAGCGCTGTGATCTACAACACCAACCTGCGGGTTCACCTTCCGGCCGCCACCGTTCGACCTTACGGGACGGTTGGAATCGGCCTGGTTCGGGCGGGCGGGAGCGGCCCTGCTTCTTTCGGCACCAAGTTCAGCATCAACTACGGTGTGGGTGTGATGGCATCCGTTTTCGGACCAGTGGGTGTCCGTGTGGATGTCCGGGGGTATTCGATCCGGGGCGTGGAGGATCAGACGCTCAGTGTCCTGGAGTCGAGTGTTGGTCTGGTCTTCGCTTTCTAGGTTCGCATCATGATGAGAGGCTCCTCCTTCAAATGGCTTGCTGCCCTCGCTCTGACGGCTTCCATGTCGGTCGGGGCGTTGTCTCCCCTACGCATCGAAACGACCGTTCGGTGGCTGTCCGATTCCATGCGGGAAGGGCGGGCCTCAGCCAGCGATGGAGCGGATGCAACCGGAGACTACCTTCTGGAGCAGTTTCTCGAAATGGGCCTTGAGGCCGAGTTCCAGAATATCGATTTGGAGAGGCGAAACGTTGTTGGACGGCTGGGTACCTCCCTGCGGCATATCGTCATCGGCGCACATTACGACGGGCAGGGAAGAGGGTTTCCTTCCGCAAGCGACAACGCGGCCGGCGTGGCGGTGATGTTGGAACTGGCGCGCGAGCTGGCGGACGCGGAGTTGGGCGCGTCTTTGTTATTTGTCGCCTTCGATGACGAAGAGCGAGGACTCAACGGATCCCGGCACTATGTCGCCAACCCGATTCTGCCGCTGGACGATGCGCTTGGCGTCATCATCATGGACACGATGGGCCGCAGCTTCATCGATCTGGAGCGCTGGACTCTGATCGTTCTCGGCGCAGAGTTCGCACCTCGGCTGGGAGAGATCGTCGGTTCCCACGGCGGGGAAGAGCTCACGCTCCTCGGCACCGATCTGGTGGGACCGCGAAGTGATTTTGCACCCTTTGCTGCTGCCGGGGTGCCCTACCTGTTTTTCTCGAACGCGACCCACGCCGACTACCACGGCCGGGGCGATACGCCCGATCGATTGAACTATTCGCGCCTGGACTCTGATGGCGAGACGATCCGGCAGGTCGTACTGGACATCGCGAGGCTCGATACGCGCCCGGAGTACCTGGCGTCACCCATATATCCGGAGAACGAAGCGTCTCGGCTCGTTCAGTTGATGGGGACAATCGAGATCGAGCGGAGTGAGGTGGCCGCTCGGTACGGGGTATTGTTTGATGACCTGAGAGAGCGGTTGATGGATCAGCCGACGCGCCAGGAATTGCGGTTGGCCACCTCGGTCCTGTTGGCCGTTGCAACCCCAAGTGTGTCTTCGTTCTCGTTATCGTCTCTGATCGGACCCTTCTATGAGGCGGAGGGGAAGTCCGATCAGGCCTTGGCTGCCTACAGGGAAGCTCTTCGTTCGACAAGCAACCCCTTCGCACGGGGAACGTTGGAAGACAAGATCCGATCCCTGGATTGAGACCTTCACGCAAATTTTGCGCAGTTAACAGGCCCATCCGCGGTTCTGCCTGCCCATAAAATGGGCCAAATCGAGCCCATTACTCCCGAGTTTCTCCACGAAAAAGTAATTTTTTATGTTTGTAAAGCATTGAAATAATTATATGTTTGTAAATGTCAAGCGAATTTTCAATCATTCGCTTGAATTACTTGTTTGAATTCTGCTACGTTCATAACTGTTATGGCTGATACCAAAGAACAGATTCTCGCCGCCGCCGAATCGCTGTTCGCCGAGCACGGTATTGAGGCAGTACCGCTGAGACGAATCATCGCGGAAGCGGGCGTCAACTCCGCTGCGATCCACTACCACTTCGGTTCGAAAGAAGAACTCGTTCGTGCAGTCTTCGCTCGTCGGTTCGACCCGATCAACCGGGCTCGGCTGGATCTGCTGACCGCGGCTGAAGAGAAAGCGGTCGACGGACGCCCGTCGGTCGAGGACGTCCTCTACGCGATGGTCGCACCACCGTTTCAATCAGAGCCGAGAGAAAAGGGGTGCGCACAGTACAGTCGTCTTGCCGGTCGTCTTTTCACAGAGCGTTCCGGTTATCTGGAGGCCATATTCAACGACCTCTTCAGGGAAGTGGAATTGCGTTTTAACGAAACCATCACGAAAGCACTACCAGAATTTCCCGACGACGAGAGAGCCTGGCGCATGTTCATGGCCATGGGTTCGATGATTTTTGTGCTGAGAGAGCAGGAGTGGATCTGTAAGGCAAGTAATGGCTTGTGCGATTTCAAAGACACGGGCAAGGCCATCGAACGAGTTGTTCAATTTATGGCAGCTGGACTCAGAGCACCGATTCGGGATGCCGAAGGCGTTGACGACTTTGTTCCCGTAGAGAGGAGTTCTCGATGAAGCGATGGCAGGCACTTGTTTTTCCGGTCGTGATGATTGTGGCCGTGGGATGCGCGAAGAGCATTCCGACCCCTCAGCACAACCTCAGCATTGCGGCACCGGAGGAGTGGACCGGCGGCGGGTTGGAGACGGGAACCCTCGACCAGGATTGGTGGATCTACTTTGAAGATGCCGACCTGAACCGGGCGATTTCCGAGGCTCTTGAGGGAAACCACGACCTTCGCGCGGCTGCGGCGAGAATCGAAACGGCCCGTGCGGATGCTCTTATCGCGGGGGCCCCATTGCTGCCTGATACGAACTTAACGGTGGGGCGTAGTCAGCAGCGGCAGAACTTCATCGGCTTTCCGATTCCGGGAAGCGAATCGAACGTTTTGAGTACGACGTCCACGAACTACACCCTACGACTGAACGCAAGCTGGGAGCCTGATCTATGGGGGCGGATCCTCTCCGGTGAGCTTGGGGCGGTGACCAACACTCGAATCCGATATGCCGATCTCGCAGCTGCCCGCCTCTCTTTAACGGGTCAGGTTGCGAAAGCCTGGTTTGCCGCGGTCGAGGCCCAGCGGCAGGTCGAACTCGCGGAGATCTCGCTCGCCAGCTATCGGGTTTCTGCGGACAGGGTTCAGGCGCGTTTCCAGAGTGGCTTACGACCGTCGCTGGATTTGAGGCTGTCGCTGACAGAAGCGGCGACGGCAGAAGCGACACTTGAGCAGCGGCTCGAGCAGCGCGATCGTGCCGAGAGGCAGCTCGAGACATTGATGGGTCGATACCCGTCGGGAGATTACGCTCTGGTTTCGGACCTGCCCGATCTGCCGACTTCGATTCCCGGGGGACTTCCATCCGAGTTGGTGCATCGCCGTCCCGATCTGGTTTCGGCTGAACTACAGGTTCTGGTCGCCGATACGCGAATCGCACAGGCCCAGGCTGATCTGCGCCCGCGATTCAGCCTCACTTCGGGAACAGGGACGTCGAGTGGCGACCTGCTTGACCTGGTTGATAGCGACCTCTTCGTCTGGAACCTCGTAGGGAACATTGTTCAACCCCTATTCAATAACGGACGTCTGAAGGCGACCGTAGAACGGAATCAGAGTACGGTCGACGAACTGATGGCCAACTATGAGAGCCGGATTCTCCAGTCGTATCGGGAAGTCGAATCCGCTCTGGCCTCGGAGGAACTTCTCCTCCGCCGGGAGCAGGCCATAGCCGAGGCCGTACGCCAGTCGGTAGCCGCTCAGGAATTAGCCGAAGAACGTTACCGGTTGGGTCTGGCCGACATCATCACTGTGCTTTCCGCACAACGCACGGCGTACAACTCGGAAAGCCAGTTGCTGACGTTGAGGCGAACGCGACTGGACAATCGAGTCGATCTTCATCTGGCGCTCGGGGGTGGTTTCGATGGGGGGGATGTGCCCTCCGCCCTCGACCTCTTGGCCTCAGGCAATTTTGAAGGTGAATCCAATTGATCAAGCTATCGCTCAGAATATTCTTGCCGATCGCGGTAGTTGCCGGTGCTGGCTATGCGGCGATGACGATGATTCAGAACCGACCGGTACCCGAGACCCGAATCGCCGAAGTAACCCTTCCGTTGGTCGAGACCATGGAAGTGGGCTATTCCAATATCCGGCTCCTTGTGGCAGCCGAAGGCACGGTTGCTCCCCGGACAGAAACCGAGCTCGTTCCTGAGGTTTCCGGGCGTGTGATGACAGTGTCTCCCTCAGTAGCTGTTGGCGGCTTCTTTGAAGAGGGAGATGTCCTGCTCGAGCTAGACCGACGGGAGTACGAGTTAGCTGTGACGCGCTCCAGGGCGGCAATCGCCCAGGCGGAGTTACGGCTCGAAACCGAACGTCAGGAAGCCGCCGTGGCCTTGGAGGAATGGGAACTGCTGGGTGCGGGCCGACCTACACCGCTAGCGTTGCGGGAACCTCAGATCGCGGAAGCCCAGGCTTCGCTGGCGTCCGCGGAAGCCAACCTCCAGCAGGCGGAGTATGACCTGGAACGAACCGTCGTCCGCGCCCCGTTTGCCGGCCGTGTTCGTTCAGAGCGCGTCGACGTGGGCCAGTTCGTGCAGCGGGGAAATTCTGTAGCCACCCTGTACGCCGTGGATGCGGCTGAAGTCCGTCTCCCTATTCCGGACGTTGAATTGCAATTTGTGGATCTTCCGCTCGGGTATCGGGGTGACGGTGGATTCGAGTCTGTGAGCGGACCCGACGTTGTTCTGCGCTCGGAATTCGCCGGAAACCGATACGAGTGGCGCGGAAAGATTGTCCGGACCGAAGGCGAAATCGATCCACGGACCCGCATGGTGCATGCGATCGCCCGCATTGAAGATCCTTACGCCCGAAGCGGACGTAGCGGTCGTCCTCCCCTGGCGGTGGGCATGTTTGTGGAAGCCGAGATCCAGGGACGGTCTTCGGGAGAGATTGTCGTTCTTCCGCGATCCGTTCTGAGAGGTGCGGACCAGGTCCTGGTCGTGAACGAAAGGGACGAGTTGCGTTTCCAGCAGGTAGAGATCTTCCGCTTGGAGCGGGATCGTGTCCTGGTGCGATCCGGCCTTGAGGAAGGCGAACAGATAGTGGTTTCCCCCTTGGAGAACGCCGTGAATGGAATGAAGGTTCGCATCAACACGTATCCTCCGATCGGACAGATCTCGTCCAAAACGTCCGGGACCGCGGGCACGGAACACACAGGGGAGTAGTGGATGAAGTCGCTGATCGCATGGTTCGCAAATAACGGTGTCGTTGCTAATCTTCTGATGCTCATCATCATCGCACTGGGTGTGATGGCGGTGTTCTCCGTAAATCAGGAAGTTTTTCCCGAGTTTGAAGCCGAAACGATCTCGGTTTCGGTGCCCTATCGAGGGGCTGCGCCGGAAGAAGTTGAAGAAGCGGTTTCGGTTCGAATCGAGGAATCGATTCAGGGACTGGAAGGTGTCAAGCGGATCACCTCGACGTCTTCCGAAGGCGCCGCGTCGGTCATGGTCGAGGTCGAGACAGGCTATGACACGCGCGAGCTTCTTGACGATGTCAAGGCCCGCGTAGATGCCATTTCTACGTTCCCGCTCGAGACCGAGGAACCTGTCGTCCAGGAAATGCTGATCCGGATGCAGGTGATCAACGTGTCACTGTACGGGGACACGGATGAACTGACCCTTAGACTTCTCGGCGAGCGTGTCCGGGATGAAATTGTGGCGCTGGATGGTATCAGTCAGGCCGATCTGAAAAGCATTCGTCCTTACGAGATCGCGATCGAGGTGTCGGAGGACGTTCTTAGACGCTATGGTCTGACGTTCGACGATGTGGCGCAAGCAGTCAGGCGTTCATCGATAGACCTCCCCGGAGGGTCGGTCAATTCCGATTCCGGAGAAATCCTTCTGCGCACCGAAGGGCAGGCTTACAGAGGCGAAGAGTATGAAGACCTCACTCTGTTGACCCGACCCGATGGCACTCGCCTGCGTCTGGCCGATGTGGGGACGGTAATTGACGGTTTTGAGGAGACGGACCAGTGGTCCAGGTTCGACGGCCAACCTGCGGTTATGGTCCAGGTATTTCGCGTGGGAGACGAAAACGCTCCGGACGTCTCCGAGACGGTTCGAAGCTACGTCGCGGAAGCTGGCGACCGACTGCCTCCTGGCATTTCGATCGCCACCTGGCAGGATACCTCCGTGTTGCTGGAAGACCGTACCAACATGCTCCTGCGCAACGGCTTCACCGGGCTGATCCTGGTCTTCATCGTGTTGACGCTTTTCTTGCGAATGCGGTTGGCGATCTGGGTTGCCATCGGTATTCCCGTCGCGTTCCTGGGTGCGATGTCGACGATGCCGTTCACAGGTCAGACAATCAACATGATGACGTTGTTTTCGTTCATCCTCGTTCTGGGCATCGTCGTCGACGACGCCATTATCATTGCCGAACGGATCCACTACCGCCAGGATGAACTCGGGGAGGGGCTAAGGGGGGCGATCCTGGGAACGCAGGAGGTCGCGATCCCGATCATATTCGGAGTTCTGACGACGGTCGCAGCCTTTTCTCCTTTCATGATGGTTCCCGGCATGATGGGGAACTTCTCTCGTGCGATCCCGTTGATAGTCGTTCCGGTCCTGCTGTTTTCCCTCGTCGAATCCCAACTCGTGTTGCCCTACCACCTTTCGCATCACACAGAGAAGAAAAGGGAAAAGAAACCGAACATACTGGCCCGGGCGTGGAACGGTTTCTTCGACGGATTCACTCATATGCTGGAGTGGCTCGTCCACCAGGTCTATACCCCCGTCCTGCGGCGTGCCATCGGCTGGCGTTACCTGACCGCATCGATTGCCATCGCGTCGCTCGTGCTGACCGTGGGTCTTATATATGGAGGGATGATCGATTACGTGTTCATGCCCAATATGGATTCGGACAACGTCATTGTGACGCTGACGATGCCGGAGGAAACTCCCGCTGAGATTACTGCCCAGGCGATCGAAAACATCGAGGATGCGGCAATCGAGTTGAGTGGAGACCTGGAAGCTGAGTACGGCTATCCGCTCTTCCAACATGTGCTCTCGAGCGTCGGAGAGCAGCCGTCGGCGGGTCTGAACCCCATGGCGGGTGGTGTGACCCCATCGCAGGCCTACCTTGGAGAGGTCAACATCGAGCTTATCCCTGGAGACACACGTCCACTTTCGAGTACCCAAATCGGCAACCGGCTTCGAGCGCGTGTCGATCCGATTCCCGGCGTCGTCGAACTGGATTACCTGACGGACCTGATGATGGCGGGCAAGCCCATCGACATCCAGTTGGCGGGGCCCGACATCGATGAATTGCGCGTGGTCGCGGCCGAAGTCCGAGCTCGACTCGAGGAATATCCGGGAGTGATCGACATCACGGATTCCTTCCGTAGCGGCAAACCTGAAATCGAATTGACCATACAACCGAGCGCGGAACCGCTCGGCCTCTCCCTCCAGGATCTGGGCCGGCAGGTCCGTCAGGGTTTCTTTGGCGAAGAAGCTCAGAGGATCCAACGGGGCCGGGATGATGTCCGGGTCATGGTCCGCTATCCCGCCGAAGAGCGTGAGTCGATTGGCGACCTGGAATACATGAGGGTCCGAACCCCGGACGGGGGACAGGTTCCATTCGGTACGGTTGCGGAAGCCGAGATTGGGCGGGGGTTCTCCAGTATCCGGCGTGTGGATCGTCAGCGAGCGATCAACGTGACGGCTGGAGTGGACGCGGACGTGGGAAACGCAGCCATGATCCTCTTCGACTTTACGGCCAGCCAGATGCCCGAAGTCCTGGCCGCCCATCCCCAGGTGACGTACTCCTTTGAAGGAGAGCAGCAGATGGAGGAAGAGTTTACGGGTGGTTTGACGCGGGGTTTCCTGATTGCGCTCTTCGTGATATTTGCATTGCTGGCCATTCCCTTGAAGTCCTATCTACAGCCGTTGATCGTCATGTCTGCCGTTCCCTTCGGCCTGGTCGGTGCCGTGATCGGCCATGTCGTTTTCGGAGTTACCCTCAACTTCATGTCGATGATGGGCATGGTTGCCGTCGCCGGTGTGGTCGTCAATGACAGTCTTGTGCTGGTCCATTTCATCAATCGGGGAATCAGCAAACATGGGTCTTTGATAGACGCTGTTGTTCAGGCAGGCTCGGCTCGATTCCGTCCCATTCTACTGACGTCTCTGACTACGACCGCCGGCGTGACACCGTTGATGCTGGAAACCAGTCTTCAGGCCCAGTTCATGATCCCGATGGCTGTGGCGATGGCTTCCGGAGTTCTGTTTGCTACCACGATCACCTTGCTTCTGGTGCCATCGGTCTACCTGATCCTGGAAGATGTCAGGAGCCTCTTTGGTCTTCGGAACCACTTCGTACCCGAACCGGCGCCATCAAGTGTTCAACCCTGATCGCATCAAGCGCACTCGATAATGGAGAATAACCACGATGACTAAACGAATATCCCTCCTGGAAGACTCTCCGAGCAAGAGCCTCTTGAGAATTGCCGGCAACCGAGCGTGCGGGATTCTGGCAACTATGCGGTTCGACGGGCATTGTGTCAGCGCGCCTGATGACACAAGAAACAACAGAAGAGCGGAGCATCAGTTCGAGCGCTATGCCTTCGAAGCTTTCAAGCCAGAACTCAAGGATCGCCTCCCCCAGCTTGTCAGCCTGCTCAATGAACAGGGCCTCGGGGAGCCAGACCGAAAACGAAAAGGTTTCTACAACCTCCAGGACCAAGAGCACTGGTACTACGTTCATGTTCACGAGGCACTGCGGAAGATATATCTGGTTGGTTATCGCCGAAACGAATCGGCCCAGGCGACACAGTGGTCAGATTGCTTTGGAAACGCTGCCGGGCAGGATCTGGACCGATCGACGTGCGCATGTTGACCACGCTGTTGCGGCACTGATCGAACTGTTTGTGCGCTCTGTGAGCGCACAAACAATTTTAAGAGCGTGCGGTCATAGACCGCACCTACAGAAGAACGGAATGATTGGTCGTACATCAGCGCGTCACAGAATCAGCTTCGTTATTGGTTTCGCGCTGTTCCTGTCTGCCTGCGCTTCCGATCCCGGCCCCACGCCACCGACAGAAACATTTGATCTGGCTGAGGCAACCATCGCCGAGATCGAGTCGGCATTTCTCTCTGAAGAAGTGACCTGTGTCGAGTTGATCTCGGGCTACCTTGCCCGAATCGAGGCTTACGACGGCCGGGGCCCCGAACTGAACGTGATCATTACACTGAATCCCAGAGCCCTCGACGTTGCTGCCGACCTGGACGCACAGTACGCCGCGTCACCCGATGATGTTGGACCTCTCCACTGTATCCCTGTAATCGTGAAGGACAACTTCGACACCTCGGATCTGCCGACGACAGGCGGATCCGTGACGTTTGCAGCGTCGTATCCGCCCGATGATGCGTTCATGGTCCGGCGTCTGCGTGATGCCGGCGCGATAGTGCTCGCCAAGTCCAACCTGACTGAAATGGCCAGGGGCGGCCTGACGGCCAGTTCATTGGGCGGCCAGACCCGCAATCCCTATGACCTGACGCGAACACCCGGAGGGTCGAGTGGCGGGACGGGTGCCGCGATTGCCGCGGGTTTCGGAGTCCTGGGAACAGGGAGCGATACCGGTCAGTCGATCCGCTCGCCGGCATCGGCGCAGAGTTTGGTCGGTCTGCGGTCGACCCGTGGCCTGGTGAGCCGCGACGGTGTCATTCCCAACAGCGTGACACAGGACGAGGTTGGCCCGATCACACGAACCGTAGAGGATGCAGCCCGGATGATGGACGTCATTGCGGGGTATGATCCTGCCGACCCCATCACAGCCTTCGGTGTCAGTCATATCCCCAATAGCTACACAGAAACGCTCGATCCGGATGGCTTAAACGGTGCTCGGATCGGCGTCGTGATGGATGTCTTCGGTACCGAAGCCGTTCATGAAGCAGTCAACGCCGTAACCGAGGATGCAATAGCCCAAATGGAGGTGGCGGGCGCAACGCTGGTCCGGATCCGCATTCCGGATTTCGCCAATACGGTGAGCGAGGTCGCTGTCGCTTCGTTCGAAGGCAAGATCGTATTTGAGCAGTACCTGGCTGACCTTGGGGCGAATGCGCCTGTCCGGAGCTTAACCGAGTTCGTCGAGCGTGGAGAATTTCATGAAACCATCCGGGCCGACCTCGAGCTGACAGTGGGCATCGAGGACGGCATGAACGATCCGGAATACCGACGTCGTCTGTTTCGACGCGAAAACCTCCGACGGGCATTGATGAAGGTCATGGCAGACAACGACCTCGACGCTTTGCTCTATCCGCACCAGCGCCGGCTGGTGGCCGCGATTGGAGAGGCACAACTCGAACGTAACGGCGTTCTTTCGAACGCGACGGGTTTCCCGGCGTTGACGATTCCCGGAGGATTCTCCTCGCCAACGGAATCGGCGCCATTGGGCGTGCCGGTCGGGATCGAACTCCTTGGACCGGACTGGAGCGAGCCGACGCTCCTGAGGTTGGCCTTTGCTTTCGAACAAGCGCCAATGATTCGCAGGTCCCCGGTTACGACACCGTCGATTAATTGAAGAGCTCGTTATTCATCGGAGGAGATTCAATGAAACTGCAACTACTGCCAGTGACTTTACTGCTTGTTCTGGTCAACGGCGCTGTGGCCCAAAACGAAGCCGTGGCTCAGCAGGTGGATACGGTGTTTCTCGAAGAACTCACGACAGTCGAAGTCCAGGATGCGATCGAGAACGGCACGACCACCATTATCCTGCCTACAGCAGGGACGGAACAGAACGGCCCTCACCTGGTGCTGGGCAAACACAAGTACATCGTCAATTACGCGTCGGACGAGATCGCGCGCCGTTTGGGCAATACACTGGTCGCACCGGTCGTGACGTACGTGCCGGAAGGCGCCGTCGATCCGCTTTCAGGACACATGCGTTTCGCGGGAACGATTACGCTGCCGAACGAATTCTTCATGAAGCTTGTCGAATACGCCGCACGGAGTTTCCAAGCCCATGGTTTTACGAACATCGTGTTCCTCGCCGACAGTGGTGGGAACCTGAACGGCATGCGGGCGGTTGCCGACCAGCTCAACGAGGAGTGGTCAGGCGACGCTGCGCGCGTCCACTTCGCCGACGATTACTATTCCGACAACGGTTGGAGCGAGTGGTTGATCGAGCAGGGCGAAACAGAAGAATCTATTGGTGGCCACGCGGGCCTCGACACGACATCGGAGCTTCTGTTTGTTGCGCCCCAACATGTCCGTCAGGACCAGTTGATACCTGAGAGTGAAGCAGATTCGAGTCGCTATAGTTTTTCAGGCGATCCTACCCGCACTTCGGTCGAATATGGCCGGAATGGACTCGAACTAAAGATTGGGGCCGCGGTTCGACAGATCCGGGCGTTGATCAACGCGAGGTAAAATAGGGACATAGGTGTCTGACCCCATTTTTACGGGCCGGTCTCGTACTCCACTTCCACTTCCAGAAAACCGGCATTCGCAGGGTTCGCGACTTCAGGCAGGAATCCGTTCGAGAGAAATTCGTAGTCGCCAGCAGGTACCGTTCTTGCTGCTCCACGACTGAGGTAGTAAGTCCGGTCAGCACCAACCAGCATCGCCTCACCCTGGGGAAACCACGAAGCGTTGTCCGATTTCCTCGCAGTGACCAATCGGACATATCCCGACTCCCCGACCCGAATCTGCGTGTTCTCAGGCGTCAAGGTAGCTGAACTGGGCTGGCCGGCCAGCCGGACGCGCATCGCGTGGAGGGCTTGCGATTCGTTTCCGTATTCGAGCGTGAAGAAGTTGCCTTCGTCGGGAAAGATACCGTCCCATTCCAGTTGGACGGCAACGAATATTTCCTCCGATTCGTTCGGTGGGTCTCCAAAGGAAGATCCGGTGTGCGAGATTTCGATGTCCCCTCTTGGTCGGCCTTGCCAGACAAGAACTGCACCGGGGAAACCGCACGGCTCTTCATCCTCGCGCCGAGTCAGTGTCTCAAGCGTGCACACACTGACACGGGTCAGGACATCAAGGTTGACCGGGTCCATCGGTACGCGGATAGCCCGTCCATTCGGAACGCGACACCAGTAACGTGCGGGTGGAGATTCTGTGAATCGGATGCTTGAACTGCAATTGCCGCTGTAGTTGGAGCGGAAAGTCGTCCGTGAGGTGTCCTGGGACCACGCTTGGAGAGGTCCCAGGACAAACGCCATTACGAGGAATAGAGTTCCGGGTTTCGACATAGCCAGATCGAGAGTCTAACCGCCCGTATAGCTGATCCGCCAGATCCGGCCACCCGAGTCATCTGACACATACAGCGTTCCGTCGGGGCCGAGGGCCAGTCCGGTTGGACGGTGAACCGCATCTTGCGGATTCATGAGAGGCGATACGCCCGCAAAACCGTCCGCGAACGTCTCATAGTCGCCAGTAGGTTGACCATCAGCCATCGGGACGAAAGCTACCTGATATCCACCCTGCGGCAGAGGGGCGCGGTTCCAGGAACCGTGGAACGCGATGAACGCGCCGTTCTGATAGGGGGTGGGGAACTGATCGCCCGTGTAAAAGATCACGTCGTTGGGTCCCCAATGTCCAGGGAACGCAACCAACGGTTGCCCGTAGTCGGCGCAATCTCCGACTTGCTGGCCGTCACCGCCGTACTCGGGCATAACGAGTTTCGTGTCCTGCATCCAGTCGTGATAGCAGTAGGGCCAACCGAAATCTGCGCCCTCTTCCAGCCTGAAGAATTCCTCCGACGGCAATTCTGCACTGGCCTGTTCGTCGAAATAGTCCGAGTAGAGTGTAGCCAGCTGATCCCGCCCGTGCTGGGCGGCGTACACGCCCTGACTTGCCGGATCCCAAGTCAGAGCCACTATGTTGCGGGTGCCGGTAATAAAATTGGAGCCATCGGCCACCTGGTCCTGCCCAACGGTGTTTGCGTCGAAGCGCCAGACACCGGCCTGTTGTTCAAGGAGAGGGCAGGGTTGCATTCCCGGAGAACCTTCCGTTCTGTCCATTTCCTGGCACGCGTTCGACGGGGCGCCGACGTTGACGTAGAGCCCGCCGGCGTTGTCGAGTGTGAACGCTTTCGCTGCATGCGAACCTTGTTCGGGGAACCCGCCTACGATAACTTCAGGCTCTCCTTCCGGAACTAATTGGCCGGGTGTCAACTCGTAACGCAACACCGCCAGATCGGTCGAAACATAGAGGTTGTTTCCATCGAGCTGAAGCCCCGTGCCGAAGTGATCACCGAACCACTCCTGGATTTCCGCGCGTCCATCGCCGTCCGCATCACGCAGGGCGACGATGCCTCCCGCCGGTTCTTCAGCATCAGGTTGAGCTCCGCGGATTCGGACGTAAAGGGTGCCGTCATCGGCGACATCAAAATGCCGCGCCCTTCCGAGATTGTCTGCCACAACCGTGGCGCAAAATCCGACCGGCAGGGTCAAACCTCCGTTGTCGGGATCGCAGTCGGCGGGATCGGCCAAGTTCAGTTGCGCTTCCGGTTGTTCTTCTTCGGTGCCGCCCGCGCAGGCCACCAGGGCGCTGAGCGCAACGGTCACAACAAACAGGCGTGTCATGGGACCTCCTCGCGAAACAGATCGAGTCAAGATGCGATTCACACTCGCTTGTGCCGCCATCGGCACCATTCCGTTCTATCGAGACGCGAGTATATCAAAGGGCATATGGGAATGGATGGTAGGGTTTAAGCTCTAACCAAGACGCAAGATAGACTCAGGGCGGACACGGAATAGCGTCGGAGTCGAGATCTCGAGGTGAGGAGCAAAAAGATGAGTGAAATATCGTATCCAAATGAAAGCCTGGAATATCGGTCGGCACGCGACAAATTGCTGAAGGCCGAACTTGATTTGCGGGAGCACGTTGAACGTGTCGCCCAACAACGTCGCGACCTGCCGCCTGGAGGCCTTGTCAGGGAAGACTATGTCTTCGACGAACAACTCGGCGGGAAAGTTGCCGAGACGCGATTATCCGACCTGTTTGGCGAAGGGAAGGATACAGTTTTTCTCTATAGTTTCATGTATGCGCCCGACATGGACTCGGCGTGTCCGATGTGTACCGCCATGCTGGATGGTCTGAACGGACAGATCGTCCATCTGGATCAGCGAATCAGCGTTGCCGTTGTCGCGAAACATTCCGTTGAGCGCATTTCTGAACACGCGCGCAATCGCGGCTGGTCGAACTTTCGACTTCTTTCTTCAGCCCGTAACAGCTACAACTCCGACTATTTCGGACAGATCGACGGCAAACAGATCCCGAACGCGAACGTGTTTGTCCGGGAGGATGGGGAAATCAGGCACTTCTGGGGAGCCGAAATGGTGATGGGGCCGATGATCAAAGGTGGCAACATGCGTCATATGGATCTCATCTGGCCGTTATGGAACGTACTGGACATGACACAGAGCGGCCGCGGGGAGTGGTATCCCAAACTCTCCTATACGGATCCCTCTGGCGTATGATAATCGGGGACACCATTCAAGCCCTCGTTCGAGGGTAGAAATATGGGAGATACGAACCACTTGATCTTGACAGCGACCGGGGCAGACCGCGTCGGCCTGGTCGAAGCGATATCGCAGTTTATCTCCAGAAACGATTGCAACATCGAAGACAGCAAGATGGCGGTTTTTTGCGGTGAGTTTGCCATTATTGTCCTGCTCAGCGGTGACGATTCCGATCTTAGCAAGATCAGCGGCGGCTATCAGGAGATCGAAGCCTCGACCGGTCTCACGATCACTATAAAGACGCCTGCGACCAGGACAGCAGGGGAATTTCTACTGCCATACAAACTCACGGCTTCGTGTATGGACCATCCCGGAGTCGTCCATCTCATCAGCGGCATCCTTAGCGGTATGGGTGTCAACATCGACTCGATGGAAACCAAGGCCTATTCCGCCCCGGTCAGTGGCACGCCGCTTTTCCAACTCGAAGCGGACGTAGCGATACCCGAGGGAGCGAACATCGGCGAACTGCGTGAACGCTTTGCCGCGCTTCAGAGAGAACAGAACATCGATATCGAGTTCACAGCGGTAAAGATTTAATTAGGGGGCAGTGAGCAAATTCGGAATTTGCTCGCTGCCCCCTAATTAAACTGTCCCTCTCTCCAACATCAGTGTTACAGGAGCGTGATCCGATGACCCGGCACGCGTCCGTTCCTCGACGTCTATATCCACCGATCTGATCCCCTCCCCGAGCGTTCGGTGAACGAGATGATGGTCCACGCGAAGGCCGCGGTTCCGTTCGACCGCCCCAACGCGATGGCTCCACCAGGTATATAGACCCGCTTCATCCGTGACGGCGCGCAGGGCGTCGATGAAAGTTCCGTCTCTCACAAGCGCGGTGAATCCCATGCGTTCGCGTGTGCTGCAGATCAGTTTTTCGTGCCGGGCAAGCGGATCGTAGACGTCGCGGTCATCAGGTGCAACGTTGAAGTCCCCGCACACGATGCGGGGCTCACTCACGGCAAGAGTATTTCCAAGACTTTCCAGCCACTTGAGTTTCGCCTCGTACTTCTCGCTGCCCACTTCCGCGCCGTGCGGCACGTAGACGTTGAGTACGCGAATCCCTTCAATCGTGGCCGCTATGGAGCGTGCTTCTGTGCTGTCTGTCTCGAGAGGTTCTCTGTCCACGTCCGTCTGCGGCGAACGGGACAGAATCGCGACGCCGTTATAGCCGGGTTGGCCGACAACCGAGGCTGTGTAACCCAACCCCAAGAAACCGATCCACGGGAACTTATCCTCCGTGCACTTGGTTTCTTGAAGACAGAGGACATCAGGTTGTTTCGCCTCGATCCACCGAAGAGTGGCATCCATTCGACGACGGATCGAATTCACGTTCCAGGTTGTGATGCGCATCGGGTGCGATCGCGGTTCAAGTGACGATGTCCTGTTCGTGGGTCTCTTCCCGGAAGACGGTGAACCCGCGGGCTTTGTAATTGTCTAGGGCGTGCGGGTGATCCAGCGTGCAGGTATGGAGCCAGACCCGTTCCGTATTCGTGGCCCATGCCTTGCGAACGGCTTCGGTCAGGAAAGGCCCTCCAATACCTCTTGCGGTGAACCCACCCAAGAGACCGAATGAAGATATTTCCACGGCTCTGTTGTCCTGGAGTTCAAGCTCAAAATAGCCGGCCAGTGCTCCGTCGAACCAACCGGCCCAGGTTTCGAGGTCATCGTGACCGGCCCAGTTCCTCCAATCGTCTATGGTCCACCCCAGACGATCGATCCAATGCCAGTCGAATCCCACCGCCTGGTAGAGAAATCGGTTCAATTCGGGTGACGCAGGCGTGACTGGCCTCACGTTCAGTTCCGGAATGTTTCGTCGGCTCGGGCGTAGATCACCCAGGCTTGTCATTTCCAGGTAGTAGGTTCGGACTTCCACGTCAGTATTCGGCGCTACCGCTTGGCGACATGTTCGATCGCCTCGCCGACGACATCGTAAACGTAATGCAGTTCGTCGGCCTGTATGACGTACGGCGGCAGGATGTATATGACGTTTCCGAGCGGCCGCAGCAGGACACCATGATTCACAAAGAAATCATAAAGCACCGGGCGGATATCAGACAGATACCCGGGATCGTCAGTTTCGAGTTCAAGTGCGGCCACGGTGCCGATCATACGAGTGTCGCCGACCAGCGGGCTCTGGCCCAACAAGGGGAGGCGTTCGTGATGGATGCGTTCGATAGTTCTGATTCGGTCGAAGACGGGTTCGGATTCAAATATTTCGAGGCTGGCCAGAGCCGCTGCGCACCCTAATGGGTTGCCGGCATAAGAATGGCCATGGAACAACGTGCGCATGCGATCGGGCGCCAGAAAGGCCGAGTATATTTCCTCTGAGCAGAGCGTCGCCGAAAAAGGCAGAAATCCGCCGGTCAGTCCTTTCGAAAGGCACATGATGTCCGGCGTCACGCCTGCGAGTTCCGAGGCAAACATCGCGCCCGTTCGCCCGAAACCCGTCAACACTTCGTCCGCGATCAGGAGCACACCGTGTTCACGACATAGTTTCGATATTCCTCCAAGAAACTCCGGAGGGTGCATGATCATGCCTCCAGCTCCCTGCAGGAGAGGTTCGACGATGACCGCTGCCGTGGTTTCCGCCTGTTCCTCCAAAAGTGCCCGGATCGAGTCCAGACACTCGATCGAACAGCTGTCGCGTTTGAGCCCAACCGGGCACCGGTAACAGTATGCAGAGTGTGCGTGCTGGACTTCGAAGCGCATATCATCGAACGCTTCGGTAAAGGCTGAATCAGCGCTGAGGGCCATCGCCCCTACAGTGTCGCCGTGGTAGGCGTGTTCGAGAGCTATGACGTTCTTGCGTTCATCTTTTCCGCGATTTCTCCAGTACTGGACGGCCATTTTGAGTCCTACCTCGACTGCGGTCGATCCGTTATCGGAGAAGAAAATGTGCGAAAGGCCGTCGGGAGTTATGTTCCGGAGCTTTGCCGAGAGCTGTTCAGCGGGCTCGTGAGTGAACCCGGCGAAGATGACGTGTCCCAGTTGCTCGGCCTGTTTTCCGATTGCCGAACTGATCCGCGGATGGGCATGTCCGTGAATATTGACCCACCAGGAAGAAATCCCGTCCAGCAGCTTTCGCCCATCTTCGGTATACAGGTAGACGCCTTCTGCCCGTTTGATGCGGACCGGTTCCGGATCGAGTGCTTCCTGAGTGTATGGGTGCCAGATGTGGAGTGGTTTACCCATTGAAGGGCGCCTTGTCGAAATGGTTCTCGTAGGTACTCAGCAAGGCAGCGCGCTCGATCGCCGGCAGGACGGGTACCCAACCCACTACGGGAACGTTTCCGTAATGCTCGATGGCTTTCCTGTTCTCGACGTTTTTCCCGCCAATCATGACGACTCCTACCAGATCCAGGCCAGCCTGCCGCACTCTGTTGACTGTCAACAAGGTGTGGTTGATCGTTCCCAAGGCGGTGCGGGTCGCGATCACAACCGCAGCGTCGAGATGTTCTATCAGATCGAGCATCAAGTCACGTTCGTTGATCGGAACGAGTACGCCTCCTGCACCTTCTATTACGAGGCGTTTTCCGGCAACGACCGGTTTTTCGATGGCCGCCAGATCAATCCGTACACCGGCTTCGCGTGCGGCCAGGTGCGGTGAAACGGGTGGATCGAAAACAAAGGTTTCTGCCGGAGCATCGGCTTGGGCCAGTGCGGCCCATCGAATGACTGTTTCGCGATCGGTTTCGGCGTCGCCACCCATTCGCCCCGACTGAATCGGTTTCCAGTACGCCCCGTCCAGAGCCGCCACAAGAAGTGCCGAAAGGACTGTCTTGCCGACTTCCGTGTCGGTTCCGGTTACGAACAGGTCCTTCACCGGGATCGATCTCTATAGTCCTTCAGAGCATCGACCAGGCTGTCCATAGCTTCCGGCGGCAGGTCGGCTGTTACGGAAAGGCGAAGGCGTGCCGTCCCCTCCGGAACTGTCGGCGTTCGGATCGCTCGGACTTCGAATCCTTCGTTTCTCAAGAACTGGGCCGTATCCATTGCCGTTTTTGTGGTTCCCAATAGAACAGGGACGATCTGGGTATTGCTGTTTCCTGTGTCGAAACTGGCATCGCTGAGCCCCTCTCGCAGCTTTGTTGAGAGGGCATCGAGGCGAGCACGTTCTTCGTTGGCTTCAGCGGCAAGCCTGATTCCGGCCGCGACCTGAGCCGCCACGTAGGGAGGCAGCCCGGTCGTGTATATGAAGGGGCGAGAGTGATTAGTCAGATGTTCTTTCAAGGTTCTCGATCCGGCAACGAAAGCTCCCGACGCAGCCAGTGCCTTACCGCACGTATGGATGCTGGCTATGATCGCTTCCGATCGATTGGATGCGGCAATCAGTCCGCGTCCCTCCGGTCCGACAACACCAGTCGCGTGTGCCTCATCAACGATTAATCCCGCGTCGTAATTTTCCGCAAGAGTAACGAGTTCGTCGATCGGTGCCGAATCTCCGTCCATGCTGAAAATACTTTCGACGACGATGAATCGCTCACCTTGAACCGAATCGGCGCTCTTGAGTGTGTCTTCGAGGAAGTCCAGGTCGAGATGCGGAAATATGATCTTCCGGCATCCGGATAGACGTATTCCGTCGATCAGGCTGGCGTGATTTGCGGCGTCGGAGAAGACCGTGTCCTCGGGGCGAAGGATCGCGGTAAGCAACCCGGTGTTGGCAGCGTAGCCGGAATTGAAAAACAGGGATGCTTCGACACCGAGGTATTGACTGAACCCTTCTTCCAGTTTTTCCCACGCTGCAACATGGCCTGAAAGCAGACGCGATCCGGTCGAAGCCACGCGGTCGGAGGCTTCGATGGCCCCCCGGAGTGCAGCAACCAGAGCCGGATGTCGGGAGAATCCCAGATAGTCGTTCGAGGAAAACTGGAAGCCTGCCCCGACTTCCGGATAGCGGTACAGGGATCGTGAACGCAGTGAGGCCAGGTCTTCGTCGAGTCTCTGGAGTGTCTTTGTGTTTGCGATCTTACGCGTCATGACCCGACACTGTGAGATCCAGGTCTTCAAGTAACTGCGCGTCTTCTGAGCGTTCGGGATTGGGGGTTGTGAGCAGGCGGTCACCGACGAAGATCGAGTTGGCTCCGGCCAGGAAACAGAGAGTGACGCATTCGCGGTTCAGCGAGCGGCGGCCCGCGCTCAATCGGACCCTGGAGCGTGGCATCAGAACGCGCGCCGTTGCAATCGTTCGGACGAGGATGAAGGGATCAATCGACTCGGCCGGCGCCAGCGGTGTCCCTTCGACTCTGACCAGCACGTTGACCGGAACACTTTCCGGATGTGGGTCGAGCCCGGCGAGTTCGTGCAGCAATCCGACGCGGTCCGAGTCGGACTCGCCCATGCCGACGATCCCGCCCGAGCACACTGTGATGCCCGCCTTTCTTACAGCGGCCAGCGTATCGAGCCGCTCCTGATACGTTCGGGTTGTGATGATTTTGTCGTAGTACTCCGGCGAGGTGTCCAGGTTGTGGTTGTACGCATCGAGTCCGGCGTCTGCCAACCGTTCGGCCTGCGATTCGCTCAGCATACCCAGCGTGCAACACACCTCCAGTCCAGTCGCGGCAACGCCGCGGACCATTTCCAAAACCTTTTCGAACTCGGGACCATCCTTTATTTCTCGCCAGGCGGCTCCCATGCAGAATCGGTGGACGCCCTCATTTCTGGCGTCGCGCGCAGCCTGGATCACATGATCCACATCAAGCAAACCCTGGTTGTCAACGTCCGTTTCGTAGTGCGCGCTCTGGGGGCAATAGGCACAATCTTCCGGGCATCCGCCAGTCTTGATCGAAATCAACTGGCAGAGTTGGACGTCTCTGGGCTTGTGATACTTGCCGTGTACCTGTTGGGCCTGGCCAATGAGATCCAGCAGCGGCTGTTGGTATATAGCTGCGATCTCTTGGCGTGTCCAGTCGTGACGCACATCGGGCACTGTATGTGTTGTTGACATGGATACTACCGTTCGAGAGCGAATTATACCGGATTGTGGACCGGGCTGCATTCGACCCGGAAAAGTAGGGACAGACACTTTTTTTGTCGGAGGAATCGCCGTCTGATCCAAAAAAGGGTGTCTGTCCCTACTTTTTCGTGTACGGTGAAATAGTTGAAGGGGAGTAGATCGCCGACCCGCGAATCGCCCAAGCGGATCGGTCCGGTAGGTCGTCAATACGGTCGTTGATGAAACGGCCCGGTCTATCGGCGGGGATGACCCCGGAACGAGACCTTCTGCGGAATTGCCGCGGAAGGTCTTTTTTTTTGGAATGTTTCTGAAGCGGGTCCGGATTAGTCCGGTTTAATGGATAGTGTCCAACTCTTTCCGTTGACTGAATACTGGTGGCTGTACCTGGCCTTCATCGGAGGTGTGGCTCTCGTATTGGCCATCGACCTGGGGGTCTTTCATAAGGAAGCCCACGCGGTTGGGTTCAAGGAAGCGGCTGCCTGGTCCGCGTTCTGGATCCTCCTGTCCCTTGCCTTCAATGCCTGGCTCTATTACTACGCGCTTGGAAAATTTGCCGTCGATCCTCGACTGCAGGCCGTGCCCGGTTTTGACAGCGATGCTGAAGCCTGGAGGGTGGGGCTCGAGTTCCTGACCGGCTACGTGGTGGAAAAGTCTCTCTCCGTCGACAACATCTTTGTCTTCGTTATCGTCTTCAGATATTTCGGAATCGGCCTCCTCTACCAGCACCGCGTTCTCTACTATGGGATCATCGGCGCCTTTTTCTTCCGAACGGCGTTCATTGTGACCGGTGCACTTCTGATTCAGTATCAGATCGTCGTCTGGATTTTCGGCGGTTTTCTGATCGTCACCGGGATCCGGTTGATGTACTCGGGAGGGGAAAAGATTGAACCCGAAAAGAACCCACTGCTCCGTCTCTTCCAAAGTCGGATTCCAGTAACGGCCTCACTTCACGGGCAGCGTTTCTTTGTGCGCAAGGACGGCGTCCTGTTCGGGACGCCTTTGATCGTGACGCTGATCTTCCTGGAGGCCACCGATATCGTGTTCGCCGTAGACTCGGTTCCCGCTATTTTTGCAATTACCAACGAACCCTTCATCGTGTTTACCTCCAACATGCTCGCCATCCTTGGCCTGCGTGCACTCTACTTCCTCCTGGCCGGCGCAGTGGAAAAGTTCTACCTCCTTAAGTACGGCCTGGCACTGGTGCTGATCTTCGTGGGCCTGAAGATGGTGTGGCTGAACGAACTCTACGACGGAGATTTCCCGATCAGCGTATCCCTGGGATTCATCCTCGGTGTCCTGACTTTGTCGATAACAGCATCGTTGATATGGCCGAGGACCGAACAAGCGCCCACTGGCGAGTGAAGAGAGCAGATCAACCGAGAGGCGCGGAGAAAGAAAAAAGCAGAACGAAATTGCCTACGTCTGGGTTCGACCGAGAATATCAGAAGGTCGTGCGGTCCACCTGCAGATAAGGTGGCCGCAGATTGTTCGTGGAGACCCCCGGCACCTCTCAACTGGGCCATTAATCAGCGCCGGGTGAAAATGATATTATCGCTGTCGAGTGTGCATAGCTGAACGGCTAGAAGTGCTGGGGAGCCCTGATTGAAGTCCAAAAAGTCCAAAGACTCACCGTCTGCCGGCCTTGTCTCGTCCGAGGATGCGGCCAGAAAATTCCGCGCGCTGCTTCATCATGCCAACGACCTTGTCTACTCAGTTTCGATCGATCCGGATGAGCGCACATGGCGGTTGGAGTTCCTCAGCGACCGCATTTTTGACTTCAGCGGATGCCGCGCCGATGAATTTATACAGGGAGGGCCTGCGGGTACGGGGGGGCCCTTCGGTTTGGCGAACCCCGAGGAGCATCCGTTTGAATTAATTCATCCCGAGGACCTGGACAAGGCGATGGAGGAGACACGACTACTGACCCAGGGCCAACGCGTCGTTCGGGAATACCGCATTCGTAACAAGAACACAGGAGAGTACCGGTCGGTCGAGGACCGTTCCGAACCGGAACTCGACACCAAAGGGAGAGTCATTGGAATCTGGGGGATCGTTCGCGACATCAGTGAGCGACAACAACTCGAGCAGCAGCTCCTGCAGTCTCAAAAGATGGAAGCGGTTGGACGTCTGGCCGGGGGAATTGCGCACGACTTCAATAACATCCTGACTGTGATTCTGGGCCTCACCGAGACGCTTATCGCGGACCTGTCCGCTATCGAAGACACAGACACGTTGAGGGAAGACGCCCGGACCGTTCGGAAGGAGGCAGCACGGGCGGCGTCGCTGACTCAGCAATTGCTGGCCTTCAGCAGGAAACAATTGTTGCAGCCCCGGCCCATGAGTCTGGGTCGCGTCGTCGAAGACATGCAAGTGATGCTCGAGCGACTCATCGGTGAGGACATCGAGATGTGGATCCAGCCCGGGGAATCCTCAACGGTCCGGGCCGATCCAGCACAGATTCAACAGGTGTTGATGAACCTCGTTGTCAACACACGGGAGGCGATGCCCGAAGGTGGACGCCTGATTATAGAAACCGCCGACGTGGATCTGGATGCGAACTATGCCAATGGGAGAGTGGGCGTTCGGGCCGGGCCTTACGTCATGCTGGCGGTCAGCGACACGGGTATCGGTATGGATTCGGACACGCTTCGGCAAGCGTTTGATCCTTTCTTCACCACCCGTGTGGGTGGCACAGGCCTGGGCTTGTCGACCGCCTACGGCATCGTCAAACAGAGTGGTGGCAACGTCTGGGCCTACAGTGAACTGGAGAAGGGTACGACGATCAAAGTTTACCTTCCCCGGGTCGATCAACCTGAAATTGTTGGAATGAAATCCAGGCCGGAATCTGGGGAAGCGGACGGCGGGCTCCATGGAACTGAGACGGTCCTCGTGGTCGAAGATGAAGAGGGAGTTCGTCGCCTGATGCGCAAGACACTCGAGTCCTTCGGATATGACGTGATCGATGCCCCAGATGGTCTCGAGGCGTGCAGGATGGCCGAAGCCTTCGCCGAACCCATTGATCTGCTCCTGACGGACCTTGTCATGCCCCGTATGAGTGGTCTGGAACTGGCGCGCCGCATCCGTCAGGATAGGCCTGAGATTCAGATACTCTATACCTCCGGTTATACCGAAGGGTTTGTCAAACAGGATGCGGACCGCGAAGAACTAGACAGCGCGTTTATCGAAAAGCCATTCACCCGAACCAGTCTCGCACGGCGTGTCCGCGACGTGCTTTCAGCCAAAGTTTGACCTATCGTTTCCTGGCATCGCGTGATGGGGGACGTGGATTACATAGCGAGAGGCATCTGTGATTGCGCAAGTTGGTAAAGACAAGAAGGTTTTCTACACAGCAGAAGGTTCCGGCCCCGAAATTCTTTTCTTACACGGCGCCGCCTCCGATGCCGATACACTGGAGCCGCTCGTCGGAGAACTCCGAGGCGACTATCGCTGCATCGTCTTAGATCGGCTCGGGTACAGGCGATCCACGCGGCTCAAAGAGAACACCACGATCGAAGAACAGGCGATCGCTGTCGATGCAGTGCTTGGCGAAGCCGCCTCCGGACCGGTCTGGATGTTTGGCCATTCTTCGGGTGGGAACGTTGCGCTCGGCTATACAAGCCTGTTTCCCGAAAGAGTCCGGGGACTGGTTGTGATGGAACCCGCGCTATACGCGTTGTATGCGGAGGAGTCCACTCCACCACCGCTTGTGCGGATGAAGGAAGAGATTATCCCTATGTTTCAGGGCGGTGACATCGAAGACGGGATCAGGAGATTCATGGATCACTTGGACCTCTTACACGACACCAAGGTTGAGGTCGCCCTCACGTCTTCCGACAAAGGGATAGACAACTGGCTTCCGCTCAGGCATGAGTTCGAGTTCGCACTCGGCTGGCCCGAGTCCAGATCGCCGATTCGCCTGGTTGATCACCCCGCGCTCGTGATTAAGGGAGGGCGAACCACTCCACTTCTCCAGGGCGCGTCCGAAATTCTGGCCCAGACTCTGCCGAAAGCCCGGCTCGTGACATTGGACAATTGCGATCATCTCGCGCCGCTCATGCAACCCGCTCTGGTTGCAGAACAGATCTCGAATTTCGTCAGGAATCATGACTAGAAAATCGGGTCAGACCCCTATGTCCCTATTTTTAATCTATTGATTCAATTACCTTTTCCAGCAAAGGGTCGATGGCGTTGCCCTGTATCCAACGGGCCACTACTACCAGATCGTTGACTGGATCGACGTATACCATGTTGGTCCCGTTCCCGATGTGGGCATAGGCTTCGTCCGGGGCGCTGGGATAGCGCTTCTGGCCGTTCGAGCCGGGCACGTTGAGGAAATAGTTCATAAAGCCGTAACCCGGCTCTGGTGTCGATGGGGTCGTAGCCATGTCGAACCATTCATCCGGCAGCAGTTGTTCGCCGTTCCAGTTACCGCGACGGAGGGTGAACAGACCCAACCGGGCCTGGTCCCGGGCGCTCAGGAACATGCCGCCGCCCCAGTGGCCACCCCCACTGACGCTTTGGACTCTCTTGCCGTTCAGTGTGATCCAGGAATTTTCGTATCCGTGCCAACGCCAGGTGCTGGATGCGCCGATTGGGTCCATGACCCGTCGACGGAGGACATCCGGGAGTGATTCTTGCCACACTTGAGTTGTCAGCAGTGCGAGCAGGTTCACACGGGTATCGTTGTACTCGTAGACGGTACCGGGTTCCGGTCGGTACATGTCCATCCACGTCGATCGGTCCTGGGCCGGCCGATCGGCCCAGTCTGGTTTGCCCCAGAGCGTACCTCGCCAGGCACTGTTCTGTTGAAGCAAGTTTCGCCAGGAAATTTTTCGATTGTGGTCGTCTTCGAACAGCGTCACGGGTTCGTGCGAATACGTCCGTTCACCAACATTCCGTTCACCGTCGCCCAGGGGAAGCAGGACGGGTGCCATGTAAGGTGAGACGGCGTCATCAATATCGGCGATCAAGCCGTCGGCCCATGCGAGGCCTACCGTTGTCGACAGAAAGCTCTTGGTCACCGAGTGGGTCATGTCCACACGGAGTGGGTCCCCCCATTCGGCCACGATGTAGCCGTTGCGGATGATGATACCCACCGCGTCCCCCCGGGTCCGAAAAGGCCCGATCGCTTCCCCATGGGGCTCACGGCCGAAGCTGAGTAGTTGCGATAACGCCATGTCGGGGGAGACCTCGGTCTCTCCGTCGATAGCCATCTGGACCGCTTCCTCGACGAGCGTAGCATCCATGCCGACTTCCCCGGGTCGACGCGTTTCCCAGTCGTGCTGTTCCGGTGTGTACTGCGCGTCCACCCCCAGTGGCAGCATCAACAGAATCAGCAGAAGCGCTGTGTGGATTAATGGTTTCGGACGAAGTTCAGTCATCGCAGCCTCCGGGAAAGGGGAAAAAGGGGCCAGACCCCTCTGTCCCTATTTATGCTTAGGATTTGAGCAGTATGAAGGTGAAAAGTGGAGAAAAACTCTTTTCTCGACCTGAATCTGCTGAATCAGGTCCGGATCGACCTGGCCGTTACCGAAGCCCTGACGCGTGTCCTGCCGGAGTCGGAATTCTAGAGCGTGTTAACACTAATGAGCATGAATGTTTTATAATCAGGCATGGAGATCACACAGGAGCAGTATTGTCGCATCGAGCCGGAACTGCCGCGTCAGCGGGGCAACGTCAGTCTTTCGAACCTGACGGTCTTGAACGCCATTTTGTATGTGGCTGAGCAGGGCTGCAAGTGGCGCGGTCTGCCCAAGCGCTTTGGCAACTGGCACACCATCTACACCCGGATGAACCGCTGGTCCAAGAACGGGGTGCTCGACGCCGTCTTCGAAAAACTCCAGCGCGAGCAACTGGTGCGCATCCGGGTGGAAGCCGTTTCGATGGACTCGACCATTGTGAAGGTGCATCCCGACGGCACGGGAGCGTTAAAAAAAACGGTCCGCAAGCGATCGGCAAATCCCGCGGTGGATGGACCACCAAGATTCATCTGGTTGCCGCGAATGCTCGAACGGCGATAACGTTTGCGCTCTCGCCCGGCCAAGCGCACGACGCCCCGCAGGGCCGCGATCTGCTCGCCGGCCTGGGGCCGTTGCCCGCGCCGCTGCCGCTGCTGATGGACCGTGCCTACCAGGACGACCAGACCCGCCAATTGGCTCTGGATTTTGGGTGGATTCCCGTCGTGCCGCCCAAGCGCAACCGCCTGGAGCCGTGGGAATACGACCGCGTGCTCTACCGCCGCAGGAACGAAGTCGAGAGGCTCTTCCGCCGACTCAAGGGTTTTCGGCGTATCTTCTCCCGTTTCGATAAACTCGACGTCATGTTCCTCGCCTTCCTTCACTTCGCACTCATCGTCGAGGCACTACGTTAACACGCTCTAGTCATAAACCGCAGGTCGCCGAGTCCGATCTTGCAACAGATATCCAAGAATCCTTCCTCAGATTCCCTTTCCGACTGCGATCTGGCATCACACGCAAATCGGTGATAACCTTCCGAAAAGTCTCGGTCTGACCCTGCGATGCGTGCGCGCGCCGGTGTCAGGCTCGGCCGAGCAATAAGCTTTTTCCGGGAGACAGAATGCCTTACACACTCACGATAAATGGAAACACGACGACCCTCGACGTGCCCGAGAACATGCCTCTTCTATGGGTGCTTCGCGACGTTCTCAAGATCAAGGGAACGAAGTTTGGTTGCGGTGTGGGTTCATGCGGAGCCTGCACCGTCAATGTCGGAGGTCAAGCCGTACGTGCCTGTCAGACGCGGGTTTCTACCGTCAGCGCGGCAGTGACAACTCTGGAAGGTCTGTCCGAGGACGGATCTCATCCTCTGCAGCAGGCGTGGATGGAATTGGATGTTCCCCAGTGTGGATACTGTCAGGCCGGCCAGATCATGTCGGCTGCAGCGCTGCTGGAGACCACTCCCGACCCGACCGACGAACAGATAGACGCGGCGATGGACGGCAACGTCTGCCGCTGCGGGACCTACATGCGCATTCGCCAGGCGATTCACCTCGCTGCGAACGGCCCGAACAGGTAAGGGGGCGATTATGAAAGCGAAAACAAAGAAAACACAGATCGATCGCCGCACTTTCCTGAAAGCAACGACGTTGGCCGGCGGCGGCGTTATGCTCGGCCTGTATACCACGACAGACGTTCTGTCCCAGGGCCGGGGTGGCCGGGGTGGGCAGCCCCAGGCCCCACCGACTCCAGACACATACATCACGATCAATCCCGACAACACGTTCACGATCATCGCCAAGAACCCGGAAACCGGCCAGGGCATCAAGAACACGTTGCCCATGATCGTTGCCGATGAGTTCGACGTGGACTGGGAGCAGGTGGTAGTTCAGCAGGCTGATCTGGACCCGAAATATGGAAGGCAGATCGAGGGCGGCAGCACGGCTATTCCCCAAAACTACGACACGATGCGCCAGGTTGGGGCGACCGGACGCGCTTTGATGGTCGAAGCCGCGGCCCAGACATTGAACGTTCCTGCCAGGGAACTCACGACAGGCTCGGGCGTTGTCACACACCGAGCATCCGGGCGAAACGCCACCTACGCTTCACTGGCTGGGGCAGCGGCAGCAATGACGCCGCCGACGGGTGTTGATCTGAAAGACCCTGCGGACTTCAAGATCATCGGACAGTCCATCCCCGGAGTGGAAAACTTCGAGATCGTTACCGGGAAACCCATCTTCAGCATCGACGTCGAGCCCGAAGGCATGCTCTATGCCGCTTTCCAGAGATGTCCGGTGTTTGGCGGGATTGCCGTAGACGCGAATCTGGATGAGATCGGGGCGCTTCCCGGCATTCGGCATGCGTTCATCGTGGATGCAGCTGGAGAAGGCCGCAACACTCTCGATTCGGGCGTGGCGATCGTTGCCGACATGTGGTGGCAAGCCAATATGGCCCGCAATCAGCTACAGGTAAACTGGGACGAAGGTCCTGTTGCAGGAGAAAGCAGCACGGGGTACGAGGCCCAGGCCCAGGGTCTGTCTTCGAGGGCATCCCAACCACCCGCGGGTGGAGGCCGAGGCGACGCCAACATTGGCGACGTCGAAACCGCCTTCGCGAACGCTGCCCAAGTCGTGGAAGCCGAGTATTACTTCCCGCTGTTGTCCCACGCGCCGCTCGAGCCGCAGAACTCAACGGCTCATTTCAAGGAAGACGGCACACTGGAAATCTGGTCGCCGAGTCAGATCCCCAATCTTGCTGCACCGGCTCTGGGAGCCGGTATCGATAACTCCGCTGTAACGATGCACATGGTGAGGGCCGGCGGTGGTTTCGGACGGCGTCTGACCAGCGACTACGACGTCCAGGTCGGCAAGATCGCGCGGGTCGTTACCGACGAACGTGCGGGGGCAGGGCTGCCCAGCGTTCCCGTGAAGCTCTTGTGGACACGGGAAGACGACATGGCTCACGACCAGTACAGGCCCGCAGGCTTTCACCACTTCAAGGCAGGTCTGGACCGAAACGGGAGAGTTACCGCTTTCCGCGATTTCGTACCGAGCGTCAGCTCGGTTGTGCCCGCCAACGAATTCCCCAGGGGATACGTGCCCAACTTCATGACGAGTTCGGCCGACATCACCCCTTTCAGTATTCCGACAGGCGCCATGCGGGCGCCGAGTACCAACGGGATCTCCTTCGTCATGCAGTCGTTCATCGATGAATTGGCGGTGGCTGCTGGACAGGATCCACTGCAGTTCCGTTTGGACATGTTGGCCAATCCGGTGCCGGAAGCCGACCCCGGGGGCGATGGCTTTGGCGGGCGGTTCAACGGGGAGCGTGCAGCCGGAGTCGTTCGGGCGGTGAGAGACATGTCGGATTGGGACAATGTCCGTACCAGTCTTCCAGACGGGCGGGGAATGGGCGTGGCCTTCCAGTTTGCACACGCCGGATACTTCGCCTGGGTTGTAGATCTGAGCGTCGGCGAGAACAGGCGGTTGACCATTCACAGGGCATGGTGTGCGGGGGACATCGGACGTCAAATCGTCAATCCCAGCCGGGCACGCAACCTTGTCGAGGGTGGGTTCATCGAAGCCCTCAGTCACATGATGGCCTGGGAGATCACCATCGAAGGGGGAAGTGTCCAGCAGAGCAATTTCCCCCAATATCAGCCCACGCGAATGTCGCACGCGCCGGCGGAAATCGGCGTCCGGTTCCTGGAGACTGATTTCAGCCTCACTGGACTGGGCGAACCGGCTCTCCCGCCGGCCGTTCCAGCAGTCTCGAATGCGATCTTTGATGCGTCGGGTGTCCGCGTCCGCTCGCTTCCGCTCATGAAGGAAGGGTACGGCTGGACGTAGGGGTTAACCCTCGGCTGTCAGTTGATAGTTGAATTTTCATCAGGGGCGGAGGCGGATTTCTGAATCGAGTGGAATCCGCCCCGTCCTTTTTTTGAAGCTAATGAAGAGTTGGAACAGGGTATTGCCGCTGCTGCTCGTTCTTGTAATGGCTTCGTGTGCGCCGGGGACTGAAGCCATAATGCCAACCGTCACGATCTCTCCCGAGCGTGTTTCCGTTCTCGGGCACACGGCCGTCCAGGGGATGGGTTTCACACCTAATCAGAATGTGACCTCGCATCTTCTCAGGCCCGATGGGACCGAGTTTCCGGTTCTGCCGATTCTTACCGACGCTCAAGGTGAGTTTAAACACGACATCGACACGCTGGTGCTCTCAGTCGGTATGCACGAACTGTGGGTCGTAGATGACGTGACGAACGTATCTTCGAACGTCGCGCGATTCCAGGTGACCCGCGACCAGCCGCCGGCTGAATAGACGACAACGAACTCAAGAGGACATAAAAATGGCTTTCATTCGACTAGTCGAAAAGGATGAGGTTCCACCCGAAGTACGGGCTGTTTTTGAATCGGGCGAGGAGAGATACGGAAAGGTCTTGAACACGTGGCGTGCCGTTGCCCACAACCCGGGCGTGTTTCAAGCCTACCTCCCTTACCTGATGGCGGTCTTCGGACCCGGTGCCGTCAATCAACGTATCAAAGATCTGACGGCGGTCCGCGTCGGCCTCCTCAATCACTGTCGTTACACTGTAAGTCATCGAGTGAACTCGTCACGGGCTCAGGGCATTCCCGACGCCGATCTGATCGGCTTGCTCAATCCCCAGGAGCATGACTTTTCGGCTGCCGAGAAAGCGGCGATCGCTTTTGCCGAAGAACTGACGACCGAGGTTGACGACATCAGCTACGCCGATAACCCACAGGGCGTCAGTGCTGGAACCCTCAAGGGGCTCAAGGAACACTATTCGGATACCGAGATTGCCGAACTGACGCTTTCGATCAGCCTCTGGAACGCCTTGACCCGCTTCCATCGCGTCATGGACCTGGAACTGGACATGCCGGCGCCACCCCCGGAGTTGGATTCGGCGCTTTGATCCCGGCTGCGATTCCGTCCGGGCACGAAGACGACCCTGCGACGATGCGAGAGAGGTGAAGGATGATCAAGATCAGGGACGTTGCTTATGTTCGGTTGCGTGCGCCCGATCTGGACAAGATGGAAGAATTCCTGACCGATTTCGGCATGGTGCCCTCGGCCCGCACCGAGAATGCCCTGTACATGCGCGGCACTGATCAGGCTCACCACATCCATATTACCGAGCGCGGCGACCCGAAATTTGTGGGGATCGGCTTCTACGCCGCCTCGGAGGATGATCTGGTGACGTTGAGTCAGGCCGACGGGTCGAGCACGGTGCACGATATCGAGGAGCCGGGGGGCGGCAAGCGCGTTCAACTCACCGACCCGGACGGAAACCTGGTTGAGGTGATTTACGGCATCGAGACAGCGGCCGAAATGCCGGTTTCACAGGCACAGACGCCGAATTTCGGCACGGGGCGCAACCGCTTCGGAGAATTCGTACGCAACGAAAAGGGTCCGGCCCAGGTCAAAAGGCTGGGCCATGTCCTCCTGGTGACGCCTCAGTTACCGGCTCTGACCGACTTCTATCGCGGCCATCTTGGTCTGCTGCCGTCGGATGAAGTCTACGATGGGGACAAATCCAACCTTGTCGCCACCTTCAACCGGGTCGACCGGGGGGACGAATATGTCGATCACCATACCCTGGTCCCGGTTGCCCATCCGGAAAAAGCCGGCCTGCAGCATGCCGCTTTCGAGGTCGAGAACATCGACGCCGAGATGCTTGGCCATGAGCATCTGAGGGCTAAGGGCTATCGCCACAGTTGGGGGATCGGGCGTCATTTTATGGGCAGCCAGATTTTTGATTATTGGTACGATCCTTACGGCTTTATGGTCGAGCATTTCATCGACGGGGACATGCTCAATGCCGAAGCCGAACCGGGTCTCGGATCGCTGGATACCGCTTTGGGCGTCCAGTGGGGCCCGGCGGTTCCCGAAGATTTTCTCTGAGAAAGAGGTTAGTCCTGTCGATCCTGGTATTCGTCTCTTAGAAGTCGCCGCATCACTTTGTTCGAGGCGGTCCTGGGCAGTTCATCTGCAAGTACTACATCCACGATTGAGAAAAGAGGATTCAGTTGTTGACGTACTTGCTTCTGCAATTCGGACTTTAACTCACCCGCATCGTTCCATCTGTCTGTTTCTCTCACCGCGTAGACTATGAGCTGGCTTGTCCCCCCTTCCTTGGGTGCCACTGCGATTGCCGCTGTTTCGACAATGCCGTCAGCCCGATTCATGACGCCTTCAAGCTCGACCGAACTTACTTTGATTCCCCCCAGGTTCATCGTGTCATCGGCTCTTCCCAGGGCTTTGAAATACGTCCCCGGCAAGGCCTGCATTTGATCTCCGTGACGGCGCAGAGGCGTTCCGTCGCTTCCGGTCGGGCAACCTTGGAAATAGACCGCATGGTGATCCTGATTCAAGAGCTCGGTGGACAGTCCAAGCGAAGGCGGAACCAGGAAAACCTCTCCCGTTCCCGAGTCCTGGCCGTCTTCGTCCAAAACCCGGAAGTCTGTACCGACTGCTTTGGCTGAAAAGTAAGACGGGCAGTTGGGCTGAATCACCGTCGAAGACACGTAACCGCCACCGACTTCAGTTCCCCCGCAGTATTCAATGACCGGTTTGTACCCCGCCAACGACATCAAAAAGAGCATGTCGTCGCTGTTTGAAGACTCTCCTGTTGAACTGAACGCTTTGATGTGGCTCCAATCCAGTCCTGCCATACACCCGCTGTTTTTCCATGCCTTGACCAGGCTTGGAACCACGCCCAGCAGGTTCACGCTGGCGGTTTGAACAAAGATCCCGAACTCACGCGTGTGAGGCGCTCCATCGTAAAGAGCGATACAGCCCTTGTTGATGAGGGCTGCGAATATCAACCACGGTCCCATCATCCAGCCGACATTGGTCGGCCAGGCGAAGACGTCACCCGGCTGTATGTTCTGGTGAACGAATCCGTCCAGCGCACACCGGATCGGTGTTGTGTGATTCCACGGAATGGCCTTGGGCTCACCCGTTGTACCGGAGGAAAACAGAATGTTGATCGCGTCGGACGGATCACACTCGACCGTTTCGAATTCTTCCGTCGTCGAGAGAAAGTCATTGAAGTCCATGTCCCCGCTTCGAAGCTCTGCGTCCGGAGGCCTTCCGGCCCGAAGAACAATGGCGGCGGGGGCTTTGGCGTCCAGAACCTTTTGGTACAAGGGGAGTGTCTTTCCCTGACGCAGGATGACGTCTTCGGTGAAAATGGCTTTTGCGCCCGATATTCGAAGTCGGGTCTCTATCTCCCGAGCGGCGAAACTATCGGCGACAGAAACGACACACATTCCAGCTCTGACAATGCCCAGGTAAATGGCCACACAATTTGCCGTCATCGGCATGTCGATGGCGACGGCGTCGCCCGCTTTCAGACCCATTTCCATCAATCCGTTGGCAACGCGTCCGGACAGGGCTTTGAGTTCACCTAATGACCAGCCCTCGATGGGTGCGTTTTCTCCACCCGCGGGCTGAAACACGATGGCGGTTCGTTCTGAATCCTGTTCCAGTTCCGTGTCCAGAGCGCTGTCGACGATATTCATCCTGGCCCCCTTGAACCAGGAGGGACGCTCTACCCCTTTTGCGACATCCAATGTCTGGTCAAATTTCTTTCGAAACCGGATATCGAGTGTCTCTACGGTGAGTCGGAGAAATTCGTCCGGCTGACGTAAGCTGAAGTCGTGAAACTCCGAATAACTCCCCAGGCCCAATTCCTTTAGCCATTTCCCCAGGTTCGTCTCCGGAACTGCCTTCGGGCTCACGGCCGGGGGCGGGCCACGCTCGGGGTCCCATTGCCGGTAGTTCTCCCGAAAGAGATCCCTGTGTAGTTCGAACGGGTCAGACGTCTTAAGGATGCTTTTCGAAACGCTATCCCACCTATGGGCGGGATCGTGGAGGGTTGCTAGGTTTCCGAGCTGACTCTTGATTACAGCCGCTCTTTTTTGGGACACTGCGGAGTATTTGATCGACGGATGTTCGAACCAGCTCATGTGTGATCGAGGGCAGCATACCTGTTTGGATTAAGAACCGAAACCTGCATTCCTTCGATCATCGACGCTTTGCCTTGCTGAATACCGAAGACGTTCGTCTTATCACTTTGTCGTACAAAGTACTTGACACAAGGAAGCCGTCGCCTTACCTTCGATTGCATGGAGACATCGCATCTGGGTTCGTCCGGCGTAGATTTGCCTGTGGGTCTGGATGCCCGTGCGGCCGCTAACCTAAACTTCATCCGGCACACGATGGAGCGCTCGGCCGTGTTCACGTCTCTTCCTGGCCGTGGAGCTATTCTGATCGGCGTGACTGCCCTTGGTGCATCCTGGATCGCTTCGCGTCAAGCAGAATTCACTGCATGGCTTGGTATATGGTTTGTAGAAGCCGCCGTGGCGATTCTGATCGCAACTGCGACAACGCTTCCCAAAGTCCATCGGCTGGAGACACCCGCTACTTTGCGCCCGCTGCGCAATTTTGCGCTTGGGATGGCGCCACCGTTTCTGGCCGCCGGTGTCCTTACCTGGGCGATCGCACGGGCCGAGCAGTTCGATTGGGTCATTCCGGGCATGTGGCTGCTTCTATACGGCTGCGGCATCGCAACCGGGGGCGCTTTTTCGGTTCGGATTGTGCCGGTAATGGGCGTGTGCTTTATGGTTATGGGCACTGTGGCCTTGTTTGTACCGTCGACTCTGCACGACATTCTGCTCGCTATCGGATTCGGCGGGTTGCACATCGTGTTCGGGGTGATCATCACACGGAGGTATGGTGGCTAGCTCTGGGACGGTTCGAAAGCATCCAAAAGCCGAGGCGCACACCCAAACGCCTCGAAAGCGGCCCTCGCGCGACGGACGAAAAGCTCTGGATCTGGACCGCCTGATTCATGAACGCACTCGCCTGGCCATCGTCAGCGCACTGGCGGCCAGGGCCCAGCTTTCGTTCAGCGAACTGAAGAAGCTTCTCGATCTGACGGACGGAAATCTGAGCGTCCATTGCCGCAAGCTCGAGGACGCTCACTATGTCGACTGCGAAAAAGTGTTCGACCGGCGGGTACCCAAGACCATTTATAGGCTGACTGCGAAAGGACGCCGCGCGCTGAAGCGCTACCTGACTCACATGGAAGCCTTGATCGCTTCCGCACGGCTACCAGAGTAAATTCTCGCCTATGGACTTTACGACAACAAGTACTTTACGCAGCATCTTTCAGACGCCCCATCTGGCCATCATCATGGATGGCAACGGCCGCTGGGCCCAGCACCGCGGTCAACCCCGCGAGGCAGGGCATCTGGCAGGTGTCCAGGCGGTGCGGCGCACCGTGGAGGGCGCGTTGGATCTCGGAATCGGAGTGCTCACTCTCTATGCTTTCTCAGCGGACAACTGGAAACGTCCCAAGGCGGAAACCAGCCGCCTGATGGATCTGTTCCTCCACTTCCTTCAGGCGGAAACCTCGGCCTGTGTGGACCACGGAATCCGCGTGAAGGTGTTTGGGAGAAGGGACCGCCTCGGTGCGTCTCTCCGGGAGGCCATTGAAGACGTGGAGAACATCACCGCGAACTGTCGGAACCTTTGCCTGAGGCTCGCTTTTGATTACTCCGCTCGAGACACCATCGCGCGGGCAGTCCGGGTCCTCTCGACCCACGCCTCATTTGATCGCGGCTCCGACTACGGTTCAGTGAGGAGAGCCGTTCGCGAAGCGTCTCACGACACGATCGTTCCGCCCGTCGACCTCTTGATTCGTACGGGTGGGGAACAGAGGCTCAGCGATCTGTTCGGACCCGAGTGCGCTCACGCCGAGATTCTGTTTACCAGAACGATGTGGCCGGATTTTGGGAAAGCCGACCTCGGTGAATCGCTGGCCGAGTTTCGTCGGCGCGAGCGGAGGTTTGGAGCTCTCCCCAGCCCGGCTCCCAGTGTCCTACGTCTCGAATGAGGGGCGGTCCATATTCCGATTTCCGACCGGCAACCGCAAGGAAAGTGTGGTCAGTTCCGTCAACTTTACCCGCAAGGTAAGAAAGGACTTTTCAGTTATGCAGCAGATTCTTCCCATCGCACCCAACGGCTCGGATACCCCTACAGATGGATCGAGTGAGGCCAGACGGATCGACGGACTTTCTGAACGACTCAGCGTCGTCACTCGGCAGCGGATGGAGTTCCACAACGTTACCTCGCAAGTTGAGGCCGCCGTCAAGGCCAGTGGCGTCCGTTCGGGCATTGTGACGGTCCGGTCCATGCACACGACCGCGACTGTATTCCTCAACGAGTGGCAGGAAGCTTTACTGGCGGACTATCAGCGGCTCTTCGAGTTGCTGGTCCCGGATGGAGAGTATTGGAGGCACAACGATCCCCGGTATTCTGATTGCGAGCGGGGCAACGCAGTCGCCCATCTGAGAGCATTGCTTTTCGGCTCACTCATTCCGCTGCCCATACGCGACGGCCAGCTCGAGCGCGGAACGTGGCAGTCGATCATCTTCGCAGAGTTGGACGGGCCGCAAACGCGATCTGTTGGCGTCGAGATCCGCGGTGACTTTTTCAGCTAGACATCCATGATCGCCATTGCCTGCTCGATCGAACGGATCGGGTCGCGGCCCGGCCCGGGTCGGAATTCGTGCGACACATATCCGGTATACCCGGTGTCGGCAATCACCTCGGCGATGTATCGATAGTTGATCTCCTGGGTATAGTCGAGCTCGTTCCGCGTCGGCACGCCGGCAGTATGGAAGTGAGCGATCCAGTCGATACTGCTCTGGACGTTGAAAGCGAGATCGCCGTCCATGATCTGGAGGTGGTAGATGTCACACACCATCCCCACGTTGGGTGAATCGACACGCTGACACATCTCGATGCCCCATTCCCAATGTCCGCAGACTTGGTCTGCCCTGCCGAACGCCGGATCGGTTCGCCTGTTGTTCATGTTCTCGAGCGCTATCGTAACGTTGCGGCGTTCAAGATGGGGTTTGATCCGGTCGAGGAACGCTACTGCGTTGTCCTGAGCAACCTGGAAGTCCATGCCCTGCCGCTGGCCACCGATGGTAATGAAGTTTTCGATGCCGTTATCCGCACAGGTGTCGATCCATTCGGAAACCGACTCGAACAGTGTGTCATGAGCCTCGGGGTGGATTATCCCATCCCCGAATCCGACGCCACCGGTTCCCGCCAGTAGCGGTTCGAGTCCGTGCTGCCTCATCGTGACCCATTCTTCGGGGCCCCTCAGGTCAAAGCCATGTGCACCGAGGCGCACGGCTTCCCGACACATGTCATCGAATGATAAGCCGCTGTCAGGACCGAAGTTCGTGGGCCACAGACCCTGTTTGATCCGGTTTCTTCGCTGGATAGGTTCCGCGTTCTGTAAGGGAGCAGCCGCCACTGCCGTTCCCGCGAATGCCGTACCGAGGAATTGTCTTCGTTTCATCCGCGCATTATACCCACGCTCGGGTGATGGGAATACCTGTTGATCGGGTTCTGTAGCGATTGTGTCGGAAGGGAACCGGACCTAATCGTCCAGGAACTTGCGGGCGATGTCGACGTCGCACTCTTCATTCGAGTGAGGCATGTTCGGCCTGTACAGCCACTGTCCTGACCATTCTACGGGTTCGGTCAGGTACTCGGGATCTTCCACCACTCCGGAATAAATCAAGCTCTTGCCGTCTTCGCTGACGCGGAAACGTTCCACGAGGTTTTTCTGTGTGCTTCCGGGCAGGGAAGTGGAAAGGCCCATGGGATGTGCAATGTAGTTGGTCGTCTCGACAACGAGGACATCGCCCTCCCAGCGTCCTACCGAGTGGCCATGCAGGGAAGGTCCGGCCCCGGCGAGTCCACTACTCTCGTCCAGGTAGACGACACGCTCGGACTCCATCCAATCAACGTTCATGACCACACGGTCTTCTGCCACCGTAATGGTGCTGGCCACGGGGTAGAATATCAGCCCCGGCGCAGCGATGGGAATGCAATCCTTCTGGGGAGTTTCCATCGGATCGACGTTGTCCATGGCCGTTCTTCCTGTCTCGGTCACAGGCCAGTTCCTTGCTCCGCCCAGGAAGCCAAAGAACTCGCTGCGGGGCGAAAACCACGTCCCTTCAATACTAGTGGCCGTTTCATCGCTGGGTTCGTAGATACTGCGAGAGGAAATGTTCAGTGGGTGGTAGCTGCCATCCTGCTTGTACAGTTCTCTTCCCAACATCAATACGTCGGGGTTGCGACGGCTCGGGTTACCGGCGATGGTTACTACATCCCCAACAGCCACGGAGTCACGTGTGAAACCAAGAGGGTTGAGCACAGACCCGGCTCCGGCTTCGACTTCCATCTCGACGCTTTGGCCGTCGTCCCGCTCGACCTGCAGGGTCAGGTAGTACTACTATGTTACAAACGGCCTATTTTATGTTAGCATCCGGTCATGAGCGCCAAATCGAAGGCGCCAGGCACTCAGGAAAAACGTTTTGCGGCCTATTTGGAACGCCTGGCGTCGGCCGCAGGACACGCCGATCGTCATGAACCGTTGAAGTCGTACTGCACCGGGTTGTTGCTGCCGATCAAACGTAAGAGTGTGGAGCCGATGGCTGCACGATTGGCTCCGGATAATGTACGCCGAATGCACCAGTCGCTACATCATCTGGTCGCGGATGCGCCCTGGGACGATGCGGCTCTGTTGGCAGAAGTTCGACAGTACGCGCTGGGGGCGATGGAAGCCAACGGTCCGATTGAAGCCTGGATTGTCGACGACACCGGATTCGTGAAAAAGGGGACCCACTCGGTGGGTGTGGCCCGGCAATACTGTGGACAGGTCGGCAAACCTGAGAACTGCCGGGTGGCGGTGAGCCTGTCGGTGGCGACAGCGAAATCCAGCTTGCCGGTGGCATGGCGACTCTACCTCCCCGAGACCTGGGCGAAGGATCCGGAACGTCGAAGCAAAGCCGCTATTCCCGAAGACGTTCGATTTCAAACTAAACCTCAAATTGCTTTGGAACAAATCCGGCAGGCCGTCGATGACGGCATTGCTCCGGCACCGGTTCTGGGCGATACGGCCTACGGCAACAACTACAAGTTCCGGCACGGCATCACCGAACTCGGACTTAGCTACGTCCTAGGGGTGCAAGGCACCACGACCGTGTGGAAACCGGGCCAGGGTCCCTTGCCGCCGAAATCCTTGACCGGCCGCGGACGGACACCGACCCGCATGCAGCGCAACAAGAAACATCAACCGGTTTCGGTCAAGCAACTGGCCCTCTCGTTGTCTCCCCAGCGTTGGAAGAACGTCTCCTGGCGCGAAGGCACCTCCGAGACCCTGCGTTCCCGTTTCGCCGCAGTTCGCATTCGTCCCGCTCATCTGGATCACGAGCGCCACTCGCCGCATCCGAAAGAGTGGTTGTTGGTCGAGTGGCCCAAGACCGCATCCGAACCGATCCGGTACTGGCTCTCCACTCTTGGGGCCCATACCTCGCTTTCCGATCTGGCCGGTCAGGCCAAACAGCGCTGGATCATCGAACGCGACTATCAGGAACTCAAGCAGGAACTCGGTCTGGGACACTACGAAGGTCGCGGCTGGCGTGGATTTCACCATCATGGCACCTTATGTATTGCCTCTTATGGGTTCCTGGTCGCCGAGCGGAGCCGTTTTTCCCCCTCTGCATTTGTCGAGCATGTTGGACTATCCGTCCCCAAACTCCCCAAACACTTCAAACCCCGCGGAACCCCGGATCCGGCCCGAACGACATAACCCCTGCTCGATTGCCACGCTTCGCATTCGCATCGCCCGCTTCCTGATTCAGCAGCTTCCTCGTTGTCCGTTCTGTGGACCGCTTCGTTTGTAACACAGTAGTAGTAGACATGCGGGTTTCTAAAGCTGTATTCAAGAATCGTTCCTGAGACTGTAACTTCCTCCCGGACGTCGAAGGCGGCCGAACTATGGTGCGACAAGGCCTGGGCGGTGGGCATCAGCGAAATCAAACAGGCCAGACTGGAGATACAGAAGGTTTTCATCATCCTCTCCTCGACATTCACTTTTGCCATCCTTTTCGTCGATTGTGCGGCCATAGAGCGCACCTACAGTTCACCGGGAGGGATCGGTGGCCAGGTCGACGTATGTTGTCCCGGAAGGGCCGAAGCCCGTTATCTGGATGACGACGCCCTCGTCACGGGTCGCGGCGAAGTGATTCGAGCCGGGAGGCTCCGTATAGATGCTGCCTGACGGCAACTCTTTAAGGAGCGTTTCATCAAACGCTTCCCCATAACCGAAGTACCAGGTTCCCGACATGACCGTTGCAACACGATCGTCGGGATGTGAGTGGGCGTCAATCCGCGTGTCGGGTCCGACGCGGAGAAGCATGGTGTAGAGCCCCCCTTCAGCGGGGTTTCCCTCGAGAATGACAGACTCTATACCTGAAGCGAATGAAGTGCCGACCAGCGACGATTGACCGGACGGCCACCGGATTTCACCGGGAGTGACTCTTAGCTCCCCACTCTGTCGGGCCGCCACCTCCAGTCCGCACAAGGCGAGCAGAACGGTCATAGCGGTCAGCAGAGTTGTTCTTATCGACGCGTTCATCTAGCGCGAACGCGGCTTCCAGTCCCGGCGCCGCCCGTTAGCCTCTTCGATTTCATCGGGCGACATCTCGGCAGCGATGGTGTTGCGCATCGCGACTCTGGCCTCGAACTCCACGCCGCCTGCGGACTCGGTCGCCAGATCGACCCACATGTGGGCCCGGACGTTGTCCGCTCGCACACCTTCACCCTTGTGGTACATCTGGCCGATTTCGTATTGAGCCATGGCGTGTCCCTGTTCGGCAGCCCTTTCGATCCACTCGGCGGCATCGCCCAGGTCTATGTCAACGCCTTCGCCGCGGCGGTACATGAGGCCGATATTGAACTGAGCCGTCGAGTTGTCGGATCCGTCGCGGTAGAAGTCCATCGCCTTTTCAAAGTCCAGATCCACGCCCAGGCCGTTGTGATACATACCGGCAAGGGTGATTATCGCCCCCTCACTACCCTGATCCGCAGCCAATTCGAACCACTTCGCTGCTTCTTCGTAATCCAGCTCCCAGCCCGGGCCAGTCCGTGTATAAACGCTCCCCATAAAGGTCTGCGCGTTGACGTCACCCTCTTCGGCAGGTCTCCTGAGCCACTTCGCTGCCTCCGCAAAGTCCTGTGGCACACCGTTGCCGTCGTGATACAGAAGGCCCAGTCTCAACTGTGAAATCTGGTCGCCTTGTTCGGCTGCCATCAGAAACCATTTTGCAGCTTCTTCAGGGTTCCTCGCTATATCGAAAGTTCTATCGGGTTCAACGGGGTCGTCTCCTGTGAGGTAAAGCATTCCGAGTCGCCTCTGCGACCGTACGTCCCCTCTTTCGGCCTGTCTCGCGAATTGCTCGATCGAGTTCGCGCCGATGGCTGTCAGGGCACGAAGTTCGAACTGCTGTTGAGGGTCTTGAGCCGTGCTGGTTCCGGCAAGCACACCGCTCACGAGAATCACCGTGACAATTACCGAAAAAATGGTTCTGACTTTCATGGAAACCTTCCTCCACCTGAGTTGGAAATCACTGATTGGCATCAGGATACCCGTTTGCGTACTGGGCGCAACAATAAAAGGGCTCTGGTTGCTAAGATAGCCCCTCGTTTTGTTAATGTTATGGTCGCCGTAGGGTCGACGCATGCGGAATACGCGGACAGACGAATATCTCACAGACGTTCGGGACAGGCTGGGCAAGTTAAAGGCGCTTGCCGAAGCGGCTCTGGCTCAGGTTGACGACGCGTCTCTCTTCGGAACTCTGGACGAAGAATCCAACAGCATCGCTGTGCTCCTGAAGCACCTAGCCGGAAACATGCAGTCGCGCTGGGACGGGTTTCCACAAGAAGGAGAGAGCGAATCGTCAAAGCGAAACCGCGATGCAGAATTTGAGGTCGATAATGGCGACACAAGGAGAGAACTGATCGCGAAGTGGGAACTGGGCTGGCAGTGTACGTTTGATATGCTCGAACGTCTAACGGAAGACGACATGAATCGGAGGGTCATCCTCCGGGGGGAGTCCATGTCGGTCATGTCCGCCATCAACCGGCAATTCACGCATTACGCCTACCACATCGGGCAGATTGTTTTCTTAGCGAAGCATTACTGTTCGGGTCAATGGCAGTCACTGAGTATTCCGCGTGGAAAGTCTGACGAGTTCGCAAAGAATCGGTAGGTGCGGACAAGGAGTTTGATGACAGAGAGGGTTAATGCTAGCGGAGATGTTGTTCGGTTTATCACCCGGGACCGATTCGATTTTCCACCTGAAGCCCTTCGCCTGGCGAAACGTTGTGTGATTGACGGACTCGGCGTCATGCTTGCGGGTTCAACCACGCGAGGAAGCGGAATCGTTCATGACTACGTTCGATCCAGCCAGGGGATTGGGGAGGCGACCGTCTTCGGATCGAATACATTCCGGACGAGCGCGCCGGCCGCAGCACTGGCCAATGGAGCGAGCGGACACGCCCTGGACTGGGACGATACACAGTTGTCCACGAGCGCCGACCGGATATTTGGACTGATGACGCACCCAACCGTCCCAGCGTTGGCTGCCGCGCTGGCCCTGGGGGAACGAGGACAGGTGTCCGGGGAACAGTTCCTGGAAGCCTTTCTGGTCGGGTTCGAAGTCGAATGCAAGATTGCAGAAGCGATTGATCCGAGTCATTACAAGGGAGGTTTTCATTCCTCCGGAACGATCGGCTCTTTCGGAGCCATGGCCGCTGCGGCGCGGTTGCTCAGGCTCGACGCCGAAGCCACGGCTCATGCTTTATCCATCGTGGCGAGCATGTCTTCGGGAATCCGAGTCAACTTCGGAACGATGACCAAACCGCTTCATGTGGGACGCGCGGCCCAGAACGGCGTTACGGCCACCGAGCTGGCTGCGAAGGGATTTACTGGCGGTGCGGATGGCCTGGACGGCCCGTGGGGTTTCTTCCAGATCTTCAGTTTCGGCAACGGTTTCGATCCGGGCCGAATCGTCGGGCGACTCGGAAATCCGTATTCGATCGTGACGCCGGGAGTTTCGATCAAACCGTATCCGTGCGGCGTGCTTGGGCATCCCAGCATGGACGCCATGCGGAAGTTGGTGATCGATCACGACGTGAAGCCCGAAAACATCTCTGCGATTCGGCTGCGCGCGGGCTCCAACATCCTCAACCCACTGCGGTATCCAATTGCGCACACCGAATTGGAAGCGAAGTTCTCTCCCGCGTTCATGCTTTCGAGCATCGCATTACGCCGAAAGGCGGGGGTCCGTGAATTTACAGACGAATTTGTTCAGAGCGTTCCTGTTCAGGAAATGATGGCCCGGGTCGAAACGATTTTCGATCCCGACATCGAGGCCATGGGCTTTGAAAAAATCCGTAGCACGGTGGAAGTGAGTCTGGAAGACGGAACCCAACTGGTCCAGGAAGCAGCCGAACAATATCGAGGTGGACCCGACAACCCGTTTACACGCGAAGAGCTTCACGAAAAATTCACCGAGTGCGCCGGGCTCGTCCTTCCCGAACGAGCGATACAGGGTACACTCAACGCGGTGGAGTCGATAGAAAATCTGTCCGACGTCAACGAACTGGTAGGCCTCCTGACCGAGGGCGTCGCTTCAACCGTGGGGAAACAGTGAACCTGGCCTGGGTCTCGATTGGAGCCCTGGTGCTTGCAGTCGGGCTCAGTTGCACGACGACCGTGAATGTCGGAGTGCTGGCGCTTGCGATGGCGTGGATCGTCGGCGTCTACATGGGCGACATGTCGGTGGGCACCGTTCTGGAAGGCTACCCGACGACGTTGCTTGTAACGCTGATCGGCGTCACTTTGCTCTTCAGCGTTGCCAACGTGAACGGTACGCTGAACCGTATGACCGAGCGGGCGGTACGTATCTGCCGTGGGAACGCCGGGCTTCTTCCCGTCATGTTTTTCTTCCTTGGGATGTTTGTGGCAACGATCGGTCCTGGCGGAACACCCACAAGCGCCCTGATTGCGCCCCCGGCCATGGCGATCGCTGCCCGCGCAGGAATCTCACCCTTCCTGATGGCGATCATGGCCGGTAACGGCGCCCTGGCCGGGACGCTTTCGCCCTTCGCGCCGACCGGCATCGTTGCCAGCGGCGTGATGGAAAGGATCGGCCTGGGCGGAGTGGAGTGGTACACATACGGGTACAACGCTCTTGCGCACGCAGTCGTGGCGTTTGGCGGATTCGCCTTGTTCGGCGGCCTGCGGCTGTTCAAGAAGGGCTCCAGTGTGGGTCCCCTCGAGGACGAGACCAGCGAGATGGAAACCAGTCATTGGCTGACCCTCGGGGGTATTGCTGTTTTTATCATCGCGGTCGCCGGTTTCGGCTCGCATGTCGGCATGACGGGTCTGACCATCGCTGCGATTCTTGTCCTGCTCCGAGCGGTAGAAGAAAAGAAGGCTATCCAGGGAATTCCTTGGGGCGTGATCCTGATGGTGACCGGCGTTACCGTCCTCGTTTCAATCCTTGAAAGGACGGAAGGCATGGACCTGTTCACGAATGCGCTGGCCAGCATTTCAACCCCGGCATCTCTTGCGCCGATCGTGGCTTTCGGCTCCGGTGTCGTTTCCGTGTACAGCAGTACTTCCGGTGTCGTGTTGCCCGCGTTTCTGCCGCTGGTGCCCGGCCTGACCGAAAGCGTCGGTATCATCGAACCCTTGCCTATTGCGTGGTCCATGAACGTGGGCGCAAGCCTCGTCGACATGTCCTCGCTCTCTACTGTGGGGGCGCTGTTTCTGGCTGCCGCCCCTGCGGGGACCGACACGCGTGTGCTGTTCAACAAGATGCTCGCCTGGGGTCTGTCGATGTCACTGGTCGGTGCCCTCTTCTGCTGGTTGCTCTTCCTCTGATTCCAAATTCATGAGAGTCGCAATCCTCGACGATATTCACCGGGCCTATCATGTGACCGAAGGCGTGCGGAGGTTACGCGAGCGGGCCGAGGTTCGTATCTTCACCGGTCCTGTCGGTGACCCTTCCGTGCTCGGCGGTTTCGATGCGTTGTTGGCGAACAGAGAACGGACACACTTTACACGGGAACTGTTCGATCAATTGCCTGACTTGAAAATCATCGCCCAGACTGGAACTCACATAAACCACATCGATCTCGAGGCCGCGACCGAGCATGGTGTCGTGGTAGCGAAAGCCGCCTCGGGACATGCCTATGGCGCCGTCGAACTCACGATAGGTTTGATGATCGCCCTCATGCGGCAGATACCAGTGCAGGACAATGCCGTGAAGAATGGGGAGTGGTCCACACCTCTGACTCCGGCATTGCACGGTAAGACTCTCGGTATTGTCGGGTTCGGACGGATCGGGCAGCATGTGGCACGTGTGGCCCAGGCGCTGGACATGCAAGTTGTGGCCTGGGGACCGCGCCTGACCGCGGTGTCGGCCGGGGAAGCGGGGGTTCGGTTCCGACCCCTCGACGATCTGCTCGGTGAGTCCGACGTTGTGTCGATTCACGCAGCGCTCAAACCCGAGTCACGCGGACTGATTGATGCCCGACGGCTCGGCCTGATGAAACCTTCCGCCTACCTTGTGAATACAGCGCGCGGCCCGATCGTCGATGAAGCGGCTTTGGTTGAAGCCCTGGCCGAAGGACGGATCGCCGGAGCCGGCCTCGATGTTTTCGACGAAGAGCCTCTTGCCGTCGGACACGCTCTGACTAAGCTTTCGAACGTCATCCTGACACCGCACATGGGGTGGACGACCGATTATCGGTATGAAGTCTTCGCAACCGGTGCGGCCGATGTGTTGATTGCGTACCTGGATGGTGAAGAGGTGGAGAGGTTTACCTAGCTGGGGGCAGAAGATTGCGGGGGTCGCCCCTCGTTCGGCCCAACGCGTTTAATGCGACAAAGGCGGTCGGCCGTATGAACGAGGGAGCGAGACTGCTTTGGTTTCTATGTCGCAGAAGCGGCAGCCGGCTTCAAAGCTTTCAACGCGTCGATCAATTGCTCAGAAGAACTGACCCACCCAAACCGCGCCTGAATGATTTCTAACGACGCATCATGGCTTTCCTTTGGAAACTCGCTTGCGCAGTCGGCGGCCAGGACGGACGAGTAATCCCGGAACATCGCATCCCGGATCGTCGATTCGACACATACGCTCGTCGTGCATCCCGCCACGATCAGATAGCGAACGCCCATCTCTGTCAGAATTGCATCGAGGTCGGTCTCGTAGAATCCGCTGAATCGTGTCTTGTACATAACCCGGTCTCCGGGCTCGGGGCGGAGGGCGTCGACGATTTCCGTGTTCCATGTGTCACGGACCAGTATGCGGCTTTCTTCGCCCGCGGGGGACATCACTTCCTTACCGACATTCAGGAACTCATGTTGATTTCGATTAGGCGAAGCAGGCGCGCCCATGTCGGAGAGATCCTCGCTATACGCCATCTTGAGATAGATCGTAGGGATGCCCGCACGGCGGGTAGCTGCTAGCAATCTCTGGGTTGGAGGCACGACTTTCTGTATCGCTGTGACATCCAACCCTGCCCGATCAAACATGCCGCCGGGGGTTCCGAAGTCATTCTGCATATCGATGACAATCGTCGCCGTTTTCCTGGTGTCCAGAGAAAGTGGCCGCGGGCGGGCTTCGACTGTAACGTTTGAAGCGGAGTTTTGCATTTCAGATGTATCTTGCATTCCGATGTCCTCCAGTACGCCGATCGACTAACGGATTCTCAGTCACTCGTTGCCGAGCCGCTGGCCGGCATGGCTCCCGTGTATTCCAGAACGAACAGGCCACCGCTCGCACGGTCGGAAGCATACGCCAGTCCTCGATGATCCAGATCGACATCGTCGATCTGAATGACTACTGGCTGGCCTTCGACTATGGGATGGGAGTTTTCGTTGGGTTCCGGGATGTAGTATCCGATCTCCCTCAGGTTGTAGGGATCGGAAAGATCCAGGATCCGAACGCCTGCGTTGAAGTAGGCGATCCATGCGATCTTGTCCTCAAAACGGTTGATCGTTCCGTTCACGGTTTCAGCCGACTGGTGCGGTCCGAAGCGCCCACCCTTGTCGCAGAAATTGTCTACCCAAACCTGCCACGTGGAGACGGGGAACGGGCTGTCCTCATGTGTGATGTCATACATGTAGGATTTTGCCCGAACACCGCTCGGGCACGGAGCTATGTCGGCGCCCCCAGCCTCGTCCACGACCAGCGCATAAGTCCGGGGGAGCGCGTCTCCCATGAAGTTCGGAACTTCTTCGTACACGATCGGCGACACCGTGTGAGGTCCGCGTCCGGGAGGCGAAGTGTCGATCATCCAGACCAGCGTTGGGCTTGTGGGATCGGAAATATCCCATGACGCGGTGTGGCCGGCTTCACAGAAACCTGCATAAATCCGGTTGTTTTCTTCGTCCACAATCGGGTGGTGTGCGTATTGGCCTTTGAATCCGTCCTCTCCGTCCTTCTGGCCCGGGCCCCAGGCCCGACCTAAGAAGACGGGGCTGGTCGGATCTCCGAGGTCCCAGATCTGGATCAGCGCGCCCCCGAACCCGGGCTCGCCGGCCGCTGAATAGAAGTAGCCGGTTTCTTCCGACCACCATCCTTTGTGCGCCCTCTGGATGAAGTTTCCACCACAGCCTGGACCGCATGAATTTGCCGGGGTCCCGGTGATCTCGGATACCAGTGAGATCTCTGAAGGGTCGGTATCACGCGAAGTGATGTCGAAGATCTGGAACCTCAGGTCGTCCCCGGCCTCGGAGTTTCGAATCAGGTAGTCGGCGCCCGACCCGTCGAATTCGTAGTCATAGACGACGGATACACCGCGCGAGTTGGCATTGACTTCTTTGGGGATGTGCCACACGAGTTGCGGGTTCTGAGGGTCCGAAATTTCGAGAATCGAAGTCCCGTTCCACTCCATCTGGCCCGTGATCGGGTTAAAGCGCTGCTCGCCGTCGTAGTAGCTTTCATGATGGCCGACATAGACCCAGTTCCCATTGGCTTCGTCCGACTTGGTCGTGACGACCAGCGTCTCACGTCCCTGGAGGTCGTTGTAGCCAACGAGTCGCACGTTCTCCGCTTCTACGCCCGCAGGCACTTCAGAACCGACGCCGTCTTCCGAAGCAGGCCCTTCGGCCGAACACGCCGTAACGAACAACAGAAGCGCTAGGGCGGGCAATATCTTTAGGATTCGGGTCCCTCGAGAGCGTTCTGGATCAATCATGTCGGTGCCTCCGTCAGTCTCGAAAACTGGCCAAATGTTACGAGGCGATCCCATAGCAGTCAAGGAGTCAAAAGGCGAGCGGCTTTCCTTTGACCACCCGACCTGTTCTCTGTATCATCTGGCGCAAGATTTGGGAACATAACGCCACCATCATTCCCGAAAACTGGGGAATGTCCTCATGTTTTCGGTTAACCGGGAGTACATACGCATGGGACGAGTGATTGTTTTCGTTTACGGATTTGTTTCCTACCTCGTGTTCTTTGGAACCTTCCTTTACGCGATCGGTTTCATCGGAAACTGGGTCGTTCCCAAGACGATGGACTCCGGAGCACAGGGTCCGTTCGCTACAGCGCTGGTCATTAATGCGTTGCTGTTGGGCGTTTTCGCTGTGCAACACAGTTTGATGGCACGCCAATCGTTCAAACGTGCGCTCACGAAGGTCATACCGGAACCCGCCGAGCGGAGCACTTATGTCCTCCTGTCCAGTCTGGCATTGATTCTCCTCTTCTGGCAGTGGCGCCCGATGGGTGGGGTTCTCTGGGATGTACAGGATTCGACCTTGCGGATAATCCTGTCAGCGGTCTATCTGTCGGGGATTGGAATCGTTCTGATTTCGACGTTTCTGATCAACCATTTTGATCTGTTCGGGCTCCGTCAGGTGTGGATCCATTTGAAAGGACAGCCGTACGAGTCGCTCCCGTTCCGGACGCCGGGACCGTACAAGCATATCCGCCATCCGCTTTACGTTGGATGGCTGATCGCCTTCTGGGTGACACCGACGATGACTGGAGCTCACTTGTTGTTCGCCGTTGCAACGACGGCGTACATCCTTATTGCTATACAGTTCGAAGAGAAGGATCTGGTCGCATACCACGGAAGCCATTACGAGAACTACAAGCGCACGGTGCCTATGATCATTCCCAGCCTCAAGCCGAAGTATCGTGGTGAGATCGATGGCGGTGCCGGGACCGAGACGACGGGTTGATCTTTTTCGGCCGTCACCTGTCGTTTTTCTAAGAACCGGTTCGGTTGAGGACTGCAGGTGCGTTTTACGGGCGCGCCTGCAGGGCAGCCGTCCTTTGTGTCTTTGTGCGGTCATAGACCGCACCTACAGAAGTCCTTCTCTCAGGAAGTGCGGATGAGCGAGTACCGCGCGTCCGCGGCCAGACACGCGGCTTCGGGCAGACCGATTTCCTTGCGCACGACGTTCGTTCCCAGTACAAGCGACACCATCTTGTAGGCCGCGTGCCTGCGGCTCATTCCTTCGCGACCCATACCGCAGTCAGAGCAGACTATGAGACGCTCCGCGGGAATATGTTTGAGCGAGAGGCGGATGAGCTCGGCCACCTCGTCGGCTGATTCGATCTGCAGCGTGTGGTGGTCGATCACGCCGATACCCACCTTCTTTTCGGTGATCTCCTGACCGATGGCCTCCAGATCGATCGCGCCGGAACTCTTCGTTTCGAACGTGATGACGTCGGCGTCCACCCGGTTCAGGATTTCAAGGGCAGGCTTGTAAGACTGCACTTCGGCAAACATCCGTTGCTGAGATGGATTTCCCCAACATGTGTGGCACCAAACTTCGGTCTTCTCGCGTAATCCCTTCACAGTATTGTTGAAGACCTTGAGCATGAACTCGGGATTGATCACGTCATCGACGATGCCGCGCGCAGCCAGCAGGTGAATCTGAGGCTCTTCCATCTGGATGACCGGACAACCCGCATCAGCCAGATCATGCAACTCTTCGTTAAACGCGTCGCTGATAGCCATGATGCGGGAGGGCAAGTCCTTGTAGTGCCCGTCCTGAACGGCAAAGGCAACCAGTTCAGGGGTTACTGTCCCGAACTTGATCGGCCGCGTTGTCAGACGCTGAGCTGTTTTCCATATTTCGGTGTATTGCATCTCGCCGCGTGCCACAGGACCCACGATCTTGGGCATGACGCGCGCTTCAAGGTAGTCGTGGAGAATATGACCACGGGGGAAAGCTATACCTCCGGCACCGGCCCGAGCCAATTCAGGCCGCGTCGCTTCGAAGCCTGTCATGTGGTGAGGCGGATAACTCGTCCAGCTCTGACCACCTACGTCCTGATCGAATCGGCAGTCTCCATCGGTACAGATGTCCAGGCCTGCGATTTCCTGGTCCCGCAGATAAACCGCGAGCGCATCGACGTACTGCTCCCGAAACTTGGAGCTCACCATGGCATCCAGAAACGACCGGGTTCCCAGGTTCTCAGTCTGCCAGCTCGGTCGGGGCAGGGAGCCAATGACTGTCGTGGGTAGTGTTTTGCCGGCTGTTGCGTTCAACATGAAGCGTCTCCTGACTTATTCATATAACCCCGTCTTCTGGATCAGTGGGTGGTTCGGCTCTTTCCCAACAGGCATCGCAGTCAGGAAGACTGCGATGGTCGCCCCTCTTCGACATAAGAAGCCCAGACAGGATGTCTGAATGAACGAGGGAGCGAAATCTTCTCGTGGTGTCTTTCGATTCTGTCACTCGCGGACCTTTTCCATGTTCCCTGAAACTGACGAGCGCACAATCGCTTCGGTGACGGCCGCACCGTGAATCATCTGATCCAGAGGAATTGGAAATTCCGATCCGTTACTTGCCGCATTCGCAAACGATTCCAGGGCCGCGCGGGTGACGTCGAGTGTTTCGGCCTCCCATACCTCTGCCTTGCCTTTGGCGGGCTGGAACCTGCACGTCCCGAACAGCCGCGTGCGCCGTTCTTCCGATGACGCGCCTCTCACGTGCGTCATGCCTTCCAGGCGGACCCATCCCTTCGAGCCAAACACCTGGAAACTGAATCCCGGACCGGTGGCCGTCAAGGTTCCCAGGTAGCCCGACATACCTTCTTTCATGCGGAACAGAATCGACGTTGTGTCGTCATTGTCTATCTCAACGACCCGGCGAAGGCTCTGGCAAAAGACGCTGTCGATGGGACCGCAGAGATCGATCATGCTGTCGACGGCGTGGACTCCCATCGGCGTGAGCCCACCGCAAGGTGTTTCGTTCCGTTGTGCACGCCATTGCTCCGGGCTTAGCATCAGCGCGTTGGGAAACGTCATCGTGGCCTCGACGTGCATGATCGTTCCCAGTTCTCCGCTCCGGATCCGGTCCCTCAGCTTGTTCATCTCGGGATGGAAACGACGGTTGTATCCAAGGCCCAACGTGACACCCGCCTTCTTGGTTGCAGAAACAGCGGATTCGGCCGCGGCGCCCGAAAGTGCGAGCGGTTTCTCGCAGAAAACATGTTTTCCGGCTTCGGCGGCCACGATCACCTGGGGAGCGTGAACCGAGTGAGGGGTTGCCAGCACAATGGCATCTACTTTCGGGTTCGCGATCAGCGCATCCAGATTCTCAGAAAGTTCCAACCCCTGATCCTTTGCGAACGTCTCGACTTCGGGAGACACGGTGCGTGTTGCGCCCGCGATGAACCGGATCACGTCGCTCGTTCCCTGGACCGATTCCACAATTGTTTTACCCCACCATCCAAGTCCTACGATGGCCGCGTTGATCATTCCCACTCTTCTCCTGATCTCTTAGTTGGGACCCGCTCCTACTCGAGCTGCCCGCGCACCCATTCCAGCTCCCGGCAGACATAGTCGACAATGTCTCCCGTCTTTAGATGGTCGGGCAGCACGTCCCACGTATAGGTTTCGATCTCGAGTTGACGCGACAACGGGTTCTTCTTGTGGAATGCGAGAGCGTCCTCGATGGCAAAGCGGGTCGTACGGAACGCACCGAGATCGTCCAGAAAGACCGGCACGTGGATGTGCGTGCGCCATTCCCTTGGCCCGGGATCCGTTTTCCAGGCGGCGAAGGCGTCTTCCAGGTTGAGAAACCGGTTAAAGCGTCCATCCTTCTTTTCGATCGTCTGGGTGAGATAAATTGTCTCTGCATACCGTGCGAGTTCATCGACGATCTCCTCGGTCACCTCGGGAACGTATACCGCTGCCGCCTCCTGTAACTTGAAAATCGGAATGCCGGCGTCCACCAGCTTCTGCAAGGACACGGAAATGTCTTCGTACTCGACCGCCTGATGGCAGATGTCGAAGACCACACCGAGATGGTTACGCAGGGCGACGTGTGCTTCCGATATCGGAATGCCTGCAAGTCTTGCGACTGTTGCTGCCGCCGCGCCCGAGTAGAGATGATTGGTGAAGTAATCGACGGCCTCGTCCGTCGTTTCCAGAAAGCAAAAAGGCTCTGGTTCGAGCGCAAGCCCGACCCTCCGCCCGGTCCGTGCCTCCAGTTCTACAAGGTGCGCGGCCACACGGAGCACGTGCTCGGTAAAGCTGGAAACAACGTCCGGGCCCGTCACCCGGGGCTTGAAGCCGAGCGGCGCGCTCTGAATCGATGGTGCCGTCCCAACTGGCGCGACATCTCCAAGAACTTCGGCGACATTGATCGTGTACTGAGTGCGCTCCTCAGAACGCCAGTCCGGTTCGTAGACGCGTTCCTTCACGATGCCCCCCTTGAAGGGTCCATAGGGGAAGGCGTTCACCGTGTAGAGGTACATGTCGTTGTCGTCGAGGAATTTCTTGAGATCGTTGCGCGCGGATTGATCCCGAACCAGGGTTTCGGCCGATGAGGCGGAAAGCCTCAGGGAAATTCCGAAAGTGTCATTGGGAGCAAACCGCGCTTTTACTTGTGGGCCATACTCGACAAGGCTCGCCCACATCTCATCCCAGGTATCGCCGGGATGGACGAGAGTCGAGTAGGTCAGAAGGCCGAGGCCGTTACCCAGGTCCATTGATCTTTCGGACCCCTTCAGTCCAGGCCGCAGGCGCGTGCCTGTTCGAGGGCGAGCACGGCCCAATCTCTATCGCCATCGCCATGAGCCACGGCACTCAGTATCCGGTCGCGATAGACATTGACGCTCGGCAGGGGAACGCGTGCGACGTCGGCCGCTTCCATGACCAGGTTCACGTCCTTCAGGCCCAATATCGTCGGGAAACCTGGCGCGTCCCAGGATTCATCGACCATGATCTTTCCGTAGACCTGGTAAGCGGGCGCTGCAAACAGACCTCCCGTCATTACATTGAACATGACCTCGGGTTTGACGTCGTACTTTCTTACCAGCGAGAACGCTTCGGCCATCGCTTCGATAGCGCAGCCCAATACGAAATTGTTGGTCAGTTTGATCGCGTTGGCAGCCTCGGGTCTCAAGCCGGCATCGAACGTGCCTTTGCCCATCGCATCGAACAGCGGTTTGCATTTCGCGACGGCTTCAGCGGGTCCGGCGGGAACGATTCCGAGCTGGCCTGTTGCCGCAAGGTCGGGGCGTCCCAGAACGGGTGCAGCCACCAGGATTTGATCCGATTCCTTATGGGCTTCGTCGAGAGCATGGACGACTTTGACACCGTGGGTACCCATCACGACATGAATCGAGCCAGCTGCCAAAGAGTCGCGTATGCCTCCGGTTTCGAGTGTCACTTTTTCGAGAATCGCATCTTCGGTGAGCATCGTGATGACGACTTCGCTCCCTGCACAGGCCTCCGAGACCGACGACGCCACCTGTGCACCTGCTTTTGCCAGGTCTGCCGTTGCTTCGGGTATGACGTCATAAACCTTGAGCTCATGACCCGCGCCCAGGATCTGGCCCGACATTCCGCTGCCCATGCGACCCAGGCCAAAAAAACCGACTTTCATAATGCTTACCTCCAGAAAATATTAAATCGTCAGTCTCTCCCGGGCGTACCCCAGTTGAGCACCATCCCGTCTTCTTTAATAACCTCGCTCCAGATGCCTGCGGGTCTCCCGTCCCTCATCGGCCGCGCGGTGATCGTAATCCGGTCGCCGGCCTGGAGGTCGTTCTTGAACACTCCGCCGCGAACCAGGATGCTCGGTCCTTCAGCCTCGAATCCCCAGGTCTGGGTCGAACCGTCCTCGTCAGTGACATCCACAATTAGCCAGGAATGGGGGTTAACATACTGAAATTCCTTAACCACGCCCTCGACGGTGATCGTCTTCTCACGTTCGAACATTTCGCCGGAGTGGTGCGCTGCGCCGGATCCTGCGTGGAACAGTAGAACCGCCGCTACGAATGAGGCAATGGACATTACTCTGAAATGTGACGCTCTCACTTGGTTAGTCCTCCTCCTGTATGTCGTCTACGTCCGTAAAATCGAAATCGGTATGATTGGAGCCTCCCCCTTGGGTCCGCGTAATAGCATTGTTTGGGTTGTCGCATTCCCAGAAATGGATCCGGAGCGGCATGCCCTCGAAAGGTTGAACTTCCTTATCGTATATCTGTCGCGTGAACCACGGTTCTTCCAATGCTTCGGGGTCGTATAACCAAACGTCGGCCTGCATTGTTTCCTCGTTGATTTTCTCCCAGATCTCGACCCCCTCGATCTGATCACTGAAGTACGGTTGCATCCGCGACATCCAACCTTCCTTTACATGCCTCGTGTATGTGATCAGGCGGTCGCCGTCCCAGATTCCAATGGTGTCTCCGTCCTCAGAGGGAAAAGCGATTTCTTCGGGTGTATGATCCCGGCCATCGGTGTAAATGCGTCGAACCTCATTCTGGGCCTCGTTCAGAATCCATGTCTGGTGGGTCATGATCGCGAACTCCCAGGGGCGTGGATTCCGGATGTTACCCGGATAGCCGCGGGGCACGCCACAGGCACTGGTCTCGTCATAGACACGTCCTTCCAGCGCATTGTCGACGCGTTCCTGCATCAGGCCTACGTATCGGCCCTTTAGTCTGGCGGTGGGGACAAAGCCCGGCCCCTGATCCGGATCGTACTGCGCGGCTGAGGCATCGCGTTCCCACAGGCCCGTCCAGTCGGGAATCTCTTCGAGCGTCAGTGTCCTGTCTTCGATACCCGCAGTGAGTGTTTCGTAAAGTTCCCCTGCTGTATCGAATTGTTTCCCAAAATCAATCAGTTCCTGTTTCTCTTCTGTCCAATTTGGGCCAGCGGACCGGCCGGACTGTGCGTCGGCCGACATCGAACCGATCGTTGGGAGAATCAGGAGCAAGACAACGCTCCCGGCGGTCTTTCTCATGCCGTTCATGCTCTCCTCCTTTCGAACATCGTTCACAAGCGTGACGAGGACTATAGCATGCGTTTCAGACCTTTCGAGATATAATGGCCGCCGCGTTTATCCTTACTTAATTAAGACAAGCGGAAGCAGAAACGTTCGGAGAAGGTGTGCGGTTTTTGGAAGGAGTGATCATGAAAAAACGATCTTATTTGTGTGTATTGGCGGTGCTGGCTCTGACGTTCGGATGCTCTGGCCCCACAGTCGATTCAGCTACGGACGGAGAGGATCAGGCGGCTCTGGAGCGGATCGTTTTCTCGTCGTTGCGGCCCAGTAACTGGGATATTTTTCACTTCGAAAGCCCCGGAGCGGAGCCCAGGCGGCTTACCGATCATCCTGGTCTCGACTACGATGCAGAGTTTTCTCCCGACGGCCGCTGGGTGATCTTCACATCCGAAAGACGCGGCAATCCCGATCTCTTTGTGATCGATCTCGCCGAAGGCGGCGAGCCGCGGCTGTTGATAGACAGTCCGATGATGGAAGACCAGGCGACCATCTCTCCGGACGGGCTGACCATAGCCTTTGTCAGTACACGTGACGGGAATTCCGACATCTTCTCAATGCCGTTCGATCCGGACACGACGCAACGAATGGACGCTGCGGAAAACCTCACCGAGAATCCGCGTGGCGATTTCCGACCCGCCTTCTCACCCAACGGCGAGCGTATCGCATTCTCTTCGGACCGCGACATTCCTGCATACGGACACCCCGTCTTCGGCTTTACCCGTCAGCGGGACGGTCAGGTCTACGTGATGGACGCCGACGGGGAAAACCAGCAGCGGCTGACTGAAGAGGGCAACTGGAACGGTTCGCCCGAGTGGTCCCCCGACGGTGAGATGATCTATTTCTATTCCGACAGCCCGCGCGAGGTGGAAGGTCCCCCGACCAGCCCGATACTTGGACAGGAGGGTGGATTCCGAATCTGGACGATCAACGCGGACGGATCGAACCCGCAAGCCCTCACGCCCGAGGGTGTCGAAGCCCTTGCGCCGGCCTTGACGCCGGATGGACGCCTTGCGTTCCAGACACGTAGTGGATACGCAGACTGGTCAATCCAGTCGGTCAATCTCGACGGGTCGGATTCGCGTCTCGAGAGCGCCGAGGGCAACAACTACTGGATACCCGACTACGACGCCGAAAGCGGCGCCATGGTCAGCCATGGCGTCGGGCCTGTTTTCGGAACCAGTCAGGCGGTGGAGGACGTTCTGGGGGCCGGAGCCTTGCTGGCGGCGGACTATCCGGTCGACGTAGAGTTGGGAGACCGTTCAGTGACGGTTTATCCGATGCGTCACACTTCGGGCCTGGCCCCACATCCGTTTTCGAATGAAGTCTTGACAACTATCGAGAATCAAGCAGGAACCCGCCTCGTGACAGCCGATTTTGACGGAGCGAATCAACGGGAACTCCTCGAAGAAGCGGGAATCGGCATCATCGCGGAAGAGGGCCTGGGATTCCGTTTGTACGACATGAAGTGGTCTGAGGACGGGGACTGGATTACGTATACGCGTGGCGTATTCGTCGGCAGCGCCACGGACTACTCAGACATCTGGATCTCGCGCAGGGATGGCAGCGACCGAGTTAATTTGACCAATACTGAAGCCAACGACGGTGTGGCGGCTTTTTCACCTGACGGTGAGCGAATGGTCTTTCGCAGTTCGCGAAACGGCAGTTTTGATTTGTATTTGATGAATACCGACGGCAGCAATCTCGTGCAACTGACCGATGATGCGGCAAGAAACAATTTTCCGGCCTTCTCGCCGGACGGGAATTCGATCGTTTTTGCTTCAGACCGTGACAGCGAAGTAGATAGGTTCGGATACCGCACCTTTGACAATTACATCCTGGAACTCTTGCCCGACGGGAGTCCCGGAGAGATTCAACGTATTTCCTTTGATTCCGGCCAGGACGCCCATCCCGCGTATTCGCCCGATGGCGAGTGGATCATCTATGTTTCAGAACAGGCCGGCATCACCGATGAAGAACCCCTTGTGCAAGAGGTGGTGTTCGGTCCTCAGATGTATGGGGAAATCTTTGCTTACAGGCTAGCCGATGGCCTGAGCGTACGCCTGACGCACAACAAGTGGGAAGAAGGCGTTCCGTTCTGGTTGCGCCCTGCCGAATAAGAGAGGGACGGACACTTCAGAATTGGATTTGGCCCCGCGACTGGGATCGAATCCTGAAGCATCCCTCCGCTAGCATCCAGCTCGATTTTCATTTGAGAGATAGCTACTTCAAGGCCGATAGTACTTTCGGAATCACCTGGATCGCTCTTTTCGAAAAAGAAAGGAAAATCTTCCTGAGACCTCAATTCTGAAGTCCGGCTTCGGGATCCACCATGAGACATTCCGTAACCGGCCGCTGGCGACTGGGCCTGTCCCTGGCAGTTGTTGCCATGCTGACATGGGCCACGCTGCCTGTAGCCTTGACCCTTGCCCTTGTCTACGTCGATCCGTGGACGCTGACCTGGTTCCGATTCCTTGTGGCGACCCTGGTCTTGAGTCTGTGGCTGCGAAGGCGGGGTATCCTTGCCAGGACGGGCACCCGTCCCGGTCGGGGAGCCTGGCCTCTCCTGTTGATCGCAGCAGTCACGTTGACGGCCAATTACATGCTCTACATACTGGGCCTCGAACTGACGACTCCGGCCGTTGCACAGGTGTTGATCCAACTGGCGCCCGTGTTGATGGGGTTGGGCGGAATCTGGCTGTTCGGGGAGCGCTATTCGACTTCCCAGTGGATGGGATTCGCCGTTCTGGTCACTGGCCTCGTTGTATTCTTCCGAAACCAATTGGAAGCGTTCGCTGCGAGTGCCGACGAGCTGTGGCAGGGAGCTTTGCTCATAACGATCGGAGCGGTGGCGTGGGCGGTCTATGCGATGGCTCAGAAACAGCTGCTCAAGGATTATTCTTCAGTCGCCGTCATGGTCTTCATTTACGTTTTCGCGACGATAGCGATCTTCCCGGCCACAGAACCCATGACGTTACTCTGGTTGGTCCCTGCCGCCTGGCCCATCGTTGTCTACTGCGCGCTCAACACACTGATTGCTTACAGTTTTCTTTCGCCGAAGCACTGAATCACTGGGAAGCCTCGAGGGTGAGCGCCGTTCTGGCACTGACTCCGCTGGGAACACTCGCTTTCGCGGCGACTGTGGAGCGTTTCTATCCCGGAGTGCTTCCGCCCGAACGTCTCGGCTGGGTGAGCCTGGTGGGTGCGGGACTGGTTGTCGTGGGATCGATCCTGACCAGTCTCACGGGCCGTAAAGCTGGTCCCGACGGGGTGGTACAGGCTGCTAGGGGTGATGCTGGTAGTTGAAGCCACTGCCCCGGTGGTCGAGCCTCCGAATATAGAGGGCATTCGGTTCCCTGCGGGACGGGTTACCTACCACCACTATCCGATCTCCGGGCCTGAGCGTTTCGGCTTCGAAACCGACTTCGGCCAACTCCCGGCGGTTGTCCATTTACAGCCTCCAGGATTGGACCGCGCCTCCAGACTCTTCAACTTCGATCGTCACAAACGGATGAGGATTGACGAACTCGAACCGGACGACCAAACCTTCAAGCGTGGCTTCCTTTGCACGATCATAGACGGCAGCGATCGAGTGGTGTGCACTCGCGCCGAGTGAGAGGACGAGTCCGATGCAGATTGCGGAGAAGATCCAGAGCTTCATTGTGGGCTAAGATTTTATCGCAACCAGGGCCGGGCCGCACGTTCTGTAGTCGGGGTGGAGATTCGCTTCGGTCTACCGTGCCTTGGAAGTTTGTGGTAGAAACGATTAAAAGTGTCCACCGATTATCGAGGAGGAGAGATGATGAAGGGGAACCAAAAGTTTTGCCTCAAGATGGTTGTCGCTGCCGTGTTTCTGCTGTGGCTGGCCGGTAGCCCACAAACAGGTCTGTCAGTGCAGTTGCCTGGTGCCAGTCCCGACGTCCCAGATCTCAACGGTGTCTGGAACAGGCAAGGTTGCATGTCTAACGGTGTGACCTGTCCGTGGGTTGTATCTGAGCTGCCGTTGCGAGCCCGTGCACTCGGGTTCCGCGAAGCTTTTGACGAACATGCGCTACCGAAATACGACTGCGTGCCGCCGACTGTTCCCGCCATCATCGTCGATCCGCTCCTGTGGCAGATAGAGCAGCTGGAAGACCGTGTCCTTATTTCCTACGAGCATAACGATGTCGTACGCACGATCTGGTTAAGAGGTCATGGGCATCCGGGACTCGAGGTCACCGACTTTTTCCAGCAGGGTCACGCTGTAGGCTGGTACGAGAACGAGCAACTTGTGATCGAGACCACCCGCTTCACGTTCGATCCTCATGGTCTGGATGACATGGCGGATCTACCCTCCTCGACACAGAAGAAAGTCACCGAGCGTTACTGGTTAGAAGGAGAAGACTTGCGTGCTGACGTCCTCACCGAGGACCCATTGTTTCTGACCGAGCCCGTTCTGTTGGAGGAGAGATTCCGATCCACAGACCAGCCGATGACTCTGCCTTACGGTTGCGATCCCGAACTGGCGCGGCAGCCTCTGCAGTTCGTTCCGTCAATCTATATTGAGCCGGGATTCATCCGGATACCGGTGACGCCTCATGGTGAGGCGCCACGGTAATTGAAGTGTGTGGTTCTGCAGGGGACTTTTTGACTAACTGAACTGTCCCAGGGTATTAACCGTCCGAAATAGATCACGCCGAACCAGAGGAATAACGATGCCCTGTGCGTCCCCTAACAGCTATTTTGAGTGCATGACTGACGTTCGTGTTCGGGAGCACGTATAATCTCCTGAAAATTTCAGGCTGGCGGTTAGCCTGTCACATAGAGGTGTGCGTCGATGAGCTTACTGGGTTCGAAGGAATGGGAAGGGAAGATCTTCATTGATGGATGGGTTGCCGGGTCGGGTGGAGAATATGCCGTCACAGAACCGGCGACAGGAGACGAGTTGGGGAAGATGGGCAGTGCCACCCCCGGCGATGTTGAGAGGGCTGCTGAACTGGCTGTTGAAGCTCAAAAAGAGTGGGCCGCTACATCCGTTGAAGAAAGGGCCGGCGTCATGCGTCGCGCCGGCGACCTGTTTTCTGACCATGCAGGAGAGATCATAGACTGGATCGTCCGCGAATCCGGTTCGATCCAGCCCAAGGGCGGATTCGAGATCCATCTGTCGACGACAGATTGTTACGAAGCCGCTTCACTGCCGACGCATCCGTATGGAGAATTGATCCCCTCTCCCCAGCCTCGTCTGAGCATGAGCCGACGGCGGCCCGTGGGCGTAGTCGGAGTGATTTCGCCGTTCAATGCGCCGCTCTTTCTTGCCCTTCGCGCGGTCGCGCCGGCTCTGGCTTTGGGCAATGCCGTGCTGCTCAAGCCGGACTTGCGGACGGCTGTCTGCGGCGGCGTGACTATATCGCGAATCTTTGAGGAAGCCGGCTTACCGTCAGGGCTCCTCAGTGTCCTTCCCGGTGGCGTCGATGTGGGCGAAGCTGTCGTCGCTAATCCACACGTGGGCGTCGTCGCTTTCACGGGTTCCATTCGGGGCGGGCGGGCCGTGGCCAAACTCGCCGCGGAGCATCTCAAGCGGGCGCACCTGGAATTGGGCAGTAACTCGGCAGTGATTGTTTTAGACGACGCGGATGTGGAGAAGGCTGTCGACGCGGCTGCATTTGGTGCGTTCTTCCACCAGGGGCAGATTTGTATGGCCTCCTCCCGCCACCTGGTCCACTCGAAGGTCGTCGATGATTATACAGACGCGATGGTCGCACGGGCGAAGGGAATGGCCGTCGGCAATCCCGCTACTGAGCAGGTGGCGATTGGACCCATCATCGATGAGCGGCAACGGGACAACGTCCATGCCCTCGTTACGGCAAGCGTGAGCGGCGGGGCCGCCCTCGCCACGGGAGGTGAATACGAAGGGCTTTACTACGAACCGACCGTTCTGACCGATGTTTCAACTTCGGCGCCGGCATACCTGGAAGAGATCTTTGGCCCAGTCGCTCCCATAACCACGTTCAACACCGAGGAAGAAGCCGTCGGCATGGCCACCTCCCCCCCATGCGGTCTGTCGCTGGGTGTTTTTACGCGGGATGTCATGAAGGGACTTCGACTGGCCGACACTATTCCAACTGGCGCAGTTCATATCAACGATCAGACGATCAACGATGAATCTCCGGTTCCGTTCGGAGGCATGGGGCAGTCCGGGTCCGGCTCCCGTATCGGTGGCATCCGGACCAACATCGAAGCGTTTACCGAAGCCCAATGGGTGACGATACGGGGCGACGTCGGGCCGTACTCGTTGTAGCCGTCAGCAGCGTACTGCTAGACGATTCCCGATAACCTCAAGATGACGCGGTGGTGAGTATGCATTATGTAGGCAAGTTTGACGACACGGCCTTCGAAACGAATCCGACCTATGAGAATCACAGCGAGGGCTACGGAGAGGTGTCGCTGGTCGATCATGACTCCGGGTCTCTGCATACAGGTCTGGGCGTCCAGCAGTTGGAGGCTGGAGGGAAGTTGCTGCCGCATATTCACGCCTACGAAGAGGGATTTTACATTCTCTCGGGCAAGGCGCTGCTGAGCCTCAATGACAACGCATACGTGATTGGGCCTGGAGATTTCGGTGCGATCACCGTGGGGTCGGTGCATGCATGGCGCAACATGGGATCGGAACCGGTTCGCTGGTTGCAGATGGCTGCGCCCCAACCTAAAGCGGGCGGGAGGGAGCGGGACACGTTTTTCCTGAAAGACTCTGCTTTCCCGGTTCAGGCCGAACCGCTGGACCTCGACAACATCAATGGCGATGCTCTGGGCCACTTCGACGTCGGCCAGATCCCTTCGATGGACGACCGTCCTCCTGAGGCGCCCGGACTGGAAGGCGTTTCTCTGAACTGGTTGATCGATGAGAAGCTTGGAGCACGCCACCATCGCATGGCTCTGATTGAGTATCAACCGGGGGTGGGTATCGGTCTGCACGATCATGCGTTCGAGGAGGGGTACTTCTATCTCAGCGGTGAAGTGGAGGCCACCCTGGACGGCGAAAACTATCATGTCAAGGTTGGTGACGTGGTCTGGACGGGCGTGGGTTGCGTCCACTCCTTCAAAAACGAGAGCCAGAAGCCTGTCCGGTAGCTGGAGACGTTTTCTCCACAACCGCCCGCCGAGAACGCTTTCCGGTTCATGGCTCAATGGGAGGAACGGGCTGGGGAATTGGAAGCGAACTGACAGGAGACGGACATCTCGCTCGTTCGAACTGTACGTGCGGTCTATGACCGCACCTTTTGATTCTGCGCTCAGAGCGCACCTATAGTTCGTCGGGCAGGGCGTACGCGATCAACTGAGCCGGCCCGTTCCCACTGCCTGTAGCAAAGACGATGTACTGCTTCCCGTCATGCACGTAGGTCATCGGCAGTCCCGCCTGAACGCCGACAGGTATCTCTGTTTCCCAGACAATCTCGCCGGTTGTTTTATCGTGAGCGCGGAACCACGGCTGCCCGCTCTGTCCTTCACCTGAAAACAGCAGTGTCTTTGTCACGAGAAGTCCGGCACGCGAGGCGCTCCCGGTTCTGGAAATGTCCAACCCCTGAAGAGCTTCGTTGTTTTCGATTGCCGGAGGCGTGATACCGTTCGCCATCTGCCACGCGATCTCACCCTGGTTCATGTCGTAGGCTGTAATTCGTCCGTATGGTGGCTTGATGACAGGCAGGCCGTCGATTCTTGGTGGGGCACCCCCGCCACGAATGAAGTCGGCGTCGAACTCTTCCGGGTCAGGAGGCGCCAGGCCCATGACCGAAGGGTTGGTCTGAGATCCGACGTAGACAAATCCGGTTTCAGGATCGGCCGCTCCCGATTCCCAGTTCGCACCACCGGTAAAGTTCGGCAAGCCAAGTACCCCTCGGGTTCCGTCCGCCGCGTCCACCAGTGACGGAGGCGTATAGATAGGACCGATCCGAAACTGTTCTATGGCCTCCAGCGCTTTCTCTCTTAGTTCAGGGGTGAAATCGATCAGGTCATCTACGGTGACACCCTGCACGTCGAATGGCGGCGGCTTGGACGGGAAGGGCTGAGTGGGAGAGGCGGCCTCGCCCGGTACATCAGAGGGCGGTACCGGCTGTTCTTCGATGGGCCAGACCGGCTCTCCCGTCACTCGATCATAGACGTAAGCGAAGGCTTGCTTGGTGAGCTGCACAACCGCCTGGATCTCTCGTCCATCCACATTGATGTCGATCAGGATCGGATGCGACGGCATATCCATGTCCCAGATATCGTGGTGGATCAACTGCTGGTACCAGATGATCTCTCCAGTCTCGATATCCAGGCAGACCAAAGAATCCGAATACAGGTTGTCGCCCAGGCGATGCCCGCCGTAAACGTCATTCGTTGGGGCTTCAACCGGGAGGTACACGTATCCAAGTTCCGGATCTACTGAAAACGGTGCCCAGACACCTGCGTTGCCCGTGTAATCGGCCGAACCGTCCAACCATGTTTCGTAACCGGGTTCTCCCGGTCGGGGAATCGTATGAAAGATCCAGCGCCGCTCACCTGTGCGAACGTCGAACCCCATGACATCACCCTTGACGTTGGTTCGATCCACACGCATTCCGACGAGCAGGGCCGGTCCCACGACTACCGTATCCCTGGCAATAACCGGTGGTGAGGTGTTGCCGATCTTCCCGGTAACTTCTCCTTCAATGTCCACATCCAACTGGTCAAAAAGATCTACGATGCCGCCTTCGCCAAAACTCTCGACCGGACGACCGGTGTCAGCGTCGAGCGCCACCAGTCGAAATCCCGGCGTTACCGCAAGGATGCGCCGGTCTTCACCGTCAGCCCAGTACGACACGCCGCGGCCCGAATTTCTTCGTGGAGCCCGTTCGTAGCGTTCACCTTCGTCGCTCCGCCAAACCCAGAGCGTTTCACCTGTCCCGGCGTCCGCCGCAACAACAACCCGGCGATCGCCGGCAGTGAAGTAGAGCACTCCGTCCACCATGAGCGGTGTCGTTTCGCTCTTTGCCTCCGGACGGGTGCCGAAGTTGTCCGACTTCCATGTCCAGGCGACTTCCAGGCGATTGACGTTGTCGCGGTTGATCTGCTCGATCGGCGAGTAGCGTGTACTACCCGGGCCGCCACCGTAGTAGGGCCACTGACCATTCTCGGCGCCGGTCTGTGCGATGGCCTCCTCACCTCCTGCGCTGACCAAGAGAGCCGCTAGCAGTCCCAGAGAAAAGGCTATGAATCCTCGCGTCATGGATGCTTCCTATGGTCGTTCCACCGTCCAGATCTCTTCGATCTCTGTCCCTGCCCCCCGGATGATCTTCGAGATCGGACAGTACTTGTTCAGATCCGCCTTCAGCTGAGCCATCTCAGCTTCCGATGCCGGTGTTCTCACGTTGATAAAGAGTTTGATCGTCGGAAACGGGATGTTCACTTCTTCCAGCAACCGTACGCCCCGGTTATCGAAGGCCGCCTCCACGTCGATCGATACCGCCTCGAACTCGATGCCAAGGTTCTTCGCGCACTTGTTGCTAATGACGTTGGTACATGCCGCGAGCGCAGACAACATCGTTTCCGTCGGTGCCGGTCCGAGATTCGTACCTCCGCGCTCTAGCGGTTCATCGATTGTCGACCCCACATCCCGGACTGAGATGTCGGTCTGTGAATGTGAGATACAGTCGGCATGAACCTTGTAGATGACCGTGCTTTTAGGTGTGATCTTCATCGTGGTTCCTCTCCTGCAATTGTCAGGCCTCGGTCTCCTCTTCGATCAGTCGCCGCAACTCCTGCTGACGTTCGCGCGTAATAGGATATCGCCACATCAGGAAAATCACTATGGCGTAAGCGGCCATGGGCAACGCGACGATCAAGTAGCGAATCCGTTCGAGAGAGTCCGCGCTGTTGTCCGCACCCAGCACTGGGTCGAAACCGAAGATCGTGAGAAAAGAAAACCCTATGAAGACCGCCAATCCGGCTGCCAGCTTGCTCGAAAACTGAAGCAGCGCGTAGTAGAGTCCCATCCGGTCCGACCCCGACTTCGCGGCATCCTCATCGGAGACATCCGCCATCATCGATCGCGGAAGGAACTCGTTGGCTGAAGTATTAACGCCGATCAGAAAGAACGCCAATCCTGTCAGCACTGCCTCTCCCGGGGGAAGAACGAGAAGAAGCAGTGGCGACAGGGTTCCAAAGAAAACGGCGACCTGGACAGTCTTGTGTTTGCTCCATGTCTGGGAAAGCTTCACCCACAGTGGCAGGCAAACCAGTCCCCCCACGATCAGGAACAAGAGAATGGTTCCGACGCTTTCTTCCAGTCTCAGCGTATAGGAGACAAAGAACACGAAGAGCCCCTGAACGAAATAGGTTGAGAATGTCAATAGTGCGTTGGCAAACATTAGCCTGAACAGTGCCGCGCTCTGGAGGACGATCGAAACACTCTTCCAACTGATCGGTGGCTGACGTTTCACCGAGGGTTCCCGAATACTGAACAGTGCGATCATCACGGTGATCGGCAGGCTGATGACCAGGAACATGCCGATGGCTGCCGTTCGTGCCTCGAAGGTCGGTGTGCCGAAACGTTCCATGATCGCCGGGATGAGGCTGACGATGATCGCACCGATCATGACGGCGACCTGCAGTATGGCCGTGATCCGTGACCTGCGGTCATAGTCGCTCGAAAGCTCCAGCGCCCAGGCCGTGTGGCTGACCGTGGCCAGCGTCCAGCCGACGTACATAACGATCAACCAGCCGACGAAATAGACGTAGCCGGCAGCCTCCGGGGGCAGATAGAGACGGTAGAGCGACACCATCAGAATGGGCACCGACAGGGCGAGCCAGGGGCGCCGCCGGCCCCAACGTGTTTCCAGTCTGTCGGCGGCCAGACCGAAGATCGGGTCGGTCACCATGTCGAACAGTTTTGCGAAAAGAAAGACGCTACCGACCGTGGCAGCAGTCAACCCGCCATATTCGGCGTAGAGGGGCGGAATAAAGACAAAGAGTGCTGTCAGAGCAGCATTGAGCGGCAGCGCGGGCAGAGCGAAGCCTGCCATTCTAAGCGGATTTGGGGTTGACTCAGCCACTGGTCTGTCTCCCGTTGTCTCTGGGTGAATGGAAAAGGGGACGGAGACTTAAGAATTCAACACATCCCAGTCGTTTGGCTGATCGAATTCTTAAGCGTCCGTCCCCTTTGTCAGTGGACGGCGCTAAATGTCTGGCCCCAGTCCGGGAGACACTCTCGTGTCCCCCAACGTGCAACGAAACCCGACCCAAGGTTCAAGCTACGCCGAAGCCCCTGGTTATTGCATCGAGTTGTACATTCCCTGGACGTTCAGAGAAAGCCACTGTTCGTAGTTGCCCCAATCCGAATACGCATCCAGACTTATGGATGCCTGCATCTCCTCCAGGGACGAACCCGCAGCCATGCCCTCGGCGACCGCATCATAGAGATCCTGATGATACTGGATGTACTCGGTCACATCGGCCGTCGATCCCACGTCACCGTGACCCGGTATGACGAACTCGGCATCGAGCGACTCGAGTGCCCTCATAGCGCCCGTCCAGACCTCGTGGTCATAGCCACCCATTGTCTGGAACGGAAGCCGTCCAAGGCTGACGTAGTCGACGACAAAAGCGGCGCTCTCTGCCGGGAAGTACACCACCGACATGTTGGCCGAATGCGCCGCACCTGGATGGATCATCTCAACAGTGCTCCCGCCGAGTTCGATCGTAGTCCTGTCCGAAAATGTCGTGCTCGGAGCATAGACATCGCTGACAGGTCCGCGGGCGATTTCCCCGCCACTGAGCATACCGTCTGCGTTGGCATCGAAGTTTGCGAAGTTGCCCTCGAAGTTGCTGCCGGCTGCCTCGGCCATCTCGACTTCACCGTTTCCATTGGCGTCCAACTCTGCCGCATTCGCGGGAAGATCCATGTCGGTCGGATCCGCCAGTGCGTCCAGCATACCCTCGTGGCCGACGAACTCTGCGGTATCCGCGAAGACCTCTCCGCCTGAAGCATGGTCCCAGTCACTGTGGCTGTAGAGGACATACCGAACTGGCTGGCCGAAGCGCGTATCCAGTTCACCCCTGAGCCAGGTGGAGAAATCCCGGTTGATCGGATCCGACATGATGATGCCTTCTTCGGTAACCAGGAACACTGTGAAGTGCGCGTTGTTCTGCGCTCGATACAAATCGCCGGTGATGTTCGTGATGCTGCGAGTCGGTCCCTCTGGCTCGGCGGGAGCAGCGGGGGCCTCCGCTTCCGGTTCGGCCGCAGGAGCGCACGCCACCAGTATCAACACGAGCGGTACGATCGAGACGTAATAAAGGATTCGTTTCATCTGGGTTCTCCTTGGATCATTGGTTTCGAAATTAGGGGTATCCTACTCCCACCCACAGGGTGTGTCAAACGTCCTGAAAAGTCGGGAAAAAGTGGGGGCAGGTCACTCTTTTTGCGTCGACTGAGCTTCTCCACAGGACAAAAAGAGTGACCTGTCCCCACTTTTTCAGCTCCCACTCTTCCTTTTCCTACCTTTCCGGCATCAGGGTGACCCGAATCTGGTTCTCCAGGTTGAAGTATTGCCGTGCGTCTTCCCGGATCGATTCGGGTGTAACCGCTTCAACTGAAGCAGGATACGTCCGAATGCTGGCGCCGGGTGCGACGCCCCGCTGATAGTCGTTAGCGAGTTGATTGAGCAGCGTTCGATTTTCCTGGAAGTCTGTCTCAAACGACCGCAGAAGGGCCTGACGGACGTCGGATACCAGCTCCTCGTTCGGCATCGAGTTCTTAAGGTCTTCGATGCCTTCGAAAACCGCCTCGGCCAGTTCGTCCGTTCGATCGGGGTCCGACCCGAACGTGATGGTCAACGTGTAGGTTTCCAGAGGCTGCCAGGCCATGTTGGCTCTCACACCGATGCTGTAAGTGCCTCCGAGTTCTTCGCGTAACCGATCTCTAAGGCGTGTTTCCAATGTCATGGCCATGGCCCGGATGCCGGTTCGCTCGGCCTGATCTTCGTATTCGAAAGGGCCCGTGAAGGCGATACGCGTCTGGCTTCGCGGTTCAAGCCCGCGGTACACGGTCTCCTCGAACACTCCGGTTGGAGCCCTGAGACCGATGTCCTGCCATGTCTCTTCCCGGCCTGTCGTCGGCAGACCTCCCAGGTAACGTTCCACTAGGGGCTCGATCACTTCGAAATCGAGGTTGCCAACGAAAACGAACGTGTAATCGCTGGCGTCTGAGAACCGCTCTTCGTAAAAGGAGAGTGATTCGCCCAGGTCCGTGTCGTCGAGTATCTCAACAGTTGGTGGACGCTGGCGTGGATGGTCCTGAGTGATGATGCGCGTGTAAGCATCATTGAAGGCCGTCGCGGGATTCGAATCCCGATTGGCCAGAGCCTGACGACTCTGCGTTCTCCACAGCTCGTATATGGTGTCGTCGGCGCGGGGCGCCGTGAACCGCAGATAAATCAGCTGGAACATTGTCTCTACGTCGGTGGCCGATGCGTTGCCGGTGACACCCTCCTCGTAGGTGGAGATGAACGGACGCGCGCTTGCGATCTTGCCCGTGAGTACCTTCTGCAGATCAATGGAATTGAAATCTCCGATGCCGCCGTTTGAAATCAGTGTCACCGCAGTGCTCGCGGGAATGTAGTCTTCGTCCATCGCCAGGGAGGTTCCCCCGGGGCTGAAACCTCGGAACAGGATCTGGTCTTCGTCAAAGTCGGTAGGCTTGAGAACGACGCGGATTCCGTTTTGAAGATCCCATTCGGTGATGCCGTCCCCGACCATCCTTGTTGCCACGACTTCCGAGCCTTCGGGAAGCGACGACAACAGCGGCTGGTCCGAGACGGTATCCACGTAGGCCGTGATCTCGATATCGTCTATGCCTTCCAGAACAGCCGTCAGGGCTGTTCTGGAAGGCATCGTCAGTCCTTCTTTTTCCGGTCCGGCAACGACAACGACACGGTTGGCGTTACTGATCCAATCCGCGCCGATCGCGTTGACTTCGTCAATCGATATCTCCGGAACGAAACGTTCGTAGAGCGCGTACTCGTATGCGATGCCCGGGATCGATTCGCCGTTCAGGAAAGCGCGGGTATATTCGCGGGCGAACGCTCCCGAATTCCGGTTGGCTCGATTCGTGTAGCTGCGCTCCATTCCACGCATAACCGAGATCTTCTGTCTTTCCAACTCGGATTCTGTGAACCCAAATCGAGCGACGCGTTCCGCTTCAGTAAACAGAGCTTCCAGGCCCCGTTCGATACGGTCCTCGAGGACCGCGGCGCTCAGGAAGAAAGTTCCTTTCGATCGGATCAACTGGCCCTGGGCTGAAGAGGCTCTCAGGAACGGCGGGTTGGGTTCCCGTGCGATCTCGGCAAAACGGTTCGTGAGTATGCTGTTGTAAAGCCGTTCGACGATCCGTTGCCGGTACCCGCCGATCGTCCAGTCTTCTTCGGGCGGCATCTTGTGGTAGACCTGGACCGTCGTGGCCGGCATCTCCGGGTCGGTTGCGATGGAAAACAGCGTTTCCGCGTGATCGGGAACCTCATACACGACACGTTCTCTACGGTCCGCCGGATTCTCGAGGCCTTCGAAATGCTGGCGTGTCAGCGCCTCGATCTCGGATGCGTCGAAGTCGCCTACGGCGATTACAGCCATCAAGTCGGGCCGGTACCAGTCGCTGTAGAAGCGGCGAAGCGCGTCGTGCTCGAATGTCTCAAGGCTTTCGAGCGTGCCGATGGGCAAACGTTCGGCGTATTGCGATCCGTTAAAGATGACCGGGAACTGTTGATCGCGTAATCGCGTGGCCGCGCCCTGTCCCAGCCGCCATTCTTCGATAACGACGCCCCGCTCCATATCGATCTCGTCGGGATCCAGCGTCAACCCATGAGCCCAGTCTTCGAGAATCTGAAACGCCGTCTCGAGGTTTTCAGTATTGTCGGTCGGGACTTCCAGTTGGTAAGTGGTTTCGTCAAATGAGGTCGATGCATTGACACCCGGACCCAGGCGCATGCCGATGGATTCCATGAAACCGATCAGTTCCTGCTTCTCAAAGTTTTCGGTCCCGTTGAAGGCCATGTGTTCGAGGAAGTGTGCCAGCCCGAGCTGGTCGTCGTCTTCGACGATCGAGCCCACGTTGACTACGAGCCGCAATTCAGCTCGGTTTTCCGGCTCCTGATTTTCGCGGATGTAGTAACGGAGGCCATTGGCGAGTTCGCCGGTCGTGACATCCGGGCTGACAGGGGCTGGCTGATCCAGCGGAATTGTTCGCGCGTCCTCCGAATTGGCCGTCCCACGTGTTCCCTCTTGGGCAACGCCGGATGCAGACAATCCCAGCAAAGCTATGGTCCACAGACTCGCAAACAACGGCACGCGCATACGACCTTTCATCAACAAGCTCCTTCTGCTGATCGAGACAGACCCGCCTGAAGAGGCGCGGCGGTCTTTGATCCCAATAAGATACTAGATGTGGGTTCAGTATTGATAGCGAAACCTGATAGCGCGCCTACGAGTGGATGCACTGCCCCCCGACCCCTCGGTTGGCGCCTGTGGTGGGTCGGTCAACAGTGGAAAAGTGCGAGATTTTTGAGGAATGGGATTGGGGTTACTTGAGTTCGGTTCCCGCCGGTAGTAGGTTTACGGCCAGCGTGTAAATGATGCGATGCTGTATGGGGTCGCTCCCTGTTCGATTCGGAGCGATCAGTAACAATTTGTTGGATACGAAGAAAGGACTCGTCGATGGCCACCAATGATACCTGTTGCACAATCGTTCCTTATTTCAAAGTACAGGACGGGAAGCTCGATGTATTCAAAGAGCTCTGTGATCGTTTCGTAGAGAAGACACGGGGCGAGCCCGGATGTCTGTATTACGGTTTCAGTTTTGGCGCCGATTTCGCATTCTGTCGGGAGGGTTACGAAAACGCCGACGCCTTATTGGCACACGTTCAGAACGTCGGAGCCTTGCTCGAGGAAATGCCGCAATCTGCGGAAATCGTGAAGCTTGAGATCCACGGTCCCGAGGAGGAATTGGCAAAGTTACGCGAGCCGCTGAGTGAATTGAATCCGGAGTTCTTTACGCTGGAGTATGGATTCCGCAAGTAGTTAGATGTCAGCGACCGACAATCCGAAGCATGGAAAGAAACCAGCCGCGCCGTCCGGCGGAATCGATCTGCATCAGCTCCTTTTGACAGCGGCTGTGTGCAAGGAAATACTTGAGTTATGATGGCGCTTCGATTTTAGGACGACGAATACGGGAGGACCTCGAAAAGTGAAACGACTATTTGCCCTTGCCTTGATGGCGTTCTTATTCAGCGCTGGTCATGCCGGGAAGGCCGCAGCCCAGGATCTTGTGATCACTAACGCACGCATCATCGTGGGTAACGGAGATGTTATCGAAAACGGTTCGATTGTCATTCGTGACGGGAGGATCGCATCTGTCGCACCTGGCCGCGCCGATGCAGCCGGCGTCGAGACGATCGACGCGGGCGGCATGAGCGCGTTGCCCGGGTTCATCGACGCACACAAGCACATCAACACCGGTCCGGATGAGGCCGAGCAGATGCAGTCGTTGCTCGAAGCCGGATACACGACGGTTCTTTCTGGCGGAGGCCCCGGCGACGGCAGCCTGACGCTCCGCGATCACATCGAGTCCGGAATGATCAACGGTCCGCGCATCATTCCCTCAGAACGCGTCAACCTCAGGGGAACGCCCGAAGAAGGTCGTGCGACTATTCGAGACATGGCCGCCCGGGGTATTTTTCACACGGGTGAGATCGGCCTCACGCCCGAGCCGGGACCAACGCCTGAGGAAATCGAGGTCCTCGAAGCAATCGTCGACGAAGCGGCCAGGGCCGGTGTACAGGTCAATGTCCATGCGGTAAGCACCTCCTCCATGGTCGGCGCAATCGACGCCGGTGTGCGACGGCTGGTTCACCTGCCCAACAAGGACTGGGTGAGCCGCGAAGCAGCCGAGAAGGTGGCATCGACCGACTCGATTGTCCTCGGTCTCATCGGCTTCGGTGCGCCGATCATCGACGTGTTCGAAGATGACAACTCGCCACGGTTCCGCAACGGCGAGGCGTGGCCTGAGGCCATTGCCGGTGCGAACAGGGACGCGGAGGGAAGGGCCACCGGTACCGAGGCGGGCTACACGCTTGTGAATGCACGGACCATCTGGGATGCCAGCGGAGGGACGGGAATCGCCTACTGCACAGATCAGAACTACGCAGACGTTGCGGTCCTCGAACACGAGCTGAAGTCGTACAACATCATGTTTTCGATGCAGGACATCATCAGAATCATGGGGCCCAACAGCGCGGCTTACATCGACATGGAGGACGACCTCGGCACCCTGGAAGAGGGGAAACTGGCCGACATGATCCTTCTTGACGGCAATCCGCTGGAAGGCTATTGGAACATGCTCAATACCAAGCTGACGATCGTTGGCGGGGAGATCCGCTCGGATGAGCGCTAACCCTCGGGAGAGGAGACCCCGGGGCCGCCACGACCCCGGCATGGGAGTGGCGGCTCAGTTTACTTTCCGTCGCCAGCCTGGCCTGGAGTCTTAGCGTACCGGTGTCTCGGAACATCCCTGAATTTCGGCGATCACCTCTTGTGAACTCCTGCCGTCAAGCTGTTCACGTATTGGACCGGCTGCATCTGGGGTTAAGCGGACACGACTCTCATCGATTTGGAACATTCCTGTCCAAGAGCCGTTGAGGGCGTAGCGAGGGCTGCCGGTCACATCTGGGAGATCGGGTCGGGTCTCATCGGTAAGAAAAAGGATGTACTGCTCTTCCTCTTCTACCAGATCGTATTGAATGGGCAATTCCGTGTACCGCCCCAGTACCCCCCCTTTTTGAGAGATCACTACTTGCTGGATCGATTCCGGTCCTTTAAGCACTTGACTGACCACCAGGATCGCGTCTGTCTCCAGGTAGCGGAAAATTGGCCGCGATCGTTCCTGAACAAGCTGGGTGCCGGGGGGATAATCGAGATTCTGTCTTGGAACCAGAATAGCTTGAACATGGGCTTCAACTATCAATGTCGAGGAGTCGCACAACTGCTCGAGGGACCCGGGTAGATAGTCAGGCGCAATTGACAGGGCGAACGTGGCGCGGTTTGTCGGCGGCGGGGGCGGCGGCAGGCTTTCTCCACCCGGATTCGGGACCGAGAAGGCTTCGGTGGGAACCTGACCGAAAATCTTTCGATAAACCATGGGAACATCGGTCTGAATCGTCAGTGTGTTGCCGTCCAGAGTGCCTTCGCAACACCCGCCCGCCTCAAACAAGATAGTGATGCGTGCGCCCTCTTGTGAATAACTTCCGCTGCCCGAGCTTTCACTGACATCCACGACCGCGCCGTCAGCGTAGCGGTAGCGCGTCACCCAGGTATGAGTACCGTCTGCTTCCAGTCGCACCGAGCCGCCGATAACCTCTTGCCTTCTGGATCCGCTCTGTGACACGAGGGCGGGGAGGTCTTGTGCGTTCGCCCGGATCAAAATGTACTCACCCACGGCTTCGGGTATCTGGTTCCCCGTTTCATTTGGCGTGGACTCTTGGGCAAAGACACCGTGTGAAGGAATCGACAGGGCTGTCAGAAGGAACATGGTCAACACGAATCTTAAAAACGACATTTCACGACGTCCTTTTCCCGAACAAGTCTGTAGATTTCCGATACAGAAGGCGGCCCATCCGTCAGGGTGCATTATAAATGAGTGCTCCACTTCGTGCACTGGAGGCAGGGCTCACTCTTAGAACGCGGACTGTTCGGGAGATTTTCTTGCCGATGAAATAACCGATCACGCCGGCCCCGGCACCGACCGCAGACCATTCTGCAACCCGTCTCGAATCAGAGACGTTGATTCGGCTGTCGCTGATCGCCTGCGGGAAATATGCAAGTGCCGCGCCAGCTCCGGCGGCCGCAGTCAACAACGGTTTTGCCCAGCCTCGTGTTTCTTCGGTGACTTCGATCACAGAAATCGCGCTCCGCGGGATAGTGTTTCTCCCTTGCGGGTATGACTGATTCCCGGTCTTCGTAATATTGACTACGAGACCTTCGTCCTGAACAGCCAGGGCCGTTCCCTGAATCTCAGTCCCACCGGAGAAGCCGATTGAAACTGTGCGTCCCAACACCAGGGATGCCAGTTCGTTCCATGCGACCGAAGTCGATTGTTCCTCGAAATTCACCGCTCCATCCGCAGCGGGACTGATCAGGGCGACTGCCCAGATCATCAGAAGACATTTCCTGATCATTAGTGCTCCTATTCTTTCGAGTTGGACGTCCGGACCGGCGAACTCAAGAAGCAAGGTTCCCGAATTCGGCTACAGGATCAGCCGACGAAGTTGCTCGTCTTGCTGGCGAGCCGTTCGGGGGAATTGGTTACCCGTGAAGACATTCAGAAGGTGCTGTGGGCCGACAGCCAGTTTGTTGAGTTTGACGACGCAATCAATACTGCGATAAAGAAAATCCGGGAGGCGTTAGGAGACGGCCTCACGAACCAGCGTATTATCGAGACACTTCCGCGAAAAGGTTATCGGTTTCTTCTTCCCGTAGAGGCGATTCCTGCTAAAGGTCAGTCGCCGGTCGGCTATGGCAACGACTCTTCCAACACTGATCCTGAAAACTCATTCCCTGATGCGAACCGAACGGGGGAGGAAGCCGAAACGGGATTTGCCCTGCCGAGGGGTCCCGCCCGGAGTGTGTTCTTGATGATCCAGGTAAGATACCTGGCGATGTACTGCACGACTCTGTATTACGCCGACGCTGTGGAGTCTGTGTTGAGAGGATTTGAAGCCATCCCAGTTGTGGTGACCTTGCCGGCGGTCATCGTTACTGCGATGTGCGGCATTGCGGTGCGGTTGTATCTGGTTTCTTCCGTTGGCTTTGCGCATCCGGCGGCGGGACAGAAGTTTCAGAAATTATTCCCGGGCTCGTTCTGCTGGATGGGCTGTGGGCTGCATCGCCTCTCTTGATATCCAGCCAGATTGGTGTCGGTGTCTCGCTGGCGGGCGCGGCCGGGCTCGCTTACGCCCCGTTCTCCCAACGGACTCTTGTCCAAAGCGTTTACCGCCCCGACGTCTAAAGGTTTACAAAACCCTGCTTCTCCCATATAAGACTGACAAGCCCCGGTGACGCTCATGGAAACGACATCGCACGACCTGTACGATGGTCCCCAGCGAGCCAATCGGAGAGCGTTTCTGCTTCTCCGCTGGCTGATCATTATTCTTGCCGGTTACCTCACGCTGTTCGAGAACATCGAAGACTCTGGGGTCGTAGGACTTTTTCTGATTGTCGTGGCCTTTGTCCTGTCGAACGTCCTGATAGGCTTGGCGCCGATAGACATAGTGATGGCGGCCAAGAGGCGGCACATCGTAGCAGCCGCCGACGCTGTATTCATCTGTACGTTTCTCTACTACTTGCGTGTGGATCAGGCTCAAATCCACATCCCGTTTATGGGGATTGTGGTGCTTGCGATTATCTGGCCCGATTTGCGGGTCGTGCTGTTTGCGATGTTCGTGGTCAGCCTTCTGTTCGGACTGTTCACCAACTTTGAACTGTTCGGTGCAACGATCGAGATCGCAAGAGACGACTTCCTCACGCTATCGCTCCTTTTCATAGTTGCGATTTTCTATATCTTCATGGTCGAGCGATTCGACCGGGATACTGAAACGTCGATCGCATTGCTTCGTGAGAAACGCAACTCCGAAAAAGCGACTGAGATCACACGACAGATTTCTGCTTCGCTGAAGGCGAAGGAAATCCTGGCAGTCCTGATCAAGAGGTTCAGAGAATTGATGCCGGACGTGGATTGCTCGATCGTTCGAGCCGAGGCAGATCGAAACGAGGCCAAGGTCATTGCGGGTTCACGTCCAGATAGTTCGCCGGACATGATTCTGGACGAGATCCCCACGCTTGGGGAGGCGTTCACGCTCAAGGAAACCAGTTCCACAACGATCAAACGGGACGGCGGGAAGGTAACTACGATGGCCGTGCCTATGATCAGTCGAGGGGAGGTGGTGGCAGCGCTCTACTTCGAGCATGAGTCCAACCCGACAAACCCCTTGGAGGAGAATCGAGGTTTCATCGAAGTTATCGCCAGTGCTGCAGCGAGTTCGCTCTCTAACGCCGAGCAGTTCGAATCGTTGAAGGAGCTGGCGACGAGCGAATCGGCAACAAAGTTGGCGAACCACGGGACGTTCCAGACCCGGCTTGTGCGCGAGGTTGAAACGGCTTTGCGGCACAACCGGGCGGTCTCGCTTTTGATGGTCGATCTGGATTGGCTGAAGAAGATTAACGAGAAGCACGGCTACCCTGTTGGCGACAACGTGATCGGAGCGGTTGCCGAAGCCATCCGAACCGCGTGCCGCGAAAGAGATTTCGCGGCACGCTACGGTGGAGAGGAATTCACCGTCATTCTTCCGGAAACCGACCTTAAGGCAGCTGTGCCGTTCGCCGAGGGACTCCGCCAGCGAGTCGAGGCGATCGATCGGTTTGATACCGGGGTAACCGTGTCGATTGGGGTCGCCAGTTGTCCCGTCGATGCCGTAAACGCACAGGAATTGATTCTTGCTGCGGACAATGCCTTGTATCTTGCCAAGGGACTGGGGCGCAACCGTGTTTCCCCCTCTCCGGACGATCTGGCATAATCTTCCAAACCACATCTGAGGCGACAGCCGCCAACTAACCTTTGATAAATGGAGAGAGCCCATGGCGACCTATGTGAGTCTGTTCAACTTCACTGACGAGGGAATCCAGACAATCCAGGACACAACGCAACGCTTTCGAGGGTCGCAGGAAATCTGCGAGCAACTCGGTGTGACGATAAAGGATCTTTACTACACCAATGGGCAGTACGACGGAATTGCGATCTTGGAGGGGGATGAGGAAAGTGTCAGCGCGGCTGCTCTGGCTATCGGTGCGCTAGGCAAGACGCGAACCGTCACGACTCGCGCCTACAATGTCGAGGAGATGAAGAAGATCACGTCGAAAATGCCGTGACTTTGTCGTGTGTCGTAGTTCGTCTATGAAATTCGGAGTAACATTTCCCCAAACACGGATAGGAACCGATCCGATTGCTGTCCGAGACTTTGCCCAAGCCGCCGAAGGCGCTGGCTTCGATTTCATCGTCGCATTCGACCATGTCACCGGTGCACATCCCGACCGGTTTGTCGGCCGTGACGTCGGATTTCCCTCACCACCATACCTGTACGACAGTCAGATTCACGAACCGCTCACGCTTTTTGCCTATCTCGCGGCGGTGACCCGACGAATCGAACTGATGACCAGCATCTTAATTCTGCCCCAGCGCCAGACTGCCCTGGTTGCCAAGCAGGCCGCCGAAGTAGACCTCCTATCGGGCCAACGACTGCGGCTGGGTGTGGGCGTGGGCTGGAACTTCACCGAATACGAGGCGCTGGGCGAAGATTTCCGGACTCGTGGCGCACGTCAGGAAGAGCAGATCACTGTACTTCGAAAGCTCTGGGCCGAGGATCTGGTGACCTTTCACGGTCGATTTCATAATTTCGATCAAGTCGGTATTGCTCCTCGACCGACGCGACAGATTCCCATCTGGATCGGCGGCGGATTTCGTGAACCCCTCGTGAAGCGGGTAGCGCGATTTGCGGATGGCTGGATACCGCTCCTGTTTCCGGGGGACGATGCCGAGCCCGTGATTGACCGGCTGCGGTATCACCTGGAACAGGAGGGACGCGACATAGCTTCGTTTGGTCTGCAGGCACAAGTCTCGACACCGCCGGGACAAGAGACCGACTGGGTGAGGGACGCGAAACGCCTCCGGACGCTCGGCTTCACGCATCTCGGTTTCGGAACTCTCACCCGGGGTTTCACCCCAATGGAGAATCTCGATCGGGCGACTGGGGCGAAGAAACTGATCGCTGCGGCTCTTCAAGACTAAACGAGAAGCCGCGCGCCGCAGCGTTTTGCACCGACCTTCGTACGGCTCAGACCCCACGTCTCCTTCACATGTCCCGGCCGCCCTGAAAGCCTGACCTCGAAAATCAGGGCACCGTACTCGTTCCCTCAGTTCTTTAAACCAGTTCGAGTCAAGCGGTCATTATTTGTTGCCAGACCGCACGTTGGTAGTCACAACGGCGACTTATTGGGAATCGACCTCTACTTCGCCAACTTTTCAATGAGCGCGAGCAATTGATCGCGTTCTTCCGTGACGTTCTGGCCCAGACGCGACACCGCGATCGGAAGTATCCACGGTTGGACGTCCCCCGGGTTCAAGCGACGCATCCTCCGATATTGTCTGGTATAAGAGCCGTGAAAAAGCCCGCGTCCAATGTGCATCATGATCCGTGTCCACAGAGAGAAGCTGGGGGGTGGGGCGCCCAACTGAATGATCAACGAAGTGCGGGCGAAGTCGGCCACGGGATTCCCAGCACAAGCGGTGGTCCAGTCAATAATTGTGGCGGTGGCACCGTTGACGAGGACATTGTCAGGATGAAAGTCGCCGTGGCAGACCCAGGCCCCTTCGGGCAGTTTGCGCAGTCGGGCCAGGGCTGTGTTTCGTCGGGCGGCGGGCAACTCGGCCCGTGCAATCAAGTGCTCGAGTTGTTCGTGCTGCGAAGGTAGCTGGTCGACACGGAACTCGTGGATCGAGGCGTGAAGCTCGGCCAGCATGCGCCCAAACGCAAACAGCTTCCAGGGTTTGGCGCTCAACTGCCCCACCATCGACGTTCCAGAGACGCGATCGTAGGTGATGCCGTGCCTGCCCTCGACCTCAACAACGCCGTGAGTACCGGGTGTCGGGACCCCGAACTCGTGCACAGCCTGACTGGCGCGAGCCTCGGCCTCGATGATTGCGACGTCGTACTCGGGGGCAAACAGCTTGAGCACCTTTGTGTCGCCCCACGCAAACACTTCGGCCTGACGGCCCTGGCCGATCAACTGCAGATCGCCCATGCGATGAACTTCTTTTTCAGGTCGGTGCACTCGACGCTCACATTGGCGAAGGAGCGTGCCCTCGGGCTGACCCCTCCAACAGCTCTCTCAGTCGATCAAGATCTCCCTGGGCTCTCTTACGAAAGGATCGGACTACCAGAGGCGCAAGTAAAGACAGAACGCCGGTTAGGTTCGCCATGGCCTCGTAGGTAACCAGTGTGCCGGACCTCTGGGGCTCCACCCGTCGCACACCTTCCGCCTGAAGAGGCCCGGCCACTGAACGGAAGGAAACACTTCGGCCTGGATCCACGGAGACGATCTCCGCCTCGACGCGAATGGCGCGACCAAAGAAACGCATGACCTCGTGTGTGTGCATGCCTACATGCACGGGTCCAGGAGGGTCGTGGCGCATCGAGGTCACTCCAGCCCGCCAGTTGGGATCGTTCTCGTAGTCCGCTACAAAGTCGAAGATGCCCTCTGCCGGCTGGGCGATGATCGTACTGACCTTAACCTCGACTCGCTTCGGAATCATCGTAGTCCTGACTCAGACGTCGAAGGGGAGCGGAGCAAGGCAACTTCCTGCGTCGATTTAGCTGGTTATGGTCCATCATCCTGAATCAGAGCCCGGCTTCATGGTTTTGTTAGCCTGCCCATCGAACAGGGCTATTTCTTGGTTATGACCAAAACGATCAGCGCACCGAGCAGGACGGACACGGTTCCTACCAATCCCACGAGCGTACTGGCATCTTCTGGGCGCTGAATAAAATACTGCCGGAACAGCGTATACGGAACAATCTGAAACAAGATGATTCCGGCTGCGAACGCGACGACAGCTCATGGCCGCCTGAACCACAGACCCAGTGCGACGATCACATTGAACGTCAGCAACACCACGTCCATGATACGCAGGTGAAGCTGGCTTTCGCTCCAGGGAATGCTGGCGAGACCAATCATATTCCCCACGTGAACCAGGCCACCATAGGCGAGCACAATGGCGAGGACGCGCACGTAAGCTCGCGTCCATGGTTGCGCAAGGGCTTCTGCGATGTCGAGGGATCCCATCTTTCAGGACTCATTCGAGGAGTAGGCTAGCCTTTCAGTGGATTCTGTCCGAAATGCTCTGAAGGGCTACAAATGATGTTCTAGTGGAGAATCGGGGGTTCTCCAATGACAGACGGTGCAAAGGATTCCACCATCGCGGTCCACATGTCTGTACTTACAAATAGACTACCTAGTACTACTGTGTTACAAAAGGCCTATTTTATGTTAGCATCCGGTCATGAGCGCCAAATCGAAGGCGCCAGGCACTCAGGAAAAACGTTTTGCGGCCTATTTGGAACGCCTGGCGTCGGCCGCAGGACACGCCGATCGTCATGAACCGTTGAAGTCGTACTGCACCGGGTTGTTGCTGCCGATCAAACGTAAGAGTGTGGAGCCGATGGCTGCACGATTGGCTCCGGATAATGTACGCCGAATGCACCAGTCGCTACATCATCTGGTCGCGGATGCGCCCTGGGACGATGCGGCTCTGTTGGCAGAAGTTCGACAGTACGCGCTGGGGGCGATGGAAGCCAACGGTCCGATTGAAGCCTGGATTGTCGACGACACCGGATTCGTGAAAAAGGGGACCCACTCGGTGGGTGTGGCCCGGCAATACTATGGACAGGTCGGCAAACCTGAGAACTGCCGGGTGGCGGTGAGCCTGTCGGTGGCGACAGCGAAATCCAGCTTGCCGGTGGCATGGCGACTCTACCTCCCCGAGACCTGGGCGAAGGATCCGGAACGTCGAAGCAAAGCCGCTATTCCCGAAGACGTTCGATTTCAAACTAAACCTCAAATTGCTTTGGAACAAATCCGGCAGGCCGTCGATGACGGCATTGCTCCGACACCGGTTCTGGGCGATACGGCCTACGGCAACAACTACAAGTTCCGGCACGGCATCACCGAACTCGGACTTAGCTACGTCCTAGGGGTGCAAGGCACCACGACCGTGTGGAAACCGGGCCAGGGTCCCTTGCCGCCGAAATCCTTGACCGGCCGCGGACGGACACCGACCCGCATGCAGCGCAACAAGAAACATCAACCGGTTTCGGTCAAGCAACTGGCCCTCTCGTTGTCTCCCCAGCGTTGGAAGAACGTCTCCTGGCGCGAAGGCACCTCCGAGACCCTGCGTTCCCGTTTCGCCGCAGTTCGCATTCGTCCCGCTCATCTGGATCACGAGCGCCACTCGCCGCATCCGAAAGAGTGGTTGTTGGTCGAGTGGCCCAAGACCGCATCCGAACCGATCCGGTACTGGCTCTCCACTCTTGGGGCCCATACCTCGCTTTCCGATCTGGCCGGTCAGGCCAAACAGCGCTGGATCATCGAACGCGACTATCAGGAACTCAAGCAGGAACTCGGTCTGGGACACTACGAAGGTCGCGGCTGGCGTGGATTTCACCATCATGGCACCTTATGTATTGCCTCTTATGGGTTCCTGGTCGCCGAGCGGAGCCGTTTTTCCCCCTCTGCATTTGTCGAGCATGTTGGACTATCCGTCCCCAAACTCCCCAAACACTTCAAACCCCGCGGAACCCCGGATCCGGCCCGAACGACATAACCCCTGCTCGATTGCCACGCTTCGCATTCGCATCGCCCGCTTCCTGATTCAGCAGCTTCCTCGTTGTCCGTTCTGTGGACCGCTTCGTTTGTAACACAGTAGTACTAGTGCACCGCCCCCAAAGAAACAGACGAAACTCAACACGGTGCCCAGGGCCGGCCGTCCGAATTCCTTCCACTCCTGACAGCTTCCAAGAATACGGTTACCTCTACGGGAGGTCCCAATGAGCACAACCGTAGAAACGAGGGAGATTGAGGTTCTGGAAGACCTTGACGACGAAGAGATCGTCGAGCCTCCTCGACTGAAGGAGCGACTCGATATTGAAGAGAGTCAGGAGCCGACTGAGTTGATTAACTCTGGCGACTGATTCTTTGAACTGTTGACGGCCTTCGACACCCTGTAGGCGGTCATCGCGTCTTCTGGGTAGGGGTCCAGGAGCTTCAGCACGTCCCCGGTAGGCAGTTCCGCATTCAGCCACGGCTCATATTCGTTCCGCTCCAGGATGACCGGCATACGGTCATGGATCGGCTTGGTGACGGTGTTGGGATCGGTAGTCAGGATGACGTAGCCAGGCTCTCCACCCACTTCCTGCCAGATTCCAGCAAAGGCGAATGGCTCTCCAGTCTTCAGCATGATCCTGAAGGGCTGCTTGCCTTCCTTAGTGGCTTTCCATTCATAGAAACCGTCAGCAATCACTAGACAGCGACGTTCCCTGAAAGAGTCACGAAAGGTTGGGCGTTGGTTGACTGTTTCGGCACGGGCGTTGATTAGCAGACGGGATGGCCTGTCCTTCCATTCTGGTTTGATACCCCACAGCACGGTCTGGATTGTGCGAGGGGCGATGTTCAGGATGACGGGTAGGTGCTGGCCGGGACTGGCATTGAAGACTGGGACATGCGTCTCTGAGAACTCAGCCCCGAAGTAGCCCTCAATGATGTCCTGCGCTGCTGTTGCTGTGTAGCGTCCACACATGGACGGAGACTATAGCAAGGCATCTCTAAAATTCTAAAAATTGGACACAGAGCCACACCACCGATAGACGGACACCCGGATGGAGTGGTCCATCCCCAGTCAAGCAATGGGTCCCATCTGCAAGTTTTGGGGAACAGATTCGCGCACTTTTGGGGAACAGATTGGGAACAGATGGGTCAGAACACCGTAAAACAAGGGGTATCAAGCGAAACCTAAGTTACTGAAAAGCAAAGACGGGCTATCAATTAATGAGTCTCCGGAACCAGAGGTCGGAGGTTCGAATCCTCTCGGGCGTATCGGAGGGTCGCTGGGAAGCGGCCCTTTTTCTTTGCCTTACGATCCAGGGACCGACTGACAACTGCTCCTTGTGAGAGAAGATACGCCGGGTGTCGCATCGGCAACAACGCTGTAAATTCGTAGGTTCTCGATAAGGCTAAGAATTAAGATGTAGGGTCTGGAGAATTCCGAAACCGACATGGAAAATTCCAGCTTCTCCGACCAGGAGGTCCACCAACCAATGTTTCGATCCAGTTTCCACTGCCTGTGGCTCGCCGTAGTCTTCGTCGCTCTTAACGTGTCGCCGGGGGGAGCGCAATCTGGCGAGGCTTCCGAATTTTCGGAAATCTTAAACGGGTCTTTGCCCCTCTACACGAAAGCCCTGGGAAGCTTTACGCGTCCGATTTCTACTTCCAACGCGGAAGCACAGGCGTATTTCGACCAGGGTTATCAGATGATGTACGCCTTCGCAAAGCTGGACGCGGTCCGATCGTTCCGGGAGTCGTGGAAACGTGATCCAGACTGCGCAATCTGTTACTGGGGTGAGGCGTGGGCCTGGGGATCGTATCTCAACGGCCCGATGCTCAGCTCGGAGGCCCCGCACGCCTACACCGCCGTAGGGCAGGCGCTCGAACTGGCGGGCAACAACGCAAGCCCGAAGGAACAGGAATTGATCGAAGCGATGTCGCATCGCTACGTCGAGGACTTTGATCCGGAACAACGCCTCGACCAGGAAAGGGCTTACGCGACAGCGATGGCGACTCTCTACGAAAAGTATCCGGACGATCTCGACATCGCCACTCACTATGCGGACGCTCTTTTCATTCTGGAACCACGCCGCGGCACGAGAGATCTCAATGACCCCGACGTCAGGCAACTTCATCGTGTGCTGGAAGGCATCCTGATCTCCGACATCCGGCACACCGGCGCGTGTCATCTGTACATCCACGCTACCGAATCGACACCGGACCCGGGGAGGGCTGAAGCCTGCGCCGAGTACATCGGAAACTCCATACCCGGCGCGAGCCACATCAACCACATGCCGTCGCATACCTGGAACGAAATCGGCCGGTGGGGAGATTCGGTTCGGGCTAACATTCAAGCCTGGCACTCGGACCTCAAAGCGCCCGTCGGAGAGGGATTCGCGATCTACCCCCAGCACAACCTGCACATGCTTCTGTTCGCCGCCTCCATGGACGGGCAGGGCGCCATCGCCATCCAGGCCGGCAAGGACTACGCCAAGCTGATGGGCACGAATATGTACCGTGTGCTGACACTGGTCCGGTTCGGTCGCTTCGACGAGGTCCTGGAAATCACCGAACGTCCCGAGCCGGTGATCGACGCCGGCATGTGGGACTTCGCTCAGGGCTATGCCCGTGCCCGCATGGGTGAGATCGACTTCGCCAGGGCTCACCTCAATCGGGTTCTCGAGGGCGCGCAGTCTGACGCCTTCTTCCGGTTTCACTCAGCCGAACAACTTCTGAACACAGTTGCCAGCATTCTTGAAGGTGAAATTCACCGCGCCGAAGGCGATCTCGTTGCCGCGATTGATTCATTCGAACAGGCGGTTCTCACCGAGGACGCTCTCCAGTATGACGAACCCGAACCCCTGCCCTTTGCTGCCCGCCACTGGCTGGGGGCAACACTTCTCGAGCTCGGGCGATACGTGGATGCTGAACGCGTCTACCGTGAGGAGCTCGAAGATCACCCCCACAACGGTTGGTCGCTGTTCGGCCTGAGGGCAGCTCTCGAAGCCCTGGGTCGAGGGTCGCCAGAAGTCGATGCCGATTTCGAGGCGAGTTGGGCGAGATCGGATACGTGGATTACAGGATCGAAGTTTTAAAGCTTGTCGTCCGCAGCCGTAGCTAAAACCTGGGTGGGATAGTCTGTCCTGCTCAATTAGGCAACCGTTTCCTCACCGGATTCGAGGTGAACGACACGTTGGGGGAAAGGAATCTCGATACCATGCCGCCGAAACTCGGCGTCTATCGCATAGTTCAGCCCGCTCCTGAGTTGCAAGTGCCCAGGGGGGTCGTCACTCCATATCAGCAGCTCGAAGTTCAGCGAAGAATCCCCAAACTCGTTGAACCGGACCTCGGGTGACGGATTCTTCAGGACATGGTCGGTCTTTGCGGCGACATCTTCGAGAATACGTGTCACCAGGTCCACGTCGGAACCATAAGCCACGCCCACTGGAACGTGAACTCTGATGTTCGGGTCTCCGTGTGACCAGTTCGTGACACTCTGATTGATGAACTGGGAGTTGGGAACGATGATCGCGATGTTGTCGTTTGTAAGGATGGTTGTGGATCGGAAGTGGATGTCGACAACGTTGCCCTCGACGTTCTCTACCGTGACGCGGTCGTGAATCCGGATCGGTTGCTCGAGCAGAAGCACAAGCCCAGACACGAAGTTAGCGACGACATTCTGGAGACCGAAACCAATACCGATACCGAGCCCGCCGGCGACGACTGCCAGAGCCGTCAGATCGATGCTCAGGAAGTTCAGCGCGATGATGATTCCAACCACCCATACCGCGTACCCGGTGATTCGAAGAATGACGTATCGCGGTGCCGGTTCGACACTCCTCAGAAGATGCTCTTTGAGAACACGACGGCTGGTAAGGGAAGCGTACCGTGTAATCAGGAGAGCGAGGGTGAAAAGGAGGATATGCTTCGCGGTTATGGTGCTGCCACCGATCTCCACCACCTGGAAGTCCAGGATCTGATTCAACGTCTCAATCCATTCCATGCGCGTCCTCCTGTGGCCACAGCGACTTGCTTTTTCTTAGCCTGAGCATCGACCTCTCTTCAGCTTGGACATTCTAAACCTCTCGGACCAATCTCGAAGACTCTACGTTTGTCCAACGTCAATCAGAATTCCTTCTCGCATTGACTCATTGAAAATGTTACCGAACTGAGGGTTGTTGCCTCATTAGAAATGTTACCCAACTCTATGAGAACGGAGGTGGGAAGTGAGGACACACATGACTGTTGCGGCAAGGCGAGAATTAGCTCTACGAACGGCGGTTCGCTACAAGAATGCGGCGCGACCGGAGAAGAAGCGAATCCTGGATGAGTTCCTTGAATCGACCGGGTTCCATCGGAAGCACGCGACACGGCTTCTGAACGACATTCTGAGGGGCGAACGGCCCCGACGGCAACCGCGCGGCCGGGTCCGTCGATACGGCCCCGCGGTGCAGGCCGCCCTGATCGCGGCCTGGCGCACAGTCAATGATGTCTGTGGCAAACGGCTCGTTCCGTTTCTGCCGGAGCTGATCCCGACCATGGAGCGTCACGGGCATCTGTCATTGTCTGATAAAACGCGGGCGGATCTGCTTGAGCTGAGCGCCGCCACGGCTGATCGGATCTTCCGTCAATTCCGATTCGATCATCGACCGCACGGCAAGACCACCACCAAGTCCGGACAGTTACTCAAACACCGCGTTCCGATTCGCACATTCGCCGACTGGGCGGACACGCGGCCGGGATTCATGGAAGCGGACTTGGTTGCACACTGCGGCGGGAACTCGGAAGGCCCTTTCCTCCACACCCTGGTACTGACCGACGTGGCGACCGGCTGGACCGAATGTCTGGCGTTGCTACGGCGTACGGAGGCGGACATTCTGCAGGCGCTCACGACGGCACGGCAGATCCTTCCGTTTCAGCTTGTCGGCCTGGACACGGATAACGGTTCCGAGTTCATGAACTACGGACTCCTCGCCTACTGCGAGCGTGAAACGATTCAATTCACCCGAGGCCGGGCGCGCCGGAAGAACGACCAGTGCTTCGTCGAACAGAAGAACGGCTCGATCGTCCGCCAATTGGTCGGCTACGACCGCTACGAAGGCTCACTGGCATACAGGCAGCTTGCCGAGCTCTACCGAGTGGTCCGGCTCTACGTGAACTTCTTCCAGCCGTCCATGAAGCTCACGACGAAGACTCGCGATGGATCCCGGGTGACGAAACGCTACGATATCGCGCAAACACCCTATCAACGGCTCTCGAATTCGGATGCGCTCGACCCGGAGGTTCGCGTTCGCCTTGCTGCGATTTATGAACGTTCGGATCCGGTCGATCTCCTACGACAGCTTGAGAAACTCCAGGATGCATTCTGGAGACATGCGAAGGAACTGGCCTCTCCCACGCTAACGGACGACATCGTGCGCGCCGCCCTTGTGTCCCCGAACTGCGACGCAGATGCAGACCGAGCCCCGATTGAGGCGGAACTCCCCGATCCCGGCTTCGAGCAACGAATCACGCGTCGGTATCGCAAAACACGGAAACAACCTGTGCCCCACATCTGGCGTACTCGCCCGGACCCGTTCGACGGCGTCTGGGAGGAGATGCGGTCATGGCTTGAATCCGATCCCGGGCGAACATCAAAGTCGCTGTTGCTTGAGCTTCAGCAGCGGCGCCCGGGACGTTACCCCAACGGTCAGTTACGGACCCTGCAGCGGCGCGTGCGCGAATGGCGGCGTCAGATTCTGGAGACTTTCGATGGCGAGTGGCTCGAACTGGATCGGGTCCGCCCGGCTTCAGCATCTGCGGGCGACGGGGGCTGTGGAAAAGGCGGTCGCCCCACAGCCTCGACGGCGGGAAGAACTCTCCCGTTTGACCGGTCGTTCGGTAACATTTTCGATGAGGCAACAACCCTCAGTTCGGTAACATTTTTAAATGAGGCAATACGACAGGAAAAATAGTTGACGTTGGACAGTTGACAATTGACAATGCGTCTTCTTAACGAACCTCTGGCGGTCGACTTTCCCAGGCAACTGCAGCATACATCAGGGCCACGAGGCGACTGTTCTTGAAACCATCCGTTCTCCAGTGAATTTCTACCCGGTCAGACCGCAACAGATCGCCCTTAGCCCGCATATTTCACCGATAGGACCAGAAAAGGCCGCCCTGTCTGGCATAAAGCGTTTTGAAATAAACGTTTAACAAGCCAAACGGAGACGGCCCTTATGAGAACAGAGTGTAACCAAACGACGTTCGAATTTCACGGACTTCTTCAACGAAAAGTGAAGGCGCGTTTTGACGGCGGAAAGATCACCTCCGACGCTGGGGTTCTGCTGTTGAGGGAAGTGGAAAAGCGAACGGGTCTGATCGCCGGACTGGCCGAGTGTTTCAGGGATTACCGGGACGCGAGGTTGATCGAACACACGGTGAGCGAGTTATTGGGGCAGCGCGTCTACGGACTCTGTCTGGGCTACGAGGATCTGAACGATCATGACCAACTGCGGACCGATCCGATGCTGGCCGTGGCGGTGGATAAGGCCGATCCACTGGGGGAGAAGCGGCGGCAGGCCCGAGACCGGGGAAAAGCGTTGGCGGGCAAGTGTACGCTGAACCGGTTGGAACTGACCGGGGAGCAAGTCGATGGGAAGGAGCGGTACAAGAAGATGGCCATGGACCCGGACAAGATCGACCGCTGGATGGTGGATGCATTTGTGGCGGCTCACGGATCGGCGCCCGAGGAGATTGTTCTGGACCTGGATGCGACCGATGATCCGATCCATGGCCATCAGGAAGGACGGTTCTTTCACGGCTACTACGGCAACTACTGTTATCTGCCGCTCTACATCTTTTCGGGAGAGCATCTGCTATGCGCCCGGTTGCGGTGCTCCAATGTCGACGGTGCGGACGGCGCCGTCGAGGAATTGAACCGCATCATCGGCCAGATCCGGCAGAGCTGGCCGGAGGTGTCGATTATCATCCGGGCCGACTCGGGCTTTTGCCGGGATGAATTGCTGAGTTGGTGCGAGGCCCACCAGGTCGATTACGTGGTGGGTCTGGCCAAGAACGATCGGCTCAAGCGCGAGATCGCTGAATCGATGAGTCAGGCCGAAGCCGAGTTTAACGACACCGGGAAACCGGCGCGGGTGTTTAACGATTTCCGGTATCGCACTCGGAAGAGCTGGACCTGCACCCGACGCGTCATCGGCAAGGCCGAGTTCCTGGAGAAAGGCGCCAATCCTCGATTCGTTGTGACCTCACTGTCGCCGGAACGCCTGGACGCCCGCGCCCTCTATGAAGACTTTTACTGTGCGCGGGGCGACATGGAAAATCGCATCAAGGAACAGCAGTTGGATCTATTCGCCGACCGGACCAGCGCGGCAACCATGCGCGCCAATCAACTCCGGCTCTATCTGTCCTCGGCCGCCTACATGCTCCTGCACGCGTTACGCCGTCTGGGACTGAAGAATACCGATCTGGCCCGCGCTCAGTGCCAGACGATCCGCTTGAAGCTCCTCAAGATCGGAGCTCAAGTCCGTCTGACGGTTCGCAACATCTGGATCTCCATGTCGGAAGCCTATCCCTACGCCGAGGTCTTTGCCCTCGTCCATCGAAACCTGCAGGCGCTTCCTCTGCGCTGCTGAGAACCGACCCGATCCCCTGCGCCAAAATCGACTCGCTCTTTTCGGCTCCGCCGAGGTTTGTCTCAGTGCGTTTCGTCACCCTCTTCTGAACCCGAAAACGCAGCAACTCCCGCTTGTCGACACCGCCGAGTCACGCCACACATGCCCAATTCGAACCCAGATCCTCCCGAATCCGATTCTTACTGCCCAAATCCCCCTGATCGCCGGACTGGTGAAACATGCGGGCTAGAGCAATCCCACCTGTAGACACGGCGTGTACCCATGATGAATTCAGAATTTCTGCGGTCTCTTCCTTCCGGTTTGTCGTCTTAGGTTTTGAAGGCAGATGTCGAATCGTTCTGAAACGACGTTCGACTACCTAAGGAGGGCGAGGGATGATGATTATTAGGGACTTTTTGAGTGAAAGGACTTACTGTTCGTTCATTGAGGTCATTACAAAAGGTGTGTAAAAGTCATCAGGCGGCGGCCTTCGATTTCATCACGACTCTGATGCCGTCAGCGAATTGCTGACCATCATAGACCTCTTGTAAGAGTTCGGATCCTTTTAAGTGTCGCCAAGCCTTCTCAGCGACACGTAGTAGCTTCCAGATCATTGCCGTTGCATTCTCGACACGCTTGAATCGGCGAGCGGCGTTGGTGCGGAGGCGAACCATGTCGAAGGGCGATTCGACGATGTTGGTTGTTCTCAGATGCACCCAGTGTTGTTTCGGGAACTCATAGAAAGTAATCATCCGGTCCCAGTCCCGCAACAGCGTCTCACCCGCTTTGGGATAGTTCTTCTCATATCGGCGGACGAACTGATCCCGCTTTCGTTCGCAGGCCGCGCGGGAGTTCGCGAAGGCCATCCCATGAAGCAGCTGTCTGGCCGCGGGCTGCTCGGTCTTCGGCAGATGATCGACCACGTTGATCGACTTGTGGTTCCAGCAGCGTTGTTCCTGGCCCTGGGGCTGTTGCTCGGCCAGCGCGGACCAGATGCCCAGGTGACCGTCCGCGACAGTCAGTCGTCCCAGCTTCAGGCCCCGTCTCTGGAGATTGCGCAGAATGCGGCTCCAGGACTCCTTGCTTTCCCGCTGCCCGCTCTCACAGGCCAACAGCACTTTGCGCCCGTCTGACAAGGCTCCGATGATCACCAGCAATGCCGCTCGCTCTTTCGCGATCCCCGCTTTCACGTACAAGCCGTCTGCCCACTGGTACACGACCTCGAGGCCGGACAGGTCCTGCTGGACCCACTCGTCATACTCCAACTGCCAGGTCGATTTCAGTCGTTGGATCGATGCTCGCGACAACGGAGCGCCAGCGCCAAGCAGTCCGCACATGGCCTGCTCGAAGTCCCCTGTGGCCAGACCGTGGAGGTAGAGATCGGGAAGTAGCTCGCCCAGCTGTTTCGATTTCCGTCGAAAATACGGCAGGATCTGACTCTCGAACCGCTCGGCGGTGTTTCGAACCCGAGGTCGTCGAACCTCCATCGTACCGTTCATCATTGCGAAGCGTCGCGGTTTCCCGTGACCGTTCCGGTATCCTCGTCGATTCGGACTCCGCTCCAACTTTTCCCGACCCAGAAATTGAGTGACTTCGTCCTCGAGCAGCTCCTGTAGCCAGACTTGGACCCGGGATCGCGCCCAGTCCTCCAAACCTTCATACGCGTTCGTTGACGCCACTGATGCCGGTATGTTCTTCTTCTTCATGGGTGGTGTACCTTTCTCCCGATTGCTGCCGGGATTGCTTACGGTTCCGAATTCACCGAAAGCGTACACCGCCTTCTCTTTTTACACACCGATTGGAACGACCTCCGTTCATTCGGCTCGATGTCTTGGGGGGGACTCACCAATGCTAGCCAGGAACATTACCTATATCAGTAGTTTATTGATTCTGCCTGCATTGTTTGGGCTTTTTTACGCGATTCGCGTTCTAACGGACGGTAACGCACTAAGCCAAACGAAGTGGTTTACATTGTCAATGATCGTCACAATGATCATTTTGGAACGACTCTACAAATATAGATACGCTGTTTCTCAGCGGTCTGTTCTAGCCAGGGATATCTCGTCTACGCTGGTCAATTTGCATGTCACCGGTGCCGTGGCCGGACTGATCTTCTTACCTGTGCTGGCGTTCTTCCCAGAGTTCTTTTTCGGCCGCAATTTGTTCTTTGCTTCCTCAGATCAACTCGGGCCGTTCTGGTTACAAGTTCCTGTGACTATGCTGTTGGTCAGTTTTTTTCGTTACTGGATGCATCGGCTGCAACATAAAGTCCCGTTTCTATGGGAGCTTCACGCATATCACCACGGCGTGACGGATCTAAAAGCCTCGAATCTGTTAGTTTCGCACCCCATTGATTACGCTCTTCGAAATGTTTTGGTGTTTACTCTGCTGGGTCTCATTGGATTCAATCCACTAGCCATTCTTGTCGGGGTCAGTGCGATCAGGGTAACCGCCGCCTTTTCTCATTGGAGGTCATTACAAAAGGTGTGTAAAAGTCATCAGGCGGCGGCCTTCGATTTCATCACGACTCTGATGCCGTCAGCGAATTGCTGACCATCATAGACCTCTTGTAAGAGTTCGGATCCTTTTAAGTGTCGCCAAGCCTTCTCAGCGACACGTAGTAGCTTCCAGATCATTGCCGTTGCATTCTCGACACGCTTGAATCGGCGAGCGGCGTTGGTGCGGAGGCGAACCATGTCGAAGGGCGACTCGACGATGTTGGTCGTTCTCAGATGCACCCAGTGTTGTTTCGGGAACTCATAGAAAGTGATCATCCGGTCCCAGTCCCGCAACAGCGTCTCACCCGCTTTGGGATAGTTCTTCTCATATCGGCGGACGAACTGATCCCGCTTTCGTTCGCAGGCCGCGCGGGAGTTCGCGAAGGCCATCCCATGGAGCAGCTGTCTGGCCGCGGGCTGCTCGGTCTTCGGCAGATGATCGACCACGTTGATCGACTTGTGGTTCCAGCAGCGTTGTTCCTGGCCCTGGGGCTGTTGCTCGGCCAGCGCGGACCAGATGCCCAGGTGACCGTCCGCGACAGTCAGCCGTCCCAGCTTCAGGCCCCGTCTCTGGAGATTGCGCAGAATGCGGCTCCAGGACTCCTTGCTTTCCCGCTGCCCGCTCTCACAGGCCAACACCACTTTGCGCCCGTCTGACAAGGCTCCGATGATCACCAGCAATGCCGCTCGCTCTTTCGCGATCCCCGCTTTCACGTACAAGCCGTCTGCCCACTGGTACACGACCTCGAGGCCGGACAGGTCCTGCTGGACCCACTCGTCATACTCCAACTGCCAGGTCGATTTCAGTCGTTGGATCGATGCTCGCGACAACGGAGCGCCAGCGCCAAGCAGTCCGCGCATGGCCTGCTCGAAGTCCCCTGTGGCCAGACCGTGGAGGTAGAGATCGGGAAGTAGCTCGCCCAGCTGTTTCGATTTCCGTCGAAAATACGGCAGGATCTGACTCTCGAACCGCTCGGCGGTGTTTCGAACCCGAGGTCGTCGAACCTCCATCGTACCGTTCATCATTGCGAAGCGTCGCGGTTTCCCGTGACCGTTCCGGTATCCTCGTCGATTCGGACTCCGCTCCGACTTTTCCCGACCCAGAAATTGAGTGACTTCGTCCTCAAGCAGCTCCTGTAGCCAGACTCGGACCCGGGACCGCGCCCAGTCCTCCAAACCTTCATACGCGTTCGTTGACGCCACTGATGCCGGTATGTTCTTCTTCTTCATGGGTGGTGTACCTTTCTCCCGGTTGCTGCCGGGATTGCTTAGGGTTTCGAATTCACCGAAAGCGTACACCGCCTTCTCTTTTTACACACCGATTGGAACGACCTCTCTCATTGTGGCGGCGATGTAAAGGGAGGATTTCTGAACTATATATTTGTGACTCCGGAGGTACACCGATGGCATCACTCTGCCAAGGTTCCCGCTGGCCACAAATATTCAGTCAATTACGGCGTGGGGTTCGTTGTCTGGGATCTAATATTCGGAACTTTCCATTTGCCCCAAAAGGATGGTCTTCCGGAACAGCCAGAACGACTAGGACATCCCGGCGGATCAGCCGACGAAAGTAACTATCTAAAATTGTTATTAGTGCCGTTGGGTCTCTATAGGCTGTTTCCTATTCTTAAGCGAACTTAGTGCTGTCGATCCTTTGCTCGAAATGACGGGCAAAAACCGAGGAGCGGTTGATCTTGTTAAGTCACGAGCAGACGTCGGGCCGCGAAGAACGGATCGGTGAAATCATAGCGTCCTGGCTTGATTTACTGAAACAGGGAGATTCTCCATCGCCGGAGGAAGTCCTGGCACGTCATCCGCAGTTCGAGAAGGAACTGAGGGAGTTCTTTGAAAATGACGCGTTGGTTCGAGACGCCTTCAAGCCGTCGAACGGCGCAGTCTGCTTTGGCGACGACTACGAAGTTCTCGGCGAGATTGGCCGTGGAGGAATGGGAATCGTTTACAAGTGCCATCAGAAGAGTCTGGACAAGATCGTTGCCATCAAGACGATTACCGGAGGTCCGCTAGCCACACAGAACGAGATCGAGAGAATCTGGAAGGAAGCACAGAAGGCAGCGAGCCTACACCATCCGAACATCGTGACGGTGCATCAGATTGGCGAATACCAGGGCCGGCACTTCTTTGTAATGGAATACATTGAGGGCCAGAGTCTTGCGGATCTGATCCGCAGCGGGCCTCTGCCGCCAGCGAAAGCGGCGCACTATGTCAAGACGATCGCGGAAGCGATCCACTACGCGCATCAACGACAAATTCTGCATTGCGACGTCAAGCCGGCGAACATCCTGGTAGATGAAGAAGGAAAACCGTACGTGACGGATTTCGGATTGTCGAGGCGTCTGGGAGAGGGCGCGAAATATCTGCTTGCAAGCGCGTTGGGAGGAACGCCCGAATATATGGCGCCTGAGCAGGCAGCGAGCGGCGAATTGACGACGACAACGGACGTGTATGGGCTTGGTGCCACCCTGTATACCTTGCTGACCGGACATCCTCCATTTCAGCTGACGGGTGAACCTCCATTTCATGTGACGACCCTGCTGGGGTTAATGAAACAGGTGCGCGGGGAAGATCCAAAACGCCCGAACGAGCGAAATCCATCGGTAGACAGAGATCTGGACGCGATCTGTATGAAGTGTCTCAACAAGGACAGGGACGGGCGTTACAGATCGGCATACGGGTTGACAAGAGATCTCGCTCAATATCAAGCAGGCGAGGAGACCACCGCGCGCGTCTGGGACTGGAAAGAGCAGACGATAGGATGGCGCCGCCGAAACCCTCTCGTCGCGGGCCTGATTTCAGCGGTGATCCTGACTTCAATAATGGCTGTGGTGATGGCAGTATCCATTGTCGATGTTCGCGAAGACGACATTCTTCAAGAGACACTCCAAAGCAACAGTTTTGCCGCAAGAGATCTCGCGCAGACGGCCTTGCTTCAGTTGAGGGATCTGGGCCGCGCCGTCGAACTGGCTGCCCGCGACACGACATTGTCCGGGCTCCTCGAGAGAGGGGATGTCGCTGGTCTGGGGCCATACCTTCAACAGATGTGCAGCCCGGAGTCCATCGTCTTTGCCAGTTGCTCTGTTATGGCTGCAGCCGGCGTCCAGCTAGCACGCTTCGCACCGGGTGAATTAAATCAACTCACGCCTGAAAGATTCAATTGGAGAGATTACTTTCAAGGTGCGACGATGCACAGCGGCCAGGAAGGAAGAAGGTCCGTTCATGTCTCGAAGGTCTATCTCAGCCGGAACGATGATCTCTACAAGTTTGCAATATCGGCTCCGATACTGGGTGAGGACGGGCAGTTTCTCGGAGTCATCGTAAGCGGCGTGACGACAGATGCCGCCATGGGTCTGGTTGATCTCGAAGACGACCGTCGCACGGTAGCGCTCATGGCTCCCCGAGACACGGACCAGTCCGATTCGCCGGTCCGGCCCGATGCGGCGGTAATTCTCTTTCACCCGGCGTACGAGCACGGCGTGCGTGCGGTCGAGTTCGAGCGGATGAATCCGATGCCCGCAATTAGGGAAGGAGTACACTACGCCGAGCTCGACGACTCCGAGCAACGCCTACCCGCTGATGACGACTATGCCGATCCTGTCGGGTACGTTGAGAGCGATTACGAGGGACGTTGGATCGCTGGATTTGCTCCGGTGGGGAGCAGTGGATTTGTAGTTATTGTCCAGGAACCTTACGAAGAAGCGTTGGCTCTGGATCTTTCGACTCTGAGAAATTTCATTCTCGGAAGCGCCATGATCATGCTACTGACGGTGACTGCGGTTGCCGTAGTTCTATCGCGCTGGGTGAGACAACGGAGTCCGGTCTGATCACATTCAACGGAACATTCCAATCGGAGGGACGGTCATGAACCACCTTTGTGGCACCGCCATCGCACTCACGGCCGTCGCGCTCTTTGCACCTGCCGTTGGCTTTGGACATCATTCCCGGGGACACTATGCGACCGAGATGACCGAAATGGATGGGGAACTGGTCGACATAATTTGGGGGAATCCCCACGTATACTTTCGCCTGCGGACAACCGACACAGAAGGGCGGGAGCAGCTGTGGAGGATGGAGGCAGGTTCCTTGTACATGCTCTCGCGTGGAGGCGTCACTCGTGATTTGTTCGAAGTTGGAGAAGAAGTGTTGGTCGCTGGAAGGGTTTCCAATACCAGGCCGAACGACTTTCTTGTATCAAACATGCTGCTCGATAGTGGCTATGAAGTGCTGACGTTGCCAAATGGAACACCGCGTTGGGGCGAGCGGAGAATCGGTGGACGGGTACTGTGGGTTGCTGACGTCAATCGGCTGCAAGATACCGACCCGGGGCGCCGTGGAATCTTTCAGGTCTGGAGTGTTCCGAAGGAAGTTGATGGCTGGCGTAGGGCCAACCTGCCGTTCACCGAATCGGCTCTGGCATCTCGACGCAGCTGGGACCCTGACGAAAATTTTGCGATTCGGTGCGAGCCGCCCGGCATGCCGGACATCCTCAACGGCCAGCCACACCCTTTTGATTTCCTGGATGAAGGAGAAAGCATCCTGTTGCGGAGCGAGGAATTTGATGTTGTTCGGACGATTCACATGGATCAAACAACGATTCCGAGCAACCAACCTCCATCACGTCTCGGATATTCAATCGGACATTGGGAGGGAGACAACAAACTGGTTGTGGAGACGAAACGTATTGACTGGCCGTATTTCGACCGCAATGGAACAGCACAGGGTGAGATGGTCGAAACGCTCGAAGAGTTTATCTTGACGATGGACCAGGAGCGACTGGACTATCACATAACGATTACCGATCCAGACACTTTTACTGAACCCGCTACCCTGGATCTCTACTATCTAGCCCTTGGTGAATCCGTCGAACCATACGAATGTGAAGTGAACTAACGCTTGGTCGTGGGGTTGCTATATCTTTTCTATGGTGCTGCCGACTTCAATTGAACCCGCTGAAACAACCTTGACGTAGACGCCGCGGAGCCGAAGTGGGCGGCCTTCCGCGGAATTGACGAATCGGAGGGCATCGGCGCCGAATCGCTTCGAAAACTTGCTGCATCCGGTATGAGGCTTGGGGCTGATCTCGAGAATTGCCGTGCCCATGCGCAGTCTTTGTCCTACTGAAAGATTCGCTTCACTAAGGTCCATGTCCGCGAAAAACTGGTCACCTGAGAGCGTCTGCTGGTCGGGTCCTTCCCCAAGCAACTCGATCATCCGTGTATTCATGATCGTGATCTGAGCCATGGGATCAGGGGTTTTGCTCCCATACCTTTGGGTCCAGTTGTCCCCATGGACTCCCTGCCCGGGACTGACCTCGCAAGTGGTGAGCAGCACGCGCTCGTTGGTTCGAGGTCGAATCATGATGCAGGTGATCTTCCCACCGTCTTTCGGAGATTCGCGGAGCCAGTCGAGCTTGGCTTCCAATTCCCTGGTGGCTGCATGGGTCACGTCTGGCTGTCCTCGTCCGCCGGCACCATCGCGAGCAATGCTTGTGTGGGTGTGTCGCGCTCAGACATCGTTCAGGCGTTCTAACTGTGGCGGCTGACAAACCGGCCCATCCTATCCAGGGCCTCTTCGATCTCATCGACGCTGACGGCATAACAACACCTGATAAAGCCCTCGCCGGACGGACCGAAAGCGTTGCCGGGGACCACGGCCACCTTGTCTTCGACGAGAAGCTTCTCGGTAAATTCTTCAGACGTCATTCCTGTAGAGCGAATCGAAGGAAAGGCGTAGAAAGCGCCCTGCGGCTGGTTCGGTTCCAGCCCGATCTTTGCCAGACCCTCGAGTAGCAACTTACGACGCTGGTTATAGGCCTCCCGCATTTCGCGAACATCCGGTTCGCCATGCCGCAAGGCCTCGAGGGCAGCGGCCTGGGCTGAGGTGGGGGCACACATCAATGTGTACTGGTGGATCTTCATCATGGCGGTGATGAGATCAGCTGGGGCGCACACGTAGCCAAGTCGCCATCCTGTCATCGCAAACGCTTTGGAAAAGCCCCCGACCGTGACGGTGCGATCGTTCATTCCGGGGAGGGAAGCGAACGGAACGAATGGTTCTTCCGAGTAAACGAGCCGGTCATAGATTTCATCGGAGACAACGAGCAGATCGTGTTCCTCGGCGAGGGCCGCAATGCTCTCAAGAGTCTTCCGATCCAGCAATGCTCCCGTCGGGTTTGACGGGTTGTTCAGCAGAAGCACTCGGCTCCATTCCGTGATGTGTGCGGTGATATCCTCGGCCTGAAGGCAGAACCCGTCTTCGGAGCGCGTTGGCACGGTTCGAGAAACGCCACCTGCGAGTTGGATGATCGGAGAATAGGCCACATAACCCGGATCCGCGCTGATGACTTCATCGCCGGGATCGAGTGTGGCCCGCATGGCCAGATCGATGGCTTCGCTCGCCCCCACTGTGATCAGAATTTCCGACTCGGGGTCGTACCCCAGTCCGTACAAGCGCTCGAGGTAGGACGAAACCTCCTTGCGGAGTTCCAGGATCCCCAGGTTCGAGGTGTAATAGGTGTGACCGCCCTCTACCGAATAGATGGCTGCTTCGCGTACATGCCATGGCGTGACAAAGTCCGGTTCTCCGACACCCAGAGAAATGATGCCGTCTGTCGAGACAACCAGGTCGAAGAAACGCCGCAGGCCCGATGAGGGGATTTCCTGGACGCGTTGCGAAATTCGCCCCTCGGCCCCCGACTTCGCGCGTCCGTCTTTAGAAGAGAACGGTATGGGTCGCTTGGCCATCGATCAGTTCTCTACATCGTCAACGGTAGACGTTCGTCCCCGCCGTCTTCACCCACGATAAGCGTACCGTCTTCCTTGTATCGCTTGAGTATGAAGTGGGTGTTCGTCCCCTGGACCGCATCCATTCCAGACAGTTTGCCGGAGACGAAGTTCGAAATTTCGTAGATGCTCTTGCCAACCACTTGTACAAGAAGATCGTAGTCTCCTGAAACCAGATGCATGGATCGCACTTCCGGAAAGCGTGCGATGCGCGCCGCCAGGGCATTGAATCCCACGTCCCGTTGTGGAGTCATCCGGACCTCGATCAGGGCAGCGACAGGGCCCTCCCCGGCCTTGTCCCAATCCACCTGAGCCTTGTAGGACAGGATCCGGCGATCGTCCTCAGCTTCCTTTATCAGACGGCGGACCTCGTCCACGTCACGTCCCGTCATTGTGGCAATACGCTCCGGTGTCGCGCGCGCGTCTTCTTCGAGGATGCGGAGTATGTCTTCCATAACTCCTCTAGAGTATCGGTAAGCCCCAGAATGGGTCAACGACAGAATGGGTGACTGTAGTGCGGTCTATGACGGCAGGCCGTGGGGAATTGTGCGCTCATAGAGCGCACCGAGAAATTTGCGGCCATTAATCCGCGTTATCTGCGTAACGAGGAGTGCATGATGCGGGGCTTTGACCTGAAGCATCTGGCGGGATCTATTTAAGGATGCAGATCTCGTCGAGCCCTTTCTTTTCTAAGACAGGCACCTCGGCTCCGTCGGCCGGGTATCCCACCGGCAGCAGGACGAATGGTGTCTCGTTCTTCGGGCGCCCAAGGATTTCCCGCAGAAACCCCATCGGGCTTGGTGTGTGCGTCAGCGTTACCAGACCTGCTGTGTGTATTGCCGCCAGCAGCATGCCTGTCGCGATGCCAACCGATTCCACGACGTAATAGTGTTTCTTCTTAAAAGACAGTTCCTCGGATGTATCGTCCAGTCCGTAGTCGATCCTGAAAACGACAATCAGGTGCGGAACGAGTTCCAAAAACTCTTTATGCCAGTCCGTTCCGAGCGGAGCCAGGGCTTCGAGCCACTCCTTCGGGAATCGCCTATCGTAGTTTTCGCGCTCTTCTTTCTCGGCAGCCACGCGGATCTGGTGCTTGATGTCTGGATCCGAGACGACCACGAAACGCCACGGCTGTATGTTCGCCCCCGAAGGCGCTGTTCCTGCAACACGGATGCATTCCTCGACGAGAGAGAGCGGAACCGGTTCAGGCGAAAAGTCCCGAACGCTCCTCCGCCGACCGAGCGAGTCGTGTAGCTGCTGAATTCTTTCTTCCCCGACTTCAGGAGAAAGCTTTTCAAACTGAAGCGGCATGAAGGCGTACCTGGATTTCATCGTGTCCCCTGATTAAGGGGAGAGTGAGCAAATTCGGAATGCGCGCTGCTAATTCGAATTTGCTCACTGTCCCCGAATTAAAATGCCATCTTCGAATTCAGAATTGTAAGGGTTCTTGAGGTCAAATCGGGGATTGAGTGGTCTGTCCCGGTATTTGTCGGTGGTAAGATTCGTGCACGATGGACCGCCCCGCTAGGAACACACATGGAACCCGTTCTCCCGTTTTGGCTACCCACGGCATGGTCGCCACAAGCCAACCGCTTGCCTCCACAGCCGCCTTGAACGTTCTCCAGGAAGGCGGGAATGCTGTCGATGCCTCTATTACAGCTGCCGCGGTCTTAAACGTCGTTGAACCAATGATGACCGGGATCGGCGGCGACATGTTCGCCCTGGTGTTCATGTCCGAAGATGGCAGGCCTGTTGGACTGAACGGCAGCGGCTGGGCAGGATCCAAAGCAAACGTCGGAGATCTTGAGAGACGCGGTATCGACCAACTCGAAGGCATTCAAACCGTCACCGTGCCCGGTGCAGTCGCAGGCTGGTTCAAGCTCCATGGTCGTTACGGGAAGCTTCCGATGTCGCGGCTTCTCGAACCCGCGATCGAATATGCTACGGCCGGTTTTCCCGTATCCGAGATCATCGCCGGCCAGTGGGCTTCCTCCGAACAGCTCTTGCTTCTCAATGATGATGCCACGCGGACGTATCTGAAGGACGGAGTCGCACCTCGACACGGAGAGATATTCCGTTCTCCTGATCTTGCCCGAAGCCTTGGCCAGATTTCCGCCGTCGGGCGTGACGCTTTCTACAGGGGCGAGATCGCCTCCCAGATCGTCAGTACGTCGGAGAAACTCGGCGGGTTTCTCACCCTCGCCGACCTTGAAGAATTTGATGCTGGCTGGGTCGATCCTATTTCGACAACCTATCGGGGGCACGCAGTTTACGAGATGCCCCCCAACACGCAGGGCCTGGTTGCGCTCCAGATGCTGAACATCATGGAAGGGTTCGATCTGAAGGCAATGGGGCACAATTCGGCCGACTATCTGCATACGCTGGCCGAAGCCAAAAAACTGGCCTTTGCCGACCGCGCCCGGTTCATTGCAGACCCCGATCGCTCTCGGGTCCCGACCGACCGCCTGATCTCAAAGGAATATGCGGACGAACGACGGAAGTTGATCAATACCGAACGTGCGGGGAAAGATCCTCAATCAGGATTGTCCGTGCCGGGAGACACCGTGTATCTGACCGTCGTCGATTCCGACCGGAACGTCGTGTCCTTTATTAATAGCCTGTTTGTGTCGTTCGGTTCCGGAGTCGTTGCCGATGGAACGGGAATTTGCCTCCACAGCAGGGGAAGCGGGTTCTCGCTCGAATCCGGTCATCCCAACGTGATTGCACCGCGGAAGCGCCCCTTTCATACCCTCGTACCCGCACTTGTCTTCCGGGACGGACAACCGTACTTCTCGTTCGGCGTCATGGGCGGCGACATGCAGGCCCAGGGCCACGCACAGGTCCTGGCCAACCTGATCGATTTCGGTCTGGACCCCCAGCAGGCCGGGGAAGCGCCTCGCTTTTGTCACGCCGGTCCAGCGTTGGCTGTGGAATCCGGGATCGGCGATGACGTCCGGGACGCGTTGACCCGAATGGGACACCAGGTTGTCGACGGGTTCGGAATCTTCGGTGGGTTTCAGGGAATTCTCATCGATCCCGAAACAGGAGTTCTCGCCGGGGGATCCGATCCGAGAAAAGACGGTCTCGCAATGGGTTGGTGATCGCTGTCTATACGCGCCTGGCGCTACACATTCCGTTCCGACTCATATGTAAAATATTATTATATAAGGGCTTATAGAACAATCGTTAGTTATTATAGTTTTTTATTGTATTAGCCTAAAGGTCCAGATTCCGCCTTCCGATAAGAACTGTAGCGGGCCGGTAGAGAGTGAGCTAAACGGTACGATGCCAGCATGGATGCTTGGCATACAAATCACGGAGGATAAAGAGCATGAGTTTTCCGGTGATTATATACTTTACACAGAAATAATGCCGATGCTACAATCATTTCATGGTTGTAGCATCCGTATTTTTATCAGCACTTTCCGGTTGCTCAATCAGCTTATCCAGCTCACGTTTCACGCGCTTTCCGAAGATTTTCTCAACGATCTCCACGTCGGTCTTCTCGGTGAGATTCTTCGGGAGTCTTCGCTTTCGCTTTCTCTTGGAGTTTTGAGTCATGCCTGACACCGCCTCGTTGAATCTTGTACGTTTGATTGATCGCTTTCCGAACGAAGAAAAATGCAGGGAGTTTCTTGAAAACCTGCGGTGGCCGAACAGCGTTGGCTGTCCTCGCTGTGGCGACACATCGCTTTGTGAGATCGCAAGTCGCGACCAATGGGATTGTCTCTCATGCCGCTACCAGTTCAGCGTGACGGCGGGAACGATCATGCACGATTCCCACCTGCCGCTGAGGAAGTGGTTTCTGGCGATTTATCTCATTCTCGAAGGCAAGAAGGGGATTTCGGCCAACCAGTTGAAGCGCACCATCGGTGTCTCCTACAAGACAGCCTGGTATCTCTGTCACCGCATCCGCTCCGCGATGGGACATAGCGAACCGGACGGCCCGACGCTGTTTGGGGTGGTCGAGGTCGATGAAACCCTGGTCGGCGGCAAGGCCAAAGGCAAGGGGAGCGGCTACAGAGGCAACAAGACTTGGGTGGCCGGCGCGATCCAGCGGGGCGGGAAGGTCCGCCTGGAGCGGGTTCCAAACATCCGGCGTCACACACTCCATGCTTTCATCCGGCGCAACATCAAGGATGAGGCCGCAGCGATCTATACCGACGAACTGAAGTCTTACCTCGGGATCGAGGATCACGACACGCGCCATGAGACCGTCAACCACTCCGCTGAGGAATGGGTTGTCGGCGATGTCCACACCAACAGCATTGAGGGCGTGTGGAGCCTGTTCAAGCGGTCTATCGTCGGATCGTTCCATAAGATCAGTGCGAAACATCTGGACCGTTATCTTGAGGAACTGGAATGGCGCTTCAACAACCGCGACAACCCTTACATCTTCCGGGATGCCTTGCGTTTGATCGTCAACGCGGACATGCTCCCCTACAAGGATCTGGTGGCCTAGTCCAGGTTTCTTTCGAGTTCTTCTTGTCCGTTCCATGTGAGATTGAGAATCTTCAGATTCTTCCCCGATTTCTGGATTTCCAGATAACCCGCTTGGTGACAAAGATCAATATGGTAAAGAACCTCTATCCGGCTGTATTCCTCATAGCGCGGCGCCGGTAGGGGCTTGCCAGTGGCATTCTCCTCTGCGTAACGCAGAATCATGAGAATCAATTTCTTATGGCGTTTCAATAGATCACTCCCTCTTTACTTGACACAAACTTCCTTCCTGCCATAGCCTTCTTATTGCCAAAACACGTTGCGTGTACGCCCATCGTCGGGCTGCTCGCTGAATACAACACCCTTCGGGGAAATAGGTGGGGCTCCGCACTACAACGCGCGGCGTGTTTTGGCAAACTGGCCCGGCGGCCAATGCCGGTCGCCCGCCAACCAAAGATATGAGAGGAGACACACTATGAATCACAAGAAGCAGCTTACTTTGGTAGCCCTTGTCCTTCTCGCAACGACAGCGTGTTCTTCGCGGAGAGTGAGCGTGATCATTCCAGCTACACAGCCGTTGTCGGCTTTCTCCGTCTTGGAGGTTGCAGAGATCGACACCAACGTTCCGGACGTCGAGTTTCAAGTTCCGATCAACATGAGGCAAGAGCTCGTCCAGAAGATATCCGAAATAAGAAGGTTTCGATCCGTCACCCAACAGACCGATGAAACCGAGGGGGTATTGCGCTTGGAGAGCACGATCCTCAGCTATGAGAAGGGTTCTCGGGCGAAGCGGTACCTCATCGGATTTGGAACTGGAAAGAGCTATATGACCATGCGCGGGATCATGATCAACAAGACCACAGGGGAGAAGGTGTTCGAAGGGGACTTCGAAGGAGAGATTTCTGGCGGCTTCCTTGGTGGAAGCTCCAGATCCACCGAGAACGCCGTGGTTGATGAAGTCCGGGACTACTTCAGGGAAAGATTTCCCTAGAAATAGCGACCGTGAAACGGGGGAGAGTTTCATTCTTCTCCCCCGTCATGATTCGCCCGCTCGGTATCGCTGGACGGGGCAATTTTTTCAAATTCATACTTTCTTGCGAATTTGAGATCCCTTCCCATTGATTTAGCAAGAAGGAGGGGGAGCCAAGTTGTACCACTGTTTTGTATCCAGAACAGGAGATGGCACACCCAATGCGTTGAGCCTATCCCTAAGTCTCAGCATTTTTACCTCTGTCTTAGCTGAGATGTAGTCTCTCCTTATCGAAACGTCGACGAGCAGGAGGTCGTTCCAATCGGTGTGTAAAAAGAGAAGGCGGTGTACGCTTTCGGTGAATCCGAAACCCTAAGCAATCCCGGCAGCAACCGGGAGAAAGGTACACCACCCATGAAGAAGAAGAACATACCGGCATCAGTGGCGTCAACGAACGCGTATGAAGGTTTGGAGGACTGGGCGCGATCCCGGGTCCAAGTCTGGCTACAGGAGCTGCTCGAGGACGAAGTCACTCAATTTCTGGGTCGGGAAAAGTTGGAGCGGAGTCCGAATCGACGAGGATACCGGAACGGTCACGGGAAACCGCGACGCTTCGCAATGATGAACGGTACGATGGAGGTTCGACGACCTCGGGTTTGAAACACCGCCGAGCGGTTCGAGAGTCAGATCCTGCCGTATTTTCGACGGAAATCGAAACAGCTGGGCGAGCTACTTCCCGATCTCTACCTCCACGGCCTGGCCACAGGGGACTTCGAGCAGGCCATGCGCGGACTGCTTGGCGCTGGCGCTCCGTTGTCGCGAGCATCGATCCAACGACTGAAATCGACCTGGCAGTTGGAGTATGACGAGTGGGTCCAGCAGGACCTGTCCGGCCTCGAGGTCGTGTACCAGTGGGCAGACGGCTTGTACGTGAAAGCGGGGATCGCGAAAGAGCGAGCGGCATTGCTGGTGATCATCGGAGCCTTGTCAGACGGGCGCAAAGTGCTGTTGGCCTGTGAGAGCGGGCAGCGGGAAAGCAAGGAGTCCTGGAGCCGCATTCTGCGCAATCTCCAGAGACGGGGCCTGAAGCTGGGACGGCTGACTGTCGCGGACGGTCACCTGGGCATCTGGTCCGCGCTGGCCGAGCAACAGCCCCAGGGCCAGGAACAACGCTGCTGGAACCACAAGTCGATCAACGTGGTCGATCATCTGCCGAAGACCGAGCAGCCCGCGGCCAGACAGCTGCTTCATGGGATGGCCTTCGCGAACTCCCGCGCGGCCTGCGAACGAAAGCGGGATCAGTTCGTCCGCCGATATGAGAAGAACTATCCCAAAGCGGGTGAGACGCTGTTGCGGGACTGGGACCGGATGATTACTTTCTATGAGTTCCCGAAACAACACTGGGTGCATCTGAGAACAACCAACATCGTCGAATCGCCCTTCGACATGGTTCGCCTCCGCACCAACGCCGCTCGCCGATTCAAGCGTGTCGAGAATGCAACGGCAATGATCTGGAAGCTACTACGTGTCGCTGAGAAGGCTTGGCGACACTTAAAAGGATCCGAACTCTTACAAGAGGTCTATGATGGTCAGCAATTCGCTGACGGCATCAGAGTCGTGATGAAATCGAAGGCCGCCGCCTGATGACTTTTACACACCTTTTGTAATGACCTCACGAGCAGAGCATCAAGAACTTCTTCAATATCCTCATGGAGAACGTAAAATCGTCCACTCGGAAGCATTCTTCTAATCGCGCTCTGCATAGTGACCACGACCCAACCTATAGACAATATCGTCACGCTGATAGCAACAATGGGAAGGAAGGCTCCCACGATTGGAATGACCTGCGTCATTTTCGTGGTAGCCCCCTGAAAATCGACCAGTAGGCCACATGAGCCACCCAAAGCAGCGACAGCTTTCCAAGGCGAGAGTTCGCTATTCTTCCAGCGCGACATCGGGCCATGCTAACCCCCTGCGTTTTGTGTGTAAAGTATATAATCACCGAGATTTGGCGGAAGAGCCGCTTTTCTTACAACGCCGAATTTTTCCTATCCTTTGGAAACAGGCTGAACTAGCGATTTTTCATTAGCGAAAACCAAGACGATAAGGGAGTGACCAGATGGCGAATCAGAACATGCGCCACATCGAGCGGTTCGTCGATTCCGCAAGCCTACTCGATTCTCCAGCCGCACTGCGCGCGCGCGCCGATGAACAGGGCTACCTCTTTTTCCGTTCCCTCCTCGACAGCGATACCGTGCTCGACCTGCGCCGCCAGATCCTGGAAATCTCCCTTAAACACGGGTGGCTCGACAAGAGCTCTCCGTTGATGGACGGGGTGTCGCGCGAAGGCCATCTCTGGATCGACACCGCCTCGCGCGAATGGATTAATTTCTACCGCGACATTCAGTGCCTGCGTGCGTTTCACTCCCTGGCCCTAGACCCGGCCATTCTCTCCCTTTTCGAAATCCTCTTCGGCGACAGCGTGCTGCCACACAGCCGCAATATTTTCCGATTCATCTTCCCGAATATGACAAGCGTGGATCGCCCGCACCAGGACAACTTCTACATCGGCGGCAGCGAAGAGACGTGGACCGCCTGGATTCCGGCTGGCGACTGTCCAGCTACCCAGGGTAGTCTGGCTGTCGCTCCGGGAACGCACAAATTGGGCAAACCCTCGGCGGTCACCCAAAACCGGCCAATGGTGGTCACCTGAAAACCGGCCAACGATAGAGGCCCGGGACATTGACAGCAGGCGGAGTAATCTCCGTCGGCATGAGCAATGTCTTGAGCACAGAAAAGAGAGAACAAGTTGTTGCATTGGGGCGGCTTGGATGGCCGCTGCGTCGGATTGAACAGACCACTGGCGTTCGCCGTGAGACGGCCAGTGGGTATCTGAGAGCGGCCGGAATCCCCGTACGGCCGCCCGGTAGCTGGGGCCGGCGACCGGCAAAACCGGCCAACGAGGTGACCACCGACCCGGACGGCGTAAGTGGTGTCGTTGAAAGGGTTGGCGATTCCGATATTTCAAAACCGGCCAACGAAGTGACCACCGACTCGGAGGCCGAGAATCCGGTCCCGGCAGAGTCGTCGAGCCCACCGTCGAGCAGTTCCTGCGAGCCGTACCGGGAGACGATCGAACAGGCGCTGGAGCGTGGCCGCAACGCGATGGCGATCTGGCAGGACCTGGTTACGGATCATGGCTTTGCCAGCAGCTACGAAGCGGTCAAGCGGTTCGTTCGCAAACTCCGGGGCGTGCGGTCTCCCGTAGCGGTCGGCATCATCCAAACCGACCCTGGAGAAGAAGCCCAGGTCGACTACGGAACCGGACCCATGGTTCGGGATCCGAAGACCGGCAAGTACCGGCGGACCCGGCTGTTCGTGATGACGCTGGGCTACAGCCGCAAATCCGTGCGGTTGCTGAGCTTCAAATCCAGTTCCCTTATCTGGGCCCAGCTGCACGAGACCGCGTTCCGGCGCCTGGGTGGCAGTCCCCGTCTCATGATCCTGGACAACCTGCGCGAGGGTGTGATCGACCCGGAGTATTACGACCCCACGCTGAATCCGCTGTTCCGGGATGTGCTGGCTCACTACGGCGTGGTGGCCCTGCCATGCCGGGTGCGCGACCCAGACCGCAAAGGGAAAGTGGAGTCCGGGGTGGGACACGCCCAGAAGACCCCACTGAAGGGACAGCGCTTCGAGAGCCTCGAGGAGGCTCAGGCGTATCTGGACCGGTGGGCCGACACCCGCATCCACGGCACGACCAAGCGGCAGGTGGGGGCCATGTTCGCTGAAGAGAAGCCGTCGCTAAAGCGGCTGCCGATCGAACCCTTCCGCTACTACAAGTACGGGCAGCGTGTCGTCCATCTCGACGGTTGTGTGGAAGTCGAAGCGGCCTATTACGGTTTACCGCCCGGTTGGATCGGACGAACGGTCAAAGTGCAGTGGGACACTCTCCACGTCCGGATCCTCGACCCGAACACCTATCAACTCCTGCGGGAGCATGTCCGTCAAAAACGCGGTGGATATCGTGTCCGCCCCGAAGACAATCCCAAAAAGACGCCCCTAACTACCGTGCAACTGCTCGCCCGCGCCCGCCGCGCCGGAACCCATATCGGCACGCTATGTGAGGGGATTCATCGCCGACAGGGGAAGGCTGCGGTCCGCCGCATCCTGGGTGTACTCTCCCTGGCCAAGAGGTACGGTGTGTCCGCCGTCGAGGATGCTTCGGCTGTGGCACTGGAACTCCACGTCTACGAGTATCGTTTCCTCCGCCGCTATCTGGAGCGGCGACCTCCACTCGCACTCCGTCAGGTCGATCCTCTCATTCGTGAACTGACCCAGTATCGCGATCTCATCAACCTCAAGATCCAGGAGCAGGAACAATCATGAATCTCATTGAACTCCAGCGGGCTCTCCGACAACTCCGTCTCGGCGGCATCGCCGAGGTCCTGGAAACACGACTCCACCAGGCCCAGACCGAACCCATGGCGCCGATCGATCTGGTCTCCCGCCTAGTCTCCGACGAACTGGACCGTCGCAGCATCCGACTGCTGGAACGCCGGCGGAAGCAAGCCCGGTTCCGCGATCCCCACAAGACGCTGGACAGCTTCGACTTCACTTTCAACAAGAAGATGAATCGCAGTCTGGTCTTCGATCTGGCCACGGCCGCATTCATCTCCAGACACGAAGACGCCTTGTTTCTCGGTCCACCCGGCACCGGCAAGAGTCATCTGGCTCAGGCCATCGGTCTGGCCGCCATCGAGCAAGGCTATCGGGTCGTCTACCGTGAAACCCATGCCCTTCTCGACGACATCGCCGAAGCCACCATCGACGGGACCCGTAAGGAGTTTATGGAGGCTCTGGCCACGGTCCCGTTGCTGATCATCGACGACCTGGGGATACGGAAGCTCCCCCCGACTGCAGCAGAGGAACTTCTCGAGATCGTTATGCGACGGTATGAACGAACCAGCACGTTACTGACATCGAATCGGCCCGTCGAAGACTGGGGCAAACTACTCGGCGACAGCGCGGCTGTGACTGCGATGCTGGATCGGTTGCTCCATCACGGCCACATCCTCAAGTGCGGGCCTCGGAGTTGGCGCACCAAAACGGGCTTGCCGACTCCCCCACGAAAGGGGTAGAACTACACCGTCCCGGGCCATGCCCGTTGGCCGGTTTTGAAGTGACCACTGAGGCAAACTCGCAGTGCAACAGACCACCGCCACCGGCGACCAAGCCTTAATCCTACCCGACGGCCTGTCGTGGGTGGGCGGGGACTTCCACTGCGGCGACGTGTTAACCTTCCACTGTCTCACCATCCACCAAGGCCAAGACAACGAAAGTCGCGACCACCTGCGCATGTCGCTAGACTACCGCTACCAGCCCATCAGCCACCCCGTGCACCCCGACTCGCTTGAGCCGCACCAACAAGTCACCGATACCACAGGAAATTTCTCCTGGGAAAATATCTACTCGGACTGGGCACCGGAAGACCCGCTCAAGTACTACTGGCAACGATTGGGTCCGAAGATCATCCCCAGGGATTGACGTGCAGGGTATCGCTAACCCGCATGTTTCACCAGTCCGGCGATCAGGGGGATTTGGGCAGTAAGAATCGGATTCGGGAGGATCTGGGTTCGAATTGGGCATGTGTGGCGTGACTCGGCGGTGTCGACAAGCGGGAGTTGCTGCGTTTTCGGGTTCAGAAGAGGGTGACGAAACGCACTGAGACAAACCTCGGCGGAGCCGAAAAGAGCGAGTCGATTTTGGCGCAGGGGATCGGGTCGGTTCTCAGCAGCGCAGAGGAAGCGCCTGCAGGTTTCGATGGACGAGGGCAAAGACCTCGGCGTAGGGATAGGCTTCCGACATGGAGATCCAGATGTTGCGAACCGTCAGACGGACTTGAGCTCCGATCTTGAGGAGCTTCAAGCGGATCGTCTGGCACTGAGCGCGGGCCAGATCGGTATTCTTCAGTCCCAGACGGCGTAACGCGTGCAGGAGCATGTAGGCGGCCGAGGACAGATAGAGCCGGAGTTGATTGGCGCGCATGGTTGCCGCGCTGGTCCGGTCGGCGAATAGATCCAACTGCTGTTCCTTGATGCGATTTTCCATGTCGCCCCGCGCACAGTAAAAGTCTTCATAGAGGGCGCGGGCGTCCAGGCGTTCCGGCGACAGTGAGGTCACAACGAATCGAGGATTGGCGCCTTTCTCCAGGAACTCGGCCTTGCCGATGACGCGTCGGGTGCAGGTCCAGCTCTTCCGAGTGCGATACCGGAAATCGTTAAACACCCGCGCCGGTTTCCCGGTGTCGTTAAACTCGGCTTCGGCCTGACTCATCGATTCAGCGATCTCGCGCTTGAGCCGATCGTTCTTGGCCAGACCCACCACGTAATCGACCTGGTGGGCCTCGCACCAACTCAGCAATTCATCCCGGCAAAAGCCCGAGTCGGCCCGGATGATAATCGACACCTCCGGCCAGCTCTGCCGGATCTGGCCGATGATGCGGTTCAATTCCTCGACGGCGCCGTCCGCACCGTCGACATTGGAGCACCGCAACCGGGCGCATAGCAGATGCTCTCCCGAAAAGATGTAGAGCGGCAGATAACAGTAGTTGCCGTAGTAGCCGTGAAAGAACCGTCCTTCCTGATGGCCATGGATCGGATCATCGGTCGCATCCAGGTCCAGAACAATCTCCTCGGGCGCCGATCCGTGAGCCGCCACAAATGCATCCACCATCCAGCGGTCGATCTTGTCCGGGTCCATGGCCATCTTCTTGTACCGCTCCTTCCCATCGACTTGCTCCCCGGTCAGTTCCAACCGGTTCAGCGTACACTTGCCCGCCAACGCTTTTCCCCGGTCTCGGGCCTGCCGCCGCTTCTCCCCCAGTGGATCGGCCTTATCCACCGCCACGGCCAGCATCGGATCGGTCCGCAGTTGGTCATGATCGTTCAGATCCTCGTAGCCCAGACAGAGTCCGTAGACGCGCTGCCCCAATAACTCGCTCACCGTGTGTTCGATCAACCTCGCGTCCCGGTAATCCCTGAAACACTCGGCCAGTCCGGCGATCAGACCCGTTCGCTTTTCCACTTCCCTCAACAGCAGAACCCCAGCGTCGGAGGTGATCTTTCCGCCGTCAAAACGCGCCTTCACTTTTCGTTGAAGAAGTCCGTGAAATTCGAACGTCGTTTGGTTACACTCTGTTCTCATAAGGGCCGTCTCCGTTTGGCTTGTTAAACGTTTATTTCAAAACGCTTTATGCCAGACAGGGCGGCCTTTTCTGGTCCTATCGGTGAAATATGCGGGCTAGGAGTTTCAACTCCTCGCGCAAGGCCTTGAGCCCTCGCCTCAACAGCCCCGCGACACTGGCTTTGCTTCGATCCATGAACTCGGCGATCTCGGCCAGCGACAATTCCCCCAGATGCCGGAGCTCCACGGCAGTCCGCTGGTCTTCGGGGAGGGTTTCCAGCGCTCTTACCAGGAGCAATTGCTGTTCGTGCCGGGCCAGATGTTGACTCGGCGAGGTCTGCTTCAAGTCAGGCATCCGGCGCATCCGGCCGTCTATATTCTCTATGGTTTCCCTATAGGTTTCTTCAAGCGCCGCGTCCCGTTTCTTGCGGAGGAAGTGACGCTCCTTGTCGATCAGTTCGTTCTTGAGAATCTGTCTCAGCCAGCCCATGAACTCCTCTGGGATTTTGCCCTTAAACTGTTTTTCGCGTTTATGGGCCCTCAGCATTACGTCCTGGACGAGATCCGATGCCCCAACCCTGTTGCGTACTGGACCCGCATTGGCCAGCAGAACACGGGCCAGTCCCATCAAGTAGGCCCGGTAAGATTCAAGGGGAGACGTAGGCGTAACTTCGGTTCGCATTTTGAGCAACTGTGGATGCTGTCGGACAGGTCGTTGCCTTAGTGTACTCCAGACCGATCCGGAGGAACTACAGAACGAGAGTGTGGCAGCCAAGCCCGCGATTCCCACACCGACTCTCCCTCTAGCGACCTCCACGAATTGCTCCCTCAGGCACCGAAAGATCCAGCCCCATCTGTTGGGCTACGATCAGCTGCATCATTTGAGCGAAATCAGTAGATGCCAGATCCGTGTCGCCCGCGCCGCTCCCACCCATGACTAGTGTCGGAACCTGCCGAGTGGCGTAGGCATTGGCCCAAATCTGCTGTGCCTGTACATAGGCCAGCAGTTTTTCCTGCAATGCCCCATCGGCCTGAAGTACCAGTCGCTTTCTTTCGGCCTCGCCCTGACCGAGGAGGATCTCTTCCTGCTTCTTTTCGGCCGCGGCCAGGCGATCAAGTTGAGCAACTTCGACCCGCTGCTGTGCCTCAACTACGGCACGAGATCTTTCAAACTCGGCGACATCCAGCCGTTCCTGTGCTTGGACAACTGCTCGGATCTTCACTTGCTCCTCTGCGTACCGCTCGCGTGCCACGTTGGCCTTTCCTTCCGCCTCCACCATCAGGGCTTCCTGTTCAGCCTGCTGGGCTCGGGCCATCGCGGTGGACACCGCCATGAGCGCGGTCTGCTGTGTGCCGATTTGTTCTCGCACTTTCTCTGTATAGTCGAACTGCTTCACTTCGAAGTTCGCAAGAGTAATGCCTAGTCCATCCAGCGGATTCTGCTGATAGGCAGAATTTCCATCGTCCCCCATCTTGATTATCTTGAAGGTCTTCGTGACCTCCTGCCCCGACACCGGATCGATGACCTTTCGCGTTTCTTCCTCGGTCTCATATAGCCCGTTCTGGATCTGGTCCCAGGCCCAGAAGACATAGTCCGCACGCTTCTCCGAATAGGACTCTCGTGCAGACATCAGGTTCGCAGTGACGCGAAGGGCGTTTCGGACAACGGGGAGGATGAGCTTCTGCTCGAGCTCCTGGTAGTCGGCGTAACCGTACTTGGTTACCACGTCGATGGCTTCTTGTTCTGCACTGGGGAGGATGATCCGCAAAGTGCCGGACACGTCACAGAGGGACCCATCGTTGAATCGCACCTCGATGGCGGGAGCCGATCCAGTCTTCTCATTCATGAAGTAAAACGTCTCTGCTTTTGGCCAGGTCACGATGTTGCTGAATAGCTGAGGCCACATCCCGGGCATGAGCTTGGCGTCCATCTTGCCCGTAACGATCATCTGCCTCACCTGGTAGGAGTTCTGATTAACAGTCTCAAGGATCCCGGCGCCGAGCACAGCCAATACTCCCAGGATCGATCCCACGACAGTGAGCTTTTTCACTGACAGGAATAACAAAGCCGTCGATTTGATCTGGGATATGAGACGGATACCTCGCCAGGAAGCCCCAAGGCCCGCAAGAAGGGCATTCTTTGCCTTTTCTGAAGTGTCTTCATGTTTCGGGTTCGTTTTCGGTTCGTCCAGTAGTACTACTATGTTACAAACGGTCTATTTTATGTTAGCATCCGGTCATGAGCGCCAAATCGAAGGCGCCAGGCACTCAGGAAAAACGTTTTGCGGCCTATTTGGAACGCCTGGCGTCGGCCGCAGGACACGCCGATCGTCATGAACCGTTGAAGTCGTACTGCACCGGGTTGTTGCTGCCGATCAAACGTAAGAGTGTGGAGCCGATGGCTGCACGATTGGCTCCGGATAATGTACGCCGAATGCACCAGTCGCTACATCATCTGGTCGCGGATGCGCCCTGGGACGATGCGGCTCTGTTGGCAGAAGTTCGACAGTACGCGCTGGGGGCGATGGAAGCCAACGGTCCGATTGAAGCCTGGATTGTCGACGACACCGGATTCGTGAAAAAGGGGACCCACTCGGTGGGTGTGGCCCGGCAATACTGTGGACAGGTCGGCAAACCTGAGAACTGCCGGGTGGCGGTGAGCCTGTCGGTGGCGACAGCGAAATCCAGCTTGCCGGTGGCATGGCGACTCTACCTCCCCGAGACCTGGGCGAAGGATCCGGAACGTCGAAGCAAAGCCGCTATTCCCGAAGACGTTCGATTTCAAACTAAACCTCAAATTGCTTTGGAACAAATCCGGCAGGCCGTCGATGACGGCATTGCTCCGGCACCGGTTCTGGGCGATACGGCCTACGGCAACAACTACAAGTTCCGGCACGGCATCACCGAACTCGGACTTAGCTACGTCCTAGGGGTGCAAGGCACCACGACCGTGTGGAAACCGGGCCAGGGTCCCTTGCCGCCGAAATCCTTGACCGGCCGCGGACGGACACCGACCCGCATGCAGCGCAACAAGAAACATCAACCGGTTTCGGTCAAGCAACTGGCCCTCTCGTTGTCTCCCCAGCGTTGGAAGAACGTCTCCTGGCGCGAAGGCACCTCCGAGACCCTGCGTTCCCGTTTCGCCGCAGTTCGCATTCGTCCCGCTCATCTGGATCACGAGCGCCACTCGCCGCATCCGAAAGAGTGGTTGTTGGTCGAGTGGCCCAAGACCGCATCCGAACCGATCCGGTACTGGCTCTCCACTCTTGGGGCCCATACCTCGCTTTCCGATCTGGCCGGTCAGGCCAAACAGCGCTGGATCATCGAACGCGACTATCAGGAACTCAAGCAGGAACTCGGTCTGGGACACTACGAAGGTCGCGGCTGGCGTGGATTTCACCATCATGGCACCTTATGTATTGCCTCTTATGGGTTCCTGGTCGCCGAGCGGAGCCGTTTTTCCCCCTCTGCATTTGTCGAGCATGTTGGACTATCCGTCCCCAAACTCCCCAAACACTTCAAACCCCGCGGAACCCCGGATCCGGCCCGAACGACATAACCCCTGCTCGATTGCCACGCTTCGCATTCGCATCGCCCGCTTCCTGATTCAGCAGCTTCCTCGTTGTCCGTTCTGTGGACCGCTTCGTTTGTAACACAGTAGTAGTAGACCCATGATCGATTCCTCCTTCCTTCGACAGATTCATATATCTGCATTCAAGGCCTAAGACGACAAGCTGGAGAGAAGAGACCGCGGAAATCTTGCGCGCACCAGGTATTCATGCCATTCTCACATCGAATCCCGTTATGGCGCGATTTCTGCAATTGGTTTATGGGAGTGTCGTGAGCCAAGACCTGCCTTGAAACGATTCTCAACGCCTGTTAAATTATCTTCGCGGACCTTGAGAATTTCAGCGAACGGAAACCCTCCTCTCGCCTGCCGTTCCTCGATTGGCCTCCAACTGGCTGTATCTCCCATTGTTTCAATGGATTACTGAGAAACTCGAAGCTCGCCATTTCTCAACGTCCGACAATGTCGTTTGTCAGGACTTGAGAATTTAATAGCGCCTAACTTCCTGCCTTAGTATTCTTTACCGAGTTTTTCGCAGCTTTTTCAGCGACACACTTTAATCATGGAATCTGGCACCAAACTCGCTCATTACGAGATCTCAACGCTCTTGGGTAAGGGTGGAATGGGAGAGGTGTGGCGTGCCAAGGACACGAAACTTGGGCGTGAAGTTGCTATTAAGACACTGCCTGAAGAGTTTGCGAAGGATGCAGATCGATTAGCCCGGTTCGAGCGTGAAGCGAAACTCCTTGCCTCATTGAATCACCCAAACATCGCGGCCATTCACGGATTTGAAGAAGACAACGGAACGCACTTTCTCGTTCTCGAATTGGTTGAAGGCGACACCCTCGCTGACCAGTTGAAGCATGGGGCTATTCCTGTCGAAGAATCACTGAAGCTTGCCGTTCAGATTGCGGAAGCCCTCGAAGCCGCGCATGAAAAAGGTGTCATCCACAGGGATCTCAAACCCGCCAACATCAAAGTCACCGACGACGGTAAGGTCAAAGTGTTGGACTTCGGTCTGGCTAAAGCGTTTGAAGGCGACGCCCCTGACGCGAGCGTGTCGAACTCGCCAACCTTAAGTATGGCCGCGACGCAGCAGGGAACGATCCTTGGAACAGCTGCCTACATGTCGCCGGAACAGGCACGCGGGAAAACGGTGGACAAGAGAGCCGACGTTTGGGCATTCGGCGTGGTCCTCTATGAATCGCTCACAGGGAAGCAAGCATTTGCCGACGACGACGTGTCGATGACGCTTTCACGAGTGCTTCAACGAGAACCGGACTTCGATGCGCTCCCCGCCAGCCTGTCACCGACAGTCAATACGTACATCAGGCGCTGTATCGAGAAGGACCCAAAACAGCGTGTCCGAGACGTGGGGGACGTACGACTGGCGTTAGAAGGAGCATTCGACGCCGCTGGGTCAAAAGCTTCTGATGACGGGGAAATCCTGGCCATGGATCAGGCCGCCGGTTGGCGGTACGCGACGTCGCTTGCACTTGCATACCTCGCCGCAGGTAGCCTCATCACAGGTCTGTTAGTCTGGAACTTGTCCCGCCCTGACCCACAAGTTCCAATCCGTTTTACGATTAATACGGACCCCGTATACACATCGACTGTCTATCAGGACATAGCGATTTCGCCTGATGGACAACGCATCGCTTATATGACCGGCGGCGATGAAGTCGGGTTGAACGTCCGCACGCTGGATCAGTTCGCGCCGGTGGTTCCACTTGGCGACGCCTCGTGCTGCCATGGCCCGTTCTTCTCACCTGATGGCCAGTGGGTTGGTTTTGTCGACTTACTTGGTGCCGAACTCAGACGAATCCGTGTGGACGGCGGTCCGACTGTCACGATTTCTGATCTCGAAGGTCACGCTATGACAGGTGCCACCTGGGGAGACGATGACACTATCATTTTCTCCACTGCGGAAGGCAGTGGTCTCTGGCAGGTCCCAGCAGCAGGGGGAGATCCTGAACCGTTAACGACGACGGATGCCGTGCAGGGGGAACTGAACCATCTCTGGCCTGAAATCCTACCCGGGGGCGAAGCAGTTCTGTTTCCATCACGAGCCTGACCCAAGACCCACAGATCGCCGTTCTGTCTCTGGACACGGGCCAAACGAAGATCATCATGCCGGGTGGATCCAGTCCGAGGTATGCCGCCTCGGGCCATCTCGTGTATGCGGTCGAGAATAGTTTGAGGGCTGTAGGTTTCGATCTCGACCGACTGGAGGTCCGAGGCGACCCGTTTCCGATCCTGGAAGACGTTCTCACCAAAGCGTCCGGCGCAGCGAACTTTGCTATTTCTGACAATGGATCTCTTGTATATATGCTGGCGAGTACTGCCGTGGAAGGGACAATGGGATGGGTCGATCGCAGCGGAGCAATGATCTCCGTGATCGACACGGGACCCTTCTGGGCAGGCCCTCGGCTTTCGCCCGATGGCACACGTGTGGCTGTGGCGATGAGTGGCGAAACCAGCAGCGAAGATATCTGGATCTACGATCTCGAACGAGACGGGGGTGAACTCAGGCTGATATCAGAAGGCGCTGACCGCTGGCCGGTTTGGACGCCAGACGGCTCAGAGATCACGTTTACCTCCACAAAAGGCGGTGGCACGTTGGATCTGTACTCGATATCGGCAGATCTCGACGATGCCCCAGAACCGCTTCTCGAAAGTCCGGAGATCTTGGTTCCCGACTCGTGGTCTGAAGATGGTCAGGTCCTGGTCTACATTAGGCTCAACGCACAAACCGGATATGACATTTGGTCTCTGGCAGACGGTGAGTCGCAAGCAGTTGTCGTCGGTGAATCCAACAACACGGCACCACGTCTGTCGCCAGATGGTCGGTCGTTGGCTTTTGCATCCGACCGGTTCGGGGAAGGCCGAATTTTTCTGCAGCGGTTCCCCGACGGTGGAGGCGTAATCCCTGTCTCAACGGGAGCGGGCACTCAAGCCGTGTGGTCAAGGGACGGCCGCGAGCTTTTCTATCGCAATGGGAATCAAATGATGGTGGTCGGTGTGGAAACCGAGCCAGCACTTAGTTTCGGGCAGCCCCGCGTCTTGTTTGAAGCACCGTACGATATTTCACCGATTGGCGTGGCCAATCCCAATTATGATGTATCGCTAGATGGACAACAGTTCCTGATGATTCAGACAACTGGCACTGGCCAAACAGCCGCAATGACCTTCGTCCTCAATTGGTTTGAAGAACTGAAGGAACGTGTACCGGTTCCCTGATTTTCAAGGTCAAGTCCGGATAAATCATCTTGTCGGACGTTGAGAAATAGCAATAAATCGGACGTTGACCTTCTGATTGCGTCTAAACCCCTCATCTAGTATCTTTTACCGAGTTTCTCTCGGTTGGTTTAGCGACACACTTTAAACATGGAATCTGGCACCAAACTCGGCCATTACGAGATCTCAACACTCTTGGGTAAGGGTGGAATGGGAGAGGTGTGGCGTGCCCGGGACACAAAACTCGGGCGCGAGGTGGCAATCAAGACACTGCCGGAAGAGTTTGCCAAAGACGCTGATCGGCTGGCACGGTTTGAACGTGAAGCGAAACTCCTGGCGTCGCTCAACCATCCGAACATCGCTGCGATCTACGGACTCGAGGAACACGAAGGTACAAGATTCCTTGTGCTCGAACTGGTGGAAGGTCCCACCCTGGGGGACCGCACCAAGCAGGGCGCGGTTCCAGTTGAAGAGTCTCTGAAGCTCGCTCTGCAGATTTCCGAAGCGTTAGAAGCAGCCCATGGGAAAGGTGTCATTCACCGTGATCTGAAACCGGACAACATCAAAGTCACACCAGACGGGAAAGTGAAAGTTTTAGATTTCGGCCTGGCCAAAGGGTTCGAAGGAGATGTTGCTGACGCCAGCGTATCGATGTCACCCACGCTGAGCATGCAGGCGACACAGCAAGGAGTGATTCTCGGCACCGCATCTTACATGAGCCCGGAACAGGCAAGCGGTGAGACAACGGACAAGAGAGCGGACATCTGGTCGTTTGGTGTTGTTCTGTTCGAAATGTTGACCGGGCAGCAAGTGTTCACCGGGAAGAACGTGTCGCACATTCTCGCCGATGTCCTGCGTGCAGATCCGGAGTGGAACCACCTGCCGCCAAATCTCCATCCAAGGCTGTGGATGCTACTGGAACGCTGCCTGGAGAAGGAGGCCAAAGACCGCTGTCACGATATTTCGGATGTGCGTGTCGACATCCAGAAGGTTCTCTCGGACCCCGATGGCGTTTGGGCGCAGTCGGCGATCGTGGTCGGATCGAACCGGAGTCTTGCGGCTTCGCTTCTCGTCGTCGCAGCGGTGGCCGTCCTGGCCGCAACGATCTCCGGTGTCGCAGTCTGGAATGCCCGTGCGCCGGCAGATGTCCGTCGGGCGGTACACATGACCATTACCTTGCCCGAAAACGAGCAACTCGCCGGTGGCGGCCTTGAAGAAATGTCACCGGTGGCTGCGTCGGTGAATGGTGATATCGCCTATGTCGGCATGCGTGACGAGGTCCAGCAACTGTTCCTGCGTCGTCTGGACAGCCGCGAAGCCACGCCGATTCGAGGAAGCGAGGGAGCCACGGGTCCTTTCTTCTCACCAGATGGTCAATCGATTGGTTTTTTTGCAGCATCCCGGCTCAAGACGGTGTCGATTGATGGTGGTGTACCGAGGGAACTTGCACGGTCGAGTGTCCATCGCGGCGGAACCTGGGGAGACGATGGATATATTATCTATTCGATAGACGGTGGGGGTAACGGCCTCCTCCGAATCGCGGATTCAGGAGCGGGTGAGCCCGAGCCTGTGACAATACCTGACCCCGAATCTGGAGAAGGATCGCATCGTTTTCCACAGATTTTGCCTGGCGGCGAAGCCATTATATACACGGTCGGGACGGGGGGCAGCTGGGACGATGCGCTGATCGTTGCTCAACGGCTGGACTCGGGCGAACGGTTCGACCTCGTCACTGGCAGTGATGCCCGCTACGTGAGGACCGGCCACCTGGTATATGTTCGGGCAGGAAGGCTGATGGCCGTGCCCTTCAACCTGGAACGGTTGGACGTCACCGGTGAACCTGTCCCACTGGTCGAAGGCATCATGCAGGCCACCGACATCACAGGCGCATCGTTTGTGGCCGTTTCGGGAACGGAAACCGGCGAACTGGTATTCGTTCCGGGTGCGTTTCAGGCAACGGATCGAAGGTTGATCTGGATCGACCCTGCGGGACCGACAGAGCCGCTGTCGATTCCTTCAGGGCCCTACAACCGGCTGAGCCTCTCGCCCGACGGCCTCCGGGTCGCTGTCGAGATCGACCAGGGAGACGAACAACAGATCTGGATCCACGACGTGCAGCGGGCCAATGTTCTCACGCCCCTGCCATTGGAAGGGATCCACAATCAGGCACCGACAATCACTCCAGACGGGGCCAGCGTGTCGTTTACAAGAGGACCCTTCTCCGCAGGAGGATCCCGTTCGCTGTTTTCGACTCTCATCGATGGCAGCGCCGAGCCACAACTCCTGCTGGCATCTGAAGACGGGCCCTTCTGGTCGACGTGGTCTACCGATGGACAGATCCTGGTCTTCTCCGTGCAAAAACCAGACAACCAATGGGACATCCAATACATGCGGCCGGGCAGCGAAGACACGCCACAGCCTTACCTGGCCTCCGACGGAAATCAAATGAAGCCGCTTCTCTCTCTTGATGATAGCGTGCTGGCCTTTTCTTCGGACGAGCTCGGACGGCAAGAGATATACGTCCGTTCCTTCCCAGACCTGGCGCAAGGGAGACAGTTGATTTCAGCGGGTGGAGTGACCGACCATGGATTTGCCTGGGCTCGTGAGGGTCGAAGACTCTTTTACCTGACAGGACATCGCATGATAGCTGTCGACATCGAAACCGAGCCGGAGTTGGCTATCGGGCGCGCGAGGTAGTGTTCGAGACACCCTTCCCGATATCCAAGGAGTTCGACGTCTCACCCGACGGCCGCTTCCTGGTGATCCAGATCGAAGAACAACATCCGCGCCAGATCGAAGTGAACCTCAACTGGTTTGAAGAACTGAAGGAACGGGTGCCTGTCCCCTGATTTCCGAGGTCAAGTCCTGATAAATCATCTTGTCGGACGTTGAGAAGTTTCCAGCCGTGCGAGTTCCTCGAACGTCAGGTTCTCAATTTCATCCTTTGCGGCAAGGACAAGTGGTATCCGGTTGTCCCTATGTGAAATGAGTACAGACAGTGGGGAAGCATAGTGAATCGGCGATTGATCGTGATCGTGGGGCAGGAGGGAGCTGGAAAGACGACCATCATTCGAGCTCTATTGGAACGCACACCAAATGGTGCTCAGATCGATGCCGAGGATGTCGGCCAGGTTAATCCGTGGTCGATGGATGCAAAATTCCTTGATCTCTTGGGGCGAAACGTCAGCTCCTTGGCCAAGAACTTCTGGGACGCTGGATATGAGAATGTTCTTGCTGGGAGCTTTCTTAACAATCGTGTGGAGTTGGATCGCTTCCGAACTCTGATCGCGGTGGATGTCGAATGGGTAGTCGTGCAACTTTGCGCATCGAAAAGTGTCCGCGACGAAAGGCGCATCGCACGAGACAAGGCTTCAAGCCCTGAGTTGCGTGAGATGGTGGACGCGGCATGCCCCGAAGATGTAACGCTTGCGTCAGGTGAGCGTTGGTACCGCTATTTGCGGGTTGATGACGGAGA
>CBDCLE010000003.1:0-350124 GCA_965218585.1 Terriglobia bacterium
CGGAATCGGTATGTCAGCTGATCATCGGAGATCTGCCAGTGGGTTGCCAGCACGGGAATGTATTCGAGCGTAGTCGGATGGAGATTCAGCAACGGCTCATACACCATCGCCTCGACATGCTGATTCCACAAGATGGTATCTGGGCCTTCTGTTCGCAACGTTCCCGGGAAATCGATCTGGTGCTGAGTGAACGTCCCCCCCTTGACCGCTCTGGGGTCGCCAATGAGATCGAAATCCACGTTGGTGTCCCATCCTTCGCCCGTGAACCCCGCACCTCCGTCTTCGGCCGACACGCTTGGGTCGGCCCCCGCATCCGCGTCGGGAAAGACCGGGTAGTCGTTCTTGTCCATTGAAACCGGACCGCGGGGTGTCGCAACGGTCGAGGACGACGTGTCCCCTGTTTCCGTCGCGTAACTACAGCCCGCCAGTACCATGACCGTGACCAAAAGGCAGATGTGCACCGTTCTATACATGACGTTGGCTCCTAAGAGATCTTTGAGGGTGCAATTGTAGTCCGCTCCGAACGTATATGTAAACGCAGACTGGCACACACTTTCCCAAACCCAAACCCTTCGACAATCCTTTCCCTTGTGTCTACACTCAGGCATGTCCGGATCCTCTGCGGCCGCAGTCCCCGAAACCGACACCTCGACCGAGGAAAGGCTGGAAAAGCTCTACCACGTGATTCTGCTCAACGACGAAGACCACACTTACGACTATGTCGTCGAAATGATCCAGAAACTGTTCGGTGCCACAGAATCCCGGACCTTTTCCCATGCAGTTGAGGTTGACACGAAAGGCACCACGATACTTTTGACGTGCAAGCTGGAAAAAGCGGAGTTAAAACGGGATCAGATTCACACTTACGGTCCGGACCCCCGCCTCACCCGCTCCGTGGGCTCCATGGCTGCCGTAGTCGAACCCGCCACCGGATAAGGATTTAACACAGAGACGCAGAGGACTCGGGAATGATGTTCCCATCGCTCTGTGGTCCCGAAATTGGAGGGTTGGCAACCCGGTTGTTGAAACAGGAGGGGTTTGGAACTGCGGAAACGCGGTCAGACCAGAATCTCTGCGTCCTCTGCGCCTCTCGGTTGAAAAATTGGTCTAGATGGCCAGTCCGCCGTCGACCTGAATAACCTGTCCTGTGATGTAGGCGGCTTCTTCCGATACGAGGAATTTCGCGATGCGGGCGACTTCAGAAACCTGGCCGTAACGGCCGAGCGGGATCTGCTCGAGGGCCTTTTCCCGATAGTCCTCAGCCATCGCCAGAGTCATGTCCGTCTCGATGAGTCCGAGCGCAAGGGCGTTGACAGTGATGCCGGCTTTTGCCAGTTCTTTGGCCAGGGCCTTTGTGAACCCGATCATGCCTGCCTTTGAAGCCGAGTAGTTGGTCTGGCCCGGTAAACCGACCAGCCCGCTGACGGAAGAGACATTGAGGATGGTCCCGGAACGTTGCTTGAGCATGGCCGTGGCCGCAGGACGTGTGAAGTTGTACACGCCTTTCAGGTTCGTATCGATGACTGTGTCCCAGTCGGCTTCACTCATACGGACCAGGAGCTTGTCGCGCGTGATGCCGGCGTTGTTGACCAGAATATCGATTCGACCCAACGACGCACGGATCTCCTTAATTACCTCAGCTGCACGTTTACTGTCGGCGGCGTCGGCTTCGAAAGCGAATATCTTTTCTCCGTCCGCGATTTCATCCGCCAGGGAACGGTTGTGAGCGTATGTCAGAGCCACGCGCGCGCCGTCGGCGGACAAGGCCTCCACGATGGCTCTTCCGATTCCGCGGGTTCCACCGGTAACGACCGCTACTTTATCTGTTAAGGGCACAGGCCTCCTCGACTTTGAGAACCCAGCCGACAGCTGGCTGCCTCGCGGCAGATGCCGCTGGATTGTACCAAATGGCTAGGCAGGGAGGGTCAGGATGCCAGTACGCCGGCTAGGTCGAGGAGTGCCAGATCCAGGGGCTTTTGCTTGCCAGCAACGTCGGTGAGCGGCGTCGTCTGGACGACGCCGTTTAACGTCCCCACCAGGCAGCCAAATTCATCCCTCTTGATAGCCTCAATCGCTCCCACGCCTAATCGCGTTGCCAGGAGCCTGTCGAAGGCTGTTGGGACGCCGCCCCTCTGAACGTGTCCGAGGATCGTGGCCCGAATCTGAAATTCAATGTCGGCCAGCTGGCTGAAGTACCGTTCGAGCACGGTGGCGTTACATAGCGCACCCTCGGCGACGACGGCCAGGGCGTGCTTTTTGCCCTTGTCGTAGGCTGTCTGAAATTCCTTTGCTACGGCTTCCGGCGTGGTTTCCCGCTCCGGAATGACGACGGCTTCTGCGCCGCCCGTTATTCCGGTGATCAGAGCGAGATACCCGCAGTCACGCCCCATAATCTCGACGACGAGACCTCTCTGATGAGACGACGCGGTGACCTTCAGTCGATCGATGGCTTTCAGAGCGATGTTCAGGGCTGTGTCGACTCCAATCGTGATGTCCGAGCCCACCAGATCGTTGTCGATGGTCGAGGCGATGCCCACGACAGGGAATCCTCTTTCCGACAGCGCAAGCGCCCCTTGCTGGGAACCGTTTCCCCCAATGACGACCAGCGCCTCGATTCCGTGAGTCGAAAGTTGATCCAGTGCCCTTGCCCGGCTGGCATCCGTTTCGAACTCGGGGCACCGCGCCGTACCAAGGAACGTACCGCCCATTTGAATGATGCCGCTGACGTCCCGGCTTTCCAGGGGCTTAATCTCTCCGTTCAGCAGTCCGTTGAAACCGTGCTCTACGCCTGAGACTTCCAATCCAGCTTCCATTCCCGCACGGACGACAGTCCGGATGGCGGCATTCATGCCGGGGGCGTCGCCCCCGCTGGTCAATACTGCGATTCGATTCATGAGGAGAGTCTATAGGAAAGACCGTGTGAAGCCGTCTCAATCAGACAGGTTCTTAGCCGACATCACTTTGGTCGGCGTGACGACGACGAGAACGACGCCTTCGACGGCATTCCGCTTGCCGAATTCTTCCACCTTTCCGGGCGGCGCATATCTTCCGGCGATCCGTGTCGATATGGGAAGCAGTTCCTCGGGAGTCAGCTCCTGTATTTCGGCAGTTCCTTCAACAGTCACGAACCCGCTGGGGGATGTCTCGTTGTCAAAAGCGATGGCGACCCGGTTGTCGCGCCTGATGTTTTTCAGTTTCACGGCGGTATTCATCGTCATGAACTTGAGGGTCTCGTCTTCAAAGATACAACCGACCGGAACGCAGTGCGGACGTCCATCGGCTCGTATCGTTGCCAGCTTGCCGGTCTTGCTCCCTTCGTTGACGAAGGCTTTCCACTCGTCTGGAGACATCGATTCCATAGTCGTGGGTTCCTTGTGATCAGCGGTGCCAGCAGGGTAGCAGGCGTCGGAACCCTTCTTCAATAGAACCCCGACCTCTCTTTACGGTATGGTTTCGAGGGAATGGACCTCGTCAACACCATCACGATCGTCGTCTGCATGTCCGCGCTGTTCGGATATCTCAATCACCGTTTCCTGAAGCTCCCCATCAAAATCGGGCTGATGGTCATCGCGCTCGCGATGTCCCTGGTTCTGGTACTGCTGAATTATCTAGGTGTCGGCCTGGCCGGCGAGGCGCGGGCTCTTGTTCAGGGCATCGATTTCAACGTGACGCTGATGCAGGGGATGTTAAGCTTCCTGCTCTTTGCCGGCGCTCTGCACGTCAACCTCGACGATCTGTTCGAGCAGAAATGGATCATTGCGATCCTGGCCTCGTTCGGCGTCGCGCTTTCAACCTTCATCGTAGGCAGCCTCGCCTACTACGCGTTTGGGGTAGTGGGCCTCGACCTGCCCTACATCTATTGTCTGCTCTTTGGCGCTCTGATTTCGCCGACCGATCCCATAGCCGTTGTCGGCATCATGAAGCTCGCCCGGGCCCCGAAGACCCTGGAAACCAAGATGACAGGGGAGTCGCTTTTCAACGATGGGGTCGGAATCGTGATCTTCCTGGTGCTGCTCGATGTTGCGGTCACAGGTGAAGCGTCCGTACCCGCTATCGCAACCCTCTTTGTCGGCGAAGCGATCGGCGGCGCCGTGATCGGACTGGCCCTGGGATACCCGGCCTATCGAATGCTGCGGAGCACGAATCAGTACCAGGTCGAGATCCTCATCACGCTGGCACTGGTGATGGGTGGCTACCAGCTGGCCAGCGCCGTACATGCTTCGGGCCCGATTGCAGTTGTCGTCATCGGTCTGTTGATCGGCAACCACGGGCGACGTTTTGCAATGTCGGATGCGACCCGCCAGCATCTGGATTCGTTCTGGGAGTTGATCGATGAACTCCTGAACGCGATCCTCTTCGTTCTGATCGGACTGGTCGTGGTGGACATCACGTTCCGCGTGGATTATCTGGAAGCCGCGTTCATCGCGATCCCGATCGTCCTGTTTTCACGTTTCGTCTGCGTGGGCGTGCCCATTCAGTTGATGAGCCTGGTACGCGAGTTCAGCAACCGGGCGACGCTAATCCTCACATGGGGGGGCCTCCGTGGCGGCATTTCAGTCGCACTGACCCTGTCGCTGCCTCCGGGTCCTGCGCGTGATGCGATCATCTCGATCACGTACGGCGTCGTAGCTTTCTCGATTATTGTCCAGGGATTGACAATCCGCAGGGTCGTCGAGAGCGCGAATTTACAGGGACAGTGAGCGACTTCGGAATTTGCTCACTGTCCCCGAATTAAATAATATGGTTGGCGAAAGTCGGAACTGGGAGGATCGAGATGACAGGGAACAGTAAGACCCTCATGTGTGCAGTTGCATTGCTTGTCTTGCCGCTGCTGGCTCCAGGCCTGCAGGGCGCGCAGGGCCCAGCTGCAGATAAACAGGAGATGATCGATCTGGGACTCGAACACGAAACCGCGATGGAGCTCTATCAGGCGCTCAAAGAAGAAGCCAATGGCGGCCAGCGCCTGGAGTGGGATAATCTGCCGGATTGGACGGGGATCTACACACGGGGAGCGGGTGGCCTAAGCTTCGATCCAGATCAGCCTCCCGGCGGCTTGCCTACCGCGAACCTCACTCCGGAATTTCGTGCAAGGATGCTGGAGACCATCGAACTCGCGGGTCAGGGCATCCAATGGGACCCTATCAGCACCTGTGCCCCGCCGGGACACCCCCGCTGGTTGACTGAGCCGTTCCTGAAAGACTTCGTGGTCACGCCCGACCAGACATACCTGATCAACGAGATGGTCAATGACATTCGCCGGATCTACACCGACGGTCGCAACCACACGGCCGAGGCGGACCGCTATCCAATGTACAACGGCGACTCTGTCGGCTTCTGGAACGGTCACAAGCTGGTGATTCACACCAATCAACTGCGTGAGGGGATATATCAGCGGAACCAGCCGAATTACACTGATCAGGTGGAGACCGTGGAGATCTGGGAAAAGGTCGATGACAGGAATCTCGAAGTCGCCGTCTGGGTCTACGATCCACCGGCCCTGGTCGAACCGTGGTACACCAGGCAGATATTCACAAAGCTCGAGAATCCAGACTACGCACTGCGGATCCGCTATTGGGCCTGCAGCGAGAACCAGAACAACTCCGTGTTCCAGAACTCCGATGGAGCGACCGATTTTACCGGCTTTACGTTTACGGATGAGGACAATCGTGAAGGAGATCCCCAATGAGGAAGATGTTTCTTACTGCGCTTATGAGTGTCGGTGCCCTTGTGGTCGTCGTCACGCCTGGCCTCGCTCATCATTCCGGTCTGATGTTTGATGCTGGCAGGGAGGTCACAGTGGACGGCGTGGTGAAGGAGTTCCAGTACACGAACCCGCACTCGTGGTTGCTGGTGGATGTCACCGATGAGGACGGTACGGTCACGACCTGGGGTTTCGAGGCGGAAGGGCCCAGCACGTTGCAGCGAGCCGGAATCCGTCCGAGCGACCTGGTGCCGGGTACCAGGTTGACCATTACGGGACATCCCATGAAAGATGGTCGGCCCGCTGCAGCATGGGTCGACGCAGTACGAGAAGACGGAAAGTACTTCGACCCGCGGGCTGGATTCCGGATAGATTAACCCTGCGGGTCTTCTTTTTTTGATCGTGCGCTCACAGAGCGCACCTACAGTTTTATTGAATCCCGGTTCCGAAAGGCAGGCCCCGGGGCGGATCGGTCCTGCAGGGGGTAGGTCTCCAGCCGGAATCGTCAGGCTCCTTCTTGAAGTTGCTGCTGGTCACGAACGGTCCGAGCAGATACGTAGGATCTTCGACGATCGTGATGACCACGAACCACTCATCTCCGTTGGGCTCGCTGAACCAGTTGAAGTACTCGGTCAGGAGCGCATCCTCGCTGTAGGGAACACCGTTCTTTCGCAAGTATCCTGCGCGCATCCCGGTTGTGACGACTTTCAGAGAGTCGCCTGCCGTGGACATCGGCGCGTTTCCGAAGCCGCGGCCACCCCGCTGGGGAAGAGCGCTCGGGGCCGAGGCTCGGCCCCGGAGCTGGCCCGGACCTTCCCAGTTGGCCACAGAGTAACCCTGCCAGGTTGGCTCGGTCTCGTTCGCGTCAGACGGGTTGAAGTTAAAGAGCCGGGTCTGTTCGCCGACATCGGTATCGATCCTCAGAACGTCGTCGCTCTCCCACGTGATGTGCACGCGGACCGGCAAACGCATAACCCCGGCCGCTCCGTACGGCCGGCATTCGTTTCCGGCGGCCGTGTCCGCATCCAGGTCCCAGGCATCGGCCCCGCTGACACCTGCCGCGTTGAGGGGTACGCTTATGTAATCGCCCTTTGGCGGCGTGACCATGCGATGCCGCCAGTCTTCGGTGATCACCGATACCCAGTAACCGGTAAGGTCAAACGCGGCGCCTTCTCGCGGGGTCGGAGGCGGACCGCCTCTGCCGATACCGCCCGCCCCGCCTCTTCCGCCCCGTCCCTGACCACGGCCCTGGGCATCGAGGTCATCTACAAGGGTCAGCAGCAGGACGGCAGCCAGAGCTACGGACAGCAGCCGCTTCAAATGCGCACCGTTTCTCATACCTGGTCCTTTTTCATTCCGATCAAGGTCCCACCACACTTTGATACACGGCGTTCAAGAACATGTCTCGTGTCCAGAATCCGGTGTCTGGATAACGGCCGTCGTAGTCCAGTGATGTATTGGCCGCGTTGATCTGGTCGAGGGTCATGCCCCGGCCCACCATGTCCCGGACGCGGTCCCGGACAATCGTTGCCAGGTCGCGATACTCGTGCACGTCGGCTTCATCGGTTAACCGTCCGTGCCCGGGTATCACATACGTTCCACCTTCCTGCTTCTCTTCGGGAACTGTGATGTCGAGAATCCGGTTGAGTCCTTCGAGAAATCCGTCGAACGTTCCTCCGCGGTCCGTGTCTATGACAGGGTAGCTGGTGGTGACGAACAGATCTCCGGCGACGACGACATCCGATCGGCGGAAATAGACAAGGCAGTCGCCGTCGGTGTGAGCGTCGGGCACGTAAAACACCTGGATGGCTTCACCGTTGACGAAGTATTCCTTGGCCGGACCGATGTATGTGTCGGTCGGCCACCCTGCGCCCGGGGGTTCTTCCGGGTCGGCCTCTGTATAAAGTCGCAGCTGAACATTTTCCTGAGCCAGTATTGTCGCGCTCGACTCCGACAACCTGCCAGTGATCGTGCCCCCTCCGAGCAGTGACCGGCCTCGGGCCGCCAGGGTCTCATTGCCTCCCATGTGGTCGGGATGCAGGTGGGTATTGATGATAAGGCGAATGGGGCGGTCGGTCAGGCGCTCGATCGCAGCAAGCACCTCGTCGCTCATCGAGGCTATTCCGCTGTCAACCACGACGACACCGTCGGGGCCGGTCTGGACGGCAATGTTGCTGCCGGCGCCAACCAGCATGTAGACGTTTCCCTGTACCGGGAGAACATCAACCTCTGGCTGTGAAATCTGTCTTTGCGCCCAGGCGGATGCTCCACCTGCGGTGAGGACGAGTACGACGAGAAACGAGAGCACGAAATACGGGCTACGGCGCAAGGTTTCGCAACTCCTCGATTCTCAACTGGTACTCGGGGTACGTCGTTTCCGCACCGCCTCGCGCCGCTTCCTGAGGGATCTCGTAGAACACCCCGAATTCGTTCAGTCTTTCCGTCTCGCCGTCAGACCCCGGCAGGTAATGCGGCACGAAATCCCTCGGTCGCGGGCCCACTTCATCAACGACGTCGCAGCGGTTGACGCTGAAGGCACGAAGCTGGTTGAGCGGGTTCAGGATCCAGTCCGTGCTTCGAATGAAGGGTTCGGTCAGATAGACAGGATCGCGAACCATCGTAACGACTGTCAGGTAGTCGCCGTTCCGAATGAAGCGCTCGGTCATTGTTGTCCGGTCGCTGGTAGGAACACCGTTGCGCTGGAGAAACCCTGCTTTGAGATGGGTCGTTTCCACCGTCAGCATGGCTCCGTTCCACTCTCCGGTCGAGAACCCTTGCCAGCGGTGCGCCGCATACCCGGGCGGACGTTCCCGTCCATCCAACCAGATGACGCGGGTTGTTCGGAAATACAGTCCGAAGATCTCAAACGCGAGGAGCTGCTGGGTTTCCGGATCCAGGACTCTCGAGATTCGCATCGGGTTCGGACCGCGGGTCGAATAGACGGCCGGATGGGGAATACACTGGTGTTCCCGGGATGACAGGATGGCCGCGTCCCAGCTGTCGGCTTTGAGCCGTGCCCGGTCGTTGAGCGGAATCCCTGTGTAGTCTCCCAGGAAGGGGCCGGGCATCCGGTGCTCGAAATCCTCGTGGAGCAACCCGGTCCATTCGCCCGCGAAATCGTTATTGGCCTGGGCGAACAGGGGACCACCCGACAGCGTGAGCATCAACAGAATCCAAAGGCCTAGAACCCTGCCCTGATTCACACCATGCATGTCGAATCGAATTCTAGTTGCCGCGCCCGGCACCACGTCCGCGACCACCACGGCCATCAGCTGGTGCGTTACCTCTACCAAACACCGCTTCTCCGTTCTCACGGCTGATGCCTCGGGCCCGTCCAACGGTGCGCCGGGTCCTGGCACGACTTCCGGTGATTCTGACCACATCCCCGGGCTGCAGGTCGTTTCTCGACCAGCCCTGGCGAGTCAATTGATTGGGGCTGGGCAGCTCGAAGTTGTAATTGACGAGCTCGCCGTTTTCCTCGACATCAATACGAATTCGACCGTGCGGGTTTGTCCATTCGACTACCGTCACCGCACCCGTGACATCGACCGGCTGGTTGATGTCAAATTCGGATGCGAACGAATGGTGGGCAGATATCTGAAGAGGAAGCAGAATCGCCGCAGCCAAACCTAAGCAGGCCAGAAAAGGGCGGAAACAAGCTGATTTCATGTTTGTGCTCCTACTCGAACCAAATTGCCTTCCTTTGGATCAGTCTCAAATCCTTGCTCTCTTTACTGATCAAAAAACTGAGTGGATACCTCGTTCTCGAGGCATACGAATTCGATCAGGTTTGTATCCAGCATGATCCGCTGGTTTACCCTGACCGTAAACGGCTCCGTATACGCCATCGGATCTTCAATAGTGATATCGATTTCCAGATTTCCATAGTTCATGCGTGTGAACCGCTCGGTGATCTTCCCTGACGAGGTCAGAGGGCTGCCGTTGTAATCGAGCCACACGTCGTCCCTGAAACCGTTCGTTTCGACGACCAGCGTATCGCCCTCCCATCTTCCAATCGAGTAACCGAACCACCAAGGCAACACGTCGTCCTCAGGCTCGGGCAGGGAACGGCCGTCCGTGAAAATCTGCCGGACACCTGAGTTGGCTTCGTTGAGAATCAAGGTTACATCCGGGGTCTGGATGATCTTCCTCGGCTGGGGATGCAGGTGATAGAGCATGTGGCCCATCGGGAGACAGTATGCGTCGGGGTTGCCCGCGGAATTGTCCGCCATTCGCTGTCGACCGACCTCTTCGGCCCATTCCGTGTAGGGCACCTCCATCTGGGCTCCGATCTCAAAAAAATTTGCCAGGGGAGGCGAACCTGGCGGTGGACTGGGACGCTCCGGGGCCGCGCCTCTGCCGATTTGCCCTCCTACCGGTGCGCGTGGGCCGCCAAGACGCTCCCATATGCCGCTCAAATCCGGTTTGCCATTAGACGTTCTGGGTACCGGCCCTTCCAGATCCGGCTCACCGTCCGGCGTCATGGGAACTCCGGACGTGGCGAAAGCCGGCCACTGGGCCAAAAGCGTTCCCGACATCGAACTCAGGATGACAATCAGACCCGCCGTGTGTAGCAACGTTTTCATCGCTGAACCTCCCGATCCATTCGATCCGTGTATCCGTCTAAACTTTACCATCTCTTCGAGCAACCTCTAAGCAAGTCACCGGTCGATGATGCCGGTTCCAAAGGGCAGGCCCTGCGGGGGATCCGTCCTGCAAGGTGTCGGCTCCCAGTTGGAACCGTCCGGTTCCCTCTTGAAGTGGCTGCTCGTGACGTAGGTTTCGGTCAGATACATCGGATCTTCAACGACCGTCGTCACCACGAACCACTCTTCACCGCCAGGTCCCGGGAATCGCGTGTAGTACTCCGTCAGGAGGGCATCCTCACTGTAGGGCAGACCGTTCTTCCTCAGGTACCCTCCACGCATCCGGGTCGTGACCACTTCGAGGGAGTCGCCTTCGGCTGAGAAATCGTTTTGCTCGAGGGCAAACCGGCCGCCACCACGACCGTCGAGTTGGCCTGCACCGACCCAACCTGCAACAGAGTGACCCTGCCAGGACCGTTCGTCTGAGTTCGCCGTCTCCGAAGAGTCAAAATAGAGGAGCCGCGTCTGCTCGCCGGCGTCCGTGTCGATTCTCAAGACGTCATCACTCTCCCAGGTGATGTGGACCCTTCCTGGCAGACGCATGATCCCTGCAGCGCCAAACGCCCGGCATTCGTTTCCTGCCGCTATGTCCGCGTCCAGGTCTCATGCGTCGGCTATCCGGTTCGCCTCCTCGTTGAGCGGTACGCTCAGGTAGTCGCCCTTGGGTGGTGTGACCATCCGGTGCCGCCAGTCTTCAGTAACGACGGCCGTCCAGTAGCCGGTCAGATCAATCGGCGTGGCCTCCTGCCCAGACTGGACCCGCCGGCCTCCTTCTTCAACGCCCCCACCCCAGGCCTTCAGATCGGTCACCGTGCCCATGAAGAGCGTCGAAATCAAAGGGGCCCACAACATACGGACGAACCGCTTACTTCTTTTCATTCCCTGTTTCTAACCCCGTTCGGCTTTCACACTTTAAGATTCTTATTCCAGTCCCGCTGTTAAGCTTTCGTAAACCGCTTCCAGGAACATAGCGCGGGTCCAGAACCCAGTGTCCGGATAACGCCTGTCGTAATCCAGGGAAACGTTCGAGGCTTTGATCTCATCCAGTGTCAAACCCCGCTCCACCATGTCCCGGACGCGGTCCCGGATGATCGTCGCCAGGTCCCGATACTCGTGGACGTCGGCTTCATCGGCGGCCCGCCCGTGTCCCGGGATCACATAGGTACCGCCTTCCTGCTTCTCCTCAGGCAAAGTTATGTCGAGAATCCGGTTGAGTCCGTCAAGAAAACCTTCATAGGTACCGCCCCGGGTTCTGTCGATGACGGGATAGCTTGTCGTGACAAACAGATCCCCGGCGACGACCACATCCGAACGACGGAAGTAAACCAGGCTATCTCCATCGGTGTGCGCGTCAGTTACTTGAATAACCCGAATCCCTTCGCCGTTCAGGAAGAACTCCTTGACCGGGCCGATGTAGGTGTCCGTAGGCCAGGCCGCTTCCGGCAGCGGAGCCTGGGTATCCGTCGCTGCCCGGAATAAAACGTTTTCCTGGGCCACTATTGTTGCCCGGGATTCATCGACTCCTCCTACTCCGCTACTGAACAGCGGTTGGCCGCCTGCTGCAAGGATCGCGTTCCCCCCCCGTGTGGTCGGGATGAACATGTGTGTTGATCACGAGCCGGATTGGCCTGTCGGTCAGCTCGCGAATAGCTTCGCGCACCCTCCTGCCCATCGGTTCGGCGCCCGTGTCGACTACGACAACTCCATCCTCCCCGATCTGCACGGCAATATTGCTTCCCGCCCCGGCCAGCATGTAGACGTTGCCCTGGAGGTGAAGCACACCGATCTCGTTCTCACCCTGTGCGGCGTACCCGGTCCCGGTGAATCCAACCCCGCCACAGGCGGCGATAAACAGGATGGCCTGTAGCGCCAATGGCCGTAACAGGTCAGTGTCCGATGGCTTTGACGTTTCCCACATCATTCAGGTTCCGCGTTCCCCATCAGCTCGCGCAACCGAAACCGATACTCCGGATACGTCGTCTCGGCACCACCTCGCGCCGCCTCCTGGGGTATCGCGTAAAACTCGCCGAATTCTGTAAGCCTTTCGGTCTCGTCTTCGGAGCCGGGCAGGTAATGAGGCACGTAATCCAGTGGCCGGGGTCCGACTTCATCGGCCACGTCACACCGGGTAACCATCAGCCGACTCAGACTCTGGTTCGGGTTGAGGACCCAGTCGGTACTCCGGATAAAAGGCTCGGTCAAATAGACAGGGTCTTCGACGAAGGTAATCACGGTGAGATAGTTCCCGTTTCGGATGAAGTGTTCTGTCATTTTAGCTTCATCGCTTGTGGCCACGCCGTTGCGCTGGAGGTAGCCGGCCTTGATGTGCGTTGTCTCGACCGTCAACATCCCGCCGACCCACTTCCCGGTCGAAAACCCCTGCCAGCGGTGGGGGGCGAACTCGGGTGGATGCTCTCGCCCGTCCATCCAGATCACACGGGTCGTCCGGAAATACAGACCATCGAGCTCGAACGCGACCAGTTCCTGCGCTTCCGGGTCGACGACTCTGGAGATGCGCATGTTGTTGGGACCCCGCGTCGAATAGACGGCCGGATGCGGAATACACATGTGCTCCCGCGATGACAGTATTCCCGCGTCCCAGCTGTCCGCCTTCTGACGCGCTTCGTCATTGAGCGGAATACCTGTGTAGTCGCCCAGAAATGGGCCGGGTCCACGGTGCTCCCGGTCCTCATGGGGCACGCCATACCACTGCCCCGCGAAGTCGTTATTGATCTGGGCAAAGCTTGGATGGCTCCCCAGCACGAGGGCCGACAACAACAGACCTCGAATACTGGCTGGACTGACCTTCCGCATATCAAACCACCTCATAAGTACCTGGACAAGGTGTCCGTCATTCTTCCAGATTAGGTTCCCGACTCGGGTAGGGTATCGCGATCCAGCGCGCCACCGCAATTTGTCCAACCCTCGGTCTTTCGGGCGAGTTCCGAAGGCACGGTCAATCGGCGCTTCCTGACGACTTGGAGTAAAGGAACCTGTCTGCGGAGAGGGCGCCCGCTCCCATTATTAGTACGGCGACTCCCATCGCAATGGAAAGGAGCTGAAATTCATAGCCTTCGCTTCCAGCCGGCATTCCCCCGGTCCAGTTCATGAAGAAGCCGTTGGGGCCGTTAACTAATATGACTGCGAAAACCTGGACGACAGTTACGCCGAACGATGCAATTCGGGTCAGAAACCCGACGATCAACCCGAGGCTCCCCAGGACCTCGGCCGTGATGGCGAGGAACGCAAAAACGGCCGGAATTCCCCCGACCTCGGTCATGCGGGTCATCGTTGCTTCGAAGCCGGGGCCGCCAAACCAGCCGAACAGCTTCTGTGCTCCGTGGGGGAATATCACGATCCCCAACATCACCCTGATGATCACAGGACCGAAATCGTCAGAGGTCTGGATGATCCGAGAGAACATAGCCAGGATCCCTTGCCTTAAAGAGTTACGCGGTTTCTGGTCGCGGCCGTTTGGAGCAGCTGATGGCACCGCATTCTCCCATAGCCAGCTCGTGTGAACAAATTTCTTGACTCTGAACTGCCCACCCACAGCTGTTGCGCTGGCTGAAACGGAAATGCTCGCCGCGGTTCCTGATGTTTCAAGTTATCCCGCTGCTTTTGGTGGATAATGGCCGGGCGCTTCGGTGTGTCAATCGGATCGATCTCGGGAGGAAACAATGATTCGTCAGCTTCATCAGCCCTCGATTTTCGTGTTGCTCTTGGCAGTCGTATTTCTATCCTGCGCGGCCGAGACGAGTGCACAAGACATAGTGCTCGGCCGATCTGGTGCGACTTGCGCCGATGATCCGAATTGTATCAACCGCTTGCATCCGACGATCCCCATGGTCGCCAGGGCTGAATCGGGTGAACAGATAGTCTTCCAATCCCGTTCGACAGTGGCACTGGAGGGTCCACCGGGTAGCACCATACATTCACTTTCAGGGCCGGTGCACATCGTCGGCACCCGGGCGGGAGACACGATCGCCGTTACCGTTGTCAGTGTGGAGCCCTTTAGCGGTGGCATAACGAGGATCACCGGGAACGGTCTTCTTGCCGATCAGTTTGCCGATCAAGTCGGGAGGATTATCAGCTGGGAGCTTGGACCCGACTACGCCACCTCGCCCGACATTCCCAATGTACGCATTCCGAAGAGAGGTTTTCCGGGTGTCATCACCTCTCTGCCCGGACCTGGGCAGATCACCACGTATCTTGCTCGTGAACTCGCTGCTGCTGCGGCCGGGGGGCGCGGCCAACTGCCGGAACCGATCAATGCCGTGCCTGTCGATATCTGCGGACCCGACAGTCCCATCAGGGAGGAGTGTGTACGCACCGGACCTCCCCGTGAACATGGTGGCAACATGGATATCCGCTATCACAATGCCGGTACGACCATATACATCCCTTGCTATATAGAGGGTTGCGGTCTTGCCATAGGTGATGTGCACTATGCACAGGGTGATGGGGAAGTAGCGGGAACGGCCATCGAGATGGCCGCAGACGTAACCGTGAGAGTCGAGGTATTGGCCCAGACTAAGTCCCTGACACGGGGTCCTCACTATGAGGGAGATGTCGAAGTTCTCGGTCCGTCAACCGGGCGTTTCTATGCGACTACGGGCCTGCCTTTCAAGGAAGCGGGTGATTTACCGTCACACTTGCGATACCTTCAATCACCTGTAGCGGAAGAACTGGCCTATTTGTCCGATGATCTGTTTTTAGTGGCCCGCAATGCGTTGATGGAAATGATCGACTATCTGACCGCAAATCATGGGTTGACGCGCGAGCAGGCCTATTATCTGGCGAGTGTCGCTGTGGATCTGAGAATCGGTCAACTCGTTGATGCGGGCCACATCAACGTGACGGCAGTTCTGCCCCTCGACGTCTTTGTCGAATAAGTTTATTTGTCCGAACCTAGATGTTTTGGTAACGCCGAATTCGAGGAAAAGTAGACATGAGAAAACTCAATTCAAGATTTGTCTTCGTTCTGCTGATGACGAGCATCTGGGCATCGGATTCATACGCCCAGAGCGACGTCGCATTTGCACCTGAAGTCTATGCGGCCAGACGCGCGGCGCTGATGGAACAGATCGGTGATGCCGCTCTCGTGGTTCCCGGGGCGTACATGATTCAGCCGGAACACATATTGAAGCAGACGCCCAACTTCTGGTACCTCACCGGCGTAGAGTCGCCCTATGCGATCCTGGTCGTTGTTCCCGGCGAAGACGGATTACGCGAGGCTCTGTTCTTACCTGAAGAGTTTCAGTTTGCAGTTTCCAATTTCCCGCAAAGAGACATGCGTTTTCGCGCTGCGATCTGGAATCAGCCTATACGCCGTTTGTCTCCCGGAGATGAGGCTGAGGCCGCCACACTCATAGCAGAAACCTATCCTGTTGACGATTTCAGAGATCGTCTGCTGGAAATCATCGGGGACAACGAAACGATCTACTTCATGAGTGACCCCGAGGAGTATTACGCACCGCCCGGACTGACCCCGGCAACGTCCTTCGGTCAACAGCTCGAAGCGGATGTGGCAGCCATCTTTCCTGAAGCAACGATAAACAACGCGACACCGCTTGTAGATCGAATGCGCGACGTCAAGGACGAACATGAAATAGCTTTGATTCGCCGGGCTGTTGAGATCAGCACTATGAGTCTGGCAGAGGCAGGCAAGGCTATTGAGCCGGGGAAAAACGCGTTGGAGCTCGTCGGTCTCATGCAGTATGTATGGAAACGTGAAGGCGCCGCGCACGTATCCCACCCACCCATGTTTTCAGTTGGGCCCGATTCTCTGCGCATGTATTCACTGAGTTACGAAAACTACAACAACGTCGATCATGTGATGCAAGCCGGCGAACTTGCCTATGTCGATTACGGGGTTGCCGAAGTGGATATGTACGCTTCAGACGTGTGCCGGACTTTTCCGGTCTCGGGGAAATTCACACCGGAACAACGCAGGTACTACGATATCGTTGTCGAAGCGGAAGAAGCAGCACTCGAGGCAATCAAACCCGGGGCAAGATACATCGACCTCGTCAGAGCATCGGCAGGAGTTTTCAGCAAATACGGCCTGGAACAATATGAAGACATCGATGCCATGGGTGTCGAAAACGTCTGGGGTATCTTCCCGTCACCGACACATTTTCTAGGCGAACCCCTTCCCGATCCGGCGCCTGTTCCCGCCCGTGGCCTCGGTCATCATGTGGATCTGGTCGTGGCCCGACCCATCATCAACCCTGACACACTTATCGTGCCGGGCATGGTCATCACCATTGAACCGAAACTCTATATTCCGGAGCTCGGTACCGGCATGATGATCGAGGATATGATCCTTATCACCGAAGACGGTTACGAGAATTTGTCGAGAGACCTGGCGCGAACTGCCGATGAGATCGAAGCGCTCATGGCGCAGTGAGGCTCACCCGAATGGTACAATTTGCGGTATCCACAGTGAACCAGCAGGAGAACGACATGCCAACGAATCCAGGAATTGACAAGTTGAGAGTCTTGCGCGTTGCCCTGTTCATAGCAGCAATCCTGGTCGCGCATCTTACCGCGCCCGTCCTGTTGGCTCAATCCGCCCGTGGCGGGGATGACATCCCGGATTTTAACGGTGTCTGGGTTGGCGGCGGTGGCGGCGGCCGGGGCGGGGCCGCTGGCCGGGGAGGTCGCGGTGGAGGGGCGGGAGGTCGAGGGGGTCGCGGCGGACCACAGCCCACTGCCCAGGCCCAGCAGGCTATCGAGTCGTATGACCTCCTGCTTGATGATCCAGCGTACGAGTGCAGTCCGGCGAGCATCAGCCGGGCGTGGGCTAATCCGACTCCAACGGAAATAGAGCAACAGGAAGACCGTGTGATATTGCGTCACGAATATATGGATGTCGTGCGGACCGTGTACCTGGACGGCCAGGAGCTTCCTGTTGATGCGGAACCCAATGTCGTCGGCCACTCGATCGGTCGATACGAAGGTTCGACGCTGGTGATCGAAAGCACGGGCTTTTCGCCCAGTGTTATCTCGACGGTCAGCGGATTGCCGCAGACCGAGACACTTCGCACCGTCGAGCGACTGACCTTGAGTGACGACGGCCAGACCTTTCAACACGAACTCACCCATGAGGATCCGGCAACACTCATGGCGCCGTGGACGTCCACGCGAACGTTGCGACGTGCGCCAGAGCTCACACTTCTGGCTTTTGACTGTGTTCTTGAAGATGCGGACTATACCGAAGAGGCGCGCGACGAGGATAACTGACACGCGCAGGAATAGGAGGATACCTTGAAGATAAGCCATGCCGTCGTATCAGCTCTCATAGTCACACTCCTGGCGTCGCCGCTTCTGGCTCACCATTCGACGGCCGCCAACTTCGACCGAAATTCGATTATCTCCGTCACCGGAGTCGTAACCGAATACAGGTTCCAGAATCCCCACGTACAGGTCCTTCTGGATGTCACAAATGATGCCGGTGAGGTCGAGCAGTGGATGGTCGAAATGGCTGCGAAGAATCAGTACGTCCGGGCCGGCTGGAGTGGCGAAGAGTTCGAAACCGGACAGATGATTACGGTAACCGGCTGGGAAGGACGTCGTCAACGCTCGACGTATCTGCAGAGTGCCATCATGCCGGATGGAACGGAGCTGGTACCTCCAGGGCTTGTGACCGGACGCCCTGGCGGTCCTGCCGGACGCAACCCTTAGTATCGGGCGTGGCCCGGCAGAATCAGTCTCTGGAGCCGGGATCGAAGTTAAGGATCTCTTCTTCGAACGCCTCGAAATTCACGTTGTCCATGCACGAGAACTCTTCGACGTCCCAGTCGACTCTTCTATAGCGTCGTTGCCCTGTCCAGGATTCGGTGAACGCCACCGGATCTTCGATCGTAAGGTCTATAAGCAGGTTGTCGTCTTCGTCGAGCCGGATGCGCTCAACCACGCGTAGTTGTTCGCTGTGGGGGACCCCCTCGCGGTCGATCCAGGTCTTGTCGTTGAAGTTGACGGTCTCGATGACGAGAGTTTCGCCTTCCCACCGGCCCGTAGAGTCACCCATCCACATCGGAGCCAGATCGGTTCGGTGCTCACGGCCGTCCGTGTAAATCTGTCGAATTACGTGGTCGTACTCGAACAGCATCACGATGCGCCCCAGCGTCTGAATGATCTCCACGGGGAAGGGATGCATGTAGATCCTGGGTGTACCGGGAGGAAAACATTGGTAGACCGGGTCATTCGTTTCCAGGACCGGGACGCCTCTGGAACCAAAAGTCGGCTTCGCCTGATCGTAGCGCTCCTGCCCCCAGGGAGTCATTGGTGGCGGATCGGCACGCAACGAAAAGTTCTGAAAGGCGCGTGTCTCTTCACGTGGGAAGTTCGCCCAGACTCCCGAAAAATCGTCGCCGTGTTCACCCGTCTGTGCGAACAGTGATGAAGGCAGCATTAGTGTAATCGCCGCTGTGACGAGCCAGACAAGTAAGCGCAGTTGCATCGTTTGCTATGCCTTCCTTGAATTAATCATCCGGACCGATAAGGGTGACGCCGTTCTTATCGATAACCGTCTGCAGGCGCAACGAGGGTGCCCCGCTTCTGGCCGGGTTGCCCCCGAGAGTGATCCGATCGCCGAGCTGCAGGATGTCCTTGCTCCAGCTGACTAAAGATCCGCGCTCCATGCGTGCCAGTCGATTGGGACTCGTCAATTCGCCGGACCACTGGACGACATCGCCATTCTCGTCGGTGACGTCGATGTAAATGAGTACGTGCGGATTGATGAATCGAAATTCGGCGACCGTTCCCTCCACTGTGGTCGTCTTGCTGGGATCGTAGGCTGCGCCACCGTGATGGCCGCCGCGCCGAGCGCAAACAACAACAGTCCGGTAGTAAGGAAAGAAACCGAAACCATTCTTCTGATCATTCGTACCTCCTGGGCAGTCCCAGCCTATAACTAAGAGATCAAATATATTTGAGAAATAATCTCAGCGCCAGCAAAAGAAACGCGGCAATTAAGCCTCGCTATGTCTAAAGAGTCCAGTTCCTATTCGACTCTCGGTGTGAGTCTGAGCAAACGGCCTTCCATCTCCGAGGTCAGGATGTAGAGCGCTCCATCCGGACCCTGACGGACATGCCGGATGCGCTGCTCGAGCTCAACCAGCAGACGCTCCTCCCCAACCACCTTGTTTCCGTCCAACACGAGCCGCTCCAAATGCATTCCGGCCGTACTATTCTCAGCGGACACCATTTACTGAGGAGCATAGAGAGTGCGGAACTTCTTATTGCAGTCCTTGAGACTACTCGTTGTGTTTTCGATGGCAGGCGTACTGCCAGCGCAAGAGGTAGAGCCGGACCTGATACTTCTGGACGGCAAAGTACTGACTGTCGACGATGATTTTTCTGTCGCAGAAGCAGTCGCCGTCGCCGATGGCAGAATCCTCGCCTTAGGTAGCAACGAAGAGATCCGCCTCCTGGCCGGACCCGCAACGAGGATCATCGAGCTAGAGGGTAGAACGGTGATCCCAGGTCTTATAGACAACCATTCGCACGCGACGTCGACCGCCCGGGAGTGGTCTCGAAGCGTTTCGCTGGAGGGTGCTCTATCTCGTGAGGTCGCACTCGCCCGCATCGCCGCTCGAGCTGCGGATGTTGGACCGGGAGAATGGATCTTTGCGTTGCGTGGCTGGACTCCCGGACAGTTCCCGGACCAGCCAGGGCCCCTTACCCTAGAGGAATTGGATGAAGCGGCCCCCGACAATCCCGTTCTGGTCGTGGCCGGGATGGAGCGCATGGGTACGGCCAATGGCCGGGCGATGGCCCTGGCCGATATCGACAACGCTGGAGGCCAGGTCGAGGGACCAGACGTAAACCGCATTATTCAAGCCGCCGGTGAAGCAGAATCATGGCGGGCTGGAATAACGAGACTCGCCCGGGATTTCGTCAACGTGGGGTTGACGACTGTTTTCGATCCACGTTCCGGTTTCATGGGCCAGCACACGTTTTATGAACCCGTGGAACAAGCTTACGAAAGCGGTGAGCTCCCCGTGCGTTTCTTCCACACCCTAAACGGTCAGGGAGGACGTGATCGTTCAAGGGGCGCGGATCAGATTTCCGAGGAACTCGAAAACACCGTACCGTTACAGGGCAACGATCGGCTGGGACAGTTCGGCTTTGGAGAAGATACGTTGCGCGGCCTGCGTGACACGTTTGTACAACCTTTCCAGCGTACGCCGGAGGTCACAGCCGACTTTCTCGCCATCTCGATGGCCGCCGCACAAGCGGGCTGGCAGTTTCACGAACATTCCCATCTGGAAGAAAAAATCAGCTTCGTAATCGACATGTACGAACAGGTCAATCGAACCTACCCTATCGGAGATCTCCGCTGGACCCTGCATCACGCCACCTATCTCTCCGCCGATGATATTCCCCGGCTCAACGCCCTGGGGATTGGTGTCGCCATACACAGTCACGGAGCGCTCAAGGTAGGCAGCTCCGGTCGTGAAGCGGCCATAACCGCCCCACCGCCAGCGAAAGCACTTGAAGATGCGGGCGTGGTCTGGGGCCTGGGAACGGACTTCGGCGGACCGCCACTGACGGGATTCAATCCGTTCATTACGCTGGGGTGGGCTGTAACAGGCGAGACTCTGACCGGAGAGATCGTGATGTCCGAGACCGTTTCCCGTCGGGCCGCGCTTGCCGCACACACACGCTCCAACGCCTACCTGCTCCACAAGGAAGCCGTCCTCGGTACGCTGGAGCCCGGCAAATATGCGGACCTTGTCGTACTTGACCGGGATTACATGACGATACCGACCGAGGAGATCAAACTCATTCGGCCGGTACTAACGATGGTCGGTGGAGAAGTGGTATTCGAGGCGGACGCCAGATAGCGCGCTGGCAGAGTCCGTATCGGATCGTAATCTCAGCTCAAAATTCGATGGTCGCCGAAATGGGGAGGTGATCTGAGGCACCATTGGCGCCAAGCGTCTGATCATTTCTGATGACTTCCCCCGCGACCACGTTGGCCGACTCGCTGACGAACAGCCAGTCGATTCCCGGTTCATCCGGGAAAGGCAGACGCTCTCCTCTCCCGCGTCCGCCACGTCCCCGGCCCCCACGGCCGCCGCCCGGCGGCTGCCCCCGGCCCTGCCCGCCGCCGCGTCCCGCCAGCGTCCTCGGTTTCTCACCCGTATTTCCAGGGGCCGCCGCCCAGCTGTCCTTCAGAGAAAGGGGATTCTCTCTACCATTGACCGGCAACGGACGCTGTTCCAGAAAAAATCTCGTTGAATTGCTTGAAGCGAAGATGTTCAGATCGCCCCCGATGATCTGCACAAGGCCATCTTCGGCGTGATCGGCCATGACATCCATGATTCCGCTCGCTTGCAGCTGGTTTGCTTCTTCGTTGGTGTAATCCTCGAGGGAATTCTGGAGGATGAAGCAGAGATGTGTGTTGTAGTAGATGAACTGCTCGCCTGAATCGGGTTCCTCGAGTCTCAACCAGTTGACCTGACGGTCGATCGCGCACCTCACGAGTGACGAACTTCCCTGGTCCAGCAGGCGGAGGCCGCTATCCTTGCGTATGAAAACAGGATTGGACGTACTCTCGAAGTACACGGAGAAATCTTCGCTGAGCGTGGTCAGGAGATAGTCGACGTTTTCTCCCAGGAACTCCTGAAGGCCGACGATGTCCGGTTCCTGATCCCGGATGACCGCGGCAATCTGGTCCCCTCGTGCCTCATCCCAGTTTGCCAACACGTTGTACGACATGATCTTCACGGAGTCTGCGCGCACAATGTTTGCCGATCCGGCGAACGCAAGAACGACAACGGCTAAGGAATGGATGATTCTATAGGTCACGATTCTCCCCCGTTTGCTCTATGCTATTTCGTTGAAAGTCAGTTTCCGCATCTTACTATAGGCACAACCCTCAGGTATCGCTTTCGATGAGACCGACTGCGCTGGGGGGAAAAACGAAGGAGATGTGTAATGAGAGAACCCCGAGCATCCGGTGGTTTCGGATTTCTCGTAGTGTCGACCCTGACATGTTTGCTTCTTCTGTCCGGGCAGGCTGTGGGCCAGGTCTCTACGCTCGAGGACCCCTGCGTCGGCATCAACGACTTCGTGTTGATGAACGCAAAGATCCTGACGATTGACACCGATAATCCGACCGCATCGGCGATCAGAGTCCAGGGCGAGAGAATCGTCGCCGTGGGCGAGGAAACAGGCGAACCGAATGTCTGTACAAGAACCGTAGACCTTGAGGGCCGGACCGTTATCCCGGGACTGATCAACTCGCATCTCCACTTCGCAAGACAGGCCATTCGGCCGGGCTACGTATTCAAAGGCATCATCAAGGCGTTCAACATCCCGGACCTGCAGGAAGCACTGTCAGCAAGGGCGGCCGAAGTGCCCGAAGGCGAGTGGATTACGACCTTCGGAGGTTGGACGCCGGGCCAGTTTGAAGAAAACCGCGTTCCCACAGCGGATGAATTGAGTGTGACCGCACCCAGACACCCTGTGTTCCTGATGACCTATCCGTTCGGGCCCACGGTGACCAACGATCTCGGCAAAGTGTTCTTTGAAGCCAGAGGAATTACGGTCGGACCCGCCGAGGTGGAAACCAGAAATCCCCTCTCCGGTGCGATGGAAACCGTAATGCTGGGACCCGGTGAACTCGCCCAGGCCGACAAGCCGGCAGCGCATGACGCGCTGGTTGCGGAGCAGACAGAGGCGGACCGGAACCGGTCGGTTCGCGAACTCATGCACTATTCGGCAAGTCTGGGTCTTACGAACGCACTGGACATGGGTGGATTACTTCCGTTTGCCGGCCTGTTCGATGAACTCAGGGGCTACGACCCGATCCTGGAAGTCTGGAAGGAAGGTGGTGCCACCATGCGGTTGCGCCTGGTGTTCCAGAACAACGACCGGGGTGATTCGCCTAGCGACCTCAAAGGGAGGATGGACTACGCGTTCCCCGGGTTCGGCGATGACATGTTGCGGACCATTGGAATCGGGGAAGACGTGGTCAACCGTCAAGGGGGGAGGTCATCTTCTCCTGCCGGCGTACCGGATGGCAGCCGAGCACGGATGGCTCGTGCATCAACACTCCCAGGTTCCGGAAGAACAGGAGCTTCATACGGCAGCGTTTGAAGAGATCAACGCGGAATATCCCCTCCGAGAGCTGCACTGGTCCATCGCGCACATGTTCGGCGTGGACGAGGAGACGCTGGATCGGCACAAAGCCATGGGATTGGGTGTGTCGGTTCAATCTCTCTTTTATCTGGCGGCGGTACCCTTGGCCCCAGGTCCACCGTATCGGCGCATCGTGGACAGCGGAATTGTCGTTGGCGGGGGGACTGACGGTCAGCCGATGTCACCGTGGACGTCGATGTGGCACATGACGACTGGGAAAACCGTTCGCGGCAACGTCGTGCTGCCGGACGATATTCTCACGCGTGAGGAAGCGCTGGAGATCTACACGAAAGGCAGCGCTTGGTTTACGCGAGATGACCAGGAGTTGGGGACGCTCGAGGTGGGCAAAGTCGCGGACATCGTCGTGCTTTCCGACGATTTTCTGGAGACTCCGGACGAGCGATTCCGGGACATCCACTCGGTGCTGACGGTAGTCGGCGGTGACATAGTCTATTCGGACAACAGCGTCGTCCTGTGCTCGGACTCCCAAATCGACGCGGCGTGGTATCGCGAGTCGCGCGATCAGCGCTGTGGGTTCTAATTCCCGGACCATCGCCATTGGGTTAAGAGAAATTTACGAACCCAGGTGACATCCGTTGAGCTATTCTAAAGCGGCAAACCATTGTCATAGGGGTAGATACCATGCGTAGATTGATTTTTCTGTTAATGCTCGTCCCGGTTTTTTCGCCCTTGGCTCATGCGCACCATTCGCGTGCGATGTTCCAGCTCAACGAAACTATAGAGATCGAAGGCACCGTCACAGAGGTCGCCTGGAAAAGCCCCCATGTCTACGTCGCCGTCGAGGCGATTACTGACACTGGAGCGAGGGAGCCCTGGATCTTTGAGGGACATACCATTGCCGGCCTCCTCGGCAATGGCTGGCAGCGGGAGTCCGTAGAAGCGGGTGACCGTGTGGTCGTTGTGGCGAATCCCAATCGCAACCCCCGAACCAGATTTGGTCTGTTGGACAACGTCACGCTTGTCGATGGTTCCACGTTTTATTCGTTCCGAGTCCCCCGGGGAGCCGACGCCGATCGTCCGAATCGCACACCCACAGCCCCTTCAACGGATTTCTCGGGCACCTGGCGGAGCGGGGGTGGTCCCGGTGGCGCGGCTGGGGCGGGTCGGGGCGCGGGAGGTGCGGACCGCAACCTCCAGCGGGCACTTGTGGGCGGATTCCAACCTCCAGTCGGTTGGCCACTCACCGAACAAGCCCAGGCGCAGGTAGATGTATTCGACTTGAACGACGACCCCTGGCTCGACTGCGTTCCCCTGGGAGTTCCCAGAACCGTACTATCGCCGTTCAGCCACGGCTGGACTCGCCGAGAAGACAGCATCGTGATCGACAAGGAGCTTTCTCCCATCGATCGTGTGATCCATCTGGATGGATCCGGGCGAGGAGAGGATTTCGAGCCGGATCTGCTGGGCTATTCCGTTGGACGTATCGAAGACGATGGCACGTTGGTGGTCGAGACCACCGGTTTTGCCGCTACCGAGTGGGGTCTTGAACGGGGCATCGATTCAAGCGAGCAGAAGCGTGTAACCGAGCGATTCAAATTGACCGGCGATGGCTACCAGATGACCGTGTCCTACACCGTCGAAGACCCGGTTTTTCTTGCTGAGCCCGTGACCATCGAAGGGATGTATCGAAAAGTTGCCGACCACGAACTGGTCAACGAACCGTGCGATCTCGAGACCACCCGTCGACATCTGGAATTCGAGCAGGAATGATTTGGGCAAGTGCGTCCGTCTCCCGTCGATCATCAGGACCCGATCCCATTCGAAGGAGAATCAAAATGAGACCCGTTAGAAGCGGCCTGGGGTGGAGCGCACCTCTGGCTACAGTCTTGGTGATGTTGCTCGCGTCTTCTCCGTTGTTCTCCCAGCAGATCGGAACCGAGAACGGCGAGTGGCGCTACTGGGGCGGCGACGAGGGGAGCAGCCGCTATTCACCTCTCGACCAGATCGATCGAAACAACGTCGCGTCGCTTGAAGTCGCCTGGCGCTGGAAGGCAGCGAACTTTGGTCCCTCGCCCGATTACGTCTATCGCTCAACTCCCCTCAAGGTCGGCGACAAACTGTTCACAGTGGCCGGTTCGCGGCGGACTGTAGTCGCGATCGATCCGGCTACGGGCGAAAGTCTCTGGATGTATCGGATGAAGGAGACGCCGCGATGGGCGTCGTCGACCCGGCAGAGCCATGGGAAAGGCCTCGCTCACGCCAACGTCGACGGTCGGGACGTGATCTACACGATCGATCCAGGCTATTACCTTACTGCTCTTGATGCCGAGACCGGTCAGCCCGTGCCTTACTTCGGGATCAACGGCGTAGTCGATCTGATGCTCGGATTGGGGCCGTACCCGGTAGACCCGGAACGCGGCATCCTCGACTACGGCAACATCACGTCGTCGTCTCCGGCCATCGTGGTCAATGGAGTCATCGTGGTTGGGAACTCCCATGACCAGTACCAGGACACCCCGCAGAACATTCCCGGCCACATCCGAGGCTACGACGCAAAAACCGGGCAGCACCTGTGGACGTTTCACGTCTTGCCACAACCGGGTGAGCCTGGCCACGAGACCTGGGAAGGGGACTCCTGGATGTACACGGGAAACATTTCCTCCTGGGCTCCGCTTTCCGCCGATTCCGAGCGCGGCCTCGTATTCATTCCAACCGATACGCCAACCGGGGATTACTACGGCGGTCACCGGCTCGGCCAGAACCTTTACGGGACAAGCCTTCTGGCTCTGGACGTCCAGACCGGTGAACTCGAGTGGTATTACCAGATGGTGCACCACGACATCTGGAACATGGACAACCCGATCGCACCCAAAGTCGTGGATGTCACCATGGCCGATGGCAGCCGGGTTCCCATGGTGGCACAGGCGACCAAGCAGGGATGGCTGTACGTATTCAATCGGGAAACAGGAGAGCCCGTCTGGCCAATCGTAGAACGGCCCGTACCGCAGTCCGATGTGCCGGGCGAAGGAACCTGGCCCACTCAACCGTTTGTGACAAAACCGCCCCCGTTCGAGCTGCAGGGACTGACCGAAGACGATCTGATCGATTTCACGCCCGAACTCCGGGCCCAGGCTCTGGAGCTTGCGAGCCAGTATCGTCTGGCACCCCATCCTTTCAATCCACCGTCTCTTTTCGACGCCTCCAGCGGAAATCGCGGATCGATCGTTATGCCGGGTCCGCTCGGTGGGGCCAACATTCCGGGTGGTGCTTCTGTGGACCCGGAGACAGGGATGGTTTACACCGCCAGCATTCGGGACGCCAGTGCCTACTCACTGGAACTGGGACCCGAGCAGGCTGCAGTCGCTGAAGGAAACGCCTCGCCTGCGCCGCCCCCGATGGATTATGTGGAGGGTCCAGGTTTTGTGCGCGGCCCCCAGGGATTGCCATTGTGGAAACCTCCTTACGGGAGCATCACGGCCACCGACCTGACGGTGGGTGAAACAGCCTGGAGGATTCCCAACGGAGATACACCGGAGAGTATTCGAAACCATCCGGCGTTGGCCGGAGTCGACATTCCCAATACCGGCCAGGACTCTCAGGCCACGATCCTGGCGACGAAATCACTCCTCTTCTACGGCGAGGGCCGCCAGGGTGAACCCATGTTTCATGCCGTGGACAAGGAGACAGGAGCGGAAATAGCGAGGATCGAACTGCCGGCACCGACCAATACGGCACCGATGACGTACATGCACGAGGGTAGGCAGTACATCGTCATGGCGATCGCGGGAACTGACTTCGAAGCCGAGTTGGTAGCGTTGAGACTTCCGGAGTAAGAAAAGACAAGGGCGTTCACATTAGATTGTGCGCTCATAGAGCGCACCTACAGGGGATCATCCGGCGGGGCGGATCTGGCAGCGTTCCTCTGGGTCCAGTCGGTGCCAGGGCCCGGCCTGATCGGGGCTGCACGCCACCAAGCTCCCGTCGGAGTAGACCACTTCACCGCCGATCAGAGTCAGAACCGACGTCAAGGACCTCAGATCCTCATCAGGCACGGTGAGATAGTCGTCGGAGAGAACGACCAGATCCGCCAGCTTGCCCTCCTCAATCGATCCAAGCGCTTCCTCTTCCAATGCAAACCAGGCACTGCCCAGAGTCGATATGCGCAGGGCCTCCATTCGCGTGATCTTCTGGTCTGCCAGGATCGGCTCTCCTGAGGAAGTGTTGCCCGTCGTCATGTGGTAGATCCACACCCACGGCACGTAAGTTCCTGCGTCGCTCCCGGCTCCCATGGGGACGCCGCTGTCGAGGATGCGGCGATACGGCGGTCCAACTTCTCCCAGGGGGGAAGAGCCATGGTACCAGTGCATCTGGACGGCGACTCCGGCACCCATCGCGTCGAGCCGGCCGAGGATTTCCTCGTCGATTTCGAACACGTGCGAAAGATTCCAATGCAGATCAGCGATGGGGATCGTGCGATTCACTCTCTCGAAGGCGGTCGTGTGCCGCTCCAGTTCTTCCACGTCGATGGAGTGCTGGTGGACGATCCAGCCGCTTTCTGCGGCGATCCTGAAGGCTTCTTCGAATAACTCCATCGGCTGGATGGGGGTTGTTTCTGCGACGATGTTCTCTCCAAAGCCGGCGATCCTGTACATGTCATCGCCCAACCCCATGGACGTGTTGTCGACGCGAGCCTGGATAGCGTCAATACCCGCTGCGTTTCTGGCCGCGGACTGCAATTGCGCCCTGAATCGGACTGTGAGCTCCCCCTCGCGCCAGAGTGCCAAGATGGCCTCGTAGTCCGTGTATTCATTGAACTCTCCAGGTCCTGGAAAGGATCCGCCCCCTTCCAGGATCGTGGACATTCCGACGGTGTTGGAGTGCTGCATGATGTCGGTCAGGGATCGCTTCTTGTCCTCCAGGGTCTGATCGCGGGCCAGCACGGCGTAATCCGTCTGGGCATCTGTCAGGGTTGATGCGGGTGGACCCCCCAGCCGGCCGTCATCGGCCACGGAAACCCCGTTCATTTCAAGAAAACTCTTTCCCACACTGTTAGTCGCTCCGGGGCCGGCAGGGTATTGCATCATGAACACGGCGTGATCAGGCGCCGCTCGATCGAGCTCTGCCAGCGTAGGCAGGCGTTTCTCGGCGAACTGTGCAGGATTCCATGCATCCACTATGCTGATGAAGTCACGCCCGCTGATATCCCCCGAAGCTGCGGGTAGAGACGCTGCGCGATCAGCGATTGCGGCTTGGAGGTCCGGGATCGAAAAGGCCGTTTCTATGGCTCGGACGTCGTGGCCCGGCCGCATGCCGCCCCGCAGATAGTGGGCGTGGACATTGATGAGGCCCGGGACAACGGTCCGGCCCGCGAGATCGACGATCTCGGTGCAGGCGTCGACTTCGCCGATATCGTCTCCCACCGCAGCGATCCGGTCCCCCCTGACGCGAACTGTGGACACAATGGAGTCGTTTTGATCGATGGTCAGGATCTGCCCGTTGGTCAGGACAAGGTCGCCCGCGCTTTGGCAGATCCCGGCCCCAATCTGGTCGCCCGCCGGATTGCAGCTCGCAAGTGCCAGTATCAGGACTGCCATCAGCAGTGTGATCGAGCGACGCGTTTCTATGCTCGGAGCCCGGCTCCGACGCGGGGCTATGATATCCATACGTCTCCTTGTCATCGTGTTCATCGTGTTCATCGTGATGGAAGTCTACCGTCCGGAGCCGAGGTCGCGGTCCAGTACGACTACACCCGCCTCCTCTACATAGCGATCCCAGTCAGCCAGAAGCTCTTCGAGTTTCCGAGGATTCTCCTGGGACAAATCCCTCGTTTCGCCGGGGTCATCGTCAAGGTTAAAGAGCTGCCAGTGGCCCGGACCGTAGTCGGGCCACACCCAGACGATTTTCCATTCGCCCTTTTGCAGTGCATTGTTGCCGAACAATTCCCAGCCGACAGGCTCTGTCCGAGGATGTACCTGCTCGGCTTCGCCACCGAGATAGGGCAGCAGCGAAAGGCCCCTCATCGGCAGGACTTCCCGGTCCTTGTAGCTCGCTCCCGGATGCTCGATACCCGCAAGCTCAAGCAACGTAGGAGCAAAATCCATAATCGAGATCCACTCATCGCTTTGCCCATCCCGTATCGTGGACCCACCGTAAGTGATCGTTGCGGGAACGCGAAGACCGCCCTCGGTCGCAAACTCCTTGAAGAGGCGCAGCGGCGTCGCGCTCACCTGCCCCCACCCTTCTCCGGGCCAGATGTAGGAGCCCATTCGTCCCATGTTCTCCAGACGGTTGTCGTAAAGCGCCAGCACCCAGTAGATGCGGTCTCCTTCCCAGAGGTCATTGCCTGCCGGACCGTTGTCGGACATGAACACGATAAATGTGTTCTCGTACTCACCGATTTGCCTGAGATGTTCGACCAAACGGCCCACGTGATGATCGAGGTTCTCGATCATGGCTGCATAAACTTCCATGCGCCGTGTCTCGACCTCTTTCCTCTGAGGGCTCAACGCGTCCCAGGCGGGGACCGTGGCCAGCCGCCCCAACGTCGTGGCTTGGGGTGGGAACAACCGCATCGCCTGAATACGTTCGAGCCGTCCGGCTCGAACCTGGTCCCATCCCGCGTCGTAACGTCCCCGGGCCCGTTCCAGCCACTCATCGGGTGCTTGCAATGGCCAGTGCGGAGCGGTATACGCCAGGTAGGCGAAAAAGGGATTTCCGTAATCGCGGTCGGCATCGATGTACTCGATGATCCGGTCTGTGTAGAACTCGCTCGAAAAGAACCCCTCCGGCAGCCTCTCAACCGGTTCGTCATTCTGGACATAGGTGGCCGGCGTCAGAGCCGGGGCCACACCTCTCTGGTCCTCAAAATGACTTGCCCCGCCGTCCAGGAGACTGAACGATCGCTCGAAACCTCTGCTCCGTGGCCGGCTGGCGTCACCATTTCCGAGGTGCCACTTGCCTGCCATATAGGTGTGGTAGCCGGAATCCCAAAGGAGTTCCCCGACAGCCACCACCCGCGAGCTCAGCTGTCCTTCATAGCCGGGTCGCCCGGCCACTTCTCGTGCCTCTCTCAACTGAGGTCCGAAGCTGCCCAAACCCGCCAGGTGACTGTATGTTCCTGACAGCAGCATTGATCGACTGGGCGCGCACGCCGGGCTCGCGTGAAAGTTGGTGAACTGCAGGCCTTCCCTCGCCAGGGCGTCAAGATTCGGTGTCCTGATCTCGCTGCCATAGACACCGATGTCGGAGAACCCCAGATCGTCGGCCACGATCAGAAGAATGTTCGGTCGTTCGGCTATCTGCCGGGCGCGCGGCTGGGAGGAAAGCGCGAGAAAAACGCACAGTGCCAAGCAGGTCGATGTGCACAGTTTTACCGCCACGTACCCTTTCATCTGGCGACAATACCACTCGCTTCTGGTATCGTCGTCTAATTATCGTTTCCTGAGCAATTATTGGCCTTAAAAGTTGAAGGGACAGGAGGAAAAGTATGAACACTTGGCGAGTATCTAGACACCTTCTTTTTGTTGGAGTGCTCCTACTGTTAGTAACGGCCAATCAGGTCGCTTTCGGCCAGAGTACAGATGCAGAAATGGCTATGGAACGCGGCAAGGAAAGTGCCAGAGCGGCTTTGGAAGCAGCCGACACGAACGGCGACGGGAAGATTTCCCAGGATGAGGCGAGAGGCCCGGCGCGCTTGTTCACGCGGAATGACCGTGACGGTGACGGCTTCCTCACTTTGGCCGATTTCGAGGCAGCTATGACACCGCCCGAGACCGCAGTCGCGAACTCCCTCGGTCCGAATCTGGACGACCGGGCCCTGTTGGAACGCCTCGAAGCAGGTGGCCTCGTCATCGTTTTTCGCCACGGGAAGACTCATCGGGAACAGACGGACGGCTTCGAACCCCGTGCCCTACCGAGCATGTCGCCCGCCGAAAGGCAGTCCGTGCTCCTCGATTGCTCAACCCAGCGGATACTCACCGACGAAGGTCGTGAGGAACTGGTAAGAGTCGGTACCACCATCCGCACGATAGGGTTCCTGGTCGGCGATCTCCATGCGAGCCCGATGTGCCGCACGCGTGAGACAGCGTGGCTGGCCTTCGGTCGAGTGACGCCCAACGACGCCCTGGTGATGGGACAGGCCATCCAGGAACGTCGCAGAATGGCCGGCACCGTTCCCGCCAGGGGCGCAAACAACGTGATCATCACTCACAGCCAGATCGTCCGCAGCATCGTCTGGTATCCGGCGAACCCTGCGAATGCCGCTGCGATTGGTCTTCCCGAGGGTAATGCGTTCGTCGTCGAACCTCTGGGCGACAGCCGGTACAGATTCCTGGCCAATCTGGGACCGGAAGACTGGTACCGTCTGGCCCGGCAAGCCGAGGCCACGCGATAGCCGGATCAATCTAGGAGTCAAATGGGACCGGTCTGGACTCTGAACATCGGGCTGCCTTTTCACAGGAGAAAAATCATGAAAAGACTAATGACGATGGGGGCAATGGCGTTGCTCGGAATCGGTTTCTTTTCCCTCGCCGTTGCTGCCCAGGAATGGGGTGCCGAGCGCTCCATAAATCAATTGACCGAGCACGTGTATCGCTGGGGTGCCGACGGGCAGAATGGAATGTTCGTAGTTACATCAGAGGGGATCATTCTGGCAGATGGTCAGTACTGCGACAGGGGTCACGTCTCCTGGCTCAAATCAGAGCTCGAAAGCCGCTTTGGCGTGCCCGTCAAGTATGTCGTCCTGAGCCACGACCATCAGAGCCACATTTGCGAAACTGGAATGTTTGCCGACACAGCGGTTGCGATTGGTCACAGAAACATCGTGCCGCATATCATCAGGGAGGGCCGAAACGCCCTGGTACCTGAGATCACCTTCGAGGAGTCAATGGACATTGAGTTGGGCGGCGTGAAGGTGGTCTTGCTCTACCTTGGCCCGCTCCACAGCGACAACTTGATTCAGGTCCATGTGCCGGAGGAGGGCGTGTTGTTCGGGCCCGACTTTGCCCGGGGGACCAATATCTTTCCCGATTTTCGTGATATGGACGTCGACAATATGCTGAAGGCGCTCATTACTGCAGGCTACATGCCCGATGTAGAGATCGTTCTGCCAGGGCACGGCCAGCTCAAGACCCAGGAGAATTTCATCGTGTACCGGCGCTACCTCGAGGCTATCAGAGAGCGGGTGCTCGAGCACCTGGTGGCTGGCAGATCTCTCGAACAGATTCATTCGCTGGTCACGATGGAGGATTTCCGGGGGGAGTACAACATCACCGACCAGAGCCTGAGAAACAACGTCGACTCGATGTACGACTACTTGTATCGTTATCGGGAACCCAACAATCCGGGCGGGTTTCCCGTAAGGGCGGTCAACTAGTAAACGTGACGATGCCCGACAGTTTCAGGGACATACAGACGAAGGTCATCCGAAGCGGGGAACCCAGCCCTCGGATCGGCGGCGCGATCACGATGCCGATCTTCCAAACAGCCATGTTTGAGTATGGCGGTGAGGCTGGATACGATGAGATTCCCTATATCCGGCTCAACAACATGCCGAACCAGCAGGTGGTTGCAGAGAAGATCGCTCGACTGGAGAACGCTGAAGCGGCCGTTGTGACGTCGAGCGGCATGGCCGCCATTTCGACTGCCCTGCTTACGTTCCTTTCCGCAGGAGATCACCTGCTGGTCCAGGACAGCCTCTATGGAGGTACCCACTATCTAATTACGGAAGATTTTCCGTCCTTCGGCATCGATTTCGATTTCGTCGACGGATCCGATCCGAAGTCCTGGTCCGATAAGCTGCGGCCGAGTACACGAGCGATCTACCTGGAAACGATATCCAATCCTTTGCTTCGCGTTCCCGATATCCGAGCCGCTGCAGAGTTTGCAAGCTCCAACGGGCTGGTGTCGATGATTGACAACACCTTCGCCAGCCCAGTCAACTTCCGTCCCTCCGAAGTGGGCGTCGACCTGTCGCTCCACAGCGCAACGAAATATCTGAATGGACACTCCGATATCGTCGCGGGAGTGTGCATCGGACGCGCTGATCTGGTAAAACGGATCACCGTAGGCTCAATCATCTCGGCGGCTCACTTGATCCTCATGCCGCTTTCCTCTTGCACTGCGGCGTCAAGACATTGGTGGTACGTGTGGAACGCCAGAACGCGACGGCTTTGAGCCTCGCGCGGCTGCTGGAAGGGCACTCCAAGGTTGCACGTGTCCATTACCCCGGACTGGAAACCCATCCAGGATATTCGATCGCGACCGATCTCTTTGAAGGATCGGGAGGCATGCTGAGCTTCGAACTGACAGGCGGAGCAAGTGCCGCAGAGCAATTCGTGGAAAGGGTCCAACTACCAATCAACGCAATCAGCCTGGGAGGGGTGGAGACGCTTATCACGCGACCTGCGATCACGACGCATTCTGCGATGACTGCCCAGGAGCGTCAACAGTTGGGTTTCCCCGACGGCCTGCTGCGGGTGTCCGTCGGCATCGAATCTGAGGCGGAACTAGTTGACGACTTCGAGCAAGCGCTCGGTTAGCGCTTTGAGCCCTGTTCTGAAATATTCGTCCCGGGGAGTACGGGAAATAGCTGCTGGTTCCCGGTTCCCCTGATTTACACGCTGCCAGTCAGCATGGGAGGAAACGCATCATGAAAACAGTACTCATCATGAGAACGGTGTTCTTCGGTTTTGTCCTGTTCGGATTCCTCGGCTCGGCCAATGCCCATCACTCGTTTGGCTATCACTTCGATCCCGACAGGGTAGTGAGCTTTTCGGGGACTGTCAGAGAATTCAGGTTCATCAACCCGCACGCCCAGGTCGTCGTGGATGTGAGGGGTGCGAACGGCCAGATGGAAACGTGGAATTGTGAGTTCAGAGGCGCCAATGGCCTGGCCAGGACCGGGTGGAGAGCGGACACGTTCCAACCGGACCAGGCGGTCGAGATCACCGGCTTCGGTGCAAGACGAAACCCGAGACAATGCTATTTCGACTTCGCGCTCCTGGCGGACGGCACTCGTATCACTCACGACGACCCGATCGGGAGCGATCCGTTTTCCGACGGCGAAGCTGTTCGAGTTGCAACGAGAGAGGGTGATGTGCCGAATTTCGACGGAGTCTGGGGAAGACCGGCGGGTGGTGGCCGCGGCCCTGCGCCCGGAATGCCCAACCGGTTCGCACGTGTGCTGTCGGGGGCGGGCCAGCGAGCGCTCGAAGGGTATGACCCCATCGTCGACGATCCGTCTATTCAGTGCAACCCGGTCAGTCTTATGCGTCTTTGGGGCACGGGCAACCCGACCCAAATCACCCAGGAAGGCGATGTGTTCACGATTCATCACGAGTGGATGGACGCAGAGCGTCCGGTGTATATGGGGATGTCCGAGCATCCCGAAGGCATAGCCGATCGTGTCCTGGGACATTCGATCGGCCGGTACGAAGGTTCGACGCTCGTCATCGACACGGTGGCTTATGAGCCGGGCGTGCTGTTTCAGTTCCCGGGTCTTCCTCACAGCAACCAGTTGCATACGGTGGAGCGCTTAACTCTCGCCCAGGATGGCCGGACCTTCCAGGTCAGCTGGACCGCAGAGGATTCGGAATACTTCACTGAACAGATATCGGGCTCGTCGCGTCCCTTACAACGCCTGAATACGTCCCTGCGACCTTACGACTGTACCCATCCGGAGGTCGATTAAACATCAGGAGGTTTTGGGTTCATGCACAGCACTTTGACTCGTGGGTCAGCAATGGCCCTTGGTCTTATTTTGATGTCGGCATCCGCCCTCGCACATCATGGAGATGCCGGCCGCTATGAGGACACCCTGACCACGGTTTCGGGGACCCTCCTGGAGCTTCAGCTCATCAATCCCCATTCATTCCTTTTGCTCGAGGTCACCGAACCCAACGGAAACATCGTCCGGTGGAAGGGAGAACTGGGCCGTCCTAACGCTTTGAGAAGCTGGTGCTGGGACGAGGATGTTATCAAAGCGGGAGATCGGCTCACTATCGTCGGCCGGCGTCGCAAGAACGGCCAACCGTACGTGAGCCTCTCGGAAGAAGCCCGGGTGATCGATGCGAATGGAAAGGAGATCTTCCGCGGCAACGAACCGGGCCAACGCCGCGAACCCGGCCCATGCGCGGGGCAGTAGACCCCAAGGTGCGACCCGGTGCCGCAGGGTTGATGAGTAGGGGAAAAGTTTTGGCCGCCGCACTGCTTGTGGTGGCAGCCTACGCCGACGAGGGCGGAACCGAAGCAGGAACGTCCCTGGCGCAGACCTCCGCGCCCGCGTGGACCGAGGTGGGCTACATCAAAGCTTCGAGCCCGGGTGCGGGAGACGAATTCGGATACGCGATTGCCCTCAGCGATGACGGCACGACGCTCGCCGTCGGCGCTCCGATGGATCCCAGTTCGGCCATCGGCGTCCATGAGGACGATCCCGACCCGACCGATGACTCCGCTTACAGTTCGGGCGCCGTGTACGTTTACGGGCGCTCGGGCGACGGTTGGTCCGCCCAGGCCTTCATCAAAGCCTCCAACGCCGGCTCGAACGACCAGTTCGGTTCCGCCCTCGCCCTGAGTGCGGACGGCAACACGCTGGCCGTGTCCGCGGTCTTCGAGGACAGCAGCGCTACCGGTATCAACGGGGATCAGGACGACAACTCACTGAACCAGTCTGGCGCCGTATACGTCTTTACGCGTGTGGGGACCACCTGGTCCGAGGACGCCTACGTTAAAGCCTCGAACACGGGTGAAACTGGAGAAGGAGACACGTTCGGCTACACGATCGCTCTGGGCGACAATGGCCGCACGCTCGCGGTGGGAGCCCCGGGTGAAGACAGTGCAGCCAGCGGAATCAATGGCAACGAGTCGGACAACTCGGCTATCGCCGCCGGGGCCGTGTACGTGTTTGGCCGACGTAGCGATGGGACGTGGTCGCAGCAGGCTTATATCAAGAGCTCTAACCCGGGTGAGTACGTTCTGTTCGGCTACTCAGTCGCACTCAACGGGGGCGGCGGCACTTTGGCCGCGGGGGCGTACGACGAAGACGGAGGGAGAGGGGCGGTCTACATCTTTATGCGGAGTGGTGATCGGTGGTCCGAGCAGGCCCGCCTCGAGGCCTCGAACGCGGAGCGTGGAGACGCGATGGGAGCGTGGGTTGCCATCAGCGATGACGGCAACAACGTGGCCGCAGGGTCAGCTGACGAAGACAGTTTTCTCACCGGAGTCAATCCAGGCGATCAGGGCGGCGGGGATCAGACGACGAATACCTCCGCCGGGGCCGCTTACGTGTTCGCCCATACGGGGAACAGGTGGTCGCAACAAGCTTTTGTCAAAGCCTCGAACGCCGGACATGAAGACTGGTTCGGTGTCCGCCTGGCCCTGAGCGGCGATGGCAACACGCTGGCTGTCGGTGCGCCCAACGAAGACAGCGTGGCTACTGGCCTCACCGGGAATCAGGACGACGACTCGGCACAGGAAGCCGGCGCGGTTTACGTCTATACGCGTAACGGTGGCGCCTGGGCCCATCAGGTTTACCTCAAGGGCTCAAACACGGAGCAATTCGACGAGTTCGGCAGTTCCCTCGCTCTCAACCGGGACGGCACGATGCTTGCGGTGGGAGCGCGATTCGAAGACAGTACCGCTGGAGAGGTCAACCTCAACGAGCCCGACAACTCGGCTCCCGACTCCGGCGCAGCCTACATTTTCGTGCGGTAGCAACATTGGACAGTTCGCTCGTTCCCTCGCCGAGGGCGACGAACTGGAAAGGCAATAGGGTGGACTCTCTCCAAGATTGATCGATCTATCAATCGGTCAGGAAGTGATACATTCCAAGAACGTTCAGGCCGACCCACCCGAAATCGGCCCAGTGACTGTACTCCTCCATCTTGATATTTCGCTGCATCTCCTCCAAAGACTGACCTGCGGCGATTCCAACCGCAACCTGGTCTCGCAGCTTTTCCATGTATTCCCGCCACGCTCGGACGTCTTCCCGGGTACCGACCGGCCCGTGGCCTGTCGCAACGAAATCAAAGCCTGTGGCCAGCTGTTCCGCTTCTATGATCGCGGCCATCCACTCTTCGAACATCCCGAGTTCGTAGTCCATTTCCCTGTTCGGAACGCGCCCGAACGTGACGTAGTCGACAATAAACATCACATCGTCGTCGGGAAACGTGATCATGCTTGAATCCGTTGAGTGATTCATCTCGCCAACCCATGTCATGTTCACCCGTTTGCCGCCCAAGCTGATCTGAATCTTGTCTGTATAGGTGATGTCCGGGGTGCGGACGAAGCTCACGGGTCCGCGCCGAACCTCCGCGCCACTGAGCACGCCGTCTTCGTTCGCATCGAATCCGGCAAACTGACTTACATCCGAGCCAGGGAAGCGACGAAAATCCTCCCCCACCTCGCTCTCCTCGACGGTGCCGTTGCCGTTGGTATCCATCGCCGCCACGGGTGCATACTGTCCGACTACCTGGGACAAGGTGGTCAGAGCCGGTGGCATCGCCAGGTGCGACAGCATGTTGGTATGACCTACAAACCGGGCGGTTTCTCCGAAGACCTCTCCACCAGAGGCGTGGTCCCAGTGGTAGTGGCTGTAGATTACGTATCTGACCGGGACCCCGAAGCGGCCGTCGAATTCCTGCTTCAGCCACGTCGCGAAATCAGTATTGATCGGGTCCGCAAGAATAATGCCCTCCTCGGTGACCAAAAAAACGGTGCCGTGGTTGTTGTTCATGGCCCTGTAGACGCCACCGGAAATGTGACTGATGGACCAATCCGGTGCCGATTGGCTAAGGCCCTCGGACCGAAGTACTACGGCCGCGACTAAGCTCAACAAAACCATTTTTGTCGTGCTGCTACGCATCTGGGTCTCTTCACTGGTTAGCAAGACCGCGCTATGCGGCTCTTTCTACTTCGCTCGAACTCGTTAACCGGGGACGGTACATTCGTAAGGCTCTACTTGTACATCAGGGAGCCACAGCCATTGCTTGTCCAGCACTACCGGCTCTGTAAAATTTGCCGCGTCTCGAATCGTCATTGTCAAATCCAGGCGGCTGCCATCCGGGCTGGGAGTGAAGCGCTCCTCGATCTGGGCGGCCTCACTCTGCGGTATGCCGTCGTTGTGGCTGAAGTAAGGCCAACTGATCCCCGTTGTCGTTACAACCAGCGTCGGGCCCTCCCAGTGCCCGATGGAGTACCCCAAATCAGTGGGCGGGGGTTGGTCCCGGCCCGGTTCAGCGTCCAGGGGTATTCGGCGAACGATGTCGTATTCCTCCACGCGAAGCAAGATGACCTGATCCTGGGCGACAAACTCCATCGGATAGGGTTGCGACATGATCGAGGGCATACCTTTCGGTGCGCAATCGAGAATCGGACTGTCGTCCACGGGATCGAACGCCTCGAGGGCAGCCCGTGCGGTGGCCGTTAAGGGATAACCCTCGTTCCAGAAACCATTTCCGCCGGATAACGAGGTGCTCCACACTCGGAAGATACCGCTCTCCGGATCCGACGTGTCGCCCACCTCGGCGAGCCAGGTTTCCGACGTCCCGATTGTTTCGCCTTCCCATCTCAGTGCCGATCCGGGACTCAACAACACTTCCTGCGTGTCCGGCAACAGCATATTTCGGGCAAATAGTTGGTTCCCCCGGCGCCTTGCCGGATTGCCGGCGATCCGGATCCTTTCGCCGACCCTGAGGACATCACGTGAGACATCCATCCGCCGTAGAATACTCACGGAGTTCGTTTCAATTCTCCAAAGTTCTGTCTCGCCGCTATCTGTTGTCACCGCGACTATGAAAAGCACGTGAGGGTTTTGCCAGCTGATCTGGGTGACTTCTCCTTCGACCTCGATGATGTTACTTACGTCGAAGTTTGCGCCAACGCTGTGGTGCGCATAGGTCGTACCAGGGATGCAAAGAAGTCCCCAAAGAAGTAAAGTGCCTGCTCTACGTATCATCAATCCCCCCTTTTTAAAGCCAGGACACACCTTGGACTAACCGACAACCGCTCCCAATTCTAAGAAGAAGGTTGGTCGCGAGGGCCACTGCCGACAGCCTTGCCCAAGCCCAGAACGAGATCGTCTTTTCCTGATCCATCCATACTGCACGAAGCCGCCGCCTATTACGAGATGTTTGCGTAGGATGGGCAAGTCCGTCGGAAGATTGAGCTCCGGGTCTTTTCGAACTTCCTGGTAAACGTAAGAGGATTGATCGTCGCCCTACTTTTTGATCAAAATCAGACCTCTACTGGTAGGCCGTTGCGTGCCCACTCGGCGTAGGATCCATCATACAGACGGATATCGTAGCCGCAGTGCTGCAGGGCCAAGTAGCCCACAGATGCCCGTAATCCGGTTCGGCAATACCCTACGATCTTGTCTTCTCGTCTGATACCGGCAGCACTCAGCAGTTGCTCTACCTTCTCTTGCGGGGCAAGGACCTCTTGCTCTGCACCGACGAGGTCTTGCCACACAATATTTACTGCTTTGGGGATGTGGCCGGGTCTGTCGTCGGGGTCCAGCTTGCCGGAGTATTCGTCCTGGCTCCTAAAGTCGATGAGCTTTAACCCCGGCTCGGTCTGGACGTCGTCTAAAGTAGCCCTGATCTTCGGGTTCACGTTCGTCGTAAATTCTTGGACCGCAGATGTGACAGGTTTGTAGAAAACCTCGAGGTCGTTCCAATCGGTGTGTAAAAAGAGAAGGCGGTGTACGCTTTCGGTGAATTCGAAACCGTAAGCAATCCCGGCAGCAATCGGGAGAAAGGTACACCACCCATGAAGAAGAAGAACATACCGGCATCAGTGGCGTCAACGAACGCGTATGAAGGTTTGGAGGACTGGGCGCGATCCCGGGTCCAAGTCTGGCTACAGGAGCTGCTCGAGGACGAAGTCACTCAATTTCTGGGTCGGGAAAAGTTGGAGCGGAGTCCGAATCGACGAGGATACCGGAACGGTCACGGGAAACCGCGACGCTTCGCAATGATGAACGGTACGATGGAGGTTCGACGACCTCGGGTTTGAAACACCGCCGAGCGGTTCGAGAGTCAGATCCTGCCGTATTTTCGACGGAAATCGAAACAGCTGGGCGAGCTACTTCCCGATCTCTACCTCCACGGTCTGGCCACAGGGGACTTCGAGCAGGCCATGCGCGGACTGCTTGGCGCTGGCGCTCCGTTGTCGCGAGCATCGATCCAACGACTGAAATCGACCTGGCAGTTGGAGTATGACGAGTGGGTCCAGCAGGACCTGTCCGGCCTCGAGGTCGTGTACCAGTGGGCAGACGGCTTGTACGTGAAAGCGGGGATCGCGAAAGAGCGAGCGGCATTGCTGGTGATCATCGGAGCCTTGTCAGACGGGCGCAAAGTGGTGTTGGCCTGTGAGAGCGGGCAGCGGGAAAGCAAGGAGTCCTGGAGCCGCATTCTGCGCAATCTCCAGAGACGGGGCCTGAAGCTGGGACGGCTGACTGTCGCGGACGGTCACCTGGGCATCTGGTCCGCGCTGGCCGAGCAACAGCCCCAGGGCCAGGAACAACGCTGCTGGAACCACAAGTCGATCAACGTGGTCGATCATCTGCCGAAGACCGAGCAGCCCGCGGCCAGACAGCTGCTTCATGGGATGGCCTTCGCGAACTCCCGCGCGGTCTGCGAACGAAAGCGGGATCAGTTCGTCCGCCGATATGAGAAGAACTATCCCAAAGCGGGTGAGACGCTGTTGCGGGACTGGGACCGGATGATTACTTTCTATGAGTTCCCGAAACAACACTGGGTGCATCTTAGAACGACCAACATCGTCGAATCGCCCTTCGACATGGTTCGCCTCCGCACCAACGCCGCTCGCCGATTCAAGCGTGTCGAGAATGCAACGGCAATAATCTGGAAGCTACTACGTGTCGCTGAGAAGGCTTGGTGACACTTAAAAGGATCCGAACTCTTACAAGAGGTCTATGATGGTCAGCAATTCGCTGACGGCATCAGAGTCGTGATGAAATCGAAGGCCGCCGCCTGATGACTTTTACACACCTTTTGTAATGACCTCAAAACCTCTCGTTTCTCTGCCACCCAGCGCTCGAAAAAAACGTCGAGTACGTGTATATCAGTACAACCGAGATACTCCAGAATCCAGGCAAGCATCGCGCCGTTACGGCCATCGTACGAATCGTAAATTACCGGGGTGGTTTGGGTATCCAGGCCGGCAGCGCCAACCCATTGTTTGAGCTTGTCCCCCGGCAAGAGTTTGGCTTCTGTATCAAGAGCCCTGAAAGCGGGGAGATTCACGGCGTTCTTAAGGTGACCCTGAAGGTACTTCATGGGCCTCCTGGGGTCCAGCAGCCGGATGGCTGATGAATCAACCTGTTCTTCTACTACTACTGTGTTACAAACGGTCTATTTTATGTTAGCATCCGGTCATGAGCGCCAAATCGAAGGCGCCAGGCACTCAGGAAAAACGTTTTGCGGCCTATTTGGAACGCCTGGCGTCGGCCGCAGGACACGCCGATCGTCATGAACCGTTGAAGTCGTACTGCACCGGGTTGTTGCTGCCGATCAAACGTAAGAGTGTGGAGCCGATGGCTGCACGATTGGCTCCGGATAATGTACGCCGAATGCACCAGTCGCTACATCATCTGGTCGCGGATGCGCCCTGGGACGATGCGGCTCTGTTGGCAGAAGTTCGACAGTACGCGCTGGGGGCGATGGAAGCCAACGGTCCGATTGAAGCCTGGATTGTCGACGACACCGGATTCGTGAAAAAGGGGACCCACTCGGTGGGTGTGGCCCGGCAATACTGTGGACAGGTCGGCAAACCTGAGAACTGCCGGGTGGCGGTGAGCCTGTCGGTGGCGACAGCGAAATCCAGCTTGCCGGTGGCATGGCGACTCTACCTCCCCGAGACCTGGGCGAAGGATCCGGAACGTCGAAGCAAAGCCGCTATTCCCGAAGACGTTCGATTTCAAACTAAACCTCAAATTGCTTTGGAACAAATCCGGCAGGCCGTCGATGACGGCATTGCTCCGGCACCGGTTCTGGGCGATACGGCCTACGGCAACAACTACAAGTTCCGGCACGGCATCACCGAACTCGGACTTAGCTACGTCCTAGGGGTGCAAGGCACCACGACCGTGTGGAAACCGGGCCAGGGTCCCTTGCCGCCGAAATCCTTGACCGGCCGCGGACGGACACCGACCCGCATGCAGCGCAACAAGAAACATCAACCGGTTTCGGTCAAGCAACTGGCCCTCTCGTTGTCTCCCCAGCGTTGGAAGAACGTCTCCTGGCGCGAAGGCACCTCCGAGACCCTGCGTTCCCGTTTCGCCGCAGTTCGCATTCGTCCCGCTCATCTGGATCACGAGCGCCACTCGCCGCATCCGAAAGAGTGGTTGTTGGTCGAGTGGCCCAAGACCGCATCCGAACCGATCCGGTACTGGCTCTCCACTCTTGGGGCCCATACCTCGCTTTCCGATCTGGCCGGTCAGGCCAAACAGCGCTGGATCATCGAACGCGACTATCAGGAACTCAAGCAGGAACTCGGTCTGGGACACTACGAAGGTCGCGGCTGGCGTGGATTTCACCATCATGGCACCTTATGTATTGCCTCTTATGGGTTCCTGGTCGCCGAGCGGAGCCGTTTTTCCCCCTCTGCATTTGTCGAGCATGTTGGACTATCCGTCCCCAAACTCCCCAAACACTTCAAACCCCGCGGAACCCCGGATCCGGCCCGAACGACATAACCCCTGCTCGATTGCCACGCTTCGCATTCGCATCGCCCGCTTCCTGATTCAGCAGCTTCCTCGTTGTCCGTTCTGTGGACCGCTTCGTTTGTAACACAGTAGTACTACCCACTCCGCCGTAACAAAAATCGCCATTTATGTTTCTATCCGCCTCATCCCAGTCCTCTCACTCTCGAGGGGAGAGGATTTTGGAGTAGGTGAATACGCCCCAATCGCGAGGGGAAGCCTCTTCTAACAGGAATATCTGATTCTGCATGGAATGCAGATAGGCACCAGAGGCAAAAACTGAAGTTTTCCGCTATTTTCCTCTGTCTCTGTCCCTAGAGGGCTTCGAATTCGGCAATGATCTCGGTCTCACGTGCCACGGTCTGCGTTACCGGAGACCCCTCGACCGCTGCCTTCCAGATCTCGCGTAGGGCCGCTTCGCTGGCATCGGCCTTGATAAACACTTTGGCTTTGATCGAAGGATAGCCAGGGTTACCTGTCGTGCTGTGGCCAGCCCACTTCAGGATATTGTCAAAATGACCTTCCAGGGCGATCTCCAGATCGTGAATCTTGATCCCACGCTTGGTGGCATTCAGAACAAACCCGACCGTCATGCAGCTGCCTACAGCCGACAGCACATGTTCATGGGCGCTGGCGGCCACATCGCTGGCATCCAGCCCCTCTGGTTCGTCCATTTCCACCGAGTGCTTTCTCATGTAGGCTGTGGCCCTGAACCCTCCCTTCCATACCACCCGCGACGTCCACGGACCGGTCACGCCTTTCAGGACTTCCGGGTCATCCCGTATCGAGTCCAGGATGGCCTGGAGCTTCTCTGGACGCAAACCGTTCAGTTCTTTTTCTGCCATCTCGATCCCCTCCCTTCGTGCATATTGGCTAAGCAAACTCCCTGCGCAACCTCTTGGCGGCCTCACTTACAGCCTTCAGCTTGAGGTAAGCCGTCTCCGGGGTGTTTACACACCGCTCGGCAAAAGTGCCAAAACCGCAGTCAGGATTCAGATAAATTTTTTCTGGATCAAAAAAGGCCAGCACTTCTTTAACTTTTCCCACAATGGCCTCCGGTTCTTCTACTTCCTCGGTGCGTGGATTCACCACTCCCAGGCCCAACTCCTTCTCGTTGCGATATTCCTTGAAGACTTCCAGCTCTCCGGCCCGCGGCGTAGCCATTTCCAACACCAGCTGATCAACGTTCATTTGCATGAGATAAGGCAGTAATGGTCCGTAGTTACCGCTGAGCAACACGTCTTCTTTCCGGCTCCAGTTTCCCCGGCACACGTGCACGCCTAGTTTAATCCCTTCGATACCCTCCACCGTTTCGTTCATCAGGCGCACCGCAAACTCTAACTCTTCAGTCGGATCCCTTCGTGAGCCCAGCGCCGCGCACATGAACGTTTCCCCGGCCTCATCGCCATAGACCACCTGTGAGAGAGAGGGCTCGTCAAACTGAATGAAGTCCACCCCCAGTTCTGTAAGCGCGGCCACCTCCTGCCGCAGAATCTTGACCACGTCCGTAGCCAACTCGTCCTGCGTGGCATACGCCTCGTCCGATAAGCCCTCAAACCAGCTCGAGCGCGTCAGCAAGTAGGGGCCGGGCAGGGTTATCTTCGTCTGACGCGTTGTATGCTGCTTCAGGTAATCTAGCTCATCCAGCGTCAGGCCTTCCCGTTCGCCGATTTTGTCTACGGCGATCGGGCTTTTGATGGCAAAGGCCGGCACGTCCAGAGCCCGCAGCACTTCCTCAAAGCTGGCCCTGTCCTTCATGTAGTCCATGAGGTCCGAGAGCTTCATCAGCTTCATGCCTGACACCTTTTCCACCACAAAGGAGTAGAAGTTGTCCCGTCTCATCTCGCCGTCAGTGATGATATCCACGTCGGCATCTTCTTGGTATTTGATGGCGGCCAACACTGCTTCGTCGGCGATGCGGTTAAACTCAGCGCTGGACAGCTCTCGCGCCTGCCGTTGGCGCAAAGCCTGCACCAGCCAAGCTGGCCTAGACCAGCTTCCGACTACCGTGACTGGAAATAACTTTGTGCGGGTCACAAGCAACTCCTCATTTCTACAAAAGTCAGATCAAGAGTCTACACGACAACTCAATGTAGCAAAGGCTTCCAGCTAGCCTACGGTATGTCTCTTGTTCGGGATGTCCTTCAAGATCCTCCTGCGAGCCGTGATCGGCTAGCAATCGCCTGTGACTATCTCACATTGCGTCATGGACCCCACGCCAAACATTGCGAGATGTTTGCGTAGGGTGGGCAAGTTGCTCTGATAAGAAGATCGAGCTCCGGCTTTTTTCTTTAACTTGCCGTTTTGATTGACCTCAAATCCTACCTGTAGTCTGATTTACCCGATGAAACGCACAGCCGGGACACTACGAAATCATCACACTCCCGGTTAATGACGGTAGGCGCGAAGTCTGGGCGTCCGAGGGATACCGAACTCGGGCGTCGAGAAAATGCCACAGGAGAACGAGACATGAGCTCAATGTTTCACCACCTTGTTAGAGCGGGCCGAATAATAATATGTGTCGCGGTGTTGTTCACGCTCGTCCCTTTATCCACCAACGCACAGGAAACTGAAGCGCCCGATGAAGGCATCATAAAAGTCACTCTGCTCGGTGTTGGCGGCGGACCCGAAGGTGGCCTTTTCGGACCCACTGATCTCGGCATCAATATTTCCACGTTGGTTGAGATTGAGGATGTTGCTTTCCTGTTCGATGCGGGTCGCGGCGCCGCCGAGCAGATAGCCAAGCTTGGCAAGAGTTATTTCGAGAAGGTCGACAAGGTCTATCTCACGCACCTGCATGGCGACCATAATGTGGGTGTTCCCGACTTGTGGTTGTTCCCGGTTCGAACGAACCAGAGGACAGTACCCCTGCAAGTATTTGGCCCGGCGGGCACCAAAGACATGTCCGATCATATATTTGCGGCGTTCGAATACAATATGCTCTATAACAGCAATTTATCCGCCGAAGCTTCGCGTCTCATAGGCACAGACATCACACAAGGTGTCGTGTATAACCAGGACGGCATCACGATTACCGCCTTTGACGTGGACCACACTCCTCCCCGTGATCGTGACAATCATGAACAATTTCCGGCCCTGGGGTTCCGCGTAGACTACAGTGGCCGTTCCGTTGTCATTTCCGGTGACACACGCTTTTCAGAGAACCTCATCGAATATTCTCAGGGTGTCGACGTGCTCATTCATGAGGTTGGCGGCGGCGGTGGTGGTGGCCGAGGCGGCTGAGCTGTTTAACCGCGTGCAACCAAAACTGGCGGTCTATTCCCATATTTTCATTGGCCAAGATCAACGTCTGACGGACCAAACTCGGAACGCCAATTATGAAGGCCCTCTCTTGGTTGGCCATGAAATGGATGTCATCATGATTGGTGAAGACGTCACCACAACACGCTTGGGGGACAATTGATCTTGGGTCACTTTTTCAGGAGACATGGTCTTTGCGTGGGAATGTGGTTGCTGCTATCGCCGGCCGTCACGTTCGCGCACCATTCAATAGATGCGTTTTTCGATCGAGCCACAGTTTCGGAGCTGGAGGGCACGATAACGCAGATCGTCTGGCGGAATCCACACGTCGGCTTTGTGCTTCTAACGGGTAGCGGAGCCAGTGGCGAGCAATGGGCGCTCCACGGTGCGGCGATAAATAGGTTGGAGCGGGGCGGTATTGCTCAAGAAGTTTTTGGTGTCGGTGACCGAGTTCGCGTAGCGGGCTGGCCCGACAAGCGCGGCAGGAACGCGATGTTCGTGACGAACATGCTTTTACCCGGCGGTAACGAGTTACGGATGTATCCTGGCCGTGGGCAGCCGGCGAGGTGGACCGAAGACAGGGAGTCCGGGGAGATCGACATCGTTGACCTATCAGATTCCGAGAGTCGCGGCCGAGGTATCTTCCGGGTCTGGACTCTGGATGGACCCTTTCGAAACAGTACCCGGGAGCCACTGGTACTTACGGAGGCAGCTGTAACCGCAAGAGAGGCTTGGGATCCTCTGACTGACGATCCTTCGCTTCGCTGTGTTCCGCCCGGTCTGCCGAACGCCATGCTCAGTCCCTTTCCTTTCGAGTTTATCGACAGGGGAGACACCATTCGCATGCGCGTTGAAGAATGGGACGCAATACGCACCATACATATGACATCAGAGCAAGACCCTGAAGATGTGATGCCCAGCCCCATGGGTCATTCAGTTGGAAGATGGGAAGGGCGCACACTGGTTGTAGACACGAGCCGCATCAATTGGCCGCTTCTCGACGGCGATGGAACCCCGCAGAGCGAAGATGTAAAGATAGTAGAGAGATTCACGCTGAGCGAAGACGAAAGCCACTTAAGCTTCGAAATCACAGCAACCGATCCTCGGTACATGGCGGAACCCGCAATCTGGGATCTGCGTTACGTTTGGAATCCGAACGTCGACATCAAGCCTTTCGATTGCGCATTCGAACCGGCAAACTAACGCGCCTTGAAAAGCGGGCTAAGGGGAGTTCACTGCGATGACGTGTCGGGGAGTCCGCGCATACGCGCCACCACACGGTCGAGACTCAGCATACCCGACCCCCTGGAAGCCACGTACAGGAAGAAGAAGCAGTTGAAGATTGCAGACTCGCCGAGGATGATCGGCGGTCGGTAGATGGGCAGGATCGCGAACGGGTACTGCCGCAGGAAGTATGCAGCGGCCATGTGCCCGCTGCAGATGAACGCGGCCGAACTCGCATAGAGGCCAGTCATGATCATGAAACCGCCGATCGTCTCGATGACTCCGGAGACGCCCAGTAGCGAAAGCGGTTCGACCGGTCCTCCACCGCGCGCGCCTGGCGGCCACCCGAACAGTTTCGTAGTCCCGTGCATCCAGTACATCATCCCGACGACGATGCGCGTCGTGGCGTAGATCAGTTCCGAGTACCTGTTGAGGAATCTATCCACAGGCGAAGGTATGGTGTACCAAGTGATGGCTCGTTAAGTTTATTCGTTTTCCGAACGACGTTCTCGGATGCGTTCGACCTCGTTATCGTATAACTCGCCCGGCAGGGAGCGAACTGGGGCCCTCTACCAGACTCCCGGCCACGGCTTGCCCACCAGGAATTCCGGATCGGCGCCTTCCCGGGGCCGGAACTTCTGGATCCGGCCGTTGTTCACAGAGGCCGTGTAAAAATTGCCCTCCTGGTCGGTGGACATTCCGTGCACGCCCCACATACCGCCCGGATACTCACCCCAGCTGCCCCAGGAGTATACGAAGTGCCCCTCCAGGTCATAGCCCAAAATCTTGTGCGTACCCTGATCCGCCGCCCACAGCTTCTGGTCGCTGGTGACGATGAAGCTGTGAATGTCCATCGGCGGGCGCGGGCCGAAATTCCACTCGTCCAGGTAATTACCGTCCTCGTCGAAGACCTGGACCCGACTGTTGTCGCGATCGTTGACGTACACCCGCCGCGTCGTGGGGTCAACGGCGATGCCGTGCACGTTGTTCCAGTAGCCGGGCCGGGTCTCGTTCGGCGGGTCGCTGCCCCGCTCGCCCCACTGCCCAAGGATGTTGCCGTCCATGTCGTACTTGATGACCCGCGTGTTGTCGTACCCGTCGGCCAGGTACATCGTGTTCTTATCCATAAACGTCAGAAACGTCGGACGGCGGAGATGATTGTCGTCTTCGCCCGGCTCGCCCGGGACGCCCAGCGTGAGGACCAACTCGCTGCCATCGTTGGTGAATTTGTGAACCGCATGCCCGTCCGCGTCCACAATCCACACGTGCTTTTCCGGATCGTAAGGGCTGATCTCCACGTCGTGCGGCCGGTACCAGATATCGTCCCATTGCGTCCACTCTTCCACGATGTTACCTTCGGCATCCACGACGAGGACACTGTGCTCCCACCGCCAGTCAATGCCCGGTCTGCCCACACCTTCCGCCTCCAGCCGGTCCCCGTTCGGGATAGAGAGGCCGGCCTGCCGCAGCGGCAGCCGGAAGACGGGGAATTGCAGACCTGCTCCGATCTCGGGTAGCCATACGCTCTGCGGCCTCTCGTCAAAGAGTGGCAATTCGCCTTTCTGCACCATGAACACCCGGTCCGGGCTTTCGGCAAAGACGTCCATGACAACCGAATAGGTCCAGCCCTCGTGCCCGGGAAGGCTCTCCGACATCGGTTTCGGCCAGTTCTCGACGACTTCGTACGGCCCGAACATGTCCTGACCGCCTTTCAGTCCCGGAACTGCTGCGAATCCGGTACCCGCCGGCTGTTGCGCCTCGGCGTCGCCCATTCGGTTGCCCAGCAGGACGATCACCAGGAGACCGCCAAAGATTGCCGCGATCGTTAGAATACGTTTGTTCATGATTTGCCTCCGCTAAACACTCCCCGTTTGAAGCGAACTCGGGATAGATCGGTCGATGTAGATTCTTATTCTTCTTCCGGGTGCTGCATCTCATCGCTCATCGAATGACAGCGCTCGGCCGAAACCAAGCGGTATAAGAAGCATTCGCGATGGAGAAGGGGTAAGTGTATGGCGATTTCGGGGGCCCCAGCAAGAGGAATGCGATCCACCGCATCAACTGAAGAGTCAAGAGTGCCTCAGGTAGCAGGGAGATCGGCGGCTTGTAATACGCTCACTCTGCTATGGGTCGCCTCAACTTGACAATGCCCGTACAGCGCTTCAATATCGTCACAAATTAGCAGCGACAGTCATGAGAGAGTCCGTTGCCCGGAGTCGTGGCCGACGGACTCGATCGCAAACCCTAACCTTCGCAGAAGAGGTCGTATCATGAGGGGAAATTCGACGATTTGGACCGTGCTCGCCCTGATGGCCTGCACGGCGTTCACAATCTCGTGTTCGAACAGTGAAGCCCAGGCGCAAACCGAGCCCAGCTACCTTTTCGATCCTACCTGGCCGCAGCCGCTTCCGGACAACTGGAAGATGGGCGGCGTCACCGGTCTTGCCGTCGACAGCAACGGTGACGTCTGGGCGCTGACCCGCCCGAACGACCTGACTTCCATCGAATTGCAGGCCGAACTCACGCCTCCGATATCGGCGTGCTGCGTGCGGTCTCCGACGATGATTCATTTCGACAAAGAAGGTCGTGTCATCGGCTCCTTCAATGCGCCGCAGGGTCACGGAATGGATGTGGACGATGAGGGATTCGTCTACATCGGGCAGGACACGGTCCGCAAATACGATCCGCAGACCGGCCAGGTCGTTGCCGAAGTAGCGCGGACACCGGAACGGGAGAACGGCGCCCCTGTTGGGCTTCGCCCGCTGCCCGAACCTGTGCCGGGTCAAGGATCGGCCGGTGCCGTCTATAGGTTCCTGCCACCGCCCGCAAGGCCGGCTCCGCCCCGCGACCCTGAAGCTGCCCGAAGGGCAGGGGAGGCGCGCGCCGCGTTTCGCGAAGAGTATCCACCGGAGACTCCGATGATCGTGGGTGGCCTCGAAGAAATCAGGATCATCGAAGCCGACAACGAGATGTACGTCGCAGACAATTATTTGGGTGGGCGGGTGCTCGTCTTTGCTCTGGATACATTCGAGTTCAAACGAGGATGGGGCGCCTATGGTAAACCGCTGGCCGAGATCAGCACCGACGACGCCGATCATGCCTATACGCCCAACGGCCCGACGCCGCAGGACTTCGCGGGCCATCTGACGCTGAATGTTTCCAATGACGGGCTCGTGTACGCGGCAGACCGGAACGCCAACCGCATTCACGTCACTACCAAAGAAGGCGAATTTCTCGAAGAGTTTATGGTCGCACCCGGCACGGGCGCTGGCGGCTCCACCGGCGGCGTGGCGTTCTCGCCCGACCCCGAGCAGCAGTTTCTTTACATCTCAGATCTCACGAACAATAAGATCTGGTTCTTGAACCGCGAGGACGGTACCGTCGTGGGCGAAATGGGCGGCATGGGAGAGAACGGCGGCCAGTTCTTCGGTCTGCACATGATCGCTGTGGACCCGGACGGCAACATCTACACCGGTGAGGTTTTCGCCGGCGAACGCGTGCAACGATTCGTGCCGGGCGATAGCCCGAGGGGAGAATTGCTCCAGCAATTGTCCGAGATGCAGTAGCGCACCGTCTGGGCGTCGTTCCCTCGATCAGGTCGCCGCTGGACTAGGGACCCGTCAAGAGTTGGTAGGCCTCCGCGATCAGGTTAACTCTACGCTCCTCATAAAGGAGCCAGTTTTCGTGGTCGGGAAAAGAGAGGTTCTCGCGCATATCTTCCAGGCTTCTTCCTTCGGCGATCCCGCTGGCAACGGCCGCCTCGAGCGCTCGAAGAAAATCAAGATAGAGCATCAAATCGGCTTTTTCTCCAACGATATTGCCGTGGCCCGCAACGAGAATGTCAAAATCCAGCTCCTGAACCCTGGCATTTGCGTCCACGTACCGATCGACAGGATAACCGTTTAAGCTCACTGGAAAGCGTTGCACGTGAAGGAGATCTACGCCGAAGACCGTCCGCTCCTCAGGGAATAGCAAGACGGTCATGTCGTCGGAGTGAGCGGGATCCGGGTGTATCAAATCCACCCTGCTGCCCCCCAGTGTGATGCTCATCCGGGTCGAGTACACGATGTCCGGTCTGGGTGTATCGGCATTGATTTCCACACCCGTGATGCTGTCGTCCTCATCCCTGTCGTACTTGTCGAAGTTGCCGGGGTATCCCGGGTCCGTTGCCTCAGCCCTTTCGATTCTTCCGTTTCCGTTCCGGTCCATCTGGCCTGCATTGCTGGGGAAGGGAGCATCCAGAGCAGTCACCACGTTTTCGTGCGCAACGAACGTGGCCGTGTCGGCAAACACGTTGCCGCCTGTGGAGTGTTCCGGGTGATGGTGACTATAGATCACATACGTCACGGTGGAACCGAAGCGGTCTCGAAGCTCCGTCTTGAGCCACTCGGCGAACTCGACGCCGATAGGGTCGGCCAGGATGACGCCTTCAGGTGTTACCAGGAACACCGTGTTGTGGATGGCATCCCGTCCTTCATAGAGGTTGCCGGCGATGTTGATGATTTCGCCTGGGGGGTCTACTTCTTCGACTGGATTCACCGGGGTATCGACTTGCGGGGCGCAAGCGGACGCTATTAACGCAACGCACGGAACTCTCACCCAGCGGATCAGTCTATCGAACATGACCTTTCCCGATGACATCTAGCGAGTTGGCACCCAGGTCCGCATCGCCTCCATATGGAGCGAGTCGGGACCGATCTCGACGAGCTCGATTCTCGCACCGCCGGGACCGAAGACGTTCGTGAGAAGCGCGTTTGTTGAACCGGAACGCGGCTGCTCGGCCTCCAGGCCCTCCGACCCGAGCCTCCGGACCGTTGCTTCCAGATCGTCGACTTGTATACCGACGTGCGTGAACCCGGCCGGACGATCCGGATTGGCAGGCTGGATTTCCAGGAACGTGTCACGATTTATGTGGAGATAAGTGAGGCGTGGAGTGCCATCGGGCGCGCTGATGGCGAATGCTTCGCGAAAGCCCATTGTCTCCGTGTAGAAGTTGATCGCTTCGTCGAAGTTGTCGACGCTGATCCCGACGTGATTCAATGCCTGATCGCCCTGCTGCTGTGCAGCAGTGGGTTGTATCACCAGGATGCCGACGAGCACCCCCATTAGAAATAGCGCTAAGCCACGCATCTGAACCTCCTAAAAGCTTGTAAGTGTTATCCGCGGACGATGCATTCGTAAGGCTCTACTTGTACATCCGGGAGCCACAGCCAGGACTTTTCCATTACGACCGGCTCGGTAAAATTCGCCGCATCGGTAACCGTCATTGTCAAATCCAAGCGGCTGCCGTCCGTACTGGGAGTGAAGCGTTCCTCGACCCGGGCGGCTTCACTAAGGGGTATGCCAAGGACGTGGTGGAAGTAATCCCAACTGATCCGGTTCGTCATTACAACGAGCGTTCTGTCCTCCCACCGGCCGACGGAGTAACCCAACTCTGTGCGGGCTTGGGCTCGGCCCGGTTCGGCGTCCAGGTAAATTGTGCGAACGATGTCGTACTCCTCTATTCGGAGCAGAACGGTCTCATCCTGCTCGACAAACTCCATCGGATAGGGCTGTTCCATGATCGTGGGCATGCCTTTGGCCGTGCAATTGAGAATCGGACTGTCGGCCACGGGATCGAACGCGTCGGCTGCAGCCTGTGCGGTGGCCGTTAAGGGATAGCTCTCGTTCCAGAGTCGACTCTGCCTGAAACTGGTGCTCCAGACTCGGAAGATACCCCTGGCCGGATCCGAACTGTCGCCCGCCTCGGCGAGCCATGTTTCCGATGTGCCGATCGTTTCGCCTTCCCACCTCAGTGCCGATCCGGGACTCAACAGGACTTCCTGCGTTCCCGGCAACAGCATATTTCGGGCAAACAGTCCGTTTCCCCCTCTTCTTGCCGGATTACCGGCGATCCGGACCCTTTCGCCAACCGTCAGGACATCGCTTGAGACATCCATCCGCCTCAAAATACTGACAGAGTTCGTTTCAATACCCCAAAGTTCTTCTTCGCCGTTGTCCGCCCCCACCGAAATTACTAAACGCACATGGGGGTTTCGCCAGCTGATCTGGGTGAGGTTTCCCTCGATCTCGACGATGGTACCCACATCGAAGTTTGCGCCAACACTGTGGTGAGCATAGGCCACAGGGAGACAAAGAAGCCCGAAAAGAAGCCAAACGCCAGCTCTAGGTATCATCACACTCTCCTCGAAGAAGTTCGGCGACGGCCATAGCCGAGGGCCTCGCCGTAGCACAGAAAGCCCTGTGCCAGTAAGAATAACTGAGACCGGTTTTCCCAATCCATACTGCAGCAACGCGCTGCTCATTGCCATATTTTTCGCCCATAATCAGGTGTCGATCCCGGGTTAATTGTATCGGCTGACTGTCAGCCGGACACCGCCCGGTTGCGGCGTATCTCGATCGTTGGCGTAGTAGGCGGTCAACCGCAGTCGGGTGCCTTCGGGAAGGAGCAACGGTTCGGTGAGAATGTAGGGTGTCGGCCAATCCGTCGGAATGTCCCTGGCGAACAGCAGGACCTGGGTACCTCCATCCGGCCGTCTCGCCGACACCTCGATGGACGTGATGCCTTCGGTGACTTCCGGTCGCAAGGACCAGACGTAAGTGTCCGATTCCAGTTCCGCCTCTGCACGGAACTTTTCTGTAGTGCCACCCGCGGAAACCTCGCCTCTGGCCTCGAGTACCAGGTCCGATGGCGACTCGGGCGCCCCGTCGGTGTAGACCAGTCCCAGCGTGCCCCGTTCAACGACCTCCTCGCTCGTGCCCCGGTAATGAACCTCGGCAACAATGCCCGACCCTGCCGGCAACCTGTACGCCACTGGGTCGGGAAGCTCCACGAAACCATGCCAGGGTGTCCAGCTCCCCAGCCACTGACCGGTCTCCTCGAGTGTAAAGAACGCCGCCCGGACAACGCGCCGGTCGCCCGGCTTGTATTCGAGTCCTCGGACCCAGCGCTCCCGGTCGAGTTCGAGATCGATCACCTTCCGCTCGATCCTGTCCGCTGCTCCCTCCTCGATCGTGGTTGGGGCAAAACGCCGTGTCAAGCTGGGTGGCCCAAGTTCCCATTCGTCGAAATCCGGGTTTGCGGCAACCGCCTCGGGTGGGCGCGCGCCGGCACCCAGGACGTTCAGGAACACCTCTCCAGCGTTACGAGGGCCCAGGCCCTCCACCCACGAGATGACGAACTGTGTCTCCCTCAGAGTCAGACTGTTGTTGTTTGAGAAGTCTCCGTATCCCGGGACTGCCGCCCAGGGTGGCATGTGACGGGCCAGTACCCGGGTGAGAATCGGTTCCCGCTCGAGCCACGTCTCTTCGTAGCTGACCAGTGGGAACGACAACGCGTTCTCTGAATGACACATAACGCAATGGGCATTCAGTATCCGTACGATCTCCCGGTCGAAGAGCACGGTGTTCGTGGTCGTGACGTGAGACAGACTCGTCTTCGGCCCGAGTAGCCCACAGGTGAGTGCCGCGAAGGCGACGATCCCGAAGAGGGTCTTCTTCATACGCTACTCCGAAGCCGCCACGTCGAAGGTGAATTGAAACGTGTAGATCTCGTCGTTGCGTTGAAACTGAGTCCATGCGCGATAGTTACCCGGTTTCGGCATTAACCCTTCGAAGGTAACTTCCGGGCCTCCCCTGAGCGAGGAATTGTCCACTCCCATCGGCAGCATCAAAGGCAGCGGTCCGGTCTCGTCATCAGAGTTTTCCAGATCGAGCGGGTGAGAGTGGACATAGTCCACCATGTCCTCGCTCATGATGAGCATGTGCCCGAACGACGCCAGGTACGGTTGAAGGTCGGTTACGGGAAGCCCTGTTTCCGTATCGTTCAGCCGGAACATCAGATGGCCGTACAGACCGGCAACAAATCTTTCAGGGTCGTACGACAGCGTTGCCGTAACGTCGTCGATGGTTTTCGTCAGGACCGAATCGGGCACCAGATGGGCGCTGTCCCCGGCCAGATCGCCGTCGTAGCCCTCGGTGACGAGGCTTCGCGCGATGAACTGAGACGAACCGCCGTTGGGAACGAAATCCGACAGGACTTTGTAATAACCCTCTTTCGGGAGCGTCACTTCGATGGACCACGTTCCGTCCGGACCCTGTTCCGGGTGGATATGTTCGAAGTGCTCCATGTCCTGGCTGATGACGAACAGGTGATAGCGCTTGTCGTGCACCACCGGGAAGTCCCGTATCTGCTCGCCGGTGGTGGGATGGAAGATCCTGAAGAGCAACGTGGCTTTCTCCGCGGCCTTCACAACCCGAGGCATGGTCTCGAAGTCCAGCCGGTAGTCTCTGACCGCGTATGGATTGGCCTCGACCAACGTCATGCCGTCGCGCGGACACGTTCCGCCAACACGGGCCGTGTAGTCCGGGTGCATTGGACAAACCCAGGCGATTTCCTCTTCGGGATCCAGGATCGGCGGCGGCATCCTTTCCATGTTCATTTGCTGCATGAAAGCAAATGCCGTCGAGGCGGCCAGGAACAGAAGGAACAGTAAAGATATGGGCAGGCGGGAATTCGCTCGAATCGTTCGAACCATCGATTTCAAGAACCACCCCATTTTCAGATTCGGCCCGGTTGTTGCTGATTTTCCTCTACCGGTGCGGGCTCGTTGCGTTGCTTTCGTATGTTCCCGATCCGGGCCCGGGCAGTTCCTCACTCCGCAGCCCTGTGTACTTCGCGACGTGTAGTCCGGTGTCGCTGTCACTCCAGTAGATCAGTCCGTCTTTGAAAAGGGGGTAGCTTCGGGTCACTCCGTGGGGAATCGTCAGCGCATGCCCCACCTCGCGCGGAGTGTACGGCCGGGAGATGTCGATCGCTCTCAGTCCGTGCCCGTACCAGCTCGTGAAGACGAGATTCCTGAAGACCGTGGGGTTGTGGTTCTGCTGAGGTACCCTGCGCCGGGGTTCACCGTTGGGTTCGGTGTTGGCTTGATCGAAACACTCGTCGACGCGGCTATCAGGAATCCCGAACGCTCCGACCATTACCGGTGTCGCCTCTGACTCAACCGACACCATCCGGGCGTACATGAGCGGGCAACCGAAGTTCTCGTCGCTCAACCATACGAAGGCGGGTCGAGCCTTGGTGTTATCACGCACCTGGGCGGGCCGGCCCGGTACGAACACCGCGCTGTGGATGCCCGTCGGGAGCGAGCCGTACGGGGGATGAACATCGAGCCGTGAGCGAGTCAGCAAGACCAGATAGCGCGCCGCCTTCGCAGCGTCCGACGCCTCGGATGCCAGAAATGCCTGAAGACCCGGGTCATCACTGACGACCATGTGAAGGCAGTCGTTGGCGATCTCCCCTAGCCTGGAAGCGTCGACGAAGCCATTGACCGACACGATCGTGGACCTCGGGTTACAGCTCGCCGTTCCATCTGCGAGTTGGGCGTTACTGTTGCCTGCGATCGCTTCCGAATTCAGGACATAGAATCCCGCATTGCCCCCCGCGACGTAGACGCGCTCACCGTCATCGGACACCGACAACGAATGCATCATGTTGTTCTGACGGTCCTGGAAGTTTCCACCTCTGCCGGACCGATTCGTCAGGTGGCTGAAATCAGCGAAGCGGCCGTCGCCAAAAAGGCCGGTCGCGTCGGCTCTTTCGTTGATCGGCGGACCTCCGACTTCTTGCAGGCTAAAGCCGGCGAGCACCTGCGGGCGCTCTAGAACCTCGCCCGTGTCCTCGTCTGTGACTGCCAGGACGATGCCGTCGGGAATCCGTAGTCCCGGATTTTCAGGATCCGGAAGTCCGCCGCCGGAAAACATCGCCACGTAAACCAGAACGCGATTCGAGTTGGCCGGATCGTGCCAGAGAAAGAACTCGTGCGACGGTCCATTGAAATCGTAGGTTTCGCTCTGGCTGACGGGTAGGCAGGTGTTCATATCGGCCCTGTACGTCTCGATCCGGCCGATGTTATTCGTCCCTGCGTTCCGAACCACGATCAACCGGTCTTCTCCGCTGGAGGTCTCGTATACGAGCGCACGAAGCTCACGGTCATCAAATCCCTGGTTGCCGACCGTCATCGGAGAGATCTCTCCGACCTGGACCGGCGCCGTCGTTTCGGGATCGGGTTGGATCTTGAAGATGTTGATGGAATGCGTCTGGCCAGGACCGTTCCTATGACCGACATATATGCAGTCGCCGGCGATACCGAGGCCTCGAGCGTCACCTCCGCCGTCGAGGTCGCCCCCGCGCCATTGGCCCGTGCCGGGATCTTGCTCGGAGGGTACCGTGATCACCCAGTGCAGGTGTTCAAAGTTCCGGAACAGGTTGAGTTCGTCCTCCAGCCGAAGGGCGCCCACCTTCGCATCTTCTTCCGAGGAGAAAGGATCCAGTTCCCCTTCGCGGTTGACCCGGACTGAGGGCATCTGCCCGATGGGAGTGTCGAACGTGCTGGGCTGGCAACCGGCCGGATCGTTAGAAAAGTCGACGCATTCCTGAACAGCTCCTGCCGCAGGCAGGGTGAAGGAAAGACAGAAGGAAAGAGGAGCGATAACCATGAAGGCCCGCCAGGTGGCCGGCCATGTGTGCTTGGGCGTGTTCATCCTGTCTCTCCTGAACAATGAGTAACTCTTCCAGTTACTCTTCGAAAACTATTCCATCACGCAGCGAGACTCACTCTCGGTGCGATACCAGACTCCATCATCGTCGGAATCCTCGCAACTGATCAGATTGCCGTCGGAGTACACGATGTCACCATCGACGATCGTTAGGACGGACGAGAGATCGCGCAGATCTTCCAGGCGGTCCGAGGCCTCCAACTCGAGGATGTCGGTAGATAGCACAGCCAGATCCGCAAGCTTACCCGGTTCGAGAGATCCCAGCTTTTCTTCATCGAACGAGAACCACGCGCTACCGATCGTGTACAGTCGAAGCGCCTCGGCCACCGTGACCGTCTCATTCGGAGGAAGCACTCGTGTACCGGCAGCATTCATGCCGGTTGTCATGAAATACAAGGACAGCCAGGGGTTGATGGTCACGATATTGCCGCCATCGGTGCCCGCGCCCACCGGTACACCGTGATCGAGTGCGGTTCGGTATGGCGGACCCGCGGGCATGCCGAAGTTACGGCCGCCACCATCGCCACGGCCCGCCCCGCCCCGGCCCCCGCGGCCCCGGCCTCGGGGAGCGGCCTGACCCATGGAATAGAGGTGACTCTCAATCGCCAGCCCGCCGCCCAGCGCTTCGAGACGGTCCATCGCCTCGACGTCCATATTCAGGACATGCGTCAACTGCCAGCGAAGTCCGGTGATGGGTTGCTCTTCATTCACCGCCTCCCATACATCGAGGAATCGCTTGGTCTCCTCAACCGGAATCGAATGCTGGTGATAATTCAATCCGTTTTCGGCGACTAGAGACACTGCATCGGCATAGTCATCCGGAAAAGGATCTTGACCCGAGGTGTCCGTGGCTATGATGAATTCTCCGACACCCACAATTCGATACATGTCGTGCTCTGGAGCGGGGGCGGGGAAATTGTCCGCGATGACCGCGTTTAGTCGATCCATGCTCTGAGAACCGATTCCGGCACGCACGCGTGTGAAGGAGATCCCCTCATCAGCAAGGGCTCTGACCGTGTCATGAGGATCGAAGCCACCTTGATTGAAAACTGTGGTCAAGCCGAGTCCAGCGGACCAGGCCATCAGATCGAGCGTGCCGCGCCTCAAGTCTTCAGAATCATGTTGCGAAGCGAGGGCATCACGACCGCCCGCACCTACCTGACCGTCCTCTGAAATCTGTATTGCACGTGCCTGGAAAAAACCGATACCGGCCGAATTGGTTTGGCCGGAGCCACCAAACCCTACAGAGAGATAAACAGGCCGCGGGACCTGGTCCAGCTCTTCAAGGTTCGGCAGTCGACCCTCAGCGAACTGCAGCGTCGAATAACCGCCAATCGCAGTTACGAAATTGTCCGTAGTGACTTCGCCATCCACCCGAGGAACAGTCTCTGCCTTCTTCTGCAGGATCGCGATGGCCTCGGCAACCGAGAAGGCGTTGTCCATCTCCGCGGTATTGTGCCCGGGACGGGACGCACGTCCGATCCAGTGGACGTGGGAGTCGATCAGACCGGGGATGACAGTGCGTCCGTCCAGATCGATGGTCTCAGTGCACGCAGTCACATCTGCCTGGTCACCATCGACCGCGTCGATGGTATTGTCTCTGATCCTAAGGGATGTCGCGATGGAGTCGTCCGCGTCCACGGTCAGTATCTTGCCGTTCGTCAGCAAGATGTCGTTTACGCCGACACATGGATCGGCTTCCTGCGCGAATGACGGACTCGCGAACCCAACGACGCAGGCGAGAATAGATACTATCGACCACTTATTTAGTGGGCTGTTCGAGGTCACTGGTTTCATAACTGTCTCCCCAATTGAAAAGAACGCTCTTATTCCTGATTCAACGTTGGACCGAGATACTGTCTCTCGAATGGTTCCCCGGGAATGAACTTGCCTGAGCCCGGCTCTGCGATTACCTGACCGTTGTCATAAACGACCTCTCCTCGGCGAATGGTCGTTCTGGGAAATCCGGTGACCTCCCATCCTGCGTAAGTCGAATACTTCACGTTGGAGAATTGGTCCTCATCGCGAATCGTCTTGGTCATGGTCGGATCCCAGATCACAATGTCGGCATCCGATCCGACCTGGATCGTACCCTTGCGCGGATACATGCCGAACAGTCTGGCGGCGTTCGTTGACGTCACCGCGACGAACTGCTCGAGCGTAATGCGCTCCTTTAGAACACCTTCGGAAAACATCATCGGCAGATACTCCTGCAGGTTGCTCAACCCCATCCGCCTGTCGGCGATGGTCTGTGTCGGATCCAGCTTCGCCTCTTTCGAGTAGCCGGTGTGATCGGTTCCGATCGTGTGGATTGTCCCTTTCCGAATGCCTTCCCACAGCATGTCCTGGTCCCACTTCTCGCGGAGCGGTGGGCCTCCCAGGTACAATCCCGCGTCCGGTTGCTGGTACACCTCCTGTGTCAGGTGCAGGTACATGGGCCGGGTCTCGACGTACACCGGCAGACCGCGAGCCATCGCGTCTTCCGCCACTTTCAGTGCACGTCCGGAAGACGTGTGGAGGATGTAGACGGGCGAACCGGTCGCCTCAGCGATCGCCACACCCCGCTGGACGGCAACCACCTCTGCGATGACCGGGGCACTCTGGGCAAAGTTGTGAATCGAGCCGCGCCCTTCGGCCATGAGTCGCTCCTGGGCCTCGGCCAGGATTGAATAGTCTTCCGCATGCAGCATGCTCAGCACGCCTGCGGGCCCGGAGTCCCTGAAGGTCTTGAACCAGGTCAGAGCGTTGGTGTCGAAAGATTCCCTGGCGAGAAAGTCCTCCCCCGTGCTGACAAAACCGCGTTCGGCCAACTCGCCAAGCATGTCTCCCGTAAAGGGTGTGGGATCGTTTCCGATCGTGACATGTATGAAGAAGTCGGCCATCGCAGATCTTTCGATTGCACTGATGACCCGGGCTGCGTAGGCGTTGACGTCCTCGTTCGGTAGCAGGGGGATGAAGTTGGAGATCGTGGTCGCGCCACCGGCGAATGCAGCCGACGACCCGCTGACGTAATCGTCCTGGTTGCCTTGGGGTCTGGGGGGGTCAGGCATCTCGGGGTTAAGATGCGTGTGCGTATCGACCGCGCCCGGCAGAAGGAGCATGCCACGGGCATCGATCTCGGTCCCGCCAGTGCTTGATGTAAGGTCCGGCCCGATTTCGGCGATCGTTTCACCTCGAATCCTGACGTCGGCTTCCATTCGGCCTTCTTCTGTCACGATCAAGCCATTGCGAATAATGAGCTCCGCGTCCTGGGCCACGAGATGGCCTGCCGGCGCAACGGCGATGACCGTGATACAGACCAGGAGCCAATTCCATGAACAAAAGGTACGCACTCCATTCGACGAAACCATCTTCACTCCTTTCCTCCCGCAACGATGAGGATTGCCTTAGTCGTTCTCTCTGCTGATCTTCCGCACACCTCCGGTGCCGGAGACATAGATGACATCTTCAGATTCGATCGCCACATCGTGAACCGCCGTCATACCGGCAGTATCTGCGGAGAGGAGAATTTCCACCTCACCTTCGGAGTTCAGGAAAGCTGCCGGACTCTCTTCTCGATAGCCCACAACCCACACGCCTCCGAAGGGTGACGGCGCAACATTGGCCACGCGTCCCACCACGGGGTCCAGGGCCCACTCGGCTTCAAAGTGCCCGTCAGGGTCAAAAACCTGGACGCGGGAGTTCTCCCGATCGGCTACCCAGACCCGGCCATCAGTGTCGAGGTCCACTCCGTGTGGAATTTCGAACATGCCGGGATCCGTGCCGGCAGCACCCCACTCTTGGAGGAAGGCCCCGGTCGGAGAAAACTTTGCTATGCGGGAATTTCTGTAGTCATCGGCGACAAAGAAGGAACCGTCAGGCTGCACGGCAACCTCGGTGGGCGCGTTAAAGTGGGTCTGGTTCCAACCGGGAACGCTGAGCTCGCCCAGAGTCAGCAGCAATTCACCGTCGTGAGAAAACTTGAAGACCCGGTGACCTATGGCATCGGTGAGCCAGACATTGTCCTCGTGGTCTATCGTGAGCCCGTGCGGCACGAGGAAGGTGTCCGCGCCCCACATGGCTAGCAGGGCACCACTTTCTCTGTCTAACATGACAACCGGATCGTCCTGGAGCAGGTCCGTGACCTCCCAATCGAACTGGCGTCCGGCCCGACGGAATGCGAAGACGTGACCATGTGAATCGACGTCTACAGCGGACACATACCCGGTCACGAATCCCTCCGGAAAGACAGGCCAACCCTCAACCCTGGCGTACGAGGCGGGGGCCTGGGCCTCCAGATCCTCGACAAACGAAGGCGTCAGAGCAAGGACCGCCAGGCAACCCATAACTCCAATCCAAACGATCATGATTCGACGCATGTGTACCAACCTCTCGAAGGACAGGGACCGGTCCTCGTCCGGTTAACAGTTGTGACGTGTAAGAAACTGGGGGAAAGTCTATATAACGAGTGGGTTGGAAGCAACGAAATGTCAGCTTCGCTGGATGGACTTGTCGTTTCGTCAGATCGATGATGAGAGGCGAGGCGGGTTTTCTTTGACAGGATTTCGGGCCGGCGAGTAACATCAGCCCAATGGCCGACCTGCATTGAGGTCAGCTACAAACCGGAGGTAATTTTGAACATGAAATCGTTCATAGCCATCTTGCTGCTGTTGACCGGCCTCACGGCGTGTTCAGCACCAGGCCCCGAACCCACCGATTCTTCAGAAGACGCCCGGAATGCTGTAGCGCCCGAGTTTCGACCGGCTCCCTTTGGGGCGCAGGCGCCTCCACTGACGGATCCAGTCGACATCGAAGCCATCGATCAGTTGAGCAGAGACTGGATTGCGACGTTCGAGGGAGGAAATCCCGAGCCTGTGGAGTTCATGTTTGCACGTGAAGCGATCTTTCTCACCACAGAGCACGAAGCCCTGTTGGCCGAGGGGGCCGCATCGGCTAAGGTTCTGTTCGAGAATTCACTGCCCGGTTAGCATTAACGGACGCGGTGAATCAAGACGAGGGCCAGAATTGGGCTTCGTACAAGGCGCTTTTCGAGCTCGGGCTCACGCCAAAGAGCGGTGGCGAATGATCCAATTCGACGGTAACTTTTTTGTCCGGTTTCACCGGGAGCCGGACGGCACCTTCGAAGTGATGCACGGTCCCCTCGAAGGCGAACCCGCGTCCGACTTCACGTTGAACTACATGAAGGGGAACGGTTCATCGGTCCAACTCTCCAGCTTGCGGGATAAGCCGACAGTTCTTGTTTTCGGCAGTTACACGTGAGGACCCTTCCGTTCCGGTGTCGGTGACATCGAAGATTGGTACCAAGCTTATAAGAATCAGGCTCACTTTCTCTTCGTCTACATCGAAGAAGCCCACTCGCTCCAGGGTTGGGTGACCGAGGGCAACGAAGCAGCAGGCATCCAGATCAACGACCACACAAGCTATGAAGAGAGGGAAGCGGTTGCAGAACTCTGCACGACGGCTCTGGACCTAACCGTGCCAGCCATAATCGACAAGTTCGACAACGCCGTGGAGATCGCCTATGGGGGGTTCCCGGATCGCATCTACGTTGTCGACTCTGATGGGATCGTGCGGTACAAGACCAAGCAAGGACCCTTCGGGTGGGACATTCCGGAGGCGACCTCAGCCCTGGACGGCGTCCTCGAAGGCGGTTCTTGACCGTATGGTGGAAGTCAGAAGCGCGGGATGGGCAGTTGTTGTTCTTTAACGGTCCTCAAACCCGTTCGTCATCGGGCGGTCCCTTGTGGGAGGAGGCGTTTCGCACGGCGAGGGCATCCATTTGGAGCCGTCCGGTTCTTTCTTGAAGTGTGAAGTGGTGACGAACGGAACAGCGAGGTAGATGGGGTCTTCGACGATCGTGGTCACGACGAACCATTCCTCCCATTCGCCTCCGTGAAACGATCGAAGTATTCGGTCATGATGGCGTTCTCGCTATAGGGCACGCCATTGGCCCGCAGGTATCCTGCCTTCAGGTTGGTCGTCATCGCCAACAGATTACCGCCCCGTGTCCCTCCCCCTTGACCTCGACCCTCAGGTGCAGGATTTTCAACACCTTCGGCCGCGCCCCTCGGAAGCCCTTCGTCGTCGGCCGGTGGCCGATCGGTGTCAGCCGGTGGTCCGCCACCGCGCCTGAATCCGCGGCGACCGCCACCACGCGCGGCCATGTTCTCCCACTGCCCAACCGAATACCCCTGCCAGGCAGCCTCTTGCTGTGGGCGTGCTGCGATCATCGCGATCAGGGACTGCGGCTGGTTCTCGGGAGCAAAGTGGATCCGGCGTGTTTGCGTTCCGTTATCGGTGTCGATTTTCAGCGTGAGGTCGTTCTCCCACGTGATGCGGAGGCGTGTCGGCGTCCGCATGATCGCTGCCGCGCCAAACGCCCGGCACTGATTGCCCGCGGCGTTGTCTGCCGCGAGGTCCCACGTGTCGGCGACCCGAGTGCCCTCCGGGTTGAGCGGCATGCTGTCATAGTCACCCTTGGGCGGCGTCAGCATCCGCCAGCGCCAGTCCTCGCTCACAATGGACACCCAGTTTCCCGTGAGATCGATCAGAGCTCCTGCCTGGCCTGGTCTGATGGGAGGAGGGGCCCCCCTTCCGCGCTGGGCGGCGAGTTCGATGGTGTTGAGGCTCAATATTGCCAATACCGCAGTAGCGGCGATGACGAGGCGAGGGGTGCGTTCTCGGGTCAGTGTCCCTTGCATTGGTGTTCCTCCAAACTCGGGCCGTCAGCGGGCAGGATTGGAACGCGCGGCGTTCCGGAGATCCGTGTATACCGTCTCGATAAACATCGTCGTCGTCCACGGTCCTGTGTCCCTTCCGTATATTCCGTCATATTCGAGCGTCGGTTTCGCCGCCATGACGTCGTCCAACGTCATTTCCTGGTCCAACATGATCTGGATGCGGTCGCGCACGATCGTCAGCATGTCGCGAACCTGGACGACGTCCGCCTCATTGCTGATTCGGCCGTGTCCCGGAATTACGAGTGTGCCTCCCTGCTGATTGCGCTCGGGAATAGTGATGTCGATGATCTCGTTCAGTGCATCGATGGAGCCCTGGACGCTGCCGCCCTGCCGAAGGTTGATCAGTGGGTAGGTCGAGGTCACGTACAGATCACCGGTGCTGATGACATCCGAGCGGCGGAAGTAGACCAGGATGTCGGCGTCGGTATACGCCTCCGGTTGATGCAGCATCTCGATCGACTCGCCGTTAAAGTACATTGTCCTTTTGGCGCCAAAAAAAGTCTGGGACGGCCACATCTCGAAGGGTACTTCTTCGGGCGTTCCGAGCAGCTGACCCAGCCTGATCAAGCCGTTCTCGTGTCCGATGATCGGCAGCTCCTCGACATTCCGGCCCGATAGCGTCTCACCGACCTCTGCGAACTCTTCATTTGCCCCGATGTGATCGGGGTCCACGTTGGTGTTTACAAGGTACCGAATCGGTTCGTCCGTCAGGCGCCCGATCTGGGCAAGGACTTTATCGCTGATGGCCGCCAGACTCGGGTCAACGACCATGACTCCGTCGTCCCCGACGTAGAGCGTGATATTGGCGCCGGCATTGGCCACCATGTAGACGTTGCCCTGCACGGGCAGCACCTCGATTTCGGTACTGTCGGGATCTCTGGGGTCAGGTCGCTGCGCGTATGCGACAAGACCCGCTCCAGTCGGAAATGTCCAGAGTGCTGACAGCGCCACCAGGAGCGATGCGGCGCATAGTACTACTATGTTACAAACGAAGCGGTCCACAGAACGGACAACGAGGAAGCTGCTGAATCAGGAAGCGGGCGATGCGAATGCGAAGCGTGGCAATCGAGCAGGGGTTATGTCGTTCGGGCCGGATCCGGGGTTCCGCGGGGTTTGAAGTGTTTGGGGAGTTTGGGGACGGATAGTCCAACATGCTCGACAAATGCAGAGGGGGAAAAACGGCTCCGCTCGGCGACCAGGAACCCATAAGAGGCAATACATAAGGTGCCATGATGGTGAAATCCACGCCAGCCGCGACCTTCGTAGTGTCCCAGACCGAGTTCCTGCTTGAGTTCCTGATAGTCGCGTTCGATGATCCAGCGCTGTTTGGCCTGACCGGCCAGATCGGAAAGCGAGGTATGGGCCCCAAGAGTGGAGAGCCAGTACCGGATCGGTTCGGATGCGGTCTTGGGCCACTCGACCAACAACCACTCTTTCGGATGCGGCGAGTGGCGCTCGTGATCCAGATGAGCGGGACGAATGCGAACTGCGGCGAAACGGGAACGCAGGGTCTCGGAGGTGCCTTCGCGCCAGGAGACGTTCTTCCAACGCTGGGGAGACAACGAGAGGGCCAGTTGCTTGACCGAAACCGGTTGATGTTTCTTGTTGCGCTGCATGCGGGTCGGTGTCCGTCCGCGGCCGGTCAAGGATTTCGGCGGCAAGGGACCCTGGCCCGGTTTCCACACGGTCGTGGTGCCTTGCACCCCTAGGACGTAGCTAAGTCCGAGTTCGGTGATGCCGTGCCGGAACTTGTAGTTGTTGCCGTAGGCCGTATCGCCCAGAACCGGTGCCGGAGCAATGCCGTCATCGACGGCCTGCCGGATTTGTTCCAAAGCAATTTGAGGTTTAGTTTGAAATCGAACGTCTTCGGGAATAGCGGCTTTGCTTCGACGTTCCGGATCCTTCGCCCAGGTCTCGGGGAGGTAGAGTCGCCATGCCACCGGCAAGCTGGATTTCGCTGTCGCCACCGACAGGCTCACCGCCACCCGGCAGTTCTCAGGTTTGCCGACCTGTCCACAGTATTGCCGGGCCACACCCACCGAGTGGGTCCCCTTTTTCACGAATCCGGTGTCGTCGACAATCCAGGCTTCAATCGGACCGTTGGCTTCCATCGCCCCCAGCGCGTACTGTCGAACTTCTGCCAACAGAGCCGCATCGTCCCAGGGCGCATCCGCGACCAGATGATGTAGCGACTGGTGCATTCGGCGTACATTATCCGGAGCCAATCGTGCAGCCATCGGCTCCACACTCTTACGTTTGATCGGCAGCAACAACCCGGTGCAGTACGACTTCAACGGTTCATGACGATCGGCGTGTCCTGCGGCCGACGCCAGGCGTTCCAAATAGGCCGCAAAACGTTTTTCCTGAGTGCCTGGCGCCTTCGATTTGGCGCTCATGACCGGATGCTAACATAAAATAGACCGTTTGTAACATAGTAGTAGTAGTCAGCATAAAGAATCCCATCCGTTCGAATCGTCTGATGTGCCCGGCGATTTCAGTGCTTCTAAAGGCTTCTGTTTTTTTGCGCACGTCAGGGCCAGTTGACAGCACGCCGAAACTAATTCTACACCAACGCTTCTTTGCTAATTGACCCTGTGCCGACACCCCCAGCTGGCAAGCCTTCGATTAGATTGAGTTAAGAATAAGAAGGGGTCGCGAGGGGCCTCCTGTAGATCCCGGCGAGATCACGATCGGAGATCTAATCTATCTGAACGGTGGCGAGGCAGGTTTGCCGGCTTCTCTTCCCAGGCTCATCGTCCCTGTTCGAGGTTTTCGACTTGGTTCCGAACGCGCCTCCTCACACGTGCTCCTAACTATCCCCATTAAGCTCCCCCTGGGTTATAATTCCAAGGAATCCCCTTTTCTGACCCCTTTGTTGCAGACACTTTTCCAAGCTTCTCCGGGAGGAATCCATGGGACGGAAGTATAAACAGCAGGGTTATCAGGAAGTTGGCCAGGAGCGGAGCGGAGGACAACAGAAGCCGCAACCGAAGCGGTCTTCCGATGGCCCCCGGTCGCCCCGCATGCCGGGATTCCAGGAAGTGATGCGTTGTGCGATGTGCGGCAACATAGTGCCGGCCTTCACTGAAGTCAATGCCGAGAGCCAGTGCTCGAAATGCGGCAGCGATCTTCAGAGTTGTAAGCACTGCAGACATTTCGATACGGGTGCTTTGCTTGAATGCACCCAGGCGATTCCTGAGCGAATTGTCGCGAAGGATAAGAGAAACGACTGTGAGTTTTTTGAAGCACGTACGTCAGTGGAAAAACAAACTTCGTCTCCCAGTAGTGTCACCAGTCCCAGTACGCCTAAGGACGCGCGTAGCGCCTTCGACGATTTGTTCCGCTAGAATTTGTTAAGCGGCATCGAAGGACGCCCGTCGTTGGCCTAGTCTCCTCCCATGCACTAAGCTTTTGTTAACAGTTATTTCACACCATCTGCCCGACTCCTGCCCTGCCATTGCAGAGGCTCGAGTTTTGATAAGAAGATGGCAGATGACGAGGAGAGAATTTGCCTGAAGATCGTTTAAAAATAGCTGTGTTTGTGGACTTCGACAATATTGAGATCGGAGTCCGAAACACACTGAATAGAAATTTTGATATCGCCGCGGTGCTTGAAGCAATCAAGGAACGCGGTGAGATCGCAACCAAGATCGCATACGGAGACTGGAAACGCTCCGGTGATTACGGCCGGGCCATGGGCCAGCACGCCATTCACATGGTCCAGCGGAATCCCACCCCGGGCGGAGACAAGAACGGCGCGGACATCAACCTGGCCCTAGATGCACTGGAAATGGCGTTTACGCGTGACCATATCAACGCCTTTGTCATCGTAAGTGGTGACAGTGATTTCATCACCCTGGTTGAAAAACTGAAGCAGTACGACAAGAAGGTATTTGTCGTCGGCGGACGTGGATTCACCAGCGGCATCATGCAGCGAAACTGTCACGAGTTCATCGCTTACGAGAATCTCATCCGCTCGCAGACTTCGGGACGGAGGCCGACTGGCAGGTCGAGATCGACAGCTAGCGAAACGCCCGTCGATAAGTCTGTACCGTTGATCCGAAGAGCCCTCAAAGTTCTCAGTGATCGCGAGGTTTCTCCGCAACTCGGATTGTTGAAGAGCACCCTGCTCCAACTCGATTCTACTTTTTCCGAGCGCGACTACGGTGCAACCACGTTTCGGGATTTTATTGAGAAACTGGCCCGAACCGGGGTCGTGAGCCTGAAACAGGTCGATCGCAGCCTGCTTGTCGAGTTGCGTGAAGGCGGAGGCGGAGAACCATTGGACGACGGGAGGAACGGCAAGAGTCTGCCCAGCCGGCGCGCTACGTCAACCAAATCTGAAGAGTCATCGGGTAACGGTTCCCCAAGAACGGATGAAGGTATCCAACTGATCCGGTCTGTGTTCGAAAAGGCCGAGGCACCGCTGAAGTGGCCGATGTATGTCCGTGGTGTTAAGCAGTTCATCAAAGCTGCTGAACCGGATTTCGACGAAAAAGCGTACGGTTTTTCTGGCCTCTTAGATGCGCTACGACAGGTCCAGAAGGCCGGCGTGTTGCGTCTTGAGCGGACGCGCCAGGGAGTGCTTCGGATTTTCCCCGGTGAAGAGATAGAGAAGTCGATCGCCAGTGGCGGATCATTATCGGGGGAAGCCGAGAAATCTGAGGGAGCAACTTCAGACGAGCCCGCTACCGGAGATGACATAGCCCCTGCTGAGGAAGCGAAAACAACTAAGACTACGAAGAAGGCCACGACAAAGAAGAAGGCGACTAAGAAGAAGACCGTGACCAAGAAGAAGGCCACGAAGAAGAAAGCTACAGCCAAGAAGACGACGAAGAAGAAGGCTGTTGCGAAGAAGGAAGAGGAAGAAGCTAAGGTTGGAAGTGAGGAGTGACAAGCCCAGAAACGGGATGCTTGACCTAACGTAGGCAATCATCCCGCTTCCGAAGTGACTGAGTGCTGATGGCCGACAGCGTGCTTGATCGGGCGCTAATGCACCCCGAACTTGATCGCTTCCAGAACCGCCTCCACCACTTCGGGATCAAACTGAGTGCCCTTGCCCAGGATCAGTTCCTCAGCAGCCTCCCGAGTGGTTAGTGCACGCCGATAGGGCCGATCATTCGTCATCGCGTCGTAAGCGTCCAGAACTGCAATCACGCGGGAACCGAAAGGTATTTCATCGCCTGCGAAGCCGTTTGGATATCCCGAGCCGTCGTACCACTCGTGATGGTGCAACACGACATCGGCCACCTGCCTGAAGTTTTCTGTCTGCTGTAGGGCATCGTACCCAAACTGGGCGTGACCCTGCATGATTTGGCGCTCCTCCACGGTTAGAGGTCCCCGTTTGTGAAGGATGGGATCTGGGATTGCGATCGTACCCAGATCGTGGAGATGTGATGCGGTTTCAACGAGTTGCGTTTCTCTGGACGAGAGCTCAAAGCGCTTGGCCACCTCCCTGGCGAGGGAGCAGATCCGCTCGCTGTGCATGCCGACACTGCGGTCCCGCATGCGTAGCAGATTGGCGAATGCCCCGGTTTGTGACTGAATTCCTTCGATTTCCAGCTCTTCAAGTATCGTCGACATTTGTTTCTCCAGTGATCTGGTCGTTAGTCGGACTTCCCGCCTTCACTCAGTTTTATCGGCAGGAACAGCAGAAAGCTTAGTTTTTTTTACGCGGTTCTATGGAAGGGGCTGTCAAGAGAAACACGTCCCCGCCGAGCGGACCACCGGACCCAACACTGTCGTGGCAGCCAGCCCCTGTCTCCGTTGAGACGAACTGTTGATCCGGCATCGCAGAGAAGTCGATCACTCATCACAACGTGGTGTGGTTTCGAGAAACTGAAAAGCGCAAAGGGGTCGTGATTGCCGACCACGGTTCTATCTGAGCCTCGAGGGCTATCGCTTTTCCAGGTCGTGCGAGGGGGGATAGAGTATTACATGGGCCTTCAGCAAGCGCTGTGTGCCAACCGCGTATCGGATCCTCACCCTCGACCCTACCGTTCCGACGCCTCACCGACGACGAGCGGTCGAATGCCTCGCGCTGTCGGCAGAAGTCTGGAAACGGCTATGTCGCCAAGTTCAGTTTCTTTGCGTTAAACGTGTCTCCTTTCTTCCACATCTTCAGTGCGGTCGCTGCAATCTTCCTCGCCAGTGTCAGCCGAGCCATCTCCTTACGCTTGCCGTCTTTCTGGAGCCCCTCCAGGTAGCTTTTCCAAGGTTCGGCCCCCATGCCTCCGGTCGCCGCCCCGATGAACACATCTTTCAAACGTCGGTTGCCGTTGCGGTTCAGTCCCCGCGTGGCGATCGGCTTTCGACGACGTACCACACGACTCCCTTCCTGCTCATACTCCGCACTCATGTGCATTGCCACGGCCAGACCGCTGTAGTTCCAGAGCTGGCGTTTGGTTCGAAATCGATGCGGGGTGTCCCCCGTCGCTACAATCAAGGCGCAACGTATCGGTCCCAACTGGGGAATCGTCTGCAATATCCCCACCGCACGATGCTTGCAGCTCTCGGTTAACATCGCCAGCTTCGCTTTTTTTCTTAACCCTCTCAGATGATCCAGCTCCTCATACAACCATCCGGTACGCCGCCGTGCACCGGTATTGGCGAGCTGTTCGATCCAGTGTTCCCGCTGCGATGGGAGGTAGACGCCGTGGCCCGGCGTCCGGATCCCACGTCCTCGATACATTGCCTTGATCCGAACCATCGTCCGCTGCGTATCCAGGGTCAAGGTCTCATATCCGCGGACCAGTTCTTTCAACGTCCGCGTCGCATCGTGCCCGTGGTAGACCGACCGCAGCCATCCGGCCCGGAGCAGCTCGGCCAGTTTCAGGGCATCCACCCGGTCGGTCTTGGACCCGTCACTGAGCAGTTTGTTCCGTCTGGGATCACACACGATCACTTCGCTCACATATCCCCGGACCACGTTGTAGAGCCATTCGGCCTGCGTGGTTTCTTCAAACGTCACGTGCAGCTCACCACTCAGACTCTCCAGCAAATCAATGATTGGCCCGGCCTGGGTCTCTACGATCTTTTCCCAGACCAGTTTGCCGTCTGCGTTTAAGACCATCACCACCGTCGTTGCCTGGTGCACATCCATGCCGATATACTTGGCCTGTTTCATTTACGTGCTCCTTTGTCTTTGAATTCAACGCAGCTACGTTGAATGGGTTGTTGTCGGGAGATTTTCCTCCTGGCAACAGCCGACAAAGGGGCGTCCTTCCTTATAGCGTATTCCGGAATCGAAATGAAACTCGACGTGAGCGTTAATGAAAATCTCTGGGTGAACCTGGCCCTGGATGCCGTCGACACCGAACTCAAAACCACTGCCGAAACACTGCCTCGGATTCCGCCGCTACGAGGAACGATCGGCCTCGATATCCGATACGGCGGCTTGAGCGTAAAGCCGGAGCTCGTGCTGGCGGACCGGAGAGACGACGTCTTCAGCACCGAAACGGAAACGGCCGGTTACGGATTGGTCAACCTGACAGCCTCGTATACTGTCCCGCAACCCCACTTCTCACACCACCTGTCCCTCAGCTGGTTCAACGCGACAAACACGCTGTACCGCAACCACCTCAGCTTCATCAAAGATCTCGCGCCGGAGATTGGTAGTGGCGTGCGGATGTCCTATTCCGTGAAGTTCTTCTAAGAATGGAAGGTGGCTAAGACTCGAACGCTTCGGCGATGGCCTCGCGTAGCCGGTCCAAGCCCTCGGTCAGGTTTCCTTCGATGTGCGCACGTAGCACCCGACGGCCGCGTTCGGAGAGCACGGTCATGTCGCCGCTGGCCTGGGCTGCCTTGACGACGCCGAAAGAATAGCTGCGTCCGGGAACGGGAAGGTCGGTTCCGTCATCACAGGTGATCTGGAGAAAGACGCCTGTAGGGGGACCGCCCTTGTGCAACTGGCCTGTCGAGTGGAGAAAGCGTGGGCCAAACCCTAAGCAGGTCGCCACGTGTTTCCGGTCTCTGACAAGGTCCCGCATCTGGGAAAGGACAGCCTCGTGGTCCCGGCTCATTTCGACGTAGGCCTGGATGCAGAAGTAATCGCCTTCGGCGAGAGTTCCCAGATGGCTGCCCAAGTGGCGGGCCAGGGAAGGTTCGGTAGTCGTCCGAACCGGACCGAGAACCGGACCTGTATCGGCACTTGAAAATAGTTTGATACCGGCCGCCTCGAAAATGGGGACGGCCCCAGCAAGTTCACCGCTCTCTTCAAATTCGCTGGTCACGCGTCGGGCAGCCACTTTGCTCGCATCGACATCGGGCTGAACGAACGGATTGAGGCGAAGCAACGAACCCGCAACAGCGGTGGCCATTTCCCAACGGAAAAACTCCTGTCCGATCGAGTACACATCCTCAAGCTCGATGCGCACGACGGGCTGGCCTGCCTCTTCGAGAGGACCGATCGCCGCATCTTCGGCAGAGTTCTCGTCGGAACTGAGTTTCAAATAGACGAAGACACGGTCAGCCCCATAAACCTCGGGCGACCCCAATGTTTCCCCATCGACAGGAACGATGCCCTTCCCGTCTTGCCCTGTGGACTCCGCCACCAACTGTTCGAGCCAGGCACCCAGACCGGCAATTTTGCGGGAGGTAACGATCGTCATCTTGTCTCGACCCGCCCCAGCCAATCGACCCAGAGCGATGCCCAGGAGTACTCCGGGATTTTCGAGAGTGGAAACGTCGGGACCGCATCCCGAGACCATCTCGTCGGTGGCCGCGAGAAGTCGAGCAACATCGAGCCCCATCACCGCTGCAGGCACCATACCGAAATCAGACAGCGCGGAGAAACGGCCTCCGACATCAGCTTGACCCGCAAATACGCTTCGCAGATGGCGTTGGTTGGCAAGACTCTCAAGCCTCGAACCGGGGTCGGTAATAGCCACGAAACGCCGGCCGGCTTCAACAGGGCTGAGGATTTTCGCGACGCGGTCGAAGAAATATTCAAAGAGTAGGGACGATTCCAGCGTTGTACCGGACTTGCTGGAAACGATGAAGAGTGTTCGCTCCAGTTCCACGGAACTTTCGGTGGCGCGAATCTGGGCCGGGTCCGTTGAGTCCAGGACGTGAAGCGCCGGAAAGGATGGATCGTTTTCGAAGGTCAATCGAAGCACTTCCGGACACAGGCTCGAACCTCCCATTCCAAGCAACAAGGCCTCGGTGAAGCCCTCCGCGCGGACATCCTCGGCAATCTGTAAGAAAGCGTTCCGTCTCTCGAGTTGGCTGGGGACGATGTCGAGCCAGCCCAGCCACCGATCCTCGTTCGATCCGGTCCACAGCGAGGCGTCGCGATTCCAGATCCGGCGAACGGTATCTTCTGTGGTCCACTCCTGAAGCGTCGATTCCACAGCGCGGGTGACCTCGAAGGGCAGGCTGAGGGACTGAGGGTTTACTGCCATTGCTGGATCAGATCATATCAGCAGTAGCGAGTCGTCAACCCCGACCGAGGCACACTCCGGCCGATCGCTACCGACGTCGGCGTGAAGTTATTTAAATTGAATAGATAAGCACCCCCTCCATACGACGCGCATGCGTCGCTAAGGACAGGACGCTAGTTCTGCTGGGGCTGCGGCTGGTGTTGCCGCTTATGCTCCAACAGCAGATGCAGTCGCCTTCGGTGAGAGGGGTTTGCGTCCTCGAAATCGGCACCGCAAACGTTACATCGATACCAATGGATCCGGAAGGTCGTCGATTCGTTTTCGGCCAGCACGACTTCTTCGAGTTCTGGCCTCATGGCTTTCTGGGTACTCATTAAATCAGGGGATCCGCCCTTACAAGGTGGGATCCTCAGCTCCTTCCAGCGACCTTTTCTCATCAGAGATGCTCACTTAGACTAAAGAGCCCTCTGTTATGAGTTCATCCGTGTCGCCGATCCTCCATTCTAAGCCAACGCGGCCGTTTCACCAACGAGAATCAGACGATACCATCGTCTTTCCTACTGGGTAGCCCGTGATTAGTGGTCCTGGCGGCGGCGGTTTTGGTCCCGGTAATCACTTGGAATTATAGCTATTTAGCTCCTCCGATACCGGGAAGACTTCCAGTTTTGGAAATCCACTACGTTCCTAAGTAACTCGAACGGTTCATCGCTCGATTTCAGGAGGCCCAGGAAAAGTTAGGGTACCACTCCTCGATCAGATCGCAGATGTCGCCAGCAGTCTCGGCGAAGTGGAAGGCGTCGACGTGGCTCGATCCGTTCGGCGGTGGCTGCTTCACTCCATCTGTATCGTCTGGCGGGGAGCGTCTCGGTCCCCATCTTAATATCCTCGCTCTGTGAGCCTTTAACCGGCGATCTCGTCAGAAACGCACTCTATCTTAACAATCCAACGCTCAATGGAGCCGCCCGAAGGGATGCGCTACATTTGCGTGTGTTAGAATGGCCCCTGCAGACACGGAAAAGCCAACACGCCCGGCCCGAGATCCCTTAAACGGAACCGTTGCCTCACCATGGACTGATCCCGAGCCGCGTGGCACCGTTCTCGCTAGTGTCCGAACGACGCTCAGCGCCCGGCCAACCTTTAGCCCGGAATCGACTGAGCGAAAAAGCGCTGATAAATAATAACTTACGGGTTTAACAGTGGGTACTGTCGATCCAACGGAATGTTTTTTTCAACTTGGGGGGGAGCTCATGAACAAACCGCTGGCTGAGCCGAGCCGATATCTTGCCTACACTGACAAGAATATCGACACGATCCCGCAATTCAAGGCCCTGACCTCCGAGCAGCGCACAGCTATCCGAACGGTTTCCCGAGTACTCCCGTTCCGTGTAAACAATTACGTTATTAATGAGTTGATCGATTGGGATGACATACCTCGCGACCCGATATTTCAGCTGACCTTTCCTCAGGAAGGCATGCTGACACCGGAGGACTTCGACTGCATACGCAGCCTGGTGGAAGAGGAGACGCCGGAAGAAAGGGTCTGGGAAGCTGTGCACAAGATCCGACTCAGGCTCAATCCGCACCCGGCGGGCCAGATGGACCTCAACGTCCCAGTGCTTGACGGCGAACCGCAAGCAGGAATGCAACACAAGTATCGCGAAACGGTTCTGTTCTTCCCCAGTCAGGGTCAGACCTGCCACGCCTACTGTACCTATTGTTTCCGCTGGGCCCAGTTTGTCGGAATGGATGAATTCAAGTTCAGCAACAACGAGGCTGCTTCGCTGGTGCGCTATCTGGAACAACACTCCGAGGTTCGGGATGTATTGATCACCGGTGGCGATCCAATGATCATGCGGACGAGCGTTCTGGAAAGCTACATCGAACCACTCCTCAAGATTGAGTCGCTCCGCAGTATTCGGATCGGCACAAAGGCTCTGTCATGGTGGCCGTATCGCTTCGTTACCGAGAACGACGCCGACGGTCTGCTCAAACTTTTCGAAAAGGTCGTCAAATCGGGCAAGCACCTTGCGTTGATGGCTCATTACAGTCACCCGCGCGAAATGTCGACACCAGTTTCAGACCTCGCCATCGGGAGAATTCAAAAGACGGGAGCGACGATCCGTTCTCAAGCCCCCCTCATCCGCAACGTCAATGATTACTCCGATGTATGGGCTGCCATGTGGCAGAAGCAGGTGGATCTGGGCGTGATTCCTTACTACATGTTTGTAGAGCGCGATACAGGACCGAAACAATACTTCGATGTCCCGCTTCACCGTGCGCTGGACATATTCGCCAGGGGAATTCGTCAGGTGTCGGGGCTGGGACGGACGGTTCGCGGCCCATCAATGTCGTGTACGCCAGGCAAGGTACTTGTCGACGGAGTTGCCGAGATCGATGGAGAAAAGGTCTTCGTTTTGAAGTTCTTACAGGGAAGGGATCCCAACTGGACGAACCGGGTGTTTTTCGCCCACTACGACGAAGCGGCGTCATGGATCGACGACCTGAAGCCTGCTTTCTCTGAACAGTTCTTTTTCGCCGATCAGCTCCCCGCAAATCGGCGCTGGAAAAACTTCACCGTGTATTCCGGGGCCCGTTCGAGAGCCGCGAAACACGGCGGGAATCGGAGATCCTTTACTTAGCCGACGATCCGCAGGAAATAAAAAAAGGGCGGCCCGTTGGCCGCCCCTTTTTTCTGCTGGCTCTCCTCTGCCTCAAGCCGCGTAACGATCTAACAGCGAGGCAATGCTCTGTTTCGGTTGGGCGCCCACCAGGCGTTCCTTCTCCTCTCCATCCTTGAAGAGAATCAGCGTGGGTATCGCACGAACTCCATAGCGCGCCGCTGCTTCAGGATTCTCGTCGACATTCAATTTCGCGATGCCGGCGCGACTGGCGAACTCCTCGCCCAACTCCTCCAGGCTCGGGGCCAGCGCCCGGCAAGGCCCGCACCACTCGGCCCAGAAATCTACGAGCAGTGGCTCGGTGGATTGAACAATACTGTCTTCCAGGTCGCTGTCCGTCAGCTGTTTTAATCGATCACTCATAATCTTGACCTCCTTTAACCCTGTGCTTCAGGCTTTTCATCTGATTTCGAGTACGCGTTTCATTTCGCTCGCAACCGCGTCCAGAGGCTCCCTCGAGCGGTACGCCCGGCTGAGCACCAGAGCACCTTCAATCATCGTCAGTACAGTCAGAGCCCGCCTTCCGGCATCCTTTGCGAGATGGCCTTCTGCGACCAGACGCTGGGTAAACAGCTCACTCCAGGTCTCGAGGGCTTGGCAGCAGGTCCTCTGCAACGGCTCTGAAGTGGCCGCCGTTTCAAGGACAACGGTCGCGATCGGACAGCCTTCGCTGAAATTCGACTCCTCCAGCTGATCACGGGCCGTTCCAATCAGCGTCACCAGGGCTTCGACGGCTGTCGACGTTTGCTTGAAAGCCCTCTGGATCACCTTGACCTGGGCGTCACATGCATACCCGATCGCCGCCACGGCGAGCTGCTCCTTCCCTCCCGGGAAGTGGAAATAGAGCGAGCCCCTGGGAGCTCCACTCTCCTCAATAATCTGCTTCAATCCTGTGCCGCTGTAGCCCTGTCTCTGTAGCAGTTCTGCAGTCTTTAGAATGATGCGTTCTTTGCCGTTGGATGCCCTTGCCGTCATTGATCCCTCACAACAAGAGCTACTATACCGATCGGTCTATATATTGTCAACTCGCCATTTCTGACCGAAGAGGGGCGAGGAAAGAGAATGCTGGCACGCCGATTGCCCATGTATAGGGACTGAACGTCCCCATTTTTGGGGCAGCCCTTTTGAATTCAAGGGTTTGAATAGAGGTATCGACGATGGATAAGAGCCAGAACCCCGGCGCAGGTGTCGGATTCTTGTCAGATTCCGGTCTCTCGAATTTCCTGGATAACCTTCCAGGTATGGCCTACCGGTGCGCGTGGGACGGTGACTGGGCAATGGAGTTCGTCAGTAGTGGAGGTCTTCAACTCACTGGGCATGACCCGGAGGACCTCGTTCGGAATTCCGCAGTCTCATGGAGTGGACTGATCCATTCCGATGATCTGGCAAAGGTCACGAAAAGGGTCCGCCGGGCCGTCAAGGACCGCAAACCTTTTCAGGTCGAATATCGCCTGCACACCAGCGGCGGGATGAAATGGGTCCTCGAGGAAGGACGCGTGGTGTCGGAACCCAACGACTAACCATACTCCATCGAGGGTTACATCGTCGACATCTCGGAACAGAAAGCACACGAAGCCGACCTCACGTACCAACAGGGTCAGACCCTTCTCGCGATTGAAAAGGCCCGGGACGCGTTCCTTGCAGTCGACTCTGAAGGCAAGATCCAGGATTGGAATCGCCAGTCAGAGCAGACTTTCGGTTGGACGCGCGAGGAAGTTCTGGGGCGGGGAGTGGCCGACACTATCGTGCCGCCGGAGCGGCGGGACGAATACCTTGAAAGCTTCAGAAGCTTCATGGAAACCCAGGTAGGCCAGGTTACCTTTCAGAGGCCGAACCTGACCGCCCGCAGGCGCAATGGTGAAGAGTTTCCGATAGAGCTCACGATCTGGCCCAGCGACTCCTCTAGCGGACAACTATTCAATAGCTACGTCCACGACTTAACCGAACATCACGCTTTGGAGGGTCAGTTGGCCAAGGCTGAGGACTCCCTCGAGCGTCTGATGCGAGAGGATTCCCTCACCGGCCTACCCAATCGCAAGGCTCTCGAAGGCGACTTGACACGCTCCATGTCGTTCGCGCGGAGATGGAAGCAGCCGCTGTCACTGATCATGGCAAATCTCGATACGCTGAAGAGTGTTAACGATGAACTTGGCCGATCCAAGGGGGACGCTCTCCTTGTGACGTTCGCCGATGCACTGCAGGCTTCGTCCCGTCTCGAAGATTTGACGGCACGGCTTGAAGGTTCAAAGTTCGCCCTCCTGTTGCCCAATACCGATCTGGCCAACGCCCGCGTCGTTGCCGATCGCTTGCAGAAGAAACTGCGGGAAGAGGAAATGCCCTCCCAGACGACTATTTCAGCGACGGTGGGAATAGCCGAGTTCGATGCCCAGGACACGATCGACACCTTTGTGAGCCGCGCGACGCAGGCGCTGAATCAAGCCAAAGACGGCGGAACAGACTCGGTGGAAGCGCCCGAAGCGGGGATCGAACAGGTCGGGGAACCCGGATAGGAACCTGGCGGTACCGAACGATTGGACACCACTGACTTATGGGAAACGGTTTAACACTGGCGACGAACCAGACCACTCGCACGAACGGCTTCGATATCACGGAGCTCGTGCAGAACCTTCCTGGTGTCGCTTACAGATGTCGATGGACCGACGCCTGGACCATGGAGTTCGTCAGCAACGGGTGCCACCGTGTGACGGGGTACGAACCCGCCGAGATGCTTGGGACGTCCGCCCTGCCCTGGCAGCAGCTTCTCCACCCGGACGATTTGCCTCAGATCGCTACCGAGATCACGCTCGCGGCCGAGCAGCGCGAGTCTTTCCAAGTGGCTTATCGCATCTTCACGAAAGAGGGTGCGGAACGCTGGTTGATGGAAGAAGGCCGTGTCGTCTCGGAGCCGGACGAAGACTGGGTGCGTTTGGAGGGATTCATCTCCGACATCACGTCGCGGAAACAAACCGAGATGTCACTTCGGGAAGCCAACGAAACCATTGGTCGCCTGATTCGAGAGGATCCGCTGACCGGGTTGGCCAACAGAAGGGCTCTCGAGGAAAACATGGCACGCGCGATATCGTTCGCCCACAGGTGGAAGCACCCGCTCTCGATGATCATGGCGGATATCGACTATTTCAAAACCGTCAACGATCGCTACGGTCATCTGACCGGCGACCAGGTCTTGGTTTCGTTCTCTCAATTGCTGAAAACCTCGTCCCGCGTTGAGGACATCGTGGCGCGTTTCGGCGGAGAGGAGTTCATCCTGCTCATACCGAACACCGGCCTCGATCAGGCCACACAATTGGCCGAGCGACTCCGAGCCGACACCGAGGAAGCGACCATGCCGATCCCGACGAATATCACTGCAAGTTTCGGGGTCACACGACTGTTAGCCCAGGACACACAGGAAAGCCTGATCGCCCGGGCCGACCGGGCGCTCTACGGCGCCAAGGACGCAGGCCGGAATCGTGTTATAACGTTAAAAGACGAGCCGGCTTAGCCAATCTCTAAACTACCTCCCCGACCGGATCAAGACCACCAGGCCAAGAACGCTAGCGATTACTGAAGCCCCGAAGATACCTATTTTCATCATGGCCACCCGGGCCGGTTCCTGGAATGCGAGCCCTCCGATGAAGAGAGACATCGTAAAGCCGATTCCTGCCAGACAGCTGACCCCATAGACATGAATCCAGCGAACGTTGGAAGGTAACTGTGCCAGGCCCAGACGAACGGCGATCCACGTAAAAAGGGTGACGCCGACCTGTTTACCGACGACCAACCCAAGCACAATCCCCAGCGTCATCGGATGACCGATATTTGAAACGGCATCGAGGTCTAAGACGACGCCGGCGTTTGCCAGCGCGAATATCGGCAGGATCACGACGCTCACCCAGGGGTGGAGAGCCGTCTCCAGGCGCTGCAGAGGTGTGAGCGAATAGTCGGTTACCATGTCGAGATCCAAGAGTGCGTCGTGCCGCGTACGGTTAGCCAGAACATGGTGCTCGTGGGGGCCGGCCTGGTCGAACCGGTCGATCATCGCGCGGCTTCGGGAGACAAACTTCCCGGGATCCAGACGGATGTTTGCCGGAATCAGCATCGCCATCAACACGCCGGCAACCGTGGGGTGAACTCCTGAGAATAGAAACGCCGACCAGACGCCTCCGACACCGAAAATGCCATAGACGAGAGGGTTTCTGACGCCGAGCCGATTGAGCAGGGCTACAAACGCAAAGACCCCCGCACCCACGCCGAGGCTGAGATAGGAAATCTCGGAGGTATAAAAGAGCGCGATCGCGATGACGGCACCCAGGTCATCCGCGATTGCCAGCGATGCCAGGAAAATCTTCAAGGCCGAAGGAACGCGATCTCCCAGGAGATGAAGAATCCCCATCGAAAAAGCAATGTCGGTCGCGATCGGGATGCCCCACCCCACCGCTTCGGGCGTACCGGCGTTGAAAGCGGCATAGATCAAGGCTGGCACGACCATGCCACCGGCAGCAGCGACCAGTGGCAGCGCCGCCAGGCGCGGCGACGACAGTTCTCCGGCCAGCAACTCCCGTTTAATCTCCAGACCAACGACAAAGAAGAAAATGGCCATCAACCCGTCATTGATCCAGAGCAGCAGCGACTCGCTGACCTCGAAACTGCCCAACTGCAGGGATAAATGCGTCTCCCAGAGCGCAGTGTAGAGGTCTGTCCAGGGAGAATTCGCCCAGACAAGAGCAACCGCTGCCGAGAGGATCAACAGGATGCCGGAAGAGACTTCAGCCCGGATGAACATCCGAAAAGGCAGGAGTAGCTTCTCGATCGGGGGGTTTTCTTTGATAAAGAAACTGTCTCGTTTCATGTCGCTTGGCCAATCGCTTTAGGACTATAGCTTATCCGGATGCTTCGGCGCATACCCGTTTACCGTCTCACGTTTCGCTTTTTTCCTACTGCGGCGAGAAAGTCCCACCAAATGCACCCCAAAAAAGCAGGATCGACTACATTTTTTGCTAAAGTTTCTTCAAGAATTGTCGACGGGGTCGGGCTGGGAACCGTAAGCCGATGAAACATATAGAACGGCCACTGACGGCTAAACTTTGGCAAGCTCATTGCAATATATAAAATCGTAACGCGGCAGATTATTAGCCCGTTCGGACCTAGTAGCTTTTAAGGCAAGTCCGGCCAGGGACGGTAGTCGCAAACGATGAAGTCAGGATGAGCTGCGGGGGCGGAGCCCACGTCGAAAGGATTTCGGAGAGCAGCGACGAGACGTGGGCGATGAAGGACACTAGGACCAAAACCTGACGACGAACGGATTCGCCATCAGGTTTTTTTAGTTCTAAAAGCGGGGACAGGGCACTCTTTTTGCACGTAACCCGACCACCGTCTCCCGATATGGGCAAAAAGAGTGCCCTGTCCCCACTTTTTCAGCTCGACTTCGTTATCGTGAAGTCGCCGTTCACGTTGTCGTGACTCCAACTCCCCTTGATCGTATCCCCGTCGAGAGTCCCTTCTATGGTGTAGTGGATCTCTCCGCGGAAGCTCTGGGCATCGGCTTCCATCTTCACCATTCCTGTCGCAGGGTCAAATGAAGCGTTGCTCAACTCGATCGCATTCGGTCCGGGGTTCACGACCCCCTTGAGAGAGCTTCCATCCCATGTCAGCTCGACGACAACGTCGTTACGGTCATATTGGCTGGGACCCCAGTCTCCATACCAGGTTCCTGTAACGGGATCGGACTGTGCCAGGGAACCGGGAACCGCCAGTGAAACAACCAAAATAAAACAGACCAGACTCAGAGCACTCGCTCTCATGAAACCTCCATACCAAAAAAACAAGAATCAGCGGCCCCTGATGACTTGAAGGCGGGGGCGACTGTTCAAAAATTGTAGCACTGTCAGTCAGGGAGCCGGGCAGAGTAGTGTACTCCAAGCTTTTGCCCTCGACGTCCTCAAGGACGTACCCAGCACACACACCCGCGATTTCTAGGTTCCGTACCTAGCGCGATTTGCAGCCTTAATACATTTGATCCGCTCACCCCGACGGGCCTAGAATAGTCACTCCTTTATCTTTGCATGGCTATATTCGGAGGTTTGAGGATGCTTCGGAAACTGAGATGGGTGGCCCCGATCCTTCTTGTCACTTCGATCGGAGTGGCCGCAGGTTTCGGCCAACAGGCTGGACCCGCCACCTGGGAAGACGATCTCACTCCAATCGGCCCTGAGGAATGGAACTACGACCTCGCCGCTCACCTGCTGGAACGCGCCGGTTTCGGCGGTACACCGGCCCAGATCGAGGTGCTGGCCGGGATGACACCCGAACAGGCAATCCGACGACTCGTCTACTTCGAGGGCACCGACAACGGCCACTTACCTGAGTTTGAGCACTCCGGAACGCACGATCCCGGACTCGAACCTTTCCCTCCAAGTCGGCCGGCGACGACTGATCTGGCGAAGGAAACGGGTGAAGCGTTGGGAATCAAGGTTAAACCGGCCGGAAACCGGCGCCTTCAGCCCGTCGTCAACAAGTTCTTTTACTGGCTACGTGCGAGCGTATTGGAAACCAACCGTGTGGCTTACTGGTGGGCGAATCGAATGGTAGCCAGCAACCGGCCACTCCAGGAAAAGATGGCTCTGTTCTGGCATGGCCACTATGCCGTCAGCGAAGGCAAGGTACGCGACTATAGGAAGCTACTGGGCCAACTCGAACTCTTCTACTCGCATGGAACAGGCAACTTCCGGGATCTGATGGTCGCCATGGCGCAAGACCCGGGAATGCTCTCCTTTCTGGACGCCGACGTCAACGTCCGGGGCGCTCCCAACGAAAACTTCGCCCGCGAGATCATGGAACTATTCACGATGGGCGTCGGGAACTACTCGGAAAGAGATATCCGTGAGGCAGCCCGAGCATTCACTGGCTGGAATTACGTAGACCTCGATTTCGTTGTCAACGACGACCGGCACGACGATGGCGAAAAGACCTTCCTCGGTCGAACGGGCGACTTCGACGGTGTCGAGATTATCGACATCATTATGGACCAGCCTGTCACCGCCACCTACATCGCCGGTAAGATTTATCGCTACTTTGTACGCGAGGAGCTTTCAGCCGAACTCCAGGAAGAGCTGGGTATGGTGTTACGAGGTGCCACCTACGAAGTTGCACCGCTCCTGGAAGCGATCTTCCTCTCTCGAGACTTCTACAGCGAACCTTCGGTGGGAACTCACATAAAGAGCCCCGTCCAACTGGCAGTGTCCACGTACCGAAAACTCGGCCTCCAGAACGCTCCGGGCGTTCCGGATTTCAACTCGGCCACCAGCGCACTGGGCCAGCGACTGTTTCAACCACCTACCGTCGCCGGTTGGGCCCAGGGCCGGAGTTGGGTGACTCCAGGTCTGTTGCTCGAGCGTGGCAATTTCGCCCGTGACGTCCTTTTCCCGGACATCAACTTCGTCCCGCCGGACCGACGCAACGGCAACCCCGAGATTCGGAGCGTTGCAGACAGGATTCGACAAGGAATGGACATAACGTCGGCAACGATGCCCAGCTCGGGAGAAATCATGGCAGAGTCGAACATGCTGGCCGATCGCGACGAGGACTTCAACACGCGATACGGAAGCTTCCGCGGCTGGCAGATGGCGATTCAAAGGGTGATACCGATCCCGCGACACGCAGCCCAAGTCGACCTGTCCCGAATGGTTCTGGATGAGGACTTAGCGACCACGGCCGAGGTCGTCGATTATTTCGTTGACCGTTTCATGCGAGTGAGTCCCAGCGCCGAAGTGCGTGAGATGCTTGTGGATTTCCTCGACAACGAACTGGGTACGTCCGATATTTCTGTTGCCGAAACCTACCTGGAGGATCCACTACGGCTGGTTCTGCACCTGATCATGAGCCAACCCGAGTACCAACTCGGTTGAGGAATCACTTATGAAAAAACACGATTCACGATTAAGCAATCTGACTCGAAGGGATCTGCTGCGTGCCGGCCTGTACGGTATCGGTGTGGGGGCGGCAACATCGATGGGAGCGCCGGCACTGTTTGGCCGCGCAGCTGAGGCAATCGCCTCTCAGGCTGCCGACGATGGCCCCATCCTCGTGGTCTTGGAGCTGAGCGGCGGAAACGACGGCCTCAATACGTTAATTCCTTATGGTGACGACGCTTACTACCGGCACCGGCCCGAGATCGGCATCCCCGAAGCCGAAATCCGAAAGATCGACGACCACTTCGGCTTCAACCGCGGCATGGCCGGCTTTGAACGCCTGTACAAGGATGGCAAGATGGCCGTTGTTCACGGGTGCGGTTATGAAAACCCTTCGTTTTCACATTTCACCTCGATGGCCTACTGGCACACGGCGGCTCCCAATAGCGGCGCCGAGTATGGCTGGGTCGGCCACCTTGCAGATTCGATGGCGCCGAATGCGCCTTCGAATTTTCTGGTCAATATCGACTCCCGCCAGTCTCTGGCGGTTCGCAGCCGCGCACACGTGCCGGTCGTATTTGACGCTCCCGATAGGTTTGCAAGGGAGAGCTTCTACCAGGAGCGTGAAGTTTTTGACCGTGTAGCGGACAACGGCGAGGTCAGCAACCCTTCGCGGGGATTCCTGCTCGACATCGCTCGAAGCGCACGAGACGCATCTGCCCTCGTTCAGGGAGCGTGGGAAAACTACGATTCGCCGGTAGATTATGGGGTCACCGGACTCGACCTGCCCAAAGTCGTTGCGTTGATCGATGCGGGCATGCCGACCCGTCTCTACTACACGTCTTACCGAAACAATGCATTCGATACACACGTGTTCCAGAACGACCTGCACCAGCGACTCTTGACCTACACTTCCGACGCCGTCTCCGCATTCATCCTGGATCTGGAAAGGATCGGCCGCGCGGATGATGTCACAGTGCTGATCTTCTCCGAGTTCGGCCGCCGAGTACCTGAAAACGTCAGCCTGGGAACCGATCACGGGGCAGCAAACCTCATGTTTGTCGTCGGCAACAACGTACAGGGGGGACACTACGGAGATCTGCCGAGTCTGACCGATCTGGACGAAGGCGACAACCTCGAGTACACGACCGACTTCCGCCGCGTATATGCAACGATGATCGAAGGCTGGTTGGGACATCCAGATGCGGGAGAAATCCTGAAAGGCAACTTCGAATCGTTCGATATGTTTGTCTGACGATTGATACCGGAGGCACCGAGACACGACTCTCGAGTTCTGTGCACTCCGAACCCAACGTGCACAATCGCCACCGGCCAGCCGATATTCGCTGGGACAGCAGCCGTAGGCTTCGATAGGCCTGCCGACCTCAATCCGAAGTCCCGTCGAGGGTAACGACGGGTTCGTCGCCTATGACTTCGGCGCTGTGGACCGTACCGCTGGGAATCGTCAACGAATCGCCCGCTTCCAGAACGAAACTCTCACCCAACACGCTTATCCGAAAGCGCCCGGACAAGACGCCATCGATCTTATTGGTGTCGTGCGTGTGATCCGGGAAGTAAGTACCTGGCGGATAAACGTAGCGAGTTACGGAGTAGCCCTGATACTCGAACCTGCCACGCATAGATTCTTCAGTCAGGCGCCCGTCCTGATCGGCATCCCATTTCTCGATTCGTATCATGAATTGGAATCAGGGCCTGTACTCGAGCAGCTCTGATCGTTCGAGGTTGGCTTCGACTTCTTCGCGGGTCCGCCACGGTGCACGGAGCTCCTTCTCGGCCAGCAACTCCAGTTGATCGCCACGGTGGGGCGATCCAGGCTGGGACGCATTGCCGTAACTCAAAAGAACCTCAGCACGAACGGGATCCGAGAACTCAACGGCTGCAACAAACGTGTCTCCGTGGATCGTGCGGAATCGATCGCCGTCTGGTTCGAACGACATGACCCGAAACGCACCCAGCGCGCCCGGACCGCCGTTTGCGGCCAAGTCATAACCTTCAATCCGGAACCGGTACACGTCACCCCACGGAACGTCCAAGGCACTGTGTGTCTCTTCGATGCGCCCAGCTGCGACCTCCAATGCGGTAACAGCGCCCTGTGGGTCCGCCAGACCATCGGGCGTCGTGCGAGGATTCTCCTCGTCCCAGGGCGTGCCAAAGACGTCCGGACCCACTCCCAACTCCCGAGCCCAGGCTTCGAACAACACCGTTCCCTGGCTGTCAGCATCGGCCTCACGGTTCCAGGCATCCAGGACATCGGCCGCTCTTGCCGCCAAACCGCCGCGGCGCCGCGCGACAGGAATCAGATCGTCCAGGATTCGGTCGGCCAGTTCCATGCGCGTGGAATGTTTGTATTCGACCATTTCCTCGAAAGTGATCGAATCGTCTTCGTCGAGCATTCGAACTGAACGCTGGGGGCGAAAGCCCATCTCTTCGGGTGCCAGGTAATCGGGGTAGTTGTAGGCTTCGAGCTCCTTCGGAAACGTAGCGCTCCAGGGCGGATCGTTGGCATTCTGGACCCAACCGCTCTCGGGATCCACGATGCGCGGCAATTCGAAATATCCATGAGCCCGGTCCCAGAGCGTTGCAGGATGGTTGCCGGGAATAGTTGCTTGCCAGAAAGTCCAGTCCCCGGCTCCACGAATCGGGTTGCGCCCTCCGAACACATACATGATCCGTCCGTCGCGATCTGCGTAAATCACGTTGAAAAAGGGATTCTGCAGACGCCGCAACGCGGCTTCAAAAGTCTCGAGATCGGTCGCCCGCATCATGTCCCAGTACTGTTCGACAAAATGGGGTTCATCGAGACCAGCGAGCCGCGCAACCAATACGCTGGCAGCGTTTTCGGCGATGACCGGACCGTGATCCGTACTTCGGATAACCAGTTCCCGCTCCTCCAACGAACCGTCCGAACGCCTCACGAAATAACTTTCGGTTTCTGATTCGAACTCCCTTTCGTAGTCGGGACCGAAATCGACGGGTGGCCAGGCATACCCTTCTCCCATTCGAAAGATTTCATACAGGTCCGCACCATCCATCGTGTTGACCGTATGTGTCCAACCCAGATTGTCGTTGAACGCGATAGCGAGAGTCGGAAAACCGACCAACGTTGCTCCGTACGCGTTCAAATCGGGAGCTACGAGATGAGCCTCAAACCACGTGTAAAATCCCGACCACGGCAGGTGCGGATTCGCCAGCAACATCGCGTTTCCACTCTCGGACCGGGATGGCCCGATGGCCCAACCGTTTGAACCTGGGACAGCTCCATCTGCAGCCGGACGCAAAGATTCACCCAGGAACTCCAGATGAATCACCCGTTGAATATGAGCGAGGACATCCGACGCTCTCACCGGCAGGACAACCTCAACACGATCATCGATGTTTTCCCGGTTCGACTCGGCGTAGTCGTTGAGCCCGGCAGCGAACGCTTCCAGGTAGGCCCGTATGGCGGGGTTCTGGAACTCAAGCCACTCCTCGGCCCGCGCTGGCACACCCATACGCCGTATATAGACATCAGAGTCGACGTATTCCTCTCCCCAGTACTCGGCCGCCCGGCCTCGGGCCTCACCATAGAGTTGAAGAATCAGGTCCCCGTGGCTCTCCGCCTGCGCAGAACCGAACGAATGGAAGAGTCCTTCCCAACTGTCGGCATACACATGCGGCACGCCCCATGTGTCCCAGAGGATTTCGGTCTGGATAGGGGGCTCGGAAGAGCAGGAACCGATCACCATCAATAGAGGAAGCAACACGACAAGTGGCTTGGGCGAACGAAATTGGAAGTTATTGATACTCATTGTCTCCATTTTGTCAGATGAAGTCTCCTTACGACGACTCAGTTGTACGAAGCCGCAATCGCTTCAAGGCGTTCCTGAATACTCGATTCCGGCAACCATTCTCCGCGAACCATGACCCCAGCCCGGTCCCGAATGTTTGCGATATCCTCCAAAGGATCCGCGTTGACCAGAAGCAAATCGGCCCGGTTGCCCACTTCGATGGTTCCAAAGTCGTCCTGGTTGCTAAAGTAGCGACCGACGTTGGCCGTTCCCGATCGAAGAATTTCGTAAGGTGACATACCCGCCTCAGACATTACTGCCAGCTCCCGGTGTATCGAGAAACCGGGAACACTGAACTGCTGCGGCGCATCGGTCCCCATCAAAACCGGAACACCCCCATCCTGCAATGCGGCGAGCACTCGCATGCGGTTATCAATCAGCTGCCTGGCGGCCTCGGGATCGAAATCGGGGGCTGAAACTCTTGATTGATAGCTAGCCCTCCACCCTTCGACGTCTCCAGGGGGCATGTAACGCAACTCTTCATATCGTGTCAGTGCGTCCAACTCGCGGGTCCCGACTAGAGCTTCCCAGAGCGCCATCGTGGGTACGACCCACGCTCCGGCGTTTCGAGTCCTCTCGACAATATCTACCAGCTGGGACTCTTCGATCGGATCCGCAGTAGCGTCCAGATGTTCGAGGTAACCATCGAGATGATCGAAGGTCTCCTGTCCCATATCGAGCGCGTGGGGAAGTCCGACTTCAGCGGGCACATGACCGCCGAAGCGCATACCCAATTCGTTGGCTGTCTCAGCCATCGCGTCGTATTCGGATCGGGTCAAACCCGGATGAACCTTCAACAGATCCCAGCCTTCTCCGGCCTGGCTGCGAACTCGGGCAACGGCTTCCTCCGGTGAATCGATAGAACCTCCGCTAAAGCTGGGGCCGGCCAGGTACAGGTTGGGCCCGATGAGATCTCCCCGCCGAACTCTTTCGCGCAATTCGAGTTGCCCGGGGGCACCGAGCATGCCCCGCACGGTCGTGATCCCATTCGCGACATACATGAACAGAACGGCTTCGACGAATTCTTCCGGATCGCTTGGTGGTGGGATGTGCCCGTGCATCTCGGCCAGCCCCGGCAGGAGATACCTTCCGTTCCCATCCACCAGTACGGCAGGGTCTGGAACGTTTGCGTCCACAGCGTCCGTGATCTGGGCAACAATCCCGTCCTGAACGATAACCGTCTGATCTTCGAGAACGCGTTCCGAGTCCATGGGAATTACGGTGACGCCGACGAACGCTACCGGCAATGACTCCCCTCCTGGGAATTCCGGAACGTCGATTTCGGTCGTTGTCTGAGTCGCCTGTGAATTGCAGCCCACAGCGACGAGCAGGAACAAGAAACACGAAAACGTCTGTCTGAATAACCTTAGGGACATTCTTAGACCCATGTGCCACCTCCAATTTCGGTCCCCATATATTACAACCGGATGCCTCACCGCTCACGCTTCATCCGAGTGAGCCGACAGGTCCAGCGGACAAACGATCGCGAAGCGAGGGGAAAGAGCGATCCCATCGCCAGATGATAGACAGCAAACAACTCCAACGAGAACGGGACGTAGCCACCATATCCGAGAATTGGCATCTCGAAAACGTGAAGAAAATCTACGAAGGGGATTCTGTATGTCCATTTCGGATAGGACAGGTAGTTCCACATCTCCCAAAAGAAACCGCACACCAGACATCCGAGACCCAGCGCCACGACGGGCCGCCAATTCCCTGCCGCGATCGCCCGAAACAGGGACCGGTGTCCCAAAGCATCGTTGATCGGATCGACAATAAAGAACAAGGATAACCAGACCAGGGGAAAGAAGTAACGAGGCCATGCGAGCACGAGGGCCAGCATCGCGACTCCGCCCACGACCAGTCCGGCCCGCATCCCGCTTCGCATTCCGATTCGACCAGCTCTGGGAAGGGCCTGAGCGATCTTGAACGTGCTGAACCACTCTGCTGTGCCGAAGACAGCCGGGATGACGGTCGAAAAACAGAGAGAAGCCCAAAAGAAGTATTCGAGATCGCTGAAGGCGGCGCGTCCTTCATAGATCCAGTTGCCGGTCCGCGAGTTGATGGCTTCGAACAGCCACCAGGTTGGGGCCGAGACCAGAAACAAACCGGCGTAGTGACCATGACTGCGGGTCCAGAGCGAAGTTCCGCTTCGCCTGCAGGTCCAGGCATCAACGGTCAAGCAATAACCCAACCACAACGGAAAGAACCCCCAGTGAGTTCTCAATCCGTCGAGCGACTAGTTCAGTGTCCAAAAAACGGCGACCAGAACCAGGCCGATTGTCCCCCGCAGAGGCCAGCTATTGATCATCTTGGTGAATAGTACTCCCGGTCAGAGACCTTAGAAGCTCGTTCCTGTTCCACCGATCACGAACCGAGAGCGAGGTTCACTGCCATGGGACAGAAAATAGCTTGCTCACACCTGTCGGCCAATGACGTCCAATTGCTGATTGTGCCTGTGGGTTTGGTAACTTTTACCATCTTCCGGACGTATTTAAGTAGTTTAGGGCTAGTTGTTTGAGGCCCCGCTTCGCTGAGGTGACAAGGCAGACATAAAGCGTTGATTTCGAAAGCGTAAGAGTCAAACGTGGCCGTCCCAAATCCCTCAGTTCGATATAATTGTAAGTTTGCTATCGCCCTACATAACGAAACAGGACCTGCTGACCTCGATATGAAAAGAATCCGACCGATCGCTCTTCTTCTACTACCCGTAATTCTCGTATTTCTTGGACAAACCGTGCCACAGGCCGCAGCGCAGGAAGGTCTCGCAGGCTTTGAAGACCGCCGTGTCATGGCTGCAGCCCGACTCGGGCCCGGAGAAAGCATCGACCTAGACGGCCGACTAGACGAAGTTGCATGGGGACGGGCTGAACCGGCGACCGACTTCATCCAGATCGACCCGGACAACGGAGCAGCGGCGACCGAACCCACAGAGGTGTACATCCTGTTCAGCGAAAACAGCATGTACATGGGAGTCGTCCTCTACGACTCCGAACCGGACCAGCTCAGAGGCAACACCATGCAGCGCGACGCAGGCCTGGGAGCCGACGACCGTTTTATGTGGGTATTCGACACGTATCTGGACGAACGGACCGGATATTACTTCGAAATGAACCCATCGGGAGCCATGGGGGACCAGTTGGTCAGCGGTGGCGGCGGTGGATTCGGCGGTGGCGGTGGCGGATTCAGAGGCGGCGGTGGATTCGGCGGTGGCGGCCGTGCCTGGGACGCCATCTGGGACGCCCAGGTCCGCCGGAGCGAAATCGGATGGGTCCTCGAAATCGAAATGCCGTTCCGCACGCTGAACTTCGACCCGAACGGGCAAGCCTGGGGCATCAATTTCCAGCGGACAGTACGCCGAAAGAATGAGGAGACCATCTGGAACGGCTACCAACGTAATAGTGGGGGCCTCAGGAGGATGTCCAATGCCGGCCTGATCGTCGGTATGTCGGAGATCAGCCAGGGGGTCGGCCTGGATGTCATTCCGTACACAACCGGTCGTGCCAAGTCATTTCGTCCTCCCGGGTCACCCCCCGGAAGCGACCTCCACACGAATTATACGGGAGACCCCGGCGTCGATTTTGTCTATAACGTGACGCCGAGCCTCAGAGCCAACTTCACCGTAAACACGGACTTTGCGGAAACCGAAGTGGATGACCGGCAGGTCAATTTGACCCGATTCTCTCTTCGTTTCCCTGAAAAACGGGATTTCTTCCTCGAAGGCAGCAACTTTTTCTCCCTCTCCGGTTTCGGTGACGCATTCTTCAGCCGCCGGATCGGCCTGACGGAAGGTTTACCTCAACGGATCGACTACGGCGTCAAGCTGACCGGGCAGGCCGGAGCGCAGGACATCGGTGTCCTGCAGGTGCGTACAGGGGAAGACGGGGGCCGTCCTGGGGAGGACTTTACGGTTTTCAGGGGCGCGCGCCGCTTCTTGAGCGAATCTCACGTTGGCATGCTCTACACGCGGCGGAGCGCGCGCGCGGGCCAGGTAGCGGACCCGACGGCAATCGGGCCTGCACTTCAAACGCTAGGATTCGATCTTAGTTTGAGAACGCAGCGCTTCATGGGCGACAAGAACCTCTCCTTTACCGGACACTACGTCACGACAACGAATCCGGACGATACAGGGGATAATGCGCGTTACGGGGGCTCGTTCGGTTACTTCAACGATCTCTGGTCGGGAATCCTCGGCATGACGGAAACTCAGGCAAACTTCGATCCCGCTGTCGGTTTCGTCAACCGGCGCGGTATCAAAGAATACAATACGTTCGTTCGGTTCTCACCGCGGCCGCGAAACCACCCCTTGATCCGCCAGTTCCAGTGGAGCGCCAGCTTCAACCAGACGGACGACAGCCGAAACGTCATGTTGTCCCAAAGACTCAGCTTCGGCCTGTTCCAGATGAACACCCATGCCGGAGACCACTTTGGTTTCAGCATCAGTCGCGAGTTTGAAAGGCTCCAGAGAGATTTCAGGATGGGCCCGAACCGTTCCGTTGTCCTGGAGGCCGGAAACCAGTACCGCTACAACAGATATAACGTCAACTGGAACATGAGCAACCAGAGGCCTGTGTCTCTTGGCGGACAGTTCCGATGGGGGCGACTACTTCAGTGGCACTCGCCGCGACTTCGAGCCACGTCTCTCTATCCGTCCCCGCAACGGACTGAGCATCAGACTGGAAAACGAATGGACGCGTATCGAACTGCCCGAGGGCAGCTTCTCCGTCAGCATTTTCGCGGCCGACGTGAGTGTTCAACTCAGCCCATGGATCTCGCTCGCCAGCAATGTTCAGTACGACAACGACAGTCGGAACCTGGGCTGGCAGGCCCGGTTCCGCTGGATTCTGAACCCCGGCAACGACCTCTTTCTGGTGTACAACCACAACTGGCTGAGCGATCCTGCAGGCGGCGGTTTTAGTACTGTAGACCGTCAACTGGCTTCCAAGCTGGTTTACACCCATCGCTTCTAAAATTCCTTAAGTCAGAACATAACCTGGTCTTCCAGTGTGGGTCGAAGTCCGTTCCAGGATAGACTCTGTAGTTGGACGCTCAATGGACACGCATTCCGTTGGTGAGGCCAAGTCATGAAAAAGATCGAAAAGACCGAGGAAGAAGGGCAACAGGAACTGACAGACGAGCAATACCACGTCTGCCGTCAAAAAGGGACCGAACCCCCCTTTACCGGCAAGTATCACGACTCGAAAGACACCGGAATCTATCGCTGCGTCTGCTGTGGGAGCGAATTGTTTGAGTCGGAAACAAAATTCGACTCGGGCACAGGGTGGCCCAGCTTCTATCAGCCGATCTCAGAAGAGACAGTCGGGACGGAAGAAGACTCGAGTTACGGCATGCGCAGGACAGAAGTCGTCTGTAAAGCCTGCGGGGCGCATCTGGGTCACGTCTTTCCCGACGGGCCACAGCCGACCGGACTCCGATACTGCATCAACTCCGCTTCTCTGGATCTGGATAGCAAAGATTAAGAATCAACGCAGAGACGCAGAGGGCGCGGAGACGCAGGATTTTTCTTCGCGTTTCTCCGCGCCCGGCCATCTAATCTTCGTCCACTTCGCTTCCAGCTTGTTCCAATTCGAGGCTGTCGGCGGTGGCGGGTTGGCCCAGTTCCCAGCGAATAATCCCGGTTGAGTCGACAAAAAACGATCTCTTGCTATCGATTCGGGTTGAGGGTTGCGCTGTCAGGCTGTAAGTGTCGGCGTTCGGGCTTCCCCGCATTCGGATCTGGTAGCCACTATCGGCAAGCGACGGATCTTCGCCCAAAGTCAGTTCCTGAACCAATTCCCCTAGGGTGAGGGCGTATCTCCTGTTGAGGTTCACGAAATTGGTCTGGGCTTCACTAACATCCCGGACGGCCTGTAGTGCCTGAGCCTCACTGGCAGCGCTTACCTCACCCAGCAGCGCCTCGGCTTCGACTGCACTGGGAGTCGTGGCGAACCTTCTGACGATGTCTTCCAGAAGGCCTTCGCTTTCCCCGAACTGACCGGCCTGGTTCGCGGCAACCGCCTGACCGAACAATTCGGCCGACTCATCGGCAGGATCAGGTGCCCCACCGCCACCCGCGCATCCGAGCAAAACACTACAAAGCAAGACTGCAACTGTGAGTTTTCTCATCAGGTTCCTCTTTCACCTCTGGAAAGCATTCAGGACGGAATCGTAAAGCCGAGGACGATCGGATCGTGATCGGATAAGGGCGGCTCTTTTTCCGTCATACCCTCGAGGATTGCGGGAGCTTGCTCCGGATCGTTCGCGTCCACCCGAATCCCTTTTCCTGCAAACCAGTCGAGTTTCAACGAACAGCGCCCACCCTCCTTTTCCAAGGCCCAATTTATGAACGAAAAGCACCATTGGGGGATCCATTCGCCCATGTTCTTGTTCGCAGCCAGGTCATGGATCGAGTAATGCAAAGTGCATCCACCCGGCACATTCAGATCTCTGTAGTTGTAACCCCGGCTCTCAAGTTCACGGAACAGATGCCGTTCGAACCATCGATCCGGGTGCGGGTAGTGTCGTCTGAGGACACCCCGAACCCCCATCAGCACCCGTCGAACGTAACCCAGAATGGAATACAGGGCACGCCGGGCGTTATGTGTTGTTGTGTTCCAGTCCCCGCCAATGAGGACTGGTAGCCGGGGCTCGAGACCTTCCAGATGATCCAGAAGCAGGCGCATCTGCCGATGCCTGTGGCGCTGGCTCGAATGGGCGTCCATATGCAACGCCACCACTCGGAACCTCCCGAGCGGATGTTCGACGTCTGCGATAATGGCGCGCTGCGACCCGAGCCGCTTTTCCCGGCCGACCATCTTGTCCTTTCCGTTCGGTAATGCCAGCGCGTGTGCGTCCACAAGCGGGTACCTCGACATGATCGTATTCCCGTGTAGGGCCAGCGTGTTTTCCCCCTCCGCCTCCGCTTCGACTCCTGCTCCCTTATTAAGGGCAAGGTAACACGGCGCAAATACGTAGTGGACGCCCAGGTGGGTCGCAATCTCTCGAGCGACATGGCGATTCGATGTTCGCGCCATCCCGTAGTCGACTTCGGTGAGCAGCCAAACATCGCTTGAAGCCAATGTCGGATCGGTGCGAAGAGCCTCAAGGATGCCGTCGAGTTGAATCCCGCGCTCAATGTTCCAGGCTGCGATCCGGATTGGGCGGCGCGGCGGCGGCGGTGTAACCGGCGGAAAGCTGCCGAGCTCGAGCCCACCCAGCACACGGTCCAACTCGGGTCTCAGCTCCTCGAAGAGCGAAGAGCCTGTACATGCATCGGTGCTTTCGAATCGGGCCAGATCCGCAAAGTAAGTTTGGAGATTATGGTCCAGTGGAGACCGTGGGAGCGCGGATGTCGTCATAGGCGTTTGGAACTCAGCCTGCTGCTGTCTGCTGATAACTCTTCCATTACAGTCGTCGTGATACCTGCCTGGTCCCGAAAGACTACATTAACAATGGTTTCAACGCATGTGAAGACACTAACCGGTGTTCGTAAATGCGTTTCGACAGGTTCGACACTCTACCCTTGATCCTGAACGGCATGGGTGTGATGCTGTAGCCCGCTTGCAATCCACCACAGCTGCCCGCGCGGTGATTTTCAGGTAGACTAACGGGCAATCCGAGGAAGCGATAACAGCGATGATAGGGAAGGCCGCATGACCCAACACATTCGGTTCGGGAGCTTTAACCGTGAACTGAACATCCAGCTGGACCAGATCAGCTATAACGAGATGATCCCGACCGTCACCTACGATGCGGCCGGCAACGAACTCCCTCAAAAACCTGAAGCGCTCTCACTCGGTGCAGGAGATGTCTATCGTCTACTGCGCCCCTATCTTTCTGTCAGGTTCATCGATCAGTTCAAGGCGGTGATGCCGCTAACCAACCTTGTATCTGGTGTTGTTCCAGCTTTTCATTCTGCGACAGGCGGTGCAGGATGCCTGGGTTATTTCGGTCGGCCTGCTCGCAGTCGTCATGGGTTTGATGCTGTTTATGGAGGGGTTAAAGGTCGGTTTGATGCCATTCGGGGAAACGCTCGGCATTTCGCTGCCAGCCAAGGCAACGCTCGCCACCGTAGTGCCTGTCGTGTTTCTGCTGGGCATAGGCGTCACGTTTGCGGAACCTGCGATTGGCGCGCTACAGACAGCGGGCTCACTGGTCAGTGTGTCCCAGGCGCCCTATCTCTACACATTGCTGACGGACTGGGCAGGTGCGCTTGTACTCGCGGTTGGTATCGGCGTCGGACTTGCCGCCGTGCTCGGCACGATCCGCTTCATCTTCGGATGGAGCCTGAAACCCCTGATCTACGTCACGCTTGCACCGGTTTTGGCGATCAGCGCCTACATGGCGCTCGATCCGGAATTGTGCAAGGTTCTCGGCCTTGCTTTCGATTCTGGCGCGGTGACCACGGGACCCGTCACCGTACCGCTGGTTTTGTCCCTGGGGATCGGCATTGCCCATGCGGCGGGCAAGGGAACGGACTCGTTGTCCGGCTTCAGTATCGTCACGCTCGCATCTCTCTTCCCCATTATCGCAGTGATGGGGCTCACGCTTTATGTTGCCGGGCAGACAGACCCGGAATCGATCCTCGCCGCCGCAAACGAAGTCCAGGCCGAAATGGGTGAGCTGTCCTGGTATCAATTGACGCCGGCTTTGGAGATCATTGGCGGCATCCGCGCCATCGTCCCGCTGGTGGTTTTTCTTTTGCTGGTGCTGCTCGTGCTGCTCAGGGAGCGGTTACCCAACCCGAAAATCATTGGATTCGGCATTCTGCTCTGTGTGCTCGGTATGTGTATCTTCAATCTGGGCCTAGGTTATGGTCTTTCGAAATTGGGTGGACAGAGCGGAGGGTTGGTTCCCGCGGCGTTTACAAGCATACAGGGCGTGGACGGTTCGCCTTTGTATTTCCTGGCACTGGGACTCGGCATTGCCATCGGCTTTGCCTGGCTCCTGGGCTTTGGAGCCACGTTGGCAGAACCTGCGCTGAACGCATTGGGCATCACAGTTGAGAACCTCACCAACGGGTCCTTCAGGAAGTCGACGCTGATGTATGCGGTGTCTGTCGGTGTGGGCTTTGGTGTCGCAATCGGCGTAGCGAAGATCATATTTGACATTCCAATGGCGTGGCTTTTGATTCCGGGTTACTTGATCGCGGCTGGATTGACCGCCTTATCGAGTGAAGAGTTCGTCAATATCGCCTGGGACAGTGCAGGCGTCACGACAGGGCCCGTGACGGTCCCTTTGGTTCTGGCGATGGGACTCGGGTTTGGCAATGCACTCGGGGCAATTGAAGGATTCGGCATCCTGTCCATGGCGTCGATCGGTCCCATCATTGCAGTTCTTTCAACCGGTCTCTATATTCGCTGGAAAATTGCCCGAAGGCATGCAAGAGCTGAAGCGGAAGACTACGAGGAACCCACGGGTGCCATGGTATGACTAGAGAATTTACGATACTCACAGATGTTTCAATGATCACGTGCATCGTCCAGCGCGGGAAAGCGGACCGCGTCATCCAGGCCGCCCAAGATGCCGGGGCACAGGGTGCGACGGTCTATTATGGTTACGGCAGCAGCGTTCGTGAGCGGTTGGGGATTCTCGGGCTCGCGATCGACGTCGAAAAAGAAATCATCGTGACACTGGTTGCCGATGATCAGGTCCATCGTATTTTTGAGCGGATGTACTTCGCGGCTGAACTAGACGTACCTGGGAACGGCATTATCTATGTCACCAAACTCGATAAAGCCGCCACATACATCCCCAAGGAAATTATCGAGCGCGTAAACGCCAAGGTATCGGAGTCGGCCCGGTGAAGGGCATTATCGAAAATGCCAGACTGATTACCTGCATCCTGCCAAAAGGAAAGGCGCAGCTCGTCCAGAAGGCGTTGGTCGAAGAAAAGGGATTGCACACTGCCAATTTTCACCATGGTCGTGGTGTTGGCCGCTTTTCACCCTTGACAGCCAGGGGTATGGGTGAGCAACAGGAAAGGGAGATTCTTGAAGTCAACGTGGCCGCCGACAGGGCCGACGACCTATTCGAGTTCATGTTCTTCAAGGGCGAAATGGACCAGCCTCACGGCGGCATCATTTTCATGACCACCCTAGTCAATGGCATGGGCATGGGGGTGCCGGACCTGTCGGGCGAAGGGTGAACGCTCTCATCGGGCGCGTCCGGACGCGTTTGCAACTGGCGCCGGCCGTGCCGCAGATCCGTTAACCTGTGGTTCCACGCGAAGGAGGTATTGGAGACTCATGGAACTGGACCTGGGATCCGTCGTACTTCTGCTCGCGGGACTCCTTTTCGCCTCCGCGCTGATATCGCTTTTTGCAAGCCGCACAGCGTTTCCATATACGGTCCTTCTGGTTGTCTTCGGCTTCGCTCTCCGCTTGATGTTCGCCGAGTGGGAAGGATTTGAGTATCTCGAATCGGAAATCGCCACCGAAGTCGTGTTCTTTGTTTTCCTCCCCACGCTACTGTTTGAATCCTCGTTCAATCTCGACTCCAAGCTTCTTTTCCGGAACATCGTCCCTGTCCTGACGCTCGCGATCCCTGCTTTTCTCCTTTCGACGGCGATCGTTGGCTATCTCGGATCCTGGGCACTCGGCATACCGCTGGTGACCGCCCTCCTTTTCGGAGCTCTTATCTCGGCTACCGACCCTGTGGCCGTCGTGGCTCTGTTCAAGGAACTGGGCGCTCCAAAGCGGCTGATGGTGTTAGTCGAAGGTGAAAGCCTATTTAACGACGCCACAGCGATCGTCCTGTTCAACGTTCTGCTGGGAATCGCAGTGGGTGGAGCGGCGGCAACCTTATCACTGACTTCAGCTATCCTGAATTTCTTTGTCGTTTTTCTGGGTGGGATTGTCGTCGGCGCCGTTATAGCGTTTACCTTTGCCGAGATCCTGTCGATGGTACGCGACAACGAGCTCGTCGAAATCACGCTCACGACAATAGTCGCGTACATGTCGTTCATAGTGGCCGAACACTATCTTCATGTTTCCGGTGTGATGGCAACCGGGGCGGCGGGAGTCATTCTTGGGGGTTGGGGACGCACGAAGATTTCCCCGTCCGTCGGTCATTTTATGCATTCGTTCTGGGAGTATCTGTCGTTCGTCGCCAATTCACTGATTTTCCTCCTCGTGGGTCTGGCGCTGAGTCCGGCCCTGATCCGTGAGTTCCTTTTCGCGGTGCTCCTGGCAATACCGATCGTGTACTTTTCCCGCGCTTTGAGCATTGCGATCGCAGTTCCCCTGGTTAATCGAACACGGATGATCGAGCCGATCGATATGCGCTATCGGCTGGTCATGTACTGGGGGGGCCTGAGGGGAGCGCTTGCGCTGGCACTGGCCCTGAGTTTGCCGCCGGACTTCGCAGCCAAGGAGTTGATCCTGGTTTCAGCGATGGGCGTGGTCATGGCAACGCTACTCGTTAACGCAGTGACAATCGGACCGCTTCTTCGATTACTTGGCTTCGACCGCCTCTCGCCGGCCGAACTATTCGCCCGCTTCGAAAGCCTCCTGATGCTGAAGCGTGACACGCGTTCGAAGCTCGGCCGCTTCGGGGAAGAAAGAGCAATCGCGCCCAGCATCGTTGACAAGGTCCGAATGAGTTACCTGAACCGCGAATCACAGATAGAAACTGAACGCGAAACGTCCATGTCCGGGGACGGGCAACTCAGCAACCGGGATCAGTTGGAAGTAGTTTCACACCAGGCACTGTGTATCGAGAAACAGCATTACTGGGAGGAGTTCGCTGAGGGTCACCTCCGCGAACAGGCCTACAAGCAACTCATCCAGGATGTGGATTACCAGGCCGATCACGTCAAGGCATACGGTGAATTCCCTGAGACGTTTGAAGAGGCCGGCACACGAGAAAGTCCACTGGACTACGTCCTCTACAAACTGGGAATCTTCAGCCACTACCTTCAGACGCGCAAAGTGGGGGAGATGGCCGACCGTTTCGAACAGAACAGCGCGAAAGCCGCAGGTGCCCGCTCGGTTGCATCTTTACTGGACCGGTTGCACAAGGAAGAAACTATCGACGAAGACGCCTACCGAGCGGTCCGAAACTATTACCAGTTCCGTCACGACAAGGCACAACGCGAGCTATCATCGATGGCCGCCGACTATCCCGAATACGTCGAACGGACCCAGGAATTTCTGCTGACCCGTAGTTGTCTCCATAACGAAGAAGCCACACTGCAAATGTTGAGAGACCTGGGACTCGTTCCGGATAAAGTCTATTTACAACATAAGGAAGAGATCGCGGATGGATTTGCCCGCCTTCGCAATCGGCCCGTTGAAAATCTTCAGCTTGACCCCGCCTCGTTGCTGGCGCAGATTCCTCTGTTCGAACACTGCTCCGAAGATGATCTCGCCCGAGTCGCCCAGCTTCTCGAGTCGGAGTCGTTTGCAGAGGGCGACCGGATCGTACGCCAGGGCGAGTCCGGTGATTCGATGTATGTCATCGCCCGGGGCGCAGTAAAGGTACTCAAAGAAATCGATAATCAGCAACCCGACCTGCTGGCGATCCTTGTTGCAGGAGGATTTTTCGGAGAGATCGCTTTGCTCGGCGAGTCCCCAAGAACTGCAAGCGTCAGGGCCGCAAGCCCGTGTACAATGCTGCGACTGCGGCGGCGTAATCTCGAAACACTGATGACTTTGTCTCCAGACATCAAGCGATCCGTTCAAAGAGCCTACAAGGAACGCCTGGCGGCGTTGGAATCTCTCACGACCGAGGAATCCGCACCCGGAGCGAGCGAAGCCTCTCCGGCATAACAGGAGTCATCGATGGACATCTTTAACGCATTCCTGACCGTAATGAACAACATCCTCTGGCACAACGTGGTGCTCTTCGCCATCCTCGGTCTTGGACTCCTGTTGCTCGTCTGGACGAAGTTCGCTCCGATCGTCGCGCTTACTCACGGCGTCGCCATTATCCGAGGCAAGTTCGACGACAAGGATGACCCGGGCGCCATCAGTCACTTCCAGGCTCTCTCGGCAGCACTGTCGGCCACTGTCGGGCTCGGAAATATCGGGGGCGTAGCGCTGGCCATCTCTCTGGGGGGGCCGGGTGCTGTGTTCTGGATGTGGGTTGTTGGGCTGGCGGGAATGGCCATCAAGACGACGGAAGTCACCCAGTCCATGCTCTACCGGAACACGACCGATCCGGACAATCCACACGGCGGACCCATGTTCGTCGTCAGCCGTGGCCTCGCCGAGATGAATCCTGCCTGGAAGAGCTTGGGCCGGTGGGTAGGCTACATCTTCTGCGTCACACTGATGGTCTCCACGGTGACCGGCGGCAATATGTTCCAGGCCTGGAACGTGGGCAACGTCACCGCGTTGAACTTTGGAGTTCCGTCGCTGTTAACGGGACTTATCCTCGCAATCATCACGGGACTTGTCATTATCGGAGGGATCAAGAGAATCGGAGCCGTCGCCGGAAAACTCGTGCCCTTCATGTGTGGCCTGTATCTGCTGGCATCGGTATACGTGTTGATTCTGAACTTCAGCGCGATTCCGGGACTGTTTCGAATGATCGTCGTTTCTGCGTTCAGCCCGGTCGAGGCACAGGGTGCGTTCATAGGTGGCACATTTGGTTACGCGTTCCTCCTGGGGATGCGGAGGGCTCTCTTCTCAAACGAAGCGGGGCAGGGTTCAGCGCCGATCGCCCATTCGGCGGCTCGAACGAACGAACCGGTTCGTGAGGGTATCGTGGCAGGCCTGGAACCTTTTATCGATACGATCGTCGTATGCACCCTCACGGCGCTCGTCATCCTGGCCAGTGGGGCATGGAACCGGGCACCTGAAACACAGTTTGAAACGCCGCCCGAAATCGTTGAAGTCTCGCCGGGAGAGTGGGCGATCGAGGGTTCAGAAATCGACCCGAATTTCGACTGGCAGGCAGGACAGAGGTTGTTTCTCATCCTCGAAACAGGAAGACAGAACGAGCAGACCGGTACAACCCTCGACCAAATGACCGGAGTTGTCGTTGCTTCCGGCGATGGTTTTGACGTTGAATGGGACTCTTGGACAGGGACCGGAACCCCTACGCTGCCTGGACCCGGCATCCATCTGAACTATACGGGCGCCAGCCTCACGAGCCTCGCGTTCGACCGAGTCCAGCCCGGATTGGGCCGCTGGCTGGTGACTCTCGCTTCCTGGCTGTTCGCAATATCGACAATGATCTCCTGGAGTTACTACGGAGAACAGGGCATCGTCTTCATGTTTGGCGCCAAATGGGTACGCACGTACAAATTCATCTATTGTCTGCTGATTATCGTCGCCGCCTCGGGCTTCATCACGACCGACCAGCAACTGGACGGCCTGACCGGGACCGGTACCGGCGTCATGTTGTTCGCGAACATCCCGATCATCCTGCTCTTCAGCCGCAAAGCGATGTCGGAGTACCACGAATATGTCCGTCGCCTGCGGTCCGGGGAAATGCGACCTAACGTCTCCTGACTGGACCTCACGCCGCCGGCAATTGAGGCGCGCCTCGTCTTTTGAATGATCTTTCGCAGTCCTCATTCTGAAGTCACGATACCTGACGTCTCGTTGGGAGAACTCCTTCTAACCAGGGCCGCTGGGTTCGGAGACAAGCTGGCTCTCATCGACGGGCCTACAGGCAGAAGCTATACCTTCACCAAATTTGTGTCCTTCGTGAAACGGATAGCCGCAAGTCTGGCTGAGATGGGTTTTAAGAAAGGGGACGTGCTGGCGCTGATGTGCCCCAACTGTCCCGAGTATGGGATGGTGTTTGTGGCGACAGCGCTGTTGGGCGGGGTCACGACACCGCTCAATCCGATGTCGACGACCATCGAGTTGGACACGCAGGCCAGTGATTGCGGGGCCCAGTATCTGTTCACGACTCCGGAAATCCTGGATCGCCTGGAAGGGAGTTCGGCGACGGATTGGAAAAATATCATCGTAATTGGCAGCGCTCGAGGAACCACACCGTTTGAAAGGCTGCTGGAATCTAAGACCGAACCTCCCCATATCCAAATAGATTCCACAGAAGACAACGTCGTTCTTCCGTATTCCAGTGGAACGACGGGGATTTCAAAAGGCGTCGTACTGACGCACCGGAACCTCGTCGCCAATCTTCGGCAGATCGCCAACGGGATTTTCACAGAAGATGCTGTCATTGCTGGCCTCCCCCCGTTTTTTCATATCTACGGCCTCACGGTTGTTCTGCTACTGGGTCTATACCGCGGAGCGACAAACGTCATTCTGCCGCGATTCGAAATGACGTCCTTCGTGGATAGCGTCGAGCGGTACGGCATAACACATGCCAACCTCGTTCCGCCCCTGATCCTGGCGCTCGCAAACCATGCTGGAGTGGAACCGAAACGACTGGCGAGCCTCGGAACTGTTCAGAGTGGAGCTGCACCGCTATCTCCGAATACTGCTCGGTCGTTCGGGGATCGCTTCGGGTGCCGTGTGCTACAAGGATATGGTTTGACCGAAACCAGCCCCGTCACCCACCTTGCACCACTGGTTTCGGTGGACATTCCTATCGAATCAATCGGACCGCCGGTTCCCAACACCGAATGCCGGATCGTGGACGTCGACACGGGAAGCGAGCTTGGAGCCGATCAACGAGGAGAGCTCTACATAAGGGGTCCTCAGGTCATGCGCGGCTATCTGAACGATGCCGAGAAGACTGCTGGGATGATCGATTCCGAAGGCTGGCTCCAGACAGGAGACATGGCCTATGCAGACGAGCGAGGAAATTTCTATATCGTCGACCGTATCAAGGAACTCATCAAATACAAGGCCTACCCGATCGCTCCCGCCGAACTTGAAACCGTCCTTCTTGCTCACCCCTTGGTCAAAGACGCGGCCGTCGTGCCTGTTCCCGACCAAACCGCGGGCCAGATACCCAAAGCATTCGTCGTTGGTGATGAGTCCCTGGAGCCGATCGAATTGATGGCATGGGTCGGAGAACGCGTGTCCCCACATAAGAGGATCCGCAAAGTCGAGTTCATCGATGCGATCCCGAGATCGGCATCGGGAAAGATCTTACGGCGTGTTTTAGTGGAGAGAGAAGGGACGGCATCGTAGAACGACCCCGCTCAACGTTCGATAGCCGGGATCTGCTCCAGCAATCTCTAATCCCTTGTGCCGAGTGCACCAACAATTCCGAGCGGCATGTTCGAACTGATTCGAACGTAGCCCGATTGGAGAGTTTCAGGCACAACCGCGGTGTGCTGCCTGCGCGGCGACAGGGACAAATCTTCCGCGTTCAGGACGGTACCGTCGGATTGAACAACCTCGATCGTGACGTCGGCCTGAACGGCCAGCAGTTCGTTGGGATTGGCCATGGCGAGTCCCGAATAATAGGTGTTCCCACCTAACGCCAGCGGAAGAACCCACGGGCCCGTCGACGCCGGACCTATCGGGTACACCATGGATGACTCGGTGAAAGTTCCCTGACCAATGCTGGCGACTTCGAGGCTGCCGATCAGAGAAACAGTCTGGCCTCCGGTCTCACGAAGCCTAATGTAGCCGTCTACAACGGGAGCAGGAAAAACAGCGATCCTCACAACACCGAACAGTTCCTGAACGTCGTTTCGAATCCCTTCACCCGGTCCCAGTGTTCTCCGAACGAGTTCGCCCACGACGCCTCCGGATCCGTCTTCGGCGATGAGCTCGACAGTGATGGTTCCGTCTGTTGGATTGACGAGATTGAGTGTGGATCGATAGCCTCCCCCGAAGACAAAGAACGGAGCCAGATACGTGCTTGTGGGATCCGGGACGGGTTCAGCACTGAGAATATTCCCGAACAGTGGTGTCTCCACCCTCTGCCACGCGACGATTTCAGCGCCGGAACTCAAACGAAGGTACCCTTCGAATACCCGACCGCCCGCTCCGTTGTCGGGCAGGACATCGCGGAAGATATCTGAAATCCTCAACGTGACACTCCTGTTGGCGGCGAGCGTCACAGCAAAGCTCCCTCGGGAAACGCCGTCGAGGCCGATCAGTTCCAGCGTCACACCGGCAGGAAGAAACCCTCCCGGCCTCACGAGCGTGACAAGCGTATCGGTGTGGCCCAGCTCTCTGAAACCTGTATCGATCCGTACGTCGGACAGCAGAAGCGTAGTAGCTGGTGCAAGAGGTTTTGCGATTGCCAACCGATCCGGATCTCCGTGAGCCAAAACAACGTCAACACCGGAAGCTGCAGAATCCACGCGGACCCAGCCCGAATCCGGACGCTCTGCACCGGAAAGAATTTATTCCAGCAGTAGCGCCCTTTGCTCGCCAGGCGACAGGGAGACCTGCCCGCTGGAAACAACACCCGTATCACCGTCGGTCGCCGAGACCTCAACGATGGCTGCTGACTCCGCTGAATTAACGAAGGAAAGCCCGATGTAGTCGTTGGGTCCTCGGTCGAAGAGCGGTAAAAAGCTCTGAAGAAGTACTGTAAGGAAAAGCGCGTTCATCCCTCTTGATGTCCCCTGATCATAGCCCTACCGCGAATGTCACAACGATATAGACGCTTGGAAAGCCATAGGGTTTATCCTGACACTGAATTCTCGGTTTGTGCCGGCATCGGCATGAAAGGCGTCAAGCAGAGTGCAAACCACTCCGGATCGGGTCACATTCGAAGAATGGTTTTCGTTACTGTGGGAAAGGCACACGGCTGATCTGACCTTCCAGGAAATCCGAAAGGCCATTCAGGCCTTATCGCAAGGCTACGTCGAGACGAGGAGAAAGCGCATCTCGTCAGCGCTCGGAAGCGCAGGGAAGCGCGCTGGGTTTGCCGTCTTTTACGGACCGCTGCACTTCCTTTTGCTCCGCAGGATCTGCCAGGAACTCGAGGTCTCGCATCGCTCCTGCAATGAAATCATCGATCTGGGGTGCGGCACGGGTGTCGGTGGCGCAGCCTGGGCGATTGACGACTCCGGTGATCCCTCGATCCTGGGAATCGATCGCAATTCCTGGGCCGCGGGGGAAGCCGAATGGACTTATCGTGCGCTGGGACTCCGAGGAAAAACCCGGACAGCGGACGTCAACCGAGTTCTCCTGCCCGGACCCGGTTCCGGCATTGTAGGGGCCTACACAGTCAATGAACTGAGTTCCGACGACAGAGACAAGCTCCTGAAAACTCTGATGGAAGCAGCATCGAGGGGTTCCAGCGTCCTGGTCGTCGAACCTATAGCCCGGCGATTGACTCCCTGGTGGAACGGTTGGGTTCCGTCATTCCTGGCTGCTGGAGGCCGATCCGACGACTGGCGCTTCGAGGTGACGTTGCCCGAGCGTCTGAAGCTCATGGACAAGGCCGCCGGACTCGATCACCGTGAGCTGACCGGCCGATCTCTCTGGCTGCCCGGATCCATTTAGAACGCTTACAGAAAACTCCGTGCACCCGTTGATTCGATTCGTTGATCTTTACTGTCCCATTGGATACCCTTGCCCTCTCTAAACACGACTTATTGGAGGGTGAACAGATGAGATTCAGGTGGATTCTGACAGTAGTCGTCGGCATGACCCTACTCGCCGCATGTGCGTCGGAGCCGGCAGTTGGCCCCGAAGCCGGCCAGACCTTGCTCGACGAAGTCGCCGAATCAATAGGCGGATGGGACACTCTGTCGGCGATCGAACGGCAGGAATTCATTACTCAAGGTAATGATTTCGACCCGCACCAAGCTCCCGAGCCAGGAGCAGTACTTCAGTTCAACGGTTTTGGGCAGACAACGATGATCGACTATGGAGGGCCCTCGATACGCATCGAGTTCGATGCGGAAAGGACGTATCCGGGCCCGGCTCCGGTGGTCTTCACCGAAGTCATCGATGGTGACACAGGCGCTCTGCTTGGAGTAGACGATGACGGTGAACTCTCAGCCAGCCGGATGCAGGGTAGCCGCGTGGCCGCGCGACTCCGAGACTATAACCGCCTTCCAAGACAGTTGCCTTTCGTTGCCCGTGGGGCTTCGGATCTGACCCGCGCTGAGGATCGAAATGTCGACGGCCAAACCTACGAGGTTCTGCAATACACGGACGGAAACAACCCGGTAGAGATCCTTGTCGATGGCTTCACAAAGCTTCCCGCCAGCGTCATCTATACGGAGACGGATCCGCTGATCGCCGATTACGAGAACGCGATCGTCTACCTCGACTGGAGAGATACCCAGGTCTTCACTGACGCGGACGAACCCCTCGAGGCGCGGATGCCCTTCGGTCAGATAGTGACGCTGAACGGGGAAACCTTGCGTGAGGAAGCTTACAGAAACGTCATCAACAACGGCACTTTTACCGACGGTGCCTTCGACATTCCCCAAGACGTGCGTGATACAGACGAGCCCGGTGAACGCATCGTGTCGCAGTGGGTCCTACGGCGGGCTCATATGGGACTTGGAGGACAGGCCTGGGGAGACCCCGAACCCAACGTTACGGCCGACGAGGTTGCACCGGGTGTTTTACACATTCGCGGGGGGAGCCATCACAGCATGGCTGTTGAGATGGAAGATCATGTAATCGTAATCGAGGCGCCGTTGCTGGAGGAGCGCTCCGACGCGGTGATAAGCCTGATCGAGGAGGAATTCCCTGACAAGCCGATCCGCTACGTCGTAACAACTCATTTTCACGTTGACCATAGCGGTGGCATCCGGACCTACGCGTCGAAGAACGCCACCGTGGTCGTTCATGAAAGCATCGTTCCGTTTATCACGTCTGCGCTTGAAAGCCCCGGAAACATCCGGCCCGATATGCTCGCCCAATCCGGAGTGACGCCAACGGTTGAAGGTGTCGCCGAGTCGATGGATCTGACCGACGGCAACCGCACCGTTCAGATCTGGAACGTTCCTAACGAACATGCGTTGGGTATGGTGATGGCCTATCTTCCGAACGAAAGGATCGCTTTTGTCAGCGACTTGTACTCTCCACCGGCGGCGCCACAAGAAGACAACGCCAACGCGCGAGCTTTTTATGACGCAGTGATCAACGCGGGACTGGAGGTTGATCAGGTCGTCGGAGGGCACGGGGGCCCGGCCGGATCGTTCCAGGTTCTGGCCAACGTCTTCGGTAACTGATTTTTATCGCCATAGGTTTAGACAGAAACTAGAGGGCGCCTTCGGGCGTCCTTAGTCGCTCAATGGCTGGTGTTCGGCTACTGTCAGCTGGTAGCATAATTGGATACGTCGAGCAGCAGTGGAGGAATGACTCTATGAACCGAGGAATCGCAAAGTCTGTCGTCGCAATAGCTGTGGCACTGCTCGTTCAGCCGATAGCGGAGGCCCAGTCCAACGAAGCGCTGGCGATTATCGACGGCCTGTCCTTCAGTGAAGCCGATGTACGGGCCACTGCCGCCGATGAGCTTGAGAGGCTCGAAACACGGCGATTGCAGTTTGAAGCCACCTCCAAGGCGGAAGAACATCAAGTCATCGAGGAGGCACTCAACGGAATGATCGCGGATCGACTTCTGACAAGGGAAGCCACAGATCGTGGCCTTTCGGTCGAAGACCTTCTTGCGACGGAAGTTACAGCAAACATACCGCTCCCGGCCGAAGAAGAAGTACAGAACGTCTACAACCTCAATCGTGAGCAACTGTCCGGAGTCCCCTTTGAAGTGGGCATGGGGCAGGTCCGGGATTTCCTCCGTCAGCGAGGCTATGATCAAACCCTTGAGAATTACGTCCGAGACCTGCGCGAGCAGTATGGTGTCCAGTCTTTTCTGGGTCCGTATCGAGTCGACGTTGAAACGGAAGGCCACCCCGGGGTCGGGTCCTTCGATGCTCCCATCACAATCGTAGAGTTTTCAGACTTTGAGTGCCCGTTCTGCCGGCAGACCGAACCAGTCCTCAAACAGATCCAGGAAGAATATGGCGATCAGGTAAGGTTCGTTTACAGGCAGTTTCCCCTCAACGATATCCATCCACGAGCCCAGAAGGCCGCCGAGGCATCCTTGTGCGCGGATGAGCAAGGGCAGTTCTGGAATATGCATGATGCCTTGTTCCTTGAACCGGTCGAACTGGAAGTGGCGAGCCTCAAGGCCAAAGCCGTTGGAGTCGGCTTGGATGCAGAAGCTTTCAATGAATGTCTCGACTCGGCCAGGTATGCGGTCCGCGTCGATGACGACGTCAGGGACGGTGTGCGGGCGGGCGTGACCGGCACCCCGATGGTTTTTATCAACGGTCGTCCGGTTTCGGGCGCGCAGCCGTTTGAGTCCTACGTCGCGATTATCGATGACGAACTGGAACTCGACTCCCAAGAATAGCGACAGCGGCAGAGGAAGGTGACCGCGTCTTCCTCCAATCCTTTCTACGGAACCTCAGATCTCGCTCTCTTCGATCCATCGGTCCACCTCGGGACCCCGATAGTTTTCCAATCGGTCGAGCAGCTCCCCTCCGTTTCCAGCCACGGTCATCATGTCCCGATTCTTCTGTGCTATGAAGTTTTCCCCAACGGCATGGTCAAGGAATTCAAGGAGACGATCGTAGTAGCCTTCGACGTTGAGCAGACCGCAGGGCTTTCGGTGTATACCCAACTGAGCCCAGGTCCAGATCTCAAGTAGTTCTTCGAGCGTGCCCAACCCTCCTGGCAACGCTATGAACGCGTCGGCAAGGTGCGCCATCTGAGCCTTCCGATCGTGCATGGAACCGACCACGCGGAGTTCGGACAGGCCCGAGTGCGCCACCTCGCGGTCCACCAGGGGTCGTGGAATGACTCCGATGACGTGCCCTCCGCCCTCCAGCACGGTGTCAGCCAGCAAACCCATCAAGCCAACCGCGCCGCCGCCGTAAACCAGACCGAGGTCTCTCGAGATAAGGACAGCTCCCAGCGCGCGGGCAGCGTCCCCGTACTCGGAAAGCACACCCGGGCTCGACCCTGCGAATACACAGACCCGCTTCACTACGAGCGACCCAGTCCGTAGCCTATCCAGACGGCAAGCAATCCCGCTACGACGTGCAGGACGACATTGAGTACGGCGCGGGAGGCATCGGCCTCTCTCACCAGCGCAAGAGTTTCATAGCCAAACGCTGAGAAAGTCGTAAAACCACCCAGGATTCCTATGAAGAGAAACAAACGAAGCTCGGTTCCGATCAGCTGCCGTGAGTCCCCCAATCCCCCGAGAACGCCAATGACGAAGCAGCCAACGACGTTGACCAATAGCGTCCCGTAGGGAAGGGTTGGGGATGGGAAAAGCCTATACGCAAGCCCACCGGCGCCGAACCGGGCGATGGACCCGAGAAACCCGCCAGCGCCGACCAGAAGCGAATGCCACAACCAATTCGTGCTCAATCAATCCACCCTGTCTAGATGATTCGCTTCTATTCCGAATCCCGATGAACCGTGTCGGGCGAAAACGCGGGCAAACAAACAGCTATGTACCGGGCGCCACCCGTTTCCGGACTGCTGTAACGGACCCATTCCCCGGGGCGCGCGACAACGGCCTGGCCGGCCCTCACATCGAGTTGTCCGCCTTCAAACTCAACCCGCAGCATGCCCTCGAGGACGAGAGTTATTTCTTCGAACTCCGGCTTCTGTCCGGGCTCGACCCATCCTTCGGGGGAAACCATGCGCGCCACACTGGCTCCTTCGTGCCCTGAATTGACACGGCCGGCATACTCCTCGATGCGCTTGGGCTTGTTCCCTGCAGCATGAATAATTGTCGGTTTCTCTATCAGCTCCGGCATTCGCCCGAATCCTCAAAAAGGTTTGTCTCCGTCAAGGACACGTCCGATTCCACCCAGGACCGATCCTTCACCCACGGACCGTCCGCCCCGTGAGGGCACTGCCGAAACAATACGGTTGGCTAGTCGGCTTAAAGGCAGCGACTGCAGCCAAACGTGTCCCGGCCCCTTCAGCGTCGCAAAGAACAGGCCTTCGCCGCCGAACAGGGCGGACTTGATTCCTCCGACAAGCTGAATGTCGTAATTTACTGTTGCCTGGAATCCCACGATGCACCCTGTGTCGACTCGAAGTGTTTCACCCGCCGCCAGCTGCCTTTCGTAGAGCGTCCCCCCTGCGTGAACAAAGGTCCATCCATCGTCGTCCAGCCGTTGCATGATAAACCCCTCGCCACCGAACAAGCCGGCGCCGAGCTTTCGCTGAAACGCTATGCCGATGGAAACCCCCTTTGCCGCCGCCAGGAAGGAATCCTTCTGCGTTATGAGCTGGCCACCGATCTTGGCCAGATGGATCGGGATGATCTTGCCTGGATAAGGAGCTCCGAAAGCCACCCTCTTCTTTCCACCACCGCCATTCATGAAGACGGTCATAAACAGAGATTCCCCAGTCAGAAGCCGTTTACCGGCCCCGACCAGCGAACCCAGAACACCACCGCCGTCGGATGGAGACCCGTCGCCGAATACGGTTTCCATCTCGATCCCGTCGTCCATGTACATCATGCCTCCGGCCTCGGCAACCGTCGCCTCCCCAGGATCGAGCTCCACCTCGACAAACTGCATATCGTCTCCGTAAATCTTGTAGTCGACCTCGTGCATCGTAGCCATGGTTCCTCCTTTCCTCGGAACAATATACGGAATACTGTCCGCTAAACGTTCCCTGTCAGTGCCCGGACATGAGCATGTACCGCACCACCCAGGTTGTCGAGGTTGTATCCACCTTCCAACATGGCGATGAGACGATTCGAACAGTGACGTTCCGCTATGCCCATCAATTCCTTCGTCATCTCCGCAAAATCGGCATCTTCAAGCATCAGTTGCCCCAGGGGATCTTCGATCCGCGAGTCAAAGCCAGCCGAAATGATGATCAGGTCGGGCTGAAACTGAGCTTCGATACGACCCAGGGCCCCACTGAAAGCTTCTCGGTGATCCGACGCGGCAGTCCCGGATCGCAGAGGCACGTTGAGCGTTGCGCCCCGTCCAGCGCCGCTCCCCACCTCTGTCCCCGCTCCCGTTCCTGGATAGAACGGATATTGGTGCGTCGAAAAATAGAAAACGTCAGGATCGTCATAGAATATTTCCTGCGTGCCGTTGCCATGGTGCACGTCCCAATCCACGACGAGGATCCGCTCCAAGCCATAGCGTGCCTGAGCATACCGGGCAGCAATCGCAGCGTTGTTGAACAGGCAGAACCCCATGGCGAACTCGGGCCTGGCATGATGCCCAGGCGGACGAACGGCAGCAAACACGTTGTCCGCTTCTCCGGTAACGACCTGATCGACACCGCGGAGTCCTGCCCCGACCGCCAGTCGCGCCACGTCAAAAGACGCTGGGCTGATAACGGTGTCGGGATCGAGCCGATCATGACCTTCACTGCTGGCCTCTCGAACAAGTTCGAACAACGCTGAGGAATGGCACCGCGTAATGTCCTGTTCTGAAGCCTGAACGGGCTGGACGTGTCGGAGCTGGGACCACAACTCCCGGTCACCCTCCAGGCTGGCCTGGATAGCCTCCAGCCGCCGGGAAGTTTCCGGATGGTATCCGGTGTCGTGTTCCAGAAAACGCGGATCGTAAATGAGAGCAGTGGCCATGGTCCGCAGAAGACTAAACAGCAGGTTGGGTACCCGACAACAGGTCTGTTGCAGTAAAAATCGGATAGAAAGGATAACGGGAACGGATCGCCTCAGTTCCACCCTCTTCTCGGTCCACTACAACCATCGTCGCGGCGACCTTATACCCCTCGGCTTCTACCTTCTCACAGGCTTCAAGGATGGATCCGCCGCTGGTACATACGTCGTCGACGATGATGACAGGCGAACCTGGTGATCCCGACCATCCTTCTATCTGTCGCTTGGCCCCATGCTTCTTTGCTTCCTTACGGACGATAAAAGCGGGAAGGGGCGTTTTCTCAACTTCGCTGACAACCGCAACGGCTGCTGCAATCGGGTCGGCTCCGAGAGTCAGACCCCCGATCGCTTCGGCTTTGATTCCGTTCTCGCGAATTGCACGGAGCATCAGCCGGGCCGTGAGCAATGCTCCGCGGGGATTGAGCGTCGTGGTCCGGCAGTCCAGGTAGTAGGAGGATTTCTTTCCCGAGGTGAGCACGAACTCACCCAATCGGAGCGATTGTTCGCGGATTACCTCAAGCAGACCCTGTCGATCCTGATCCATGCGGCGAGAGTATATCACCCAGTAATGACTGTTCTTATGGCCTCAAGGTTTGTGCGCCGACGGAGAGTGGGCCGGTAAAGAAAGGCGTGGTCTATTCAGCGTAGAGAGCTCGGAGTGCCTCGGTATCGCTCTCTGAGAGCCCGGAATGGAACCTGATGTCGCTTCTCGATTCCAGTTGCCTGCGGTAGCGCATAAAATACTCGGTCAAGTTCCCTCCGAACCCAAAAGAGTACATGATATCGGCGAACTGGTCGGTGTGGCCCAGCCCGACGGCATGCCCCAGCTCGTGAACACAGGTCAGATAGACGATCGTGTCGCGGAGAAGCTCGTCCTTTTCGGCCCGGGCTCCAAGTTCCCGGCTCAGTTGCAAGACGCCAGGCATTACATAGACGAAAGCACCCGGCTTACCGTTGACCCGAATGTGTTGAGTTTCACCGAAGAGTCCCTGGTCGGCCGTCACCCAGATGAGTCGGACGAGTGTCCCGTTCTCGGTATCTGATTCCACGAAGTTCAGCCGGCCGCCGCTTTCACGCGACCAGGCGCCAAAAGCCTCCCGGGCAAGGTCCCGATCTGCAGGCTCATAACCGGGAATATCACTGCCATCGGCAATGAAGTAGGGAATCGGTTCACTCGCATCCAAGGGGTCGTACCCCTGGAATAACACTTGACGCCCTAGGCCGCTCCCTGTCAGAACGAGCCCCGCCCCGAGGGCGGCCGCCACGCCTAAGACGATTGCTCCAAACAGGTTTCCCGTCACATGGCCCATATCGGCGAAAGTATACCACCCACCCAGTTGGAGAAATAGAACGACCGGGCCGCCCCAGAAGTGAGTATTTTTCAATAAAGCGCCGCGCTGGAAGATCCTCTGGTGAAATCAAGCTGACAGTTATGGTACAAAAGAGTTTAGCTTTCTGAACGTCCCGGTCTTAAGCATGTCCGACACGCCAACCTGTGACTACTGCGGCACGCCCAAGGCCATCCTTCAACCCCAAACAACGGACAAAAATGCATGAGTGATTCAGTTCTTCTGCGTCGAGTGCGCAATATCTATCGTAATCTGCCGACCGCGGCCAACTATGAACACATCATTCGTCGGGGTGAAGCCCGAGTGGCACACCGGGGCCCTATTGTGGCTCATACCGGAGCCCGGACTGGCCGTTCTCCAAAAGACAAATTCATCACGATGGAACCCTCATGCGCAGACAAGGTCTGGTGGGGCGAAGTCAATCAGCCGTTCTTGACAGAGCGTTTTGACACCTTGCTTCACAGGGTCGAAGGATATCTCCAGGGCAGGGACGTCTACGTTCAGGATTGTTATGTGGGAGCCGATCCCGACTACCGCATGCCGATCGAGGTGATTACAGAAGAGGCCTGGCAGGGCCAGTTTGCGCGGAATCTCTTCCCGAAGCGAACATCGGGAGAGCCCGCCGAGTTCACCATTATCAGCCTGCCTAACTTCCATGCGATACCCGACTTCGACGGAACGAGTTCGGAAGCATTCGTTCTCATGAACTTTGCCAAGAAGATGGTCCTGATCGCGGGAACAGCTTATGCCGGCGAGATCAAGAAGTCTGCTTTCACGATCATGAACTATCTGATGCCATCAAAGAACGTGTTTCCCATGCATTGCTCGGCAAATATCGGCAAGAACGGAGAGACGGCGATTCTGTTCGGTCTTTCCGGAACGGGCAAAACGACACTGTCCGCAGACCCGGAGCGGCAGTTGATCGGAGACGACGAGCACGGGTGGAGTGACAACGGCCTGTTCAATTTCGAAAGCGGTTGCTACGCCAAGGTGATCCGGCTTTCCCGCGACGCGGAACCCGATATCTACCGCGCTACGGAACGCTTCGGAACTGTTCTGGAGAACGTCGTCCTCGACGAAGATACGCGGACCCTGGACCTGGATGATGACTCGATTACGGAAAATACGCGAGCGGCGTACCCCCTTACCTATATCAGGAACAGCGAACCGAGTGGTTTAGGCGGGCACCCAAAGAACATCATCATGCTGACGGCGGATGCTTTCGGAGTTCTTCCTCCGATTGCGCGCCTGACACCTGAGCAGGCTATGTATCACTTCATTTCCGGATACACCGCCAAGGTTGCCGGAACCGAAGCTGGAATGGGGAAGGACCCGCAGGCAACGTTCAGCACCTGTTTCGGCGCGCCGTTCATGGTGTTGCATCCGACTGTTTATGCAAACTTGCTGCAGGATCGGATGGAAGAACACAAGTCTGACTGTTGGCTCATCAACACCGGTTGGACCGGCGGCCCTTATGGCGTGGGTAGCCGCATGAAGATAGCCCACACGCGCGCGATGGTCAGTGCCGCTCTCGATGGAACTCTGAAAGACGTTCCAACCGAGACAGATCCGATCTTCAATCTCCAGATTCTGACATCCTGTCCGGGGGTTCCCGAAGAAGTCCTGAATCCCCGAAATACCTGGGACGACCCGGAGGCCTATGATGCCAAGGCCCGGGATCTGGCGAATCGATTCAAAGAGAACTTCCGGATATTCGCAGACGACATGGCTGAAGAGGTCGTGGCAGCCGGTCCGCAGTAGAGTAGACGGCTAGCGCATGCTCGAAGGTAAGACTGGCCTGATCATGGGCGTCGCCAACAAGCGGAGCATCGCTTGGGGTGTCGCCCAAGCTGCAGAACAGGCCGGAGCCCGGCTGGTTTTGACCTATCAGAATGAGCGGTTGGGCGAAAACGTCCGGAAACTCGCTCCTGAACTGAACGATCCCCTCCTCTTGCCCTGCGATGTCGGAATCGACGATGAGATTGATCGCCTCATGGAGAGCATCCAAAAGGACGTCGGGGGACTGGACTTTCTCGTCCACGCTCTCGCTTTCGCTCCCCGGGAGGCTCTGACCGGGTCGTTCCTGAACACCTCGCGAGAAGCTTTCGGAATCGCCCTGGACGTCAGCGCTTATTCTCTGGTGGCGCTGGCTCGCCGGGCAGCTCTTTTGATGAAAGACCGTAGCGGCTCCATCATGACGATCACATATCTGGGCAGTGAGCGCGTGGTCCCGGGCTACAACGTCATGGGAGTCGCCAAGGCTGCACTGGAAGCTTCAGTCCGCTACCTGGCGAACGATCTTGGGCCGGAGGGTATTCGGGTCAATGCGATCTCGGCCGGACCGATCCGAACACTGGCGTCCTCGGCTGTCTCCGGCATTTCCGGCATGGTCAAAATGCACACCGAAAAGGCCCCTCTCCGGCGGCCCACCGAAACGAGTGAAGTCGGAGACACAGCTGTTTTTCTGGCGAGCTCGATGTCCCGTGGAACAACAGGTGAGGTCATCTACGTCGATGGCGGGTACAACGTTCTCGGTGCGTGATGGAACTCACCAACTGACGCGAAGACCTGTCGTGGCGGAAACGCCAGAATACGCCCCGCCGTCATTGGCACTGTCGGTCATTTCTCCGAACTGCACGCCACTTTGAAGCTTCAGCTTGTGGCCGTAGAAATAGTAATTGACCCCCAGATAAGCCTCGTTGTATTCGTCGCCCCGGCCCGAGGTCGCCCGGTTTTCGTACCTGCCTAGCCTGACTCCGTTCGGATTCTCGCTTCCGAGGTATGTGTAGCGGCCGACGACCTGGAACCTGCGGGTCACGTTGAAGAACGGCATGGTCATCACACCCCACAGATCGCTTTGCCCCAGGTAACCCGATCCCGTGCTGAGATCCGCTCGAAAACCCCACCTGTTGTCTTCAAATTTAAAATTGACAGAGGTCACGTGTTGAAGCTGTCTAGTGCCGCTGTTGTCCGGATCCGGATTCTGATAGACGTAATTGCCGGCCAGCAGAGCTTCGCTCACTCCCAGCGAGTCTCGAAAATCGTAGCCGATGACGACAAGGCCAAAATAGCTTCCGTTGAATCTGCCGAACTCGCGGTTTGCTTCGCCTGCGGAGTAGGCACCGACTTGATAGATCCAATTCGAAAGTTCGCCCGATACGCTGACACCGGACATGTACTCCCGGGTAAACCACATGTTGTTGGCCAGGTTGCTGCGGTCGATGGTCAGAAGTTCCTTTGATGACGTCGAACCTTCCATTGTGAAGCCGACGCTTTGCTTGCCGAAGGTCAGCGCCATCCCCTCACTTCGGCTCCACTCCAGATAAAAGTCTGTAAGCCCCATGTAAAACGGATCTGTTTCCTGTGGGTTGAAAGCCGCTTCTGTGTGAAGCGTGAACTGGTTCAGGAAAGTCGATTTAACACCAAGGCGGAAACGGCGGACATTCCATTCCTGGTGCGATGATCGATCTCCGTTAACCGCTGCATATTCGTATTGGAACCGTCCGCTGAAAAGCACGCTTTGGAGCACGGAGTTGTCTTCATTTTCGTACCACTCGGCGAATCTCCAGATGTTGTCGTAGACGGACGGTGCATCTTCGGTAGGAGACTGAACCGGCGCCGCACGCGATTCGAAAGGTGCGACACAAGTGAGCAGTATCGCGACAATGAAATTTGAGGATGTCGATCTGATCAAAGCGCCTCTTTCAATTCGTTCAATGTACGCCTTATCTCACAGTGTGTTCGGTCGAGGCCCAGTTTAGGGCTCTCCGCGTTCTATGGGGTGCTAAAAGTCTCAGCCTGAATTCAGGGACGGAAATCGAGTCAGCCACAGGCCCCGGGAGGGATGCCTATTCAGCGATTTGCAGGACCTTCTCCTCGCCCTGGATCGGGAGGGATGCCGTCATTTCCTGGGGCGCCCGCCAGTGGTCGATCACAGACACTTTCTGAACACAACCGATCGTGCATCGAGGCGCACATGGCTTCTTTGTGTAGAACTCCCGATGAACATCATCAGCCGTGTAGTCAGCAAGCGGAATTCCTGGAAAACCACGCTGCTGTGAGCAGTAGTGGACGAGGCCGTCCTCGCAGATATAAAGAAACCGTGCGCCGGCGCGGCAATGCCAGTCGTTCGGCTTCCCCTTGGCAAGATTCTCCTGGAACCAGTTCAGGCGAGTGTAGCTCTGGCTGCCGTAACTGCGAATCTTTCGATAGACACGCTCTTCTCTACGGTCGAGAGGTTTCACCTGCCCTGAGCCGTCATGAATAATTCCTAACGACGTCGAGAATCCCAGATGCCGCGCCAACTCCGTAATGTGAAGAGCGTCTTCCGGCGTCTTGATACCGCCGCCGATCACGGAGTTGATGTTCACATCGAAATCGGAGTACTCGGCGAGATACTGGAGTTTCAGTTCCAGAACTTTCAGGCTCTTCATCGAGACTTCATCGGGTTCGATGTTGTCGATGCTGATCTGTAGATATTCCAGACCTGCATCATTGAGTGCTTTGATCTTGTCTGGCACCAGAAGATAACCGTTGGTGATCAATCCGGCAATCATGTCCCGGCCGCGAATCCTCGCGATGATCTTCTCGATCTCCGGATGCATCAGGGGTTCACCGCCGCTGATCGTAATGATAGACGTCCCCAGTTCCGCTAGCTTGTCGAGTCGACGGTACATCTCTTCGGTAGGAACCGGAGGCGAATGATCGTCGTATTCATTGCAATAGGCACATGCCAGATTACACCGCCGCATCGGAATGATGTGAGCCAGGAGAGGATGGCGTGTGGAGGCCAATCCACGTGCAATCATCTGCGTTTCACGCCACCTGAGCCGGAGCCTGTTTTTCCTCTTTATCATCAAAACACCCGGGAAAATCCAATCGCGTGAAGTCTTCCGTAAGATATCACATCGATACACTTGGCTAGTGCCCGGGGACAGCGTAGATAATAGAACTCTCATGGAATTCCGATTCCAATGGAAATTTCGTCTGGACGTCGAACCCGACCGACTATGGCGATACATTGCTGACACAGGTAGTTTGAACGAAGCTGCCGGACTGCCTGAATGGAAACTTCAATACATCCCGGAAGACGATGGCGGTTCCCGACAAACAGCAGAAACGCGCTATATGGGGTGGCGCATCCGCTGGGACGAACACCCCTTCGAATGGGTGGAAGGCAGAAGCTACGAGGTCCTTCGCGTCTATCACAATGGGCCTGTGCGTTCGTTCCGGTTGGCCGTCCAGCTTTCACCTCTGGACGGCGGATCGCTTCTGGTAGAGGACATGGTTGTCGAACCTCGGTGGCTTGTTCTGGCGCCGGCGATCTACTGGGATCTCGGGTACCGCTCTCGCAAGCGTTTTGGACGTGTCTATAGGAAGATCGAAAACTTTCTGAAGGGTCAGACTGCAGCGCCCTTCCCTGTGCGGCATCCGAATACGGTCGCAGATGATCGCCTGCACCGACTCGAGAAACGTCTTAATGGTGTCGAGGGCGGAGAGTATCTCCCCAACCTTCTGAACGCTCTCAAAACATATTCCGATCAAGAACTGCACCGGCTGCGCGCTTTTGCCTTCGCCGACGAATGGGGTGCCGACCGGGTGCAGACCCTGAAACTGTTTCTGCACGCGGGGGTGGCAGGGCTACTGGATGTCTCCTGGGACGTCATATGTCCGAGTTGCCGTGGAGCAAAGATGCGAGTCGGGAAACTTCGGGATCTTCGGACCGAAGCGCATTGCGACGCATGCAACATCCGCTACTCCACCGATTTCGCAGAGTCGGTAGAGATCACTTTTCTTCCAAGTTCAGGAATCCGGAAAGTCGAGATGAACGACTATTGCAGCGGTGGTCCAATGAGGGCCCCCCACGTCGTCGTACAACAGCAGATTCCGCCTGGAGAAACCCGAACGATACCGCTCAGACTCAAGCCGTGGCAGTACAGGCTACGTTCCCTGAAACTCCCAAGCCACAGCATGCTCAAGGTCGGAAGCGAACTCGGGGGAAATGAACTGAAAGCAACGCTGGGAGTAGCGGGAATAGCACCAGAGGAAACTACTCTTGGCGAGGACTTCACGTTGGCGATCCGGAACGGAACGGAAAAGACCCACACAGTGATGCTCGAAAGGACCTCGGAACAGGAACAGGCAACCTCTGCAGCATTCGTGACCACAATGCCGGAGTTCCGCAACCTGTTCTCGTCTGAGGTCCTGGCTCCTGACACGCAGGTCCGTGCCGGAACGATCTGCCTGATGTTTACGGATCTGAGGGGATCGACTTCCATGTATGAGGAAATCGGCGACACCGCGGCGTACGCTCGCGTACGCGAACACTTTGAAATATTGCGGGACGTGGTCGGGAGCTACGAGGGAACATTCGTCAAAACGATCGGGGATGCTCTCATGGCCGCTTTTAGCGATCCGGCCAAAGGACTGGGTGCGGCGTTTGACATGCACGAACGGATGCGACTAGAAAACAAGACACACAGTCCGGCCCTAACGCTCAAGATCGGTCTCCACCAGGGTCCCTGTTTCGCAGTAAATACGAATGAGAACCTGGACTATTTCGGAACAACTGTCAACATAGCGGCACGCGTTCAAAAGGAGAGCCAGGGAGGAGACGTTGTGGTGACCGACGAACTTTTCCACGACCACGCAGCGCAAGAACTATTGCTGGAGCGCGTCCATGCTTACCAGCCGCTGGAGATTGAAATTCGCGGCCTTCGAGGAACCCCTTGGGCCGATGGGGATTGGGGTCGATCTCTTTGTCACTCGTCGGTCACGATGAGAAAGCATCGATCCTTCCTCGCTCCTCAACCTCGACCGCAAGACCCATCGGCGCCACTGGCGATACCTCTGTTACAGGCCACTAGTCTTCCAGAAGACTGCCTTCGGTATCGTAGATCTCTACCGGTCCATACTGCTCCAGTATCGACTGGATCTGGCTCGCATCCCCGACGACGACGATCTGCATCGCTTCGGGATCCAGATACTTCTCTGCCATACTCTGAACCGTTTCGGAAGTCACAGCCATCACCCGTTCCGGATACCTATCCCAGTAGTCCCGTGCAAAGCCATAGATCTCGCGCGTCGTCGAATAACTGAGGAGGCTCGTGGGGCGTTCCAGCGAGAGGGCAAAACGGGCCACGAGGGACCGCTTTACCTCCTCGAGTTCGACCTCGGGCACAGCTTGGTCCTTCATTCGTTCCAGTTCATAGAAAAACTCAGTCATCGCGCCTTCTGTGACTTCGGTGCGCACATCGGCCGATGCCCGCCAGGCTCCCGGATACTTCAGAGCCGAGAAGAAACTGTAGGCTCCATAGGTATAGCCCTTTTCCTCACGGAGGTTGATGAACAGGCGAGAAGAGGGACCTCCACCCAACACCTGATTCATGACCGTCAGTGGAATGTAGTCAGGATGCCGGCGGTCCAGTGCCAGAGTCCCCATATAGATCGTCGCCTGGGCGGAGTCCGGTCGATCAACGAGAAAGATCCGACCAAGGGCCGGCGTTTCCGGATCCGGGGGCAACTCTACAACGTAGTCGGTCCGTTCCCAGTCCTCCAGCCACTCGTTCAAATCCGAGAAAATGTCCTGGGCGTCAACGTCTCCGGCAATACTGAGAACGGAGTTCTGAGGTGCATAGCGCTCCCGATGCCAGCGAGCGAGAATCTCGGTCGACATAGCATCAAGGGAATCCTCTGTGGCCGATCGCGTCGCTGCGGGATGGTCGCCGAACACGGCCGCACTGAATCGCTCGTTTGCCAGAAATCCGGAGCGGGTACGCTGCTGACGAAGCCCTGCTATCTCTTCCTCGCGGATCCGCTCAAATTCCGGTTCAGGAAAGGTGGGATTCAGCAAAACGTCGCGCATGATCTCGAACCAATCTTCCATATTGCGGCTTAAGCCCGACGCACTCACACTGGTCGCCTCGGAACCGAAGTTCGACGAACTGTTAAGGTTCGCTCCGAGCCGGGCAACCTCTTCAAGGATTTCACCGTTGGATCGCGTTGTGGTACCTTCGCGCAACATCCTGGCTGTCATGTCCGCTACACCGGCAAGTTCGCTGGATTCATAGAGGGGGCCTGCCCCGCCGATGGTAAGCTGCATGGTCACAATCGGCGAGCGGTCGTCTTCGAGAACAAGCACTCGTAACCCGTTGTCCAGCGTGGTCTCGACCGCGCGCGGAAGCGTCACCTGGAGTACATCGTTGGAAACAGGTGCCAGATTCTTGCGGACGATAGAGGATGAATCAGGAGCCGCAATGTCCTGGGCACCGGCAACGGTATGCACGCCGCAGATTAACGCAAGAACGAGAGAAAGTTTTCCAATCTGAGGCCTCACTGTCCACCTCCGCGTGCCGGCCGCTGCTCCCTAGTCTGCGGCAGAGTCGTTACGACTGTCCGGTTGGTTTCTCTTAGATAAATGTCCGCCCCGGATCGAATCTGCTGCTTCGAAACGCGATCGTACTTCTCCTGGAAGGTGTTGATCAGATCAGGATCGTTATAGAAGACGGTGTTCTCGGCCAACGCATTGGCCCTGGCGCGCGTGGACTGCAAGCGCTGAGCGTTCTGCCGTTCGATCTGAGTGATGACCTTTTCCATCTCCCAATCCTCTACAAGGTCTGTCTTCAGCGTTTCGATTTCCCGATAGATAGCAGCTTCAAGGTCTTCGAGTTCGACACCTGGCCTCGGCGTCGCAGAAATCGAAAACAAGGATGGACCGCGGCGTTCACCGAGGCCTGCGCGAACGTTGAGCGCCAACTGATCTTCCTGGACGAGTCTCTGGTACAGACGTCCTGACCGACCGCCTCCCAGGATGTCTCCCAACACCGCCAGGATGTACCAGTCACCCGTATTCCCTTCTGGAGCCTTGAAGGCGATATCCAGCCGAGGCAGCCGGGCAAACTGGTCGGCGATAGTGACACGCTTTTCCTCTGTCTGCTCTGGCTCGACGATAAACATTTCAGGTGGTGTGAGCTGATCTGGGATGTCACCGAAGTATTGCTCGATCTTTGCCAGTGCTTCCTCTGCGTCGAAATCTCCGACGAGGGCCAGAACAGCATTGTTGGGAGCGTAGTACTGCCTGAAGAAGTCCTCTACGTCGACTAGCGTCGCGGCATCCAGGTCGTCCATGGAACCAATCGTGGAATGGCTGTAAGCAAACGATTCATACGCTGTCTCGTTAACTGTTAAAAACGTTCGACCGTACGGGGCATTGTCAATTCCAAGCCGGCGCTCCTCCTTCACGGTCTGCCGCTGGTTCTCAAGATTCGCCTCGGAAATGTCGAGGGATCTCATCCGGTCGGCCTCCAGGAACAGGCCCAGGTCGAGTTGGTTCGCGGGCAGCGTTTCGAAATAATTCGTTCGGTCCGAGCTGGTCGTACCGTTCATGCTCCCGCCGTTGTTCTGGATCAAAATAAAATGCTCACCCTTGCCGACGTTCTCCGAGCCCTGGAACATCATGTGTTCAAACAGATGCGCAAATCCCGTCTTCCCCTGGCGTTCGTTGCGGGACCCCACATCGTAGACAACACAGATGGAGTAGGTCGGAGCGGAATGATCCTCCGAAAGGATCACCCTGAGCCCGTTATCCAAACGGAAGATTTCGAAAGGAACCTCGGACTGGGCATCCGCAGGCCCGGCCCAAAGAATCAATAGAAGCGCTGTCAGCGAGGAGACAAACGTCTTTCTCAGCATACTTTCACCTCAGAAGTGACGGGAATTCGCCCTAAGGATGTAGTCTATGCGACCTGCTTCATCCGTTCCACCCATTCTGCACGCTTCCTTGAGGTGGCGTTACTGGGGTAAGGTGCGGCCCTGCGCAAAATCAGTCTGACCCTGAAAAACGCGCAGTCCGAATTCAGGCATGATCGAAAAGATGTGATCAAAGATATCGGACTGGATGCCTTCGTACTCTGCCCAGGCGGTCACGTTCGTAAAGACGTACAACTCGACGGGCAGACCTTCTGACGTGGGCGAGAGCTGGCGCACGATCAGTGTCATGTTCTGGTGAATCTTAGGGTGCTGCCGCAAATAAGCAGCTAGGTAGGCACGCAATGTTCCGACATTGGTCAACCGACGCGCATTCACGATCAGATTGGGATCATCCTGAAAGGTTTTATTGAAGTCACGGACCTCTTGCCTCTTCTCACGCACATAGTCCTGCAGAATGGCAAAGTTTTCGATCCTGTCCAGATCTGCTTCGGTCAGAAAGTGGATCGAATTCATGTCAACGAAGAAGGAGCGCTTGATCCGGCGGCCACCGGACTCCTGCATGCCGCGCCAGTTCTTGAAAGGCTGTTCGATCAGCTTGTGCGTTGGAACGGCGGTGATCGTCTTATCGAAGTTCTGAATCTTGACGGTATGAAGAGTCAACTCGATCACGTCACCGTCCGCACCATACTGCGGCATTTCGATCCAATCTCCGACCCGCACCATGTCGTAGCTGGCCATCTGAAGGCTGGCGACGAATGAGAGGATCGTGTCCCTGAAAACCAGCAGGAGGACGGCGGTGATCGCCCCGATCCCACTCAACAGGAGCAGAGGGTCTCGCCCCGTCAGAGTGGCAATGAAAAGGACGCCACCGATGACGTAGATGGCAATCTTGCTCACCTGAACATAGGCTTCAATCGGCCGGCCCTCTGCGATCGAACTAGAGGAGTAGGTCCTGCCGACAGCGGTCAGAAAGGCCGCCAACGCTGAGACACCAACCAGAACCATTGCGGCAGCGGCCGCGCGTTCGACCAGTGTGTCAACCCCTTGGGGTACATCGGGTATGAACCCGATGCCGAAGTAAACGACTAAAGCTGGCGCCAGGTGCGCCACGCGCCCGAATACATTGAATTCGAGAAGAATGTCGTCGAACTGGAAGGCAGTCTCTTGGGCAACACGACGGACAGTCGTCAGAATGATGCTTTTTGTGATTCGGTCCGCCAGATAGGCGAACAGCATCACGACTACAATTCCAATCGCGGTTGCTAGGATCGGGTATTGATTCAGAAACTCGAGCGCACTCGACATGTCGTCATCTTACACGTAAGGAAGTGGCGAGTTAAGCGTGATAATCGCCATTCGTTCTGATGAAACATTTCGGCCAAACCGGAATTGTTTCAGGGGGAAGGAGGAAATGACTGATAGGCGGCGATAATCGAGACCAACTATCAGCGTGCCATTCTCGATCGATTATCGTCCTGTTTCTTCAGTTGCGATTTGAGCTTGTACATGCGTCGATCTGCCACAGCAGTAACATCGGTCAGCGTGCTACCGTCTTCCGGTGCCGAGGCAACACCACAGCTGACTCCGAAGCCCAGTTCACGATACGTTTCAAAGCTAGCATCCCCATCGACCAACCGCTGAAACTCCCCTGCGGATGGAAACACGGATCTTAGGTGAGAGGCTAGGCGCACCAGAACGTCATCGCCGGCCTGATGTCCGAACGTATCGTTGACAGCCTTGAAGGAGTCCAGGTCCAACAACACAATTGAGAAAGATTCCTCCGAGGAATCCTTAAACGACCTCTCCAGCGCTCGCCGATTCGCCAGTCCCGTCAGTCGATCAGAAATCGCATCCTGATGTGCGACTTCGATCATACGGGCCTTGTGAAGACTGCCCGCGATTCGGTCGGCCGTCGCCGTGGCATAGCGAACCTCATCATCGCCGAATTCGGCATCGCGATATAGCGACAGGACTGCCAGTACCCGCCCGTCGAACATCACAGGAGCGGCCACGACTTTCAATCCTTCGAATCGCCCGGAATCCACAGCAAGGTTCACGCAGGGGCTCTGTTCAGCAGCGACCCAACCGGCGACTCCTGCTCCGAAGGGGAGTACGCCATGGGGTTCTTCGTTCCTGGAATACGAAACCAATTGGTCGCTGTTGACCGACCAGAGAACCACCGTACTCGATTCAACATGTTCTTCAAGCATGCCGGCGACTACGGAAGCAATGTCTTCAACAGAGGACAATCCGCTGATTGCTTCGGAAAGCGTATCCAGGAAATGTACTTCCGACGCAGCCTTTTCTATGTCGGAATAGGCGCTCGGTCTGTATTCTTCCGGCCTCCCCTCCGAACCCTCGGTGACATCAAGATAGACGTGTTTCCAATGAGCCACGATGTCTGGATCAAAAAGGGTACCGGATCCCTTTTCGAGCATCGTCATGGCTTGTTCTGCCGTCACCGACAGGTTCCCATGACGAGACATGAAGCTTTCGTAGGAATCAACGATCGCGATCACCCGGGCTGCGATGGGAATTGAGGTGCCTCGGAGTCCTTCCGGGTAACCCGAGCCACCGTATCGTTCGTGATGGTACCGAACCGCGTCTGATCCCGGATATGAAAACTTGATGTTGGATATGATCTCTCCCCCGATTTCGGGATGGAGGCGCATCTTAGTCATTTCCTCAGGTGTCAGAGATCCTCTCTTCCTGAGGATGTAGTCCGGTACGGCCAGTTTTCCAATGTTGTGCAGGAGGGCGGCGGCGGCAATCCCATCCACTTCATCATCTTCAAGATTCATTTCACGGACCAGTGCTCTCGCGTAGGCCTGAACTCGAACAACGTGGCCCTGGTTCTGATCCTTGGCATCGATGGCCAGGACGAGCGTTTCCAAGGTTGATTCGTGTAGCTCGGCCATGACTTCGGCATGCCGCTTCTTGCTTTCAAGCTGTTCGGTATAGGCTCGGTGAGCCCGGAAGTTCATGTAGAGAAGAGGCAGCAAGGGAACCAACGCACCCAAGGCTGCGTAGGCCAACGTGACATCGTAGACGAGTGCGCCTACACCCACGGGGAATCCCATCGCCACGCAGAGCAGAACCACTGACCGGAGCAGGGACAGGCTGGTATATGAGGAGTCTTTTCTCAAGGCGGACTAGTCTCCCATCATTTAACTTATCGGCCGGAGACACATCATCCTTAATACGCTATAAGGAAGGACGCCCCTTTGTCGGCTGTTGCCAGGAGGAAAATCTCCCGACAACAACCCATTCAACGTAGCTGCGTTGAATTCAAAGACAAAGGAGCACGTAAATGAAACAGGCCAAGTATATCGGCATGGATGTGCACCAGGCAACGACGGTGGTGATGGTCTTAAACGCAGACGGCAAACTGGTCTGGGAAAAGATCGTAGAGACCCAGGCCGGGCCAATCATTGATTTGCTGGAGAGTCTGAGTGGTGAGCTGCACGTGACGTTTGAAGAAACCACGCAGGCCGAATGGCTCTACAACGTGGTCCGGGGATATGTGAGCGAAGTGATCGTGTGTGATCCCAGACGGAACAAACTGCTCAGTGACGGGTCCAAGACCGACCGGGTGGATGCCCTGAAACTGGCCGAGCTGCTCCGGGCCGGATGGCTGCGGTCGGTCTACCACGGGCACGATGCGACGCGGACGTTGAAAGAACTGGTCCGCGGATATGAGACCTTGACCCTGGATACGCAGCGGACGATGGTTCGGATCAAGGCAATGTATCGAGGACGTGGGATCCGGACGCCGGGCCACGGCGTCTACCTCCCATCGCAGCGGGAACACTGGATCGAACAGCTCGCCAATACCGGTGCACGGCGGCGTACCGGATGGTTGTATGAGGAGCTGGATCATCTGAGAGGGTTAAGAAAAAAAGCGAAGCTGGCGATGTTAACCGAGAGCTGCAAGCATCGTGCGGTGGGGATATTGCAGACGATTCCCCAGTTGGGACCGATACGTTGCGCCTTGATTGTAGCGACGGGGGACACCCCGCATCGATTTCGAACCAAACGCCAGCTCTGGAACTACAGCGGTCTGGCCGTGGCAATGCACATGAGTGCGGAGTATGAGCAGGAAGGGAGTCGTGTGGTACGTCGTCGAAAGCCGATCGCCACGCGGGGACTGAACCGCAACGGCAACCGACGTTTGAAAGATGTGTTCATCGGGGCGGCGACCGGAGGCATGGGGGCCGAACCTTGGAAAAGCTACCTGGAGGGGCTCCAGAAAGACGGCAAGCGTAAGGAGATGGCTCGGCTGACACTGGCGAGGAAGATTGCAGCGACCGCACTGAAGATGTGGAAGAAAGGAGACACGTTTAACGCAAAGAAACTGAACTTGGCGACATAGCCGTTTCCAGACTTCTGCCGACAGCGCGAGGCATTCGACCGCTCGTCGTCGGTGAGGCGTCGGAACGGTAGGGTCGAGGGTGAGGATCCGATACGCGGTTGGCACACAGCGCTTGCTGAAGGCCCATGTAATACTCTATCCCCCCTCGCACGACCTGGAAAAGCGATAGCCCTCGAGGCTCAGATAGAACCGTGGTCGGCAATCACGACCCCTTTGCGCTTTTCAGTTTCTCGAAACCACACCACGTTGTGATGAGTGATCGACTTCTCTGCGATGCCGGATCAACAGTTCGTCTCAACGGAGACAGGGGCTGGCTGCCACGACAGTGTTGGGTCCGGTGGTCCGCTCGGCGGGGACGTGTTTCTCTTGACAGCCCCTTCCATAGAACCGCGTATCTCCCTGTGCGTATTCGGCTTCGATGAGGCCATCCCTCCTCGCGCCGGTAGGGGCGAGGAAGACAAAGTCATCGATGTCGTAGTAGAAGAGATTGATCTCTCCCTGAAGGCGGTTCCTCCGGTGCCGCAGCGCGAAGTCAAAGCCGTGGCTTCGCTCCCTGCCCAGCGTCGGGTTTCCAATCTCGAAAGTCAGGTTCCCAACATGAGGACCGAAATTGTAAAGTTCTTCCATTGCCGGGGCCCGGAACGAGTCGGTGTAGTTGGCGACAAACGCCCCGCCGTCCCATAGGTCGAACCGCGCGCCTATACCGGCAGAGAAGCCCGTAAAGTCGATGTCCCGTGCCGCGGTGTTGCCGACCGGCTCGAAGTTGTTGTGTTCCAGGCGTCCCCCCAACTGCAGGCGGACCCGATCAAAACTCAGTTCTTCAAGCCCGAACACGGCGAACGCTTCTTGATCGACCGGAGGGGACAGAGCCTCTTCGCCCCTTGTTTCGAAGTCACGGGTCAGTCCCCAGAAACCGAAGCTGCCCGAGAGGTGATCGCCGCTTCCCTGAGTGAACACACCTCTGTAGACGAACTGTTGATTCTCAAACGTTGTGCCGATCTCCTGCACGCCGTCATCGAAGATCTCCAGTTCGTCGTGATTCCAGTCCGAATAATTGAGCGAGAGTTCGAAAGAGTCGACGATCGACCCAAGGTTTCTCAGCCCCGTAGTCAGCCGGATTCCGTGCTGCCGGAACGCAACTTTCACAGCGTCCACAGCTTTCCCGGTTTCTCCTCCGCCTTCGAAAGTGTGCGCGAACGGAATGCCGTAGCGGCCGTCGTTACCCTGGTACCCAACGCTGGCAAATGCCTTTTCTCCGAACCAGCCGAGACCGACCGATCCATTGCTGATTCGGCTCATCGAGTTGTGGATCACGCCGATCGGGGTTTCGTAATCGTCCGTACGCTGCCCTCCGCCTCCCAACCACAGAAGCCATCCGCCAGCCCCGTACTCGGTCGTGAAACTGCCACCCGCCTGCTCGTTCGCCGAGCCCGCCGATGACGAGATCTGCCCGCGCAGGCCTTCGTAGGGTTGTTCCAGGAAGCTCTCGTGGGTGCTGATCGCATTGACGACGCCACCGATGGTGTTGCTTCCGTACAGGAGCGTAGCCGGTCCCTTGACGACTTCAATGCGTTCGACGCTCCCCCCATCGATGGGTTCTCCGTGGTCGCCTGACTGCGACGCCAGCGACCCGATGCGCATTCCGTCCTGCATCACCAGTACGCGATCGCCATCGAACCCTCGAACCACCGGCCGGGAGTTGCCCGCTCCGAAGCTGCGCTTTCGGACGCCCAGTTCTCCATCGAGCATTTCTCCAAGAGATGTCGCCATCACCTCGGACAGATCGAACGAGTCCAAAGTTGTCACCGACGGGATTGCCTGGAACGTTGTTTCCTGGCGGCCCTGTGCCGTGACCGTGATTTCCTGACGCAGAGGAGAGATTCGCAGCCGGATGTCGAGTGTCGCCCTCGCGCCTCCGACCACTTCGACAAACTGCGTTTCCGAGTCGAGGGCCGACTGGAAGGCGAGGACCTCGTACACGCCCGCCGGTACGTCTTCAAATCGGTATTGACCGGTTTCGTCCGTTTCAGTCGTTACGCCCAGTTCCACCAGTAGCACAGTGGCCCGGTGGACAACTTCATCGGCCGAAAGCCTGACCCTTCCTTCAATGGATCCGGATTCTTGTGCCCAGCCCGGCCCGGGCACAGTTACCAACACGAAAAGGGCCACTAATGGAAAGTAAAAACGCTTCACCGGTTCCTCCGCAGACATTGACGCTATCTGCGACCGAACGAATCAGATTTTTTCTTTGAAACAGTCGGAGGAGTCAGGCCCTTGGCGGGCCCCGGCCTAAGACGTTGGAGGCGTAACTGGTGATCAGTGTGTCGGAAAAGGAGGCCTTGGTTGCACATGCCTGGCTATTGGCAGAACTGGAACTCAAAAGCCTGAACTGTGCGAAGGCGCTCGAATGCGGGCATGCATGGGAAGCGTGTCCATCAACGCGGTTGTAGGATGCGTGGACGACTTCTCCCGTGCCGCTGTGCTGATGCGATGCGGAAAAGTCCTCCTCGAGGGGATGGAACACTTCCAGCGCCCACTGGAAACTGAATCCAAGAAGGAGAGGCAATAGCAGAAGAGCTATTATTTTCTTATGGTCACGCCTCAGCATTGTTATTAGAAAGTATACGGAAATCCCGTATTGAACAGTATGTTTTGTTACAGAGTGGTGTCGGTCTGCGGAGGGCAATGCTCGGGGTAAGAATCGGCTGAAAGCTAAAGAAGGCATGGCGGCTGGGCCACCATGCCTTCGATTCGGAAACGATTTTAGTACCGGCCGTATCCGCCACGGCCGCCGCCACCGCCGCGGCCACCGCCACCGCCTCTGTCTACCTGAGGCCGAGCCTCGTTGACAGTCAGGGGGCGTCCTTCAAGATCTTTTCCGTTAAATTCGTTGATCGCCTTTTCGGCCTCTTCGTCACCCATTTCAATGAAGCCGAAGCCTCGTGACCGTCCTGTGTCGCGGTCGGTGATGATTCGGACTGATTCTACGGCTCCAACTTGACCGAACATGTCGGAGAGGTCGTCTTCCGTCGTCTGGAAGGGCAGGTTTCCAACGTACAGTTTCTTTGTCATGCTTTTTCCTTGAGGTTAGCTGTAGGGAACTTCCAGGGCTTTGCGGGAAAGACTATGGTCAACTTGCAGAATCCAACTACTTTCCGAACAGAGGCACGGGGGCTCCAAAACAGGGATTATCATCAATTACTTACACGTTCAGTATAGGGGTACTTACGCTCGTGTCAATTGTTTGTGACCTCCCGGGATTATTCATTTAAGGGGACATAGTGCTCAATCCCCGCATCGATCTTTTGAGACCTCGCCACTGGGAATTCGGGGAGTCCCCCTAATTCCCCCCACGATTCGCCGCGTTAATCGCGGCTCTGAGGGCAAGAATCGCTCTTGACAAGGGGCCCGTCACGAGGCGAGAATCAAATTCATAATTGAAAATGATTTTCACTTTCAATTAGTATTTCGAGTCTAATTGGGTAGTACTACTATGTTACAAACGGTCTATTTTATGTTAGCATCCGGTCATGAGCGCCAAATCGAAGGCGCCAGGCACTCAGGAAAAACGTTTTGCGGCCTATTTGGAACGCCTGGCGTCGGCCGCAGGACACGCCGATCGTCATGAACCGTTGAAGTCGTACTGCACCGGGTTGTTGCTGCCGATCAAACGTAAGAGTGTGGAGCCGATGGCTGCACGATTGGCTCCGGATAATGTACGCCGAATGCACCAGTCGCTACATCATCTGGTCGCGGATGCGCCCTGGGACGATGCGGCTCTGTTGGCAGAAGTTCGACAGTACGCGCTGGGGGCGATGGAAGCCAACGGTCCGATTGAAGCCTGGATTGTCGACGACACCGGATTCGTGAAAAAGGGGACCCACTCGGTGGGTGTGGCCCGGCAATACTGTGGACAGGTCGGCAAACCAGAACTGCCGGGTGGCGGTGAGCCTGTCGGTGGCGACAGCGAAATCCAGCTTGCCGGTGGCATGGCGACTCTACCTCCCCGAGACCTGGGCGAAGGATCCGGAACGTCGAAGCAAAGCCGCTATTCCCGAAGACGTTCGATTTCAAACTAAACCTCAAATTGCTTTGGAACAAATCCGGCAGGCCGTCGATGACGGCATTGCTCCGACACCGGTTCTGGGCGATACGGCCTACGGCAACAACTACAAGTTCCGGCACGGCATCACCGAACTCGGACTTAGCTACGTCCTAGGGGTGCAAGGCACCACGACCGTGTGGAAACCGGGCCAGGGTCCCTTGCCGCCGAAATCCTTGACCGGCCGCGGACGGACACCGACCCGCATGCAGCGCAACAAGAAACATCAACCGGTTTCGGTCAAGCAACTGGCCCTCTCGTTGTCTCCCCAGCGTTGGAAGAACGTCTCCTGGCGCGAAGGCACCTCCGAGACCCTGCGTTCCCGTTTCGCCGCAGTTCGCATTCGTCCCGCTCATCTGGATCACGAGCGCCACTCGCCGCATCCGAAAGAGTGGTTGTTGGTCGAGTGGCCCAAGACCGCATCCGAACCGATCCGGTACTGGCTCTCCACTCTTGGGGCCCATACCTCGCTTTCCGATCTGGCCGGTCAGGCCAAACAGCGCTGGATCATCGAACGCGACTATCAGGAACTCAAGCAGGAACTCGGTCTGGGACACTACGAAGGTCGCGGCTGGCGTGGATTTCACCATCATGGCACCTTATGTATTGCCTCTTATGGGTTCCTGGTCGCCGAGCGGAGCCGTTTTTCCCCCTCTGCATTTGTCGAGCATGTTGGACTATCCGTCCCCAAACTCCCCAAACACTTCAAACCCCGCGGAACCCCGGATCCGGCCCGAACGACATAACCCCTGCTCGATTGCCACGCTTCGCATTCGCATCGCCCGCTTCCTGATTCAGCAGCTTCCTCGTTGTCCGTTCTGTGGACCGCTTCGTTTGTAACACAGTAGTAGTAGGTAAGCCATCGTAATCAACAGATTGTGAGCGTTCCCAAGAGGTAGGGTGGGACGCGCCGGATGGTCCCGGCGCATCCCTGGCGTAAAACTGTGCTGTTCGTTGCTAAACACCGGTTGCAGTATAAGTTCCGTCGCTCGGACGAGTCAACTCATCCTGCCCCCTGGTTCGATAACCACGCTGAGGTGAGGGGTCGAGATGAGAAGTAAAGCGGTACAGAGAATTGTTGGAGCGATCGTTCTTGGTCTCGTGTCGAGTGTGATGGCGATGGCATCTCCGGCACCAGCTGCCCAAAGGTCTGCGGCAGAGATCGAGGCCCGGATCGAGGAACTGAGTCGCCAGGTACAGGTATTGGCGGCCGAGATGGAGCGGCTTCGCAGCGGCGAATCTGATGTCGAAATCGAAGTTTCAGACGACGAGGCGAGGCAACTCGGCCTCGGGAGTGCTGCGGCTTCGGTTTACCGGCAAGACCAGGGCGTTTCCATTGCCGGTTACGGCGAGATGCTCTATGAGAACTTCGCCAACAAGAATGAAAGCGGTGCCAGTGTAAATAAAGGGACCCAACGGGATTTTCTGAGGGCCGTCACTTATTTCGGTTACCGCTTTAACGACAAGTTTCTATTCAACTCGGAAATCGAAGTTGAGCATGCGAATGAAATCGGCGTCGAATTTGCTTATGTCGACTACCTGGCACATCCCGCACTCACGTTGCGCGGGGGTTTATTGCTGATTCCTATGGGATTGACCAACGAGTTTCATGAACCGAACGCCTTCCTCAGTGCAAGGCGCACGGAGACCGAGAGCCGACTTTTGCCATCCACTTGGAGAGAGAACGGGTTTGGTGTCGTGGGCAGGGCTGGAAAGTTCAACTATCGGGCCTACGTCGTGAACGGCCTGGATGCAGGCGGTTTCAGCGCGAACGGTCTTCGCGGTGGCCGTCAGAAGGGATCGAAGTCGCAGTTCACAGATGCCGCCTTCGCGGGCCGGCTGGATGTGACGCCTGTTCCCGGCGTTTTCATTGGCGGGTCCTTCTATACGGGAGATTCGAACCAGGGACAGTTCTCCTCTAGCGGGGAAAGCTTTTCAGTCCGTACTCGGATGGTGGAAGTCCATGGGCAGGCGCAGTTGAGGGGATTCGATTTTCGTGGCTTGTATGCGCGTTCGGTTATAGACAATGCCGACCTGCTGAACAATGCACGGTCTCTCACAGGTACGAGCGGTGTGGGCGAGGTCCAGGAGGGCGGTTATTTGCAGTTCGGCTACAACCTTTTTTCTCAGGTTCGGCCGGATGTCGCCCTGACGCCTTTTTACAGATTCGAATCGCTGGATACTCAGGCTCGCGTTGCCTCAGGGTCCTTGAAGGACGCGACCATGGATCGCGTGTTTCACACACTGGGTCTTTCGTTTGCCCCTATTCAGAACGTTGTCGTGAAAGCAGATTACCAGTTTGTGGCCAACGACGGTACGAGCGGAGTCGATCAGTTCAATGTCGCGCTTGGATATAGCTTCTAGCCTTTCGTTGGCGCTGGTGTTTGGTTTTTCCCTCACCGGTATTGCAGAGGCGCAGACGACACGGGAGGAAGCACTTGCACAGGCTTTTCCCGGAGCCGACATCCGCGCTGAACGTGTCTTCCTGACCCAAGCCCAGCGAAGCGCGGCCGAAACAGAGTCTGGGGTAGAGGTCCCGTCTTTGCTGATTGCCCGATACGTTGCAACAGAAGGCGGAGATTCGGTGGGCAGTGCGTATGTGGATACCCATGTCGTGAGAACCAAGAATGAAAGCCTGCTGGTCAGCCTGGACACCGAGGGACAGGTGAAGCGGATAGAAGTCACAGCTTTCCTGGAGCCTCCCGATTATATGGCGCCTAGCGCCTGGCTGGCCCAATACGAAGGACAGGTCCTCACCGAGGAACTGAATTTGAACCGGACCATCCGGCCTATAGCCGGCGCGACTTTGACGGCGATCGCAACGACCGAGGCGGTTCGACGAGTTTTAGCCATCGATCGAGTTTTGAACCAATAGATCTGAGAAAATACGATGAGACCCTGGGAGATCTGGTTGTCCCACATTTCTACGCTTCTGGTAACGGTGAGCGGAGTGGCTTATCTCTGGATGAAATACTTCATGGAGACCGCCGATCCCTTTGCCATCGTCAATCATCCGTGGCAGTCCGCGATGCTCAGCCTGCACGTTCTGGTGGCTCCCGCCCTGGTGTTCGTTGTCGGGCTCATGGTTCAGTCCCACATCCAGAAGAAGCTTCGGAGCGGTACGAATTCGAATCGCAGTTCGGGTCTTGTCTCGATGGTCACGATGCCGGTGATGATCGCTTCGGGATACATGCTGCAGGTCGTGACTGCGCCTCTATTGGCAAGTATCACGCTAGGAGCCTGCGCCGTAGGAAGTGAATGAGATAATAGTGTCGCAGTTAGGAGGAGAATGCGATGCCGACGACGTTTCGCCCGTACCAGCCGGAGCAGGGGTTGCTGCTGGCGCCGGATATACGGGATTGGTTGCCGGAGGGGCACTTGGCACACCATGTGAGCGATCTGGTGGACGGATTGGACTTGACGGCGTTTTACGCGCCTTACGAGGGGGACGGTCGTCGCAAGTCGCCGTATGAGCCGCGGATGATGGCGAAGGTGCTGATCTACGGGTACGCGACGGGGGTGTTTTCGTCCCGAGGGCTGGCGCGGAAGCTGGAGGAGGACGTGGCATTTCGGGTGTTGGCGGCGGGGAATTTTCCGAGCCATCGGACGATTTGCGAGTTTCGCCGGCGTCATTTGTCGGATTTCAAGGCGCTGTTTGTGGAGGTGGTCGGTCTGGCGCGCGAGACCGGGGTTGGGAACTTCGGCAAGTTGTCGATCGACGGGACGAAGGTTCGAGCCAATGCCAGCAAGCGCAAGGCGATGAGTTACGGTCGGATGCAGGAGGAGGAGCGGCGCCTGGAGGGCGAGATCGAAGCGTTGCTGTCGCGCGCGCGGGAGACCGATGCGGCGGAGGACGCGCGTTTCGGGGAGGCGCATCGCGGCGATGAGTTACCCGAGGAGTTGCGCCGCCGGGAGGATCGGCTGGCGGCGATCCGGGCGGCCAGGGCGCGATTGGAGGCCAGGCAACGGGAGGCCGACGAGGCGCGGGGACGCGAGCCCGGTTCGAAGCGCAACCGGAAGAGCGGGCGGCCCTACAAGCGGGAATACGGCGAGCCGGACGAGAAGGCGCAGGACAACTTCACCGATCCCGAAAGCCGGATCATGAAGACCTCATCGGAGGGTTTTCAGCAGTGCTACAACGCGCAGGTGGCGGTGGAGGGAGAGAAGCAGTTGATCGTCGCCACCGAGGTGTCGTCGAACGCCAGCGACCAGGGTCGGCTGGTCCCGTTGGTGGACGAGGTGGAGGCCACCCATGGGGAACGGCCCGAGACGGTGCTGGCGGATGCGGGCTACTGCAACGAGGACGACCTGGAGGCGCTGGAGGCGCGCGGCGTGGACGGCTATGTGGCCTTGGGCCGGGAGGGCCGGCGCGCGGTCGCGGTAGACGCCGCCAGGCATCCGGCGAAGGCCCGCATGGCCGAGAAGCTGTCGATGGAGGCGGGACGGGTGCAGTACGCCCAGCGCAAATGGCTGTCGGAGGCGCCCAACGGGTGGATCAAGGAGGTGCTCGGCTTCCGCCGATTCAGCCTGCGCGGCCTGAACAAGGTCCAGGGCGAGTGGAACTTGGTGTGTCTGGCATTGAACGTCAAGCGGATGCAGGGGCTTCAGGCAGCCTGATGACAGGGATACCGCCCGCAAATCAGGCCGAACGAGGGTCGATTCAAGCACCCGTGGCGCACCCATCGGCGCCTCGTCGTCCAAAACGCCCATTCCCCGGTCACCGATACCGATCAATCGCCATATCGCGAAATTCGCCGAGTCGAAAATCGTCCTACGGCGCAGGCTCCTAGGGCTTCATCTGGTGTCCTCTTCGATCTTTGTGACTACCTACCTCGCCCATCAGGTCGTCAGCTACCGACTTGCCAGACGGTCGGAGCTTGGGGGCCAACCCGGAGTTTTTGCCTGAAAACAGGTCGCGTGAAGGCTCTGCTCCTGATTCCCGCCGTCTGTTTCGCGCTTGTTGCCGAGTGTTTCGCCTGGCCCGCCCCCGCGCCGGTCCAGGTGCGCCGGGACGTTTACCTGATGGGAACAAGGGCCTCGCTCGAGGCCTACGCTCCGGATCGCCAGTCGGGACTCAACCGGATTGAAAGTTTCCTCCGCATTCTAGAAAACACCGACGAAGAGTTGAGCACCTGGAAGGCAGACAGTGTGATCAGTCGTCTCAACCGGCACCCTCTAGGTGAGAGCTTCGGGCTCAGTGCCTCATTGTGCGATCTCTTCCCCAGACTTAAGACGTGGACTGATCGAACAGGCGGTGCCTTCGATCCTGGGGTTGGAACTCTCGTAGAAGCCTGGGGTCTTAACAGCGGAGGTCGACGGCCAACCGAGGGAGAACTTCGGAATGCGCTCGAGACTACGGGTTTCGGGAACCTTTCTCTGGACGCCGAGGCCTGTCTTGCCACCAGGGATCGAGCAGTGTTGATCGACGTGGGAGCGTTCGGGAAAGGCGATGCTCTGGACCGTGTCAGGGATTACTCAGTTGATGCCGGCTTCGATAGTTGGATGATCGATCTCGGAGGGCAGATCATGGTTCGGGGTGCGGGACCGGATAGAGGCGGATGGAGGGTTGACGTGGCACATCCCCTAAACCGGACCCAATCAGTCCTGACGATTCAGCTCAGGGAAGGCTCACTCGCAACTAGTGGTGGGTCGGAACGCGATATCGGAACAGGCGAGACACGCATCGGTCACATACTGAATCCCGAAACCGGGCATCCCATCCGGACAAGCGCCACCGTTACGGTGTGGCACGAGCGGGCCCTGGTTGCCGATATCCTTTCGACCGCTCTCTACGTGATGGGTGTGGATAAAGGCCTTGCCTGGGCCGAGACGCACGGTATTGCGGCAATTTTTCTGATACCTGACGATTCGGGACAGGTTGAAGTTCGTGCCACTTCGTTGTTTGAAGAAACGTTTCTCGAAAACTAGTTCTTGGGGGTCCCACGCTTTGGGTGAGATTCCACCCTTCGGGCAAGAAGTCGGATTACGCTCGGTCGTTCAAACGGCCATCCTGGCCGGGTCTTCTATTTAAGAGCAGGGCGTCCCTCGCAATCTTCCTGATTGCGAGGCCTTTCCCACATACCGTTTGGTTCGAGCAGACCCTGGAGGATCCGCACCGGTCCTCCGGTGCGGATGGACAACAAGGCGCGAGGCGTCAGTGGTCAGCCCAACCCACTAAACCGCCGCATACGCTCTTTCTGCCCCTTCAAACCGACTGTTGCACGCATCCCAGTTCACGTTCCTCATAAACGCGTCGACATATTGGGCGGCAGCAGACCCATAGTCCATATGATAGGAGTGCTCGAACATGTCATTGACGAGCACGGGTCGTCCAAAGCCAACATTGTCGGTGTGGTCGAACGCGATGTAATTGTGCAGGCGTCCGTCGTTGAAGTTGAAGTTGAGGATGGCCCATCCGCTGCCGCCGCCCAGTGAAGCAGAGACCGCACGGAATTCTGTCTCCCAGGCGGAGAAGCTTCCGAAGTCCCGGGCGATTGCGTCTTCGAGTCCACCGGAGGCTTGTCCGTCGCCACCGAGAGTCTCGAAGTACTCTTCGTGCAGGATCACAGCGTTTGTTGCGGTCAACTCCTCCATCTTCAGTCCTTTTCTCAGGAACCCCGGGGCGTCTGCTGGCAATCCGGCCAGTTCGGATTCGACTGCAGCCAAGCGGCGGAACGCACCACTGTAGTTGTTGCCGTGATGGGAAGTGATGACCCTTTCCGAAATACCGTCCAGGCTGTTCGGTGCGAACGGAAGCGGTTTCAGCTGTCGCCCGCCCTGCTCCTGCGCACGAGCTTCGGTGGCGGCGGCGCCCATGGCAGCTGTCGCGAACAATGTTGTTAGGACCTCTCGTCTGTTCATCGTTTCTCCTTTCTGGATTCGAACACGCTACATCCGGAGCGATTCAAAGACAACTAAACAAGTCTGGGTAACAGGAAGGACTGGCCGAAAGAGTTTCAGCTTACGAATGGCCTTGGATCGATTATGAACGGGTTTTTAGTTATATATGTGCTTATAGAGCGCATCTGCGGGGTCCCAGAAGCCATCACCGTGATAGCGCATACTCGTAGCTAACCTGCGTGAAGCAGTCCAGGTCCGACACCGGGCTGCAGTTGAACACCCGGACGCCACTGTTGGCCAGTTGGCGCGCGCCGTATTCCAGCATCCGCGCCATCTTCGGGAATTCGGTGTTTTCGTGGTCCCGGGAATGGAAATCTGCTCCGAAGAAGTGCGTCTGCTTCTCCTTGTGCTTCAGGTCCAGACCGAGATAAACGACTTCGGTGAAACCCATATTATACGGCCAGTTGCAGAGAGAAATACGCAACGGTATAACCGGAGTGTATCCCCTCGGCCAGCCGGCCGGATTATTGTAAACAAATGACAAGACCCTATGCGATAGAGGCTGGAGGGAGCGGGCTAGAAACTGATGAGATTGGTTACCTTGACGATCAGCGCGCGCTGGACGAGCTGACCCCGGTCGGTGTCCCGGATGTCATTGTAGACGATGAATATGTCGCTCAGCGGACGATAGGTGAAACGGAACCGGATGTTGGAACTCACCTGCTGCCGATCCGCGTTGTATTGAACGAACGCATTGAAAAAAGTGTACGGCGAAAAAGCATAGTCGAAACGTGAGGCCAACAGGTCGGTCGTGAACTTACCGTTGGGAAGATCGACGCGGTTGTGGCTGTAATCGAGGGCGATCCTGAGATTGGGACTGGCCTTCACATCGACTCCACCACTGAACGATTTTCGATCCCCGTTCCAGAACTCTCCCCATTCATAGCTGGCGCTTCCGCTGAGCCTGTCGCTGGTATCGGTGTTGACCCTTGCAGAATAACGTCGGTACGTGTAATCACCGTCCGCAATCTGAATGTCGGGGCGGATATCGAACGGGTCCGTCAGTCGATCAAAAGTTTCACTTATGCTGAAAATGATGGATCCGCTGTCCCGCCACCGAACGCCCACGCTGGCGAACTGTTCCCGCGTTTCTATCTGTTGGGTTGTGCCGTTTTTGTAATAGTCCCAGCTGGCTCCGAAGACCAGGTTCCGAATAGCCTCACTACTCTCGACGAGCGGATTGAATCCAAATTCGCCGTTATAGTGCGTGTTGTCTCGGCGGCGGATGAAGCCGACTTCGGGATTGAAATTGGTCCCGACCTCGTTGTAGCCGCCCCTTATCGACAGTTCGGTGTCGCTCCATGCTGCCTGGAACTGCCGCGCCTGATCCCGGCCGTTTAACCCCGGCGTATCGCTCCGCAGGATGAACGAGTCGAAACCCAACCGGTTGCCGTAGAACAGGAAGTGAGCGTCGGCGCCATATACTCGGTTGTAATCCCCGTCGACTGTGGAGTCGCGGTTGGCGAGCAAAGTTCCCACCCATGAATTCGTCAGAAAATTCCGTTTGACGCGTCCGACGAGATAGTTGTTTGAAGGCGTGGTGTCCTTGCTTTCGGTCTTCATTTCCAGGAAACCCACGTCCCAGCGTCCGACCTGTCCGGTCACGCGCGCCCCGCCGACGATGGGGATGGGAGTCCCGCCGGGGCCGAGACCGATCCGCCGACTGAAGAACGGCACCAGGTTGCCGCGATTTCCCCCGGCGCCGAACGTGAAAGTCCCCGAGTTCTCCAGAAAAAATTCCCTTTTCTCCGGGAAGAAGAGATTGAACCGGGTTAGGTTGACTTGTTGCGTGTCGACTTCCACCTGCGCGAAGTCGGTTCGGTACGTGGCATCCACCGTCAGGGATTGGTTGAGGCTGTACTTCAGATCCAAGCCACCGTCGTAGTCCTGATCAGTTCGGTTTGCGGAGTTACCCATCGAGGGTGTCGTCGTGAATCCCATAGTGGCAAAGGGTTTGACCCGGATGTTGCGCCCCTGCCGGATACCCTCGAGCCCGGTCAAGGTCCCGGCCAGGGAAACCCGTGTTGCTCTGAATCGACGGGGAACCGGCGACCACGTGCTCTCTTCGCTCAAGCCATTGACCTTGCGGGTCATGTTGAGGCCCCACTCCTGCGACTCGGACTGCGAAAACCGGAGTGTCTTGAAGGGGACGACGAATTCCGCAGTCCACACACCATCTCCGCGAACTACCTTTACATCCCAGACACCGTCCCAATCCTGATTTATCTCGCCGTCGTTGGAGATCTGGCCGTCGCGTCTGCCACCGACTGGATTCGTCCCAAACATGAATGCTGAACGGTTGTCATTGAGGCTGTCGATAATCAGGCTGACATTGTCGTTCTGTTGAAATCCGAAGTCCTCCCGCATGTCGCTGAAAGTCAGTCGATCCATATTCGGATCGTAAGAGTGATAGCCGGCGTAGAGATTCTCGCCGTCATAGAGGAAGCGCGCTTCGGTAACTACACCGGCAGGAAATCCCGTGTTGGGGAGGACCTGAAGGAAGTCCGTCGCCGGTTCGGCCAGTTCCCACACGGCTTCGTCGAGAAGACCATCAACAGTAATTTCGTCGTCGATCCGGACGGCGTAAACGATCTTCGTATCCCGGAGCGTGTCGTACTCGGATTCGGGGATGGGTTCGACATCCTGGGCGAGCAACGGAAGTGTGGTGGCTATCAGGGTCACGAGGACCGTCGTGAGATGTTTCATCAGCGTGTGTGATCGGGTCAAAAAACAAGGGCGCCGTTGCTCCTTCCTCTTGAAGCGCGACGCCCCTCTTAAAACAGAATCTCCATTATGCAGGAAACATGGTCTGACGTGCAAAACGCGGATTTGAGACGATGGATTCCCTGTCGGAGTATGAACGTAGAACCGTTTATCGGCAGATGGTTTGCCGGACTTATCGGGCCGAGCAGGGTGTTGGATTCCACCCCGAGTCGTCGGATTGCTTTCTGAACTGTGTGCTCGTGATGAAAGGCGGGCTCAGATATACGGGATCGACGACTTCCGTCACCACTACGATCCACTGCTCGCCAGCGGGAGTCGTGATCAAGTCGTAGTATTCCGTTACGACGGCGTTTTCACTGTAGGGAACCCCGTTCTTGCGCAGGTATCCCTCCTGCATCCCGGTCGTAACGACTTTCAAATTGCCTTTTCGAGGGCCTCCCCGGCCGGTATTCGCGTATTCCCACTCGGCTACGGAATGTCCTTGCCGGTTACGCTCTCCGGTCGGTGCCTCGGATTCTCCGAAATGGAAGAGCCGGGTCTGCATCCCCGCGTCCGTGTCGATCCGCAGCGTGTTCGCGTCTTCCCAGCCGATGTTGAGGCGCCCGGGGATCCGCATGATGGCCGCAGCGCCATACGCCTTGCACTCGTTACCCGCAGCTTCGTCGGCGGCCGGATCCCAGGCATCGGCTACGCTACGCCCCTCGGGGGTGAGAGGAACGGATTCATAGTAGCCTTTGGGTGGCGTCACCATTCGGACGCGCCAGTCTTCAGTGACGATCGAGACCCAATATCCGGTGAGATCGATCGCTGCAGCGTCCTCGGCCGTCTGAGATTGGGCCTTAAGGTCAACGGGGTAGGTGAGCAACAGGGCCGTGGTGGCGATAACGCCGAGGCCAGTGTGTCGCAATAGCGTCTGGTAGTTCATTGTCTTCCGAGCAACGTGTTTCTCCCACGCATCTCGATCAGTCGACGACTTCACCAGGACGCGTGCCCCACCCGAATCCATCTGCCGTTCGGTGGAGCGTGTTCATTTTCACTCTGTAGTCGGTGACCGTGCGCGAAGGATTCCCTGTGATAACCACCTCGTCACCGACTTTAAACGTGCTGCGCGTCACGCCTTGTCCTCTGAGTTGGGAGGCGCCTCCCCACTCCACAGCCCAACGCTGCAACTGACCATCGGAATCCTGCGCCTCGATATGAACGAAGGCATGTGGATTGCGAAACATGAACCGGACCAATCGTCCCTCGAGTGTTACAACCCTTTCCTGATCATAGGTGGCCGAAAGAGAGTGGTGGGCGTGGGCCCCAACTCCAAACAGAAACATTCCGATCAGAGTCAGAGACAATCTGATTTTCATGGCGTTTTCTCCCAAAAAGCGTTGATCATCTCATCGTTCAGAAACACCGTCGTCCGGAATCTAATTGGCCGACGGCAGGCTTTCATATACTGCCGTAAGAAACATATCCCTCGTCCTTGTGTTCGAACCGTATCGTCCGTCGTAGTCCATCGTTGGATTGGCCGCCAAGACTTCTTCCAGGGTCATCCCCTTCTGAATCATGTCCTGGATCCGATCACGGATGATCGACATCATATTGCGATAATTGGCTACATCGGCCACGTCACTGAGCCGTCCATGACCCGGAATGATCATCGTTCCGCCCTGCGATCTGAATTCCGCGTATGCCACGTCGAGAATGCGATTGAGTCCGTCAACGATACCCTGAATCGTGCCGCCATTCTCGATGTCTATCACCGGATAACTGAGCGTCGAATACACGTCACCCGTGGCGATCACGTCGGAATATCGGAACCAGACCATGGTGTCGCCGTCGGTGCTCGCTGCAGGCAGGTGAAACAGTTGTACGCCCTCACCGTTAAAGAATTGCGTGAGTTTATAAGACGGGTTCAGATATGTCTCGGTCGGCAACGCATCGCTGGAAATCGGAAGCTCGCTCATTCTCCAGAAGACGTTGTCATGGGCCAGTATGGCTGCGCCTTCCCCAGAGTCGGCAATCGTTCTGGTCACGTTTCCGCCTGTAAACGTAGTGCCGGCCAGGCTCACTATTTCATTTCCACCGGCATGGTCTGGATCCATGCTCGTGTTGATGATGTAACGGATCGGCTTGGCCGGGCTCCGCGAGATCGTCGCTCCGTTGAAGCCCGGACCGGACCACCCGAACGGACTCAGGACGCCGGCACAATTTGACCCGACACAAGCTGACGCCGGAATGGGCGAAGCGTTTACGGCGGCGACCAACTGCTGGACTGTTGCTACAAGCCGGTCCGCCAACCGCGCAGATCCGGTGTCAACCAACAACGCGCCGTCCCTACCCGCGGAGACGGCGACATTACTACCGCCGTTGACGACCATATAGATGTTGCCGCGAACCGGCAGGACATTGATTGCCGGAAGGCCGGCATCTTGAGTTCCCCGGGCCAGAGTCGGCCCGAATCCAGTGGCGGCAGTGATGAGGATGATGAGGAGTATCACCCCGAGGGCCATCGCGCTCTGAGAGATGTTTTTAGTCATAACTGCCAGGGAATTTCCGTTTTAGTTTGTGCCGGTGTCTATTTCGGCCTGGTACTCGGGATATAAAGTTTTCCCGTATCCTCGGGCCGCTTCGACGGGTATCCCGAACTGAGCCGTCCACTCCGTCAGATATAAGTTTTCGCCCGGCAGGAAGTGCGGCACGTCGGGAGTGATGTTTTCACCCTCGACAACGGTGCAGGGGTAGTAGGTCAACTCCGAGTGCACATTCAGGGCGTAATTGATCGAAAAGATGTACGGTTCTTCCAGATACGTGGGTTCATCGATAATTCCGACGACCGTGAGAATATCCCCGTGCCGCGTCAGGTATTCGGTGACCTTCACCTGATCGGTGAACTTCAAGCCGTTGCGTCTGAAATAACTTTCTTTGAGATGAGTCGTCGTGACGACCAGAGTGTTCCCGTCCCACTCGCCAGTTGAGAAACCCTCCCAGGTATGTGCGGCATAGTCCGGAGGATGCGGGCGTCCATCCATGTATATTGTCCGGTCCATCGATCGGACCCAGTTGACGTGATAGGCGACGAGTCCCCGAGTAACGGGATCGATTTCCTTGCTGATTCGCACTTCTCCCAAGGCGCGCCACACGTACGGGGTGGGGTGGGGCCGACATTGAAATTCCGGCAATCCCCAATCCGAAACGTCCGCCGTGTCTGCCCTCATTCGGCCTGCTTCAGTGAGCGCAAGTCCCAGGTAGTCACCGGGTGCCGGCCCGCCGCACTGCGGGGACGGGCAAGGACCGTTCGTCCTGTCCCATGCGTCCTCGTGGACTCGATCGTCCCACTCCCCGGAGAAATCGGTAGTTTGACCGAGGCCCGGCATAACGACGAGAAGGATCGTCAGTAACGACAAAGGCCCGACGATTCTGAGGTGTTGGACGGAATCCATGGCCCCTCCTATATAATAGACAAGTGGCGCTACTCAGATTCATGGCAGAGGCACACAGATCGGCCCGAAACGGAGCGCTAACCCACACGTCGCAATGTCTTTAAAGCGAATATCGACGCCAGTCTAACAAACCAACTTGTGTTGTCAATTTATTCGGGTCGAGGCCTCTGTCCGGAGAACTTCTTAGCGGATGAAACGTGATGTCTCTTGAAGGGACTCGGATTACCCGACCGAGGACAGTTCTTGTACCATACAAGATTCTTCTGTAGGCGTGGGTGTCGCTAGGCACGCCGCACAAACTCTTGTTCCGGGAATCTTTGAGGCTATTGGATGACCAGCGCACTTCGGCAAAAGCTGGACGCGGGTGAGTTCTGCCACATCGTGGAACTCGTCGCGAGTAAGCGGATCACCGAAGAACGGCTTCTCGAGATCTCTAGCGCATTGGCCGGACTGAATGCCGTTGACGCCGCGGGTGTTACCAGTTATGCCGGTGGAGGAGGCGGTCAGGATCCGGTTCGGATTGCAGCGGGTGCGAAGGCACACGGCCTGACGCCTAACCTGCACCTGACCTGCGTCTACCAGGATCGGGCCGGGCTACGACAGACGCTCGAAGAGCTCCATCGCTTCGAAATCCACGACGTCTTAGCTCTCACCGGCGACTACCCGAAGCAGCACGAAGAAAGAGCGATCTTCGATCTAGATTCGGTCGCGCTTGTGTCCATGATGAAGAACATGCGAGACGACGGGATGCCGTTTTCGATTTCCGTTGCGGTGTCGCCGTTCAAGTACAACGAACCGGACTGTTTGTACCAGTACATCAAGCTGGAAAAGAAATTCGCCGCGGGTGCGGACTTTGCGATCACGCAGATCGGCTACGACGCGGCCAAGTTTCGCGAGCTCAAGCAGTATCTGGATGAGCGCGGGATATCCAAACCGGTAGTCGGCAATGTGTATGTGTTGGGTAAGCGTGCGGCCGAGCTCATGTCCGAGGGTCGACCGCCCGGATGCTGGATTTCGCCCGAACTGGCCGAACGAGTCAAAGAAGAGGTAGCGACCGAAGACAAGGGGAAGGCCGCCAGACTTGAGCGCGCGGCACGCACTGTTGCCGTCCTGAGGGGCCTTGGTTACGCCGGTGCCTACGTCGGCGGAACACACGACGTCGATCAGATCCGATGGATCATATCCAGAGGAGAGGAGCTTGCTCCGCGTTGGGAAGAGTTTGCCGAAGAACTGACCCATGCCCCAGAGAACGCGTTCTATATCTACAACTCGCCGAAAGGTACACCGAAGCGGCTTGGCTTGATTCCCAACATGCTGAACCTAGCGGGAAAGATGTTCCCGGTCCGGACTGAAACCGTGTGGCGGAAGCTTCTTCGCCGCATATCCGGTTGGATCGAGGGCCGGCCGTTCGTCGAGAGCGTCGTGGAAAAATTCGAGACGGCGGTGAAGGTCCCGATGTTCGGCTGCAAATCGTGTGGCAACTGTGTCCTGGGCGACATGGAATACGTGTGTCCCGAGACCTGCCCCAAGCAGATACGGAACGGACCCTGCGGTGGTACAGCCAGCGGCCAGTGCGAGGTCATTCCCGAACAAGCCTGCATCTGGGTGGGTGTCTATGAGCGGGCTAAGTCGGGAGACGAACTGGAATCACTCAAGGTCTATATCCCATCCCCAGACCGGACGTTAAAAGGGACAAGCTCTTGGGTGAACTACTTCCTCGACCGGGACGTCCGGCCTTAACTAGGGCGTGCTAACACTAATGAGCATGAATGTTTTATAATCAGGCATGGAGATCACACAGGAGCAGTATTGTCGCATCGAGCCGGAACTGCCGCGTCAGCGGGGCAACGTCAGTCTTTCGAACCTGACGGTCTTGAACGCCATTTTGTATGTGGCTGAGCAGGGCTGCAAGTGGCGCGGTCTGCCCAAGCGCTTTGGCAACTGGCACACCATCTACACCCGGATGAACCGCTGGTCCAAGAACGGGGTGCTCGACGCCGTCTTCGAAAAACTCCAGCGCGAGCAACTGGTGCGCATCCGGGTGGAAGCCGTTTCGATGGACTCGACCATTGTGAAGGTGCATCCCGACGGCACGGGAGCGTTAAAAAAAACGGTCCGCAAGCGATCGGCAAATCCCGCGGTGGATGGACCACCAAGATTCATCTGGTTGCCGCGAATGCTCGAACGGCGATAACGTTTGCGCTCTCGCCCGGCCAAGCGCACGACGCCCCGCAGGGCCGCGATCTGCTCGCCGGCCTGGGGCCGTTGCCCGCGCCGCTGCCGCTGCTGATGGACCGTGCCTACCAGGACGACCAGACCCGCCAATTGGCTCTGGATTTTGGGTGGATTCCCGTCGTGCCGCCCAAGCGCAACCGCCTGGAGCCGTGGGAATACGACCGCGTGCTCTACCGCCGCAGGAACGAAGTCGAGAGGCTCTTCCGCCGACTCAAGGGTTTTCGGCGTATCTTCTCCCGTTTCGATAAACTCGACGTCATGTTCCTCGCCTTCCTTCACTTCGCACTCATCGTCGAGGCACTACGTTAGTGTTAACACGCTCTAGCTATTTGGGGCGATATGCCGTGCGCGCAACCTCCGCGTAAGGGGCGGGTGCAACAATCGCCTTGATCTCGGTCTGGACGTGACGCTCGACTGTCGGTTTGGACGTCCCGCGATCTTCTTCGCCCCAGACAAGCGTGACCTCGGTGCCCGGCTCGCTGTGAGCGATGTCGATACTTGCCAGAGAGATCATCGCCCGTTCGTTGTAGGTGTACCCCGTGTAGGTGGAAACACCCACCATCTCACCGTCCTTCAACACCTTGTCAAATGGGAGGGTCGCATAGTTGGCCAACGGCAGATCGATGTGTTTGGCGGTGTCGCCATCATTGAATAAAGATCTGAAAACGCCGGCCACGGCATCGCCGCTCCAGACGAGGGTCGCTTTCTTCCGCCGCGGGTTTTCGGCGATCTTCTCGAGGGCCTCCCTTCCGAGAAAATCGTGATCGAACCGGACGAAGCGTCCATAGTCCAAATCGTACGGCGTCAGGTAGTAGTCGGTGATGTCATCGGAGACCAGGCTCCCACCCAAAGACGCCATGCATTCGTAGCTGTCTGGCTTCAACCACTCGCGGTAGGGTTTCATTACTTCGCTGTCATAAACAGCGGGACACGGAGACGGGATCCAACCTGATACCAACGCGGTGGTCGAGTAGGCCTTCGCGCCCACCTGTCGAATCCCGTATTCCTGGCCGGCTTCAAGAATGGCGTCGCGGATCGCATCCCCGTCTTCCCAAGGACCCCAGAGTTCCCACCCGGGCTGTCCGACCATCCCGTGACGCAACGCACGCACTTCGCGGCCGGCAATCGTGAACCTGTCCATATGGAAGAACTTGATATCGGGCGTGGACTTTCCCGTCGCCTTCTCCATTACGGTTACAGCATGAGGGCCCTGAACCTGGTAGCGGTAAACCAGTCGCCTGCCTTTCTTGTTCACAAAGGAGCGGTCGTCTCTCTCGGTTGTCACATCGTACCCACCGGTGTCAACGTTGTACTGCACCCAGTTGTGAGCGGGAGGCCGGCCGACGATATCTATTTTGTTTTCTTCCAGAACGAAGAGAATGGCATCGCCAATCAGGTAACCCCGTTCGTCGCAGGCGACGAATTGTTTCCCCCTGTCGGGTCTGAAATTCTTGACCGTGTTGACGCCGAGGTCGGAGAGCAACCTGACGACGTCGGGGCCTTCGACGTAAAGTTCCGTCATATGGTGCGACTGGTCGAACAAGGCGCAGCTCTCATTCCAAGAACGCTGTTCATCTCTCCAGTTCGTGAACTCGGGAGGGACCACCGGGAACGCGTAGGGTCCGATCTGCGAATTGCGTAACAACCTGACGGGATTCCCGACGGCTTGTAACGCTTCCTCCAAGTTTCGATAGCTCATAACTGCCGGCAACCTCCTACGAACAAGAAGCTCTATTCTAGCGCCGCGTATTCTAACATCGCTGGGGGTAGTAGCGAATGCCCGGTCCGACGGGGACCAGAACAGAGCGGGTGTCCTGCTATTAATCAGGCATGATCAGGTACACACGCGCAGACACTCCGATGTCTCGGGAAAAGATGTTTGTCGGGCTGGGAATTGTCGCAGTTCTAGCCCTCCTGTTAGTTGTCGGGTTGAGTTTTCGGCGGCTGGAAGGTCGGGAACCGACGATCGTGTTCGACAGCGAATTCGAAGCACTCGGTCGGTCCCCGTCACTCGGCCTTACCGTCGAAGACTTAGGAACCGGTCTCAGGCAGGTGAGCATCGTTCTCAATCAGGGAAACACGGAACTCGTCCTGGCCGAGGAATCCTTCGACAAATCTGCGGATACGCGTGTCCGGATATACGACGTCGGGAAACTCATCGACGAAACCTACGACGCTCAGGCTGGCCCGGCGAGCCTCAGAGTTTCGGCATCCGACCATTCGTTTCGTAGCTTCTTTAGCGGAAACCGGTCGGAGCTGACACGGGAATTCGAATTCGACCTATACCCCCCGAGTCTGGAAGTTCTTTCAGGCCTGCACTACATCAACCAGGGTGGGTCCGAGGCCGTTGTCTACAGGGTATCGGAGGACGCCGTGGTTTCAGGTGTCCAGGTCGGTCCGCATTTCTTCTCCGGATACCCCCTCGATTCTGTGGATCCGGATCTTCGTTTTTCACTATTCGCGTTTGCGTACGATCTGGCTCCAGACACGCCTGTCCGGTTGATGGCCAGAGACGGGGCGGGGAACGAAGCACTGACCGATGTCGGACACCGGCTGACGCGACGTGAGTTCCGCAACCGGGAGATCGTCCTCTCAGACAGCTTTCTGAACATGGTCGTGCCCGAGATCATGAGCCGTACCCCTGAGGTTCGCGACCAAGGAACGCTCATCGACACGTACGTCGAGATCAACAGCAATCTTCGTGATGCCAACCACTCATCGCTTGCCGAACTCTCGATGCAGTCTGAGGCAGAGTTTCTCTGGGACGGGGCGTTCACCCAGCTCAGCAACTCGCAGGTGGAGTCTTTCTTTGCGGACCGGCGTACCTATATGTATGACGGCGAAGAAGTCGACCAACAGGATCACGTCGGCTTCGACCTTTCCGTCGTTCAGCGTTATCCGATCGAAGCGGCCAATTCGGGACGCGTCATGCTGGCCGAGTACTTCGGTATATACGGCAACACGGTCCTCATCGACCACGGGACAGGACTGGTTTCGCTTTACGCACACATGAGTAGCATCGATGTAGAGACCGGGCAGATGGTTGGCAAGGGGCAGATTCTGGGGCGTAGCGGCGCAACAGGCCTTGCCGGAGGCGACCACCTGCACTTTGGACTGTTTCTGCACGGCGTTCCGGTCAACCCGATCGAATGGTGGGATCCCAACTGGGTCGAGGACCATGTTCTGGAGCGGTTGGCGTCCCCGCTTCCATCTGAGTAACGGCTGGCACGTCCGCGTAACAATCGGGCTCCGGGAACTGATAAAATGGATCCCATGAATACAGACACTTTTCGCGAGAACATACTGGAGCTTCTGCGGCGCACTTCCGCCTTCTTACCTCCAGATATCCAGAACGTGATCGACCTCCAGCGCAAACTGGAAGTCTCGGGATCCAAAGCCGACTTCGCCCTGGAACTGGTAGCTCAGAACATCGGATTGGCGAAGGCCAGATCCCTCCCGATCTGCCAGGACACCGGGACGATCAACTTCTATATCAAGACGCCTATCGGTGTGGACCAGCTCGAACTGGCCGATCTCTGCCGCGAAGCGGTCCAGGAGGCGACCGCTGTGGGTTACCTGCGGCAAAACTCTGTGGACAGCGTGGACGGCAAGAACACCGGAGACAATCTTGGTCCCGGAAGTCCCGTGTTTCATTGGGAACAGACCCGCGACGCGGACATCGATATCCGCCTGATCCTCAAGGGTGGCGGCTGCGAGAACATGAGTGCCCAGTACAGCCTACCTGCGGAGATCCAGGGCAAGCGAGTTAACCGCGATATGGAAGGCGTGCGCGCCTGTATTCTTGACGCGGTCTGGAACGCTCAGGGCAAGGGGTGTGGCCCCGGGTTCCTTGGAGTCGCCATCGGCGGTGACCGGGCCTCGGGTTATGAATTTGCGAAGCACCAACTGCTGCGTTCGATCGATGACTCCAGTCCCGATCCCCTCCTGGCCGAACTGGAGGGCGTGATCATGAAAGAGGCCAACACACTCGACATCGGCCCGATGGGTTTTGCCGGAAAGTTTACTGTTGGGTGCTGCAAGGTCGGGAAGCTCAACCGCCTGCCGGCGTCTTTCTTTGTGACGATCGCTTACATGTGCTGGGCCTACCGTCGCCGCGGCGTCGTGATGGACGTCGAAGGCAATATCAGAGACTGGCTCTACACCGAGGAACACGAGTTCGAGACCCAGGAGCCGATGCCGGATCTGACCCTTCCTGAAGGGGAAACGGTTCGACTGGAGACACCCTTGAGCGAAGCCGATGTCCGGGGTCTTAAGGTCGGTGATGTAGTCCTGCTCAACGGAATCGTGTTCACGGGACGGGATGCCGTCCACAAGTATCTCCATGAAGGCGGAGAACTGGATGTTATCCAGAACGGTGTCATCTACCACTGCGGACCTGTCGTTCTCGAGAAAGACGGTGAACACAAGATAATGGCCGCCGGCCCGACGACATCGATCCGCGAAGAACCTTACCAGGCCGATATCATCGAGAAGTTCGGCATCAAGGCCGTGATTGGTAAGGGTGGCATGGGCGCGAGGACCCAGAAGGCTTGTCAGGAACACGGTGCCGTGTACCTCCATGCCATCGGCGGCGCAGCGCAGATCTACGCGCAGTGCATCAAAAAGGTCTTGAGTGTCCGGCTTGAAGAGTTCGGCAGTCCCGAAGCGGTGTGGGAACTGGAAGTCGAGAACTTTCCGGCCGTCGTCACGATCGACAGCCATGGCAACAACCTGCAGCAGGTCGTCGCCGACAGATCGCAGGCGCTCTTGGTAACAGCGCTTTAAAAAGGGGACAGTGAGCTAATTCGCTGCTCTGTAGATTTCTGTAGGTGCGGTCTATGACCGCACAAACATTGAACGGGCGCTCATAGAGCGCCCTACAGAAGAATCCTCAATCCAGTCTGACACCCACCTTGCCATCCGCGTCCACGAAATTCCGATTGTTTTCCTGGCAGATATATTCGGCGATTGTCCAGTCGCGGTGCCGCGCCAGGTTGCTGACGGTGACCCAGGGGCTGTTGAGGGCTTCCGGATCTGTGACGGTGGTTTCGATTTGCATCGTGTCCGGGTCGGCCAGGCGGAAGCGTTCGACAATCTTCATGTTTCCGCTATGTGGCAGGTTCGGTGAGATCTCGGTCAGGGGTGTAAACCCGACGCTCTCCACGATCAGCGTGTCTTCTTCCCAGCGCCCGACCGACGTTCCGAAGAAATTCTCGTCAGGGTCCTCCGGCAGCGCGCGCCCGTCGGTGTATATGTGGCGGACCTGCGTGTAGACTTCGAGGACGATCGTCACCTTATTCGGAGTGAGCAGAAACTCCATGGGATACGGTTGTCCCATGATGCGCGGCATCCCGGGAGGTAGACAGTTGGTCGTTTGGGCATCTTCCGCCCCACGTTCCAGGATCATGTCCCGGATTGCCGCATACTCGGATGTAGGCGAGAGCTCGGTCCCGCCGCCGCCTCCTCCAAAGCTGCGTTCCCAGACCCCGCTGAAGTCGGGCAGTTCAGCAAGCGCGGCCCAGTCTGCAGCGGTGGGCGAGGGCATCGTTGGTGATTGTGCCCCTGCGACAGGCGTAAGCGTTGTCGCAGCCAACCAGACCGCTACGAAGCCAAAAAGAGTCTTTCGAATGATCTTCATCCCTACCCTCCGGCGCCCAAATTTCCTGGATTTCGCCTGCTTCGGGGAAGTCTTGAAGATGGAGACAATATTGTCAAGCTGAATGGGAGCGTGAATGCCCTTCCTCTTCCAATGCCCGGACAAAACTCTTTCGCCAGTTGTTGATGTCGTTTGACCGGAGGACGGCGATCATATCTGCATACCGCTCCCGGCGTTCCTCCACCGGCATCTCGATTGCTTTTCGAATACCGTCGGCCATGCCGTCCCGATCGTAGGGGTTGACCAGGATAGCGGCGCTGAGCTCCCTTGCGGCTCCAGCCAGCTCGGACAGGACGAGTATGCCAGGGTCTTCCGGATCCTGGCTGGCCACGTACTCCTTAGCGACCAGGTTCATCCCGTCTCGGATAGGCGTGACCAGACCGACGCTCGCCAGCCGGTAGAGAGACATCAGAACCGGCCGGTCGTAGAGTTTGTTCAGATACCGAATCGGAACCCAATCGATGTCGGCAAAGCGACCGTTGATGTTGCCCGAAGCCTGCTCAAGGTTTTCCCGGATTCGGTCATAAGTCCGGACACCCGTCCTTGTAGGTGGCGCAATCTGAAGGAGCGAAACACGCCCCCGCAGCCCCAGATTGTTCATCAGCAGGTTTTCGAAAGCGCGGAACCGCAGCTCGAGCCCCTTGCTGTAGTCGAGCCGGTCGACGCCGATAATCAGACGCCGATCGCCCACGCTCTTAGCGAGTCGGCGGACTTGGGAGTGTTCCATATTTTCCCCGGCCAAAGACTGACAGGCATCCACATCGATGCTGATCGGAAACACCCCGGCACGAAACGTGCGTCCGAAGGCGGTAACACGACCATCGCCGAGAACAGCGCCACCGATCTCCGGCTGCGTGAGGCAATCCTGGAACGATGCCAGATCCCTGTCGGTCTGAAAGCCGACGACGTCATAACCGACCAGAGCCTCGAGGATCTCCCGGTAGCAGGGCAGGGCATGGATGACGTCGAAGTTGGGAAACGGCACGTGCAGAAAGAAACCGATCGGTTGTGTCACGCCCCTCTGACGTAACTCTTTACCCAGTGGTATCAGATGATAGTCGTGGACCCAGACCACGTCATCCGGTGTGAGGAAGGGCACGAGCCTCTCAGCAAAGAGTGTGTTTACGCGGCAATAGGCGTCGTACTGGAGCTGGTCGTACTTGAGGTAGCCGAGCATGAAATGGAGCAGGGGCCAGAGCGTGTCGTTGCCGAAACCGTTGTAATACTCTTCGAAATCCTCCGCGTTCACGTCTGTCGTGACGATCTGAACGTTGCCGGATTTTGTCACCTTGGGTTCGGTGGGCTGGTCTGCGGTCGTTTCACCACTCCACCCGAACCAGACGCCGCCGTGATCTTCCAGCGCTGACCAGAGCGCGACGGCCAGGCCCCCGGAGGTCTTGCCCTGCTTCGGTTCGGCGACGCGATTGGATACAGCGACGAGTCGGCTCATCGGGCTTCATCCCTCATAGGGCTTCGTCCCAAGACTGGCTCAGGCGCATGGCTGCGGTGATCACGCCGACCATGCTGTAGGTTTGCGGAAAGTTCCCCCAGAGTTCGCCGCTTTCCGGGTCCAGGTCCTCTGACAGCAGTCCGAGTGAGTTCCTTCGATTGAGCATATTCGAAAACAATTCCCGCGCTTCATCTTTGCGTCCCACAGCAGCCAGGGCATTGATGTACCAGAACGTGCAGATGTTGAACGCCGTCTCGGGTGTACCGAAATCGTCCGAGCTGGTATAGCGAAAGACGTAGGAGCCTTGCTTTAACTCGTTCTCCACGGCCGCTAGCGTTGCCGCAAACTTCGGGTCTCCTGCCCGGACGAAGCCCAGATCCGCAAGCGTCAGTAGGCTCGCATCCAGCTGATCGCCCCCAAAGGTGGCCACGAAGCTCCCTCGTTCTTTGCTCCATGCCTGGTCCATGATCGTTTCCCGAATCCTGTTTGCGCGATCTCTCCAGTAATCAGCGCGTTCGGATAGTTCCAAATGCGCTGCGATCCGTGAGAGCCGATCACAGGCGGCCCAGCAGATGACGCTCGAATAGGTGTGCACCTCGCTCCGGCCGCGATACTCCCAGGGGCCGGCGTCGGGTTGATCGAACACCTCGGCGGCCCGATGTCCGAGAGATTCAAGGCGTTCGAACTCACGCCGACCCCCGCTTTGGACCAACCGCCGGTCGAAGAAACTCTGCGTTGCCGCAAGGACCGTCGCACCATAGACGTCGTTCTGGCGTTGCGTGTAGGCGTCATTGCCCACGCGGACCGGCCCCATCCCCCGATATCCCTCCAACGAAGTCACGGTCTTTTCCGTCAGGTCCGATTCGCCCGAGATCCCATAGACGGGTTGCAGATGGTTGCTGTCCCCGTGTTCGGCGACGAGATTGAAAATGTAAGACAGGAACTGCTGCATCGTCTTGGTCGCGCCCAGGCTGTTCAGTGCCTGCACCGTGTAATAGCTGTCGCGGAGCCAGCAATACCGATAGTCCCAGTTGCGGCCGCTTTCTGGCGCTTCCGGTATCGAGGTCGTCAGCGCGGCCAGGACCGCACCGGTGTCTTCATACGTGCAGAGTTTCAACGTGATGGCCGCACGAATCACCTCTCTCTGCCACTCGAACGGGATCGACAGCGCGCGGGTCCAGTTTTCCCAGTAGGCCTTCGTCTCCCCGTACATCTCCCGGCTGACCTTGTCCGGACCCTCGGGAATGGATTCGTCCGGACCGAGGAGGAGCGTGATCGGCTTTTCCAACACGATCACGCGTTCCTCGAGCAGCGCCGCCAGGGGTGCGTTCGTCGTGAGCCGGATCGTGTAGCGCCCGTTGCTGAACCGGATATGATTGCTGCCGTGGGCCACGTCGGGTTTCCGGCTCCCGTAATCGGCGGCGGGCCGCAGGCGGATTCGAAGAGCGGGTGTGCCACTGACCGGCGCAATGTGACGCACGACCATGATCGGATGAAAGCTGCGGCCGAGGTTCTGGTACCGCGGCGCAAGATCGGTAATCCGGACGCTCCCTCCGGAGGCGTCATGTAAGGTCGTTCGGAGGATTGCCGTATTGTCGATGTAGGCCTGCTCGGAGCGGTCGAAATCCTGGACGTCGACGGCGAAGAAACCGGTGTCATCGGATTTGTCCTCCGACTTAAGAAGCGAACAGAAGAAAGGATCGCTGTCGACGCGAGGAAAGCTCCCCCAGACATACCGCCCCACCGAATCCACCAGAACGGCGATCTGGCAATTGCCAATGACTCCAAGCTCCAAACTGCTCATAGCTCTACCAGTTTCTCGAGCCAGCTCAATACTGCATCCACATCGGTGAGTCGGGACCTCGCCACACTTTCGCCCGAGTTCACCTTGACCGACACACCACCCAGTTCGTTCACAGTCCGAAAACCGTCCTCGTCGGTGGCGTCGTCGCCAATAAAGACAGGAGTTCGACCCACGAACGGTGCCTCGGCCATGAACGCCACTATAGCGCTACCCTTGTCGCCCCCCGACGGCTTGATCTCGACGACCATGTTCCCGCAGATGACCTGCAGGTCGGATCCCAACCCGGCCAGGACCGATCGAACCTCGCCGATCACCGCCTTTTCCAGTTCCGGCCTCTTCCGATAATGGAGGGCGAGAGTCAGTCCCTTGTGTTCGAGCAACGTCTCCGGGTTCCTCTCGACGAAGCCCCGCAAGGCCCGCTCGATTTCTCCAAATACTGCGCCCTCCACTGGCGTCCGCGTGACCTGTCCACCCGAATCGCGCCGCTCGAGTCCATGGACCGCGGCCAGGGGAAACTTCAGTGGCGCCAGTAACCGGTCCAGATCCTCCATCGTCCGTCCGCTGACCAGGGCGATCGCCCCACCGGTCACGTCATTCAACCGGACAAGCAAATCGCGGACTCTTTCAGAGACCTCCACGCCCCCCGGTTCGTCCGCAAAATCCAGGAGCGTCCCGTCCAGGTCCAGAAAAAGCGCCGGCCGGTCGGGCCAGGCTGGCACGCTATCGTCAATCACGTGCATACGATACAACATCACCTGTAGGGGCGGTCTATGACCGCCCGAGATTAACGTGCGGTCGGCATGGGGGGACCGTCCGTAGGACGGTGGGCCCGATGCCAATAAATGCCAGGGTCGCCACTTTGAAGGGCGACCACCGCACCTACAGTTATATTCTGAATCTGTGATGTCCACCGATCTGGAGAGGGTCAAGCCGAGGTTGTTATCGGTCTCCGCAATTGGAGTCATCCTCGCCCTGACCGCCATCCTCCTCCGCGTCCAGGGCCGACTCTGGATATGTGCCTGCGGTGAAGTCTATCTGTGGTCGGGCGAGATCCAGAGCCAGCACAACTCCCAGCACTTTTTCGATCCCTACACCTTCACCCATGTGCTCCATGGCCTGGCGATCTTCTGGATCCTGCTCCCGTTGATCTCGCGTGTCCGGATTGAATACCTGATGGGACTGGCCGTCCTGATGGAGTCGGCCTGGGAAGTCTTCGAAAACTCGGCCTTTGTCATCAACCGTTACCGGGAGGCGACGATCGCGCTGGGGTATGAGGGCGACACGGTCATCAACGCCCTGTCCGACATCGCGGTCTGTGCGGGAGGCTTTGGTATGGCGACGTACCTGAGATGGAAAAAATCTATAGCCCTCTTCGCTGTAACCGAGCTCCTGTTGATCGCCTGGATCCGGGACAGTCTTTTGCTGAACATCGTGATGCTCATCTATCCGTTTGAGGTGATCCGGGTGTGGCAGATGGGGGCTTAGGAGCCTGTCTGGCCGTGCTCCGGTCGGGCTTCGGAACGTAGGGCGTGATCCCGGCGGCTTCGCAGTCCTCAATGTCTTCGATCTTGTAGTAGCCTCGGTCCGCGACCGCGTCGATCTCGTCGACAGCCAAGTTCTCCCGAGCCGCTGTAGCCGTCTCCGCGAGCAGACCGAGGTCCGAGACCTTGCTATGGACCTGCTGTTCGGCGATCAGGTTGTGCTTGGTGTCGACAGCGATCTGGACGTTGTAGCCCACTCCGACCCGTGTCCCGGAATGCATTGACCGGGAGTCCGGATCCGTAAGCGACAGCTGGGCTTTTCCGGTATCGTCCAGCGTCTGCCGATGCCCCTCCAAGGTCTCCTTCCTCTTACGGATCGATGCGATCTTCTCCTGAAGATCCGCCACGGCAGCCGCTCTGCCGCCGGCATCATCCGCGTCGGCCTCGTTCACCTGGTCGAGGTAGCGGTCGAGTCGGTCGTCGATACGCTGCAGGTCCGTCTTCAGCTTGGCCCGCGTGAAGTTGCGGTCCCGGTGGTTCACCGCCTTGATGCGCGTGCCGTCCACGGCGATCAACTCCCGCCCGTACAGGTCGAGTTCCCGGCACAACCGCACGAACTGCCGAAACACCGCCCGGAACGCATGCCGATTGTCGCGCCGGAAGTCGGCGATCGTCTTGAAGTCGGGCTTCAGCTGGCGTAGCAGCCAGATCGCCTCGAGGTTGCGATGCGTCTCTGTCTCCAGCCTGCGGCTCGACCGAATACGATTCAGATACCCGTAGATATACAGCTTCAGCAGATCCGCGGGATCGTAGCCTGGACGGCCCTTGTCGTTGGGCCGAACGCGCTGGAATCCAGCCGCCTCAAGGTCGAGGCCGTCGACGAATGCATCAATGAAACGGACCGGGTTGTCCGGTCCCACGTAGTCGTCCACAGCATCGGGCAGAAGCAGAAGCTGGGAACGGTCTTCACCGGTGATATGTGCCATGACACATTTTACCAACCGCCATGGGGACCCCGAAGCCAGTTCACCGACTCCCGCCCGACTGTCGCCGACTTTTCACACAGTCTGGGACGTTTGCCGGTCAGGCCACGATGGACATTTTCAATGGTGTTCCGAGCGGCCGGGCCCGGCGAGCGTGTCCGGCTGCGCTCTGGCCCATAGCACGCCGCAAGCTGACACAGCTCAATCGTGTTCGGGATCTTCAGGAGCTGGCCGTGCCACCGGGCAACCGCCTGGAACGACTGGCGGGCAAACGCCGAGGCCAATACAGCATCCGAATCAATGAACAGTATCGGGTGTGCTTTTTCTGGGAGGACGGTTATGCCGACAAGGTCGAAGTCACCGACTGCCACTAAACGTCGGTCTGGCAATAAGCAGTTGGCGCGGCGCCCACTGCCCACCCATGTGCCTCCGACGCACCCGGGCGAAATGCTTCTCGAGGAGTTTCTCAAGCCGCTCGGCGTATCCCAATCTGCATTTGCCATTCGTCTGGGCGTATCCTTCCCTCGTCTGAATGAGATCGTTCGTGGCAAACGATCGGTCACACCGGATACTGCGCTCCGTCTGGCCCGGGTGACGGGCATGAGTGCCGATTTCTGGCTCGGGCTCCAGCAGGACTGGGATCTCTGGCATGCCATGCGCTCGGCTGATCCGGCGATCGAGCGGTTGGAACCGTTGCCGCAATTTCGCTAACCCAGAACTGCCACCTTCAGGAGCTAATTTCCCCGCCCCCCACGCGATATCCGCCGATCGAGTTCCCGCTCCAACAACCCGATAACCTCCGGCTCCTCCATTCCTCCCCTCTCCCTCGCGTCCCGATCCTTCCGTCTCAGATAGGCCAACCGCGAATCCCGGTCCGGTTCCGCAAGCCAGGAGGACCAGTCGCGCAGGGAGCCTCTTAGGGGTGATGCCGGACTGACGAGAGGATCCGAATCCCGAAGCCCGCAATTAAAAGCCGCGCTCGACCACCGGTAATCCTCGGCCCGAGAGACGATTCCGGCCCGGACGGGATTGCGTTCCACGTAACGGATGGCCTTCCACAGGTAGCGTGTCTGGACCGCCACGGAGTGGCAACGCCGGTGCCACAGCTCGTCATTAATTCCGTGGCCCCCGTGGCTATCATTGTGGCGGTCACTGAAGAGTTCAGCGTAGGCATTAAGCGTCTCGGTCATGGCATTCGAAATCGAATCGCGATCCTGGGGGACGGCGATCATGTGGACGTGGTTTCGCATGAGGGCATATGTCCATATTTCGAGACCGCATTCGGTAGAGGCCGTGTGCATGAGGCCGAGGAAGGTGAGGCAGTCGGTGGAGTCGGTGAATACGGGTTCGTGTGTCCGGCCTCTCGGGACGATGTGGTGGGGGGAGCCGGGGAAACGGGTCAAAGGTATCTGGATCATTAATTAATAGATGTAGGTGAAGGGCGGTGGCCGGGGGGCGTCGGCGGGAAAGGGCACCCCTATTCTACGATGTGGACGAGCCCTGACGGCATGCATATTGAGGTAGCGAAGATCCTTTAGATCCTACGAAGAGGCTGGTTTAATGACACAAATGGTAAAGGTTCGTTATCAGGACCTCTGGGACGCATTCGATTTTCTAAGTTTCGGACTGTCATTCGAGAATCGGGCGTACGTTTCGCTGGATACAGGAAAGATATTCTACTTTTCCGACGACATCGCAGGCGAGATCGAAGACGACGAACGCCCCGACGACGTCGAAACCTCGGATCGATACCTCCCAGTGCCCAACAAGGACGATCTCCAACTCGGCTCTGTCCTGGCCCGCCGTTTCGTCCGACTGGAACTGCCGGATCGTCTACGGGAAGTGGAAGACATGTTTAGTCATCGAGGTGCTTACTCGAAGTTCAAGGGGATGCTTGGGTCTGAGGGGTTGCTTGAGAGGTGGTATGAATACGAGAAGGAACGGGTTGAGGCGGCGTTGAGGGAGTGGGGGGAGGAGAATGGGATTGAGGTGGTGGGTGGGAATGATAAGGGTTGAGAGAGGGTTCGAGTCGCATCTGTCCGTGGTCTGTCCGACTGGGCAAGAGTAGGGGAAGGCGAGGCGTCAGATGTCGTCTGTGAAGCTGAGGGTGAACCGCCCCGGGTTTTCCGGAGACTCCATTTCTTGAGAGGATGGGAGTCATCATGGGAAGATCAAGCAGATATTCACCGGAAGTTCGTGAGCGCGCAGTCCGGATGGTGTTCGAGCACCAGGCCGAGCACGAATCGCAATGGGCAGCAATGGCATCGATCGCATCGAAGATCGGATGTACGGCCGAGACGTTGCGGAAGTGGGTGCGGCAGGTCGAACGGGACACAGGCCGACGTGCGGGCCTGACCACAGACGAGAAGCAGCGTCTGAAGGAACTGGAGCGAGAGAATCGTGAGCTGAAGCGGGCGAACGAGATCCTGAAGAAAGCATCGGCATTTTTCGCGCAGGCGGAACTCGACCGCCGAGGAAAGTGGTGACCGAGCTCATCGATCGAAATCGGAGCCAATATGGGGTCGAGTCGATGTGCAGCATGCTGCACATCGCCCCGTCGACGTATTACGAGCACGCGGCACGACGACGCGATCCGGATCGATTGCCGGCGAGGACAAAGCGGGACGCTTCGCTTTGTGTAGAGATCGATCGGGTCTGGCGTGAGAACCGCCAGGTCTATGGTGCCCGGAAAGTCTGGAAGCAGCTCAACCGTGAGGGACAGCAGGTGGTTCGCTGCACCGTGGCCCGTTTGATGCGGGATATGGGCCTACAGGGTGTCGTTCGCGGCCGGAAGTTCAAGACGACAATAGCGGACGATTCTGCGCTGCGACCGCCCGATCTTGTCGATCGGGACTTCACAGCGACCCGACCGAATCAGCTATGGGTCGCGGATCTGACTTACGTGGCGACGTGGCGTGGATTCGTGTACGTCGCCTTCGTCATCGACGTGTTCTCCCGGAAGATCGTCGGCTGGAGAACGATGAACTCGCTGAAGACTGACATTGCACTGGATGCTCTGGAACAGGCGCTCTGGTCGCGCTCCGACACCAACGGTCTGATCCATCACAGCGATCGCGGGGTGCAGTATCTGTCGATCCGCTACACCGAACGCCTGGCTGAGGCCGGCATCGAGTCTTCGGTGGGCAGCATCGGAGATTCCTACGACAACGCTCTCGCCGAATCCGTTATCGGACTGTACAAGACCGAAGTTATTCGACGGGAGGGACCCTGGAAGGGGCTCGATGATGTGGAGTTCGCGACGCTGGATTGGGTCTGCTGGTACAACGACAAACGATTGCTGGAACCGATCGGAGATATCCCTCCAGCCGAGTTTGACCAACACTATCACCCTCAAATCCGATATGCGGCGCAAGGCGTCGATCGCGACCGACATCCTTGGCGGGTAGCCTGGACTCTGAGCCGGATTCCTAGAGCGCCTAGACGATTCTCCACTACGTAAACAACACATAGTAAGATGGATATAATATTTGCTATTCGCGATTCGCGAATAGCGATTACAATATCCCTATGATGTTGAAGCCTCAGGATGTCGTTGTCGCCTTGAAGCTGTTGGAGTATCCCAAAGGTGGGAGACCACCTATTTCTCAAATTGCCCTTGAGTTGGCACTGAGCGCGTCTGAAGTCCATGCGGCCCTGAAGCGTGGACATGCAGCACAGCTGTTGCTACCAGCGGAGTTAGGCGGATGCCCTGCGCTCAAGAATGTTGAGGAGTTCCTCGTACACGGGATCCGATACGCGTTTCCTCCCGAACGGGGCGGCCCCACGCGGGGATTGCCGACTTCCTACGCAGCCCCGCCACTGAACCGGTTCGTCTCGGTTGGCAGTGAATTGCCTCCCGTCTGGCCTCATCCTGAGGGGGAGACTCGAGGTGTCGAATTCAAACCGCTGTATGGCAAAGTGCCTTATGCAGCCCTCAAAGACCCGTTTCTATATGAATGTCTGGCGCTCGTGGACGCGCTGCGAGAGGGTCGGGCACGCGACCGGAAAATCGCAATGCGTGAGCTTCGCTCCAGACTGAAAGAGAAACATGTCGGTCCATCAAAACCTGGAGTTACTCACTGAGGCAGCAAGGTTGCTTCGGCCCGTGCTGCCCGAGATTGTTTTTGTCGGCGGTTGTACAACAGGGCTGTTGATCACCGATACGGCTTCTGCTGATGTCCGGTCTACCGTTGACGTGGACGTCGTGGCAGAGATCGCTTCCTACGCCGAATTGACAAGATTCACTGAACGTCTTCGCACGCTTGGATTCCAAGAGGACCCGAGTGATGAAGCACCGATTTGCCGGATGTTGAATGGGGATGTGGTCTTGGACGTAATGACCTCTGAACCCGTCATGGGCTTCTCAAACCGTTGGTACAGGGGAACGATACGAACGGCTGGGGAGCGTGAAATTCAAAAGGGCCTTCGCATTCGAGTCGTCACCCCGCCATATTTTGTCGGCACCAAACTCGAAGCGCATAAGGGAAGGGGAAGGGGAGATGTTGCGCTGAGCCATGACCTTGAGGACCTCATCTCTGTTGTAGATGGTCGCCCCGAGCTTTGTGACGAGATTAGGGCGGCAGAGGAAGATCTGAGGGAATATGTCGGCCGCGAGTTTGGGAAACTGCTGGAGAATGAGGATTTCGTAAACGCCTTGCCAGGATTTCTACTGCCAGATCATGCGAGTCAGCAACGTCTTCCGATGCTGAGGGACAGACTGAGAGAGATCGCCGATCTTGGAGCGCGCTGAAGATCGCCCACAAGAATCCAAAAAGTTATACTCGAAACTGCGGTGTGACAGGTGGATCCAACTGATCGTTCGATTGATCCGCTGGCCTCCCACGACAATCATCCCACCAACCCCGTATAATTAGGGCCGCGTCTCCCAGCGACGACGCATCAACTTGTTTTACTTCGGAGACGCATGTGACGATGGCCCGCTCAGCCCTGATACTCGTCCCTTTCTTCCTTGGCATCACCCTCGTCCCTTCGGCCTTGGCCCAAAACGGCCCCACCGACGACACCCCCATCCTCCAAGCCCTCCGCATCCCCCCCGGCACCGAAATCAGCATGGACGGCGTCCTCGACGAAGCCGCATGGGAGCTGGCCACGGCGGGGCGGGAGTTTACGCAGTCGGATCCGGATTTTGGGGCTCCGGCGACGGAGCGGACGATTCTGAAGATCATCTATGACGAGAGCAACCTTTATATAGGTGCGGAGTTATTGGACTCAGAACCCGACGGAGTTCTCTATAACCAGATGGTCCGGGACGGGTTCTTAAGCGGCGACGATCGGTTCATGTGGACCCTGGATCCGTTGTTCGATCAGCGCAGCGGGTATTTCTTTGAGATCAACCCGGCGGGTGCGATGGGGGATGCGCAGTTGGTTCCTGACCAGACCGGGACGACACAGAACCGGGCGTGGGACGGCATCTGGTTGGCGCGGGTCACCCGGCACGATCGGGGGTGGACGGCTGAGATCCGGATTCCGTTTCAGACGGTGAACTTCAATCCCGATGCCCCGGCCTGGGGCGCTAACTTCCAGCGGACCGTCCGGCGTAAGAGCGAAGAGAGTTTCTGGAGCGGCTACGGGCGCAATCAGGGGCTGTTCAACCTGAACTTCGCGGGACGGATCGAAGGAATCGAAGGCGTTTCACAGGGCCGGGGCCTGGATGTGACGCCGTATTAGATTGGGACCTACCGACGGCAGGGGAGCGGTGGCGGGGCGTTTTCGAACTACACTGGCGATGCCGGGGTGGACATGGTCTACAGCATCACGCCGCGGCTAAAGCTGAACGCGACCTTCAACACGGACTTCGCGCAGACCGAGGTCGACGACCGACAGGTCAACCTGACCCGTTTCCCGCTGTTCTTCCCTGAAAAGCGGGACTTTTTCCTGGAAGGGACCGGCAGCTTCGACTTCAGCCGGGAGCGGCCACAGATCCTGACGCCGTTTTTTACGCGCCGCATTGGACTGACTTCAGATGGACAGCCGCAGAAGATCGACTATGGTTTGAAGGTGACCGGACAGGCGGGAGGCCTGGATCTGGGTCTGATGCAGGTCCGCACGGCGGATGATGCCGGTGCGCTGGGCGAAGACTTTACGGCGATCCGGCCCAAGAAGACGTTCTGGAGCCAGTCCTATGTCGGCATGTTCTACTCGCGGCGGGCGACGCGAGAGTCTGCATCTGTTCCGGATAGGCACAGCATCGGTGCGGACTTCCAGCTGGGTACGTCGACCTTTCGAGGCGACCAGAACCTCCTCTTCAGAGGTTATTTCCTCAAAACGCCCAATGAAGCGCTGGGCGACGACAACACAGCCTGGAGCGCCCGGGTCGAGTATCCGAACGACCGCTGGAATTTCCAGCTGGGTTACCGCGTGTTCGAGAAGAATTTCAGGCCGGCCATGGGGTTCACCGAACGGACCGACTACAAGAAATGGTTCAACAACATAAATTTCCGTCCCCGGCCGGAGAACAGCCGGTGGGTCCGCCAGTTCAACTTCAGCATGCGCACCGAGTTGTTCATGGACATGGAGAGTAACCTCGGGGACTGGGTGTTCGCGATCACGGCTTTCGAAGTGGACTTCCATTCGGGAGACAGCTTCAGCATTCAGGTTGAGCCCGCCCACGAGGAGTTGACCCGGAATTTCCGGCTCTCGGATGGGATCATCCTGCCTTCCGGAAATCAATACGACTTCACGCGCTATTCGGTGAACTTTTCGACGGCCAACCGTCGTCCGATCGCCGTCGATGTGTCTGTTGAAGGGGGGAGTTTCTTTTCCGGAGATCGCCGGGACCTGGAAGTGGGTCTCAGCCTCCGGCCGCGTCCGGGGTTTCTGGCCGAGTTGAGCGCCAACTTCAGCCGTGTCGAACTCCCGGAAGGGAACTTCTCGACCAAGATCCTGCGCGCGGTCGTGAATACTCAGTTCAGCCCGTGGGTTTCCGTATCCAACAACGTTCAGTTCGATTCGGTCAGCGGGATCCTGGGCTGGCAGTCGCGCTTTCGCTGGATCGTGAACCCGGGCAACGACATCTTCTTCGTCTGGCTGAACAACTGGATCGACACGGGGACCGAGCTTCAAACGTTCGACCGGAGCGCGACGGCGAAGATGCTGTATACGTATCGGTTCTAGGAGCCGAGCTGATCTTCTTGTGAGCCACCAGAGCTGGAGGTATGATCTTAGTCAAGAGGATCTCATGAGTACCATTGAGTCAGTCGTCCACAGTGACCCCGAAGTTCTCGGTGGAACACCCGTTTTTGTTGGAACGCGTGTGCCGCTCAAGAACTTCATTGATTACCTCGCTGCCGGGGACACGTTGGACCAGTTTCTCGATGATTTCCCTTCTGTTAGCCGACAGCAAGCGATTGCCGCCCTTGAATTAGCCAAGGATCTTCTCACATCACGTGCGCATCCTACTGGATGAGTCTCTGCCCCGTCGATTTTCTCAATTGCTGACCGGTCACGATGTCCGAACGGTGGCCGAAATGGGTTGGTCTGGGTTGACGAATGGTGTTCTCCTGAATGAGGCTGCGACCGAGTTCGAAGCCGTTCTGACAGCTGACCAGAACATCGAGTTTCAGCAGAACTTGAAGACGTTGCCAGTCGCGGTAGTCGTCCTGGCTGCGGACAGCAATCGAATTGAATCTCTAGAAAGCTTGGTCCCGAACCTGCTGAGGACTCTTGCCGAACTCAAGTCCAGCAAATTTGTTCGACTGGACGCCTAAGGGCTCTTGGTCTGGGAAGTGAGAAATAGGCGCTAATCCATCGGCCTCAACTCCTTCCAACGCTCAATGAACTCTACGGCGGCATCGACGTATCTTGTGGTTTCAACCTGGCCCTGTTCCGCCGTTGCCTCCCTCGGATCACGCACACCCCATACTCCGGTGGTAGAAATATCTCTCGCTGACGTTCCTTTACCCGTCTCTTCGGCCTTGAGCCCCTCCGCAAGAAAGACACGCAGTACGGTTGGATCGCCGTTTACGACATCCGGGATCATGTCTTGAAGGTGACTTGGCATGGTGACCGTAGCTGGCCGCGCATTGTCCACTTGAGCTAGGAGCCTGCGCCGTAGGAAGTGAATGAGATAATAGTGTCGCAGTTAGGAGGAGAATGCGATGCCGACGACGTTTCGCCCGTACCAGCCGGAGCAGGGGTTGCTGCTGGCGCCGGATATACGGGATTGGTTGCCGGAGGGGCACTTGGCACACCATGTGAGCGATCTGGTGGACGGATTGGACTTGACGGCGTTTTACGCGCCTTACGAGGGGGACGGTCGTCGCAAGTCGCCGTATGAGCCGCGGATGATGGCGAAGGTGCTGATCTACGGGTACGCGACGGGGGTGTTTTCGTCCCGAGGGCTGGCGCGGAAGCTGGAGGAGGACGTGGCATTTCGGGTGTTGGCGGCGGGGAATTTTCCGAGCCATCGGACGATTTGCGAGTTTCGCCGGCGTCATTTGTCGGATTTCAAGGCGCTGTTTGTGGAGGTGGTCGGTCTGGCGCGCGAGACCGGGGTTGGGAACTTCGGCAAGTTGTCGATCGACGGGACGAAGGTTCGAGCCAATGCCAGCAAGCGCAAGGCGATGAGTTACGGTCGGATGCAGGAGGAGGAGCGGCGCCTGGAGGGCGAGATCGAAGCGTTGCTGTCGCGCGCGCGGGAGACCGATGCGGCGGAGGACGCGCGTTTCGGGGAGGCGCATCGCGGCGATGAGTTACCCGAGGAGTTGCGCCGCCGGGAGGATCGGCTGGCGGCGATCCGGGCGGCCAGGGCGCGATTGGAGGCCAGGCAACGGGAGGCCGACGAGGCGCGGGGACGCGAGCCCGGTTCGAAGCGCAACCGGAAGAGCGGGCGGCCCTACAAGCGGGAATACGGCGAGCCGGACGAGAAGGCGCAGGACAACTTCACCGATCCCGAAAGCCGGATCATGAAGACCTCATCGGAGGGTTTTCAGCAGTGCTACAACGCGCAGGTGGCGGTGGAGGGAGAGAAGCAGTTGATCGTCGCCACCGAGGTGTCGTCGAACGCCAGCGACCAGGGTCGGCTGGTCCCGTTGGTGGACGAGGTGGAGGCCACCCATGGGGAACGGCCCGAGACGGTGCTGGCGGATGCGGGCTACTGCAACGAGGACGACCTGGAGGCGCTGGAGGCGCGCGGCGTGGACGGCTATGTGGCCTTGGGCCGGGAGGGCCGGCGCGCGGTCGCGGTAGACGCCGCCAGGCATCCGGCGAAGGCCCGCATGGCCGAGAAGCTGTCGATGGAGGCGGGACGGGTGCAGTACGCCCAGCGCAAATGGCTGTCGGAGGCGCCCAACGGGTGGATCAAGGAGGTGCTCGGCTTCCGCCGATTCAGCCTGCGCGGCCTGAACAAGGTCCAGGGCGAGTGGAACTTGGTGTGTCTGGCATTGAACGTCAAGCGGATGCAGGGGCTTCAGGCAGCCTGATGACAGGGATACCGCCCGCAAATCAGGCCGAACGAGGGTCGATTCAAGCACCCGTGGCGCACCCATCGGCGCCTCGTCGTCCAAAACGCCCATTCCCCGGTCACCGATACCGATCAATCGCCATATCGCGAAATTCGCCGAGTCGAAAATCGTCCTACGGCGCAGGCTCCTAGGCTGGGTGCGAGATACATTAGCCGCGATGTTTCACTGACACCACCGTGCCGATCGAACATCGGGACCGCTGGCGGTTCCAGAGCGGACATGAATGGTGTGGCTGCGGCACCTAACTCGACAGCAATTCCGGAGGTTTCGTGATTGATCCGGTCGACGATAAACGTCGAAATCGCGCTGTTGCCGCCATGAGAATTGAGAATGAGAAAACGCTTGAACCCATGCCGAATCAGGCTTTCGGCCGCTTCGACATACACTGCCTGGATTGTTTCAGCCCGCAGAGTGATCGTACCCGCAAAACCCATGTGGTAGGGCGACTGTCCTGGCATGAGAATGGGCGCAACAAGGACGTCGGTCTGTTGAGCTATCAACTTGGCACGCTCGATTCCGCTGAAAAAATCCGTGCCGATGGGCAGATGCAGTCCGTGCTGCTCAAGCGCCCCGACGGGTAAAATCACCATATCCGTTCTGGTCAGCAAATCCTCGACCTCCGGTCGCGTCATATGCGGGAGGTAGTTTTCTACCTTCTCCTCGGACCATATCGGATTTGCCTGTCTGGCCACCGCTGGTAAGGCCCCCAGTAGATACAATGCAATGATTCCTGTTGTGATCGCTCTCATCGAACCCTCCATTCACAGCACCCATTTATTGGGGCCGCGATTCGTTACGATCATTTGATCGGACACCCGGCTGGCCCGCTTGGTCAGCCCAGAGGGGGACTCGCGCAAATGACTGCCCGAATCCTATAGAATGAATGGTTTGGAAGCAACGATTGGAAGCAGCGAATTCCGAACCTTGAACCCTAATATAAGGTGACGGATAAAGCGTGATACTGTACGCGTTTCCATTTCGAACACTCAGGATTTTGAACATGAACAAACCTTTTGTGTGGGCACTCAGTGCAACCATTTTTCTATTCGTCAGCGTTCAACCCGGCGCCCTGGCCGAACAAAACGATCAAGCCTATGACCCGGAGGCGCGTCTTACGGAATTGGGCATTGTCCTGCCTGAACCGCCCAATCCGGTTGCCAATTATGTGAATGGCGTCCGGACGGGCAATCTCATTTTTTTGGCCGGCAAAGGACCGCGGCGCGCTGATGGTAGCGAGATAACAGGCAAGCTGGGTGCAGGTGTTTCTATAGAAGAGGGCTATGAAGGTGCGCGGCTGACCGCGATCAATCAACTGGCGGTCCTGAAAGCAATGCTGGGCGATCTGAACCGGGTTGTGCGCGTCGTTAAAGTATTGGGCATGGTTAATTCCGATCCATCATTTGTGGAGCAGCCCGCAGTGATTAATGGGTTTTCGGATCTGATCGTCGCCGTGTTTGGCGAGCGGGGGCGACATGCCCGTGCCGCCGTGGGTATGGCGTCCTTACCCAGAGCCCAGGCAGTTGAGATTGAGATGATTGTAGAAGTAAGAGATTAGGGGGGGAATGAAGAGTTGCACGACTGCTCTAACACTGATCGTCGCCGTGTTTGGTTTTGTGCTGATGGTGCCACAAGCAGGTGCACAGGAAACCGATCAAGAAAGCGGCTTGCAATTAAAATTCCTGGGCACGGCGGGCTGGGAAATTTCAGATGGCAACATTGTCGTACTCATTGATCCTTACATGTCGCGTTTGAAATTGGACGGCGTGGGGCATCCTGATGATGACCGTCCTGGTTTCACCCGCACAGATGTGGGTCAATCGGACACCGGTCTCATTGATGAGATTGTGGATAGAGCTGATTTTATTCTCGTGCATCATTCGCATTTTGATCACCTGTCCGATGTGCCCTATATCGCCCGGATGACGGGTGCTAGGGTTATTGGCACGGAAACAACCATCACAATATTGCGGGCCTACGGCATCCCGGATGACCAGCTATATGCGGTTAGAGGCGGCGAAGACTATCAGTTCGATAATTTTTCGGTCCGGGTTGTTCCATCGATCCATTCGGCCTTGGGTGAAAAGCATTACTTCGATTCAACGGAGTATACGCGCGACAGCAAACTCGAAGCGCCTCTTCGAATAGAGCAGTTTATTGAGGGCGGTTCGTTGATGTTTCTGGCCCGCTTTGATCACCATAGTGTGTTGACAATGGGATCGATGAACTACCTTGAGAGAGAAATCGAGGGTTTAGAGCCCGACATCCTTCTGGCAGGCGTTAATGGGTCGCGTTACGATCTGTATAATTACACCGAACGCTTACTAGCGGCGACCGGAAATCCACCAACGATCATTCCCGCCCATTGGGATAATTTCAGGCTGCCTGAGGTCGTTCCAATCGGTGTGTAAAAAGAGAAGGCGGTGTACGCTTTCGGTGAATTCGAAACCGTAAGCAATCCCGGCAGCAATCGGGAGAAAGGTACACCACCCATGAAGAAGAAGAACATACCGGCATCAGTGGCGTCAACGAACGCGTATGAAGGTTTGGAGGACTGGGCGCGATCCCGGGTCCAAGTCTGGCTACAGGAGCTGCTCGAGGACGAAGTCACTCAATTTCTGGGTCGGGAAAAGTTGGAGCGGAGTCCGAATCGACGAGGATACCGGAACGGTCACGGGAAACCGCGACGCTTCGCAATGGTGAACGGTACGATGGAGGTTCGACGACCTCGGGTTCGAAACACCGCCGAGCGGTTCGAGAGTCAGATCCTGCCGTATTTTCGACGGAAATCGAAACAGCTGGGCGAGCTACTTCCCGATCTCTACCTCCACGGTCTGGCCACAGGGGACTTCGAGCAGGCCATGCGCGGACTGCTTGGCGCTGGCGCTCCGTTGTCGCGAGCATCGATCCAACGACTGAAATCGACCTGGCAGTTGGAGTATGACGAGTGGGTCCAGCAGGACCTGTCCGGCCTCGAGGTCGTGTACCAGTGGGCAGACGGCTTGTACGTGAAAGCGGGGATCGCGAAAGAGCGAGCGGCATTGCTGGTGATCATCGGAGCCTTGTCAGACGGGCGCAAAGTGCTGTTGGCCTGTGAGAGCGGGCAGCGGGAAAGCAAGGAGTCCTGGAGCCGCATTCTGCGCAATCTCCAGAGACGGGGCCTGAAGCTGGGACGGCTGACTGTCGCGGACGGTCACCTGGGCATCTGGTCCGCGCTGGCCGAGCAACAGCCCCAGGGCCAGGAACAACGCTGCTGGAACCACAAGTCGATCAACGTGGTCGATCATCTGCCGAAGACCGAGCAGCCCGCGGCCAGACAGCTGCTTCATGGGATGGCCTTCGCGAACTCCCGCGCGGCCTGCGAACGAAAGCGGGATCAGTTCGTCCGCCGATATGAGAAGAACTATCCCAAAGCGGGTGAGACGCTGTTGCGGGACTGGGACCGGATGATTACTTTCTATGAGTTCCCGAAACAACACTGGGTGCATCTGAGAACAACCAACATCGTCGAATCGCCCTTCGACATGGTTCGCCTCCGCACCAACGCCGCTCGCCGATTCAAGCGTGTCGAGAATGCAACGGCAATGATCTGGAAGCTACTACGTGTCGCTGAGAAGGCTTGGCGACACTTAAAAGGATCCGAACTCTTACAAGAGGTCTATGATGGTCAGCAATTCGCTGACGGCATCAGAGTCGTGATGAAATCGAAGGCCGCCGCCTGATGACTTTTACACACCTTTTGTAATGACCTCGGCTGCCTTATAGCTTCTCGCAGGCCGATTCGGTGCGTCGCAACATCGGACCGTTTATAGAAGAAGTCGGCGAGATATCTCCAAATTCACGCGTTGTTGTTCCTGTTCATCTAGAAACGATCATCACTGATTAGGGGGGCATGGGTATGGAAAACAAACTGAACAGTGGATCCAAGTTAGGGGCGTCTGTAGTCGGGGTCATCGTGCTCAACATGTTTGCTCTGCCCTACCCCGTGATGGCGCAAGCACTCGCTTCTGATGAGCTCGGGCCGGGTGAAAACGGCATCTACTATTCAAACCGCACATCGTATCCCATATCGGTTGAACCCTTTATTACAGCGGGCATTGCCATCGGCGACATTGACGGGGATGGCGACCTGGACATGATCGAGGCCAACGGCCGCCATTGGCCCCAGGCAAGTTACGTGTATTTCAATGCGGACAACAGGGGTCTGAGCAAGCGCACCCAGTTAGGCGAACATGAGCGTACAGGCTATACGGTGATGTTGGCGGATTTGGATAGCGATGGTGATCTGGATGTTGTTCAGGCGTCTGACAGGCAAGAAAATCAGGTGTTTTTCAACGACGGCGCGGGCCAATTTGGATCCGCGCATCTGTTTGGCAGCGTAGATTCGAATACCCGCAGCATAGAAATCGCTGATTTAAACGGCGATGGCGCCCTGGACATCCTGGAGGTTTGCCGAGGCACACCGAATCTGATTTTTCTGAACGACGGTGAGGGACACTTCGACTCTCCCGCTATTGCTTTCGGTGATTTGTCCGATCGCACTTTATCGGTCAGGGCGGCTGATATGAACGATGACGGACAGGTTGATCTGGTTCTGGCAAACCGGGACCAACAACAGAACAAGATTCTTCTGGGTGACGGCAACATGCGGTTTCAAACTGCGATCCCTTTTGGTTCGGGCATGGATGACACCCGTGGACTTGTGGTTGCCGATATGAATGGCGATGGCCTGGAAGATATCGTGACGGCCAATATTGGCGAGGCCAACGGCGTCCTTCTGAACATGGGAAATGGTGCGTTTGAATTGACCCAGCGCTTCGGCGATGAAGCGGGTCGCAGTTACGCGATAGTGGCCGATGATTTAGACGGTGACGGTGATCCCGATATCATCATTGGCAATGTCGCCGGCGTGAACCGCGTATTTATCAATGATGGTGCGGGACATTTGTCCCAGTTAGCGGAGATCGGATCGCCCGACGACAATACCTATGCTCTGGGTGTTGGCGATATAAACGGTGATGGAAAACCCGATATTGTCCCGGGGAATTCTGAAGGGGCAAATATCGTTTACTATCAAACTACGCGGTCAAGTACCGGGAGGATTCGTCCGGAGGATTTTTAGATAGCCGTTACAAACCAGCCTTCCCACCAGCCAGCCGATTCGCACAACTCATAAAAAATGGGAGCGACCGGGATCGAACCGATGACCTCTGCCGTGTCAAGGCAGCGCTCATTCCAACTGAGCTACGCCCCCTTTGGTGTGCTCTAGGATTTTACGGCCTGGCGAATAATGGCGTCAAATCGGGTGTCTTTATTCAATCACCGCCTGATAGATGAGCGTCCGTAGCTTTGCCTGGTCGTCAAGCCCTCCGGTCGACCGGAGTTGCGTCAGGTAAACCACAATGAGGTCGTTCGAAGGGTCGACCCAGTATGTGGAATGGTACGCACCGCCCCACCCGAACTCGCCTACCGAACCCGGTATCCCGCGGGCTCCAAGATCGGTCACCACCGAAAATCCCAGGCCAAAGCCCTGTCCGGGCCGAAACGGCGTGTCACCGATGTGGTTCTGGATCATCAGTTCGACTGTCGTCGGGCTCAGGAGGCGACGGCCGCCCAATTCACCGCCGTTGAGGAGCATCTGAAGGAAACGCGCGTAGTCGGTTGCCGTTGAAAGCAGGCCCGCACCGCCGGAGAAGCTCTTTCGGGGTCCATCGACGTAGGCGCCCTGCGCGTCCCACGCACCGGAGTTCTCGGCGCGGGTCAACTTGCCACCCCGTGTTCTGCCGTACACGGTAGAGAAACGGTCGAGCTTGTCGTGGGGCAGATAGAAGTGCGTGTCCGTCATCGAGAGCGGTTCAAAGATATGTGTTTGGAGAAACGGTCCAGGGGCATGTCCGAGGCGCGTTCCACAACCACGCCCAGGATGTCGATGTTGTAGCCGTAGATCCATTGTTCGCCGGGTTGGGCGTTGAGGGGCAGGGGCGCCATGCGCGTGACGGTTTCGCCGATGGGTTCGTCCTTGTCGGCGAAATACCACTGCTGGAAGCCCGCCTGGTCCCATTCTGAGCGCGCGGGTCCGGTTCCGTAACTGATGCCGGAAGTGTGCGTCAGCAGGTGCCGTAGAGTAATCGGCCGGCCCGGCTCGATGTCGTAGCCCCCGTCTTCACGCGCCACGGCCACACGGGTTTCGGCGAACTCAGGGATGTAGTCCGAGAGCCTGTGGCCTATTAAGAGTTTGCCTTCTTCCTGAAGCATCATGATTGCCGTGCTCACGATGGCTTTCGTCTGCGAGGCGATCCGGAAGATGCTGTCGGTCCGCATCGGGAGTTCGGCTTCCATGTCCTGCTGTCCAAAGGCCTCCAGGTAAGGGACCTTTCCGTCGCGTACGATGATGGCCACGCCTCCGGCCAACTCCCCGCGCTCGACGTAGCCTTCAAGGGTTTCACTGAGCCGCGAGAGTCTTTCCGACGACATCCCGACTTCTTCAGGTGTCGCTCGCGGAAGGGACTGTGCGGATAGGCCTGCCGGGAGGAAAAAGGTCAGCAGAAGCGTTAAGAATAGGGTCGTCCGTAACAGTTGGGATCGAGACATGGCGGAGGGTCTCCTTTATTGGTCGGCTGAAGGCTCAGCGTAGTGAGGTGAGTAGGGAGTGTCAACTTGAAACGGGCTTGAGATCCCTCCAGTTCGGGCCCACCTTTGTGTCGACGACGAGGGGCACCTTAAGGTCTGCGACACTCGACATCCAATCCCGAACCTGGGCGACAACTTCCATCTCCTTCTCCGGCACTTCGAAGATCAACTCGTCGTGGACCTGCAGGACCATGCGGGTTTCAAGGTTCTGGCGTTGGATCTCGTCGTGGATCCGGATCATCGCCAGCTTGATGACGTCGGCCGCTGTGCCTTGAATGGGCGCGTTGACGGCCATCCGTTCGGCCATGCTGCGGCGCATGCCGTTTCGGGAGTTGATTTCGGTGATCTGGCGGATGCGCCCGAACAGGGTATGGGTCTGGCCGGTTTCCCGGGCGTCGGCCAGGGCGTTTTCGATGTAGTTCCGGACTTGGGGATAGCGGTTGAAGTAGCGGTCGATGAACTCCTCGGCTTCGTTGCGGCTGATGCCGAGCTGCTTGGCAAGCCCGAACGGCGTCTGGCCATAGACGATCCCGAAGTTGACGGCCTTGGCACGTCCTCTCTGTTCGCTATCGACGTCCTCGGGAGCAATACCCAGAACTTCGGCGGCCGTGCTTCGGTGGATGTCGGCTTCGTTCAGAAACGCTTCGATCAGGCGGGTGTCTCCCGACAGGTGCGCCAGGATGCGGAGTTCGACCTGTGAGTAGTCGGCCGAGAGCATCGTCGTCCCTTCTCTTGGGACGAAGGCCGCACGGATGTTGCGGCCCATCTCGGTCCGGATGGGAATATTCTGGAGATTCGGATCGCTGGATGAGAGCCGTCCCGTCGCTGCGCCGGTCTGGTTAAACGACGTGTGGAGGCGGCCGTCCTTGTGAATGAGTGTTGGGAGGACATCCACGTACGTCGACTTGAACTTGGCCCGCTGCCGGTACTCGAGGATGAGACGCGGCAGCTCGTAGGTTTCGGCCAGTTCTTCCAGCACCTCGACGGCTGTGGAGTACTGTCCCGACTTTCGGAGTTTTCTCGAGTGCGGCAGGTTCAGCTTTTCGAACAGGATTGTCCCCAGCTGTTTAGGCGAGTTGATGTTGAATTCCTCGCCGGCCAGGTCGTAGATGTTGGCTGTCAGTTCTTCAAGTTCCGTTGTGATGGTTTCTGACATCGATTCCAGGACCTCGACGTCGAGGAGGATGCCGATCTGTTCCATTGCGGCGAGGACCGGAACCAGGGGCAGTTCGATCCGCGTGTAGAGGTCTTCCAGGTCCTGGCGGACCTCGGGGCGAAGTGTCTCGTGAAGGCGTTTGACCCATTCGACACCACCCGTCTCGGCAGTATCGGCTGATTCGCCGAACGACTCGCTTACAAGGTCTTCGACGGCGTACTTACCGCGGTTCGGCATCAGGAGAAAGGCAGTCAACATCGTGTCGTCCCATGGCGGCGTCGGTCGCAGGCCATGGCCTGCGAGCTTAAGAATCGCGGCCTTCAGGTTATGGGCTGTCTTGTGTCTTGTTGGATCGGAGAGGAGCCGGGCCAGCGTCTCGTTGAGTTCGAACGCGTAAACCGGTCCTTCACCCGTCCATACATGAAGCCTGTCTTCGTTGATGGCGAAGGTAAAATCGCCGTCGATTTCCTCGGCGTTGTCGGTCTGGACGACTTCAAGGGTTTCCTTCCCGTGGCCGGCGGCGAGCTGCTGCTTGAGGAGGCTTGTGAAATCCAGCTCTCGATAGAGGGCTATAAGGGCGTCCGGGTCGGAAGGTTGTGCTCTAAGCTTGTCCCATTTAACGTCGAACTCGACTTCGGTGTCGATCGTCACCAGTTCTTTACTCAAAACAATCTGGTCGCGGTTGTTCTCGAGCGACTCACGTTGCCGTTTGGCTTTAACGTCCGCGGCATGTTCGAGACATGCCTCTATTGAACCAAACTGTTCGATCAACGCCTTTGCACCCTTCTCGCCGATACCCGGTGCGCCGGGGATGTTGTCGGAAGCGTCGCCCCAGAGGCCGAGCAGGTCGGTAATCTGTTCTGGCGTTACGCCGAAGAGTTCTTTGACCTCGTCGGGACCGATGACATGGTCGTCGCGCGACGTGTTCAGGACAACGGTGTCTTCATCCACCAGCTGCATCATGTCCTTGTCCAGTGTGACGATGACGGGGTGGATCTTTTCCGCTTTCGCGCGTCTGGCTAATGTCCCAATGACGTCGTCGGCTTCCTGTCCGACCACCTCGAGCATCGCCACGTTCATCGCTTCGCAGAGTTGCCGGATGTAGGGGAGTTGTTCGGCCAGGTCGTCGGGCATCCCCTCGCGTGTCGCCTTGTACTCGGGATAGCGGATGTGCCGCGGCGTGGGTTCGCTCGAATCAAAGACCATCGCTATGTATTCGGGTGGGAACTTCTCAAGTACACGGTTGAGCATGAGGGCGAAGCCATACGTCGCGTTCGTGGGTACCCCCTGGGCGTTTGAGAGGCCGCGGATCGCATAGTAGGCGCGGAACACCTGCGACATTGCGTCTACGATCAGGATGAGCGGCCGTTTGATCACGTGCACACACAGGTGTGGACTGGAGTCCACAGTTTTCGCGGCTGATAGAATCTTAAGTGATTGAATATGGGCATGGAGTTTATTCGGCCCATTGATTGCATTGTCCTTTGCGTATGAACGAACGCACGCTTGCCGATTCGATATCGTTTTCCGGTGTGGGCCTGCACACGGGCGAACCGGTTTCGATGGCGGTTACCCCGGCGGGGCAGGGTACCGGTATTGTCTTCCGCCGTGTAGATCTCGACAATTTCGAAATTCCGGCCGATGTGTCGTCGGTTTCTCGTGTGGCCTACGCGACAACGCTGATGCAGAAGGGCGTCTGGATTTCTACGGTCGAACATCTCTTGTCTGCACTTTACGGTGTGGGCATCGACAACGCCTACGTCGACATGGACAACCTCGAGGTCCCGATCCTCGACGGCAGCGCCCGGCCGTTTACCGACGAGATCGCGCGCGTTGGTTTCGTCGAACAGGACAACCCGCGCGAGTACATTCGGATTACCCGCGAGTTCGTTGTCGAAGAGAACGGTAAGTCGCTGGCGATCTATCCGGCCGACACGTTTTCCATCGATTGTGCGATCGATTTCGAACATCCCTTCATCGGTCCGCAAAGTTTGTCCCTCGAGTGTTCAGAAGAAGGCTATGCCGCTTCCATCGCTTCGGCCCGAACCTTCGGTTTCCAGCGCGACGTGGCTGCGCTTCAGAACAGCGGCCTCATCCGGGGCGGATCACTGGAGAACGCGATCGTTCTGACCGAGACCGGCATGCTCAACGAAGAGCCGCTCCGATTCAACGACGAGTTTGTCCGCCACAAGATCCTCGATCTTCTGGGCGACTTCGCCCTGATCGGAAAACCCGTCCTGGGCCACCTGGTAGCCAATCGGGCCGGTCATGCCCTTCATACCCGTTTCGTAGCCGGGCTGCTCGAGAGTACCGACCATTGGACGCGGGAAGCGGGGACTCCTCAATCTGCAGCTGCCTCTTAGGCTTTCTCCCTGTAGGTGTGGTCTGTGACCGCACGTTCTTACTTTCTGTGCGGTCACGCATGGGAGGACCGTCCAATGGACGGTGGCCCCCATGCTAAGGGATATCAGAGTCGCCGATTCCGGTCGGCGGCCAGCGCACCTACAGAAGATTCGGTCCGACTCTGGCCAGCGTTAGAACCTCAACCCTTGAGGCTCCAGCTCGTTTCAGTGCCTTTGCAACTTCGTTGATTGTCGCGCCGGTGGTCTGTACGTCGTCGACGATCAGAACCGGACCGCCGACTGGTCTGCTGCACTCGAATGCTCCCCGGACGTTGCGGATCCGTTGGGAGCGCGTCAGGTCGGTCTGGCTTTCCGTGTTCTTCCTTCGGCGGATGGCGCCCGGTTGAACGTCGAGGCCGAGCCGAGCGGCCAGCAACGCTGCCTGGTTGTATCCCCGTTGGCGTTCACGTTTTCTATAGAGCGGGACCGGGACGACACGGTCCGCGGCAAACCCGTTACTTCCGAGGCATGCCTCCAGGGCCCGTCCTAACGGTCGTGCCAGCGACACCCGGTCATTGTACTTGAAGTGGTGAATCACCTCCCTCAGGCTGGTATCGAAGGTGAGAGCCGAGCGACCCAGGTCGTATTGTGTCTTTCCGATGAGGCAATTTCCGCACAGCATATCCGGTTCAGACATCGCGAACCCACACTGAGAGCAGAACGGCGGTTTAACCGGTTTGAAACCACTCTCACAGGTAGGACACAGGGGTCCGGATCGCCAATCTTTGACGGGTTCCCCGCATACCACGCAATCGGTGGGGAAGAGAAGGTTCAGAACTGTATTGATCAAACGCTGCCTGGGTGGAAAAGGAAGGGGTTTGACGAACATAACACGGGGACATGAAAGACAGAACCGAGAGGCGCAGAGACGCAGGGGATCTATCTGTCAAGGCACATTCCCTTCTGCGTCCTCAGCGAACTCCGCGTCTCTGCGTTGAAAGTCTTTCATGTACGGTCTCGTTCCTATCGTTTTCCAGCAGCGCGTTTCAAAGCGGCCCGGGCCAGGAGTCGGGTGGAATCCAGAGTGGGTAGAGGGGATGTTGGGGGCCCTACGGCCAACGGGATTTCCGTGCAGCCGAGTACGACTGCATCGCAATGTTCCTGGGACTTGAAGGTTTCTATTATCCTCACAAATTCCGATTCCGCTTGCTTTGTGACACGGCCGTAAACGAGATCGTCGAATATCAGGCTGTTCACCTTCTCTCTGTCGTGGGGAGCGGGGAGGCGCCATTCCACGCCAGCCGGAGCGAGCTTTTCCGGATATACCGAACTCTCCATCAAATACCGTGTTCCCAGCAGGCCCACACGTTGGAACCCCTGACTCACGGATTCCTCAACCACAACTTCGGCTATGTGCAGCCATGGGATGGGTGAGGACGGGATGACCTTCTCCATTGCCGCATGGATGGTGTTGTCCGGGCAAATCGCGAAGTCGGCGCCCGCGGCGGCGAGCTTCTGAACAGAACGGATCATCAGATCAGCGATTCCGTCCCAGTCGTCCTGCTCGAGGAAACGCACGTGTTCAGCCAAGTCGAACATGTGCAGGGATACCTCGGGATTGTGGTGACTGCCCAGATGACGCTCCGCTTCCACGCAGATTGTCTCGTAGCAAAGGGCCGCACCCGGTGCGCTACATGCCACGATTCCAATATGTTGAGTCATAAATCCTCAAACTGTCCGCCAGCCGATGATACATCCGAAAGCGTATGTGTCAGAACTCCGTGGAGGTTCTGGTGAAACGATATGGACACGGCGCAGGTTTCGCTGGAGAATCGTCGCGAGATGAAACATACACCGACAGATTTACAGATGCTGAATTCGATCTACGATCGTTACTACGACGAGCGTCGTTTTCGGATGAGAACAAGACACGGAGCACGAAGAACTATGTGCCCATAGACGTTAGGGAGATCGATAAGGAATTGGACGTGGACTCGGACATCATCTTCGGACGCCTGTTTTACCACTTTGATCGGAAGTACGGATACAAGAAAGACGATGGGCCGGGTTCATTTCTTTGCGATCCAAATCGGCGGAGACCGGCACTGTATTCACTATCCGTATCTGGGATCAGTGGTGGCGGACCTGAGAGATGAGAGCAAGAAATTCCGAATCGCCACGTCGATGGCGGCGGTTTCGCTCGTCATATCCGTGACCTCGTTCGTGATATCGACGTGGCCTGGTGGGTAGTCGAACCAAAGACTAAACGCAGAGACGCAGAGGATTTATTTCCGAACGCACATTCCCTTCTGCGTCTTCAGCGACCTCTGCGTCTCCGCGTCTCTGCGTCTCTGCGTTGAAAAGTCTTATCGGGCGTAGGGGTGATTGTTGATTATTGTCAGGGCGCGGTAGATCTGTTCTGTGAGGACGGCACGGGCGAGGTCGTGGCTGTAGGTTAGCGGCGAGAGTGACCAGAGGAGGTTGGCCCGCTCTCGGACGGGGGCGGAGAGACCGGCATGGCCCCCGACGATGAAGACCATGTCCCGGGGGTTCTCGTTGATGTGCTTTCGCAGAAACCCGGCGAACTTTTCCGATATAGGTTCTTCCGAGCGGATCCAGAGCCACAACGAAGTCGGAGTCATCGATAGCCGTAAGCAGTCGCTCACCTTCCAACTCCATCCGCTTCTTTTCATCCTTAATGTGGGATTCCTTGAGCTCGGCGATTTCCGTGCTTACGAAGTGGCCCGAGCGGGTGGCGAATTCCTTACAGACCGAGGCGAGATCTGAATTCTTGGTCTTACCGAGCCACAGAATCTTGAGTTTCATGATCTGTAGGTGCGGTCTGTGACCGCACAATCGAGAAAAGTGCGGTCATAGACCGCACCTACAGAAGAAGAGATCAGGCTTTCTGCCCGACTGTTTCTTTTACCTCACGCCGTTTGCCGGCCCGCCACAGTCGTTCCAGGTCGTAAAACTCGCGTGCCGACTCGGTGAAGATGTGGACGACGAAGTCGACGTAGTCCATCAGGATCCATTCGGCTTCCGTGTAGCCTTCGATGTGTGATGGCCGGATGCGCGACTTTCTTAGCCTTTCGTCGACACCGTCGGCTATGGCCTGAGTTTGCCGTGTCGAGGTTCCCGAACAGAGAATGAACTGATCTGAGAACGAGCAGATGCCTTCCAGGTCGAGAACGACTACATTACGGGCCTTTTTATCCAGCATGGCCTCGATTGCTGCTTCGACGTTGTTTTCAAATGTTGTGTCTGTTTCGCTAGACGACGTAGGCGACTCCTTATTCATAGAGTTTATGTTTCTCAATATATCCTGCAACTTCCTTCGGGACCCAGGCAGTTATGTCTTGCCCCTTCTGGGCTCGGTCCCGAATCTTTGTAGCTGAGACAGGTTCCTTTACGAAGGGTAGAAAGTAAACTTCTGGCTTGGTAGGGATCTGAACCGGAAAGGAGGGATCCACGACCTCCACTGGCGCCAGATCTTCCCGCATCGGAAAGCCGGGCCGGTTCACGACTGCGAAGCTCGTGAGCTCCATCAGACGCTTGTAGTCCTTCCATTCTTCGATTTCCCTGAACATGTCGGTTCCGGTAACAAAGAGGAAAGAAGAATCGGGATATGTGCTGTGCATCAGTTCTAATGTATCCACCGAGTAGCGTGGTTCCAGGGTGTCGGTTTCGATAGTCGAAACATGGAAGTTGTCGAAGGGCGCAGTTGCGAGGACGACCATAGCGAATCGATGGAATACCGGAGTAATGCCCGATGGCGACTTGTGCGGTGGAACAAATGCTGGAATGAAATGAACCTCATCAACCTCAAAGGCATCAGAGACCGCGTGCGCAGCTCGAAGGTGGCCATTGTGGATGGGATCGAAAGTCCCGCCAATGATGGCTATTCTCACGATCCGACGGCTTCTTCCATAGACCTGAGCTTACCGATAACTGTGCGCTTCAATCCATCGAGTCCCGTACCCGTGATCGATGAAATTCTAGCGAACTCTATGTTTTCCTGTCCACACCAATGCTCAAGATTGCCGACTCGGTCGAGATCGATGACGTCGATTTTTGAGGCAACAACCATGCTTGGTTTCTTGATGAGTTCTGGATCGTGCTGTTCCAGTTCTGAGCGCAGGATCTTCAGTTGGTCGATCGGATCCTGGTCGTTACCGACCGATACGTCGATCAGGTAGAGCAGGAGCCGTGTGCGTTCGATGTGCCTCAAGAACTGGAGTCCGAGTCCATGTCCTTCGTGCGCTCCCTCGATGAGACCCGGGATGTCGGCTACGACGAAGGTCTCAAAGTCGCCGGCCGAAACAACGCCAAGACTGGGCTCGAGAGTCGTGAAAGGGTAGTCGGCGATCTTCGGATGGGCGGCAGATATCGTTGATATCAATGTCGATTTGCCCGCATTGGGAAATCCCACGAGGCCGACGTCGGCCAGGAGCTTGAGTTCGAGCCGGAGCGTCCGTTCTTCGCCCGGCTCTCCGTCCTGAGCCTTTTTTGGGGCGCGGTTCGTGGAAGAAGCGAAGTGGGCGTTACCCCGTCCGCCGCGTCCGCCTTCGGCTGCGAGCCACTCCTCGTCCGGGCGGTCGAAGTCATGGAGCAGGGCTCCGGTTTCTTCTTCGTAAACGGTCGTTCCCACCGGAACCGTGAGGGTGAGGTCCTCACCGCTCTTGCCGTGCCGGTCACTGCCTTCCCCGTGCCGTCCACGCTTTCCCCGGAACAGACGGTTGTAGCGGAACTTCAGAAGGGTATTTTCCTGCGTGCTCGAGACCATATAGATGTGACCGCCACGTCCGCCGTTGCCGCCGCTGGGGCCGCCCCGGGGGACGAACTTCTCGCGTCGGAAGGCGATGCACCCGGCGCCGCCTTCGCCTGCGCGGAGTGTGATTGTGGCCTCATCTATGAAAGGCATGGGAAATTCCAGGGACTGATCCCTATTTCCAGCTCGATTTTCGCCTATAGAAGCACTTTTGGGAAATAGGGGTCTGTCCCGAATTTCCCAAACGCAAAAAGCCAGGGCTCGGACGAGCCCTGGCCTTCATACTTGCCCTTAGTTGGTGTTAGTTTTGCGATGCTTCTACGCTTATAAAACGGCCCATCCGGCCGCGGTCTCTGAACTGAACTACGCCTGATACCTTGGCAAACAGCGTATCGTCTTTGCCTCTGCCAACGTTGTCACCCGGTTTGAACCGTGTGCCGCGCTGCCGCACCAGGATCGAGCCTCCGGTGACGTACTGGCCGGCGAAACGCTTCACGCCCAGTCGCTGTGCGTTGCTGTCTCTGCCGTTTCGTGAGCTACCGACGCCTTTTTTGTGCGCCATGAGATCGACTCCTAAACCTTGATGTCGTTGATCAGCAGTTCCGTATAGGGCTGGCAGTGGCCGCGGGTCCGCCGGTACTGCTTTTTCCGTTTCATCTTGAAGACGATGATCTTCTTTTCTCGATCCTGATCCAGAACGGTTGCCCGGACCTTGGCTTTCTTGATCAGGGGATCACCGATGGTCACCTTGCCATCGTTCTCGACCATCAGGACTTCTTTCAGCTCGATCTTCGAGCCCACCTTGCCGTCGAATCTCTCAACCTTCAGCTTGCTGCCCGGCTCGACCCGATGTTGTTTCCCGCCTGAACGAATAACTGCATACATAAGAGGTGAATCCTCACATAGGGACAAAGTCCAATTCTACTGATATTGGCGCGTGGGTGTCAATTTAGGGGGGTTCCCGGCTTTGTGACGAAGGGGATTTCGCTCCCTCGTTCATGCGGACATCCTGTCCGAAGGAGGGCAATCTCCTGATTGCGAGGCCGTTTGCAAATAGAATGGAACCGTCACGCTAGCTGGTAAACTCGGTACTGAAATCCCAAAGAGAACTCTCAACTCGATTGTGCGTCAGGCGGGGTTAAGACAGTGAAATACCTTGTGCTTATCGAAAAAGGACCGACAAGTTACGGGGCCCACGTTCCCGATCTTCCTGGGTGTGTCGCTGTGGGTCGGTCCGAAGAAGAGGTTCGGACACTGATACATGAAGCGATCGATATCCATCTTGAGGACATGCGGCAATCCGGGGAGCAGATTCCGGAGCCTACAACCAAAGCAGATTACGTCGAAGCGACTCCCTAATTATCGACAAGTTCGAAGACTTCTCGGAGAACTCAGCCCATACCCAAATCTCCTTGCGGTGGAGACTTCCTTCCCTATTTCCGTCTTGCTCTGGGGTGTGTTTTCCGGTATTCGTCGCGGAGGTGTTCGAGGCTCAGGTGAGTGTACTTCTGAGTTGTCGAGAGGTTCGAATGGCCGAGAAGTTCCTGGATGCTACGGAGGTCGGCCCCGCTCTCGAGCAGGTGGGTCGCAAAACTGTGGCGCAGGGTGTGAGGGGTCATCTGCCGTCCTGGAGTCAGGTAGGTGCGATAACTCTCCAGAAGGCGTTCTACCGAGCGCACCGTCAGGCGTGTGCCGCGCATGTTGATGAACACAGGCAGATTCCCCTCGCTGTCGCGGCGTATCTTCCCTTCGACTTCGCGTTCGGTTCGGTAGGCTTCCAGTGCCTGGGCGGCAAACTGACCGAAGGGGACAATTCGCTCCTTCCCTCCCTTTCCCAGCACGCGCACGATGCGTTGGGACATGTCCATGTCCTCTTCATTCAGGCCGACCAACTCGCTGACGCGCAATCCGCTGGCATATAGGAGCTCCAGGATGGCGCGGTCCCGGAGGTTCTTGAGGTTGGGTTCGACAGGAACTTCCATCAGCTGCTGGACTTCGGTTTCGGACAGCTTCGATGGGAGTTTTTGTTCGACCTTGGGAGAGGAGACCAGTTCCCCGGGATTCCGAGCGAGATATCCCCGGCGAACCATGAACTTAAAAAATGACCGGACCGACGAGAGGATTCGCGAAACCGAACTCTTGGCCAGCTGTTCCAGATAAAGCGTATTCAGGAAATCTCGGATGAAGATATGGTCGACATCGGCCACGTTCACCTGGCGGGCCTCCATGAAGACCGCAAATCGGCGAAGGTCTCTCTGATAGTTGGAAACCGTATGCCCGGAAGCTGCCCGCTGCCTGAGAGAGTCGAGGAACTCTTCTATGGAGCTTTCGATGTTTAGACGAGCTGGCATTCGTCGAGCCTTTCAATCGCACGTTCCGCAATCAGACGCTGCCGGTCCTTCTTGCTCGTCTTCCTCTTGCCGACAGTTACAAGCGGCGGCAGCAGTCCGAAATTGATGTTCATGGGGGCGAAGTGCATTTGGGGCGTCGAAACATACCGGCAGAGAGATCCTATCGCTGTCTCTACCGGAGGAATCCATAGTTCGGATTCGCGTGTCCGGCGCACTGCATTAACGCCGGCGACAAGGCCAGTCGCTATGTTTTCGATATAGCCTTCGGTTCCCGCGAGTTGTCCGGCGAAAAAAATCCGTTCGTCCTTCTTTGCGCTCAAAGTGGCATTGAGAACATCCGGCGCGTTGATGTATGTGTTCCGGTGTATCTGTCCCAGTCGTAGGAACTCGGCATTCTCGAGTCCGGGGATCATTTTCAAGATCCGCCGTTGCTCGGGGAACGTCAGATGGTTCTGAAAACCGACGAGGTTGTAACTGCTTTGCATGATGTCTTCGGAACGGAGCTGGACGACGGCGTAGGGGATCTTCCCTGTCCGTGGATCTTCCAAGCCGACCGGTTTCATGGGGCCAAAACGCAGGGTGTCGCGGCCGCGACGCGCCATTTCTTCTATGGGAAGACACGCCTCGAAAAAACGGGTTTCCTCAAACGCATGCAGCTTGACGGCTTCAGCGCTGGTCAGGGCCTGGTAGAAACCGGCGTATTCAGACTCCGTCATCGGGCAGTTCACGTAGTCGTTCTGGGAATGGTCATACCTGGAACGGGAAAACACCTTTGAGCGATCGATCGAAGCTGCATCTACGATCGGCGATATCGCGTCGTAGAAATAGAGATGTTCGCTGCCGCAGAAGGTCCGTATCGATTCTGAAAGCCGGGGCGAGGTCAGAGGGCCACTGGCGATGATGACCGTGCCCGACTCGGGAATCTCTCCGAGCTCCTCCCGGTGCAGCGTGATGTTGGGTTCGGATTCGATGGCCTGGGTGACCGATTCGGAAAATCGCTCTCGATCGACGGCCAGCGCCCCGCCGGCTGGCACGCGGTCCTTGTCGGCGATTTCCAGCAGCAGGGAACCCGACTGACGCAGTTCCTGCTTCAGCAACCATGAAGCGTTGTATGGCCGGTCCGACTTGAACGAATTACTGCAGACGACTTCGGCGAGCTTGTTTGTTTTATGAGCCGGTGTGGTTTCCGCCGGTCTCATCTCGTAAAGATGCGCGTGCCCTCCGAGCCGCGCGATCTGCCACGCTGCTTCCGACCCCGACAGACCACCTCCGATAACGGTAATCTCGTGCACCTGAAGATTATAGCTCTGACTCAATGATTGAGAGCTTCAACACGAACCCGTGAATCTGAATAGGATTCGTTTTATAGCGCGGTTCAGACGTCGCTGAGACAAGGCGTGCGACACGAGGGCACCGGAGGCGTATATGAAATACGTCGAGGATGGCCGAGTGAGCACAACGCAGGATCAGTAGATGTATGGACCGCGCGGTAGGTGGCTACGCAGCTTCTACGGGTTCCTTGTAATCGCAGGACTCTTCGTTGCAGTAGCGGATCGTGCCTTCTTTCTTGGTCGACTTTTCAAGGACGTAGGACGCCTTGCATTTGGGGCAGGATTCGGCGATCGGACGTTGCCACACCACGAAATCGCAGTCCGGATAATTGGCACAGCCGTAGAAGATCTTGCCGCGCTTTGTGCGTCGCTCGGTGAGTTCGCCTCCGCAATCCGGTTTCGGACATTTGACACCGATCGTCTTCGGCTTGATGTACTTACATTTTGGATAGCTTGAGCAGGCCGTGAATGGGCCAAAACGACCTTCCTTGATGACGAGGTTCGATTCGCATTTGGGACACGGTTCATCCAGCGGGATGTCGGGGACTTTGGGTTTGCTCTCTCCGGCTCCTATCTTACGTGTGGTCTTGCATTCGGGATATCCCGTGCAGGCGAGAAACTGCCCGAATCGACCCCGTTTGAGCGCCATCGGCTTGCCGCAGTTTTCGCAGGGTTCGATCTTCTCTTCCTCTGTCGTCTCGTCCTCTTCGTCTTCGCCTTCGACCTTGATCTCTTTCGTGTTCGAACATTCCGGATATCCGGTACACGCCATGAAACTGCCGAACTGACCCCACTTGATCACCATCGGCTTGCCGCACTTCTCGCAGACCTCGTCGGTCGGGATCTCCTGCCGCTTGATGTTCTCCATGTTGACCGTTGCGTCGGCCAGGTCCTTCTCGAACTTCGTGTAAAACTCCTCCAGGGCCTCCACCCATGTCATCTTGCCTTCTTCAACCTCGTCGAGTTCTTCTTCCATCCGGGCCGTGTACTGAACGTCGAAGATGTCTGCGAAATGTTTGACGAGTTGATCAGTTACGATGGTGCCCAGTTCCGTAGGTCGGAACTTGGCCTGTTTCTTGGAAGCGTATTCCCTGTCCTGAATCGTCGTCAGAATTGAGGCATATGTCGATGGTCGTCCGATACCCTTCTCTTCCAGGGCTTTCACCAGTCCGGCTTCGTTGAAACGTGGTGGAGGTTCGGTGAAGTGTTGTACCGGATCGAGCTCGATCAAGCGTAAGGTTTCCCCTTCGGACAGTGGAGGCAAGCTCACGCTTTCGTCCTCAGGGTCCTTTTTCGCATCCTCGTCGGAAGTCTCTTCGTACACCTTCAGGAAACCGTCAAATTTCTGCACGCGTCCATTGGCCCTGAAGAGGTATTTCTTCGACTCGATTTCAACCGTGGTCTGGTCGTAGATGGCTGGATTCATCTGCGAAGCGACGAAACGGGTCCAGATCAGCCAGTACAGCTTGTATTCGTCGTCGGTGAGAGCGGCCTTGATCTTATCGGGCGCGTGTTCGACAAACGTCGGGCGAATCGCCTCGTGTGCGTCCTGTGCGTCCTTCTTGCTCTTGTAGAAAACAGGCTTTTCCGGAAGATAGGGTTCGCCGTATGTGCCAGAGATGTATGGTCGCACCATGTCCATCGCTTCATCGGAAATGCGCGTGGAATCGGTCCGCATGTAGGTGATCAAACCGACGACACCTTCCGAACCGATTTCTTTTCCTTCATACAGCCGCTGTGCCAGCATCATCGTCTTCTTGACCGTGAAACGGAAACGGCGGGCCGCGTCCTGTTGAAGCTTACTGGTGGTGAAGGGGGGCACTGGCCGTCGTTTCTTTTCTTTCTTTACGACGGACTGGACGCGGAACTCGGAGTCACGGATCGCGGAAACGATATGGTCGGACGCTTCCTGGTTGGGAATCTCGATCTTTTCTCCCTGGTACTTCACCAGGCGCGCTGCGAACGGAGGCGGGGTGTGTCCTTCCAGTTGAGCCCCTATTGTCCAGTACTCCTCCGACTTGAAATCCTTGATTTCGCGTTCCCTCTCCACGATCAGGCGTAAAGCCACCGTCTGAACACGGCCCGCAGAGATCCCGCGACGCACCTTGTCCCACAGCAGGGGGCTGACCTGGTATCCGACTATTCGGTCCAGAATTCGCCTCGCCTGTTGGGCATCGACGACGTTCGAATCGATCTCGCCCGGTTTTTCTATCGCAGCGCGGATGGCCTTGGGCGTGATCTCGTTGAACAGGACGCGGAGAATTTCCGTATCTTCGGATTCAAGGATTTCCTTGAGGTGCTGGCAGATGGCTTCCCCTTCGCGGTCATGGTCAGCGGCGAGGTAGATCTTGCTCGCTCCACGGGCTGCGGTCTTCAGCTCCTTAACCACCTTTTCCTTCCCGGGGATCAGTTCGTAGGAAGGACGGAAAGACTTCTCGACGTCTATACCCAGCTTGCTCTTGGGCAGGTCCTTGATGTGACCGACCGAGGCCTTGACGACGTAACCCGACCCCAGATATTTCTTGATCGTGTTGGCCTTGGCCGGAGACTCGACGATAACTAGAGACCTCTTCGACGCAGTTTTCTTCTTCGTCGTTTTCTTTTTAGTAGTCTTCTTCGCCGTCTTCTTCTTGGTAGTTGTTGTTGCCATTTCTTAGCGTTCTCCGCGCTCCCACGTCCCCGAGACAGTTAAGTTATTAAGTCGTGTCGTGGGAAAAATCAACAGTGTCTTTTTCATCCTTTCGCTAAGTACGTGATTTTCGTTGTACCTAGCAGGCCGCAAAAAAAGGTTCCACCCACAGGCATCAGGATGCTCTGAGGACATATCGATCGCCAGGGAGTTGGACGACAACACCTGCAAGTTCCAGTTCGAGCAAAGCCGAATAGAGTTCGCTTTGGGGCAAGTCGAGTTTCGATAAGAGGCCATCGATCGGGGTTTCCTCCGATGCCGACAAGGCATCCTGGACCATACGCTGTGAAGGCGTCAACTCGGGGGCGTCAACGTCCGATTGAGAGGCAGGTTCGTTGAGTACTTTGACTACTTCGGCTCCGAATTCTTCCACGACATCGCCCCATCCGGTCACCAGACAGGCGCCTTGTCGAATGAGCAGGTGTGGGCCAAAGCTCTGCGGTGAGAAGATCGGGCCCGGAACGGAGAACACCTCTCGGTTTGCCTCAAGAGCCAAACGGGCAGTGATGAGCGAACCCGACCGTTCCCCGGCCTCGACGACGATCGTTCCGAGCGTCATGCCGGCCAGGATCCGATTGCGCATCGGGAAGTTCGACGGCAAAGGCGGCGTTCCAAGCGCGAATTCCGATAAAAGAGCGCCATTGGCGACGATTGATTCGCCAAGTGCGCGATTTTCGGAGGGGTAAACACTGTCCAGGCCTGTGCCGCACACGGCCACCGTCTTCCCCCCAGAGAGCGCACCTCGATGGGCCGCTGTGTCGATCCCGCGGGCCAGACCCGAGACAATGACAACTCCCCGTTCGGCCAGATCCCGCGCGATTTGCTCTGCGCAGTTAATACCGTAGGCGCTGGCACGGCGGGCCCCGACGATTGCCAAGTGCGGGCCGCCCGAGTCCCATCCCTGGCTGCGAACGTAGAGGACAACAGGCGGATCGCACGTCTCCAGCAATAATGCCGGATAGGTCGGATCGTGGATGTCGATGATTCGAATGCCCAACCCACGTGCCCGCTCCCACTCCTGCTCAGCGCGCTCCCGGGCCTGGGATGAAACGAGATCTCGGGCGATTCTGTTCGGGACCGACTTCGCCCTCAGTTCTTTGATGCTGAGAGATAGAATGTCGGAAGGCTCGGAGATCTCAGAGAGCAGCTGGTGTATCGAACGTAGGCCGAGACCGGACACCAGGCGTATTTGTAGAAACGCCTTCGTTCGGCGAACGTCTTCGGACGTGTCTTTGCCCTCCCTCATCGTGTGATGCCAAGCAGTCGTGTTACCAAATGAGTGTGAAGCCACCTGAAGATTTCATAGTCCGTTTTGCAGATCGCGTCGTGGACCGAGAGCCCGCGGCCGAAGTACTTGATGTGGCCTGTGGTTCAGGCCGTCACGCGCTGTTCTTCGCCCAAAAGGGGTGCCGTGTGGTTGCGATGGAGCGGAGGAGGGAAGTACTCGAAAGTCTTCGTGAGACGGTCCGGAAAGATGGTTTGCCTGTCAGCGTCGTCACTTCGGACGTAGAGAACATGTCGCTTTTACCCGTGTGTTTTGATGCGATCGTGAATACGTTCTTTCTCTGGAGGCCTCTGGCCCAGCAATATGCGAAGGCCTTGCGGCCGGGCGGTGTTCTTTACTTTCAAACTTTTACGACGGATAACCACGACGTCCTGGGCAAGACGAAGCCACGCAGGGATTTCCTGCTCGAACCCGGGGAACTGGGACAGATGTTCACCGCCCTGGAAGTGATTCACTATGAGGAGAAGATTGAAGAAGACCGTGCCATCGCCACGTTCGTAGCCCAGCGTCCATAAATAGGGGATCCAACCGAGAGGCGCAGAGAACGCAAAGGTCGCAGAGTATTTCTCTTAGAATATTTTTTCCCGCGTCCTCAGCGTCTCTGCGTTTTGTTTTCTGTTCTGAAGTCTTTGAGTCTTTGTGTCTTTGCGTGACGGTGGGGTCACGGAAATCGACTTCCGGATATCGACTGTGACAAAATAAGGGCGTCGTTTATCAAAACACATGGAGAAGCCGATGCTTGGAAAATTGAAACCGGGTCTGATGCTGATAGCCGTGATGTTGGTGTTCACCCTCACCGCCACAGCCCAACATCCTGATGACGCCTTTGTAGGTCAGATGGCGCCCGAGTTCAAGACCAGCGAGTGGATCAACTCTGACCCAGTGACTCTGGAGGATTTGAGAGGCAAGGTCGTTCTGATCGACTTCTGGGCCTGGGACTGCCCCGAGTGCGCAAAGACGCTGCCGCATATGAAGGATCTGCACGCGAAGTATGCAGACCAGGGCCTTGTGATCGTCGGAGTGCACACCCCGCGGGCGGAGTATGAGAAGAAGGTCGAAGACGTGCGCCGGACGATGACGGAGAAGGGAATCGAATACGCTGTTACGATCGACCATGAATACCTGACGTGGCTGGACTACCTTGCTAACGCGTGGCCAACGCACTACGTCGTGGATCAGGAAGGCGTGATTCAGTTGAGCCACACCGGTATCGGGCGTTACGAGGAGACCGAACAAGTAATCCAAAGACTGCTCCAGAACTGATTGCGCTTGGGTGAGGGATCCGGTTGTTTCCATGAAGGTTTCTATGCCTCGATTTGTTCTGTTGAACCGAGGCCAGGCCACGCGGCTTGGCCTCTTTGTCGTGGCACTGCTCGTTTCCACCGCTGGGCTGGCTGAATCCCCGCAACGTCCCGTACCCCCCCGTCCTAAGAACATTACGGGCCAGGTCTCCGACCTGCGCGGACAGCCGATTCCGGATGCCCGTGTTTTCATTCTCAATGTTGAGACTGGAGTGACACGGACTCACCAGTCCGACGAGAGGGGTGTGTACCGGGTGAACGGCCTGCCTCCGGGTGTCGATTACGAGGTCTATGCGGAGTTTGAAGGCATCGAGTCGGAACGCCGGACTGTGAGCCAGTTTTTGAACCGGGTGGACAATGTTCTGCACCTCGAACTGGATGTGGCGATCATACCGGCCGAGGAGACTGGGGCAGACGATCCAGGCGCTGTCACGATGGAAACCTTCGATCGGGTGCAGATTCACGGGTCCTTCGAGATGCCTGAAGGACTTCCCGCTCCCATTCCCGCCGCGCTCCTCCTCCACGGTTTTGGCGAAACCCGGGCGGTCTGGAACGAGTTGCGAGAGAGATTGTTGTTGGAAGGCTGGGCCGTGATGACGCTGGATCTCCGGGGGCACGGCCAGAGTCGCCTGCGAAACCGGGAAGAGTTCGGTCCCGAAGAGGCCTGGAGGACGGATTCGAGGCAGTTTCCGCTCGATGTCGAGCCGGCACTGGATTGGCTGAAATCTCAACCCCGACTGGATTCGAACCGCATCGCTGTCATCGGTACGGATGTGGGTGCGAACCTGGCGCTGATAGCTGCGGGTCGCTTTCCAGAGGTCGGGACCGCAGTCGCAATTGATCCGGTTCTGGAAGAGGCCCTGGCGATGGCGGGAACGGCGCGCGAGTTCACCCCGAGGATGGCCCACCTGATCGTCAGAGAGCGGGAGACGGGGCAGGAGGTTCGGGAGTTCATCACCGGTGCATCCCGAATCACTGCCAGTGCCGTCGAGGGCGGAACCCTTCGATGGTTAGCAGCGCCGAACACGATTGACGAAATCGTACGCTGGCTGACCGACACTTACTGAGTACCCTCGCCCACCGTGATCGTTTACACCGGCCCGATTGACGACGCCAGCAAGCTTATTCAATTCTTTCGTCGCGAGACCGATAAACTGCGTGCGCTACGCAAGGTCGTCATTTCACCCGAATCGACCCGTGTCCTGGACATCAATAAGGATGGTGTCGAGTTTCCGAACCTCACCTACGGTTCCGAGGTCCTGGAAAGGTTGCTCGGAGAACTGGGCGTTGTTTTCAGGAAGGAAACGCTCCACGCCCATCCGGGGGCGACCAAGGAATTTGACGTCTCGGCGCGCTGGACCTGGGGTCACGACCGCGTAATGTAGGCGTCTTCTGTAGGTGCAGTCTATGACCGCACCTACAGTCCGATCCCTTAGAATGAGCCCATGGAAGTAGAATGAGCCCATGGAAGGTGTTCCCCCCGCAGATGGCGACAACGTTATTGACTGGGGAAAGACGAGCCGAGACTATTCCGACTGGCGTCCGAACTACCCGGACCGTTTCTTTGAGCTCCTGACATGCTTTGGAGTGGGCTTACCGGGCCAGAGGATTCTCGATCTGGGGACGGGTGTCGGGTTCCTCGCTCTCCAGTTCGCCAAACAGGGCGCGGTTACCACCGGCGTGGACATCTCCGCGGGACAGATCGAAGAAGCTAAGGGGCGCGCGGCCTCGCTTGGGTTCGAAGTCGACTTCCGGGTGGGCCCTGCCGAAGACACCGGACTTCCAACGTCCTCCTTCGATTTCATAACCGCCAGCCAGGCATGGCTGTACTTCGACAAAGATCGTATGATCTCGGAGGTGAAGCGGTTGCTACGCCCGGACGGACTACTGGTCACATCCCATTTTTCATGGCTGCCACGGCGAGACCCGATTGCGCGGACATCGGAAAAACTGGTTTTGAAGCACAATCCGAATTGGTCCGCGGCGAATTGGGCTGGGATCACGCCAACGATTCCATCATGGTCCGAAAAGGATTTCGAAGTCCATGGGATGTTCATGTTTGACGAACCTATATCCTTCACCCGAGAATCCTGGCGTGGACGCATTCGAGCCTGTCGCGGTATAGGCGCGGTATTGACCGAGGAGCAAACAGAGATTTTTGACCGCGAACACGATGCTCTACTCGAAGAAACGACTGCTGACAATTTTTCTGTGCTGCACCGAATCGACGCGCATCTCCTGCGGCCGATCCGGGGGTAGACTCGCTATTTTCCCTGAGGAAATCTTGAATGTCTCCGAAATCGTCGAAGTCCCACCCTCGCCGGAAACGTAAGAACGACAAGCCCAGAATGGCGCAGCTTGCCGACCGGCATGTGCTCTATGAAGATGCCGTCCAGGCAGCCGATGCTGAAATCGACTTCGTCGATGAAACGTTCATCCAGCTGCGTGGACGAAAGGCGAAGTGGCTGCGTGAGGACTTCTGTGGCACGGCCAACTCAGCGTGCGAGTGGGTCCGCCGCAGGAAAACGAACCATGCCATCGGCATCGATCTGGATGCGGATGTCCAGCAGTGGGCCCGAGAAAACCACATTGCGAACCTTGGCGCCGCCCGAAACCGTATCGAACTCCTCAACGCCAACGTTCTTACAGTGAAGTGCACGCCGGTGGACGTTGTCCTCGCGATGAACTTCAGTTACTGGGTTTTCAAGGAGCGTAAGCTCCTGCTGCGGTACTTCAGGAGCGTCCATAGAGGCCTTGGTCCGGACGGTGTCCTGATGCTTGACGCTTACGGGGGCCCCGATGCCCATCGTGAGATGGTCGAAAAGACCGAACACGACGACTTTACGTACGTCTGGGACCAGGACAGCTACGATCCCATCAACGGGAACATCGTCTGTCACATCCATTTCACGTTCCCCGACGGTTCCCGCATGAGGAAGGCCTTTACTTACGACTGGCGCCTCTGGAGTCTTCCCGAACTCCGGGATGTCCTGCTGGAAGCGGGTTTTAAACGTGTGACCGTCTACTGGGAGGGAACCGACGAAGACGGTGATGGTAACGGCGAATTCTCGCCTGCCGAGGTAGGTGAGGCTGATACGGCGTTTATCGTCTACATCGTTGCGGAGAAGTGACGGTTTAAGGCAGGAGATCGATTCGGAATTCCGCGGTCGAGAAGCCGCCTCCCGCTGGCAGCAGCGTGGTATGGATCAACAGGGACTGGGCCTGCCCCGGTTCGATCGAGGTCGCCTGTGTCAGACCGTCCGGACTCACACAAACAAAGCTCCTCGGGGCGCCGACTCTCTCGGGTTGGTTGACCCATCGGACGAACTCTCTCAGGTTCCACGGCCTGACTTCCAGGTTGATACTCGGATCAAATTCCTCTGGGTCGCCGCGTTCTCGATCATCCCGCTGCAGATCAGGTTGCCGTTTCGGTCGAAGTAGTTTGCCGTCAGGTGGATTTCCCCACCCAGGCAATCCCTCCTGGAACGACCCGTTGTCGCAGTCCTCAAGCGACCCATCGTCGCGAAGAGGTTGAGCGGCAGGGAAGCTTCGAGTTCCCGTCCCACACGCCCTCGGTTGTTTACCAGCCGAAGCTCGGGGGTGCATAGGGGGGCAATCAGATCCTGCTGTTCTTCCAGGAGTTCGGTGAGTCGTTCCAGCTCTTCCTGTTGGAGCTGCAGCTGTTGCTGTATCTGTTGCAGCTCTTGCTCCAACTGTTGTGGAGGCAGGACGAGGATCCATGCCAGGAGAAGAGTGGTCATAGGGTAATAGACCCCCGGTCAGCGAAAACGGTTCAATCGTCTTCAAGCATTTCGCGCACCAACGGGGCAGGTCACGGGCCGCTAAAGCTGGGGGCTTCAGAATCGATCTCAGGCGGCTGAAATCCTTCGGACGCGCAAATTCTTCCGGTTTCTCTCAGCATGCCAGAGGTCGAACTGTACCTGCTGGTTCAACCAACTCTCGGCGGTTGTGTTGAAGGCAAGCGACAGACGCACTGCCATCTCGGGACTGATACCCGCACGACCATTGAGGATGGTGGAAAGCGTCTTTCGGCTGATGCCAAGCGCCTTTGCGGTTTCTGTTACCGTCAGACCCAACGGCTCGAGGCAGAGCTCCTTGAGTATCTCTCCAGGGTGTGGTGGGTTATGCATCTTCATGGTGTAAGCCTCAGTGAAAATGTAACGCGAGTAGTTACGGGTTTCAAGTTGAACTAGAGTTTGAGCGCCGCCAGATCGATCTCGGGCGCCGAATCGGCCCACTTTTTCTTGAGCTGCCCACACGCGGCTGAGATGTCATCTCCCCGGCTCTTGCGGATAAAGGCCCGGACTCCCCTGTCTCTCAGGATGTTCTGGAAACCCAGGATTGTGGCCTGATCGGGGCGTTTGTAGTCCAGATCCTGCGATTCGTTCAGGGGAATCAGGTTCACCTTTGCCCGGGCTCTTTGCGCAACCAGTGCCAGGTCCTCGGCCTGATCGGGGGAGTCGGTCACGCTGCGGAGCAGGACGTATTCCAGCGTGACCTGCTGCCTGGGTTTCAAAGGGAAGTCGCGGAGAACCGCGACCAGGTCATCGATCGGGTAGGTTCGGTTGATCGGCATCAGCTTATTGCGTATCCCATCCGTTGCACCCGTGAGCGAAACGGCCAGGTTCGGAATCAGGCTCTCCTCGGAAAGACGCCGTAGTTCGGGAATCAACCCGACCGTCGAGAGCGTCACGCGCGACATGGAGAGGTTCATTCCTGTCGGGTCATTCAGGATGGTCAGCGCCTTAATCACGTTGTCGTAGTTGTGGAGAGGTTCGCCCATTCCCATGAGGACGATGTTGAAAGCGTTAGAGTTGCCAGTAAGGTTCGTTCTTTGGGCGACCAGGACCTGGGCGACGATCTCCCCAGCCGTCAGGTGCCGGGAGAATCCCAGTTGCCCTGTCAGGCAGAACGTGCACGCCAGTCCACAGCCGACCTGAGACGAGACGCAAATCGTCTTCCGCTCCCCATCGGGTATGACAACGGTTTCGATCATTTCGCCGTCCCCCAGCCGGATCAAGTGGCGGCGCGTCCCATCCTCCGCCTCGAAGGTCTTGTGTATGGGGGGCATTCGGACCTCCCACCGTGCCTTAAGAGTGGCCCGCAATGACTTGGGGAGGTTCGTGATCCGGTCGAAGTCGTCGATCCCATGCTTGTAAACGGCTTCGTAGAGTTGCGTTGACCTGAACGAAGGATCTAGCGCTTCGGATAGCTCATCTCGCGACAGATTGAAAAAGGATTCAATGGGTTCGGAGATATCGGAACGGGATTGGAACACGGGGCTGGGGTCAGTCCCCGATTTGGCGGGTAGTCACCTCAGAAAACGAACCGTTTTCGTGCCGGGCGACCAACTCTTCGATTTCATTGAGGAACTGGGGGGTCATCCATCGCCGGTAGCTGATGAACTTCTGAACGACGTTGCCGTTGCCGTCGATAAAAAACGTTTCGGGAACGCCCAGAGCCCGATATCGTAGGTAGACCTGACGACCCGGGTCCAGAACCGTCGGGATGTCCAGGTCGTGCTCTTCGTAAAACTCCTGGACGTCTTCCCAGTTCGTGTCGATGCTGACGGCCAGCATCTTGAACGGACGGCCTTCAAAGTGCTGATTCAAGGCCATCATGTCCGGCATCTCGACGATGCAGGGTTCGCACCACGTGGCCCAGAAGTTCAAGAAAACCAGGTTCCCTGCGAAGTCGCCCAGGCTCACGGTTTCACCATTCTGGTTAGCGAGTTCGAACTCGGGCGCCACAGAGCCGATCAGGGTCGGGTCCGGAGCGATCGATTCCCTGTAAATCGCGTAGGCGGCCAGCAGCCCGACAAGGGTGAAAAACATGAATGGCTTGAGACGCATGGTCGTATTCTATCGAAATCTGGAATTTATTGGTAGGTTCCCCCGTCCTGTCCACCGAAGATAGGACACTGGCGTCGGATCGCGACATGGGGTCCCTTCTGAACCGTTTTTAGCTTTACACACCAACGCTTACTTGGATTTCTTTAAATGTCGATAAGGGTTTCTGTCCTGGGCAGCGGGAGTCGCGGTAACGCGACATACATCCGGACCGAGAAGGTTCGCCTTTTGATCGACTGTGGACTGGGCCCGAGAACGCTGGCCAAGCGCCTCCGGGCGATCGGTGAGGACCCGGATCGAATCGATGCGGTATTTGTGACGCACGAGCACACCGACCATGTCGGTGGCCTCAGGTCGATGATTAAGAAGTTTTCCGTCGAGGTCTTCATGTCCTGCGGGACGATCGACGGGAGCCGGGCTGACAGTTTCGATATGAACGGGTCGGGGATCGTGCCCATTGTTCCCGGCAGAAGTTTCGCGGTTGGGGATGTGGAGGTCGATACTGTAGCCGTTCCCCACGATGCGGAAGAGCCGACCGCTTTTTCTGTGCGCTACAATGGAATTAAGGTGACTCAACTGACCGATCTGGGATGGATTCCCGATCACGTGGCCGATCTGCTCAAGGGGAGTCATATCCTGATCCTGGAATCCAACCATGATCTCGACATGCTTCGGATGGGGTCGTATCCCTGGAGCCTGAAGGAGAGGCTTATGGGCCGGAAAGGGCACCTCTCTAACGACGCCGTTGGTCGATATCTCACCGGTCCCTACGACGGTGGCGCCCAGCATCTTGTCCTGGCCCATCTAAGTTCCAAGAACAACCATCCGGAAATCGCCCGGCAGGAAGCCTGCCAGGCACTGTCTTCAAGGGGGTTTGGGGAGACCGAGGTCTCGCTAGCCTCACAGGACACTCCAAGTACACCCATAGAAATGGGTTAGGAGAGCAGAGATTTGATCCCACGATATACGCGTCCAGCCATGGGTCGCATCTGGGAGGAAGAAAACAAGTACCGTAAGTGGCTGGAGGTGGAGTTGGCGGCGACGAGCGTTCTGGAGGAGGACGGCGTCGTACCTGCTGATGCGGCGAAGGAGATTAGGGAGAGAGCGGACGTCTCGGTGGAGCGTATCGAGGAAATTGAAGCTGAAGTCCGTCACGATGTCATCGCATTCACGACGACCGTAGCCGAGTATGTCGGGGAATCGGCCCGATACTTTCATTACGGGCTCACCTCCTCAGACGTCGTCGATACGGCCCTGGCCCTCCAGGTCAAGGAAGCCTCAGCGTTGCTGCTCGAGGGATTGGATCACCTCCTCGAAGTCCTCGAAAAGCGGGCCCACGAGTTCAAGGCCACTGTGATGGTGGGGCGTACCCACGGCATCCACGCCGAACCTATTACTTTTGGTCATAAGCTTGCGATCTGGTACGACGAGGTCCGTCGACAACGCGACCGCATGGCGGACGTCGCCGAGGGGATGCGCGTCGGGAAGCTTTCAGGCGCCGTCGGTACCTTCGCGCATCTTTCGCCCAAGGTTGAAGAACGCGTGATGGAGCGGTTGGGGTTGCGGCCTGCGCCGGCCTCTTCCCAGGTTGTGCAGAGGGACCAGCACGCAGCCTACATATCGGCGATCGCACTGGTCGGAGCGACGCTCGAGAAGATCGCCATCGAAGTCCGCCACCTGCAGCGCACCGAAGTTAGGGAAGCGCAGGAATACTTTTCCGCCAAGCAGAAGGGTTCTTCGGCCATGCCGCACAAACGGAACCCGATCAGTTCGGAACAGATTTCCGGGCTGGCCCGCATCCTCAGAAGCAATGCACAGGCGGGATTCGAAAACGTCGCTTTGTGGCAGGAGCGCGACATCTCCCACTCTTCGGCCGAGAGGATCATCTTTCCGGATTCGACGATTGTTCTCGATTACCTGTTGGACCGGACGGCGACCCTCGTCGAGAAGCTTGTTGTCTACCCGGAAAGGATGCGAGAGAACATGGACCTGACCCACGGGCTCATCTATTCCGGACAGCTTCTGCTCGAGTTGGTTGAGAAGGGTGTGACGCGCGAGGATGCCTATCGTTGGGTCCAGAGAAACGCGATGCGCGCCTGGGACGACGGTGTTGATTTCAAGGACAGTGTTCTCGAGGACAAAGACATCTCGAGCCGGCTTGAGCCCAAACATATCGACGCGGTTTTTAATTCCGAACGGTTGCTGGAAAACGTGGACTACATCTTCGCGCGGGTTTTTGGAACTGAGGGCTGATGGCCGATAGTCGTCTCATTAATCAAGAGTTGTGAAAGGCTAACCCAGGAATGAAAGTAACAGTCATCGTGACGCTCAAGCCGACGGTTCTCGACCCCCAGGGGCTCACGATCCATCGAAACCTGGAAACGGCCGGTATATCGGGCGTCAGCGAAGTGCGCCAGGGTAAGTACTTCGACGTAGAAGTCGGTGACGAATTGAGCGAGGCGGATCGTGAGGCTCTGGTCGAACGTCTGGCCCGGGACGTTCTGACAAACCCTGTTATCGAAAACTATCGAATCGAATGGGAGTGAGCGGAAAGTGAAGTTTGGTGTCGTCATATTCCCCGGATCGAACTGCGACCACGATTGTTATTACGCGGTGGAATCTGTTCTGGGTAAGCCTGTCGATTTTATTTGGCATCAGGATACGAACCTGGAGGGTTTCGATGCCGTGATCGTCCCGGGCGGCTTTGCCTACGGCGATTATTTGAGGACCGGGGCTATCGCCAGTTTTTCTCCAGTGATGAGTTCCCTGGCGGAATTCTCTAAGAAAGGCGGGCTCGTAATCGGAATATGCAATGGATTTCAGATTCTGATGGAGGCCGGTTTACTTCCCGGAGCCCTGCTGCCCAATATCGGCATGAAGTATGTCTGCCGATTCCTGCATCTGAGAACCGAATCTTTGGCCACACCTTTCACGTCCGGCTTAAACGAAGGGCAACGCCTCTACATCCCGATCGGGCACGGCGAGGGCAATTTTTATGCCGACGAGGAGACCATTCGTCAGCTCGAAGACAAGGGCCAGGTGGTTTTTCGATACGTCGATGCCGACGGTAAGCCGACGCCGGATGCCAACCCGAACGGCTCCCTGAACAATATTGCCGGTATCGTCAACCGGGGCCGGAACGTTCTGGGGATGATGCCGCACCCGGATCGTTCCAGCGAACAGATTCTTGGGAGCGAGGACGGACTCTTAATCTTCGAATCCATGGTTGCTGCACTTTCCCACGCCTGAGCATGGCTACAGCAATTACCGAAGAATCGCTGATCGAGCATGGTATTTCCGCCGAGGAATACGAAAAGATCCAGGAAATACTCGGTCGGGAACCCAACCTGACCGAGTTGGGCATCTTCAGCGTGATGTGGAGCGAGCATTGCAGCTACAAGAGTTCGCGAGTGCATCTCAAACGACTACCCACCCAAGGTCCGGCCGTTATTCAGGGGCCTGGAGAGAATGCCGGCATCATCGACATCGGAGATGGCCTTGCGGTGGCGTTCAAGATCGAATCACACAACCATCCGTCCTTTATCGAGCCTTTCCAGGGCGCGGCCACCGGAGTCGGGGGTATTCTTCGAGACATCTTCACGATGGGAGCGCGGCCAATCGCTGCCATGAACAGCCTGCGATTTGGTCCGCTGACCGAACCCCAGAACCGACGAATCGTTGAAGGCGTGGTAGGCGGCATCGCCGCCTACGGCAACTGCTTTGGCGTTCCAACGATCGGAGGCGAAGTCTATTTCGCTGATTGCTACGCCCAAAACCCTCTGGTCAACGCGTTTGCGCTGGGAATATTCGAGAAGGACAAGATTTTTCTGGGACAGGCGACGGGTGTGGGCAATCGCGTCATTTACGTAGGCGCCAAAACAGGCCGCGACGGTATTCACGGGGCAACGATGGCCTCAGCGGGCTTTGGCGAGGATGCGGGAGCAAAGCGACCCAACGTGCAGATTGGCGATCCGTTCATGGAAAAACTTCTCCTCGAAGCATGTCTTGAGGTAATGCAAAAAGGGCTGGTCGTCGGAATTCAGGACATGGGTGCGGCCGGCCTGACCTGTTCCAGTTGCGAGATGGGGGCACGCGCTGGAACCGGCGTCGAACTGGATCTGGATCAGGTGCCTCAGCGGGAGTCGGGAATGGGACCGTACGAGGTCATGCTCAGTGAATCCCAGGAACGGATGCTTCTGGTCGCCGAGCCTTCCCGGACACAGGAATTATTCGAGGTCTTTCACAAGTGGGGTCTCGACGCTGTAGACGTTGGCGAGGTGACGGCCGATGGTCTGCTCCGCGTTCAGTCTGGAGGAGAAACAGTCGCCGAAATCCCCAATGGTCCGTTGGCCGATGAGGCGCCGATATACAACAGGCCCATCAGCCCACCTGCCGAGCCGCGGGTTGAGAGCTGGTTGACTCGCTACAGCTTTCTGGACGCATGTCCTTCTCGGACAGTGGCCGCTTTCCGCAACGCGGAGGAGAATCCCGGACAGAGTGATTACGCGGACCTGCTCCGACTGGCTCTCGCTTCACCCAACCTGGCCAGCCGGCGCTGGATCTGGGAGCAGTACGACCACATGGTCGGGTCCAACACGATGGTGGGTCCTGGCTCCGATGCCGCTGTTTTGAGGGTGAAGGGAACCGACAAGGCCATCGCTATGGTTCTCGATGGGCCCGCTGTACACGCCGCACGCGACCCACGGGAAGGAGCGAAAAAGGCTGTTGCCGAGGCGTGTCGAAACCTCGTGTGTTCGGGTGCAAAGCCGCTGGCCGCGACCAACTGCCTGAATTTCGGTAACCCGGAACATCCGGAAGTCATGTGGCAGTTCAGCGAGGTCGTGGATGGGATGTCGGAGGCCTGCGCGGTGTTCGAGACGCCAATCACCGGGGGCAACGTCAGCTTCTACAACGAAACCTTCAAGGAAGACATCTATCCGACGCCCGTCGTCGGCATCGTCGGATTGATCGAGGACTTGAATCTGGTGACGACGTCCGCGTTCGGAGATCCAGGCGATGCGATCGTCCTTCTGGAGACGGCCTCCCGTTCCGAGGCGATTGATCTGGACGAGGAGCGGGCCATGCAGAACCTGATCGCGTCCCTGATTCGCGAAGGCCTGGTTCGCTCCGCTCACGATCTCAGCGAGGGCGGCTTCGCCGTGGCTCTGGCCGAGTGTTGTTTTTCGACACTCCATCGCGGCCCCCTTGGGGCCGCGGCCCGGGTGCCCTCCCGGCTTGAGGTCTGTCGCGATCTATTTGGGGAGTTTCCCACACGCGTGCTGCTCTCCACCACGGATACGGCGGGTCTGGTTGGACGGGCCCAGGCGGCCGGCCTTGTGGCTCATGAGATTGGAGCCGTGGGTGGAGACCGTTTAAATCCTGGAGTATGAAGGTGCACGTGCGATTGACGTTCCCATCGACCAGATTGAGGATGTCTGGCGGGGGGGTCTGGAAGGCCTTCTCGAAAACAAGTCGCGCTTCGGTTAGACTAAGAACTTAACCGGAGAACATAGCCAAGCAAATGTGCGGCATATTCGGTATTGCCAACCAGCCTGAAGCGGCCCGGCTCACCTACCTGGGCCTGTACGCCCTCCAGCACAGAGGGCAGGAGAGCACCGGCATATCTGTATCTGACGGGGATCAGCTTCTCACGCATAAGGCGATGGGGCATGTCGCCGAGGTCTACTCGGAACGGACCCTGCATCATCTGGTGGGTAACAGCGCGATTGGACATACCCGGTATTCCACTTCAGGAGACAGCTCCCGGGGGAATGCCCAGCCCATAGTCGTCAAAGGCGCGCACGGGGAGATTTCCCTGTGTCACAACGGCAACCTGATCAACGCTGCCTCGCTCAGAGAAGAGTTGGAATCCGAGGGTGCGGTGTTTCAGTCCAACAGTGACAGCGAAGTTATCTTGCACCTGCTCGCGCGGGCCGAAGGTGAGAGTCTCCCCGATGCGTTGATCGCTGCGTTGGGTCGGGTTCAGGGTGCGTTTTCCCTGCTTCTATTGACCGGAGATACCTTGGTTGCAGCCCGGGATCCTTACGGTTTCCGGCCGCTGAGCATTGGAAAGTTCAATGGGTCCTATGTGGTGGCTTCCGAGTCGTGTGCCTTTGACCTGATCAACGCATCCTACGTCCGGGAAGTCCAACCCGGAGAGATCGTGGCGATCAGGGGCGAGGAGATCGAGTCGTTTCAAATCAAATCCGGATTACGTCAGGCCAAGTGCATTTTCGAGCATGTCTATTTTGCCCGGCCCGACAGCATCGTTTTTGACAAGACAGTCCAGGCAAGCCGGGAGCGGATGGGACGCATCCTGGCCGAGGAAGCCCCCGTTGAAGCTGACCTGGTCGTTCCCGTTCCCGATTCGGGAGTCACGGCGGCCGTCGGATATTCACAGCGGGCGAACATTCCTTTCTCCTTTGGCCTGATTCGGAATCACTATGTCGGGCGGACTTTTATCGAGCCCAAGCAGACGATCCGGCATTTCGGTGTGAAGATAAAACTGAATCCCGTCAAAGAGCTGCTTGCCGGCAAGCGCGTCATCCTCATCGACGATTCCATTGTTCGCGGTACGACGAGCCGAAAGATCGTCAAGATGGTCCGTGCCGCCGGAGCGCGTGAGGTGCATGTCCGGATCAGTTGCCCGCCCACGATATCCCCATGCTTTTACGGTATCGATACGCCGAATCGGAGAGAACTGATCGGTGCCAGTCATACGATCGAAGAGATTCGAAAGTACATCGAGGCCGATTCCCTGGCTTACCTGACGCTGCCGGGCCTGCTCGAAGCAGTTGAGGGCACCGAGGGAGAATTCTGCACCGCCTGTTACACGGGGGTCTACCCGCTTGAACTCGGCAGTGAGATCTTCGATGCCAAGGCCGACGACCGCCAGCTCGACCTCTGGACGAAACCCGACCCGGATATTGTCGAAGAGGGATGGCCAGTCTTCACCGCGTACGGGGAAACGGGCGAAGACTCTTAACTTCTCCACATGGCTCCTGACCAATCTTTCACCTACAAAGATTCCGGTGTTGACATAGATGCTGCGTCCCGGGCGACGGACCGGATCCGCGATCTTGCCAGGAAAACGTTTACGCCGGGAGTCCTCAGCGAAATCGGCGGTTTCGGCGGCCTTTTCGACGCGCGTTTTCCGGACATGGCGGATCCTGTTCTGGTGTCCAGCAGTGACGGCGTCGGGACGAAACTGAAGGCGGCCTTTCTGACCGGGCGTCACAACACCGTGGGCGGGGATCTGGTCAACCATTGCGTGAACGACATCGGAGTCCAGGGCGCGCGTCCGCTGTTCTTTATGGACTACGTGGCTACGGGTCGGCTCGATCCTGACGTGATCGTTTCCGTCGTCGAGGGTATTTCCCACGCATGTAATGCAGCCGGATGCGCTCTGCTCGGAGGGGAAACTGCGGAGATGCCGGGTTTCTACAAGGATGGCGAATACGATGTCGCGGGTTTCATCGTCGGCGTTGTAGACCGAAGCCGTATCGTCGACGGCAGCCGCATCCAACCCGGAGATCTGCTGGTCGGTCTGCCTTCAGTCGGATTGCATACGAATGGTTATTCCCTGGCCCGGAAGCTGTTCTTCGACGTGTCAGGTTGGACCGTGGAGACCGTTCCTCCGGACCTCGGTATCTCCATCGGGGATGAATTGCTCAAACCCCACCTCAACTATGAACCGATGCTACGTCCGGTTCTCGATCGGGATCTTGTTTTGGGACTGGCGCACATCACCGGTGGCGGTATCACCGACAACCTGCCACGGATTCTTCCCGAAGGTTGCGGAGCCCAGGTCCAACTGGGCTCCTGGCCCGTCCTGCCCGTCTTCGAGTTGCTGGCGAAGATCGGTTCCGTGGCAACGGAGGAAATGCTGCGCGCGATGAACATGGGGGTCGGGATGATCGCCGTGATCCGACCCGACGCACTCGAATCCTTTGCCGATGGAATCAGTTCTGAACACTTCGTCATCGGCCGCGTGGTCGAGGGAGAGCAACGAGTTTCCTACCTTTCATGAGAGTCGAGCTCAATAGCCGGAAAATAGGTGTCCTGCTGTCCGGTCGAGGTTCGAACTTCAAGGCCATCGCCGACCAGATCGATCAGGGTGCGCTTGATGCCGAGATCGCCGTCGTTGTAAGCAACAAGGAATCGGCTCCGGGTCTGGCCGAAGCTCGCAGCCGGGGTATCAAGACCGTGTACCTGGCATCGTCCGGGCTGGGGCGGGAAGAGTACGACCGGACGGTTGTCGCGCTGCTCGAAGAAAACGATGTGGCGCTGGTGTGTCTGGCGGGGTTCATGCGCATCCTGAGCCCAGTTTTCATACAGGCATTTCCCTTGCGCATACTGAACATCCACCCTTCGCTCCTGCCCGCCTTTCCAGGTTTAGATGCCCAACGCCAGGCACTGGAACATGGCGTAAAATTCAGTGGTTGTACAGTCCATTTCGTGGATGAGTCGCTGGACGGTGGCCCGATCGTCGGTCAGGCAACGGTTTCCGTTCGGGATGGAGACACAGTGGAGGATCTTTCCGATCGTATCCTGGTTGAAGAACATCGATTGTATTCAGAGGCCATTGGGATGGTTCTGGATGGCCGGTGCCAGGTTCGCGAGGGTCGGGTCGCAGTAGATGAATAAGAGCGTCATGAGCGAAGACTTCAAGTCACTGCCCCTGGACGAACAGCTGAAGTATCTCTCCAAGGGAGCCGTCGATATCATCCGCGAGGAAGAGCTCGTCGAGAGGTTGAAGAAGTCGCAGAAGACGGGAAAGCCTTTGAGGGTGAAAACCGGGTTCGATCCGACGGCGCCGGACATTCACCTCGGGCACACGGTCGTGATCCGAAAGATGAAGCACTTTCAGGACCTCGGACATACGGTCATATTCCTGATCGGTGACTTTACCGGTCTGATCGGGGACCCTTCCGGCCGATCCGCGACGCGGAAGCAACTGACCCGTGAAGAGATCAACGAGAATACGGAAACCTACAAGAAACAGATCTTCAAGATCCTTGATCCCGATACCACGGTTATCGATTTCAACAGCCGATGGATGTCAGAGCTGGGCGCTGAAGGCCTCGTCGATCTGTGCGGAAAGTACACGGTACGCCAGATCTTGGAGCGCGACGATTTTGAGAAGCGGCTCAAGGCGCAGCAACCCGTCTCGATGCAGGAGTTGTTGTACCCGCTCGTTCAGGGCTACGACTCGGTTGCTCTGGAAGCCGACGTCGAGTTGGGCGGCACGGACCAGAGATTCAATTTGCTGGTCGGTCGCGATATCCAGCGAGAGTATGGGCAACCCTCTCAGATCATTATGACGATGCCGTTGCTCGAAGGAACCGACGGTGTTCAGAAAATGAGCAAATCGTTGGACAACTACATCGGCATCAACGAAGAACCGAATGAGATCTTCGGAAAGGTGATGTCGATCTCCGACGAGATGATGTATCGGTACTGGGAACTTGTAACCGATGTGGCCGTGAAGGACATCGAAGGCTGGAAACAGGAAGTCGAATCGGGTAAACGGCATCCGATGGAACTGAAGGGCGATCTTGCCGAGCACATTATCGACGACTATTACGGTGAGGCTGGGGCGGCTGCCGCCCGAACCGAGTTCCAGCGTGTCTTTGGACAGAAGGAAGTCCCAGAAGACATCGAGACGACCGAGGTTCCTCGAGACGGAGTCGCTCTGGCCAAACTGCTGGCGTCTTCAGGTATGGCGAGTTCGGTTTCCGAGGCCACGCGCCTGGTAAAGTCCGGCGCGGTTTCCATCGATGGGGAGAAACAGACCGACGCTCGGAGTCTGGTGAAGCTCTCGGCCGGTGAAGAACGGACGGTAAAGGTCGGCAAGCTCCGCTATCGCAAGTTTGTTGGCGGATAGTCTGATGACGACGAAACTCAGCGTCAACGTCAACAAGTTCGCTCTTATCCGCAATTCCCGCGACACCGACTACCCGAACCTGGCGCACATGGCCGAACGTGCGATCGCCGCGGGTGTGCATGGGATCACCGTTCATCCCCGACCTGATCAACGACACATCCGTTATTCCGATGTTCATGAACTGTCCGCTCTGACTGCCAGACACCCGGACGTCGAGTTCAACATCGAAGGCAATCCCATTCCGGATTTCTTAAGAATCGTCAAGGACGTCCGTCCCGACCAGTGCACGCTCGTGCCAGACGATCCGAACCAGCTGACTTCGGATCACGGATGGGATCTGGCTAAGGACGGTGACCCCCTGGCGTTTGTTGTCAGCGACCTGCAGGAAACCGGCATCCGTGTCAGTCTTTTCATGGACCCGGTGGCTGAGCAGATCGACCGTGTGAAGACGGTCGGTGCCGAGAGGATCGAACTCTACACCGAGCCCTATGCCCGCGCCTTCGGAACGTCTGATGAAGACACCGTGTGGAGCCGGTTTGACGCGGCGGCGGCCCATGCCGAAAGCCTCGGCCTGGGTGTCAACGCCGGCCACGACCTGAACCTCGAAAACCTGCCACGTTTCCTTACCATCAAGTCCATCCTGGAAGTTTCCATCGGCCATGCCATTGTCGTCGAGTCCTTCGACCACGGCTTCGAAGGTACACTTGCCCGCTACCTCGAGATCGTGTCCTAAACCCACTGTAGGTGCGGTCTATGACCGCACAAGAAATCTCCTGTTTGTCGCGAAGATTCCGAAAAGAGTTCTCGGCGTTTGACCGGAAGTTTCACCGTCCAACCTATGCATCTGGTTGATATCAAACGAAACGCTGACTGGTCGATCAAGTGCGTCTCCCTCCGTCGTGACATTTCAGAATGATTTCTTTCGCCACACGGTCCAACAGTGAAGGTTCGGGAAGTCATAGCGCTAATCGAAAAGGATGGCTGGCGCCGCGTCAGTGCCAAAGGTGGTCATCGCCAATACAAGCACCCTTCAAAGCCCGGGCGGGTTACTCTTTCCGGCCATCCAAACGACGAACTTCATCCCAAAACGTTCAGTAGCGTTCTAAAACAGGCAGGGCTAAAATGAATTTCGTGAAGTACGGAATCGTGATCGAAAGTGGAGAGCGCAACTGTTCGGCCTACGTGCCTGATTTGCCGAGGTCGTTCCAATCGGTGTGTAAAAAGAGAAGGCGGTGTACGCTTTCGGTGAATTCGAAACCGTAAGCAATCCCGGCAGCAATCGGGAGAAAGGTACACCACCCATGAAGAAGAAGAACATACCGGCATCAGTGGCGTCAACGAACGCGTATGAAGGTTTGGAGGACTGGGCGCGATCCCGGGTCCAAGTCTGGCTACAGGAGCTGCTCGAGGACGAAGTCACTCAATTTCTGGGTCGGGAAAAGTCGGAGCGGAGTCCGAATCGACGAGGATACCGGAACGGTCACGGGAAGCCGCGACGATTCGCAATGATGAACGGTACGATGGAGGTTCGACGACCTCGGGTTCGAAACACCGCCGAGCGGTTCGAGAGTCAGATCCTGCCGTATTTTCGACGGAAATCGAAACAGCTGGGCGAGCTACTTCCCGATCTCTACCTCCACGGTCTGGCCACAGGGGACTTCGAGCAGGCCATGCGCGGACTGCTTGGCGCTGGCGCTCCGTTGTCGCGAGCATCGATCCAACGACTGAAATCGACCTGGCAGTTGGAGTATGACGAGTGGGTCCAGCAGGACCTGTCCGGCCTCGAGGTCGTGTACCAGTGGGCAGACGGCTTGTACGTGAAAGCGGGGATCGCGAAAGAGCGAGCGGCATTGCTGGTGATCATCGGAGCCTTGCCAGACGGGCGCAAAGTGCTGTTGGCCTGTGAGAGCGGGCAGCGGGAAAGCAAGGAGTCCTGGAGCCGCATTCTGCGCAATCTCCAGAGACGGGGCCTGAAGCTGGGACGGCTGACTGTCGCGGACGGTCACCTGGGCATCTGGTCCGCGCTGGCCGAGCAACAGCCCCAGGGCCAGGAACAACGCTGCTGGAACCACAAGTCGATCAACGTGGTCGATCATCTGCCGAAGACCGAGCAGCCCGCGGCCAGACAGCTGCTTCATGGGATGGCCTTCGCGAACTCCCGCGCGGCCTGCGAACGAAAGCGGGATCAGTTCGTCCGCCGATATGAGAAGAACTATCCCAAAGCGGGTGAGACGCTGTTGCGGGACTGGGACCGGATGATTACTTTCTATGAGTTCCCGAAACAACACTGGGTGCATCTGAGAACGACCAACATCGTCGAATCGCCCTTCGACATGGTTCGCCTCCGCACCAACGCCGCTCGCCGATTCAAGCGTGTCGAGAATGCAACGGCAATGATCTGGAAGCTACTACGTGTCGCTGAGAAGGCTTGGCGACACTTAAAAGGATCCGAACTCTTACAAGAGGTCTATGATGGTCAGCAATTCGCTGACGGCATCAGAGTCGTGATGAAATCGAAGGCCGCCGCCTGATGACTTTTACACACCTTTTGTAATGACCTCGATTTGCCGGGATGTATCGCTACCGGTTCGACTGTGGAAGAAACCAAGGAGCGAATCAGGGAAGCCGTTCAACTGCACCTTGAAGGTCTCAGGGAGGATGGCGATCAAGTTCCTGCGCCTACCACAGTTTGTGATTGGGTCGAGGTTGCGTAACTTTCGGTTCTAGTCGGCGACGCCTGGCGTTTTCCTCCTTCCCCCCCCCGTCGCGATTCTGCCTTAAGGGCTCTTGAAACCTCAGCAAAAGGATCCTGGTGAGCTAATTCCGGCTGATGATCGTGATATCTTGTGGTCTGCTTGAATCACCGGAAAAGGAGTCCTGATGTCGTCTAATCTTCGTCTATTGCTTCTGCTGTGTCTGGCTTGCGCACTGACAGCCTGTAACGCCGCTCCCTCTGAGGCCGTCGCCCAATCAGCGGCTGGTGCTCCTGAAACCGACGACGAGAAAACGCTCTATGCGCTCGGACTGATACTGGGTCAGAACATTGAGAACGCCAATCTATCCGAAGACGAAATGGTGTTTGTAAGAATGGGATTGAACGACATAGCTCTGGGGCGCGAAGCCCAGGTCGAGCTTGAAGAGTACGGTCCGATGATCCAGGGTTTCATGGATGGGCGTGTTGAGGCCGCTTCGGCAGCTGAACTGACCGAGGCCACAGCTTTCGTCGAGGAGCAGGCTGCACTCGAAGGAGCCGTTCGGACCGATTCGGGATTGATCATCCAGGAGATGACCCCCGGCAACGGCGCCACTCCCACGGCTGCCGACACCGTCACCGTTCATTACCACGGCACTCTGAGAGACGGGACGGTCTTCGACAGTTCGGTAGACCGCGGTGAACCGGCGACGTTTCCTTTAGGTCAGGTCATTCCGTGCTGGACCGAAGGCGTGCAGCTGATCCAGCTGGGAGGCAAGAGCCGCCTGGTCTGTCCTCCAGACCTGGCGTACGGTCCCGTTGGGCCTCCGGGAATCCCGGGAAATGCCGCTCTGGTGTTTGAAGTCGAGCTGTTGGAAATCGGTGGGCAGTAAGCTCTATAGCAAGGCTATGAACGTTGCTGCTTCATCCCGCTCGAACTCCAAGATTTTTTCTCGCCTTTGTTTAACGAGGGATAGTACGTCCGCTGTCGAACTGTTCCCCCGACGAATCCAAACCACCTTGGGCGGATGACCGAATAAAAAGCTGAGTTGACGGAAATCGGAGTCTTTCGAGAGGATCACGAATCCGCTTTCCCTGGCATGAGGAGTTATAGGCAATCAAAGTCTAGAGGCGAATCCGGCCTCGCCACTGCCGCGTGATAAACTGAACCTGCCTTTTGCGATCATGAACGAGAAACTTTTGATGATTCCTCACGAAATTCAGAAGGCCATGCAATTCCTCCTCGAGCAAGGGGCCGCTGCCGACGCGCGCCAGCAAGAGACACAGGTGCAGATTAACGAGTTGGTCGAACAGAACAAGGTGTTGTCAAGCAAGATGGATAGGCTGTCGTTTACGGTCCATGGGTTGACGGGCGAGACGAGTAGGCTGTGGTCCGAGATGAACAGTCGCGACTAACGCCTCTCCGCCAAATTCGATAAGCTGTTTGAAGGCCTTCAGTTGCTCAGAGATTCCTGCCGGAACCTGGTCGATCACGCCCGATTGACCGACGCCCGGCTCGCGCGACTCGAACAGTCGGAAACCTAGCAAAAGGTGGGGACAGAGCACTCTTTTTGGCGAGAGTGTTCTCATTTCTCGTAGCCCCAAAAAGAGTGCCCTGTCCCCGTTTTTACAAAGGCAATCTCACCCGTTCCCTGAGTTCCTCAGTCCAGTTCAGGACGATATTCGCCTAGAAGGTCGCCTTGTTTCACACTAGAATGGGCACCGTACGGGGTGACCCGTTTGTATGTCTGACCGCGGGTCCGCCAGCGCTCCGCCTACATATGCTCAAGGGGGTTCAGAATCATATGACAAAATCGTATTGGAGCCTGACTATCGTCGTTGCTCTTTTCCTTGTCCCGTTGTCCGCTACGGCGCAAGAACCGGTGTATTGGGATGTCATCGACCGTATTCGGAGTGAGGGTTTTGACAACTCGGAGGTCATGGACAACGCCGGCTACCTGGCCGATGTGATCGGTCCACGTTTTACCGGATCGCCCAACATGCGGCAGGCCCAGGAGTGGGCGTTGGAGCGCATGGCGGAGTTCGGGTTGTCTCAGGTGGAGAAAGAACCGTGGGGTGACGAGACCGTCGGGTGGGAGATCGAGCGCGTTTCCGTTCATATGACCGCGCCCGATTACCAGATGGTGATCGCATACCCGCTCGCCCTGACCCCGGGAACCGGGGGACCGGTCATCGCAAATGCCGTTATCGCTACGATCCGGACCCCCGAAGATCTGGATCGCTATCGCGGTCGTCTCGATGGTGCGATAGTGCTGGCCACACCGCCGATGCCGACGAGTCCCCGCTTCGTACAGGACGCGTTCCGGCACACTGAGGAATCGCTGGGCGTCTTTCGGACAGAGGGGACTGACCTCCTCATCAACCGCTATGCACGGGGTCAGCTCGAGCAATCGAACTTCCAGCGCGAGGGAATCTCTGCCGCCGAAGTAGAGGCATTCTACAAGTCGGAAGGGGTCGAAGTGGTGTTGACGGCAAGTATCGGGAGCGATGGGACCGTGTTCGCGACCGGGCATCCTACGACGCGCAACGACAGGACCCGAGAGGGAATTGAGAACGTACTTCCGACTCTCGCTGTTGCCACTGAACACTACAACCGCATCTACCGGATCTTAGAGCGCGGCATAGATGTGACCATGGACGTCGAAGTCCGGGTCGCGTTCGACGAATCGGATCCGAGGGGATACAACGTCATCGCCGAGATTCCCGGAAGTGACCTGGCCGATGAGGTGGTGATGATCGGGGCACACCTGGATTCCTGGCACGCCGGGACCGGTGCCACCGACAATGCGAGCGGCATTTCCGTCGTGCTCGAGGCGATGCGGATCCTCGGAGCCATCGACGCCCGTCCGCGGAGAACGATTCGGGTGGCGCTGTGGAGTCAGGAAGAGCTGGGTCACAGCGGTTCGCTGGGCTATATCAGAAACCACTTCGGGAGTCCCGAAGAAGGCACTATGCTCGACTACGAGCGTTTTTCCGTCTACTTCAACATGGATAACGGTACGGGCCAGTTCCGCGGCGTGCATATACAAGGCAATACGCCGGCCACGCCCATCCTCGAGGCCTGGATGAGACCGTTCCATGATCTTGAAATGGAAACGATCTCCCAGTTCAGCAACATGGGAACGGATCATCTCTCCTTCCTCAAGTCCGGATTGCCTGGGTTCCAGTTTCTTCAGGACCGAATCGACTATCGGGCCAGAAGTCACCATTTCAACATGGACACCTTCGACCGGCTCCTGCCCAGGGACCTGATGATCAATTCGGTCGTTATGGCGAGCTTCGCGTATCACGCGGCGATGAGGGACGGGACGTTTCCACGCCTCCCTGCATTGGAGCAGTGAGCACACCGGGCGCTCGGGTCGAGATCCATCAATCTTGTTGACCCCTTCCATGAGTGGTGCCTCGGGAGGGGCCTCAGAGGGTTCTTCGGCCCTTGGCCCTTCGTCAGCTCTCAGGAATGCCGCTTGAGATGCGTCTCAAACGAACTGAATACTAAGAACAATCATGAGCGACAAACAGGTGGCTTATCAGGTCATCGAAACCCTGAGGGAAATCGGTGTCAAACACATCTTCGGGGTGCCGAGCGGTGGCTGGATAGACTACCTGGAAGCCATTCGGAATACCGACGGCATAGACTTCATTTTAACTACGCATGAAGGTGGAGCCGGCTTTATGGCCGATGTTTGCGGCCGGATCACCGGCGTTCCCGGTGTCTGCTTCGGCACGTACGGACCGGGCGCGACCAATTTGAGTACGGGCGTGGGAAGCGCTCTTCTGGATCGCTCTCCGATGATTGCCCTGACCGATGAAGTAGTCCCAGCCTTGAGGAATCGTGCGGTCCAGATGAATGTGGACCATCAGGCTATATTTCGGCCAATCACCAAGAAGACGACCCGGTTGGAAGCCGGCCGTGTCCGGGAGATCCTGTTCGATGCGGCCGAAGTCGCCATGTCGGGCCGACGTGGCCCCGTGCATGTGGGCCTCGGGTGGGGCATCGGTTCAGAACCCACTGCAGAAGAAGATGTGACGTTCAAACAGACAGAACCCCCTGCTTCGGCTGAGGGTGACACCATCTTGGAAATGAAAAGGTTGTTCGCCCAAGCCAGGAAGCCTGTCCTGGCGCTTGGCCTCCGCTCGACGGAGGGCAGAGTTTGCCAGCAAGTGTCGGCGATTGCTCGGAAGCTCTCCATACCTGTTGTTCTAACGCCCATGGCCAAGGGCGTGATCCCCGAAGATCATCCCTGTTATGCCGGGGTGTTGTTTCATGCCTTGAGCGACGTTGTCGGTGTCACACATCAGCAGGCGGACTTGATCGTTGCTGTCGGCTATGACCCAGTAGAGTTCAACTATGAAGCATGGATTCCTCGCGAAGCGCCTGTCGTCAACATCGACATTCTGCCGATCGACCTCGACAAGAACGCGTATACGTTCGGACTGGATGTCGTGGGCGACATCGCTTCTTCAGTCAGCGCTCTGGCGGAAACAGAAACCTCGGTCAAGGACTGGGATTTGACGGCATTGGCCAAGCGCCGGGAGGAGATGTTCGCACGCATGTCTCCCGATGCCGTAACCTTCGGTCCTTGTGCGGCGCTGGATGTTCTCAGGAAAGTACTTCCGGCCGAAGGCATCATGACCTGCGATGTGGGCGCCCACACTCACCTGATAGGTCAAAAATGGCCCACGCCGAAGCCCGGACTTCAGATCATGACCAACGGCTGGTCGTCGATGGGTTTTGCGATTCCCGCGGCCATCGCGGCAAAACTCTGCAAGCCCGAACTGGTTGTGTGTGCTGTTTCGGGCGATGGCGGTTTCCTGATGACTGTGGGCGAACTCGCAGTGGCCATCAGAGAGAATCTAAAGATCGTCTTCGTGGTGTTAACCGACAACGATCTGGCTCTCATCAGAATCAAACAGGAGAAGAAGAACAATCCGGTGTTCGGGACACCCATTCGTGATGCGGGCACGATCGGAGGCGACAACCTGTTCGGTGTGCCTGTACGGAAAGCTTACAGTCGGGAGGAGTTCAGAGAAACACTCAAGGCAGCATTCGCTGCCGAGGGGCCTTCAATCGTTGAGGCCATTGTAAATAGTCGCGAGTATGACGGACTCGTCCTGAAGCAGCACCGACCGCGGTAGGGGCGACTGAAGAGGCAAGAATCGGGAGACACCACAATGCCCCGCGGCTGGGGCAGGGCATTGTGACCGTCCATGTTTTACTCGGGATTGATCAACCCGTAATCCCAGTGCTCGTCGATCAGATTGTTCTCGACTCGGAACATGTCGAACCACGTTGTCGAGTACATCTGACCCGGCATCCGTGGATTATCGAACTCACGCTTGAACGCCATGATCACCATGTCGTCTTCGGCGAAGATCGTGACCAGGTCCGGAACCGTCGCCTGAGTCTCGCCGGGCTCCCGGTTCCCGCCGCCCATCGCCCGCACGAACGGCTCGAGGCCGGACGCTACGCTCGGATTGTGCTGGATGTAACGGTCGGAAACGTACTCCGCAGTCCTGTCCAGGTTGCCGGCCCTGAGGACTATCCGCCAGAAGTCGTAGACAAGCTTCTTATTCGCCGCCAGCTGCGGATCGTCACTCTCGAGCAATGCCTGTTGATTCATATCCACCATAACGGGAGCCTGCGCGAAGGCCGGCGTTGCGACCGCTACGGCTATCAATAGAAAGAGTAGCTTCCTCATCATGTGTCCTTTCTCCTTATCTTGTTGTCTCTTGGTGATAGTGGCCCTAACAGAGGTATCACGAGCGGCGTTCGGAGCGCAATGGCATCGGATTGTTAGGTCCCTATAGCGATATGCCTGGCAGGTTCAGACCCGCTTCCTTTGCATATTCCCTGGCAGCCTCGTAGCCTGCATCCGCGTGGCGCATGACGCCGCTGGCCGGGTCGTTCCAGAGCACTCGCCCGATGCGCCTGGCGGCATCGTCTGTTCCGTCGCAGACGATCACCATTCCGGCGTGCTGCGAATAGCCCATGCCGACGCCCCCACCGTGGTGGATGGATACCCATGTCGCACCGCCGGCGGTGTTCAAGAGCGCGTTCAGCAGGGGCCAGTCCGCCACAGCGTCGGATCCATCGCGCATGGCTTCGGTCTCCCGATTGGGACTGGCAACGGAGCCGGCATCCAGGTGGTCACGGCCGATCACTATGGGTGCACTCAGCTCACCTGTCTTGACCATCTCGTTGAACGCCAGGCCAAGACGATCTCGATCACCCAGACCCACCCAGCAAATACGTGCCGGCAATCCCTGGAAGGCAATACGCTCCCTCGCCATATCGAGCCATCTGTGCAGATCCGGATCGTCGGGGATGAGCTCTTTGACCTTCTCGTCGGTCCGATAAATGTCTTCGGGGTCACCGGACAAGGCGACCCAGCGGAAGGGCCCCTTCCCTCTGCAGAACAAGGGACGAATGCAGGCAGGCACGAATCCCGGAAAGTCGAATGCATTCCGGACACCCGCGTCCTTGGCCTCCTGGCGAATGTTGTTTCCGTAGTCGATAGTTGGAATCCCCCGTTGATGGAAATCGAGCATCGCGCGTACGTGCACCGCCATGGATTCCCGCGCCGCCCGCGCGACCTTGGAGGGCTCGGACTGCGCCTCCGCGCGCCATTGCTCAACCGTCCAACCCAGGGGCAGGTAGCCGTTTACTGGATCATGGGCGGAAGTCTGATCGGTGACCACGTCAGGCCTCACGCCGCGAGTGACGAGCTCGGGGAGGACCTCGGCGGCGTTGCCAACTAGCGCAACCGATACCGTTTCGCCGTTGACGCCCGCATCCTCGATCATCGCCAAGGCTTCGTCCAGGTGCGCGGTCTTCTGGTCTACATAACGGGTACGCAGGCGAAAGTCGATACGCGTCTCATCACATTCGACGACGAGCATGCTGAACCCCGCCATGACCGCCGCCAGAGGTTGCGCACCGCCCATGCCACCCAAACCTGCCGTCAGAATCCATTTACCCTTGGGATCGCCCCCGTAGTGCTGCCTTGCCAGTTCGTTGAAGGTTTCGTGAGTGCCCTGAACGATGCCCTGGCTGCCGATGTAGATCCATGAACCGGCCGTCATCTGGCCATACATCATGAGCCCCTTCTTATCCAGTTCGTTGAAGTGCTCCCAGGTCGCCCACCTATGGACCAGGTTAGAGTTCGCGATCAGCACTCGAGGTGCATCCGGGTGAGTCTTGAAAACGCCAACGGGCTTGCCTGACTGAATCAGCAGGCTCTCATCGTCGCCAAGCACCTTGAGCGCGTCGCAGATCTGATCGAAGCACGTCCAGTTACGCGCAGCGCGACCAATCCCGCCATAGACGACCAACTCTTCCGGGCGCTCCGCAACGTCCGGATCGAGGTTGTTGTGCAACATGCGATAGGCGGCTTCGGTGAGCCAGTTCCTGCAGTTCAACGCTGTGCCACGTGGTGCCCGGAGCACCCGGTTCGAGGTTCTCTCGTCGCTCATCTTTCTAAACCTCCATACATGACCGTTTCACACAGATCCTCGCCGACCCGGTAACTCAATTCCGCCGGTTCGTGGACCCTCCATAGAGCCAGATCAGCCCTCTTTCCCACCTCGATAGTGCCAATCCGATCGCCGAATCCCAGCGCTTTGGCCGCGTTCCGGGTAACGCCGGCCAGGGCCTCTTCAGGTGTCATTCCGAACAGAGTGCAAGCCATGTTCAGGATCAGGAGGAGCGAGGTGATCGGAGAGCTGCCCGGATTGCAATCCGTGGCCAGTGCGATGGGTACGCGATGTCGACCGAGGGCTTCAATCGGCGGAAGCTGGTTCTCGCGCAGCGTGTAAAACGCGCCCGGCAGCAAGACGGCGGTCGTCCCTTGGGCTGCCAGCACTTCAACATCGGTTTCGTCCAGATACTCCAGATGATCCACCGACAGCGCGCCGTGCCTGGCCGCAAGCGCTGCTCCATGCAGATTGCTGAATTGCTCTGCGTGTAGCTTGATAGGTAGATTGAGCTCGCCCGCTGCCTCGAATACGCGTTCGACTTGCGCCGGGGTGAAGGCCACGTCCTCGCAGTAGGCATCGACGGCATCACCCAGGTGGCTCTCGGCCACTGCCGGCAGCATTTCCGTGTTCACCAGATCGATGTAGTCGTCACTGCGGCCAGCGTACTCCGGCGGCAGGGCGTGGGCGCCCAGAAAAGTCTTCTTCACCGTCACGGGCTGATCCTCGCCCAGACGTTTTGCGACGCGAAGCATCTTCAGCTCGCTTTCCGTATTGAGACCATAGCCGGACTTGATTTCGACGGTTGTCACGCCATCGGCCATCAAGGATAGGATGCGCCCCAGCGCCTGGGCGTACAGATCGTCTGCACTGGCCAAACGCGTCGCCCGCACTGTGGCGTTGATGCCTCCACCGGCACGAGCGATCTGTTCATAGCTGGCTCCGTTCAACCGGCTTTCAAACTCTCTGGCACGGTTTCCGCCGTATACGATGTGTGTGTGGCAATCGATGAGACCGGGGGTGACGAGCCGCTCCTCGCAATCGAGGATCTCCTTCGAGGAGGTTATGGCATCGGGCCTTAGGTCAGCCGAGTCCCCCACCCATGCGATCTCGCCCTCTTTCACCGCTACGGCCCCCGACTCGATCAAGCCGTAGGCGGTAGGGTCAGCCACCATGGTGGCAACCCGGGCATTCGTCCACAATGTGTCCCAACCTGACGCCATCAGCTCCTATCCGCAGGGTCTTGCGTTCGGGTTGCGCACCCATGTATATACAAGACGAGATACCTATGGGGACCATCATACTCGATTCCGCGCTGCTTGCTCAGGGCTGGGCCAACAATGTGGCCGTGACGATCGACGATCGCGGTGACATCGTAGAGGTGAGTGCTGACAGCGTGGATCGTACCGGAAAACGAGTCACCGGGTGTCTGCTGCCAGGTGTCCCCAACTTGCACTCCCACGCACACCAACGGGCCATGGTAGGGTTAGCAGAACGCTCAGACGGGAACGCCGACAACTTCTGGACGTGGCGCGAGGTGATGTATGGCTTTCTCGGTGGGATAAACCCGCATCACCTCGGGGCCATTGCCGCCCAGCTCTACATAGAAATGCTGAAGTCAGGGTACACGTGTGTCGGAGAATTTCAGTACTTGCATCACAACAAGGAAGGCAAGCCCCATGACGAGCCCGCGGAGATGTCGCTGCGCACTCTGGCTGCGGCCAGGGAGGTGGGGATAGGCATCACGAATCTTCCGGCGCTCTACCGCTATAGTGACTTTGGAGGCCAAGAGCCTCTTCCAGATCAGCGCCGCTTCATAAACGACGCGGAGGACTTTCTCTCCATCCTGGGGACGCTGATCGAGGCAGGCGGCGATGATCCCAACGTCGCGACCGGCGTCGCACTGCATTCCTTACGAGCGATTAGCAAGGGCCTGATCGAGGAAGTGCTGGAGGAAATCAGAGGACACAGAAATCGGCCTATTCATATACATATCGGCGAACAGATCGAAGAAGTCGAGAAATGCCTGGCCTGGAGTAATCAACGGCCCGTCGAGTGGCTCTACTCGAATTGCGATGTCGACGAGCGCTGGTGCCTCATCCACGCAACCCACATGAGCGAGGGAGAGATGGCCCAGGTAGTTCAAAGCGGCGCGGTCGTCGGCGTCTGTCCCACAACCGAAGCGAATCTGGGTGACGGTCTGTTCGACGCTGTGGCTTACGTTCGATTAAACGGATGTCTCGGTATCGGTTCTGACAGCAACGTCTCCGTGAGCCCTGTTGAAGAGCTGCGCTGGCTGGAATACGGCCAGCGTCTGACCGAACTCAAGCGCAATGCCTTGGCCGGCCCCGAGCAGGGGAGCACGGCGCGCAATCTCTTCGAGCTTGCACTGGCGGGCGGCGCGCAGGCTTGTGGACGCAAGATAGGACGCATAGAGGCAGGCTATAGGGCCGATCTGATCGTTCTCGAAACCGACCATCCTTTGCTCTACCATCGTTCCGAAGATGAGTTGCTAAGCAGCTGGATCTTTGCCGGTAACACGAATCTCGTCCGCGATGTCTACGTCGGTGGCAAGCTCGTGGTTGAAAACGGAAAACATCTGATGGAAGAAAGCATCGGTTCTCGCTTCAAACACGCGATCGACGAGCTCGCCGACAAAATATGAGCACACTTAGACTCAAGCTGACGCCGGGCGAGTTAACCCTCGCCGACTTGCGTCGGATTTTCTACCAGCCCGTTCTCCTGACTGTCGATGAGGGTGCATGGTCCGGTGTTCTGCGTGCCCGCCAGACGGTTGAAACCGTCATTGACAGCGACAGTGTCGCCTACGGCGTCAACACGGGTTTTGGACGGTTGGCTCAGACACGGATAGACGCCCATCAATTGGCGGGCCTACAAGAGAACCTGCTTCTCTCACATGCGACTGGCGTCGGCCCACTGCTCGATGATGACACCGTACGTCTCGTCCTGGTGATGAAGATCAACGCCCTGATGCGCGGTTATTCAGGCGTGCGACGCGAGGTCATCGAGTTTCTGATAGATCTACTCAACAGAGGCCTGTATCCAGCTATTCCTTCTAAAGGGTCCGTCGGCGCATCGGGGGATCTGGCGCCGCTGGCGCACTTGAGTCTGCCGCTGATCGGCAAGGGTGAGATCCGCGTCGGCGGTGAGTTGGGGGACAGCGCCGCAGCGCTTCGCGACGCCGAACTCGAACCTCTCGGCTTGAAAGCAAAGGACGGATTGGCGCTCCTGAACGGAACACAAGTGTCCACGGCTTTGGCACTGAAAGGTTTGTTCGATGCCGAACGTAATGCCAACGCTGCGTTCATCGCCGGTAGCATGACGGTCGAGGCAGCTCTGGGCAGTCGCGTACCTTTTGAGAAGAACGTCCAGCGAGTGCGCGGCCAGCCCGGGCAGATCGAAGCGGCACGCATCTACCGCACTATCCTGACCGACAGCGAGATCAATCAATCTCATATCGATTGCGATCGAGTGCAGGATCCCTATTCCATTCGCTGTCAACCCCAGGTGATGGGGGCTTGCCTGGACCAGATGCGTTTCGCGGCGTCGCGTCTGGAAATCGAGGCCAATGCTGTTTCAGACAACCCGCTGGTATTTTCCGATGACGGTCAGATCGTGTCTGGTGGAAATTTTCATGCCGAGCCGGTAGCCATGGCGGCCGACAGTCTTGCCGTTGCGATTGCGGAAATCGGTGCTCTATCGGAACGCCGCGTGGCGCTCCTGATCGATTCCAGCTTGAGCCAGCTCCCACCGTTCCTGGTGGAGAACGCAGGGCTCAACTCCGGTTTCATGATCGCTCAGGTCACTGCTGCGGCGCTCGCCAGTGAGAACAAGTCTCTCGCCCATCCGGCAAGTGTCGATAGCCTGCCGACCTCCGCTAATCAGGAAGACCATGTGAGCATGGCGACCTTCGCTGCCCGGCGCCTTGGCGACATGAACGAAAACACCCGTTACGTTGCCGCGGTGGAGTTACTGGCTGCAGCCCAGGGCATCGACCTGCGGCGGCCCTTGAAGTCCAATCAGATGGTCGAGGAAGCCCACGCCGAGATCCGCCGCGTGGCCGCAAAATGGAAGCAGGACCGTTACTTCCAGCCGGACCTGGAGGCCGTGGCGGGCTTGATCGAGGACGGTGTGTTCGGTGATTGGGTGAACGCGTACATGGAGCGGGCCTATGAGTGAAGTGTTCGAATTTCACCGTGGCACGACCCCGCTCCTGATCAGCATGCCGCACTCCGGCATCCAGGTACCTGAACCTGTTTTTCGGCGTCTGAGCGATCGGGCGAAGACGCTGGCGGATACGGACTGGCACGTTCCCCGGCTATACGAGTTTGTCCGAGACCTGGGGGCGTCTACGTTAACGGCGAACTTCAGCCGCTACGTCGTCGATCTCAACCGTCCCCCGGACAACCAAACGCTGTACCCCGGTCAAGCGAATACGGCTCTCTGTCCTGTGACCTCGTTCGACGGCACGCCGCTGTATGTTGAAGGACAAGAACTGAGGGAAAACGAGACCCAGGAGCGCCGGGATCGCTACTGGCAACCCTACCACCACAAGCTTGCCGAAGAGCTCGCCCAGATCAAGAAGACCCACGGCTGTGTGCTACTCTATGACGCTCATTCGATTACATCCAGAGTGCCGCGTCTGTTCGAAGGGCGCCTCCCCGATTTGAACCTGGGTACGGCGCGGGGCACGAGCTGTGCGCCCGCCATTGAGGCCGCAATCGCAGAGGTCATGGCCGCCTCTGATTTCTCATCGGTCGTGAACGGCCGCTTCGTGGGTGGCTATATTACGCGCCACTACGGCAGACCGGATGAAGACGTTCACGCCGTGCAGATGGAGATCGCCCAGTGCGGCTACATGGAAGAGATCGGAGGGGCTCCGTTTAACGAGGCCAAGGCAGACAAGCTCAGACCGGTCCTGGGCCAGGTGCTCACGCGCCTTGTTGAAAGCTCCCGCGAGGGAATGAGGGTATGAATATGTTTCGCCGAAATCTGATCCTGCCGGTATTGTTGCTGCCCTTGTTGATAGTAACCAGCGCCCTGGGCCAGTCGACAGTGCCGACACCGGAGTCTTCGCTCACATTTTCCGTCGGCGCCGATTTCAAATTGGCCACTTACGAGGAATCACTGGATTACTTTCGTGCTCTGGACGCCGCCTCCGACTACCTCCAGCTCATTGAGATCGGAAAGACGTCCGAGGGCCGCCCATGGTACATGGCGCTGGTCTCCACACCAGAGAACCTGCGGCAGGTGGAACGCCATCGCGAAACTGCGCAGCGACTGGCCCACCCCGAGGGACTCGATGATGCCGAAGCCCGGCAATTGGCGCAAACCGGAGTCGCCTTTGTCCACATCGACGGCGGTTTGCATGCCTCCGAAGTGGCCGGGGCCCAGCACACGATACAGCTGGCCTACGACCTGGTGGGTCACACCAACGACCCACAGATCCGGGAGATCCTCGACAATACCGTCGTCCTCCTGTGGCCGTCGCTGAATCCGGACGGCCAGGACATCGTGGTCGACTGGTATCGGGAGAACGTGGGAACGCCCTACGAAGTCGCTCCGCTCAACCAGCTGTATCAACCTTTCGTGGGACACGACAACAACCGCGACGCCTATATGCTCAACATGCTCGAGTCGCGGGTTGTGACGCGGACGTGGCGGCATTGGGAGCCGCAGATCATCTACGTGCATCACCAGACGGCGCCCTTCCCCACGCGGATCTGGCTGCCGCCATTTGCGGAGCCCATCGGCGTACAGGCGCCACCGCTGATGTCCCGGACCGTCAACATGATCGGGATGGCGATCGCGCACGGCCTCGAGTCCAACGGACAAATCGGCGCGACCCATATGGGGACGGGATATGACGCCTGGTATCCCGGCTACATCGACTACATGCCGATGTTCCAGAACATCGCTTCGTTCTGGACCGAGACGGCCCTGTACCGCTACGCGACTCCCCATTTCTACACCATTAATGATTTTCCCGAGGATCAGCGAGACCTGCGTCCAAAGTCTCTGTATTCGAGTCCGTGGCCCGGTGGCTGGTGGCGCCTGCGGGACGCGGTGGACTACATGCGCACCGCCTCGTTATCGGTGCTTACCTACGCGGCCAAATACAAAGAGACATTGCTCTACAACCGCTATCAGTCGGGTAGGGATGTTATCCGGAAATACCGCTCCGGACCGCCTTATGCTTACTTCGTTCCGCAGGAACAGCACGACCCGGTAGCTCCAGCCGAGCTTCTGAAACGACTGGCCTTCAATGGCATCCGCATTCTTCAGCTTAGCGAAGAGGTAAGCCACGAAGGACTCGCCTACCCCGCAGGCACCTGGGTGGTTCCCATGGATCAGGAATTCGGAGAACTGGTGCGGGAGCTGTTGGATGAGCAGGAGTATCCCGATCTGCGGGAGTTTCCCGACGGTCCCCTCGAACAACCCTACGACGCGGCCGGTTGGTCTCTGCCTCACCAGATGGGAGTGAGGGTCATAGCCGCTACACAACCGTTAGAGGAGAACGTCCGGAATGCCATGACCCCGGTCCGTGGCGAAGCTGATGCCTGGTCTTCCGGCGATGAAGAGCCGCCAGGGTACGACACCCATGCCGTTGCCGCGGGCATTGCTCCGCTGCCGGGACAAACAGCTGGGGACGGAGACCGGTTGGTGGTGGACCCGCGGCAGAATAATGCATTCGTAGCCGTCGGACGCGCGCTCCAGACAGGCGGTGAGGTTCGTTTCCAGGACTCAGGGGAAGGGGGGCGTTACGTCATCTCTGGCGTGAATTCGGCCGACCAACAGGCCTGGGTCGAGGAACTTTCGCTTCAAGCCACTTGGACGGGAGATGGATCCGGCGCTCGAACACGCGCACGAATCGGACTCTACCGGCCGTGGCAGGCCAGTATGGACGAGGGATGGACCAGATGGCTCCTTGAAGGATACGAGCTCCCGTACTCCAATCTCAGGAACGCCGAGGTGCGAGCAGGCCGACTGCGTGATCGCTATGACGTCATCATTCTCGCGGCCGACGGGCCGGGAACGATTCTGGATGGTTTTGCCCGAGGCACGGTGCCCGAACAGTTTGAGGGCGGACTCGGCACAGCAGGTGTGCGCGCACTCGATGATTTCGTGCGCGCCGGCGGCACCGTCGTTTGTTTCAATCAGAGCAGCGACTTCGCAATCCAGCAATTCAATCTACCCGTTCGGAACGTCGTGGCAGACCTCGAGCGAGGAGATTTCTTCGTCAGTGGATCGATACTCCAGGTGGCGGTGGATCGCAGCCATCCGATCATGGCCGGGATGCCGGAGCAGGCCGACGTGTTTGTCGATCGCAGTCCGGTCTTCAGCACCGAGGACGATTTCCAGGGCTCGGCGCTGGCCAAGTATGCCGAGCAGGGGTCGCCTCTGGTATCGGGTTATCTCCTCGGCGAGGAACACCTACAAGGATACGCTGCGGCACTGGATGTGCATCATGGTGACGGCCACGTCATCCTGATCGGGTTCCGTCCGCAATGGCGCGGACAGCCCTTCGGTACATTCCGCACGGTCTTTAACGCCGCGCTGTACGGTGGAGAGTTGTCGGGGAGCGTAACGGGAAATCCGGACTTCTGGACCGCACCGGAGGAAGGATCGGACGAGGCAGCGGATTCCGGAAATGCGACAGAGCAGCGATGAACGATCGTGGAGGGCCGCGAGTACGACCGACTCGTCTTGAAGGAGCACGAGAACCGCGAAAGGTGCGGCAATAGATCACAATCGAGCGGCACAACGCCTCGAAGGGCATTGTGCCTACCCGTGACCTACCGGGGATTGATCTGTCCGTAATCCCAGTGCTCGTCGACCAGATTGTTCCGGACGCGGAACATCTCGAACCATGTCGTCGTGTAGGTCTCGCCCGGGCTCCGGGGATTGTCGAACTCACGCCGGAACGCCATGATCACCATGTCGTCTTCGGCGAAGATCGTAACCAGGTCCGGAATCGTCTCCTCGAGCTCGTTACGTGGTGCACCCGACATTATTCGCACAAATGGTTCGCGGCCGGACGCTACGCCCGGATTGTGCTGGATGTAGGCATCCGAAACGAACTCCGGAGCCCTGTCCATGTCGCGGGCGTCGAGGATGACCCGCCAGAAGTCATAGACCAGCTTCTTGTTCGCCGCCAGTTGCGGGTCGTCGCTCCCGAGCAATGCCTGTTGATTCCTGCTCACCATAACGGGCTCCTGCGCGAGGGCCGGCGTTACAATCGCTACGGCGATTAATAGAAACAGTAGCTTCTTCGTCAATGGGTCCTTCCTTTCCTCTCGTGTTTTTGTTGTCGTTTCGTGACTCTGACGCATCCTATCTTCCCGCAGGTTCCGCTTCGCTCTCCAGGTAGGACACACCTTCAGCAATCCACTTCACGGGTTCCTGCCCCTTCAAGTAGGACCCGAACCACTCGATAATCCTGTCATGATAGTCGATCTGGTTCTCTTTGATGGCCAGACTGTGGTTTTCGCCCGGGTATACGAGAAGCACCAGTTGTTTGCCCAGTCGACGGGCTGCGTTGTACATCTCGATTCCCTGGTGCCAGTCGACCGATCCGTCCTTGTCACCGAACGTGATCAGCAGGGGCGTTTCGAGTCTTTCAATCGAAAATATGGGCGAGTTCCGGACGTAGGCTTCACGGTCAGTCCAGAACGGGACTTCCATGCGCTCCTGACCGACTTCGAAGTGGCCGGTTTCCGGAATTCCCGTGTTCCAGAAAACCGACCCATACATGCTGAAGAGGTTGGTCAGCGGCGCACCGGCGACTGCGGCCTGAAACAGATCCGTCTGTGTCGCGACGAAGGTCGTCTCGTACCCTCCCCAGGAGTGTCCCACCAACCCGAGCCGGGCCGGATCGACCATGCCGGTTTCGAGTACCTTTTCGACGGCGGACTCGATGCAATCCAGTGCCGATGCGCCAGGTTCGCGAGCCTGATACACGATGTCGGGCTGCAGGACGAAATAGCCCTCGGCGTTGAAAACGCTCGTGTTATAGGGAGCCCGCAGGGAAAGGGGCGTGTAGCGGTGCAGTAGCTGGGACCTCTTTTCATAGATCAGGACCACCATCGGGTAGGTTCTGCCCGGCTCGTAGTCTGACGGGTAGAACAGCGCGCCCTGAAGGCGGTCTCCATTGGAGTTTTCGTATTCGATCAACTCCGATCGGCCCCAGAGATGTTCCTGCTGAAAAGGGTTCGTTGACGTCACCTGTTCCGCATCTCCCAGATCTGCTCCACCCACGAAATAGTCGGGTGAGTCGTCGAAACCCTCTTCGACGTAGGCATAGGCGTCGGCGTGCTCGGCTTTGATCAACTCTGAAAGCTCTTTGTTGCGCCACACGAGCCGTTCGGCCCGAGCCGTCCCTTCCGGGTCCACTCGGGCAAAGCCAGACTGTTTTGTCCACTCCCCGTAGAGGGACAGGTACATAGGTTCCTCGGAGGAGATCGCTTCTTGATCAGGATCCAGCCGGACATAGCGGTGCCGGATCTGGTCGTCGCGTCCCCGTGTAACCCTCATGGGAGGGGAAGCGTCGGTCGGTACAGCCCACACATCGTACCTGTCGTAGAGGACAACGGCCCGATCCCCGGTTGTCCAACCCGCCATTCCGTAGGGCGGTTTCTGAGGTGCCGTGTGATCGTCCTCCTGGTTGACGAAGACGGTAGAGAGGCCCGCGGTGAGGTTCCGGTGAGTGTCGTCGGCGAGATTGTAGATCCAATAGTGATCATCCTTGAAGTAAGCCAGGTACCCGCCGTCCGGACTCGAACTCAAGGTCGAATCGGGGAATCGGGATCCACCCCACTGCTGCTCGACAATCTTCCGCCTCTCACCCGTCTGAAGATCAATCAGGTAGACATCGCGCTGCCCTCGACCGAACATGCTCTCGAAACGATAGGGTTCCAGATCGAATGCCAGTGCAAACCGGTCTCCACCGAGTGGCCAGACGTCTTCCGTGTCTTCATCTCCCAGCGGCAGGAACCCTCCGGAATCGAGATGCCACACCGACAGATAGTTCTTTTCGCGATCTTCTTTCGCGTTGAGCTTCTGTTCCGGAATGGCGTTCAAGTCTCTGGGATGCCAGACTTCGACCGTCGCACGGCGGCGATCGGCGTCATCGTCTTCTTCCGCGTCCCCATCTGACAGCTCTTCGAGTTTCTCCCATTCTTTGATACCGAAATAGATCGCGTTGCCGTCATCCGCCCACTCCGGTTGCCGGAACTGGACGATCCGCATGTCGTCGGGGAAGCCGACTTCAGTTGTCGGGTCAAAGGTGATCGACGCGTCTTCTGAGACATCGAGGTCCTTCCACGCGAGAACGACATGGGTGTCGGTCTCGTAGTCGTCGCTTTCCAGGGATCGGAGGACCGCCAGGTCGTGGGCATCTTTTCTCCACGCAAGACCGCTGTAGGTTGCCCCTCCGGAATCCAGCACCCGCAGCCGCCCCGTCGATGGATCCAGCACCCGTATCCCATTGCCCGTGTTTCCTTTCACGGCGGTCGTCATGGCGAGCAGATCGCCCGCGTCCTGCCACGTAAATTCCGAGATATCGCCGAAGTGGAGGTCGGTCCCGTCGGCCAGATCGCGGATGATCAAGTCGGCGCCGGCTGCTCGGTCCTCTCCTTCCTCCTCCGAAGCCTCGCTATCACCACCCTGTGGATATCGGAGGATCGCAAGGTAGAGTCCGTCATCGCTGAAGAGAAACGACGATACGCCTTCGAGGGTCTCGATGTTCCCACTACCGGTATCGAACAAACCCATGTCATAGGGTGTGGGCTGACCGTCTTCTTCGAGTCTTCGTCTTTCGTCCTCATGGATATCGATCCGATAGGCAAGGTAGCGGGAGTCATCAGAGAACAGTGCCCGAGCGCCGAAGTTGGATTCCGTGACCTCTCCTGTTGTCAGGTTGTGAATTCGTAACTCATGGTTCCCATCCCCGCGGCGGACTTCCTGTGCCAACCATTCGCCGTTGGGTGACAACACACCAGTACCTGGAGTCTCCCATTTCCCATAATCCTCAATCTGGATGGCTCGTTTCTCTTGAGCCAGGACGTGGGGGGTAGACAACAGAAACAAAATAAGCACCTGAAACCATGAGAAACGCATGAATCGATTTTGCATGACACTACCTCGGTATGCGGAAGTCCCTCGACGAGGGTTGGCAAAGCCGGAGCCCGACTTCATTGGCCCCAACATCAGTCGTTAAAGATTTCCTTCGCGATCATCGCGCGGATCCCCTTCGTCCCGTCGACCACTTGAGTCACAAACATGTCCATGGCCACGCTACACAGGAGAATCGCGGTCTCCCGGTCGATCCCCTTCGTTTCGACCAGAAAGTCAATCATTTCGTCCGCGGCGATCCCGGCAGCCTCGTCCAGATCTGCATTGAGACCCATCGTCATGTAATGAGTGGGCGTTTCGGCTCGGGGCCATTCCATCGGCTGGTTCTTGTGCAGAAACACCTGGATCTCACCCTTGAGAGAGGCTTCCACCGCCGAACCCGCGATCTCCCCGTACCCCTGGACAGCGTGGCCATCGCCGATCGAGAGGAGCGCGCCGGAATTGTGAACCGGCAGGTACAAGGTACTTCCCGGTCCCAGGTCGCGATTGTCCATGTTGCCGCCGAAGAAGTCGGGCGGACCACTGCCGACCCGTCCCATCTCCGGTGGTGGTGCCACACCGATCACACCCCAGAATGGCTGGATAGGAACCACGACACTCGGAGCGAACTCCACCGTCCGGTTCTCCATGTCGATCCGGTGGACCATCGCGACATCCGGCTCGACCTCTCCTACGAAAAGTCGGCCGGCGATACCCTGACCGGCGATGGACAGCCTGACGTCAACCTCACGGATCCGGATCTCCAGCATGTCGCCGGGTTCGGCCCCGTTTACGAAGATCGGACCGTTCAGCGTGTGATCTCCTCGTCTGTCGGAGTCATAGTCTTCATAGAGAACATAGAGTTCGGCGGGGATCTGATCGCGTGGAACGCCCAGGCTCTCGAACCAGCGCGGATTGCCCGTCGCGGTTTCCAGTTGCACGATGTCGCCCGATTCGATCTGCAGAACCGGCTCGAGAGTAGCGTCGAAGAAAGAGATGTGCGTGGTCTCCGGCGCGGCCTTGAGCTCGTGAATCGTGCCCGATTCCTGAGCCGACACAAACGAAACACTAAACAGTACGGCCGCGGCGACCGCGCTTATTCTCATCATGGCTTACTCCGCTACGCTCCAGTGTTCGAGGCGTGAGTGAATTCTGATCGAGGGACTAGACGCCCACTTCTTCGATAAAGAAGGTGCGGAGATAGCCGGCCACGAGAACCTCTTCTCCATCACGCATGGAGTTGGTCTGGATTCGGTTGCCTCCAAAAATGCCCGACCAGACCACTCTGCGTTCCGATCTTCGGCCCAGTGTCTGCCGGGCTTCGGCCAAAGTGATGGGAATGACTTGCTCGTCCCACCCGATACGCACGTAGGGCACCTTCTCGCCTTCGTCAACGACCACCGCTTCGAATCCGGGTATATCCTGGAGCTGGCCCGCAACGTAATCGGCTTTCGTCTTCCAGTCGGAGCGAACGCCGGCGTGGTTCAGTCGCTCGTACCGGTTCAACGCAGCGATCAGACCGATGATCTCTTCCTTGCCAATCTTCATCCCGCGCCCGATATAGACGTTGGGTGAAGCCTGTATCCGGGCCGCTTCGATCAGGTCGGCACGTCCCGAGAGAATTCCTGTGGACTGCGGGCCCTGGACACCCTTACCGCCGCTAACGGCGACAAGGTCTGCGCCGAGTTCGTTGTACAAGCTGAGGTTTGCCGCCGGAGGCAGCAGTGAAGCGGCGTCTATCATGACCGGAATACCAGCGTTCTTGCCAATCTCAATCAGGTCCGGCATATGCACGGTATCCGGGGTGTACTCGTGCATGACTTCATGCTCCGGCAAACCGAAGATCATCGCGGTGTTCTCGCCGATCGCATTCAACAGCTGGTCACGGTTCTCGACCTCCACCAGGGTCGCGCCCGCGGCCCGCATGCCGTGATCATACGCGTACCGTTGCGTCTTCTGAATGATGACCTCCCGCTTGTTCCACGTCGGGTGCGGGAGCGCCTGCATCTTCTCCGTGTCGTTCCCGGTGAGGCAGGCGGCCGTGCCCAGAAGCAGAGCCCCTGTGGCGCCCGAGGTGATCAGCGCCGCTTCCGCCCGGACGACCTCGGCGGCCCGCCGTCCTGCGGCCAGATTCAGCTCATCCATGTGCACGAAGTATCCGTTGGCTTCCTGCATCGCGGCGATGACCTCGTCCGGCATGCGACAGCCACCGGAATTCGTCCCGTAACCGTGTGCGGGCACATGGGGTTGGACGTTCAGCAATCGGGTATAGACGTTGTCCTGGAGCTTAGCCTCGATTTCCTCAGGCTCCGAACCTGCTGGCTCCCCGACCCCAGCGGCCGTCTCGGCTGTGCCCTCGGGGGCGCAGCCGCTCGCCATTCCCACCGCGCCTGCGGCAAGAGTCGTGCGGAAGAAGTCGCGTCTGTTCCACTTGAGCTGGGAGAGTCCCAACCCGTCGAGTGATTCGTTCATGGTACCTCCAGTGATCAGCCTAAGGATGCGGATGTGGCACATGTTTTAGTCGATCTGTGCGCGTGCCTATGAACTTCCGCCTAAACACCCACTTCCTCGGTGAAGAACGTGCGGAGGTAGCGCGCTACGAGAACCTCCTCTCCATCACGCATGGAGAGCGTCTCGATCCGGTTTCCTCCACGAATACGCGACCAGACCACTCTGCGTTCCGATCTCTGTCCTAGTGTCTGCCGGGCTTCGGCCAAACTGATGGGAATGATTTGCTCGTCCCACCCGATGCGCACGTAGGGTGGCTCCTCTTCGGGTTCAACGACGACCGCCTCAAATCCGGATATATCTTCGAGTTGGGCTGCAATGTAATCGGCTTTCGCCTTCCACTCCGATCGCACCCCCGGGTGGTCGAGTCTCTCGTACCGGTTCAGTGCCGCGATCAGACCAATGATCTCTTCCTTGCCAATCTTCATCCCACGCCCGATATAGACATTGGGCGAGGCCTGTGTCCGGGCCGCCTCGATCAGGTCGGCGCGTCCGGAGAGAATCCCTGTGGACTGCGGACCCTGGAGACCCTTCCCGCCGCTGTAGGTCACAAGGTCTGCGCCCAGTTCGTTGTACAGGGTGAGGTTCGCCGGCGGAGGCAGCAGTGAAGCCGCGTCTATCATGACCGGGACGCCGGCATTCTTGCCGATTTCGATCAGGTCCGGCATGTGCACGGTATCAGGCGTGAATTCGTACATGAGTTCGTGCTCCGGCAAACCGAAGATCATCGCGGTGTTCTCGCTGATTGCATTCAAGAGTTGATCACGGTTCTCGACCTCCACTAGCGTCGCGCCGGCGGCCCGCATGGCGTGATCGTATGAGTACCGCTGCGACTTCTGAATGATGACCTCCCGCTTGGCCCACGTCGGATGCGGGAGCGCCTGCATCTTCTCTGTGTCGTTCCCCGTGAGGCAGGCGGCCGTGCCTAGAAGCAGCCCACCTGTTGCGCCCGAGGTGATCAGCGCGGCTTCCGCCCGTACGACCTCTGCGGCCCGCCGTCCTGCGGCCAGGTTGAGCTCATCCATCTGCACGAAGTATCCGTTGGCTTCCTCGATCGCGGCGATGACCTCGTCCGGCATGCGGCAACCTCCGGAATTCGTGGGGTAACTGTGGGCGGGCACATGCGGTTGGACCCCCAGCAATCGGGTATAGACATTGTCCTGAAGCTTGCGCTCGATCTCTTCAGGCGTGGCCTGGGAACCGACTTGCCCGCCGGGGGCCGCTCCAGTCTCGCCGGTGTCGGGATCTACGCAACCGCTCGTCAGTCCCACCGCACCAGCGGCAAGAGTCGTCCGGAAGAAATCGCGTCTGTTCCACTTGAGCCCAGAGAGACTCAACTCGTCGGTTGATTTTTTCATGGTACCTCCCGGTAATCAGCGTAAGGATGCAGATGTGGCAGCTATCTTAGCCGATTCGTGCGGTGCCAACTAATGGAATTCGATCGATCGGTACGAGCCAGGGAGAACCGTTTCTGCGTTGTTTCCACTATGGTGAACCTAATATTGGAAAGCATCGCCTTTGATTGACCCCAACGCCTGCCTTTTAATAAGATTCCGACAAATCTCGGCAACCTGGCTGAGGAAGTGAATAGGGTGAGGTCTGGCCGAGGACTGGATTCTCTGGAGGCATTCATGCGTCTCATGCAAACGCTGATCGTTCTGACGACGGTTTTGACGACCGCTGCGATTCAAGCGCCCGCCCAAGACAAACCGCTCTTAGGTTTTGGAATTGAGGAGGCGATCGAAGAATTCGCGCTCGAAGAGCAATTCGATTCGTATTTAGAGCGCGATAACTTGCGCGACTGGATGAGACAACTGTCGGCTAGACCGCACCATGTCGGTTCCGAATACGGAAGGGAAAACGCCGAGTTCATCGCCTCTCAATTCGAATCGTGGGGTTACGAAACGACGATCGAGGTGTTTCGCGTCCTGTTTCCAACACCCAGGACACGACTGCTTGAGATGACCCGGCCGACGCGCTTCCGGGCCACACTGGGGGAACCTCCTCTGGCCCAAGACCGAACGTCCGGACAGCAGGATGAACAGCTTCCGACGTACAACGCCTATTCAATCGATGGTGACGTCACGGGCGAAGTTGTCTACGTCAACTATGGCATTCCTGAAGACTATGAAGAACTCGACCGCCTCGGCATAGACGTCACGGGCAAGATCGTGCTCGCACGGTACGGTAGCTCCTGGCGCGGCATCAAACCGAAGCTGGCCGCGGAGAAGGGTGCCATCGGCTGCATCCTGTATTCGGATCCCCGCGACGATGGGTACTTCCAGGGAGATGTTTACCCCGAAGGTGCGTTCAAAAACGACCAGGGCGTTCAGCGCGGGTCTGTTCAGGATATGCCGCTGTTCCCCGGCGACCCGTTAACGCCAAACATCGGTGCAACCGACAACGCAACCCGATTGGAGATTGAAGACGCCCCGACGCTGACGAAGATACCGGTCCTGCCGATTTCCTACAGCGATGCGCGTCCCATATTGGAAGCGCTGGGTGGACCCGTCGCCCCGCCGTCATGGCGTAGTGCCCTGCCGATCACACATCACTTGGGACCGGGACCTGCCGAGGTCCATCTCGAAGTCGAATTCGACTGGAACCTGGAGCCCGCGTACAACGTGATCGCAACGATGGAGGGCAGCGAGCATCCCGATCAGTGGATCATCCGGGGAAATCATCACGATGCCTGGGTCAATGGCGCGCAGGATCCGGTCTCCGGCATGGTCGCACTGATGGAGGAAGCGCGCGCTCTCAGTGAGTTGAGAAGAGCGGGATGGCAGCCGAAACGTACCGTCATGTATGCCGCATGGGACGCAGAAGAGCCGGGTCTCATCGGATCGACCGAGTGGACTGAAACCCACATCGATGAACTTCAAGACAAGGTTGCCGTCTATATCAACACCGATGGCTACGGGAGGGGGTTCCTTCAGGCCGGGGGGTCCCACACTCTGGAAAAGTTTTTCAACCAGGTTGCCCGTGACGTGATCGACCCACAGAAGGGCATCTCAGTCGCGGACCGGCGCCGGGCATCGCTACTGGTCAACGGCGACCGAGAGGCGCAGAGTGAAGCGTGGGAACGGGATGACCTGCGACTTGCCGCTCTCGGGTCCGGTTCCGATTACACGCCGTTTTTACAGCACCTGGGCATCGCCTCGCTAAACATCGGATACGGAGGTGAAAACCAGGGCGGATCTTATCATTCCATCTACGACTCGTTCGATCACTACACTCGATTTGGTGATCCGGATTTTGATTACGGCATCGCGCTGGCGCAAACAACAGGCCGAACGGTCCTCCGACTGGCGAACGCGGAACTGCTCCCGTTCGAGTTTGAGAACCTGACTGACAATGTCGCAGGCTACGTGACGGAAATCACGGAACTGACCGACGATATGCGGGAGGAAACCGAGAGGGAAAACCGCCTGATTCGGGAAGGACGATACGCAGCCTTTGCAGATCCCACCGAGACCTTCGTCGTCCCACAGCCGAAGGATCCGGTGCCCTACTTGAATTTTGCGCCTCTCCTCAACTCGACCGGGCGGTTGGAGGAGGTTGCCGCGAATTATGGCCGGGCCCTGGCCTCATTTGAGCAGTCGAATAGTTCCGTATCTTCCGAATTGAGACAATTTCTGGACCAACGTCTGTTCCAGACCGAACGATATATGACCAGAGAAGAAGGCTTGCCTGGACGCCCGTGGTACAAACATCAGGTCTATGCACCGGGCTTCTACACCGGATACGGGGTCAAAACCATACCCGGAGTCCGGGAAGCGATCGAACAGAGGACCTGGGACGAAGCTGAGCAGCAGATTGGGATTGCTTCGGAGATGTTTGAGCGTCTGGCTGACCAGATCGACCAGGCTGCTAACGAGCTGACCGAGGCTTCACAAGAGTAAGTTCTGATGAGTTTAACCATAGCCTTACCTGATGGAGATCCTTATGACGAGCTATCGCCTTACAATGTGTGTCTTACTGGTTCTAAGCGCCCTTCTTGTGGGCTGCAATCCTGACCCGATTCCACCCGAGCGCCCGAACTTCGTGGTGGTGCTCGTCGACGATATGCGTTGGGATGATTTTGGCGCCGGGGGTAACCCGACCGTTCAGACGCCCAATATCGACCGGCTGGCCGCCGAGGGCGTGAGGTTTCTCAACTCCTTTACGACGGCTCCCTTGTGCTCGCCCAGTCGGGGTAGCTTCCTTACAGGGTTGTATCCCCACGCCAGCGGGATCATCGACAACACCGATAGGGCGCTTGTCAGTCATGAGCTCAGCACCTTCCCGCTCCAGCTTCAGGAAGCCGGTTACGATACGGCCTTCGTGGGCAAGTGGCACATGGGTGACGACGGTAGCCGGAGGCCGGGATTCGATTATTGGGTGAGCCTTTCGGGACAGGGTGCCAACACCGATCCCCTGCTGACCGAGGACGAGACGCAGGTAACGGTCGAAGGGCATGTCACGGACATTTTCACCGACCGGGCGATTTCGTTCCTGGAAAGTGAGCGCGGCGATGAGCCGTTTCTGCTCTATTTTGCGCAGAAGGCCCTGCATCCCGATCCAGCGCTCGGTCTGCTTGAAGGCGGGTTTATCGCGGCCGAACGTCACCAGGGCCTGTATGACGACGCTCCGATAGCGTGCCCGCCAAGCTGGGGTGTAGGGCCTACCGACAAGCCCGCGCTGATGCGCGAATTCAAAGGACTCGCCCCGCTGGGGTCGGATACCACTACCAGTGACATCGCGATCCGCAGACGATGGGAGATGATGACCGGAGTGGATGAAAGCGTCGGCGAACTACTGACTGCCTTGGAGCGTATGGGCGAGATGGACAACACGGTGTTCGTAGTGACCAGTGACCATGGATACTTCTACGGGGAGCATGGTCTGGATCCTGAGCGCCGTCTGGCGTATGAAGAGACGGCACGTATTCCGATGGTCATCCGCTATCCAGCCCTGATCCAGCCTGGCAGCCAGGAGGATCGCCTTGCCATCAGCATCGATCTCGCGCCCACCGTATTGGAATTGGCCGGCGAGACCCCGGGTGAAGAGCTGCAGGGTGCCTCGTTGGTGCCGCTCTTTGCCGGTGAGGTCAGCGGCTGGCGTTCGACCTTCTTGATCGAGCATCACACCGATCCCGAGGCCTACCTCAGGAGTTCACCGGACACGGCGGACCGCCCGGATACGGTCGTCTCGAAATTCGTTCGGATGATGAATATGGGTTATCGGGCGGTCCGCGGGGAACGCTACAAGTACATTCAATACACCGATCTCGAAGGGATGGACGAGCTCTACGATCTCCAGGCCGATCCCTACGAGATGTCCACTATCATCGACTCGCCGGAAGCCAGCGGTGTGCTCGAGGAGATGCAGGCGGAGTTGGCTCGGCTGTTGGAGGAAACAAGCGAATGAACTTCGCCGCAGGTTCGGTGAGGCAATGAATCCCTGGCAACAAACCCTGCGGCAGCTGTCACGGGAAACGAACTCACCGAGTTGCGGTCGCGTTAGAGGGACTTTGGCACGCCGGAGAACGTTCGCCCAGTTGATTTACTGGGATTCGGCCTCCGTTTCGTCCACAAGTTCGACTACCCAGAGACCATTGCGCGAGTCCGAAAAGTAGATCAAGCCCTTGTAGGGCTGAGCGCCCCACACCATACTCTCGTTGCTGACGAATCCATCCGGGTCGTTCGGGCGAAACGCCGCAATTTCCCGACCCTGCCTGTACAGATCGCCCATCAGTTCGCCCGACAGGTCCACGACACGCAGGCCTCCCTGGTAGAAGGCCGCATACAGGATGTCGTCCTCGATCCACAGGTTGTGAGATCCCGCTTCCGGGACCTCGAATCGGGCCACTTCGACAGGGTTCTCAAAGTCCGTGAAGTCCACAACATGCATGTAACCCGAGGCCCACATGGGGCGTCCGCCCGGATTCAGTTCGGGGTCGAAGATCTCGTCTCCCGTGATCACGTAAAACTTGCCTGTCGACTCGCTCCTGAAGGGAAACGCCGCGTGGGTCGCGCCCTGAGGGTCGGCATAGGAGGCAAACTGTACGGGGTTATCGGGACTCCCTCCGGCGATCCCGTTGCCGACATCCACGAGGACGACGCCGTCCCTCCAGTTCGATGAATAGGCGATGCCGTCCTCAACCCAAACGTCATGGATCGCGTGACCGAGCGTGTCCAACTCGAAACTGGATACCCGGAACGGTAATTTCGGCTCAGCGATATTGATCACGTCGTACCGGCGCCCATTGCTCAACGCGTAGACGTGATTCTCGTAGATGAAGACGTTGTGTACCCCACCGGTCAGTTGCTCGTCGTACTCGGCGAGTATCTCCACCTCGGCCGGGTTGGACACGTCCAGAACGACGATTCCATTCCGCCTGTTCGACGCCCCCTCCCGACTGATAATGGCCACTTGGCCATCTTCGGAGACCTTCACGTCATTGACCCCCCGTGCGTCAACCTGGATAGTATCGATTCTTCGAATGTCGGCCGTGTCGGTGACATCCCAGACGAACGCGCTCCCATCCGAGCGCAAGGTTCCGGTGATGGCATAGTCTCGGCCATCGGCGCCTTCCCAAATCCACAGATCGGATGTGTTTCGGTCCTGAACCGGTCCGCGACCCGCCACGCGAACGCGCTTGCCCACGTCCCGCGGTTCGACTCCCACAGTCGCGGTTGCGAACATTCCGCCGGTGCTCGCAACGACGGTGTATTCGCCGGGAAGTTCTGCCACGAAGCGTCCGTCATCGGAAACCTGTGCCGAAGCCGGGGCCGCAGGGTTTTCGAAGTCTGGGTGGGCCTGGATCGAGTAGAACACGGGCAAGTCCTCGACTACATCTCCCTGTGCGTCCCTGGCGACGGCCTCGAACCGAATCACGTCGCCCGTTCTGGCCTCAATCACTTCGGGGGTCAATTCAAGAGAAGAGGCAGGATTGTCCACGACTCGAACCGGAATCGCTTCGGTAAGCTCACCCACGCTGATCTCGAGCGTCGCAGTTCCCTGGGCCAGAGGCGTTACCCGTCCGAAGCGATTGATCTGGACGATCTCAGGATCGGTGCTGGCAAACGTCAACTCTTCGTCGGAGCGAAGTGTGTCTGCTGTGTCATAAACGGCAACAGCAGCTCGCGCCAGACTTCCCGTGTACAGGGTGGAAGAGAGACCACTCACCTCGATGCGATCGAGAGGCGGTTGGGGAATAGTCACACGGACCTCTGCTGTCAGTACCTCGCCGTCTCCATCCGTTTCGTCCGCGCCACGCGGCACCGTGATCGCGATCACGTATTGTCCTGGACTGTAAGCCTCGACTTCACCTTCGTCCGTCACACCGACGTTCAAACGAGACCGGCTTAGGTAAATGACCTCGGCTTCAAGAACGTTGCCCGCGTCATCGCTCACCGTCGCCGTGAGATTTGCCTTTTCACCGATCTCCAGAGTCAAGGAAGGTGGCTGTACCTCGATCGAAGTTGCACGCGCGAGGTCGGGACTCTCGGCGGATTGGCCCGCCACCAACGGCGTCAACGTCAGGCCGAACGCCGCGGCGAGCAGGGTTGTCTGAAGTCCGAATACTTTCATGAATATTCTCCCCAAAAATAGTCTGTTACACACCTGCGGCTCCAAGCCACGCCATGAATAATACGTCATTCGTATTTACGAATTTGAGTATTAAATAGCGGACTCTCCTATTTTCCCGGTAAGTTTGCCAAAACTGATGCTGGAGTTCTTGATTGAGAATATATAACTTGCCGAATACTCTTCTCGTTGCGGTGCCGAATCTGGCTTTCAGGAGGTTCGAATTTCGATGGGGTTCACAAACGAATCAGTGGGAAAGTATCTTGAGGGAATGCTTCCGGGGCGGGACGCGGTTCTGACCGATATCGAGGCGCTTGCCGACCGAGATCGCATACTGATCGTGGGCCCCGTAGTCGGCCGGCTCCTCGAACAGTTGGCGCGAATGATCCATGCCCGGCGTGTTTTTGAACTGGGCTCTGCTGTCGGGTACTCCACAATATGGTGGGCGCGTGGAGTTGGGCCCGACGGTCAGGTCTACTTCTCCGATTTCAGCCGTGAAAACACCGCCCTTGCCCAGGAATATCTCCAGAGAGCCGAACTCGTCGACCGTGTGACCCTGTTGACAGGGGATTCCCTCGACCTCCTCGATCAGACCGACGGCGAATTCGACATCGTGTTCAACGACATCGACAAGCACTATTACCCTGAGGTGTACAAACGTGCTTCGGATCGTGTCCGGGTAGGCGGGCTACTGGTTTCAGACAACGTTCTCTGGGGCGGCAAGGTCGCAGATCCGAAAGTGGATGATCAAGACACAGTTGCGATCCGCAACTTCAATCGCCTGGTATACGACGACCCGCGATATCTGACGACGATCCTGCCGATACGGGACGGTGTACTGGTGGGGTGGCGTATCCAGTAGTGGTTGAGATTTCTTCACAGGCCCCTCCCGCCTGCCCAAACAGGATCAATCTTCACGATCCCTCCTCGCTTCCTCTGCCCGTTCCTTCCGCGCTTCTTCCGCTCTCCAGCGAAAGTATTCGCCGACGATCCCGCCGATGACTCCCAGGGTCTGGCGTGTTGTCCGGCCGCGGGCCATTCGATGGGCGCCCTCGGCCCGCGCGATCTTGCGGTTGAGTCCGGGATGATCGAAATCCAGTGCCTGGGCGTTCTCGTATCGCTCGAGGGCTTCCTTGAACTGACCGCTATCGTAAAATGTGTCGCCCGCTCGCACGAGGGAATCTGCGCGAGAGCGCTGATTCTCAATCTGTGTGTCCAGGGCGCGATATTCCGCGGTCCCCAGTCCGAGGTCGCGTGCTCGGAGAAGGGACTGCCTGGCCTCCACGAGTTGACCGGTAGCGAGCCACCGGCCCACATTCTCTCTCTCTCGCTCTCCAGCTCGGCCAGGCTCTCCTGCTCGACTTCAAGAGCGGCCCGGACCTGGTGATAGAGAAGACCGGGTTCGTCGGCGGCCCCGGTCTCTTCAAGGATCGCCAGAGAAGCCTCCAAAAGCCCTATTCGCTCCGGCCCACTTGCGTGATCGAACAGGAACTCCGCTTCCTTGATCTTGGTCTCGCGCCAGGCAAGAAACTCCTTCCAGCCGCGCTCGATGTCCTCGGTCCGTGTCCCAACCAGCACCCAGGCGAACCCGTCTTCGAAACCGCTACGGATGGAACTGGGCTGAAGGATGCCCGCGGCACGAAGCTGGAACGTGCTTTCCATGGTCCGTCTCGAGGAACGGGCGTCGACAACCGTCGTCGAGTCTTGGACAACCCTTGAGACAATTACCGGCCCACGCGAAAGAAGATCGTCGACCGCCTTCAGATATGCTCCCTGGCGCGCGTTGTCGGGACCGCTCCCACCCGGACTGTTCCGAATTCGCTCGACACCGTATCCCCAGGCCAATCTCGGGGGCGCGGCGATGGGCGGATTCAGCTGGATCGGGCGTACGCTCGTGCAGGACGGAATCCACACAGAAATTGCGATCAAAAGGATTGCCCGGCGCATGTTCCCTCGCTTCTCTTCCCGCTGCCCCTAATTCCGGTCCGCAATGTTTTCGGCGCGGGCCCGTCTCAATTGCTGTTCGTGAAACAGCGTCAGGCTCTGAACGTCTGCGTTGACGGCTCCGTGACCGGAAAGCTGGTCGCTGAGTCGCTCCTTGATCGGACCCTCGATCAGTTCCTGGCTGAGCGTAGACAGGCTGTCCATCAAGTATTCGTCAACCTCGCTCTTGGCCATGTAGACTCGACAGTAGACAGTGCCGGTGTCCTGGCCAATCCGGTATTCGATGAACTTCTTGCCGGCCAGCGGCACGCTGGTAGAGAGATTGCGCACTGCCGTAAACGCGGAAGCGTTCTCTCGACTGCTGATCACCTCGTTAACGTTTGAAGTCACCGTGTCGAAGATATTGGAACCCAGATCGGCCATCGCCTGGGTGCGGGCCATCTCCTGGGCAATCCGAAGGTCTCGATGCTTAGCCAGGCCCAGGCCCTCGTAGGCGGCAACCGGAATCGGTTCAAAAGGATATAGAACCGACGTCGGCTCCAGTGCCGGGTTGGTGGCAAGGTTGGTATTCCGGCCGCATGCCGTGGGGCCGAGCGCGGCCAGGGCGCCCAGCAATAGAACCGTACCGGGGGAAAAGATACTCAGTCTCATGAAACACCTCCATTCTGTCCGAACTTGGGAACCTGACGGGTTCAGTTGAAATCAGCTTCGCTTTCTCATTTCGATCTTTTTTGTCGTCGTTCGGTTTCTCGTTGGATTGGACTTCAGGAAATGCAGAAGGCGAGTCTTAAGAATGTCTTAAGAATCGTTCAGAATCGACGGAGTAGGGAAGATGGAAGTGGGGTTGGGTGTATTCGGCAATCGTTCCGGTAACGGCAACTTCCTCCTGCACGCTGAAGGCGGCCGAGCTATGGTGGGCAGGGGCCCGAGCAGCAAGCAATAGCGAAATTGAGCATGCCAGGATGGATACGCCCATGATTTTCATCGTTGTTCTTCTCGATATTTAGCTATGTCGCGAGCAGCATCATGTAGCGGCCAGGTATTGGGTGACGGTCAGATAAATCTAACTACGGGTTGGAGTTGGAGGCAAAAAAAGTCTCAGATAGCGATGAACGCACGTTTGAAGTCGAGAATTTTCGAAGGAGGGGACACAGAACTTGGAGAGTGAATCTCTAACGTTCTGATTCATTGTTCGGTAAACTTGCGGCTGCCGAACACACTTTGGCCGATCAGGAGGTTGGAATGGCGATCTTGAATAGACGGGGATTCCTTGAGCTGGGTGGCGCGATGACTACTGGACTCGGGCTTGGGGCCGTGTACCGACCACAGGCCGCCCGCGCACAGGGCGGGGCAGAATCAACTGAAGGGTCGGTCCGGTTGTCTGGTGATGGCGTTGGCCTCAATTCCACTCAGTACTCCCAGCTCCTCAACCGTCTATCCCAAGAGCGGGAAATTGATCCAGATTCGTACTCGCTGGGTGGTGTCGTCGAAGAGCTGGAGACAGAGTTCGCCCGTATTCTGGGTAAAGAGCGTGCGATCTTCATGCCGACCGGCACGCTCGCCAACCATATGGGGGTCAGGGCTCTAGCCGAAGGGCCGAGCCGCGTAATCGTGCAGGCAGAGAGCCACTTTTATCGAGATGAGGGCGACTGTGCACAGACGCTCAGTAACCTTAACCTCATACCCCTTGCTCCCGACCGTGGCACGTTCACGGCCGATGAAGTTCAGCGCGTGATCGATGAAACCGGGGACGGACGGGTTCAGTCCCGTGTTTCAGTGATCGCCGTTGAGTCGCCTGTCCGCAGGAAGCGGGGCGAGCGCTTTGACGCCGCAGAGTTGGTCCAGATCGTGAGGATAGCCCGCCGTGAAGGCATCAAGCTCCACCTCGACGGTGCGCGCATGTTTCTACAAGCGGCATATACCGGTCAGGATGTCGCCGAGATGGCCGAGCCCTTCGACACTGTCTACGTGTCTCTCTACAAGTATTTCAATGCAGCGTCTGGCGCAATCCTCGCAGGACCAGCCGACCTCTTCGACGGGATGTATCACGAGCGGCGCATGTTTGGTGCGGGTCTCCCCAGAGTCTGGCCTTTTGCGGCCGTAGCGTTGCACTACCTGTCCGGTTTCGATGACCGATACAGACGGGCGGTGGAGATTTCCGAAGACCTGATTCGTGGTCTCGACCGACACGAGGCCTTCGCTGTGAACCGCATTCCATCCGGTACGAACCTGTTCCGGCTCGAAGTCCGCGGAAGTGACGCTCTCGGATTCCGCAGACGGATGGCGGCCCGGGGTGTCCTGTTATCCACGCCACAGGAGGACGTTTTTCTGGTCGGTGTGAATGAGACGCTCAACAACATGACGGCGGCCGAGTTGAGGGATGCGTTCGTTGATGCGATTGATGGCTGATAGCAGGCTCTGCTAACCTTTAGCCGAATGCGTCTGTTCTACCGGCTCCTGGTTCTGTTCCTTTTCGTTGCCTCTCCGGCGCATGCCCAGGACGTTCCGAACCCGAACGCCTCGGCGCCGATCGACTATGACACGGCATACCTCGACCGAAACGCGACCGCAGTTCGGATCACAGACGCGATAACGCTCGACGGCCGTCTCGACGAGGCGGCCTGGGACATACCGGTCGGCGCGGACGATTTCGTTCAGCGACTACCCGTTGCTGGTGTGGCAGCGTCATTCCGTACCGAAGCCCGCTTTCTCTACGACGACGATAATCTCTACGTGGGAGTGGTCGCCTTCGACCCCGATCCCGATCAGGCCACGATCAACGACATCACCGATGATTTCAATTTCAGGGGCTCCGACGTTGTCACCGTTACGTTGGATACGCTCCGCGACCGTCGTTCCGGATTCTCTTTTGCCGTCAATCCGGGTGGCGGCCGGTCCGATATTCAGATTTTCAACAACGGTCAGATCAACATCGATTGGGATGGGGTTTGGGACTTTCAGGTGACACGGAACGACGATGGGTGGGTGGTTGAGTATCAAATCCCGTTCAACACGTTGCGATTCTCGAATGAGCTAACGCAAGAATGGGGTCTCAACTTGTCGCGGGGTGTTCGCCGCACCAACGAGGAGAGCGACTGGTCGCCCATCCCGCAACGTTTTCAAACGACGCGTGTGTCGATTGCGGGGACCTTGAGAGGTATTCGAAACATCGAGCCGGGCCGCAACCTCAAGGTCAAGCCGTTCGCCGTGGCGGGATTCACCCAGACCCGCTCGGGCTCGGATCGGTTCGGTGACTGGCAGACGGATCAAGATTACGATGGCGGACTGGATGTGAAGTACGGTTTGACTCAGTCCCTGACGCTGGACGCGACGTACCGGACGGACTTTGCGCAGGTCGAGGTGGATCAACAGCAGGTCAATCTCACCCGGTTCAACCTGTTCTTCCCCGAAAAGAGAGAGTTCTTTCTCGAAAACGCCGGAACCTTCAGCCTGGGTGCGGGCCAGGGCTTCGCATTTCGATCCGATCTTGTTCCGTTCTTCAGCCGCCGGATCGGTTTGAGTCCGCAGGGTATCCCGATCCCGATCGTGGGCGGGGCGCGAGTGACGGGCCAGGTCGGCCGATACGATGTCGGAGTTCTGACGATGAAGACCGAGTCGACAGCGACCATCCCCTCCAACACGTATACGGTGGGGCGCGTGAAACAGAACCTTCTGACGAACTCCTGGGTCGGCGGCATTTTCACCAACCGGGACTCGACCCTCGAAGGTGATTACAATCGCCTCTTCGGAGCCGACGCGTTCTTCCAGTTCTCAAACCGGCTCGAGTTTGACGGGTACGTCCTCAAGACAGAAACACCAGGTTTGACGGAAAAGGATCAGGCCCGGAGGTTCGCCACCGCATGGCGTGACGAAGAACTGGTCATCGGGGCCAGCTACAGTGATATCCAGACGAACTTCAACCCAGAAGTCGGTTTCGTCCGGCGTCCGAACGCGACGAAGTACGCAGGGGAGTTTTCGTTCAATCCGCTTATCGAGAGTAGTCGGTCGATTCGAAACCTGATTTTTGGGACGATCCTGGAGTACTTCGAAGACGGAACGACCGAACAGGTCGAGACGCGGATCCAGGATCTGAATCTGGGAATTCGCTTTCAGAACGGTGCCTCGATCAACTATTTGTTGGCCGAGACTTTTGAACGGCTGAACCGCGTTTTTCGAATCCGTCCGGCGGTAGGAATTCCTGCAGGGGACTATAAATTCCGTAGGCAACGGATCAGTGCGTCGAGCGATGCCACCGAGAAGATCAGTGGAGGCGGCAGTGTTGGATGGGGAAAATTCTGGGACGGCGAGAGCGAATCGTTTACGGCCAACTTGAGTGTGAAACCGAACTATCGCCTCAATGTTGATTTGAATTACTCACGGAACCAGGTAGATCTGGTGGGCGGCAGCTTTACGACCAACCTGTTGGGTCTGCGTTTCGTTTACGCGTTCAACGCGCGCGCGTTTTTCAACGCCTTCATCCAGTACAACGCCGAGCGGAACGAGGTCAGCTCCAACCTCCGCTTCAACATCATTCATCGCCCGTTGAGCGACCTGTTTGTCGTCTACAACGACCGGCGTTCTACGGCCAACGCTCAGGTCGTCGAGCGGGCGTTGATCGTCAAGTTCACAAACCTCTTTAACTTCTAGAAACCCGCCACGATGCGCCGTGGTTCTGAATTTCTTTTGGTCACTTTCAGGGGCGCGCGTCCAGAGCGGCCGTTACACGCTCCGGTGTAAACGGAACCTGGCGGATCCGGGCGCCGGTGGCATCGAAGACTGCGTTTCCGATTGCCGCCGCTACGAGGGTGACGGCAGTCTCACCCGCCCCCATGGCCTCGCCTTCGGTCTGGTTGATAAGAACTGTTTCAATCTCTGGAACGTCGGGCCCCAGGTACAGTGCCGAATAGGTGCGCCAGTCGATCGAAGTGACTTTTTCGCTGTCCCAGGTGACCTCTTCCAGCAGTGTCCTGCTGACACCATGAAGTGCACCGCCCTCGAGTTGATTCCTTAAACCATCCGGATTCGAAATGGGACCGCAGTCGTTGGCGATTACCATTCGATTTACAGCCACGGCGCCAGTGTCCTGATCCACTTCCACTTCAGCCACCATAGCGCAGTATCCGTTGTCCCCTTCATAGAACACGCATGAGATGCCCCGACCCGAGGCAACACCGCTTCGGGAAATCCCTGCTTGGGGGGACGGCCTGAACTGCCATCCGGCGCTATCGGCCGCCGCCCTGACGACTGCAACGAGTCGGGGATCGCCGAGATGGCGCAGACGATACTCGACAGGATCCTGCCGGAGGAAGGTGGCTATCTCGTCCATGAATGACTCGTGGGCAAACGTGTTCTGCAACCGCTCCGGTGAGCGCAAGGGTCCGGTGAAGAATGGCGACCGCACGACATGCATCAGAACGCGTTCGCTCGCTATGACACCGGTTCCGCTGCAGCTTCCCTCCACGCAGCCCGTAACGTATGAGGGAGCCTCGTTGCTTCCGTTGTCGAAGCCTGTCGGATCAGGTGCCGGTGCCCGTGGAACGAATTCTTCGGGCTCGAAACCGGCCAGAAAACCCGTGACGACGTTTCCCGGAGTCCTGTAGCCGGGCCGGAAGCCCAGAACCGGGGACCAGGATTCATGATCCCAGGCGACGATCGTGCCGTTGGGGTCCAGACCCGCACGCTGGTCGATGACGAACGCGAGGCCGTAGTTTTTTCCCAGGCCATCTCGTCTTTCCGCGTCAGCTGGACACGGACCGGCCGTCCGACGGCTGCAGACAAGAGTGCGGCGTCGTAAGAAACCGTATCCGCACCATTGACTCCATAGCAACCGGAGCCCATTCGAAAGATGATGCGCACATCTTCTGGATCCAGATCCAGAAGCATCGCAACGGTGTTCTTCAGGTGTTCTTCAAGGGATAAACGGCCTGCGTCGCCGACCATATCGTCGTTCCATCCGCACCGACGTCGGCGAGGGCGCATGAGCTACCGATGGAACCGTGCATCTGATAGGGATAGTGATATGTGGCTTCGAGAACGTCCCTTGCCCCGTCGAGACGAGCATCGACGTCCCCGGAATCTACGAGCAACGTGTCGCGGGCGGATGGGTCATTGCGCAGGTACTCATAGAAACCCTCCTGGCTGGGCAGTCCCGCGCCCAGCGACCAGTCGACGCTCAGCCGGTTGGCCGCGGAAATCGCCTGCCAGGGTTTGTCCGCAACGATGCCGACGAAGTTACCTCTGACGACCACCTGAACGACGCCTGGCAGATCCCGTATAGATTCCTCGTCCACGCCGACCAGAGTTGCCCCGACACGAGGTGGTCTAACCACCTGTCCGTGCAGCATACCTGGCACGCGGACGTTGTGGACGTATTCGAATTGTCCAGTCGCCATTGCTGGGATTTCGAGACGGCGTATTGGCTGTCCCAGAACCGTCCATTCAACCGGGTCTCTGCGGCTGGCTTCGGGATTCAGGTTCAGACTGAAGGCCCGTCCGCCGACCAGTTCGCCGTAACCGATCGATCTAGTTGGGCTGCCTGCAACTCGGACTACGCCTTCGTTGATCTCAAGCTGTTCGACGGCTGCACCCAGTCGCGTCGAAGCCTGTGCCAACAATTCCTCGCGAGCCGTCGCGCATGCAAGCGCCAGGTTTTCATGGTTGAAGTTTGCTGGATGAGACTGCGCGCCGGAAGTCGTACCCTGATCCGGTGTACGTGCTGTGTCGCTTTGGATCAGCGTTACCCGATCAAAGCTGACGCCGAGTTCCTCGGCGATCAACTGTGTCTGTGCCGTGTGGAGTCCCTGTCCCAGTTCGCACTTACCCGTGTATGCTGTGACGCTATCGTCTGCGCCTATGGCGATCCAAGAATCCAAAACTGGTCGCTGCCCGCTCCGTTAATGCCCTGGGCGGACGCTGCGGAAGACGACAGGCCCACGCGCGAAGCCAGTCGGGCGACACTGAAGCCGACAATCACTGTGCCGGAGCCTTTGATAAATCCCCTGCGCGATATTCCCGTCCGTTTGAGTGCCGCAAACGCATCCGGGGTGAGTGCTTTCAATGTTTCTTCAGGCCTCATTGTCCACCCCCTCTGCCACTCCCTCCGCATACCGTTGTATGGCCCGCATGATCCGCACGTGTGTGCCGCACCGACACAGGACGCCGGACATCGCCTGGCCTATTTCCCCTGCACCTGCGTTCGGGTTCTGATCCAGGAAAGCTTTGGCCGTGAGAATGACGCCGTTGATGCAGAACCCACACTGAATGGCCTGTTCGGAGATGAACGATTCTTGAATCGGATGCGGATCCTCGGGAGTACCCAGTCCTTCCAGGGTTGTGACTTCAGATCCTTCCACGTTCGCGACGGTCATGACACAAGAACGCCGGACATCCCCGTCTACGATGACCGTGCAAGACCCGCACTGGCCCAGGCCGCAGCCGAATTTGGGACCGCGGAGTGCAAGGTCGTCGGTAAGCACGTACAACAGAGGTGTCGCCGGGTCGACATCTACTGTGTAGTCCCGGCCATTGACACTCAGATCGACGATAGCCATAGCCACTCCTTGGAATGTTCGTTAGAGAGTATAGAAGGTGTGATCGTGCGTCAAAATTTATGGCTCGGGACAGACCGGCGAGCAGTAGCGGTACAACTTTTCCCTAATTTGCCTGATTCCATTTGGTCCCCTCATCCTGCAGCGATATGATTTCGAAGTTTCATCCGACACTACCGGAGGGGCGGTTCGAACTTTCGATGTCATCGTTGTTGTCCCTCATAAGGAGGAATGTCATGGTCAAGGTTTGGAGGATCCAAGCGGTTACGGCCGGCATGTTTGTGCTGGCTTTAGGCCAACTCGTATTCGCCCGTCAACAGCCTGCTCCCGTTCCCGAGGTCCTTCGGAACTACGCGTCCGTGACAACTGAGCGTCTGGAAAACCCGGAAGACGACGAGTGGCTGATGATTCGGCGCACGTACAACGGTTGGGGATACAGCCCGCTGGACGAAATCAATACAGGCAACGTCGAAGGGTTGCGGCCGGTCTGGTCGTTTTCGACCGGTGAGGTCCGAGGACACGAGTCGCCGCCTATCGTCAACAACGGCGTCATGTTTGTCTCGACACCCCGAAACCAGGTGATTGCGATCGACGCGGAGACAGGCACACTCCTCTGGCGCCACCGTCGCCCACGGCCCGAAGGTGCCACCGTTCCGCACGAGACAAATCGCGGTGTGGCCCTCTACGGCGACAAGGTCTATTTCGCAGCGGGCGAAGCCGTCCTGGTTGCCCTTGACGCTAAGACAGGCCAGGAGGTCTGGTCGGCTGTGATCGGAGACAACTCGAGCGGTTACTACACGACTCTGGCTCCGCTCATCGCAGACGGCAAGGTCATGGTCGGCGCCTCCGGCGGCGAGCTCGGAATCCGGGGCTTCGTCGCAGCCTTCGATCCCGATACCGGTGAAGAGTTGTGGCGTACATTTACTATTCCCGCGCCGGGGGAACCCGGTAGCGAGACCTGGCCCGACGGTGACCAGTGGAGAACCGGTGGCGGAGCGGTATGGGTAACCGGCAACTACGATCCCGAAACCAATCTGGCTTATTGGGGGACGGGCAATGGCGGCCCATGGATGGGGGATCAACGTCCGGGAGACAACCTCTACGCTACCTCGACGATCGCCATCGATGTTGCCACCGGTGAGATCAAAGGCCACTTCCAGTACCACCCGAATGACTCTTGGGACTGGGACGAGGTTTCTCCGCCCATCCTTGTGGACTACGAACGGGACGGGGGGACGGTGACGGGTTTGATCGATGTTGCCAGGAACGGCTATCTCTGGTTCCTCGAACGGACTGAGGGGCGCATCAACTTCGTCGAAGGCAAACCCTACGTCAATCAGAACGTTTTTCTGAGTCTGGATCCTGAGACCGGTCGGCCGGAGATCGATCTCACACACAAGCCCGGCACAGGCAAGATGGCCGAGCATTGTCCCTCGCTCTGGGGCGGTAAGAATTGGCCGCCGATCGCCTTCAGCCCACAGACGCGGATGATCTATATCCCGGCCAACGAAAACCTCTGTGGAACGATGATCGGACGTGAAATCGAGTACATGCCGGGAGGTCGCTTCACGGGTGCCACCACTGGCTTCTACGTTTTGGACGGTGCCGACCATGTGGGCGAAGTGCAGGCTTGGAACGTCGACACTGGTGAGAGGGTGTGGACGCATACGTACGCGAAGTCACCCAACTGGGGGTCGATGCTGGATACGGGCGGTGGTCTGGTCTTCTCAGGTGGAACCAACGACCGTATGTTCCACGCCTTCGATGCAGAGAGCGGCGAACTGCTCTGGGAGTTCCCGACCAACTCGGGCATTATTGGTCCGCCGACTTCCTTTGAGATCGCCGGCAAGCAATACATTGCGGTGCAGTCGGGCTGGGGTGTGGATGCTCGTGGGATGCAGGCCCGCCTGGACCGGGTGTTTCCCGGCGAATATCCGGAGGTGCCCGAAGGTGGTGTCGTATGGGTGTTTGCCGTCGATTAGGCTACGGTTGAGTTTTAAAGCTCGGCGATCGGCATCGGCTGGCTGGAGAAGTGTGTGATATAGACTCTTGGCCAGAACAGATCGAGATCAACGACGTATAGAGGAGTTTAATGTCCACTTCGATCGAAGCTGCCACTCTGAACATTCCCCCGAAGCCCGTCAGTGCTGGAAACGTCGACCTTCGTGTCGTGTCCGTAGCCGTGACTCTGTTTGCCTTGGGAACAGCTTATCTGCAGGCAACAGTTCACTGGCGCCAGGCCCTGTTGTTTCTTTTGGGCGGAGTGTTCGGCCTGCTTCTCTACCACGCCGCCTTCGGGTTTACTTCCGCCTGGAGGGTGTTCGTGGCCGACCGTAGGGGGTCGGGCCTCCGCGCTCAAATGCTCCTGTTGGCGGTGGCCTGTCTCCTCTTCTTCCCGATCCTCGGGTCGAATACGCCGCTCCTGACCGACTCGATCCGGGGCAACGTGAACCCTGCAGGCGTGGCAGTTATGGTAGGTGCGTTCATGTTCGGCATGGGGATGCAACTCGGTGGAGGCTGCGCCTCGGGGACGCTTTTCGCTGTCGGCGGTGGAAACGCCCGGATGATCGTTACGTTGGCCGCGTTCATCCTAGGCTCGGCCATCGGTACGGCTCATGCTCCATGGTGGCAGTCGCTGCCGGCGCTTCCGCCCGTATCGATCGTCAGTTCCTTCGGAGCGTGGCCGGCGCTGCTGGTGAGCTTCGCGGTGTTTGGCACGATAGTGGGTATCACGGTTGTCGTTGAACGTAGGCACCACGGACGGTTGGTAGCGTCTCCATCCAGTCCGAGAACCGGCTGGAAACGGGCGCTGCAAGGGCCCTGGCCCATAGTCATCGGCGCCATCGGCCTGGCGCTGGCCAACTTCGCGACGCTGGCGTTGGCTGGTCGCCCGTGGGGCATCACTTCGGCTTTCGCTCTGTGGGGTGCAAAGGCCGCGTCCGTTGTGGGAGTGGATGTGGGCTCCTGGGCTTACTGGTCGACACCCGGAAACGCTGCTGCGCTTAGAGCCAGCGTGTTCGAACACGTAACGTCGATCATGGACTTCGGGATCATCCTTGGTGCCCTCGCAGCTGCGGGGCTAGCGGGGCGGTTCAGCCTGAAGTGGTCGATTTCGAACCGTTCACTGGCGGCTGCGGTGTTTGGCGGGCTTCTGCTGGGCTATGGTGCCCGGTTGGCTTACGGCTGCAACATTGGCGCCTATTTCAGCGGCGTAGCTTCCGGCAGCCTCCACGGATGGCTCTGGCTTGTCGCCGCGTTCCTCGGCAGTATGCTGGGCGTTCGTCTGCGGCCGATGTGTGATATGCCGGTCGAGAAGACGCCTCTGTCCGGAGCCCGCTGAAACGAGGGATCGGGTCATAATTTGTCAGGATATTTTCCCCTCGCGACATTCCAGCGTATGCGGGCCAGGTCGAGGAACATCTCGAGACCGTCACTGAGAAACCGAACCTTCGAGCCCGAGTCGTGTCTCCAGACAACCGGCACTTCGCGGATCCGAAGCCCCCTGCGTTTTGCTAGAAACAGGATCTCGGGATCGAACCCAAAACCGTAAATGGTCTGACTCTCAAAGATCGGAATGACTTTTTCCCGGCGAAACAGTTTGAAACCGCACTGGGTATCCTGGATCGAGAGCCCAAGAATCAGACGAACTGTCCAGTTGTAGAAGATGCCACCCAATTCCCGGAACCGGGATTGGTGAACGGCGATCTTCGTCCGGTCGACGGCCCGGGATCCGATGATGATATCAGCGCCCTCTTCCCCAACTTCCAGAAGCCGATCCAGTTCTTCGATCGGCGCCGACAGGTCCGCGTCAGTAAATAGGACCCAGGATCCTTTGGCCTCCAGAACGCCTCGTCGCACGCTGTATCCTTTGCCGCGATTGGAGTCGTTTTGAAAGACTCTGAGAGGAAAAGAGGCGGCAATTCCAGAAGTGTCGTCGATCGATCCGTCGTCGACGAGAATGACTTCCGCCTCGATCTGTTGGTCCTTGACGAAACGCAAAATTTCCTCGAGTGAAGGACCGATGCGAAGCGCTTCGTTGTACGCCGGAACGATTATTGAAATAGTTGGAATGGAAGGACTTAGCTGGTCACCGACCGGGGCCTGGAGCCCGGTTTTGGATGTCTCCATCGAGGGCGTATTGTATCATACCGCTTTGTCGCGACGCGGACCGCTGACCGAGCGGATGCCCCCGGGCAACCTTCCTCTCGAACGGCTTCCATTTAATCAAAGGTTCTACCTCTTAATCAAAGGTTCTACCTCAACCATGAACGATCTGATCATCCGTGCCTGTAGACGAGAGAGTGTGCCCCGAACGCCCGTTTGGATGATGCGGCAGGCAGGCCGCTACCTGAAGGACTATCGGGATATCCGAAAAGACGTTTCGTTTCTCGACCTGTGTAAGACGCCCGAACTGGCTGTAGAGGTTTCGATGCAACCGCAGCGAATCCTCGGTGTCGACGCCGTCATATTTTTCTCCGACATCCTGATCCCTGCTGAAGCGATGGGCGTCTCCGTAGCCCTTACCGACAAGGGGCCGGAGATTGGCAATCCTGTCCGTTCTTCCGACGACATCGATCGCCTGAAGATTCCTGATCCCGCCGAGGCGTTTCCGTTCACCGGAAAAGTGCTCCAGACGCTTCGAAACGAATTGAGGGATGTGGTCCCTCTGATCGGTTTTGCTGGCGCTCCCTGGACGCTTGGTTCCTACATGGTCGAAGGTGGTGGTTCGAAGAATTTTGCCGAGATCAAAGGAATGGCATATCGGGAGCCCCGGCTTGTTCACCGTTTGATGGACAAACTGGCCGACACGATCGCGACATACCTGCGATATCAGATCGAATCCGGGGCCCAAATGGTCCAGCTTTTTGATACCTGGGCGGGAGAACTCAACAGGGACGACTACGAAGAATTCGCCTTGCCGTATACGCGAAAGATCTTTGAAGCGATCGGCGATGAAGTGCCGCGCATTCTTTATCTGAACGGGACGTCTGCTCTCCTCGAGTCTATGGCACGTTCGGGGGCAGATGTCCTGAGCCTGGATTGGCGGATTTCGATAGAGGACGCACGGCGGAGGATTGGAGACGATCTCGCTTTGCAGGGCAATCTGGACCCATGCCTCCTACTGGGAGACCGTGAGACGATGCTGGCACGGACGAAGAAGATTCTGGAGGAGGCTGGCCCGAGAGGGCACGTTCTCAATCTCGGCCACGGCATCCTTCCGCCGACCCCGGTAGAAAACGCCCAGGCGTTCATCGATTTCGCAAAGAGTTACAGTCACGATTAGAAGTGGCGAGTTGAAGGAATTCGAACCTTTAACACGAAGACACGAAGCAAATAAGTTTAAGATTTCTCAAGCAAATCCCTGTCTTCGTGATTCTTCGTGGACTTCGTGTTGAAAGTTTTTAACCGGACCGGCGTAGGAGTTCCCGACGAGTCTGAATCGGAGGAGCTGTCAGTGCCCTCGTCCCGTGGGGTTAACGGGGGACGGTGGGCCCGACGCTAACAAATGAAAACAGGAGTTATCGTTTTTAATCTGGGCGGGCCGCAGTCTCTGGACGAAGTCAAACCGTTCCTGTATCAGCTCTTCTCGGATCCCGAGATAGTCCGGATCCGCTCCGATTTCCTCCGTAAGACTCTAGCGTATTCGATCGCGACCTTGCGAAACAGAGTGTCATCTGGCTATTACCGGAAGATCGGCGGTGGTTCGCCACTTCGCAAGATCACCGAAGAGCAGGCTCAGGCCCTGTCGGATGAACTGCGGTGGGCAGGGATGGATGTCGATGTTTTTGTCGGGATGTGCGCGTGGCATCCTTTCTTCGACGAAACGCTTGATGCTGTCGAACGGCGGGGCGTCGACCGTCTGGTTGTACTGCCGCTCTTTCCCCAGTATTCGGTAACGACCACAGGATCCGGTTTCCGTGCGCTCAAACGCATGCTCGCCGAACGGCCGGCTTTATCCGGCAAAGACGTTAAGTGGATCGAGTCGTGGCAGAATCACTCCACGTACATCGACGCGTTTACGGAAATGATCCAGAAAGAACTTCAGGAGTTTCCCGATCCTCAAAACGTTCAGATCTTGTTCAGCGCTCACAGTATTCCGGAACGTTACGTGCGCGAGGGCGATCCGTATCTGGATCAGACGCGTGAAACAGTTGAACTGATTGCCGACCGGTTGGGCAGGACGAATCCGTACCGCCTCTCGTTTCAGAGCAAGATCGGGCCGGTGGAATGGCTCGGCCCATCGACCAACGATGTGCTCGTCGAGCTTGGAAGGCAGGGAGTGGATGAAGTCCTGGTGGTTCCAGTCAGCTTTGTGTCCGAGCACATCGAAACGCTCTACGAACTCGACATTCTTTACAAGAAAGTGGCTGCGGATGCGGGCATCGAAACCTTTCGGCGAGTTGCCACCATGAACTGTGACCCTACGTTTATCAAGTCGCTCGGAGAGTTGGTTGAATCTGCAGTGAACAGTGGAGTCCAGGGACGTCTGGACTTCGAGTAAGCTATCAGCCTCAGACTTGGATTCCCAGCCGAATCGGCTGTGGACATAGCTGAAAATCTAGATAGAGCATGCCGGACGTCGTTGTTATCGGAGGCGGAATCTCGGGCTTGACCTGTGCCTGGCAGATACGTCGCGCGGGTCTCAACGTTGTCGTCCTCGAGGCGAAGACGCGCCCCGGCGGTGTTATTCAGAGCCATCAGGTTGACGGTTACCTTGTCGAGTCGGGTCCCAACACGATCCTTCCGACGGCAACTGCCTTTGAAATTCTTCAGGAGACGCGTCTTACAGAAGAGGTTGTCGTTGCGCCGCCGAAATCCCCCCGTTTCATTTACGTAAACGGAAGACTCCGAAAGGCACCATGGGTTCTTTCGCCGCGGGGCGCCCTCCGAGCGCTTGTCGAACCCCTTGTGCCGGGCCGGAGGGACGACGAGGACGAATCGCTGGCGTCTTTCTTTCGTCGGCGATTCGGAACCCAGGTACATGATCGGCTCGTAGCGCCTTTCGTGAGCGGTGTATATGCTGGGAACACCGAAGAACTGTCGATTGAAGCGACTTTTCCGAGGATGAAGGAGTTGGAGTCGCGCTACGGCAGCGTCGTTCTTGGCATGCTCCGCGGGTCTGCTTTGAGACCCCGCCCAAAGCTTTCGTCCTTCAAAAAGGGCATGGAAACCCTGCCCGAAGGCCTGGCACGAGAATTGGATATTCGATATGGTGTCGATGGCACACGGTTAGAACCGGGTCCGATTGTGGATTCCTCAGTAGGCCGTTTCGAGCCTAAGGCTGTGGTCGTTGCCGCTCCGGCTGATAAGGTGTCGGCGTTGTTGACGCCCATCGATCCCGACCTCGGGAACGTTTTTAGGACGGTTCCGTACGCCCCGATCCTCGTCGCGGCTGTTTCGGTCGGCGAGGCTCAGTTGAAGACTCCTCTGGACGGATTCGGTTTTCTTGTGCCCCGAAGCGAGGGTCCGCACACGCTCGGAACACTGTTCAGTTCCAGCCTGTTTCCAAAGCGCGCACCGGAAGGACGGGCCCTATTGACCAGTTTTCTTGGAGGCGCTACCGAGCCCGACGTCGTTCAGTGGACGGATGAGCAGACGTGGGAGACTGTGGAGTCGGAGCTGAGGCAGATTCTTGGTTTCGAAGGCGGAGTGAAACCATTGGCGCTGTTCCGCTACACGCGTGCGATTCCTCAATACCACCTCGGGCAGCCGCGTTGGAGAAAGGACGCGATGAAAAGGGTCGAAGAACAGCCGGGCCTTTTTCTGACCGGCAACTATCTGAGTGGCGTGTCCGTACCTGCGTCGATGGAACAGGGACAACAGACGGCAAATTCTGTCATCGAATACGTTCGGAGGACTTCATGAAACGAACAGCCGGAGAACTGGCCGAATTCCTTGGTGGGCGTCTGGAGGGCTCCCCGCGGGAGTCGATTGAGAACGTCGCCGACCTCGACCGCTCGGTCGAGGGAGACCTGAGCTATGCGGAACCCCGCTACGCGGATAGAGTCCCCGCAAGTCAGGCTTCCTGCGTTCTGGTATCGGAAGGAGAGTTTCCTACGAAGACGACGATCCGGGTCGAGAACCCGAAGGTGGCCTTCGTCCGCGCGGCCGCATGGCTCCTGCCTCCTGTCAGAGCGCGCAAAGGAGTGCACGCGACGGCTGTCATCGGTGAAGATGTCAAACTGGCGGATGGCGTGACAGTTGGGGCGCATGCGGTGATAGAGGATGGTGTTCGGATCGGTACTTCCACTGTCGTTTTTCCTGGATGTTATATTGCCGCTGGGTGCCAGGTCGGATCCGAATGCGTTATCCACGCAAACGTGGTTATCTATAAACGCTCGGAGATCGGAAACAGGGTAATCCTGCATGCGGGTGTGGTGATCGGGTCTGACGGCTTCGGTTATGTCCGTGATGGAGACACCCTCCTGAAATTTCCCCAACGTGGAGACCTCGTTATTGAAGATGACGTCGAGATTGGTGCAAACACCACCATCGATCGAGGTTCGTTAGGCCGGACCGTCATCGAAAAGGGAACGAAACTGGACAATCTCTGTCACATCGGCCATAACGTGCGAATCGGAGGCCGGACTGTAATCGCGGCCCAGACAGGCGTTTCCGGAAGCTGCTCTATAGGGGCCGATTCGATGATTGGAGGTCAGGTTGGTGTGGGCGAAGGTGCTCAGATCGACGACGGCTCGGTGATCGGAGGCCAGAGCGGCGTGCTTAACGGGAAGCGAGCCCGGGCGGGGACAGTGCTGTGGGGAACTCCTGCCCGCCCGTTGAAAGACATTAAGCTTCAGCAGGCCTATGTCGCACGGCTACCCAAGCTCGCGAAGCAAATCAAGCAGCTCCGCGAAGAAGTTCAACAACTAAAGAGCTAATACGTATGAGTGCAATAAAAACAGTTCAACAACATATCCTCGATGAGGAACGTCAACATCCTGAAGCGAGCGGTGATTTCACTTCCTTACTTACGAATCTGACGGTTGCCGCCAAGATCATTTCCCGAGACGTCAACCGTGCAGGATTGGCTAAGACGGTTCTGGGCGAAACCGATAGCGTTAACGTGTACGGCGAAACCGTCATGAAGCTGGACGAGTTTGCCGACCAGACCATCTACAAGGCCATGGGGAGCTGCGGAATGCTCTGCGTTATGGCGTCGGAGGAGTCCGATGGGATTATCGTCCTGCCGGACGGGAGTCCAAGAGGTAAGTACGTTCTTCTTCACGATCCCCTGGACGGATCCTCTAACATCGACGTCAATACGAGTATCGGGACCATTTTCTCGATCCATCGGAGAATTTCAGACAGTGGCGACGGCACTGAGGCCGATTGTCTCCAGCCCGGATACAAGCAGGTTGCCGGCGGTTATTTCATCTACGGATCGAGCACGATGATGGTTTACACGACGGGGAACGGCGTTCACGGGTTCACGCTGGATCCCGCGCTGGGTGAGTTCCTCCTGTCGCATGAAAACATACAGTGTCCCAGGAAAGGCAAAATCTACAGCGTCAACGAAGGAAACGAGTCCAAGTGGGACGACGCTACCAGGGCGTATATCCGCCACCTGAAGGAGAAGGATGACGACGACGGACGGCCCTATTCGATGCGCTACATTGGATCGTTAGTCGCCGATTTCCATCGGAATCTCTTGAAGGGTGGAATCTTTCTTTATCCAGGGCCCAAGGCCAAGCTGCGTCTTCTGTATGAAGCGGCCCCCCTGGCCATGGTCGCCGAACAGGCCGGTGGGCTGGCCACAACCGGAACCGAGCGCATTCTGAATGTGCAACCGGATTCGCTCCAGATGCGGGTGCCTTTGATTATTGGAAGCCACGACGACGTTCTCAAGTACCAGGAATTTGTCGGGGTGGAGGTTGCTACGGGAGAATCTGCCTAAAAAATACCGGGACCTTCCGGCCCCGGCTTTTGTAGGTGCGCTCTGTGAGCGCACAACTCGGGATGCCGTGCGGTCATAGACCGCACCTACAGCTATTCTGCGATCGAAATTACGCCGAGAACCGCTTCCATTGTCGTCAGCCCCTCTTTGAGGAGGTATTCCGCGTAGTTTTGAAGCGTCACCATCCCATGCTTCACGGCACAATCCCGGACTTCATCGGACTTGGCTCCAGATGAAACCAGGCGCCGGAGTTCGTCGTTCATGAGGAGTACTTCGTAGACCCCGACACGCCCCTTATACCCGTTTCCGCCACAGTTGTCGCAACCTTTGCCTTTGTAGAATGTCGGCAGATCGTCCATGTCGTAGCCAAAGAACTTGGCGGTCGCTTCGTCAGGCTTGGTTTCTTCCTTGCATTTCGTGCAGATTCTACGGGCTAGGCGTTGTGCAAGGATGCCGATCGTTGAACTCGACATCAGGAACGGTTCGACACCCATTTCCTCGAGACGGGTGAACGCACCCGGAGCGTCATTCGTGTGCAAGGTCGTGAACACGAGGTGGCCCGTAAGAGCGGCTTCAACGGCAATCCCGGCTGTTTCCTTGTCTCGCGTCTCGCCGACGAGGATGACATCGGGATCCTGTCTGAGGAAGGCACGAAGCACACGGGCGAAATCGAGGCCAATGTCCTTGTGCGTCTGGATCTGGTTCACACCTGCCAGGTCATATTCGATCGGATCTTCTGCCGTCGAGATATTAGTGCCCGGGGAGTTGATCTCACCCAGCGAGCTGTACAGCGAAGTTGTTTTTCCCGATCCGGTCGGTCCGGTGACATAGATGATGCCGTAGGGCTGATTGATCATCCAGCGGACCTTCTCCATCGTTTCCTGATGGTTGATGATCTTGTCTAGTGGGAGCAGAGAAGCGCTCTTGTCGAGAATGCGCATGACGATCTTCTCGCCGAATTTTGCGGGAACCGTGGAGACCCGGAAGTCGATGCCCCGATCCTCGAACTTGATCGAGATGCGACCGTCCTGCGGAAGCCGTCTTTCGGAAATGTCCAGGCGCGAGAGGATCTTGAAGCGTGAGATCAGCGGGAGCATGATTTTTCGCGACAGAACATTTTCCACTCGAAGGGAGCCATCTATTCGGAGGCGAACCCGCACCCCCTCTTCCTGCGGCTCGAGATGGATGTCACTGGCGCCCTTCTTAATCGCGAGCGCCAGGATGTTGTTGGCCAGCCGTACAACAGGCGCATCTCCCGATGCGGACTGGAGCTCGGTTTCCGACGGTTTTTCTTCTTCCTCCTCCTGAACCTCGATGCCACCCAAAATTTCGGCTTCCAGGTCTTCCAGATTCTCCTGCCGCATCTCGGAAACCGCAGCGTCCGCTTCTTCCTTCTGTTTCTTTTTCTTTCTTTCGAGGTCTTTCTTGAGTTTCTCGGATTGTTTTTCCTTGTCGACTTCCTCATCGAGATTCATCAACCTCGGATATTCGGCGGACATGAACTTCGAGAATTCTTCTTCTGTACAAACCCGGGGTTCGATGATGACGCCCTTGACGTAGCGGCGGACGTCGTCGAAGGCCACAAGGTTCGATGGGTTCACCATCGCGAGCGTGAGGGCGTTGTTCGCGTAGGCGATCGGCACCACTTTATGTTGTGTGAGGATGTTCTGGGGAATCAGGCCGACGACTCGGGGATCGAAGTTGATGTTCTTGGTCAGGCTGACGTACTCAACGCCGACCTGTTTGTTGGCCTCTTCGAGTCGGTCTGCCAGGATTCTGGCCAGTCCTAGGGAAATTTCTGGGTACTGAGTCAGAAGATTGCGAAAATCCGTGCGGGTCAGTGTGTAGACGGTGGTCGGTTCGACGGTGTTTACGCTGGCGGAGCGCGGTTTTCCCGTCAATAGGGACATTTCGCCAACTGCGGCCCCGGGGCCCAACTGTGCCACAAGGAAATCGATGCCTGTGACCGGGTCCTTTTTGCGAACTTCTACGGTCCCGTCCTTGATGATGTACATCGAGATGCCCGGCGCGCCCTCGCGCATGATGCTCTCTGACGGGGGGAACTCGGTGGTTTTGAGGCACGTTCCGAGTTTTGTCAGGCTTTCCTCGGGTAGATCCTCGAAAAGGCTGACGTTCTTGAGAAAACCAACGAGCTGATCTGATTCGGCTACTGTTGTCGACATAATTGCGTCGCAAAAGACCCTAGTTCGACAGAAGTAGTCTATTCTCCGCTGCTTTTAAAAGTCAACGTTCACGATAGGTCCGGGCCGTTTTAACTTACGGGATCAAAGGGTACTTAGTCGGACGAACACGCAGTGTCAGGTACGGTGGGGTCTTCAATAGAGGAGCCTAGTCGGTGCCTTTCCGGAGGTCCTGTTTCCAACCGAGAACACGCGCGACGTTCCCTTCGCGCTCGGCTTCTTCGATCAGACCCTTCGCCTGATAGAACATAGAGAGGCTGGTATGCGCCAGCGGGTCTTCAGGGTCGAGTTCCGTGAGCCGTTTGGCTGTACTGATAGCTTCGTCCACTTTTCCACTGTCGAACTGGGCTCGGGCTAGGCCGTGGAGAGCGTCCTGGTAGTCCGGATCAATGGCTAAAGCCTTATTGTAGCGTTCGATAGCCTCGTCCAACTTGTTGTCACCAAAGGCTTCGACGGCCTCGATGAAGAGATCTTCCTTGTCGATTTCGAGTTCTCCCACAGTTGCCTCCTAGTCGGGCCCATTCTACTTTAGTACCTGCCCGATGACATAGAGAGCTGAAGAAATCAAACGCAGAGGCGCAAAGGTCGCAGAGGCCGCAGAAAAATCAAACGCCACATTCTCTGCGTCCGAGCGCCTCTCGGTTGTTCTTTTCTCGGCCTACTCGTACCGCAAGGCTTCAATGGGGTCGAGGCGGGCGGCTTTGTAGGCGGGATACAGCCCAAAAATCAAACCCGTCGCGACTGAGGTCGAAAATCCCAGCAAAACCCAGAGTGGCGACATGGCTGCGGGGAGAAAGGGTGCGGCGTTCCTGATCAGCGCAGTAATGCCTGCTCCGGTCAGGATGCCCAGAACGCCACCGAGCGCGGTTAGAGTGATTGCTTCGAGCAGGAACTGGGTCATGATCTTCCCACGCGTTGCTCCCACAGCTTTACGGATGCCGATTTCCCGTGTCCGCTCTGTTACCGAGACGAGCATGATGTTCATCACGCCGACTCCCCCTACCAGAAGCGCGACTGAGGAAATCGCGAGCATGACGGCGAAGATGCCACCCGAAATCTGATTCCAGAGATCGGTGACCAGATCCTGCGTAAACACGGCGAAGTTGCTCGGCTCGTTGTAGCGAACCCCGCGCAGCCGCCGAAGCAGTCCCTCCACCTGATCCATGGCCTGCGGCATTGCTTCCTGGCTGATCGGAGTCAGCGCAATCCAATAGTCCTCCACTTCGGGGTGGAGCTTTTCAAAACTGCTGATGGGCAGCTCAACGAGATTATCTTCCGGGTTCGCCCCCGGGTTGAGACCACTGGGTCTCTTTTCCATGACGCCAACGACGTTAAAGGCTCTACCTTCTAGTTCCACCTGTCTTCCAACCGCGCTTTCAGGATTTGGAAAGAGTGTTTCAGCAGTGTCGTAACCCATTACGAGTACGTTCGAACGATGAAGGTGATCGCTCTCGCTGATCCAACGGCCTGCGCGCAGGTCCAGATTGAAGACGTCCTCGTGGTCTGGAGTCACGCCCTCGATGATCGTATTGGCTACAGTCCTCGAGCCGTATTTGATCGTGTAGGACGATCCGCCGAAGTTGTTTTGGTTCGCTCGGAGTGCGGGAGCGACGCTCCGGACCGACGGCAATTGGGCGATCGCCTCGGCCTGTTCGAGCGTGAGGTTTTCACGCGCCCTCTGCTCGGCTGTCGGACGCCCCAGATTGATGCCGGGATCGAAGCGGGTCACAAAAATCAGATTCGACCCAAGGTCTTCGATCGTCGACATGACGCCGGTGTTGAGGCCGCTGATTACAGAAGACATTCCGATGACGGTGGTCACTCCGATAACCACACCCAGCACCGTAAGGACGGAACGGATCTTGTTGGTCCGTATCGAGTCGAGCGCCATTCCGAATACGTCATTCATAGCGCAACGCCGTAATAGGATCCAGCCGTGCGGCCTTCATGGCCGGCCAGATTCCGAAAAAGAGTCCAACGCCCGTAGATACCGCGAGTCCGAGCATCACGGCCCACCATTCGATCGCAGACGGCATGCCTGTCAGGGCAGAGACACTCGTCGCTATGGCAATGGCCAGTAGAACCCCGACAATTCCTCCAACGAGGGCGAGCGTCGCCGACTCGATCAGAAACTGACGGAAGATATCCGTCCTTCGGGCTCCTGTAGCCTTTCGTATGCCAATCTCGCGGGTGCGTTCGGTCACCGAGACGAGCATGATGTTCATGACAACGATGCCGCCCACAACGAGTGAAATCGAAGCTATGGCGACGGTTACAGCAAAGAAAGTCCGGCTAATGTTTGCCCACAGTTCCAGAAATGTTTGGTTTGTGGCGATCGCAAAGTCGTCTTCGTCGGCATAACCGACGTGACGTCTGGCCCTCAGGACGGCGCGTGCCTGGTCTGCCGCAGGTTCAATGCTTTCTTCACCATCTGCTTTGGCGTAAATCCGCACTGACCGCCGGGGGCCCCATATGCGCTGGAAGGAACTGATTGGAATGGCGATCCAGTTGTCCCGAGACTGTCCCATCAGTGATCCCTGACGTTCTCCGACACCGACGACCTCGAATTCCCGGTTGTTGACCAGCAGCATCTTTCCGATCGGATCCACGAACGGAAACAGGTTGTCGGCAACGTCCGCGCCGACGACGGCTACCCGCCGACTGTGACGCACGTCGTAGTCGGTGACATTACGCCCGTCCTCGAGGTTCTCCGAGAGGATCTCAGGGATTTCAGGGGTAATTCCCCTGACCTCGGTGTTGTCTAAGAACTGGCGTCCATATTTGACTTGTGCTCTGGAAGCGAGCCGCCCGCCCACCATCAGGCAATCTTTGCAGTTCTCGCGCACCGCGTCCGTATCGTCCAGCAAAAGGTTCTTCCGCTGCCGGATCGTGTTCCAGTCGGCCGGATCGATCACGATCGGAGGCGTGCGGTTGATGATGAATACATCTCCGCCCAGATCGAACACCTCTTCGGCGACGAATGCGTTCAAACCGGCAACAAAGGAAATCACCGTGATGACAGTCATTACGCCGATGACGATTCCGACCAAAGTCAGAGACGATCGAAGACGGTTCACCCGCAAAGATTCCAGTGCGATCCTTATTGCTTCGCCAACGTTCATATGACTACTAACGTAACAGATGGGCCAAAAGATCCCATAAATAAGAAGAGTCGAGGGTGGATAGCTAACCCTTAGGGCCGCGGAATTTTTCCTGAAGCTGCCGGATTTTTTCTTCCATCGACAGTTCGGGCTGGGGCGGTGGCTTCGGCCGTCTTTTCGTCCTGACAGCTGCTTCCTTTATCCGGGGCTTGCGGTCGGAAGATCTGCGCGGGTCCTCGCCAGGCTTTCCTCTTGATTTCGGCTTCGCTCTGGGTTGTGGCTTCGGACGAGGTTTTGGCTTGGGCTGGGTTGCTTTTACCGACAGGCTTATACGTTTGAGTGCCGCATCGATCCCGATCACTTTTACCTTCAGGACTTCACCCACGTGGACCTTCTGCCGGGCGTCAGAAACGTAATGATGCGAAAGCTCGGAGATATGGACCAGACCGTCCTGATGAACTCCCAGATCGACAAACGCGCCGAAGTTCGTGACGTTCGTCACCGAGCCTTCCAGTTCCATCCCTTCCTTCAGATCGGTGATCTCCCTGACGTCATCCCTGTACTTCGGGACTGCGAACGCTTTTCGGGGATCCTGTGCGGGCTTGAGTAATTCTGTTCGAATATCGTTCAGTGTGAACCGGCCGGCTTCCTTCTCGAAATTTGAAAATTCGATTGTGCCTATTCGATCTGGATTTTCCACCAGGTCAGCTGTGGTCAGCTCGACCGATTCCGCCAGTTTCTCAACGAGCGGGTAGGACTCGGGATGGACCGAGGTCCGGTCCAGCGGATTGGATCCATCCTTGATTCTCAGGAACCCGGCGGCCTGTTCGAAGGTCTTGTCTCCAAAACCGCTGACCTCGGTGAGTTTTTCCCGGCTCGGAAACGCCCCATGTTCATCGCGGTATTGAACGATCGATTGCGCCAGTCGTTCCGATATCCCGGATATGTACTTCAGCAGATCGACAGATGCAGTGTTCAGATCTACACCGACGGTGTTCACGGCCGATTCCACCGTCGCGTTCAGGCTGACTTTCAGTTTTTTCTGATCGACGTCGTGCTGGTACTGTCCGACCCCGATAGACTTCGGGTCAATCTTGACCAATTCGGCGAGCGGATCCTGCAAGCGTCTCGCGATGGATATGGCTCCCCGGATTGTCACGTCCAGTTTGGGGAACTCTTTCCGCGCTAGTTTGGAAGCCGAATAAACCGAAGCGCCCGCCTCGTTGGTGACGACTGTGAATATATCCAGTTTGTGTTTCTCCACCATTGATCGGATGAAGGCTTCCGTTTCTCTCGATCCGGTACCATTCCCAATGACGAGTCCACGGACAGTGTGCCTGGTGATCAGATCGAGAAGAATCTTCTCCGCTGCTTCAAGATCCTTCTTTGGTTCCGACGCGAAAATTGTCTCGTGTTCCAGAAACTTTCCAGTCGGATCCACAACCGCGAGCTTAGAACCCGTTCGCAACCCGGGATCGACACCCATCACTCCGATCTGTCCGGCCGGTGGGGCGAGCAGCAGGGAACGGAGGTTTTCCTCGAAAACCTTGATTGCTTCGTTTTCAGCCCTGTCCCGGAGGTCGGAGCGGATCTCGTTCTGAATCGAGGGTTCCATAAGCCGGTGGTAACCGTCTTCGATAGCCTGATTCATCATCGTTCCGTACGGGGAGTCGGGCTTAATATCAAACCGTAACTTCAATTCTGAAAGAGCCTTTTCGTGGTCAATCTGAATTGAAAAGGTCAGCACTTTTTCGCGCGCGGCCCTACGGACTGCAAGCATTCGATGCGACGGGATGCGAGCCACCTTTTCGTCGTAGTCGTAATACATCGAATACTTCGTCTTTTCCTCTTTCTTCGCTTTGGTTACCCGGGCCTGGACCGTTCCTTCTTTGAACATGGTTGCCCGGAGCCATTTCCGATCGTCCGTGCGTTCGGCCACGCGGTCGGCAACGATATGAAGAGCCCCCTCGATCGCGGAATCCACCGTCGGCACCCTTCGTTCGAAACTCAGGAATCCGAAAGCGCGTTCCTCCGGCGAGTTGGAGTCGTCCTGACTTTGAATAATGTCCGCTAGAGGTTCGAGTCCCTTTTGCCGCGCGATACTTGCTTTCGATTTTCGCTTGGGTCGATAAGGTAGATAGAGGTCTTCGAGTTCGTTCTTCGAGTAACAATTGAGGAGTTTGTCGCGCAAATCCTCGGTCAGCTTCCCGTGTTCCTCGATGGCCGAAACGATAGCCTGGCGCCTTTCTTCCAGTTCGCCGTAGTAGATGTACCGGTTCGCGATTTCGCGAATCTTCACCTCGTCCAGATTGCCTGTTGCCTCTTTTCGATAGCGCGCGATGAACGGTATGGTGCCGCCCTCAGCGATGAGGTGGATCGTGGCTTCGATTCGGGGCAGAGAGACACCGACCTCTTCGTTGATCCGGCGGGTGATTTCAGAACTCATGAGCTTAAGAATTAGGATGGCAATTCGGGGTATCGGGATCTTTTCTAATACAACGTGCGGTCATAGACCGCACCTACAGTTGAAAAGATCCCGCTACCCAATTCGCAGTATGCAGTAGGATGCGACTGGGACGCAACAGCATACGATAAGCGGTCTGCGCTTCATCCTTTTCAAAAGGAAAAGGAATCTCTCTTACCGAGGCAGCCCGAAGCCGGATTCAGCGTCATCGCGACTACTGACTTGGAGTCCGTAGCCCTCCCCTTCGGTATCGACCCAGTCCATCAAATTTTGGAAAGCTGTTTGGTAGTGTGTCAGATTTTCTTCCAACCGGCGTGCGTGTTCGTTTCCAAGACGGCCGCTTCTCCCGATGTCCTCGATCAGGACGTACAACTCCTCCATTGTTTCTTTCAAGTCCTCAACGAGTCGGTCGGAGTCAGCCGACAGTGAAGGCGCAGCTCGCAACAGCTCGATCGAACCGCCAAGCCTCGACGACAAGCCTTCGTTCTCTCGAACAGCGTCTCCGTCCCTGATTGTTCGCCGTGTCACGCCAAAACTTCTTTGTGCCGTATTTACGGCTTGGATGAACTGTTCTGTTGCAGGTTGCCTTCCGAGGAGCGGATTCCAGGAGCGTGCAAGGTTGGAGAGGCGGAACCGGGGACCGTCGTAGTGGACGCCGACCTGGTAGAAACCAAGCAGCACCGATGCGATCGCCAGTGAACGGGACAGTTGGAAAAGACCGGGAGTTCGGCTACCAGGGGTTTCGAACCTAAAGATTGCCGCCAGGGTCATACCCGCGATCAAGCCACCAATATGGGCGGCGTTGTCTATGACCGGGATAGCAAAGCCGATGATCAGGTTGATCACGATTACGGGAAGAATTCCGACGCGAATTGCGCGCCCGAGGAACCGGGGCACTGTGTGTCGATGGCGAACGCCAAATACAAACAGCACACCAAAGAGACCAAAAATTGCACCCGAGGCGCCCGCCGAGAGAGCGTTCGGAGAAAAAAGGTAGCTGCCGACGACTCCCGCGATTCCCATCACGACGTACAGGGTGACGAAACGCGCACTGCCATAGAGGCGCTCTACCTGCTGTCCGACGATCCACAACGCATAGGAATTCAGAACCAGATGCAGGATGCCGATATGAATGAAGACCGGCGTGACGAACCGCCAGATCTCTCCCTGATCAATGGCCGCGTTGGACTTCACGCCAAATGCCATCAGGGTGGCTTCATTCATGCTGCCACCCGAGATTTCCATCAGCAGGAAGATCGCCAGGTTGATCGCCACCAGGATGTATGTGAAGGGAACGCTGCGTTTCCTTAGATCTGCGATAAAGAGAAGGTCGGGATCGAGAGGAATTTCAGTTGCTTGGGGGTGGGGAGGTGAGTTTGGAAGCGTCATGGTGCCTGTCGAGAACCAGGGTTATTCGGAATCGCTTCGCAAAGTTTCTGCTATTTCACGGGCGGCCTGACGCGCTTCGTCCAATCTTTCGGGTTCAAACGATATTGCAGCTACGACGGCATGGCCGCCTCCTCCATAGCGTTCGCAAATTTCCGCCAGGTTGTGTCGTAGTTCGGTCTGTGTCCAGGGGTTTGTTCCTACCGAGACTTTTGCCCGCGATGGTTCCAGGCTGACACCAACGGTGTAGGACGATTCAGGAAAGATATGATACGGAATGAACTTGTTGTGGCCCGTAATAGACGACTCGCTGATGTCGAACTCGACGACTCCACCATTCGATGTCATCGCGCTCCTCAATACTTCAATGGAATCGAGGTGTTTTTCGAAAAGGCGATCGAAATGCCCTTTCACGGTAGGCTGGGCAGCTACCTCTGCCAGCGTCTGTGATTCCAGCCACTCGATGATGTTGCCGATAAGCTCTGGATCCCGAATGGATTCGATGACCAGCATCAACTGCAAAGCGGGTTCCTTCAATTCGACGGCCGTTTGCGCATCCTTGAACTGGGCTCCGTCAATGATGTCCGCCCAGTGGATCAACTCGTTCAGGTGATCCATCGGGGTACTGAAAACGGTCTCGCTTATGTGCCGTATAAACTTGGTGCAGGATCGGTAGTTCGGATCATGGAACTTACGTCCGCTGTTGTCGTTGCGGAAGTGGATCTCGTCTTCCGGCGACAGAAACGCGCTCTGGTGGTGGTCGAACCACCATGTCAGTCTGTCCGACGAACTGTATTTAAAGTCGAGGATGACGTTTACTTTTGCCTGGAGTATGTCTTCGAGGCGATAGGCTCCCGCTCCGTGCGCAACCCCTTTGTATTCGAAGCGCGCTTCCCCATCAACCGCCAGGCGATAGAAACTTGAAAACACCGTCGACGAGGCCACGCCGTCGAAGCAATTGTCATGATGCAGGACGCGGACGCTCTGGTTCATTGCCTAACCATCAACCGAGTAGACGCTTGGCAATCGTCTGTAGTTGCATGTTCGATGTGCCTTCGTAGATTTTTCCGATTTTTGCGTCTCGAAAATATTTCTCAGCCGGATAGTCTTTCGTATATCCGTAACCGCCATAGATTTCCACTATCAAGGATGTCACGTCTTCGGCAACCTCGGAGGCGAAATACTTGGCCATTGCAGCTTCAGTCAGGAAGTCCTTCCCGCAATCCTTAAGCCGCGCTGCGTTGTATACCATGAGGCGGGCTGCCTCGATCCGCGTTGCCGCATGGGCCAACTGGAACTGAATCGCCTGGAATTCTGTAATGGGTTTTCCGAAAGCTCTGCGTTCCTTCGCGTATGCCGTACCGCAATCCCAGCTTCCTTGTGAAACACCTACCATCTGAGCGCCAATACCGATCCGGCCCTCGTTCAACGTCTCGATTGCAATCTTGTATCCCTTGCCGACGTTTCCCAGTACCGCAGATTTTGGAATCCGGCATCCATCGAGGAGAAGTTCGCACGTGCTGGAAGCCCGAATTCCCAGTTTGTCTTCTTTTCTGCCGATCGTGAATCCGGGTCGATCCTTGTCGATAAGAAAAGTGGTAATGCCTTTATACCCGAGTTCAGGATTGATCGTCGCGAAAACGATGAACAGTTCTGCTTCAGCCGCGTTCGTAATCCAGAGTTTCTGACCGCTGAGAACATAGTCGTCGCCGTCTTCTGTAGCCCGGCACCGAAGCGCGAACGCGTCGCTTCCGGATTCGGCTTCCGACAACGCGTAGGCACCGACGAGGTTTTCTCCCAGGCGAGGCAGATATTCCCTCTTCTGCTTGTCATCCCCCCATCGCATGATGGCGTTGTTGACCAGTGTGTTCTGGACATCGACGAAAACTCCGAATGACGCGTCGACACGGGAAATTTCTTCGACGGCCAGAATAGACATGAAGAACGAGCCGCCAGGTCCCCCATGCGCTTCGTCGATGTGGACCCCCATCAGTCCAAGGTCGAAGAATTCCGATATGACACCTTGGTCGAGTTTTCCCTCCTCATCCATTCGAGAGACGAGGGGGCGAATGCGTTCTTCGGCGAAGGTCCGGCACGAATCCCGGAACAGTTCCTCATCTTCTGAAATGACCGTCAGTGGAAGCGGGACTGAAGCTTGAGCTCCCTGTTCTTCGTTCACCATCTTCTCCTGGCTGACGCGCTTTGAGGCGGCAGTGGATTCAAGCTGTGACGGGAAAAACTCGTCATTATAGCAGTCTGCCTCGACAACCGTTGTCGCCATCAGCGCTGGTCCCAATATGGGTGGTACAGGCCACTAGGTGTCAGCGTAGTATAATTGCGTCCGAGATGTCTTCCCAAGCGGGGCTGCAGGCTTATAACGACTCCGGACCCTCCCAAGATCGCGCCCGCGACGCCAGCAGAAGTTTGCGGACCGCGTTAATCATCACAGCATCCGTCCTGGTCGTCGAACTGATCGGTGGCATCTTAAGCAACTCTCTCGCCTTGTTGGCCGATGCCGGCCACATGTTTACCGACGTCGGCGCGCTCAGCTTAAGCTTCTTCGCGATCTGGTTCGCAACGCGTCCCGCGACTCCGCGTAAGACATACGGGTTTTATCGGGTTGAAATCCTCGCGGCACTCCTGAACGGCGTTTTTCTTGTCCTGATTTCCATGTTCATTTTCTATGAGGCCTATCAGAGGCTGATGACGCCTCCCGAAGTGCGAGGAAACCTGATGCTGATCGTTGCCTCGGGAGGGCTGTTCGCAAACCTGGCCAGTGCGTACATCCTGTTCAAGAATCAGTCCCAGAGTCTCAATGTTCGCGGCGCTTTCATCCACGTGTTGAGCGACGCCGTGGGTTCGATCGGGGCGATCCTGGCCAGTCTCGCCATTATCTTTTTCGGCTGGAACTGGGCCGACTCCGTCATCAGCGCAATCGTGGCGATTCTCATCCTTTCAAGTTCGTGGCTCCTCATTCGCGACGCGATCGACATTCTCCTTGAAGGGGCGCCGGCGCATATCAACCTGACGACGCTCAAAGACCAGCTGGTCGGTGCCGATGGAGTGCTGTCTGTCCACGACCTCCATGTGTGGACGCTGACTTCGGGCGTGGTAGCTATGAGCTGTCACGTCGTCGTCGGGGAGGACGAACCTCCCCAATCGGCGGTCCTGGGTCGTGTCAGGGAGATTGTCCACGAACGGTTTCAAATCGATCACACGACGATTCAGGTTGAGAGCGGTGGACCGAACGGGGAAGACCCCGAAGTCTGCAATTGTCACTTTGGCGCCCGTTAATATGGACCTGAATGGGGCCTTCCATTACCTAGAATTTCAGGAAATCGAATGAGAGATTGCGACGTCCGGACGCCTGCGGAGTCGAAGGTCAGTGACGACGAAGGCTGAGGATCAGCAATCATAAAAAGGAATCCCAAAATGCCACAGTTCTTGCAGCTTATTTTAGTTCTGGCTCTGGCGCAGACGCCAGCCTTGGACAGTGCCAGTCCCAGAGAACGGAGCGAGGCCGTCGCCTCGATGTCGGTTCTCGGAAACCGTGATGCGGTGCCTCTCCTGGCCCAGGCTTACAAGAACGAGCAGAGCAGTGAAATCCGGACCTCTATCGTTCGAGCCCTCGGAAGGATCCGCGACCGTTCGGCGATTCCGACGCTCAGTGAAGCTCTCCTTACCGATTTTCAACAGATGGTTCGGCTTCAGGCTATCGACTCGCTGTTGCGGCTGTACATCCCGGTTTCCGATGAGCGGGGCTTTTTCAGTTTCATTACAGACGTGACCCGGGTCTTCAGCGAAGAAGAGCAACTCGTGGTCGGCTCGAACGTCTACGTGGACCAAACCGCAAAAGAAGTCCTTGTCGAGGCTCTCAGGAACGACTTCGATTGGGAAGTGCGGGTTGCTGCAGCGAATGGTCTGGGATCTCTGCGCGCAGGGGATCAACTACCTGCCCTGATCGAAGAAATGGATGGACCGCGACACCGGGAAGACTGGGAGGTTCAGATCGCCATGATCCGGACCATGGGGATCATCAGCAGTCAGGACTCGGGCCCGGTTTTGATCCGGTTCATTCGCGACGAAGATGAACGGGTTGCCCGGGAGGCGATACTATCGGTCGGCCGCACCGGGTACCGGGCGGCATTTCCCGCACTGTCGAATCTCTTCAAAACAAGCGAAAACGACGACATGAGCGATTTGGCTCTGGAGTCGATCACACTGCTGAGGGAACCGGACGCCGTTGGGTTATTTGAATCGCTTCTCGACAACAGAGAAGACGACTACCGTGAACTTGCGGCGCGCGGCCTGGCCCGCCTGGACTACGATGCTTCCGGGCTGATCGAACGGATCGCGGTCGAAGACGATACCGAGGTCCGCCTTGCACAGGCTTTCGCTCTGGTCGCGTCCGGGAACTCGGACTACCTGGGACGGCTTATCGAGGCTCTCGACAGTCGGCGCGCTGGAACGGCAGAGGTCTATCTGTTCGAATTGGGTCGAGACAAAGGAAAGCTGGCGGAGTTCTATCCCCACTTGCGAAACTCCAATTCCGATATTCGCGCGAAACTTGTGGGGGTTGTTGGTCAGATCGGATTATCCGAATCCCGACCCTACATCCAGCCCTTGACCGAAGATCCGGACGATGACGTCGTCGAGGCGGCCGTAGAAGCTCTTCGTAACCTGGCACCGTAAAGTCTTTCTGGGCGTGGGACTGACGTGTTTGCCGAGACTACAGCACACCGCAGTGTTCTGAGCAGTGGTTGGCTGCCCTTTGCGGTAGGGAGAAGCGACGGCTACTCTGGCCCGGTCTCTAGTTCCGAGATATGCAGGTGCGCCCACCGCCACTGGTTTCCTTGCCGTGTCGCAGTGATAGAAGCCCGGAAAGTGCCCGTCAGAATGGTCCCATCTGGATAAGTTGTAGCTCCTGTCGTGTAGTAGGTGGCAACTCCGGTGTCGCCGAAGATTTGCGCGTCCAGGTGATGCAGGGCAACTTCAAAGTCGAGACCCGTCTCAAAGTTGGCTCTCGCCGTGGCCAGGTCCGCGTTGGGTTGGAGCAAGGTCCCATCCCTGGGAAACTGATAACCGTCAGGAAGGAAGTAACTAGCGTAGGTTGCGTCTTCGGCGTTGAGCTTGTCGTAAAAATCCACGACGGCAGCTTCCAGGCTGGCGGCGTCCTGAGCTATGGCGGCCCCAGCCAGAACCGTACTCAGAGTCACGGCTGCCAGCACGAGACACTGCAAAAATCGAAATGAAAATCTCATTGGGTCTCCTTTGCTCGGTTGTGTTAGCGGACTGGACGCAGCATAACGCGTAGGGCCGGGAGGAACAATTTTTCCTCACGGCTGGCCCCCGAGAGTGAACTGTGGATTGCTGTTCGACCCACGGTTCTAATCTCTGTTCCTGGGACGAAAGTGGCCCAAAGCCAGTGTTGACTCTTGATAATCCATCGCAGGCCGAGGAACATCGTTCGATATGAGCGTAAGAGTTCGCTTTGCTCCTTCCCCGACCGGCCACCTGCACGTTGGCGGCGCGCGCACGGCTCTGTTCAACTGGTTGTTCGCCCGAAAAATGGAAGGAACCTTCATTCTGCGGATCGAAGACACCGACAGGGAACGATCCGATCCCGCTATGACCGAGGGAATTCTCGCCGTGATGTCGTGGATGGGGTTGGATTGGGATGAGGGTCCGTTTTACCAGTCTGAGCGGTTGGACCGGTATCGGGATCTGGCTCGGACGTTACTCGACAACGGACACGCCTACCATTGTTTCTGTTCGCCGGACGAACTTGCAGCCAGGAGAAAGGAAGCTTCTTCTTCCAACGGCGTGTGGAAGTATCCCAGAACCTGCTTGTCTCTGGATGAGAAACAGGTGAGTGACCGACTGGAACGCGGGGAATCTGCCGCGGTCCGATTTAAGGTTCCCGAGGGGACTGTCGGTTTCAACGATTTGGTTTTCGGTGAGATCAAGAAGGGACTGGAGGAGATCGAGGACTTTGTTCTTCTGAGGTCGGATGGCCACCCGACGTATCATCTGAGCGTTGTTGCCGACGACCTGGACATGGGGATGACCCATGTTCTACGGGGAGCCGACCACATTTCCAACACACCGAAACAGATCCTTCTATTCGATGCGCTTGAAGCCTCGCGGCCTGAATTCGTTCACGTGCCCCTTATCCTGGGGCCCGACAAGGCTCGCCTCAGCAAACGTCACGGGGCGACGTCTGTCTTAGCCTATCGCGACGATGGGATCTTGCCGGAAGCGTTCGACAATTTCCTTGCCTTGCTGGGTTGGTCTGATGGAAGCGACCGAGAGCTGTTCGACAAGGATGCCCTGATCGAAGCCTTTTTGCTCGACGGTATATCGAAGGCCGACGCTGTCTTCGACCCCGAGAAGCTGGGGTGGTTCAACGGGCAGTACATCAACGGGCTCGAAACCGGCGCACTGGCCGCGCGTCTCGTTCCCGTTATGGAGAACGCGGGCTCATGGGAGACGCGGTTCGACACAACTGGTCGTGAGTGGTTTCTGTCTTTGATCGAATTGATTCGTCCACGTTTTCGCTCGTTGAACGCCTTGGCGGCGGAGATCGGTGCCTATTCCGGTGAAACCGTGGAGTACGACGATGCCGCGCTCAAGAAATTCATGCAGGATCCGAAACTTTCCGAATACCTGCCCGAGCTTGCCGAGCGCCTGGAAAAGACGGATCCGTTCGATCTGGAAGGTACCGAAACAACCCTTCGGGAGCTGGCTGGTGAACTGGGGGTCAAAGCCGGGTTGCTCATCAACGCGGCGCGCGTTTCGCTGACGGGTAAAGCTGTGGCTCCAGGAATCTTCGACGTCATGGTCGCCCTGGGCCGGGATAAGACGGTCGGGCGACTGCGCAAGGCCGTGACCGCGTTATAATCACGACGTTATGGCCTGGTTCAAAAGGGACAAGAAGTCCATCGAAGTCGGTGAAGAACGGAAAGGCATTCCGGAGGGCCTCTGGCAGAAGTGCGTCAACTGCAAGGAGCCGGTCTGGAAGAAGGACATCGACGAGAATTTCCAGGTGTGTCCTAAATGCAATCATCACTATAAGATCGGTGCCGTTGAACGATTGAACCTCTTGTTCGATGGTTCCTGGAAGGAACTGGATGAAGGGCTGTTCTCGACCGATCCCCTCAACTTTACCGCTGCCAAACCATACAAAGAGATGCTCGATCAACTTTCGAAGAAATCTGGGCCGTTGGAAGCCGTCGTTACCGGTTACGGACGGATTGGAAAGCACGACCTGGTGGCCGCTGCGATGGAGTACGGGTTCATCGGCGGATCGATGGGTTCTGTCGTTGGCGAGAAAATTACGCGAGCTATAGAGCATGCCCTTCGTAAACGGTCGTCACTGGTGATCGTTTCCTGTTCCGGTGGCGCGCGCATGCAGGAAGGAGCCTTGAGCTTGATGCAGATGGCTAAGATTTCGGCCGCCCTTTCAAGACTCCACCGCGAGAAACTGCCCTACATTTCACTTCTGACAGATCCAACGACAGGCGGCGTGTCGGCCAGCTTTGCCATGCTGGGCGACCTGAATATTGCTGAACCGCGAGCTCTGATCGGTTTCGCAGGCCCTCGGGTCATCGAACAAACCATCCGGCAGACGCTTCCCGATGGATTCCAACGGAGCGAGTTCCTGCTTCAGCACGGCATGTTGGACGCAATCGTCGAACGGGGGACGCTGCCAGAATACCTGGTTCGTTCCCTGAATTTTTTCACCGCCTAGTAGATTCCACGGACCACCGATGGACGACGCGGATATTCGACATCTCTTTTCGCTTCGTAACGAGTATCGATCGCTTCGTTACGATCTCAGAAATACTCAGATTCTGTGTGAGGAACTTGGGAATCCTCACACCGGTTTTCAACCAATACTGATTGCCGGAACAAACGGGAAGGGATCCGTCGCGCGTTTGCTTGCCGAAATGGTGCCAGAGGCTGGGTTGTTCGTGTCGCCGCACCTTGAGCGGCTGAACGAACGTATTTCCATTGGTGGGAAAGAAATCGACGACTCCGAACTCGACCGCGTGCTGACCAGGGTTCGCCAGGCAGCTTCCGACGCCGAGTCACGATTGCTGTATCCCCCGACATATTTTGAACTCGTCACGGTGGCGGCTTTCGAATACTTCAATCGACGCGTTAGCTATGCTGTGATCGAGGTGGGTCTCGGCGGGAGGCTTGACGCCACGAATGTCCTCTCCCAGGACGTTTCCGTAATTACCAACATCGGTTATGACCACCAGGAGTATCTGGGATCTACGCTTGAAGAGATAGCGGCGGAGAAGGCCGGGATCATCAAGTCCTCGGAGCCGGTCGTCCTCGGCACCGACTGTAACTTCCAGCCTATCCAGATCCGGGCAGGTGGACGGTCCGTGGATGCCGCCCGGTTGAAGACCCGGATCCGAGCGAGAGGAGAGGGTCTCTTCCGAGTTGATCTGGAGACGCCTATCCGCACCTACAGGGACCTCTGCCCCCAACTCCCCGGCCGTCACCAAATCGAGAACCTGAAGGTGGCTGTTCGAGCGGCTGAGTGCCTGGAGGAGCGGGGTTGGCCAATTGATGCCGGACGGATCGAACGAGGTACGAATGAGGCCACGTGGCCGGGACGGTTGGAACGATTTTCCGAGAACCCGATGTTCCTTGTCGACGGTGGGCATAACATTGCTGCCGCCGAAGCCCTCGGTCGATATCTTGAAGAAAATATTTTCGGAAAAGTCTGGCTGATTTTTGGAGGAATGAGGGAGAAGGATTGCGTGGCGATGATCGAGGCTCTCAGGCCTCACGCCAAACGCCTGATTTTAACCAGGCCCACGAGTACGCGTTCGGCCGATCCACACAGCTTGAGCCTCCATTTCCCGGACGCCGTGATTGTCGACGCCGTCGAAGACGCCGTCTCTTATGCCAGAGGTCATGCAACTCCGGAAGAGACAGTCCTGGTAACCGGTTCGCTCTATCTTGTGGGCGAAGCCCGGGCTGTTCTCGAGGGTCGCTCGAAAAGGGAAGTTTCGGAGCAGACGGTTAAATGACCTGTACCACCCATAGTGGTCCCAACATGGGTGGTACAGGTCACTAGATGAGGGCGGAGGGTTGATCGGCCCGAGTACCCTTAATGGCGCAAGAACACAAATGGCGCAAGAACACATCAAGCTGACCCGGTTCGCGATTTTATCTCTCAGGCTTCCATTCATATTCCTGGCAACAGCAGCCTTTGGGTCGGTGTCGCTCCTCGGGTCTCTATGGGATCGGAAGGGGCGGTTCCAGCACATGTGCTCCAGAGCATGGTCGCGCGTGGTGCTGCTTCTTTCCGGAGTTCGGTTGGCGATCGACGGTCTGGATCACCTCAAAGCAAAAATATGTGCATTGGGGGTGCGGTAGAGGTGACAATCGACCGGCCTGTTGCGTCAAATACAATGACGCCCGATGAGGTGGCGGGTAAAGTCCGGGAAGTTATGGTGCGTCGATTCGAAGCGTAGTGTTCTGCCACGGACTGCTATATGAAGAAACCCTGGATTGGTATACCCACACAGTGCGACGAGGAAAATGGACGATACGGGCAGGACCGCCGCTATCTTGATGCTATCGAGTGGGCGGGAGGTCTGCCCTTGCTGATCCCGGTTCTGGGAGACACCGATGTGATTCGTAGTTATGCAGACCGGATCGACGGTCTGCTGTTGCCGGGAAGTTCGAATGATGTCGATCCTGTAAATTACGATAGCGAACCTCACGAGCGAATCGGCCGGATATTCAGCGAAAGGGATCGATTGGACTTCACTCTGCTCGATATTGCTGACAACCGAAATGTTCCCGTACTTGGGATATGCTACGGCGCACAGAGTCTCAATGTATTTCGGGGAGGTTCGCTGATTCAGGACATTCCATCCGAGATTCCAAACGCTGTCTCTCACGACCGTGAAGGTCCACCCGAAGAAATCAAATCTCACGTGGTTCACGTCGAGCCCGAGAGTCAACTCGAAGGGGTCCTTCAAAGAGGGGAAGTCCAGGTGAACAGCTACCATCATCAGTCGATCGGCGAGCCGGGTCGTGATCTGCGGGTCGTTGCCATCGCGCCGGATGGAGTCGTCGAAGCGGTCGAAGACACGGGTAACCGGCTGGTCCTCGGCGTACAGTGGCATCCGGAGACGGGATGGCGCAGCGACCCCCTTGCAGGAGCTTTGTTCTCGGCTCTAGTGGAATCCGCTATAATTGGTGATTCACCATGAGAAAAACTTATCTGTTGTCTGCATTTGCCTTAGGCTTAGGGGCCGTGCTACTGGTCCAGCCAAACGTGTCCTGGGCTCAGGAAGACGCTCGAGCGGTCTTGGATAGGGCCATAGAAACGCTGGGAGGCGAGACCTATCTGAACGTGACCGACATGGAAACCGACGGGCGCCTCTATCAGTTCCAACGGGGGGAACTCGTCGGGGCGGAGGTTTTTGCGGACTACGTTCAGTATCCGGACAAAGAACGAACAGAATTCGGGGAAGACGGCGACATTGTTCGCATTAACAATGGGCCGTCCGCAGGTTGGAACATAAACGACGGTGAAGTCGAAGAGCAACTCGAAGAACAGATGGAGGTTTTTTGGGAAGAATTCAAGGTGAGCCTGGACCACGTGCTTCGTGTAGCCGTAGATCAGCCCGATACGACGCTCCAATACATCGGCCGTGAAATGATCGACTTCAAAAGAGTGGACGTTCTGGAAATCCGTGACGAGGATCGAACCCGTATCAATCTCTACATCGATCGCGAAAGCGGGATTCTCATGAAGAAGACTGTGAGGCGTATCGACGACCCCAGAATTCATGAAGAGGTTTACAGCAACTACCACGAGTTTCAGGGCGTACTGACCCCGTTGCTCATTGATCGGTATACCGATGGCCTCAAGACGCAGCAGATCCGATTCGACAACGTGTCCTACGATACTAATCCTCCGGACCGGTTGTTTACGGCGATGGTGGATGAATAGCGCTTGATGTCCTCCCAGACGCACTCCACCACCATCATCTGTGTCCGCAAGGACGGCAAAGTCGCTCTCGCCGGCGACGGTCAGGTCACTCTGGGCGACACGGTGATCAAACACGGTGCGAAGAAGATCCGCCGCCTGTTTAACGATCGGATACTGGCGGCCTTTGCGGGTTCCTCGGCCGACAGTTTTGCCCTGTTTTCGAGATTCGAATCGAAACTGGAACAGTTTCAGGGGAACCTCGGCCGTGCCGCAGTCGAACTCGCCCGGGACTGGCGAACGGACAAGAGCCTGCGCCATTTGGAGGCCGTGATGATTGTGGCCGACGAAAAGATTACGTTCTTGATTTCTGGCACAGGAGACTTGATCGAGCCCGATGACGGCATGTTGGGTATAGGGTCCGGAGGGGCATACGCGCTCGCCGCGGCTCGAGCTCTGTCCAGCTTCTCTGATCTCGAGGCTCGTCAAATTGCTGAAGAAGCGCTCAAGATTGCAGCCGACATCTGTATCTATACGAATACCAGTGTGACTGTCGAAGAACTCTAAACGGGAGACACTTCCACTCTTTCATGTTTGCATACGACGCAGCGCCGACACCGCACCTTGACGACCTGACTCCGAGGGAGACTGTTCGGGAGCTGGACAAATACGTCATCGGACAGGCCGCAGCGAAGCGAGCTGTTGCCATCGCATTGCGTAACAGGGTGCGCCGCCAGAAGCTTGCGCCCGAGATGGCTGAAGAGGTCATGCCCAAGAACATCATCATGATTGGGCCCACCGGAGTAGGGAAAACGGAAGTGGCTCGCCGCCTGGCCAAGCTTGCGAATTCTCCGTTTTTGAAAGTTGAGGCTTCCAAATTCACTGAAGTGGGCTATGTCGGGCGTGATGTCGAATCGATGATCCGGGATCTGGTTGAAATTTCGATTGAGATGGTTCGCAACGAGAAAATCGAAGAGGTTGCCGAGAAAGCGGAACTCAATGCCGAGGAGAGAATTCTGGATCTCCTGTTGCCACCTATGCCGATCAGTTCCAGTGAGACAGACGTCGAAGAGCGGGAGCGGAATGCTGAACAGTGGAATCGAACTCGCGAAAAATTACGGTCTCAACTTCGAGACGGAAAGCTGGACGACCGTACTGTTGAAGTCGAAGTGAAAGAACGGAATTTCCCGGCCTTTGAGGTCATATCCAACAGCGGTATCGAAGAGATGGATATCAATCTTAAGGATATCCTTCCCGGTTTTCTGGGTCAGCGAACGAAGAAGAGAAAGATGAAAGTGGCCGAAGCCATTGAATACCTCATCCAGGAAGAAGAACAAAAGCTCGTTGATATGGAGCAGGTCAACCGGATCGCAGTCGAACGTGTGGAAAACAACGGTATCGTTTTTCTCGACGAGATTGACAAGATTGCGGGGCGCGAGTCCGGGCATGGACCCGACGTGAGTCGCGAAGGCGTTCAACGGGACATCCTGCCTATTGTTGAGGGCACAACGATCAACACTCGGTACGGCATGATTCGGACCGACCACATTCTCTTCGTCGCGGCCGGGGCTTTCCACGTGAGTAAACCCTCCGACCTGATCCCGGAGTTGCAGGGCCGGTTTCCCATTCGCGTCGAATTGGAATCACTTTCGGTTGAAGATTTCGTCCGGATTCTCACCGAGCCGCAGAACGCACTGATCAAGCAGTACCGGGCACTAATGGAGACCGAAGGGATTCGGTTGTCGTTCACCGATGAAGCCGTTTTCGAGATCGCCAGATTCGCGGCCCTGGTAAATGAAAACACCGAAAATATAGGCGCTCGACGTCTCCACACGATCATGGAAAAACTCCTGGACGAACTATCGTTTGAGGGGCCCGACCTGACCGAGAAGAACGTCAATGTAGATGCGGCCTACGTCGGGAAAATGCTCAACGAGATCGTTAAGGACCAGGACTTGAGCCGCTACATTCTGTAGCCGAACTTCCCGGTGAGAACACGATCCATTCCAGCCCCGTTGAGGGTTTGGCCAACCTGTATCCTGGTTGTCTTGACCGGACTCGGATGCGGAAAGGTGGGCGATCCCCTGCCTCCCTTTGTAAGCATTCCAGAGATTGCCGGTGACTTTGCGGTCGAACAGGTGGGCTACGGACTTCTTTTTTCGTGGACCAATCCTTCCAGAAACGTTGACCAGTCGGCTTCTATCGACCTGGACAGAGCCTTAATCCGGGAAAATGAAACTGTGGTTGCCGACCTTGCCGTATCCGGACCTGGCGAGAGGCAGTCGGAGACGTTGGATGCGAGGGATCTGGTGGGGTCCACGCGGGAGTACACGATCTCTTTCGAGACCCTCTCCCAGAGAGTTTCCGCACCGTCTTCCCCCGTTCGAGTGACCGTCATCGAAGTCCCGGGGCCCGGCACAAGTGTACGTGCTACGGTTGATCAGAACCGAATTCTTCTGGAGTGGGACCCACCTCGAAACGGTGCCCAGATCACGGACGGTTATCGTGTCTATCGTTCTGACGAGACCATCACCGGCGATGCTCCATTGAGCGCCCGCCGTTTTGAAGATACCCGCTACGTGGAGGGTGAGACCTATACTTATACCGTTTTACCTTTGCGTCTCGGTGGGTCGGGTCTGATGATATCCGGTTTGTCTTATGACGCTCTGTCCGTGACGGCAGTTGACGTCACGCCTCCAGAGGCTCCTACGGGTCTTTCGCTGACGCCCTTTGCGGGCGGTGTCTTCGTCCGCTGGCAATCCAATCCTGAACTCGACGTCGTGCGGTATAACGTATTCAGACGTGACAACCCCGGTGGAGAATTCCGTAGTGTGAGCCCTCCCGAACAAGCCACAAACGCCTTTCAAGACGCTGAATATCAACCCGGCTTCGTTTACTCGGTCACCGCCTTGGACCGATCAGGAAACGAGAGCGAGCTTTCGATATCGATCAATGAATGATTCTTCGAAAATTGGGTAGAATAGGCGTGAGGGCCTACGATCAAGCAACCATCCCGCAGCCCACCGGCGAGGAGCTGCAGAAGGAGGATCCGGGACATGAAATTCTTCCTCGACACAGCCAACCTGGACGAAATCCGCGAGGCCGCCAGTACGGGTATTCTGGACGGCGTTACGACTAACCCCTCCCTGATTGCGAAGGAAGGGAATGATTTTGAAGACCAGTTGCTCAAGATCTGCTCGGTAGTCGATGGTCCCGTAAGTGCCGAGGCCGTCAGTCTAGAGGCCACAGGCATGATCGAGGAAGGCCGTAGTCTCGCGCGGGTCCATCCCAACATCATCGTCAAGTTTCCCTTTACGATGGAGGGTCTCAAGGCTACTAAGACGTTGAGCGACGAAAACATCGGGGTCAATGTGACTCTGGTGTTCTCAGCGCCACAGGCCATAATGGCAGCCAAGGCTGGCGCCCGCTTCGTCAGCCCGTTCGTTGGTCGGCTGGACGATATTTCTCAGGAAGGAATGTCGTTAATCGCCGATATCGTCACAATATTCGACAACTACGATTACAGTACCGAAGTCCTGACGGCTTCGATTCGAGGTCCGATGCATCTGGTCCAGGCAGCCCGACTCGGTGCGGACGTCTGCACGATACCCTTCAAGGTTTTCGTTCAACTTATGAAGCATCCCTTGACTGATATAGGAATAGAACGCTTCCTGAAAGACTGGGAAAAGATGCAGGTACCGGTAGAAAAGTAGTTTCGCCGTTCAGTCGGAAGTTAAGCACAACATCTGTGAAGCGATGGCAATGCGAGTGTTAGCTACCCTGGCGGCGTTGCTGCTGGGGGTCAACGCGGCCAGGGCCCAGGAGCGGTGGCTTGAACTGCGTTCCGAGCACTACACGTTTGTTGGTAACGTCGATGACGATGACCTCCTGGATGTAGCGACACGCCTTGAGGCCTTTCACTCAGGAGTGTCAGAGCTCTTCAGCAATCGTCAGTATCCCCAGCTGGGCCCCTTGACGGTGATAGTCGTAGATGACGACGATCAGCTGGAAGAACTGGGTCTGGAAGGCAGCGATGGATACTTCCTACCCGACGAGGATGAAGACTATGTTGCTACGCGAACGGAATCTAATCGCCGGAGACCTTTCGATATCGTCTTTCATGATTATTTTCATAAGATCGCTGATCGGAGTATTCCAAACGCTCCGCTGTGGCTTGTTGAGGGCCTGGCCCAGTTCTACCAGACCGTTGTATGGTCGGCGGACGGCGGACAACTTCAGATTGGACGTCCAATCGATTCCCTGGTGAGGCTTGTCCGCGATGAGGAAGCCCGGCTGACCTTCGATGAGCTTTTCGCCCTCGGCCCCGATTCGAGTTCTTATGATGAGGCCCGGAGGGAAGACATCTTCCACGCCCAGACGTGGGCCTTCGTTCACTTCCTCATGACCCGGAACCAGGGACAGAGTTATGCTGGGATGATACGTTTCGTTCGGCTGATGGCTTCGGGAGACTCTTTCGAGGAAGCCGTAGATGATGCGTTCGAATTGAACTTTCGAACCTTGCTCGGCGAATTCGAAAACAACGTGGCGCAGCGCGGAACGTATCCCTACCTTACCTTGGCGGTGGAAAACTCATCGCGTGGCGTCGGTCCCGCTGAGCCGGTTGGAATTTCTCCGGCCGAAACCGAGACACAGCTCGCGGAGTTGTTGATTCACCAGGGAGCGCTGGAGGAGGCGGAGCAGCGCCTCCAACAGGCGATTGAAATGGATTTCGGCGCCACAGCCCCCAGGGTTGTGATGGGGCGACTCCTGATCGACCAAGCTCGATTTGAGGAAGCCCGGGTCGGTCTGGAACCCCTCGTAGGCGGAAGCAATACCGATTCTCTAAGCCACTACTACTATGCGCTTTCACTCCTTGGCCCTGGACTCACCGGTTCCGAGTCACTGGAAGAAGTCAGACGAGAGTTGCGCGAGGCGATCCGATTGGATCCCCGGTTTGCGGACAGCTACCACGAATTGGCGCTCAGTTACCTGAATGCGAATGAAAACCTGGACGAAGCTGCCGAGCTTTTGGACACTGCACTGGAACTCAGGCCCCGCGATCCCGATTTCCGGATCAGCCTTGGCCAGGTCTTCATTGAACAGGAACGCTTCAACGATGTTCGAACGCTTCTCACCCCGATGGTTGACGGGATCGAGCTTCCGGACATACAGAACCGGGCGCGGTCTATCCTGCAATCGATCGAGGGCCTGGAAGGTAGTCGTGGTGTGATCGGAGATGGTTTTACCGAGATCACGCGGGCTGATCCGGAGCCCGGCGAACTCGAAGAGGTTAACCCGGAAGGTTCCCAAGAGCCGTCTGCCGCGAGTGTGGGATTCGACCGGTTCGAGTTGACCCGCATCGTGTCGGGTCAACAGCAAGAAGGCCTCCTGAGCCTGATCGATTGCCGGGAAGGCCTGACGCTGACGCTGGAAGCCGATTCGGGCACCTATCTGTTTCATACCGATTCTCCAGAGAGGGTTGAGTTTGCCACCTTCACTTCTGACGTCGGCGCCGAGGTGCGTTGCGGGCCTTTGGATCCGCCAGTTTCCGTCGTCATTACCTTCAATGAAGCTCCTGAAGGTAGCGAGTTCGCCGGCTCACCGGATAAAGTCGAATTCGTAGAGGGTCAATGAGTAGCGGGCCGGTAAGAACTAAGTTGCGCTCGAGAATTCGAGACATGCAACCCAACAGATCCATCCTGGCTGCGGCCTTGCTAACTGGGCTGCTCGTGTTACCGGTTGGGCTCCAGGCACAGACGGAATGGATTGCTCTCGGTTCGGAACACTTCCTTCTCTACACCGAGACCAACGCCAACAAGGGGGGCCGGCTTCTTGCGGACCTCGAAGAGCGCTACCAGGCGTTTTATCGCGTCTTCTATCCGTTGGAATCGAGAGCCTCGCATATTCGAATTGTGTTGTTCGACAACAGGCAGAACTTTCTGGAGTGGGTACCGGAGGCCTTGACGATCCACGATAAGGCCGCGTTTCTCGTTCAAGGAAGTGGTGGTCCCTTTGTGCTCGCACGCGACAGTTCGCCTGAATCCATAGCAGACGACGTGGGGCATTCGCTGGGACACCTGCTTTTGTCGCGAGCTGTCTTATGGCAACCCTTCTGGCTGCAAGAGGGGGTAGGCGAGTACTTGAGGCGACTCGGCCGTGGCGGGGGCGAGGACGCGCTGTCTCGTGCAGAGGGATTTTCTCTTACAGATGTCTTAGAGATTGTACCCAGCCAGGGTTACGACGACCTTGATGAAGGAGGCGTGTTCCGACGTCAGTCCTACCACTTGCTTCGTGTTCTCGTGGATCGGCATCCGGAGCAGCTGGGCGCTTATCTGGCGTCGCTCGGGCAAGAAGACGGATCCGATTCGGTCCCTACTTTGGATGGACTGGAAGACGAATTGTTTCAGTATGAGGACTCGGCCTTACCTCTCACGATCACCAATTCGGACTTCCAGGCCACGCCCGTCGGGGCCGGGGAACTTGACGCCATGTTGGGAGACCTTGCTGCCTCTGCCGGATTCGAGCGTCGCGCCAGAGATTCCTATGCACAGAGCCCGGTAGAAGCCGCCCGCATCGGTTTGGCCAGGTTCGACCAGGGTCGAGCCGGGTCAGGAGGGCGCCAGACCTTTGAACGACTTGTGGTGGATTTCCCAGAGTCGGGGCTCGCTCACTACTATCTGGGAATCCTGGAGCCGGAAACAGATGAGGATCTCAAGACGCAGATTGCTGCGCTCGAGCGTGCCGTTCGATTGATGCCACGGTCGGGACAGGCGCGGGCGGAGCTGGGTTGGTTATATGCCCTGGATGAGAGACCCTCTGAGACAAGGACACTGATCGAGGAAGCGTTGGAACTGGAGCCTGAATTTGGAGATCGTTTCTACCAGATACTCGCTGAGGTTCGAATGCGTCTTGGCGATTATGACGCTGCCCGAGAGTACATCCAGATAGCCGCCTCCCTTCCCCATTCTCCTCTCTCGTCACGGGAACGTCCCGAGCGGCTTGCACCGGACTTCTATCGGGAGATCGAGTCGCGTCGCCGTGAAGAGGAAGCTGAACGTTTAGATGACCTGAGGACCGAGGTCGAGGCCCTGGTGGACCGGGTCGATCCGAGACCTGTTCCCGTTGCCCGGGCGCCCGCACCTGTCGGTCGGATCAGTTACTCGATAAGGTCTGGTGCAGGCGAGGAGATAACGGCTCCCGAGATAAGGGAGGCACCGATGCCCGATTATACGATTGATCTGAGGCGTCGGGGTGTCGAGGGAAGGGTCGTTTTGGAAGTTGATCTGGATCGCAGGGGAAGGATCTCGGATCTGCGTGTCCGGAGTTCTGAGGATCTCGCGCTGTCGGAGGCCGCTCTCGAGGCCGTCAGCACGTGGCAGTTTGATCCCGCCAGGCGAGGTTTTGAGTCGACGACGTACTCGTTTCGGCTGACAATGACCTTCTATCTGGAATAGAGACAGCTTCGCCTTCTTTTTTTGTCGCTGAAGAGCTTATTGAATGACCTTGCGAAACGTCTGGTTTTTTCTGATCCGGTTGAAGGCCAACCGCAACCTCTTACGCAATCTGGTCGTCCGCGATCTGAAGCATCGCTATGTTGGCTCGGTTGGGGGATTCTTCTGGTCAGTGATCCATCCCATCGTACTTCTCATCTGTTATTACTTCGTCCTGACGGTGGTTATGGGCATGCGTCTGGGCGAGGAATACGCAACGCAGAACTACGCGCTCTATCTTTTCTGCGGGATATTGCCGTGGTTGATGTTTCAGGAAACAGTGTTACGGAACTGTACGTCGGTGACCGACAACGCCAGCCTGATCACAAAGACCATCATTCCTTCTGAAATCCTGCCGATGTCAGTCATGATTTCGAACCTGATTCATCATCTGATTGGTCTCGCCATCTTGATAGGCGCGCTCCTGCTGTTCCACACAGTGGAGCTGTCCATCCTTTGGGTGTTTGCCTACATGCCGATTCTGATCCTTCTCGCGCAGGGACTGGGTTGGCTCGTCTCGAGTCTTAACGTGTTCTTCCGGGATACCAGCCAGATATTGACCGTGACAATGATTTTCTGGTTTTGGTTTACACCGATTTTTTATCCTCCAGAACTCGTGCCTGAACGTTTCCAGTTGATCTTGGCTGTGAATCCGATGGCGACGCTCGTTAGCGGATACAGGAATGCCTTTTTGCAGATGCAACCTCCTGGCCTGGATCACATCCTGATCCTTCTGGGCTGGACTGGGGTTATCTTTCTGGTGGGGGCCTTGTTCTTCCGCCAGTCCAAGGCGGCCTTCGCTGACGTGTTGTAGCGGTTCGGGTTTCGGCGGCTCGGCTTTGCTTATGATCCGAACAGTAAACGTCGTATTTCGCGCAGTTTCGTGAAGACGACGAACGCCCGCGCAGCTTTGATGTCGGCCAATTCCTGAACGACCCTTTTGGCTTTGTTCAGATCCGCTTCGATCCTGCTGATATACAGGTTCTTTTCGCTGAGCGTTCTTTCAAGGGATTCGATGTAGGTGCTCGCTTCTTTATGCTCGCGATCGAGCTGCTCGCCGAAGAACCCGGCTTGATCCTTCCACCATTGGTTTGATTCCTCCAGGCTGCGGGCCTGTGACTGTAACCATTCGACCGCCTTTTCTCCCGACTCGATCGCCGCTTCGAGATTCCCGACCTGGCTGTTCTTCCATGCCAGCGCCTCCGCCCTCTCTTCGGTGATTTTTCGGAGTTCCTCCCGAAGTTCATCGATGAGGGAACGGCCCTGGTTGATCAGTTCGTTGGAGCAGTCGATGAGAACGCTGCTCTGGATCCGGAGCCCCTCGTTCGCATCACTGGTCAAGGCCATGTAATAGGAGGGCCGCTTGCGGTCTGTCCCAGCCATGCGGAACTGTGAATCCGACTTCTCTATCAACAGTTCGCTCGGATTGTCACCCGTGCCTTCAACTGGCCAGATACTAGAGCTGGGGTAAACGCGCTGGCCCAGAAACTGGGTTTCTCTGAAGGTGGATTCGAGCAGTTTTCGGAATTCTTCGAAGCTGAACGCTTCATCGTAGGGCGCATCGTCGTCTGAGTCTCGGGTCGATACGATGAGCAGTCCGTCCGGTTTCAACAGTCGTTTGACTTCCCGAATCAGGCCACCCCGGTTGTCCACGTGCCCGAGCGTTTCAAGGCAGACGACGACGTCAAACAATTCTATGAACGGGATTTGGACTCCTGATCCCGCCACAAAGTGGAGGTTGCTGGAGTCATATTTTTTCTGAGCGTCGGCTGCCACCGTGGGATCCAGTTCGAGTCCGACGACCATGCCAGCTTTCCGAGCCAGCAGCGAAGTTCCGTAGCCTTCGCCGCTGCCCAGATCGAGAACACGCATCCCTTTCACAAACTGACTAGGACGTGTTAACACTAACGTAGTGCCTCGACGATGAGTGCGAAGTGAAGGAAGGCGAGGAACATGACGTCGAGTTTATCGAAACGGGAGAAGATACGCCGAAAACCCTTGAGTCGGCGGAAGAGCCTCTCGACTTCGTTCCTGCGGCGGTAGAGCACGCGGTCGTATTCCCACGGCTCCAGGCGGTTGCGCTTGGGCGGCACGACGGGAATCCACCCAAAATCCAGAGCCAATTGGCGGGTCTGGTCGTCCTGGTAGGCACGGTCCATCAGCAGCGGCAGCGGCGCGGGCAACGGCCCCAGGCCGGCGAGCAGATCGCGGCCCTGCGGGGCGTCGTGCGCTTGGCCGGGCGAGAGCGCAAACGTTATCGCCGTTCGAGCATTCGCGGCAACCAGATGAATCTTGGTGGTCCATCCACCGCGGGATTTGCCGATCGCTTGCGGACCGTTTTTTTTAACGCTCCCGTGCCGTCGGGATGCACCTTCACAATGGTCGAGTCCATCGAAACGGCTTCCACCCGGATGCGCACCAGTTGCTCGCGCTGGAGTTTTTCGAAGACGGCGTCGAGCACCCCGTTCTTGGACCAGCGGTTCATCCGGGTGTAGATGGTGTGCCAGTTGCCAAAGCGCTTGGGCAGACCGCGCCACTTGCAGCCCTGCTCAGCCACATACAAAATGGCGTTCAAGACCGTCAGGTTCGAAAGACTGACGTTGCCCCGCTGACGCGGCAGTTCCGGCTCGATGCGACAATACTGCTCCTGTGTGATCTCCATGCCTGATTATAAAACATTCATGCTCATTAGTGTTAACACGCTCTAGCGTACGCGTAACGGTGAAGACGTTCGTAAGCAGCCATCGCGTCTTCAGTCGATGGTGAAAAGCGGTTGTCACTGCGTTCGGCCATGACGTGTCCCGTCTTTCGAGGTTATCGGGCGGCGAGTGGTTTCGCGGGTTGTACGATGTCCGTCGCCCGCGCGCCATCAGCGAAAATCGAGTTGAGTTTTTCGTCGAATCGTTCGGGTGAACAATCAATTTCCACCTGCCGAAGCGCTGCGAGCCTGATCGATTCCCAGAGCGAGGCGTTTCGATACAGCTCAATCAAACGCACTGCAAATTCCTCAGCTTCATCTGCAACGCTCAGTTGGACACGGTCTTCCCAACCAAGCTGGGCGGCCAATAACCCTGTTGCTATTACGGGAAGTCCGTGAGCGGCGGCTTCATGTACTTTGTGAGGTATCCCCGCTCCGAATCGAGTCGGAGCGACGAATACGCGGTGTCTGGCATACAGGGCTGTCAGGTCGTCGACGGCGCCAACGATGTTCACTCCCTCGAATGCGCGGGCTCTTATCCGGGATGATCTGTTGACGCCTGCGATCGTGAACGGTATGTCCGAGCCGAGAGCTTCACGTACACTCGGCAAGACCTTGTCCAGGAACCACAAGAGGGAGTCGCCGTTCGGGCTTGTTTCCTCATAGACTGCCCCGACGAACAACAGTCCTTTCCGCTCTTCGAACCCCGCCCCAGAGGGTGTCGGGTGCAAGGTGTGTCCCAGGATCTCGACGCGTTCGATTCCGTGCTGGGTGAAAACCTTGCCCTCGCGTTCTGAAACAGTGATCACGACGTCGGCCGGCGCTGCCAGTTGGACTTCGTCCTGAATGATTCTTTCCCGATCTTCCGGCTTTATGACCTCGCCCGAAATCTCTCGACCGCCGAGTTCCCGGATACTGAACAGCGCCTCAGCGTCATACACGATCGAGACACCGTCGAACAGATCCGGATGATTTTGAATGATCACACCGAGATATTTCATGTTGTGTGGACGGCTGACGAGAATCGCATCGTAGTATCCGCGCCGTGCCTCAAGCAACGACTCGAGTCGACCCGGTCCCGTGTCTGACATAACCTCCACTTCCCCTGGGATGTGCCGGTAAATTTCCTCCCACCGTTTGTTTGAATCCGTAGGGAAGAACGTCACGGCATGCCCCTGTTTCACGATCGCTCTGAGAATGCCACCCGAACGCGGAAACCCGGGTCCTGTAGCCGAGTAGGGGATCTGGTCGTCGACAAACAGCGTCTTTTTCTGCTTGCGCTGGGAGGCGAAGCGGGCTTCGAGAGTCACGCTCGTGTCGGGCGCGAAATGTTGTTTGAGGTTTTCCTTATGTGCTCGAACAAAAATCTCCTGGTGTACCCGATGGAGATCTGTGGCGTCGGTCATGGATTTCGAACTGGCGAATTCGTGGTGCAAAATCACAGCCGATGGCTCGTAGATAACCCGCAGATCTGCTTCCCACAGTCGCATGCAATAGTCAGTTTCCTCGTAATAGGCGGGTTCATATCGAGTGTCGAACCCCTCCATACGGTCGAAAATCGCTTTCGGCGTCAGAAGAAAAGCTCCCGAACAGTAGTCGACTTCCCTTCGAAACATAGTGACAGGATCCAAGGGGTCGAGACCGCGTCCGTATCCCAGGCAGGAACCGTCATTCCAGATGATGCTTCCGGCCTCCTGGAGGTGTCCGTCCGGCAAGATCAACTTCCCCCCGACTGCGCCGATATCGGACGCGCTCTCGAGGGCGTTTAGTGCCGCAAGAAGGGTCCCCGGCAGTAATTCGGTGTCGTTGTTCAGGATGAGAAGGTGCTTTCCCCGCGCCGCCTTCGCCGCTTGGTTGATACCGCGCAAGAAATGGATGTTTTCAGTATTTTCGAGGATCGTAGCACCCTGCACTCGTGACAGGAGCCTGGATGTCGAATCGGTGGACGCATTGTCCACAATCACGACTTCGCAGGAAGGATCCTTTTCTGCCAGAAGCGAGCGCAGGCACGCTAACGTGAGTTCTACCCGGTTGAAGAGAACAAGAAGAACAGAGATTCGTGGACGATCCGGTTCGGTGAAAGACAGGGCGGCTCCGGAAGAGAGAAACGTTTCCAGTTGAACCTCGGCCCAATCTGTGAGCAGGTCCTTGGGGATTTGGTCGAGGGTCCTGTAGATCTCGTCCTCCGCCCGAACCACATCCGGAGGAGGAGAGAATACGGACTTATCAATCACGTGTTTCTTGTCAAGCGAATCCCACCTTCCCCCCAGGTCCCGCCGAAACCAGGAAGCGAGGCGCCGGAGGAATTCCGTGATTCTCCAGGAACGGGACCGCAGGACCCCTATGAGCTTGGACTCCGCCTTCTCACGACGTCCGTGCTCGTAAGTGACCTGGTTCTGTAACCCTGCCCTGTCTCTACGGTATCCCTCGGCCAAGGATGCGGTCTGCTCGCGCAGGCGCTCAATCGATGGAAACTCTTTCCTCACCCGTATCCTTAGTTTGAACCGGTTGTCACAGAATAGGACTTCTCCATGTTCCAACCCCACCTACCCCATAGGGCGGGTTTTCAAATCGGTGTTTGTGAATAATTCCCCGCCCAGCAAAATCCCACGCGGTATATCCTTTAACGGCAATGATAATAACAGATTGTGGCGTTACAGGGTTGTGCCGCAAGCTGTCGGGTGCACGGAATAAGGAGATCTCTTGACGGGAACAGGTGATGAAATCTGGCGGGCCTTCGCGAAGGTCAACCTGGAACTGCGAGTCCTTGGTGAGCGCTCCGACGGGTATCACGAGATTCGCACACTGTTACAGACAATCGACCTGCACGACGAAATTCGGGTCTCGCCCGCCGAAACGTTTGAATTTACTGCAACCGAAGGTCCGGCAGACGCTTCAAATCTAGTTGTTCAGGCAGTTCGTGCCTTTGAAGAAGAGAGTTCCGTCAGGGTTGGGCTTCGAATCGAACTGATCAAGCAGATTCCCTCGGGTGCGGGCCTGGGTGGAGGCAGCGCTGACGCGGCCACAACGCTGCTGGGACTGGATCGGAGGTTCGGGACCCGGATCGCAGGTGAAAGACTCTTGGGTATTCTGAGAGCTCTGGGATCGGACGTTCCGTTCTTCTCGGTGGGTGGCCGGGCGCTCGGTGTAGGTCGGGGTGAAACGCTGTTCCCCTTGAGCGACGAAGCCGACTACTGGCTGGTTCTAGTGAACCCTGGTCTTACGATCCAAACGGCAGAAGCGTATTCCTGGTTGACCGAGTCCGTTAGGTTCAATAACATGCTAAGTTTCTGTGCTCGTTTTGTGTCGCCACTGAGGGGCACTGAACTGGAGCCCGAAACCGGGCCCAATGACTTCGAGAAGCCGCTTTTTCACCGATTTCCTGAACTCGCTGAGATAAAACGGAAGCTCTCGGACTGTGGGGCTCGCTTCGCTTCGTTAACAGGTAGCGGGGCGGCTCTGTTCGGGCAATTCACCCAGGAGTCGGATGCGAGTGAAGCCGTTTCGGCTCTAGGGCCCGAACTCGACGTGACCTTGACGCGGCCCGTAAAACGATCGGACTACTTCACGAAGATGTTCGGGAATTAGGCGGATGGCGATGGGGCGTGGCCAAGTGGTAAGGCACAGGTCTTTGGCACCTGCATTCGGAGGTTCGAATCCTCCCGCCCCAGTTCTGCAGACAGACGGGCTAATCTAGGAATCATGAACAACGAACTGAAGGTATTCGCGGGATCTGCAAACACAGAACTGGCTGCTGAGATCTGCCAGCACTTGGGTTGCAAGCTCGGAGAATGTTCCACGACGCGGTTTGCCGATGGAGAACTCTACTTTCAGATCCTGGAAAACGTTCGGGGTGCCGACGTTTTTGTGGTGCAACCGACCTGCCCCCCGGTCAACGACAACCTGGTGGAACTCATGCTGATGATTGATGCATTCCGTCGGTCGTCGGCGAGACGTATCACGGCTGTCCTGCCTTATTTCGGATATGCGCGGCAGGATCGAAAGGACAAGCCCCGTGTCCCCATCTCCGCTAAAGTCGTTTCCGATGTGTTGGCGCTGAATTCAGACCGATTGCTGACGATGGATCTGCACGCAGCGCAGATCCAGGGCTTCTTCAATATTCCCGTCGATCACCTTTTTGCCGCCCCTGTGTTGGTGGAGTTTTTCCAGAAGGCGAGCCTTCCCGAGCTGACCGTCGTTTCTCCGGATGCGGGAGGAGTCGAGCGTGCGCGGGCGTTTGCGAAACGCCTGGAGGGCGAGTTGGCGATCATCGACAAGCGCCGCACTTCTGCCAACGTTGCTGAAGTGATGAATGTTGTCGGCGATGTCAAGGGCCGCTCGGCGTTGATTGTAGATGACATGGTGGACACGGCCGGTACGCTCGTCAACACCGTCGAAGCGTTGAGGGATGCCGGAGCACGCGAGGTTTACGCGTGTGCGACGCATGGCGTGTTGTCCGGACCGGCTGTGGGGAGAATTAACGATTCCTCATTGGAGGAAATCGTAGTTGCAAATACTGTGCCGTTGAACACGCCGGCCCGAGAGTCTGGCCGGGTCCGCGTTCTCAGTGTTGCCAAGCTGTTGGCGCAGGCGATAGTGTCTATTCACGATGAGACTTCGGTCAGTGTTCTGTTCATATAGCGGCGAACAGTTTAAGGAAGATAAAAAATGGCAGAAATGAAGGTAGAAGCGAAAGCCCGGTCCGAGTTCGGCAGCGGTGCTTCGAAACGAATTCGACGGAGTGGCCTGGTTCCGGCGATCGTATACGGAGGTTCGGGGGAGACTGTGACGTTTGCGATCGATCCGAAGGAAATATTTCGGCTTCTGAAATCAGAGGCGGGCCGCAACACGATCCTGAACCTGAAGATCGAAGGCGGCGGGGCCGATGACGTCATCCTGAAGGACTGGCAGGTGGATCCGGTGAACGAGTCAATATTGCATGCTGATTTTCAGCGGATCGCCATGGATCAGACGCTGAAGGTGACGGTTCCCATCTCGATACGGGGTGAAGCCATAGGTATAAAAACAGAAGGTGGCCTGCTCGACGTCGTTGTCCGAGAGATCGAAGTAGAGTGCTTGCCTGCCGACATTCCGGATCTTATCGAATGTGACGTATCCGAACTCCAAATGCACGAGAGTCTTCGGGTCCGGAACCTTCCAAGCCTGGATCGTGTGGAAGTCCTTGAAGATGCCGATCGCGTCGTTGTCCACGTTGTTCCGTTGCGTGCAGAAGAGGAAGAAGTGGTACCGGAGGAAGGCGAGGAACTGGAAGGTGCAGTCGCCGAGGGAGAAGAAGGGGAGCCCGAAGTTATGGCCAAGGGGAAGAAGGAAGAAGCGGAAGGCGAGCAGTGACCCGACAACAGACGACCTCTTCTTGTCGACTAAGTCGTGCCTGATGAAGCAGAAAACGATGCACCGTGGTTGATTCTCGGACTCGGGAATCCAGGTTCCGAATACGAGGAGACTTATCACAACGTTGGTTTCCGCGTGATCGAAATTCTAGCCCGTCGCCGGGGCGTATCGGTGAACTTACGGATGGGAGAATGCCGGATTGCGCGGCTCAGAGACGGGGTTGAAACGGTTCTTGTGCAGCCGAGAACGTACATGAATCGGAGTGGTGGAGTGCTAGGGAGATTGCTTGAAAGATTCGGTCCCGATTCCCGTTTGATGGTGATTTCCGACGACCTGGCATTGCCTGTCGGAAAGATACGAATCCGCGAAAGGGGTTCAGCCGGCGGCCATAATGGACTAAAATCGATAAGTTCGGCTTACGGCTCGGGCGAGTACATGCGGGTACGAGTTGGAATAATGCCGGATCGTGGTGTTGAAGACGGTAACGAGTTTGTACTGTCGGAGGTTCGAAAGACCGACCGGGAAACCCTCCGACGTGCCGAATCATTGGCCGCCGATGCCGTAGAGCACATTTTGAAATCGGGGCCGCGTTCCGCGATGGCGGAATACAACGGAATGGATTTGAACGAAGAGGAATCCTGATCTCCTCGGGCGATCGGTTCGCAGCCTGCTCTTTGTTGGAGTAAACATAATTGATTAGAAATTACGAAATAATGTTCATCGTCGATCCGAACATGCCGGAAGACGAGATCGACCAGCTGAACTCCCAGGTGGAAACCTTGGTGACTGATGGCGGAGGCAAGGTCGAAAGCATTGAAAAATTGGGTCGAAGAAAACTGGCATACGAGATCCAGCGTCAGACTGATGGATTCTACGTTCTGTTTAACGTCGCGGCCGATGGAGATATCGTAAAAGAAGTAGAGCGACGCTTTCGTGTTATGGATTCGGTTCTGCGATACCTTACCGTGAGGATTGACGAAGCTGAAAAGAAGCTGGAGAAAATGCGCGCGATCCGGCAAAAGAAGGACGCACGGCGGAGTTCAAAATCGGCAGCTTCCGCAGAACAATCTGCAGTCGAAGGGTCATGAGTTAGCCTGTAGCCGGTTTTCCAGCAGGTCGCCAGAAGGAGAGTTGGAGTGGCACAAAAGCAGTTCTATCGACGACGGAAAGTCTGTAAGTTTTGCGTCGAAAAGATTGATTCGATTAATTACAAGGACGCGAAGCTCCTTTCCCAGTTCGTTCCCGAGCGTGCAAAAATATTGCCACGAAGGATTTCAGGCGTTTGTTCGCCGCATCAACGGCAATTGAGAGACGCGATCAAGAAGGCACGCAGCATAGCGCTTTTACCCTACACGACGGACTAGCAGAGCAAGTTCCTTACTACCGATTTCAGTTAAGAGGATCCAAGAATGGAAATCATCCTGAGAGAAGCAATAGAGAACCTCGGCCATCCGGGCGACGTCGTGACCGTAAAATCCGGATATGCACGGAACTATCTGCTCCCGCGCAAGCTGGCCTACATGGCCACACCCGGCAATCTCAAGATCATCGAGCAGGAACGGAACAACTTGCTGCGCCACGAAGCCAAACAGAGGGAAGAAGCGGAGAAGCTTCGCGAGATGATGGGCGAGGTGGAAATCAGCGTGAAGCGAAAGGTTGGTGAACAGGAAGTGCTGTACGGTTCGGTCACCACCAGCGACATCGCCGAGGAACTCGAGAAGAAGGGCTTCAAGGTGGACAAGCGGAAGATCGGCATCGATGAACACATTAAGCAATTGGGTGAGTTCACCATTCCGATACGACTGTTCACCGACGTCATCGCAGAAGTTAAGCTCCGCGTGGAAGCCGAAGAGGGAGAAGCCGCCCCCCCACCCGTCGAATCCCAAGCCGAACCCGAGAACGCACCCGAGTAAATCCCCTGCTCGGGAGGTCGGATCCTCAGCCCTGGAAAATCCAGAACCCGTAAGTCCTTTACTTTAGGACGCGCTGGAATTTCGTCTTGTCCTTCGTTTTCCGCGACCGTATTCTTCTTCGGCAACGATGGCTCGCGAAACACTAGAACGTCCGCTCCCCCACAACGTTGATGCCGAGAAGTCGGTCCTCGGCGCCATTCTCGTCAACAACGAGAACTACTACACCGTCGTTGAGAGCCTGAAGCAGGATGATTTCTACCTTGAGGCTCACCGTATTACATTCCGAAAAATGTCCGAGATTGTGAACGAATCGAAGGCCGTCGATCTGATTACGCTTCAGGATCGGCTGGATCGGGATTCACTGCTGGACTCAGCGGGGGGGATCGCCTATCTGGCCAGCTTGATGGACGGCATTCCGCATCTGGTCAATATCGAACATTACGTCCAGATCATCAGAGAGAAATCGCTGTTCCGTCAGATGATCCACTCGACGAATCGCACTATGGTCGAGTGCTTCGATCAGTCTGAATCGGCCGAGGAGGTCCTGGACAGGGCAGAGCAAGCGTTGTTCGAGTTGTCCGAGAAGAGAATCCAGAGCGGTCTGGTCTCGGTCAAGGATCTCGAGTCTGAAGCGCACCAGATGTTGGAAAGGCTCTACACCGAGCGGGAGATGATTACCGGTGTAGCGACCGGTTTCAATGACTTCGATCGGATGACGTCGGGACTCCAGCCGGCAGACCTGGTCATCATTGCGGCCCGCCCCTCAATGGGCAAGACTGCGCTCTCTTTGAATATCGCCCAGCACGTTGCCCTGCGGAAGGGCGAACCCGTTGGGATTTTCAGCCTGGAAATGTCCAAGACCCAACTGTTGATGAGGGTTCTCTGTGCCGAAGCAATGGTCGACGCCCACCGGGTTCGGACCGGCTACCTGTCCAAGGACGATTTCGGCAAGTTGATCGATTCTCTGGGCCAGATCGCCAATTCGCCCATCTTCATTGACGATTCTTCATCGCTGACCATAATGCAGATGCGAGCCAAAGCGAGGCGACTGAAGGCCGAACACGGCCTCGGACTCGTCATCGTGGATTACCTCCAACTGATGTCCGGGTTTGGCCGTTCCGAGAATCGCACGCAGGAGATTTCCGGGATTTCGCGTGGGTTGAAAGCGCTGGCGAAGGAACTGGACGTGCCGGTCGTCGCCTTGTCGCAGCTGAGCCGGGCACCGGAACAGAGAACCGGGTCCGATCACAGACCGCAGCTTTCGGACCTGAGGGAATCCGGTTCGATCGAACAGGATGCCGACCTAGTCGCCTTTATCTACCGGGAAGAGCTTTACAAACCGAACGATGAGAATGCCGGCCTGGCTGAATTGATCATAGCCAAACAACGCAACGGGCCCACCGGCACGCTCAGACTTGCGTTTCAGAAGCAGTACACCCGATTCCAGACCCTCCTGGACATGTAGTCTATGTTTTGCCCTTGGGTAAGGTTGCGGGCAGAAGTTTTTCAACACGAAGACACGACGGTCACGGAGAAATATATTCTTAAATCCTTCGTTTACTTCGTGTCTTCGTGTTGAAGTTCTGCATGTTCCCTGAGCCTTATCGATGAAACAGCGGACACAGTTCTTCTGCCAGCAGTGTGGGCACATGTCACCCAAGTGGATCGGCCGTTGTCCCACCTGCGAAGAGTGGAACAGTTTCGTGGAAGAGAGCGTCGGCTCCTCCTCACCTTCCCGAGTCTCCCTGACCACAGAAGCCGCCCCAGTCCGCCTCGACTCCATTGAAGGGTCCGAGGTGGCTCGCACGCCAACGGGTATCCCCGAATTTGATCGGGTTCTTGGGGGCGGCCTGGTTCCTGGTGCCCTGGTGTTGCTGGGGGGTGATCCTGGAGTGGGCAAATCGACACTCATGCTTGACGTAGCGGCCCACCTTTCGACGCGATATCCGATTCTTTATGCTTCGGGCGAAGAATCACCCCGCCAGATCAAGCTTCGGGGAGAGAGAACCCGAGTCGAAGGAGGCGACCTGCTCATATACGCAGAGATGAACGTCGAACGTATTCTCTCCAAGGCGGAAGAAGTGGGCGCGGCAGTGGTCATCGTGGATTCGATACAGACCACGTTCAGCGAAAAACTTGATATGGCACCTGGAAGCATCGGCCAAGTGCGCGAGGTAGCCTCCCAGTTCCTCGTTTGGACCAAGCAGCATCAGGTGCCCGCCTTTTTAATCGGACACATCACCAAAGACGGTGCTCTGGCGGGGCCCAAAGCCCTCGAGCACATCGTGGACACCGTGTTGTATTTTGAAGGTCCCCGTCAGCATCCTCACCGCATCGTGCGCACGATAAAGAATCGGTTCGGCGCAGCGAACGAGTTGGGAATTTTCGAGATGACAGCTTCTGGCCTCGAAGCCGTCGCATCTCCCGGAGGCCTGTTTCTTTCGCAGCGGGATACACCGGATTCGGGATCGGCCGTTGTCTGCTCGGTCGAAGGGACGCGGCCTCTGTTGGTTGAGTTGCAGGCGCTGGTTTCCAAAACTCACCTGGGGACACCGCGCCGATTTACAACAGGAGTCGATCCTCAAAGACTGGCGCTTATAGCTGCAGTCATCGAGAAGCGACTGGGGATCCACCTCTGGGATCAGGACATCTACCTCAACGTTGTTGGAGGTCTCCAGATCGATGAGCCAGCCGCCGATCTCGGAATCGCGGCCGCCATTCTCTCCAGCTTCCTGAATCGTGCGGTGCCTCCCTCGACGCTGATGTTCGGGGAGATCGGACTGGGCGGTGAGGTCCGGTCGTGCCTGCATCCCGGAATGCGGATCAAAGAAGCAGCTAGCCTGGGATTCCGTCGTGGGATTTTGCCTGCACAGACGGTTTCAGAAGTGCCTTCTGATTTTGAGACCGTATCGGTCGCCAATCTGAACGAAGCCGTTGACGTACTGTTCGGACCGGTGGCGTCCGGACCCTCCGACTAGACCGAGCAATTCCCCTGGACTGTGGGGGTTGTTGCCGCTTCAGCATCCCGAATGGGCTCCGATATGAGTGATACAGGTCATTCGGGTATGCCGTATAATCCAAACTGGTTATGTCTACCCTTTTTGATCATTTTCATAAAAGGTTGGGTGTCTGATGAAACGAACAGAGGAACCGTCGCCTTTCTCCGTGGAATCATCCCTGCGGAGCAAAGAAGAGAACTTTCTGATCGACATCGTCGTCGTCCGCGTGATTTTCGCTCTGACCCTAACGGTGGCCGCTTATTTCATAAGTCCGTTTGGGCTTGTGGGTGTAAACGCAGTTCTACTCGGCCTGGCTAGCGCACTCGGTATCATCTTTTTCGAACATCGCGTTAGACGCGCGTCACTTAAACGTTTGATTGGAGCGGCTGTAGGCTCGATCCTCGGCATCGTTGGGGCAAGCATGATCGGCGGTCTGCTTACGGACACGGCATTCGATCCAAGTTCTCTGTCTTACATCAAAATCTTTGTTCTCTTCCTGATGGTCTATGTGGGTCTGGTCGTTGGGGCGAACAAGGGCGATCTGCTAAATCTTGCCGCGCTTGGTGGGATCTTCGGTAGTGATCGTCCTCCGAAGGAGGACTACAAGATCCTCGATACGAGCGTGATCATTGACGGAAGAATCGCCGACATCTGCGAGACTGGATTTCTGGACGGCATCCTGGTCATCCCCCATTTCGTTCTGAGGGAACTGCAGCAGGTGGCCGACTCAGCTGACGGCCTTAAGCGTAATCGTGGCCGGAGGGGACTGGACATCCTGCAGCGCGTTCAAAAGATGTCCGGTATTAAAGTCCAGCTTGTCGAAAACGATTATCCGCAGGTTCGTGAGGTCGACATGAAGCTGATCGAACTGGCCCAGGAGATCGACGCCAAGATCGTCACAAACGATTTCAACCTCAACAAGGTGGCTCAACTCCGTGGCGTCGAAGTACTGAACATCAATGAACTGGCCAATGCCCTGAAGCCGGTCTACTTACCGGGTGAGATCATGAAGGTGTTTATCCTGAAGGAAGGCAAGGAGTTCAATCAGGGCATCGCCTACCTCGACGATGGAACGATGGTCGTCGTGGACAACGCCCGCAAGATGATCGGAAAGACAGTCGACTCTTCGGTGACGAGCGTTCTGCAAACTACAGCCGGCAAGATGATTTTTGGCCGTTACGAAGAAAAGCGCGATCCGCATTCTTCACGTGACGACAAGGGAGGTCGGGACCGATCCGATCGACCTGAAAAACAGGGCGTGCCCGCAAAATAACAATAAGTTGGAATGGGGACGGTGGGCCCATGCTTAAGAATGCAAGCCACAATGCCGAACGGGCATGGGGTACCGGACCAGCGTCCGAGTTCCCGAAGAGTAGAGGTTAGAAACAATGAGGGTGCACTCTGAGTGTTGGAGGAGAGGGGGACGGTGGGCCCCATGCTAATAAGATGAAAGTAGGAGCGATTATAGCGGCCGCTGGGGCAGGCCGCCGAATGAAAGCCGACAAGCCAAAGCAGTTCCTGGCTCTGGAAGACGTTCCGATTTTAGTTTTGACACTCCGCAAGTTCGACGCGTCTCCTCTGATCGACCACATTGTCATCGCCTCACCTCGCGAGTCCGTGGATGATGTGCGGCAGATGGTCGCCGAAGCTGGGCTTACAAAGCCCGTCACAGCCATCGAAGGTGGCGAGCGACGGCAAGACTCGGTCGCGAGCGCAATGGAACATCTGGCTCCGGGTACCGATATGGTGGCTGTTCACGATGGAGTACGGCCGTTTGTGAGCCTGGAGGAAATCGAACAAGTGATTGAAGAGGCGTCGAAAGGCGGAGCGGCTATTCTCGCGATTCCAATTACAGATACGGTAAAGGAAGTTGAAGGCGACTCAGTGAAGTCCACCCTACGTAGAGAAAATCTTGTCCTGGTACAGACGCCGCAGGTGTTTCAGGCCAAGGTCCTCCAGGAAGCTTTTGACAGCGCCCGCCGCGACGGCTACTACGGTACGGATGAGGCGAGCCTGGTGGAACGTTCCGGTCACTCCGTGTTTCTGGTTCGAGGTTCGGAGCGAAACATCAAGATCACGCGACCCAGCGATCTATCACTAGCCAGATTCCTTCTCGAAGAAGAGAGGGCGTTGGCTCGGTGAAGGTTCGGATAGGTATTGGTTTCGACATTCATCGTCTCGCGCCCGGTAGAAAGCTCACGCTTGGGGGAATCGAAATCCCACACGACAAGGGCCTGGTAGGCCATTCTGACGGCGACGTATTGCTTCATGCAATTACCGATGCGCTGTTGGGGGCATGTGGGCTGGGCAACATCGGTGAGAAGTTTTCGGAGACCGACGACCGCTACCTCGGGATAGCCAGCTATGTTCTTCTTGAAGATACGGTTCAGTTGATCCGTGACAAGGGCTATTCGATTGGCAACATCGATTCCAACGTTTTGGCCGAACGTCCCCACCTGCAGGGTTTCCTTCCGTCCATGGAAGCCCGTATCTCAAGTGTGTTGGGTGTATCCACAGACGACGTTCAGGTAAAGGCCAAGACGATGGAGAGGCTGGGTCCGATAGGAGAGGGAGAAGCCATTGCGGCCCAGGCGATTGCCCTGGTCACAGTCGAGTGACATGAAGGACGCCGGTGACACCCTAAGGGTCAGATACGCACCCAGCCCGACTGGGTTGTTGCATGTCGGGAACCTCCGGACCGGATTGTTCGCCTGGCTCTTTACTCGTCAGCGAGGCGGTGCGTTCGTATTGAGAATCGAAGACACCGACCAGGCCCGATCTGAAAAGCGCTACGAGCAGTTGATCTACGACGATCTCGGATGGTTCGGGATGGATTGGGATGAAGGCCCGGATGTCGGGGGCGAACATGGGCCGTACCGTCAGTCGGAACGATCAGAAATATACACCGAACATGCATCTGGGCTCGTTACCTCAGGGGGTGCGTTTCGATGCTTCTGTTCCGAGGCAGAGCTCGCCGTGCAATCGGAGGCAGCCAGGGCCAAGGGCTCTTCCTGGACGTATCCGGGAAAATGCCGGCGGCTGACCCCCGAGGTCGTGAATTCAAAGGTCAAAGCCGGTGAGGATTTTGTCGTGCGGCTCAGTGTCCGTGAGGGGATGGTTCGTTTCGAGGACATAGTGCATGGCGAGATGCAATTCTCGACCGAAGTCATCAGCGACCCCATCCTGCTGCGATCTGATGGAACGCCTACTTACAACTATGCTGTGGTCGTCGATGATGCACTCATGCAAATTTCACACGTCATTCGGGGAGATGACCACCTTTCGAACACACCCAAGCAGATCCTGATCTATGAAGCCCTGGGACACGCCGTGCCGCAGTTCGCGCACCTGTCCACGATACTGGGGCCGGACCAGACCCGTTTGAGCAAGCGTCACGGAGCGACCTCAGTGTCCGAGTTTCGGGAGGCCGGCTACCTGCCCGAGGCCCTGATGAACTACGTCGCGCTGTTGGGCTGGTCTCCGGGTGCGGAAGGAAGTGAAGTCGTTCCACCTGAGACTCTCGTTCGGGAATTCCGTCTCGAGAAGGTGAACAAGCACCCCGCCATCTTTGATTTCGGCAAGCTGAACTTCATAAACCGCCAGTATTTGCGTGAGAGCCCGAAGACAGCCTCACTTGTCCGGGCTGCCCTGGATGGAGCTGGATGGATGCCTGCGGACGGAGCGGACGAATGGGTTCAGATGGTCAGTGAGACTCTGCTTGGCGGAATCGACGTTGTTTCCGAGATGCCGTCTGCCCTTGAAGGTGTACTTGCCTTTCCCGTTGACGGTTCTGAAGTCGTTCGAGAGGCCCTGGAAGAGGAAGGCGTGCGGGATCTAGTCCGCGCTTTTGGCGAGGAACTTCAGGGCTACGATCATCTGACCTTCGATGATTTTCGTTCGATCGTCACTTCGCTTAAGAAGGCCACGGGAAGAAAAGGCCGTGCTCTGTTCCATCCCCTTCGTGTTGCCCTGACAGCGCGCGATTCAGGGCCGGAGTTGGACAAGCTGATTCCATTGGTGGAGACAGGGGCTAGATTGGGAGTCCGGGACATCATCGATTGCCGGGCTCGAGTCGAAGCTTTCCTTTCAAGAAACGCTTAACGCCTCACGCGGAAATTACCGAACCGTCAAGCACCAGAGACCGAGAGTTCAATCATGGAACAGGATACGGACGGCGAAATCATTGTTGGTGTCCATCCCGTGTACGAGGCCCTGTCCTCCGCCCAGCGTCCCATACAGAGATTGCATATAGGCAGGGGCTCCACGCCGGAAAAGGTGCGCCAGATCGTAGAGATCGCCAATGCGCGGGACATACCGATACGCCGCGAGAGTCGAGAGGCGTTGGACCGTGTGGCGCGGAACAACCCCCATCAAGGCGTCGTAGCCGTTGTGGGTGCGCGCTCCTGGGTTCCCCTGGAGCAGGTTCTCGAGTTCGAGAACCCTCTGATTGTCGTCCTCGACGGTGTCCAGGATCCTCAGAATCTTGGAGCCGTAATCCGGACCGCGGAAACGGCAAACGCTTCTGGTCTCGTTGTGACCGAGAGACGGAGTGCGGGTTTGACCGCTGCGGTTTCCCGGGCTTCCGCGGGTGCGCTGGAACACCTGCCCATCGCAAAGGCATCTAATCTGGTTACGGCCATTAAAGTAATGAAAGACAAGGGGATATGGGTAGTAGGGGTTGCCCCTGATGCGCCCGTCTTGTGGACCGAGTTCGACTATACGGTGCCCGTAGCACTGGTTCTGGGGGGCGAGCACCGTGGAATTCGCCGCCTCGTACGAGAGAACTGCGACGCCGAGGTCCGGATTCCGATGCAAGGGAAAATCGACTCTCTCAACGTTTCTGTGGCTGCCGGAGTGGTTCTGTATGAAGTCGTTCGCCAGAGGTTGCTAAAGCATGGGACACAAAAGAGTTCCCACCCCAAGTGAATGATTGAATCGCGATTTTTCCTGTGATAAATTTAGAAGTTTGTCGCCGCTGGCGTAGCTCAGTTGGTAGAGCAGCTGATTTGTAATCAGCAGGTCGGGGGTTCGACTCCCTTCGCCAGCTCATTTCAGCAGGTTCGGCCCGAGACCGAGAGCGTCGTTCAGGGTGATCCGTTGCGGTAGGGACAGGTGGCGGAGTGGTTAAACGCACCAGACTGTAAATCTGGCGCTCCTTGCGGGCTACGGAGGTTCGAATCCTCCCCTGTCCATTGCGGGACTATTGCAGCTCCGACGAGCGTCGCTGTATTGGTTGCAGGGACCATCGCAGCTCCGCAAGCGTCGCTGTTTTGATTGCGGCAACCTTTGCAGCTCCAACAAGTGTCGCTGTGTTGGCGCATTTCCGGCGAGCGTTGCTGAATTGGTCGGGCGCAGTGAGGGTGTGATTGGACCTATAGGCCCACGTAGCTCAGTCGGTAGAGCGCGTCCTTGGTAAGGACGAGGTCACCAGTTCGATCCTGGTCGTGGGCTCCATAACGGAGTGACGACGGCAGAGCCGCAGCGATGCGGTTGGAACTTGACCAACACGACGACACTTGTGGAGTGGTAATGGTCACTTGTGGAGTGGCAATGGTCACTTGCGGAGCTGCGATGGTCGGCGGGAGTAACTCAGCGGTAGAGTCACGGCCTTCCAAGCCGTTGGTCGCGGGTTCGAATCCCGTCTCCCGCTCCTTAGAGAACTGTTAGCTGTTGGCTAACGTCACAAGAAGAGAAAGCGAACAGAGAGAGGGCAGGCGCAATGGCGAAAGAGAAATTTGAGCGAACCAAGCCGCACATCAACGTAGGAACGATCGGACACATCGATCACGGGAAGACGACGTTAACAGCAGCGATAACGAAGACGTTGGCCAAGCATGATGCGTCGGTGTCGTACCGGTCGTTTGATTCGATCGATAACGCGCCGGAAGAGAAGGCACGAGGGATCACGATCGCGACGGCGCACGTGGAGTATCAGACGCCGAACCGTCACTACGCGCACGTGGACTGTCCCGGACACGCCGACTACATCAAGAACATGATCACGGGAGCGGCGCAGATGGACGGAGCGATCCTGGTGGTGGCGGCCACAGACGGGCCAATGCCGCAGACCCGGGAGCATATATTGCTGGCGCGGCAGGTGGGCGTGCCCTACATCGTGGTGTTTTTAAACAAGTGCGACGTGGTGGAAGATGAAGAGTTGCTGGAGTTGGTGGAGCTGGAAGTGCGGGAATTGTTGAGTTCCTACGGATTCCCGGGCGATGACGTACCGGTGATCCGGGGGTCGGCGCTGAAGGCACTGGAAGAAGAAGACGAGTGGGTGAGTAAGATCGAAGAGTTGATGGCGAAGGTGGATGACTACATACCGGTGCCGGAGCGGGACGTGGACAAGCCGTTTTTGATGCCGATCGAGGATATTTTCTCGATATCGGGACGGGGAACGGTGGTGACGGGCCGGATCGAGCGCGGGATGGTGAAGGTGGGCGAGGAGTTGGAGATAGTCGGATTCACGCCGACGTTCAAGACGGTGATCACGGGCGTGGAGATGTTCAAGAAGTTGCTCGATGAAGGGCAGGCCGGTGACAACGTCGGGTTGTTGTTGAGAGGGACGAAGAAGGACGAAGTGGAGCGGGGGCAGGTGGTGGCCAAGAAGGGGTCGATCACGCCGCACACGAAGTTCAGCGCCGAGGTGTATGTCCTGACCAAGGATGAGGGAGGACGGCACACGCCGTTTTTCAACGGGTATCGGCCGCAGTTTTATTTTCGGACGACAGACGTAACCGGGTCCTCGTCGCTGCCGGAAGGGGTGGAGATGGTGATGCCTGGGGACAACGTGAGTTTGAAGATTGAGTTGATCACGCCGGTGGCTCTGGAGAAGGGACTGCGGTTTGCGATTCGTGAAGGCGGTCGCACCGTGGGTGCCGGAACCGTCACCGATATTGAAGAGTAGAAAAAGGATTAGGATCGGTCTCCGAACGGCAAAAAGATGAGAGATATCATTACTTTACAGTGTACGGACTGCAAGGAACGGAACTACTCGAACACAAAAAACAAGAAGAAACACACGGATCGTCTGGAAACCAAGAAGTATTGTCCACGGTGCCGGCATCACACCGTTCACCGCGAGACGAAGTAGGCGTAATCTGTTACAATCACTTGATTTGGCTTTTCCAGATGCAGGCCAGTAGCTCTAACTGGCAGAGCGCCGGTCTCCAAAACCGGATGCTGGGGGTTCGAATCCCTCCTGGCCTGCCTATAGACAGCGAAGGCCGCAGAGTAACATTTGTAGCGGGACCCCAGAGGCTACGACGATTTCACTAATTTTATGAACCCGGCTGAGAAAGTTAAAGACTGGTCCCAACGGAGCACCCAATTCTACGGCGATGTCCGTGGTGAGATGAAGAAAGTCTCCTGGCCGGGCAGGGATGAAATCATAGGCACGACTGTTGTCGTAATTATTGCCGTTTTCTTTTTTGGTGTGTATCTGGGCCTGGTCGATTATGTCCTGGGCTTGGGGCTTAACCGCGTTCTGGCCTATTTCGGAAGCGGAGGTTCGTAGTTCCTTGCCCAAGCTGTGGTACATCATTCACACCTATTCAGGGTTCGAGAGGAAGGTCGCCGAGAGCCTACGTTCGCGCGTGACGGCTTTCGGTCTGGAAGAAGAAATCTGCAATGTCCTGATACCGACCGAGGAGGTCATTGAAGTCAAGGGCGGCAAGCGGGTCATTTCTCAGAAAATGTTCTATCCCGGCTACGTTCTCGTTGAGATGACGACAACGGATGGTGGCGGACCCAGCGACGAGGCCTGGCATCTGGTCAAGGACACCCCCCGGGTTACGGGTTTTGTGGGCTCCGGTTCATCACCGACGCCCTTGTCGGAAGAAGAAGTAAAACAGATTGTGTACAGGGTTGAGACGGCTGCAGCGGATCGACCCAAACCCAAGTTGACTTTCGAAAACGGCGAAGAGGTCAAGATCATCGACGGTCCCTTTAGCAGCTTCACAGGAATTGTTGACGAGGTGAACGACGATCGGAGCACGCTGAAAGTCATGGTCACGATATTCGGACGGGCGACGCCCGTGGAACTGGATTTCCTGCAGGTAGAGAAAGACTAGAAAGAGTAGAGAAGATTTAGAGAATTATGGCGAAGAAAATCATCGGTCTCATCAAGCTTCAGATTCCCGCAGGAAAGGCGACGCCTGCTCCGCCGGTGGGTCCGGCACTCGGACAGCACGGCGTAGCGATCATGGATTTCTGCAAAGCTTTCAACGCCAAGACCTCGGAGAAGGATCAAGAAGGGTTGATCATTCCGGTCGTTATTACCGTGTACGCGGACCGTTCCTTCAGTTTCATCACCAAGACACCTCCTGTGGCCGTGCTGCTGAAGCGCTCGGCTGGGATAGCGAAGGGTTCCGGAGAACCGAACAAGGAGAAGGTCGGTCAGGTGACTGAAAAGCAGGTCGAGGAGATCGCCCGTACGAAGATGCCTGACCTTAACGCTGCGAGCATTGAGGCGGCTGTTCAAATTATTAAAGGGACAGCGCGGAGCATGGGTCTTGAGGTCGTAGGAGGCTAGGAAATGGCGAAGGCAACCAAGAACTACGGTAAGGCGGCCGAGCAGATCGAAGACCGGATGTATGTCATCGATGAGGCGATCGAGACCCTCCAGAAGATCAAGTTCGCGAAGTTTGACGAGACAGTCGAACTTCACATGAGGCTCGGGGTTGACCCCAAACATGCGGACCAAATGGTGCGTGGAACTGTCGTGTTGCCGAATGGGTTGGGCAAGTCCAAGACTGTTTGCGTTATCGCGTCAGGCGAAAAGATTAGAGAAGCAGAGCAAGCTGGTGCCGAGTTTGCGGGTGGAGACGATCTGGTCGAAAAGATCAAGGGTGGATGGCTTGAATTTGACGCCTGTATTTCGACACCGGACATGATGAAATCCGTCGGTAAACTGGGTCGGGTTCTGGGTCCACGAGGTCTCATGCCAAACCCGAAAACGGGAACTGTGACTTTCGAAGTGGCGAAGGCTGTCGAAGAAGTCAAAGCTGGCAAGGTGGAATACCGAGTCGACAAGACCGGCGTCATCCACGCCCCTTTCGGTAAAGTTTCGTTCGACCATTCGAAGCTGGTTGAGAACGTACGTACTTTGACTGAATCCATTGTCAAAGCGCGTCCGACGACTCTGAAAGGCAAGTACGTCCGTCGCGTAACCGTGGCGACCACGATGAGTCCCGGCATCGACATCGACCCGGCCTCAGTCGACGCCAAATGAACGGATGAACTCAGCAATCACCCGTTACTTATTTCAGGCGAGGGAATTGTGAAATCGAGGAAAGAGAAAGAAGACGAAGTCCAACACTTGAAGAAAGAGTTCACCGAGGCGGAGAACCTCGTAGTCGTTCAGTTCAAAGGACTCAGCGTCGAGCAGGATACGGACCTTCGAAACAAGGTGCGCGAGGCGGACAGCAAGTACAGGGTCGTCAAGAACAGGCTGGCCAAGATTTCGGCCGACGGAACACCGGTCGAGGAGTTGGCGGCTTCATTCGACGGACCCACAGCGATCGCCTACAACTCGGGTGATCCCGTCGCTCTCGCTAAGGCGTTGTCAGCCTACGCGAAGGCGAATCCGGTTTTCGAGTTCAAGGCGGGCATGGTCGAAGGTCGTGTGGTCGAGATTTCAACCCTGGCCGAAATTGCTGCGATGCCTTCCCACGAAGAACTGATCGCGAAGGTGATGTACCTGGTCAACGCACCGGCGCAGAGGATTGCAGTTGGCGTCAATGCCGTTGTTCGGAACCTTGCCGTCGCTTTGGGACAGGCCGTCGAACAGGAAAAATTTGGAGCGGATGCCTGATTTCTCAAGAGCTATGAGGATCGTAGAGGCAAATTAATACTTTGGGAAACCGGGTTTTACCCTGAATTTCCCCGCATTCATCAATCAGGAGAATCGCATGTCGGACAAAGTAGCTAGCATCATCGAAGAGATCAAAGGCCTTTCGCTGCTGGAGGCTTCCGAGTTGGTTAAGGGAATCGAGGAAGCTTTCGGTGTCAGCGCGGCTGCGGCCGCTGTCGCAGTGGCTGGGGCTCCTGCCGCAGGCGGCGCGGCAGCGGAAGAAGAAAAGACTGAATTCGATGTCGTACTCACGGGCATCGGTGGCAACAAGATTGCCGTGATCAAGGTGGTACGAGAGCTGACAAGTCTGGGTCTCAAGGAAGCTAAGGACCTTGTGGAGGCTGCCCCGAAGGCGGTGAAAGAGGGCGTGAACAAGGACGAAGCTGAAGAGGCCAAGAAGAAGTTTGAAGAAGCTGGCGCATCAGTAGAAGTTAAGTAAAGGCAGTAGAGCAAAGCCGGATCTGAAATCGGGCATCGATCGCGGGAGCATCCATCGGTTCGTTACCGACAGAATACCTTCCAACGAACGGTCGCGGGTCGCAGAATTGGACTCACCGGGCCGCAGGGTGGAGTGCGCCCTGCTCCCGGTGCGTTGTCATTTCAGGAGTAAACACCACAAATGGCAGACACTAACACGACGAACACCCAGAGAGAGAGAATCAACTTTTCGAAGATCAAGACAGCGATCCAGATTCCAAATCTCATCGAGGTGCAGAAGAAGTCCTACGAGCGATTTCTTCAGATGAACATGCTGCCGGACGAGCGGGAAGATACCGGTCTGCAGGCTGTTTTCAATTCGGTTTTTCCGATATCAGATTTCCGGGGAGTGTCGACTCTTGAGTTCATCAGTTACTCCATAGGGAATTGGGAGTGCAAGTGCGGGACGTTGAAGGGGCTCCATCATCTTCGTAGCACCTGCCGCTCCTGCGGCAGCATGATTACCACGAATCCGTTTTCGGCGGACAGTACGGTAATGTGCCGGCACTGCGGTACTACGAACAAGAACCTGGTGACCTTCTGCCAGAAGTGCGGCGACCCTGTGCAGTTGAAACTCAAGTACGACACTAACGAGTGCCAGGCGCGCGGTATGACTTACTCGGCGCCCCTCAAAGTTACGATTCGGCTGACGATTTTCGAAAAGGATCCGGACACAGGCGCCAAGACGATCCGTGACATCAAGGAGCAAGAAGTCTATTTCGGAGAGATACCGTTGATGACCGAGAACGGTACGTTCATCATTAACGGTACCGAGCGTGTGATCGTCAGCCAATTGCACCGCAGTCCGGGTGTTTTCTTCGAATCGACATCGGCTCGCGATTACTTTCTCGGCAAGATCATCCCCTACCGAGGTTCCTGGGTCGAGTTCGAATACGAAACTGCGAAGAACATTCTTTATGTCAGGATCGATCGGAAAAGAAAGTTCCTCGCCTCGATTTTCCTTCGGACTCTCGGGCTGAAAAACGACGAAGAAATCATCCGCAACTTCTACACGATTGACACCATCAAGATCAGTAAAGAGAAGCTGCTCTGGAATTTTTCCCCGACGATTCGCGGAATGCGGATGAGCAAAGAGATTCGGAATCCCAAGACGAAAGAACTGTTGGCTGGCGCGGGTAGAAAGATTACCCCATCGGTGTTGGCCAACATGAAACAAGCCAAGTTGAAGAATTTTGAAGTTACTGCCGAAGACCTTGAAGGAGGGTTCACGGCTGGGGACATTATCGATACCAACACGGGTGAGGTGATCGTTGAGGCCAATAACGAATTGACCCCGACGATTATTCGGTCAGTGATGGATGCCGGTGTGCCAGAGATCTCTGTTTTCTTCCCTGAACGTGACGACATCGGTATCGTTTTGAGCCAAACGATCAAGAAGGACACGATTAAGACGTCGGAAGAGGCTTTGATCGAAATCTACCGCAAGCTGCGACCTGGCGATCCGCCTACGCTGGAGACAGCCACAAATCTGTTCCAAGGCATGTTCTTCGATGCTCGCAAATACGACTTTTCGCGGGTCGGCCGTCTCAAGTTCAACATCAAACTGGACATGACGACTCCGCTCGAGAAGAGGATCCTGGAACCGGCCGACTTTTATGGTGTCATTGCCTACCTCCTGAAGTTGCGCAAGCCCATGGGTCAGGTGGATGACATCGATCATCTCGGTAATCGGAGAGTCCGCGCGGTCGGGGAGTTGCTCGAGAACCAGTTCCGGATCGGACTCGTAAGAATGGAACGAGCGATCAAGGAAAAGATGTCGGTCTATCAGGAAATGATCACGGCGATGCCGCACGATTTGATCAATGCAAAGCCCGTGATCGCAGCGGTGCGTGAATTTTTTGGCTCATCCCAGTTGTCCCAGTTCATGGACCAGACAAATCCGCTTTCCGAGATTACCCACAAGAGACGTCTCTCAGCCCTGGGTCCGGGCGGATTGTCACGGGAACGAGCGGGATTCGAAGTTCGAGACGTCCATCCCACGCACTACGGCCGGATATGTCCGATCGAGACTCCGGAAGGACCGAACATCGGATTGATCTCGTCGCTGAGTTGCTACGCGCGGATCAACGAGTTTGGTTTTATCGAAAGTCCGTATCGAAAGGTGAAAAAAGGGCGGGTCATAGATTACGTGACCATTCTTTCGGCCGGTGGCTCGAAACACGATGTCGGCTCTCACGTTGAACGGGAGGTCGTAGAGAAAGAGAACGAGTCGTTGAAGGGAAAGAAGAGAATCGAATTCGAACCTTACTCGTTCTATCTCTCTGCATGGGAGGAAGACGAATACCTGATCGCCCAGGCCAACGTTGAAATGGATGCCAAGGGTCGCATGGTCAACGAACTGGTCAACGTTCGGCAATCGGGCAACTTCGTTTTGAAACATCGTGAAGAAGTCGACTACGTAGACGTTTCTCCCAAGCAGTTGGTTTCAGTCGCTGCGTCGTTGATTCCTTTCCTGGAGAACGACGACGCCAACCGCGCCCTGATGGGATCGAACATGCAACGTCAGGCGGTGCCGTTGCTTCGTACCGACGCGCCGCTGGTGGGCACCGGAATGGAAGAAATCACTGCACGCGACTCGGGCGCCGTCGTCGTCTGTCGCCGAAGCGGAGTCATCGATTCGGTCGATTCTGAACGGATCATCGTCCGGGTGGAAGGCGCTGAAGAGAGCTTTTTCTCCAGGGAGGTGGGTGCTGATATTTACTCCCTGACCAAGTTTAAACGTTCCAATCAGAATACGTGCATCAACCAGAAGCCGGTAATTCGGAGAGGAGACCGCGTTACTCAAGGGCAAGTACTCGCTGACGGACCGTGTACAGAGCAAGGCGAACTTGCCTTGGGACGAAACATACTGGTCGCCTTCATGCCGTGGCGGGGATACAACTTTGAGGATGCGATCCTGGTTTCCGAAAGGCTCGTCAAGGACGACTACTACACATCAATTCACATCGAAGAGTTCGATATCGAAGCGAGGGACACCAAGCTCGGACCGGAAGAGATAACGCGAGACATTCCAAACGTCAGTGAGTCCTTTCTCAATGACCTGGATGAGGCCGGAATTATCCGGATCGGTGCCTACGTCAAGCCGGGTGATGTGCTGGTCGGAAAGGTGACTCCGAAAGGAGAGACGCAACTCACGCCCGAGGAGAAATTGCTGCGGGCGATATTCGGTGAGAAGGCCGGTGACGTGCGCGACGCTTCGCTTATCTGCCCTCCGGGTATCGAAGGCATCGTCGTCGACGTGAACATCTTTTCTCGAAAGGGCGCAGAAAAGGATGAAAGGGCTGTCTCGATCGAAGAGATCGAGTTGCTGCGCCTGGAGAAGAACCTCCGCGACGAGATCCGAATCTTGACGGACGAGAGAAACAAACGCCTGGAGCAAAGCCTTGGTGGCAAGACGACTTCGAATCAGTTGGTTCACGATCGGACCGGCCGGAAGATCATTGCAAAGAAGACCGTGTTGACTCGAGAAGTACTCGAAAACCTCTCTATGCGTGAACTTCTGAAGCTGAAATTTACAGATGGCTCCAATAACTCCAAGGAGATTCAGGAAATCGAAGGAATGACGACGCGTCAGATCGACGTGCTTCGAAAGGTTCATGAGGATCGTATCTCCAAGCTGAGGCGAGGCGACGAACTGCCTCCGGGAGTGATCAAGCTGGTCAAGGTTTATGTCGCGATGAAGCGAAAGCTTTCGGTCGGAGACAAGATGGCGGGCCGTCACGGGAACAAGGGTGTGATTGCGCGCATCCTGCCTGAGGAAGACATGCCTTATCTGCCGGATGGCACACCGGTAGAGATCGTTTTGAATCCGCTGGGTGTACCGTCTCGAATGAACGTTGGACAGATTCTCGAGACGCACCTGGGGTGGGCTGCTCATGCCCTGGGTCTGCACTACGCGACACCGGTTTTCGACGGCGCCACGGAAGCCGAGATCAAGTCGGTGCTCGAGGACGCCAATTTGCCAACCAGCGGGAAGACACGACTTTACGACGGATTGTCGGGTGAACCGTTCGAGCAGGAAGTGACAGTGGGATACATCTATATGCTTAAGCTGTCCCACCTCGTTGACGACAAGATTCACGCGCGCTCGATCGGCCCCTACTCGTTGATTACTCAGCAGCCTCTGGGTGGTAAGGCTCAGTTTGGCGGACAGCGTTTCGGTGAAATGGAGGTTTGGGCTCTGGAGGCGTATGGCGCAGCTCACATACTCCAGGAACTGCTGACTTCTAAATCCGACGATGTCTTTGGACGTACAAAAATCTATGAGGCGATCGTCAAGGGTGAGGCAGCGATTGAACCTGGAATCCCAGAGTCCTTCAACGTGCTGATTAGAGAGCTCCAGAGCTTGTGTCTCGACGTCGAGTTGTTGAAGCGGAAACCGTCGAGTTCAGCGGGAAGTAATTGAAGAAGCGTTTGTGAAATTCCGGTGCGGCGATGAGCCGCACGTCTGAGTCTGTTTCTCCTTCGAGGAGGTAATTGCTTTGATCAGATCCAATCCCTACGAGAGAGTGGCACCGATCGCCGACTTTGACAGCATACGGATTAGTCTCGCATCCCCGGAAAAAGTTCGATCATGGTCCCACGGTGAGGTGACCAAGCCCGAAACGATCAACTATCGGACCTTCAAACCCGAAAAGGACGGGCTGTTTTGTGCCCGCATCTTCGGTCCGGTAACTGATTGGGAGTGCTTGTGCGGCAAGTATAAGCGGATGAAGCACCGAGGCATTATCTGTGACAAGTGTGGTGTCGAAGTCACGCTTTCCAAAGTTCGGAGGGAGCGTCTGGGACACATCGAGCTTGCCAGTCCTTGCTCACACGTCTGGTTCTTCAAGGGACTTCCGAGCAGGATTGGGCATCTCCTCGATATGTCGCTGCGGGAATTGGAACGGGTCCTCTACTTTGAGGCTTACGTAACAGTCGATCCGGGAGAAGCCCCCCTCAAGGAGTGCGAACTTCTGACCGAAGAGAAATTCCGGCAGATGCAACAGGAACACCCGGGTAAGTTCGTGGCAATGATGGGCGCAGAGGCCATCAAGGAACTGCTCAAGAGAGTCGACATCGCCACGCTGTCGGAGGAACTGCGGGTCAAGATGAAGCATGAGACTTCGCAGCAAAAGAAGATCAAGTTTGCGAAGCGACTGAAGGTTGTTGAAGCATTCGTCAAGTCCGGCAACAAACCGGAGTGGATGATCCTGGACGTTCTTCCGGTGATCCCGCCCGAGCTCAGACCGCTGGTTCCTCTGGATGGCGGGCGGTTTGCGACCTCCGATCTGAACGACCTCTATCGCAGAGTGATCAACCGAAACAACCGACTCAAGAAACTGATCGAGCTTCACGCGCCGGAAGTCATCGTTCGTAACGAGAAACGAATGCTGCAGGAGGCTGTTGACGCGCTCTTCGACAACGGGCGTCGCGGCCGTATCCTGCGGGGAGCGAACAACCGCCCCCTCAAGTCTCTTTCAGACACACTCAAAGGCAAGCAGGGACGGTTCCGGCAGAACCTGCTAGGGAAACGAGTCGATTACTCAGGTCGTTCCGTCATTGTGGTCGGCCCCGAACTGAAACTCCACCAGTGTGGTCTGCCCAAGAAGATGGCGCTAGAGCTGTTCAAGCCGTTTATTTACAACCGCTTGGAACAGGGCGGCCACTGCACTACGGTGAAGGCAGCCAAGGAAATGGTTGAACGCTACGATCCAGTTGTGTGGGACATACTTGAGGATGTCATCAAGGAGCACCCTGTTTTGCTCAATCGTGCGCCCACGCTGCACCGGTTGGGAATTCAGGCCTTCGAGCCAGTCCTGGTTGAAGGGAAGGCCATCAAGATCCATCCGTTGGTATGTACAGCATTCAATGCGGACTTTGACGGGGACCAGATGGCGGTTCACATTCCGCTGTCGCCGGAAGCACAGATCGAGGCATCAGTGCTGATGCTGTCAACGAACAATCTTCTGTCCCCGGCTAGCGGCCAACCGATCGCCGTTCCGACGCAGGACATGGTTCTGGGTGTCTACTACCTGACCCGTGCCAAAGAAGGCACACGCGGCGAAGGGCGCACGTTCGGTTCGGTTGAAGACGTCCTTATGGCGTATGAGGCCGGACAGGTGGAAACTCAATCGCCTATCCGGTTGAGATACACAGGCTCTCTTATCGACATGACGACGGCCTATGACCCGCAGGCGATCGCCGCGGAAGCACTTGACGTCGAGAACCGGATGCTCGAAACCACGGTGGGCCGGGTGATCCTGTTCGATCACCTTCCCGAAGGCCTGCCCTTCGTCAACGGATTGTTGAAGAAGAAGGGACTTGGGCAGCTGGTCAGCTATACGCACTTGCGCCATGGGGCCGAAATGACGGTGACCATGGTGGATCACGTCAAACAGCTTGGGTTTAACTACGCAACGAAAGCAGGAATTTCGATCGGCATCAACGATCTTATCGTTCCGCCGGGGAAAAGCGAATTCGTCAGTAACGCGCAGAAAGAAGTTGTTCGAGTGGATTCTCAGTACCGGGATGGAGCTATCACCAACGGTGAGCGTTACAACAAGGTGATCGCGATCTGGTCGGACGTCACCGAAAAGATATCCGACATGATGTTCAACGAAATGGAAACGACTGAACGACAGAGCCATGACTTCAATCCGATTCTTCTGATGGCCGACTCCGGAGCCCGGGGATCCAAGCAACAGATCCGGCAGCTTGCCGGAATGCGTGGCCTGATGGCGAAACCTTCCGGCGAGATCATCGAGACTCCCATCACGGCGAACTTCCGCGAAGGTCTCCATGTGTTGCAGTACTTCATATCGACACACGGAGCGCGAAAGGGATTGGCCGATACGGCATTGAAGACGGCCGATTCCGGATATCTGACACGCCGTCTTGTCGATGTGGCCCAGGATGTGATTGTCAGTGAAGACGACTGCGGCACGGTCGATGGGATTTTCGTCGGATCGATCGTTGAGTCGGGTGAAATCATCGAGCCCCTGCGGGATCGCATTATCGGTCGTGTTTCGCTGGAAAGGGTCAAAGACTACGAAGGCAAAACGATAGTCGACGTCAACAACGAGATCACGGAGGACCTTGCCAGTTCTATTCAGGCCGCGGGCATCGAGCGCGTAAAGATCCGGTCTGTGCTGACGTGCGAGTCCCGCCGCGGCGTCTGTGTCCGGTGCTACGGTCGTAACTTGGCGACAGGTGATCTTGTCGAAATCGGCGAAGCGGTTGGTGTGATTGCAGCGCAGTCAATAGGTGAGCCCGGGACGCAGCTGACGATGAGAACTTTCCATATCGGCGGCACTGCCAGTCGCGTGTCCGAGCAGACGAACCTGGAAGCGAAGAACATGGGCATCGTCAAGTTCCATGACCTTCAAACGGTTCGTGACAAGTCAGGCTTCTTGATCGCGATGAACAGAAACGGTGTGCTCGCTATCGTCGATGAGAAAGGGCGAGAAAAAGAGCGCTACACGATCGTGTATGGTGCCCAGCTGAAAGTCGACGAGGACCAGGAAGTGGAAGAGGGTGCAGTGTTGGTTGAATGGGATCCATACACCTTTGCGATTCTGACAGAGTTTGGAGGAACAGTTCAGTTCAAGGACCTCGTCGAAGGCTTGACGATGCACGAGGAACTCGATGAGGTGACTGGACTGTCACGCTGGGTTGTGACCGATTCTCCGGACGAGAAACGTCAGCCTACGCTCCAGATCCGAGACAAGAACAACAAGCTGCTGAGAAAGTACCTGATTCCTTCTCGGGCGCACCTCATTGTAGGTGACGGTGATCCCGTGCATCAGGGAGACGTGCTGGCGAAGATCCCTCGTGAAACCACGAAGACGAAAGACATTACCGGGGGATTGCCCAGAGTTCAGGAATTGTTTGAAGCGCGTAAGCCGAAGGAGACGGCCGTCATTACAGAGATCGACGGCATGGTCAAGTACGGTGACATCACGAAGGGCCAACGTAAGATTTCTGTCGTTAACGAGGGAGGAGTGGAACGCGAATATTCACTACCTCGGGGCGTACACATCAACGTGCAGGAAGGCGAGTACGTTCGAGCGGGAGAGCCGCTGATGGACGGCCCTCGGAATCCTCACGACATTCTGGCCGTTCTTGGTGAAAAAGAACTGCAAGGTTACCTGGTGAACGAAGTTCAGGAGGTTTACCGGCTTCAGGGTGTCAACATCAACGACAAACACATCGAGGTCATCGTGCGTCAGATGATGAGATGGATCAAAGTCGAAGAGGTGGGAGATACCAGTTTCCTGATTGACGAACAGGTGGACCGTTTCCGTTTCCAGGAAGAAAACGAACGTGTTCGTACGGGCGGAGGAGAGCCGGCGTCCGGTCGACCCTTGCTGTTGGGCATCACGAAGGCCTCTCTGGCGACGGATTCGTTTATATCGGCAGCCTCCTTCCAGGAGACGACCCGGGTGTTGACCGAAGCTTCGATCAGGGGAAAGGTGGACTATCTCCGGGGTCTGAAGGAGAACGTCATCATGGGTCGGCTGATCCCTGCCGGTACGGGGCTCGATTATTACCGAAACGTGTTTCTCGCTAACGAGGAAGAGCCCGAAGAGTTGCTTCTCGACGAGCTCGAAGTGCTTGATCAGCCAGATCGGCCACAAGATCAGACGGATTCGGGCGGGAAATCCGTCGCGACATAACGGTCCGGGCCCGTGTGTGTGTGGTGTAAGCTGTTATAAAAAAATAAGTTAGCTGTGATTCGGGTCCCGCTCGCCGGGGCCCTTTGATTGAAAGGGGTGGGCGGGGACGGGCTGGGGACCCCAGAGATGGCCTCGGGTATCTTCCGGTCTGCAAGTTTTTTTGGAAGTGCATGGATTGACAAGCACTTATCCAATCAAATACTATTAATAACTTTCCCCTAAGGGTGGTTTTGCCACAGGGGGCGGCGAAGAGTTAAGGAGTTAAAGCCTCGTGCCAACGTTCAATCAGCTGGTTCGACAGGGCCGGAAGAAGCCAAAATTCAAGACGAGCAGTCCTGCACTACAGAATTGCCCGCAGAAGCGTGGTGTATGCACGCGCGTTTACACATCCACGCCGAAGAAGCCGAATTCAGCTTTGCGCAAGGTGGCCCGGGTCCGGTTGACGAATGGGATCGAGGTAACGACCTACATCCCTGGAATAGGGCACAATCTTCAGGAGCACTCCATCGTTTTGATTCGCGGTGGCCGCGTAAAGGATTTACCAGGTGTTCGATACCACGTTGTCCGTGGCACATTGGACGCTGCGGGTGTGACAGGCCGCAAGCAGTCGCGTTCGAAATACGGGGCGAAACGACCGAAGGCTTAAGACTGCCAAGGTAAGGGGCCTGCTACCAGGATCTACTCCTGGCTATAGGTCCCTCATGATTCGTCAATAAAGTTTGCCGAAAGGCAGCGACTTCCTGAATTTTGAGGAAGTCGTTTTGAGGTTTGTATGCCCAGAAAAGCGCACATCGTTCGTCGCGAGATCCTGCCGGATCCGGTCTATTCGAGCACTCTGGTAACGAAGTTTGTCAACCAGATGATGTGGGGAGGAAAGAAGAGCGTTGCGCAGCAGATTTTCTACAGCGCACTGAAGATCGTCGAAAACAAAGTCGGCGATGATCCGCTGAAAGTGTTCAAGAAGGCTGTCGAGAATGTGAAGCCCGTTCTGGAAGTGAAGTCGCGCCGCGTGGGGGGGTCAACCTACCAGGTCCCGCTCGAGGTGACGACCCTTCGAAGGACTTCGCTTAGTATTCGTTGGCTCATCGGCTATTCGAGGTCCAGGGGTGAGAAATCGATGGAAGAAAAGCTTGCCGGTGAGTTGCTCGATGCCGCTAACAACCGTGGCAATGCTATCAAGAAAAAGGAAGACACACACCGCATGGCGGAAGCGAACAAAGCATTCGCTCACTATCGCTGGTAATCGGATCAGATCATGCCCCGAGTCGTACCACTAGAGAGAACCCGAAACATCGGCATCATGGCCCACATCGATGCCGGTAAGACGACGACGACCGAACGGATTCTCTACTACACGGGAATCAACTACAAGTTAGGTGAGGTGCACGAAGGCACGGCCACCATGGACTGGATGGAGCAGGAGCAGGAGCGTGGAATCACCATCACCTCGGCTGCCACGACATGTTTCTGGAACGATTTCCGAGTCAACATCATCGATACACCGGGTCACGTCGATTTTACGGCCGAAGTCGAACGTTCTCTTCGCGTACTGGATGGAGCGGTAGCGGTTTTCTGTGCGGTCGGTGGTGTCGAGCCCCAATCCGAAACAGTGTGGCGACAGGCAGACAAGTACCGTGTCCCGCGGATTGCTTTTGTCAACAAGATGGATCGATCCGGGGCGGATTTCGATAATTGTGTCGAGATGATGCGGACCCGGTTGCGGGCAAATCCCGTTGTAGTGCAGATACCGCTCGGCAAGGAAGACAAGTTCCTGGGCGTCGTCGATCTCATCAGCCAGAAAGCCATTGTCTATTCGGATGAGACGATGGGCGCCGAGCAAGAGTTAACCGACATCCCCGAAGAAATGAAAGAAGAGGCCGCTTCGCGTCGGGAGAAGCTCATCGAAGCTGCCAGCGAGGCGGATGAAGGTTTGTTCGAAAAGTTCGTCAACGGAGAGGAAATCAGCGAGGACGAACTCAAGACGGCGGTCAGGCGTGCAACGATTGAAATGAAGATGACGCCGGTCCTATGTGGTTCGGCCTTTAAGAATAAAGGCGTTCAACCGCTACTCGATGCGGTCGTAGACTACCTTCCTTCCCCTCTCGACGTACCCGCAGTTACCGGCTTTACTCCGGACCGATCCTCAGAAATCATCCGAAACGCCGATGACTCAGAGCCGTTTGCAGCGTTGGTTTTCAAGATCATGTACGACCCTTTCGTCGGGCAACTGGCGTTTTTCAGAGTGTATTCGGGGCATATAAATACCGGATCGCATGTTTTGAACACCGCGAAAGATAAACGTGAACGCATTGGTCGCCTGTTGAAGATGCACGCAGACAAGCGCGAAGAGATAAAAGGCATCTATACCGGGGATATTGCGGCAGCTGTTGGATTGAAGACCGTCACAACGGGGGACACGATCTGTGCCGACGGGGCGCCTATTCTTCTCGAAGCCATGGATTTCCCGGAGCCGGTCATCTCCGTTGCCATCGAGCCCAAAACGAAAGCCGACCAGGAAAAAATGGGGATGGCGCTGGGAAAACTGGCTCAGGAGGATCCCACATTCCGGATCCATACCGACCAGGATACCGGGCAGACGATCATTTCCGGGATGGGGGAGTTGCACCTGGAGATCATCGTCGACAGGATGCTGAGGGAATTCAGCGTCGGCGCAAACGTCGGTAAGCCGCAGGTTTCATTCAAAGAGACAATTCGCAAGGCAGCGGAAGCCGAAGGTCGCTACGTTCGGCAGACCGGTGGCCGGGGCCAGTACGGCCACGTGAAGATCTCGATCGAACCCGCCGAATCCGGGACGGGTCTGGAGTTCGTCAATGCCATCGTCGGCGGCTCTATCCCAAGAGAGTTTATCAAGCCCGTAGAACAGGGGATCACCGAGGCGATGACCGCCGGCATTTTGGCGGGATACGAGATGCGTGACCTGAAGGTCACGTTGTTTGACGGGTCTTACCACGATGTGGATTCCTCGGAAATTGCGTTCAAGATCGCGGGATCCATGGCTCTCAAGGAAGCATGTCGAAGGGCGTCTCCCGCCTTGCTGGAGCCCGTTATGCAAGTCGAAGCGGTTCTCCCCGAAGAGTACCTCGGGGATGTAATTGGAGATTTGAACTCTCGCCGTGGACACGTGGAAGGTATGGAGACACGTCAGGGAACTCAAATCGTTCGAGCTATGGTGCCGTTGGCCACTATGTTTGGTTATGCGACGGATCTGCGGTCGATGACTCAAGGACGCGCAACGTACACGATGCATTTTGGACAATATGCGGAAGTGCCCTCCCAGATCGCTGATGAGATTGTCGCGAGGGCTCAGGGACGGGAATTCAAACCGGCATAAAAGCAGAAAGGTCGGGCGGTCGGAGACCGTCCCCACAGAAAAGGACATCCACACGAGGAAGCGCAATGGCGAAAGAGAAATTTGAGCGAACCAAGCCGCACATCAACGTAGGAACGATCGGACACATCGATCACGGGAAGACGACGTTAACAGCAGCGATAACGAAGACGTTGGCCAAGCATGATGCGTCGGTGTCGTACCGGTCGTTTGATTCGATCGATAACGCGCCGGAAGAGAAGGCACGAGGGATCACGATCGCGACGGCGCACGTGGAGTATCAGACGCCGAACCGTCACTACGCGCACGTGGACTGTCCCGGACACGCCGACTACATCAAGAACATGATCACGGGAGCGGCGCAGATGGACGGAGCGATCCTGGTGGTGGCGGCCACAGACGGGCCAATGCCGCAGACCCGGGAGCATATATTGCTGGCGCGGCAGGTGGGCGTGCCCTACATCGTGGTGTTTTTAAACAAGTGCGACGTGGTGGAAGATGAAGAGTTGCTGGAGTTGGTGGAGCTGGAAGTGCGGGAATTGTTGAGTTCCTACGGATTCCCGGGCGATGACGTACCGGTGATCCGGGGGTCGGCGCTGAAGGCACTGGAAGAAGAAGACGAGTGGGTGAGTAAGATCGAAGAGTTGATGGCGAAGGTGGATGACTACATACCGGTGCCGGAGCGGGACGTGGACAAGCCGTTTTTGATGCCGATCGAGGATATTTTCTCGATATCGGGACGGGGAACGGTGGTGACGGGCCGGATCGAGCGCGGGATGGTGAAGGTGGGCGAGGAGTTGGAGATAGTCGGATTCACGCCGACGTTCAAGACGGTGATCACGGGCGTGGAGATGTTCAAGAAGTTGCTCGATGAAGGGCAGGCCGGTGACAACGTCGGGTTGTTGTTGAGAGGGACGAAGAAGGACGAAGTGGAGCGGGGGCAGGTGGTGGCCAAGAAGGGGTCGATCACGCCGCACACGAAGTTCAGCGCCGAGGTGTATGTCCTGACCAAGGATGAGGGAGGACGGCACACGCCGTTTTTCAACGGGTATCGGCCGCAGTTTTATTTTCGGACGACAGACGTAACCGGGTCCTCGTCGCTGCCGGAAGGGGTGGAGATGGTGATGCCTGGGGACAACGTGAGTTTGAAGATTGAGTTGATCACGCCGGTGGCTCTGGAGAAGGGACTGCGGTTTGCGATTCGTGAAGGCGGTCGCACCGTGGGTGCCGGAACCGTCACCGACATTGAAGAATAGAAGACTACGACGATGCTAAACGAAAAAATTCGCATCCGGCTCAAGGCATACGACTCCAGGATCCTGGATCAGTCCTCGAGCGAGATCGTGGACACGGCGAAACGCACCGGTGCCAGAGTCGCCGGCCCAATCCCGCTACCGACGGTCATCAACAAGTACACCGTGTTGCGGTCGCCGCACGTGGACAAGAAGTCGAGGGAGCAGTTTGAAATCCGCACCCACAAACGGTTGCTGGACATTCTCGAACCGACACCTCAGACCGTGGATGCCTTGATGAAACTGGATCTGCCTGCTGGCGTTGATGTCGAAATCAAAGCTTTCGGACGAGAACACGGAGTTTAGTAGCGGAGACGGGCCCGTGGGCTCGACTTTCATATGGTAGACGGACTCTTAGGCAAGAAAATCGGAATGACGCAGGTGCTGGATGAGGATGGGCAGGCTGTGCCTGTCACTGTCATCGAGGCCGGCCCATGTGTTGTGGTGCAGCGAAAGACCGTCCAGCGTGACGGGTACGAAGCCGCTCAGTTGGGTCTGGTTGAATTCGTGAAAGACAAACACGTTCGGAAACCGATGGCGGGACACTTCAAGAAAGCCGACGTGGCACCCGTACGTTTTCTCAGAGAAGTAGGTCTCACCGGTGATGATGAGGTGAACACGGGTGACCGGATACAGGTCAACCTATTCAGCCCCAGCGAACGCGTTCATGTGACAGGAACCAGTAAAGGGCGCGGTTTCGCCGGAGTGATCAAGCGTCACGGTTTCAGCGGTGGCCGGGCAACCCACGGATCCATGTTTCACCGCGCACCCGGATCAATCGGGCAGTCGGCTTATCCCTCTCGGGTACTGAAGGGTACCAAGATGCCGGGCCACATGGGAGCCAAGCGGGTGACGGTTCGAGGGTTGCGCGTGCACGATGTAGACGAGGAGAAGAACCTTCTTTTCGTGAGGGGTGCGGTACCAGGCCCCAATGGCGGATACGTAGTGGTCAGCAGAACGGGTTAGCATGCCAAAGGTTAAAGTAAAGAATCTGGAAGACAAGGTCGTCGAAACCATCGAACTCTCCGACGAAGTGTTTGACGCTCCTGTCAATGAGGGCCTCATGCACGCCGCCGTCCGCCAGTATCTGGCGAGCCACCGTTCAGGGACGCATTCGACGAAGACCCGCGCGGAAGTAAGGGGCAGCGGACGAAAACCCTGGCGCCAGAAAGGCTCGGGTCGCGCCCGGGTCGGGGAAGTGCGGAACCCGCTGTGGCGGGCCGGTGGAATCGTATTCGGCCCCAAACCCCGAAAGTATGGGTATGAACTTCCAAGAAAGATGTTCAGGGCGGCTTTGAAGTCTGCGTTGACTGTGAAGCTTCGGGACTCCGAACTCAGCGTTGTCGATGCCTTCAGTCTGGACACTCACCGAACGAAGCCTTTTGCCGAATCCCTCGACAAGTTGGGTTTGAAACGTAAGGTGCTCCTGGTCGATCACGGAGAGAATCCGAACCTCAGGATGGCTTCAAGGAACCTGGCAGAGATCAATCTGATCGCGAACCTTCAGGTGACTCCGTATCAACTCTTGAATTCCCGGCATGTCGTGTTTACGAAAGCAGCGATCGAAGGCCTTCAGGAGGTTCTGACAAGATGAGCACCCTCTTCGATGTGATTCGCCGTCCGGTTGTTACCGAAAAAGGGCTCGTTTTGAAGGAAGAAGCGCGGACGCTCTGCTTCGAAGTGGAGTCCGATGCCAGCAAACAGGAAATCCGCCAGGCCGTAGAGTTGATTTTCAAGGTCAAGGTTGAGGAAGTCCGGACAATGGTCGTTCGCGGCAAGATGCGTCGCCGTGGTCGCTTTGTGGGATACCAGCCGTCATGGAAGAAGGCTTATGTGACGCTGGCCGAAGGCGAAAAAATGATCGAGTACGGAGACGAAATTTAGGGACCGACACTGACATGGCCATAAAGAAATTCAAACCGACACCGATGTCGCGGCGATTCCAGGAAGTGATCGATTACAAGCAGGAGATCACGACGGACAAGCCCTACAAGCCTCTGCTTGAACCCAAGAAGAGGATCAGTGGCCGCAACAATTACGGGCACCTGACGATCCGGCATAGGGGCGGGGGAAGTAAGAAGCAGTATCGCGTCATCGATTTCAAACGCAACAAGCCCGGTGTTCCGGCCAACGTAGAAACGATTGAGTACGATCCGAATCGGTCCGCGTTTATTGCACTGCTCTCCTATGTGGATGGTGAGAAGCGCTACATCCTGCAGCCCGTGGGACTGAAAGTGGGCATGAAGGTTGTGTCCGGGCCAGACGCAGACATCCTTGTCGGCAATGCGTTGCCGCTGAAGAACATTCCGCTCGGTACGACGATCCACAATATCGAACTCCGTCCGGGCAAGGGAGCTCAGATGGTGCGTGCGGCAGGCGGATCAGCCCAGTTGGTTGCCAAAGAGGGCAAGTACGCGCATATCAAATTGCCTTCAGGCGAAGTACGGCTCGTGGCCCTCGAGTGCATAGCTACAGTGGGCCAGGTGGGCAATCTGGATCACGAAAACATCAGCCTCGGCAAGGCCGGGCGAAGTCGACACCGCGGCATTCGGCCTACCGTGCGCGGTGTGGTCATGAACCCGGTGGACCATCCCCATGGGGGCGGAGAAGGCCGCGTAAAGGGTAACAATCCTATGACGCCCTGGGGCAAACCGACGCTGGGCTATCGGACGCGCAACAACAAGCGAACCGACAAGTTCATCGTTAAGAGGAAGAAGTAGGGTTTATGGCACGATCGGTCAAGAAGGGCTACTTTATCGACGATCATCTGGAAAAGGCGATTGCGGGCATGAATGCCCGGAATGAACGAAAGGTTCACAAGACCTGGTCCAGACGCTCTACGGTGACTCCGGAGATGGTGGGTCACACCGTTGCTGTACACAACGGGAAAAAGTTCATTCCCGTTTATGTGACAGAGAACATGGTCGGCCATAAGTTTGGCGAATTCGCGCCGACCCGGACGTTTCGTGGACATTCGGCCGGCGGCAAGGCAGTGACACCAAGATAATGTAGGTGCGGTCTATGACCGCACGCTATCGGATTGTGCGCTCATAGAGCGCACCACAGAAGAAGCAGGAATGATTGCAAAGGCTACAGCTCGATACATACGCATGTCACCCCAGAAGGTGCGTCTGGTAGTGGATCTGATTCGCGGAAAGAACGTGAACGATGCTTTGATGACATTGCAGTTCACGAACAAGCGTGCCACCGAGCCGATTGAGAAGGTTGTTCGTTCCGCCGTGGCCAACGCGACGGAGCAATCGGAAACGGTCGATGTCGACAACCTGTTCATCGAGAAGGCGTACATCAATGAAGGCCCTCGGCTGAAGCGTATCCGGCCGGCTCCTATGGGAAGAGCCTTTCGCTATCAGCGGCGGATGAGCCACATCACGATCGAGTTGGGTGAAAAGGAATGATCTGTAGGGGCGGTCTAAGACCGCACACGTTGATGGAAAGGATGATGAAGGATGTGCGCTCATAGAGCGCACCTACACTACGCACCTACAGTAGAGGACAGATAGTATATGGGTCAAAAGACACATCCATACGGTTTTCGACTTGGGATTACCAAGCCGTGGAGATCGCGTTGGTTTGCAGCCAAGGATTACGGCAGGCTGCTTCACGAAGATCTGGAGCTGAAGAGGAAGCTCAAGAAGCAACTCGCCCATGCTGGCGTCAGCAGTATCGACGTCGAGCGGATGGCGAATAACCTTCGGATCACCATCTATACGTCCCGTCCCGGGATCATCATCGGGCGTAAGGGATCGGAGATCGACAAGCTCAAGGGCGAAATCCAGAAGCAGACCAGCCGTGAGGTCTACATCAACATTCAGGAGATCCACCGACCCGAACTAGATGCGCAGTTGGTTGCCGAGTCCATTGCGATGCAACTGGAGAAACGGATTGCTTTCCGCAGGGCAATGCGGAAAGCGGTCGATTCGGCGTTGAGATTTGGTGCGAAAGGGATCAAGGTTCGCGTGAGTGGCCGGTTGAACGGCGCGGAGATCGCGCGGTCGGAGTGGTACCTGCAGGGTCAGCTTCCGCTGCACACGCTCCGTGCGGATATTGATTATGGGTTTGCCCAGTCCTATACCACCTACGGCGTGATTGGTGTGAAGTGTTGGACTTACAAGGGGGAGATCCTGTCGAAGGCGCCGCCCAAGCCGGCCCCGGCCCCACTGTAAAGCCAGGTTTTTTCGAGGAGTTGTTCGTATGTTGATGCCGAAGAAAGTCAAGTACCGCAAGCAACAGCGCGGTCGGATGAAAGGCAAGGCCTGGCGCGGGTCGAGCCTGGAGTTCGGAAACTACGGACTGAAGACGCTCGACGCGGCATGGATCACGGATCGTCAGATCGAGGCAGGACGTATTGCGATGACGCGTTTCGTTAAGCGTGGCGGCAAAGTTTGGATACGGATATTTCCGGACAAACCCGTGACCAAGAAACCTGCAGAGACACGGATGGGTAAAGGTAAGGGCGCACCGGAGTACTGGGTCGCGCCTGTGAAGCCGGGTCGGATCCTCTACGAAATGGAGGGCGTTCCGGAAGAAGTGGCCCGCGAGGCCATGCGCCTGGCTGCTCAGAAGCTGCCGGTTCGGACGAAATTCGTAGCACGTCTGGAACAGGGGACATCTTCATGAAGTCCACGGACCGTCTCAATAAACTGAAGGATCTTTCCGAGGAAGAGCTTGAAGACCGGAAGGATGAGATGTCGGAGGAATCCTTCAAGTTGCGATTCCAATGGACAATGGGACAGGCCGAGGCGCTCAAGAAGATGCGGGAACTCCGCCGTGATCGGGCACGCGTGCTGACGTTGATCCGTGAGAAGCAGGCCGAACGCGAGAAAGGTGCTTAATTGAGTTTTATGGGTTTTGAAATAAATATGGCAAGGAAATGGTAGAGGAAACCGTTCAGTCGAAACAGGTCGAGAGTGTACGACACCGGCAGGAGAAGGTTGGCGTCGTCACACGGACCAAGATGGAGAAGACGATCGTGGTCGAAGTGAGCCGACGCGTGCCGCATCCGCTTTACAAGAGGATCATCACACGCCGGTCGAAGTTCCTTGTCCATGACGAGGAAGGTAAGGCTCACACCGGCGATATGGTTCGGATCGTTGAGACGCGGCCGGTGAGTAAGCATAAACGTTGGCGTCTTCAGGAGATCGTACAGCCCTCGTCGACGAGGGGAGTGTAGTCGCCATGGGCGTTCAGATGAGAACCATCCTCGAGGTGGCCGACAATTCGGGTGCGAAGAAACTTGCCTGCATATTGCCGTTGGGTGGTTCGGTAGGAACGAAAGCAGGCCTCGGAGACATCGTGACTGCTTCTGTTAAAGAGGCCGCCCCCGAAAGCAATGTAAAGAAGGGCGCCGTGGTGAAGGCCGTGATAGTGAGGACGCGCAAGGAGCATCGCCGTCAGGACGGTACCTATATCCGGTTTGATCAGAATGCTGCAGTGTTGATCAACGAGCAACGGGAGCCCGTGGGTACGCGCGTGTTCGGACCGGTGGCCAGGGAACTTCGTGAGAAGCAGTTCATGAAGATCGTGTCACTCGCTCCGGAGGTGATCTGATGAAGGCGATTCCTCAGATCAAGAAAAACGACGAGGTTTACGTCCTGCGGGGTAAGGACCGTGGAAAGACTGGCCGAGTGCTGATCGTCCTGCCGCAGAAGAAGCGGGTCGTGGTAGAGGGTGTTCAGATGATCAAGCGGCACACGCGCCCCAACCCGCAGAAGAACATCAAGGGTGGCATCGTCGAGAAGGAAGCGTCGATTCACATATCGAACGTGGCGGTTGTCTGCAAGAACTGTAAGGAACGCACGCGTATCGGTATCACGGTACTAGAAGATGGACGGCGTGAGCGGACGTGCAAGAAGTGCGGAAACGCCTTCGAGTAGGCTGGAGTACGAACGTGTCAAGATTGAGAGAACAATACAGGAGTGAGATCGTTCCTGCTCTGATAAAGCATTTCAAGTATCCCAACCCGATGGCGGTACCTCGTCTGGAGAAGACCGTTGTAAATATGGGCCTCGGCGAGGCGATTCAAAACGGCAAGATCCTCGATTCGGCCGTCGACGAGCTTGGGCGTATTACTGGTCAACGGCCGATTATTACTCGTGCAAAGAAGTCGATTGCCAATTTCAAGTTAAGAGAAAAGATGGCCATCGGTGCGGCCGTGACGCTCAGGGGGGAACGGATGTATGAGTTCATCGACCGACTCATCAGCTTAACGCTTCCTCGCGTGCGTGACTTTCGGGGACTGCCGACGCGGTCTTTCGACGGCAGAGGCAACTACACACTGGGATTGCGAGATCAATTGATATTTCCAGAGATCGACTATGCCAAGGTCGACAAGATCAAAGGCATGAACGTGACACTTGTTACGACGGCCAAAACAGATGACGAAGCGAGGGAACTGCTCCGTCTGCTGGGGATGCCGTTTCGTCAACAGTAGGAGATTGAATGGCACGTACATCGTCAGTAGCTAAGGAAACTAAAGAAAAGAAGTTTGGAGTGCGTTACCGGAACCGGTGTAAGCGGTGTGGGCGTCCCAGGGGTTTTCTGCGCAAGTTTCAGCTGTGCAGAATTTGTTTCCGTAGCCTTTCTCTGGCAGGCGAGATCCCCGGAGTGGTGAAGTCGAGCTGGTAAGGACGAAAGATAAATGACTGACCCGATAGCAAACATGTTGACCCGCATCCGTAACGGATTGCAGGCACGACACGACAGAGTTCAGATCCCGGCCTCGAATCTCAAAGTTGAGATCGCACGGATATTGAAAGAAGAAGGATACGTCACCAGTTATAAAACTGTGGATGCCGACGGCAAGTCCGCTTTGACAGTGACTCTGAAGTACGGCCCGAGGGGTGAAGATGTGATCACGTCACTCACTCGCGTGAGCCGGCCGGGTTACCGCGTCTATGTAGGTAACGAGGACATTCCCAGAGTGCTCGGAGGCCTTGGAATCAATATTCTCAGCACTTCCAGCGGCATCATGACGGGTCAGAATGCCCGAAAGAAGGGTTTTGGCGGAGAAGTCCTTTGCGACGTTTATTGAAAGAGGTTGGTCTCGACCTGGAAAATAAGTTATGTCACGAATTGGAAAACAACCTGTTCCCATCCCTGACAAGGTCAAGGTTCAGATCAGTAAAGGAGAGATTCAGGTGTCGGGGCCGAAGGGGAACCTGACCAGCCCCGTTCCCGAGGGAATAAGCTGTGAGCAGAAAGATAACGAACTGATCTTTACGCGCAGCGACGACAAGGGGCAGCAGCGCGCCTTTCATGGCCTGGCGCGGGCACTGGCAGCCAATGCCGTGCAAGGAGTGTCTCGGGGTTTCACCAAGGAACTGGACATCGTCGGTGTCGGTTTCAGGGCTGAGACGAGGGGTCAGTCCGTCGTCTTTAGCCTCGGTTTCTCCCATCCGATTGAGTTTCCGATTCCTGACGGTATCGAGGTCAAGGTCGACAAGCAGACACGGTTGACGATTTCCGGTGTAGACCGGCAGCAGGTCGGTCAGGTGGCCGCGGTTATTCGCAGTCTGCGCAAGCCCGACCCTTACAAGAACAAGGGAATTCGCTATGTGGGCGAAGCCTTGAAGAAGAAGGCGGGCAAGACGAGTGGAGGCGCTGCAGCTTAATGGCGGGAATAGCAACACGGTATGAGATTCGAAGACGTATCCATAAGCGGATCCGGAAGAAGATTGCGGGTACGGGCGACCGGCCGCGGCTTGCTGTTTTTCGGAGCAACAAGCACATCTACGCACAGGTGATTGATGACCAAAGTGGTGTGACACTCGCCTACGCAGCCTCAAACGAGGATGAGGCAAAGAAGGATCTTTCCAGCGGCAGCAACATAGAGGCCGCAAAGACCGTGGGCCGTCTGATTGCGGAACGGGCGAAAAAGAAGGGACTGGCTGGCGTAGTTTTTGATCGTAGCGGCTACATATTTCATGGAAGGGTTCGAGCGCTTGCCGAATCGGCTCGCGAGGCTGGATTGAAATTCTAAGGAGTTTTGGTGCGAGAAAACGATGAGTAATCCGAGAGCAGGACATCCGAGGTCGGGGAATCCCAGGTCACGCAATCCCCGCGAAGATCTAGGCGACGGGCTCACAGATACGGTTGTTTCGATCAATCGTGTGACTAAGGTCGTCAAAGGTGGCAAGAACCTGAGCTTCAGCGCGCTTGTGGTGGTTGGCGATGAGAAAGGCCGGGTCGGGTACGGCAGTGGCAAAGCCAAAGAGGTGCCTGCGGCTATTCGTAAAGGCATCGAGATCGCGAAAAAGAGCATGATCAGCGTGCCGATCATCAACAACACAACACCTCATAAGGTCGTGGGTGTATTTGGTGCAGGTCGCGTTCTGCTGAAACCTGCGGCTGAAGGAACAGGTGTCATCGCTGGGGGCGCCGTGCGCGCCGTCATGCAGGCCGCCGGCATCAACAACATCCTGACGAAGTCGATCGGAACGGCAAATCCTCACAACGTTGTGAAAGCCACCTTCGAGGGATTGAAGTCGTTGAAGGATCCCAAGGAAGTGGCCCGCTTGCGAGGCAAGCAGGTTGAGGAGTTGATAGGGTAATGGCCGGCCGCAAGAAGAAGTCATCGGTGGTGAAGGTCCAGTACTATCGGAGCGCCATAGGATATAGCAGGGACCAGAAACGTGTCGTGATCGGGCTCGGACTGAGGCGATTGAATTCGGTACGCGAGCTCAAAGACACCCCCGATGTCCGCGGAATGATCGCGAAGGTGCCGCACCTGGTTCGAGTCGTCGAATAGGAAGTATCGAAGGATAGGAAATGAGTGGAATCAACGAATTGAGACCGAATCCTGGTGCTACGCGCCAGAGGAAACGGATCGGTCGGGGCATGGGCTCCGGTACCGGTAAAACAGCCGGGCGAGGCCATAAGGGACAGCGTTCGCGTTCGGGATTCCATTCGAAACGAGGATTTGAGGGTGGCCAGATGCCACTGCATCGGCGTTTGCCCAAACGCGGCTTCACGAACGCCATCTTTAAGAAACATCATTCGACCGTCAACGTGGGTGATTTGGTGCGGTTGGGTGAGGTCGAGGCGGGAGCGAGGATAGGTGGAGAAGAACTTGTAGCTGCCGGAATCGTACGCAAGTTGGAGAAGGATGGTCTGCGGGTCCTGGGCATGGGCGAGATCGAACGCCCCTTGCACGTCGTAGCACAACACTTTACAAAAGGTGCCGAGGAAAAAATTACAGCCGCTGGCGGGAAGTGTGAAGTTATAAGCTCGTGATTGACGCTATACAAAACATATTCAGCATTCCGGATCTTCGGAGGAGAGTCCTGTTCATGCTGGGCATCCTGGCCGTCTACCGTGTTGGCGCGTTCATTCCGACGCCGGGTGTTGATTTCAATGCTTTGGAGGCGTTTTTCTCCGAAACGGCTTCGGGTACTGTTCTAGGGTTTTTTGATCTGTTCTCCGGGGGCAATTTCAGCCGCATGACGATCTTCGCTCTGGGGATCATGCCCTATATCACTGCGTCGATCATCCTGCAGCTGCTGACTGTAGTCTGGCCGTACCTGGAGAAATTGTCCAAAGAAGGTGAGTTGGGACGGCGGAAGATCACGACATACACCAGGTACCTGACGATTGTGCTGGCTTCGGTTCAGTCCGGCGGTATCGCTTATGCGCTGCAGCGGGACGGCCAATTCGTGCTCAACCCGGGACTCGGATTCGTTTTGATGACGATGCTGACCCTGACCACGGGTACGGCCTTCATCATGTGGCTCGGCGAACAGATTTCAGAACGCGGAATCGGAAACGGGATGTCGCTGATTATTTTTGCCGGTATCGTCGTCGGATTGCCCAGCGCGATCAGCGAGATTTTCGACAAGTTGAATACCAACGAGTGGTCTGTCTTGACGCTGATCCTCCTTTTGGGGCTGATGATTTCGGTAGTAGCGTTCATTGTAATGGTCGAACGAGGTCAGCGACGGATCTCGGTCCAGTATGCGAAGCGAGTTGTCGGCCGTCGCGTCATGGGTGGACAATCGACTCATCTTCCGTTGAGGGTCAACACCGGTGGCGTCATCCCGGTTATTTTCGCCTCTTCGATCTTAACGTTTCCGCAGACGTTCGGCTTGGTGTTGAGTGAAAACCGCTTCCTGCAGGGAATCAGCAGTGCGCTGACCTTTGGTGAGCCTCTGTACAACCTTTTCTTTGTAACGGCGATTATCTTTTTCTGTTACTTCTACACGTCGATCATCTTCAATCCGAACGAAGTCGCCGACAACATGCGCAAGTACGGCGGATTTATTCCGGGAATCCGTCCAGGCAGGCGCACGGCCGAGTACTTGAATACGATTCTGACGCGGCTGACGCTGGTCGGGGCTCTGTACCTGTCGTTGGTTTCGATCCTTCCCGAATTCATGATGACCGGGTTCCACGTCCAGAACATACCGTTCGTTGGCCCAGGCCTGGATGCGGCCCTGCCGCAGTTCGTGACACAAGGCCTGCAGGTGACCTTTTACTTCGGTGGCACATCACTGTTGATCGTGGTTGGCGTGGCTATGGACACCGTGCAGCAAATCGAGTCACAGCTTGTCATGCGGCACTACGACGGTTTTCTCAAGAAGGGGCGAGTTCGCGGGAGGCGAGGCTAGTCGTGTCGAGGAACGTAGTCATCTTGTTGGGGCCGCCGGGAGCTGGGAAGGGGACCCAGGCGAAGGCCGTAACCGAACAGTTGGGGTTGCCCCAGATTTCAACCGGAGACATGCTCCGGGATGCTGTCGCCCGCAAGACCGAATTTGGCATTGAAGCTAAGAAAGTCATGGAGGCAGGAGATCTTGTGAGTGATCAGCTGGTCAACGGCATCGTGGTTGAGCGGATCGCCGCACCCGATTGCGCTGGTGGTTTCATCCTCGACGGTTATCCGCGGAATGTGAGCCAGGCCGAAATGTTTGGAGCCGAACTCGGAAGCGGCGACGATCTTCTGGTGATCGAGCTTGCCGTAGATACTGATTTTTTGGTGCGGCGCTTGACCGCACGACGTACGTGTGAACAATGCGGAGCGATTTATAACCTCGATAGCAGACCCCCAAGACAAGACGGAGTCTGTGATGTGTGTGGGGGAAACTTGGTGCAGCGGGCCGACGACACCGAAGAAGTGATTCGGGACCGCATGAAAACCTATAGAACTGAAACCGAACCCCTGGTGGACTACTACCGGGAACGCGGTGTCTATCGTCAGATCGACGGGATGGGTCCGATTGATCGGGTCTCAAGAGACCTGGTATCGATCATAGGACTTCCCGTAGGTCAGGGAGAGTAGCCCGGTTTGCCGAAAGAAGATGCGATTGAAGTAATGGCCACGGTCATCGAGCACCTTCCCAACGCGATGTTTAAAGTAGAGCTGGAGAACAAGCATCAGGTCCTTGCACACATTTCAGGAAAGATGCGCAAAAACTTTATACGCATTCTTCCCGGAGACAGGGTGGCTGTGGAGTTGTCGCCCTACGATCTGACGCGGGGTCGGATCGTTTATCGATATAAATAGGACTTGTAGGTGCGGGGTCGCCGCCCACAGCCGGCGACTGTAGCGTTTCTAAGCATGGGGCCCACCGTCCTTTGGCCGGTCCTCCCATGCTGGACCGCACAAGGCAGAGAGTTTGGAAGTTATGAAAGTAAGAGCATCGGTCAAAAAGATTTGCGATAAGTGCAAGTTGGTGCACCGCCGCGGTGTTGTCCGCGTCATCTGCTCCAACCCGAAACACAAGCAGCGCCAGGGGTGAATTAGCTGACCGAACGTCGGCCGGTTGCTGAGGGCTGAACACGAGGTTTTTATGGCACGAATAGCTGGAGTGGATCTTCCGCCGAACAAGAGGATCGAAATCGGCTTGACCTATATCTTTGGGATTGGCAGGTCACTGGCGACAAAGATCGTGATCGACGCCGGTATCAGCCCGGACCGTATGGTCAGGGATCTGAACGACGAAGAGACCACAAAGATTCGAAAACTCATCGAAGAGGATTACAACGTTGAAGGTGATCTCCGCAAGGAAATCTCCTTCAACATCAAGCGCTTGATGGAAATCGGGTCCTATAGGGGGTTCAGGCATCGGAGAAGTTTGCCGGCGAGAGGTCAGAGGACACACACGAATGCCCGCACCCGGAAGGGTCCGAAGCGGGGCGCCGTGGCGATTCGGAGGAAGGCGACCGCAAAGACATAACGAACAGTGTTTGAAGAGCATGCGATGGGACGGCGGGCCCGACGCTAATATAGGATTTGTCTTATGGCCAAAGGGAAGAAGACAGGAAAGAAGCGCGAAAAGAAAATCGTTCCGACGGGGCACGTTTACATTCAGGCTACCTTCAACAACACGATCGTGACGATTTCCGATACTGATGGAAACGTCGTGTGTTGGTCCAGTGCCGGGTCTCTTGGTTTCAGGGGTTCCCGAAAAGGGACTCCGTTTGCAGCCCAGCAGGCATCGGTGACGGCTGCTAACAAGGCACGGGACATGGGTATGAGGACGATCGAAGTAAGCGTCAAAGGCCCGGGATCGGGTCGCGACTCCGCGATTCGCGGTTTGCAGAACGCCGGCTTGGAAATTCGTGCGATCCGAGATGTCACCCCAATCCCGCACAATGGCTGCCGCCCGCCAAAGAAGCGGAGGGTTTGATGGAAGAAATGAGATCCATGAACGGAGGAAGATCCATTGGCTAGATACGCGGGGCCTGTTTGTCGGCTGTGCCGCCGGGAAGGAATGAAGCTGTTCCTCAAGGGTGAACGGTGTTTCAAACCGTCGTGTGCCATCGAGAAACGCAATTACATACCCGGCGAGCATGGCCGTGATCGAAGGGCGAAGATCATGGGCTACGGCCTGCAGCTTAGAGAAAAGCAGAAGGTCAAGCGGATGTACGGAGTTCTGGAACACCAGTTCCGCTTGTACTTTGAGCGCGCCGTCCGCCAAAAGGGCGTTACAGGCGAAAACCTTCTTTCTCAGTTGGAGCGGCGTCTCGACAACGTTGTGCTTCGGCTTGGACTTGCCGCTTCCCACGCCCAGGCCAGGCAGTTTGTTCGTCACGGTCACATACGGGTGAACAGCAGAAAGGTGAACGTTCCTTCTTTTCTGGTGCGTATAGGTGACGAAGTGACCATTAAGGAAAAGTCCCGGAAGAACGTTCAGATTCTCGGCGCTATGGAGATCAGCCAGGCGGTGCCGGCCTGGCTGGAAATCGATCCCAATTCAATGACTGGGAAGGTCCTGGCGCTGCCAAAACGTGACGATATTTCGATGCCAATCGAAGAGCACATGATTGTCGAGTTGTACTCGAAATAATCAGACAAAGACCCGGTCTTGGCGGATACGCTGCGGGCCGGATGACAATACCGAGGTCAAACATACATGCTTTGGAAAGGTTTTCAGAAACCGAAGAGATTGGTTATGGATTCGGGCACGGCGACCGAAAACTATGCCGTGTTCAGCGCGCAGCCGTTCGAGCGGGGCTTTGGAACGACGATCGGCAACGCGCTTAGACGAGTGCTGCTTTCGTCGATCGAAGGCGCTGCAGTAACTGCGCTAAAGATGGAGGGAGTGTTACACGAATTTTCGTCAATTCCCGGTGTTGTGGAAGATGCGACCGACATCATCCTGAACTTGAAGCAGATTCCCATCAAACTGCACAGCGAAGAGGCGACAACGATCCACCTGAAGGCGACCGAAGCAGGTGTATATACCTCGAAAAGCATTGAGCATGGTCCTGAGATCGAAATTTTCGATGACGATATTTACATCGCAACGGTCAGCAGCGGTGGTTCCCTGGATCTGGAAATGCGGGTCAAGAATGGCCGCGGGTACGTATCGGCGGACCAGAACTTCGACGAAGACCTTGGGATTGGCTACATTCCTGTCGATTCGGTGCACTCTCCGGTACGGAAGGTAAATCACTACATAGAAGCAGCTCGACTCGGACAGGTAACTGACTACGACAAGCTCACAGTCGAGTTGTGGACCAACGCTACGATTACGCCTCAGGACGCGCTTGGGTTGGCAGCGAAACTGGTCAAGGATCACATACAGATCTTCATTCAGTTTGAGGAAAAGGATGAGCCGGAAGAGGAACCGACTGAAGTGCAGCAAGATGCAGTAATGGAGCATCTGAATAAATCGGTCGACGAACTAGAGCTTTCAGTACGCTCCTACAACTGTCTGAAGAATGCCAGCATCCGAACGATTGGAGAACTCGTACAGCGGACTGAGGCCGAAATGCTGAAGACCAAAAACTTTGGCCGCAAGTCGCTAAACGAAATTAAGGAGATTCTGTCTTCGATGAACCTGGGTCTCGGAATGCGGCTGGACGAACACGGTCGTCCGGTGAGCTCTGGTATTCCTGTAGAGCAGAGCGTCGAGTAACATTGAGCGTGTCCCGTTCGCATGGGAGCTCGGTAAGGTATGAGACATAAGATAGCTGGAAGGAAACTGGGTAGGAACCCGTCGCACCGGCGTGCGATGCTTCGTAACCTGGTAACGTCCTTCCTGGAACACGAGAGACTGGTCACTACTCTTCCCAAAGCGAAAGAAGTTCGACCTATTGCAGAGAAGATGATCACGCTTGGGAAACGCGACACGTTGCATGCCAGGCGACAAGTAAGCGCGTTTCTACTAGATGATTCCACGACCAAGAAGGTCTTCGACACAATTGCGCCGCGGTTCAGCGACAGGCCTGGCGGTTACAGCCGGATCGTTCGATTAGGTCCGCGAGTTGGTGATGGAGCGGACGTTGCCGTGATCGAACTCCTGGGCAGTGAGCTGGAAGCGAAGAAGGCCAAGGAAGCAAAATCCGAAGCAACAGAAGCCAAGGCGTCCGCGGAATCGGACAGCACGGAATCTGAGAACACGGACGACGAAAAGGATGCAGAGGAGAAAGAGTAGCCGCCCCCGAACATGATCTGAATCTTAACAGCCCCATTTTCATCAGGAAATGGGGCTTATTTGGGTAACGACCTTTCTGTGCGCTGATAGAGCGCACTCACAGAAAAACATTTAGACCAAAGCGAGTTCGTTGAGATGCCCTGAATAGCAAACGCCTAGGGCACGCCGCTGGGCGGCTTTTGATCTCGGAGGAAATCAATGCAGGACTTCACAGGAATCGCACCCATCCTTGGCGTGATTGGTCTGGCAGTGGCCGGGTTCATATATATGGGCATTACCCGTATGTCTGCCGGGTCGGATCGAATGCAGGAAATTGCCGACAGCATTCATCTTGGAGCGATGGTGTTTCTCAAACGTGAGTACACGATCGTGTCGATTTTCGTTGCTGCGATTTTTGTTGTCCTGAGCCTCGTGCTTAGCATATGGACCGGCGTTGCTTTTCTGACGGGCGCGGCCTTTTCGATGATTGCCGGATTCTTCGGCATGAAGGCGGCGACCCGGGCTAACGTCCGAACGACACAAGCAGCCAAAGACGGGGGTACGAGCGCAGCCCTGACTGTGGCTTTCAACGGTGGGGCGGTCATGGGGATCTCGGTGGCCTCGCTCGGCCTCTTGGGGATTGGGATCTGGTATATGGTCACCCAGGACCCCGTCATCATCAACGGTTTCGCGATGGGTGCCAGTTCGATTGCCCTTTTTGCGCGCGTCGGAGGTGGGATATTCACCAAGAGTGCGGATGTCGGAGCCGATCTGGTCGGGAAGGTCGAAGCTGGAATTCCAGAAGATGATCCGCGAAACCCTGCGACGATTGCTGACAACGTCGGCGACTGCGTTGGAGACACGGCGGGCATGGGCGCGGATCTGTTCGAATCCTATGTCGGTTCTGTTATTGCGACGATGGCCATCGGCGCGGTACTCGGCACTGGGCTCAACTCGATGGCGCTGCCGCTTCTTTTGATCATGGCAGGCCTCGTGTCTTCACTGATCGGTGTCTTTTCTATCAGTATCTTCAAGAAGATGGATCCTGAGCGTGCGCTCCACATGCCGACTTATCTGGCAGGCGCGCTGTTTCTTGTGGGCGCCTTCGTGATCGTCAATTCTGTGATGGGAGAGCTTTCCACGTTCTGGGCAGTCCTGGCGGGCCTCATCGCAGGTGTGTTGATTGGTTTCGAGTCCGAGTACTATACCTCGGGTCGACCGATTGTGAAGATTGCCGAATCCAGCCAGACTGGCCCCGCCACGACTATAATCAGCGGTTTGGCGATCGGAATGGAAAGCACGCTGCTGCCGATCCTTACTATTTGCGGCGCCATTTACATTTCATTCAGCCTGAGTGGCCTGTATGGGATAGCCATAGCTGCGGTAGGGATGCTGTCAACGATCGGTGTAACGATGGCTGTCGATGCATACGGACCCATCGCGGACAACGCCGGTGGCATTTCTGAGATGTCGGCAGCCGGTCCCGAGATTCGTAAGATCACGGATCGCCTGGATGCGTTGGGCAACACGACGGCCGCCATCGGCAAAGGCTTCGCCATTGGGTCGGCTGCGTTGACTGCCTTGGCGTTGTTTTCAGCGTACACGCAGACAGTGGGCCTGACGTCCATCAGCTTGACGGAAGCCAATGTGGTCGTGGGTCTCTTTCTGGGAGGGGTCATGCCCTACGTGTTGGCCTCGCTGACAATGAACGCCGTTGGCCGCGCCGCCTTCAAGATGGTCAACGAGGTACGTCGTCAGTTCCGCGAAATACCGGGTCTGATGGAGGGGACGGCGAAACCCGACTATGCCACCTGTGTCTCGATCGCAACTTCGGGTGCTCTTAACGAGATGGTTCTTCCTGGTGTACTTGCCGTGGGGACGCCGGTATTCATCGGATTTGCCTTTGGCGCAGAAACATTGGGTGGTTTCCTCGGAGGTGCCACAGTGAGCGGCGTTCTGCTTGCAATCATGATGTCAAATGGCGGTGGCGCCTGGGACAATGCCAAGAAATACATCGAAGCTGGAAATTTGGGTGGTAAGGGATCAGACGCTCATAAGGCCGCTGTCGTAGGAGACACGGTTGGGGATCCTTTCAAAGACACATCCGGACCGTCGATGAATATTCTCATCAAGTTAATGTCGATCGTGTCGCTGGTCATGGCTCCGCTGCTGGTTTAGAGTTCACCTTTCCACAGCTTCGAAAAAGGCATTTCGCTCGGTCGTTCATTCAGACATCCTGTCTGAACGACCGGCGGCCCTCGCCATCATCCTGATGGCGAGGCCTATATTCGAGCTTCCTGAATTTCTGTTCCTTCGTACTGAAAATCCTATCCCCACTAGTCCCGGTTTTGCTCGATTTTGAGGGTATGATACGTCTATGGATGAGAATTCTCCCGAGCAAGTCGAGCCCGAAGCTCAGGTTCCGGACTCCCAGGCTGATGATGCAGCCGAGGGCGATGTCGTTGAGGAATCCGGCGCTGAGGAGGTCGGTGACGGTCCGTTCTCGCTCGACCTTCCTGGCGGTAAACCCAGATTCGACTACCTGCGGATAATTGCGGGAACGTTCATTGGCCTTGTCATCGTGGGCATTGTCTTATTTTCGGTAACAGATCTCTCTTCGCTCATCTTGCCGATGGAAGACCGCTATCTCGATGTGCTGGTTCCGCCAACCGAAGACGGATCCGAACCGTTTGTGCTCGACCAACTGGAACAACAGCTGGAGGGCAACACGCTTTCAGTTGATGGTCTGATGACCAACATGAGTTCCGAAGATGTTGAGAATGTTATCGCCGTTATCAGAGCTGAAGAAACCACGGGCCGATTTCCGGCGACGTTGGAAATTCTGGTAATCCCTTCGATCCTGGCTCCGGAAGAATCCGGCTCGTTTTCCATGACGGTTACTCTTCGAGAGAAACCTAACAGCTACTCTATCCGCTTTAAGTTGGAAAACGGTCCGTTCGTCCCGCACAGGGATGAACGTGGCTTTGGATTTTTCAGCGTGCCCTGACAACGCCCTGCCGGAACAGCCGGCAACTCTCGAGGTTGCTGGAGAGAAGGAGTTTCTCCATGTCCGCTTATGTTGTTGTACAGATTGAGGTGCACGATCCCGAGACGTTTGAGGAATACAGAGCTCTCGTATCTCCTACTGTCGAGTCTTATGGTGGCCGGTACGTCGTTCGCGGCGGGGCAATTGAAACTCTTGAAGGTGGCTGGAATCCATCCCGCTTCGTAATCCTTGAGTTCGACAGCGTGGAACGGGCCAAGGCCTGGTGGTCTTCTGAAGAATACCGGGCTCCCAAGGAGTTTCGTCTCAAGGCAGCAAGTTCCCAGATGATCGTCGCTGAGGGGATCTGAAGAAAAGGTGGATCCGAATGAAAGAAGCGTTTAAGTCCCAGTTCCAGGCAAGTCATGAGTTTTTCGAGCGCAGTTCACGCGCTCTCACCGAAGATGACTCCCGTTTTGCGCCTGCCGACGGTATGTTTTCGGCGGCCCAACAGGTTGCGCATGTAGCACAGACCATCGATTGGTTCATGGATGGGGCCTTCAATCCAAATGGTTTCGACACGGACTTCGAAGCCCACTACAAAGAAGTCCGTGGGGTGGATTCCCTGGACCGAGCACGTGCGTGGCTCAAACGAGCCGTCGAAAACGCAAGCCGTCTTATCGAGGAGAAAACCGAAGAAGAGTGGTCGGCGCCGTTGCCTGAAGGGCCCGTCATGGGTGGGCAGCCACGGCACAGTGTGTTCCTCGGAATCTCCGACCATACCGCGCATCATCGAGGTGCTCTGACCACGTACACCAGACTCTGCGGCAAGGAACCACCTAATCCATATGCGGACGTTTGAGGTTTTCTCGCAACATAGAGTAAGGACAGTGAATGGCTAAGTCCTCCGATATCCAGGATTTTCTGATCGACTGCACTACACGTGTCGAAACCTCGGGCCAGGTCGGGACCGGTTTCTTCATTGCGCCGGGCTTTGTGTTGACGTGCGCCCACCTGATCGAGGACGCGGAGAACGGAGACTATCCACTGTCGGAAGTCGACATCCATTGGCGTGGCGAGCGGCATCCGGCGCGAGTGTTCCGGTATGCGGCAAGCCCCAGCCCTAATCTGGCGGTCCTTGAAACTGATCTGAACGAGCACCCATGCGCGTACCTGTTCGAATCCCTGTGCCCGGACGACACGTTGTACGTGTGCGGGTTTTCAAGAGAAGAGAGTGGGGACGCCGTCCGTCTTCTGATTGAGGGTTCAGAGGCTCACCTTTCCACGCTGAAGCTTGGTTCCGTCACCGCAGATGCAGCACTCAGCGGAGCCCCGGTCTTGAATCTTCGCACTGGTGGCGTGTGTGCGATTCTGAACACGGCGACGGAGTTTGGAGGGGAGTCGGCAAGTCGGGCGATCCCTGCTTCAGTTCTTGTCGATCTGTTTCCGGAAATTCAGGCGATTCATGACCGTAATCACGAAGAAGTACCCCGCTGGTTTGACTGTACTGGAATCGTGGGGACGGTCTTTGCGGCTCGATCACATCTGACGGCGATGAGAGCCAACGCAGAGGAACCCATTCAACCGGTCCTGGCACCGAAGAGCGAGGCGAGTGCTATGGACCTGCTCTCCCCAACGACGTTCAGAGTGTTGTCGAGCGAATCGGACGTGGGCCCGACCGATCGAATTAGCATCGAGGAACTACTGGATCGCAATCGGAGATCCAATCGGAGCCTGCTTGTTGTGGGTCAGGCCGGATCCGGCCGTTCGAGCCTCCTTCGGTTGTTCGGCTTCAAGGCCGCAGCTTCCTGCCGTAATCTGGGCGCCCGAAACCAGGACTGCGTGTTTCCGATTCTTCTCCGCGCTAATCAGCTGACTTCCGGTGAAGGTTCAGTAGAAGAACTGATCCTGAACGCGGTTCGAAACAGCAAGGGCCGACTTGCTCAAACATCTTTGCCGTCCAGCTTCCTGACAGATCTTGCCGAATTGCCTGGTCTTCGTCTGCTGATCATGGTGGATGGAGTCGACGAAATTCAGAATGCCAGGGACCTTGGGGACCTGGTCGATCTCATTGGACGCATTCAGGGAGATCCGGGGTTCGGATCCAGAACGCAGCTCATCCTGACCTCCCGGCCGACTTCGGCTGAACACTTCAGATACTCTGATCTCGACGTTTACGAACTCCTTCCGCTTGATCTCGAATCGGTGGAGCAAACTGCGCTAAAGTGGCTCGGACAAGGTGGGAAGGGTTTTCTGGAGGGGAACGATGGTTTGCTCGATTCCCGCCTCCTGTCCTCGCCCCTGGTTCTGTCGGTAGCCCTGGCTCTGTACGAAAGGCATGGTGGCAGACTTTCAGGGGAGGTCGTCTCGCTCTTCGCTGATCTGGTTTCGGAGTGCCTCGAGAGCTGGAAGAAGCGAGATCTGATCAAAAAATACGGGGCCGAAGTCCTGGATAATGCAGTGGACGTGTTGGGATTTCTCGCGCTCGAACTTATTCGCTCGGCAACACTCCTGGACCGTGACTGGCTGGTGGGGACTGCGGCAAGATATTTCAGGGACCGGCATGATTTTGACGAGGCCAAGGCGCAGGAAACGGCCGAGCGTTTCGGTGAGTTCGCCGAAACGGACAATTTATTCCTCGGCGGTGCGGGAGAGCGTTATTACTGGTCCCACCGTTCTTTTCGTGATTATTTCGCGGCATCGTACCTGGTGAAATCGCATTCCGACACCGGCGCATTGATCAAAGAGATCAAAGGCCGTTGGTTTGACGCCAATTGGGGCAAGACTCCGTCTTTCGCGATCCAGCTCCTCGCTCGGTTAGAGGACCGCGTCGATGTCGTCAACGACATTCTCTCTTCCGGTCGCGACCTGCGGCTGGAGTTCGTTACGGGTATGGTTCGGGAAGGTGTTTCCCTTCCAGATGCGGTCACCGAAAAGTTGATCGGCGAATTGCTTTCGAAGACGAGAGACGAACAGTCCAGTTATGGCTCCGAATCCAGACCTTCGGACGGAGGGGTTTTCAGTTTCGATCTTCTTTTATCCCTTGGATATCTGGGTTCTGCACGGACAGCCCTGGAGAGTATTGCCAGTGATTCCACGTCGAACGAAGCCGTGCGGGCAATGGCGAAGGAGCGGTTGGCGCTGGCCGAGGCGTAATTATGACGTCTAATTAACCGGAAGCGTCAATTCCAGACCCATCACACCTTCTGCTTTGACCAGGAGTTCGACTACCGAGCCATCCACGCGAACCGACTCTGGACTGAGCGTCTCAATTTCGGCCTCCATCGTCCCATAGTTGGCGAGCGAGACGCTTCTGAGTTCGTCGCCGAGACGCTCTCTTATTTCATCGATCATCTCGCCCAGTGGAAAGACCATTTCTTCCTGGATTCGGTCCCTTAGCCTGGAGTGAAGTATGCGATCGGCAAGTCCGGCGAGTCGACTATCGGACGTGAGTTCGTAGTCAAGGTCTGTCACTGTTAGAGTCTGTGTGTCCGGATCATATGCCGGCCGGCCTTCAAGAGCCATTTCTCCCGACAATTCGTTGACCACGGGGAGGCCCGTATCCGCTTCGAAGTCTACAGCTGCCTGAAGTCGGTCTCCCTCTCCCGACAATTCGATGCCGAGCCATCGAACGCGCGCGCGACTTCCAATCGCATCCTCACGTCCCACGATCTGACTCGAAATTGCGTCGGCTGCTGCATCCAGTTCCAGTGTGATCGGAATGGCTACCTGAAAAGTACCGATGCCCTGGGGCGTGTCCCCCAGGGGTGGTATGGGGCCCAGTGTAAGAGATTCGGGTCGGTCCCCGACAACGGAGTCGATGTACATGTCCATGCCCACGTCAAATCGCAGGTTGTTGCTCGAAGTCTGAGCGGGTGACAGGTTGAAGGCAACCGGTTCCACGCGAAGCCAGACGGACGGTTCTTCGGTAAGTTGTATGGGTTCGGCGAAACTCTCCCATACGGGTTCGAACATTCCTCGAACATCGATGTCTGCCAGATAGTTGTCCAATGGTGCCGCGATTCTTTCGGAGTTCCTGCGAAGTATTTCTTCGATGATTCCAGTGGCATTCACGTCTATACCGGGTATCGTGATGTCCGCCCGCTGGACATCGATGGCGACGGTAGAATCCGAAGCCAGGGACCAGTCCGAATTCAATTTGACAGACGAGCTGAGCTCAACGTTAAGATCCGCATCAAACCCTTCCGGGCGTCCTATGCTGAACGGACCGAATCCCAGCGTGACGCGGCCGCTGACGTTCAATGGAACCACCGTCGTCAACGTGCTCCCGGAAATATCCATTGTGACGGGCGCGTTCCGTCGGTTGACGACGATATCCATCACAACGCCGGTCGTGATCTGGCGGGACTCGGAATAGAGTTCGCCGGAGAGTCGACGTTCGACGAGCGAGCGGAGCTCCTCTATCGGAATGAGTATCGGCGTTGAGATCCTCGACAGTTGCAGAACAGCATCCGGAGGCGTTTCAGGGATTACCTGCTCCACGCTAGTGGTCCCGCCGCAGTTGGTGAGCAACGCGCCGATAGAAGCGATTACAATCAGGCGCAGCCGGGTGGGAGTCATGTTTTTCTCCGGAAATGGAACGATGAGTCGTCTCTAATAGTAGTCCACAAGCGCCGGGTGCTATGCAATCGTCGTTCTCCGTTTAGGTGAAAAGATGTTTCATTCTCAGATAACATACTTTGGTATTCGTGTCCTGGAGTGGGGTTGCGATTGCCATGAGCATGTATAAAAACAATGACTTGAACGTAGGCCAACGCTTCCGGAGGATTTTCTTGCTTCTTTTCGAGGTGCGCCGATGAATCCATTGGAAAGTTCAGGGAAACCGTTGTCTTCAGCGTCGCTGACGCTGTTCGGACCCGACTGTCATCGCCTCCGGGCCGCAAAGGAACTGCTCTTCGGACGGCCGTCCGGTCCCTGTCCCTGATGCAGAAGGAGGCCCTGATCGCCTCGAGCGCTACGGGAGCCCTGTGGCGGGTAGCCAGTGACGAAGGCGCCTACTTGAACGGCGATGACGTGGCGCCATGTCCGTTGGCGCACTTGACTACAGGTATGGTCGCGTCTTTATGGAAGAGATTCAGAGACTGGCTCGGGAACGTAAAATAGAGCTCGGCCACATCCGCCTTGTTCAGGACAATTTCTACACAATGGAAGGGTCTGCGCTCAAAGGTACTATGACCGGCGGCGCGCTGCCAGTCGAACTGGAAGCCGAAATCGACTCTCCTTGCGGCAATGACGAATTAATTCAATTGGTCGAATATGCCGTTCGGCATTCGCCCGTGCACGGACTCATAAGAGATGTCCTCCGCAGTCAGTTTACTTTGACCCATAACGGGCGTGAAATCGAACTAGGGGAGGTGAAGCCCATCGATGGTCATCCGGAGTCTGGGCCGGATTTCGACATTGCGATCCCGGAGGACGGGGATTGGGATCACCTGGTCAGACGCAACGGGATGTCACCGAAAACTGATGAAGTAACTTCGAGTGCCGGTTCCAGTTTTGCCGAGAATCAGAGTCGCAGGCTCCATGCGAGGGGAATTTGCACGCTGCTTCCTGATGGGATGAAACAGATCGAACAACAACTGTTGAACCCTCACGGGTCGATCTTCTATTTCCTTTCAGAAGAAGGGACAGAAGGAGCGGGGCTGCCCCCGATGCCATGAGTTACGCTTCAGCGGGCATCGCTTTCTGTTTCATGACCCAGTTCGGGCGTTATGCCAAGATCGTCAAGAAAGACATCGAATCGTACTCGATCGTTCAGGACACGCATTTCTCTCCCGGTGGGGCCGAAGGCGGTGCGGCTGATCCGGTCGAAACCCACGTCTATATCCGTTCTGACCAGGACGATGACTTTGCCAGGAAAGCCCTGGATATGTCTGAACAGACGTGTTTCCTGCATGCGCTTTGCCGATCGGCACTGGGCGTGAACGTGAAGGTTGCCCAAAGGAGCGCCAAATCGGGCTAGTCTCTCGTAGCCTAGGGCGCCCGAGCCTGATCCTGTGCCCCTATCGGTAGAAAGTCGCAGAACTAGCCAAAAGGCGCAAACTACTAGCAAACATTGAGTGAAAAGTCGTCCGTGAGGGCACAGATTCTCAACGTCCGACAATGTCTGCCGGCTCAACCGGTCGATGCAACACATGCATTAAATGTTTCTGCCGGAGTTGCGAACTCCAGCGTCTTGCGGGGCCGCTCGTTGAGCTGCCGAGCAACCGCGTCCAAATGTTCCTGTGAGTGTACCGACAGATTCGTCCTTTTGGGAAAGTAGTATCGAAGCAGACCATTGGTGTTCTCATTCGATCCGCGCTGCCATGGACTCCGTGGGTCGCAGAAATAGACGGCAATGTTTGTCGCCAGGGTAAACCGCTTGTGATCCGCCATTTCCAGACCGCGATCCCAGGTCAGTGATTTGTAGAGTTCCGTCGGTAGTGGATGCGCCTGTTCGATGAGCGCGTTGACAACAGTTTCGGTCTTCTTGTTGGGAACCTTCGCCAGCATCACATAACGCGAGTGACGTTCGACCAGAGTGGCGATGTAGGTGTTCCTCGATCCGGCGATCAGATCCCCTTCCCAGTGACCGGGGACCGCACGATATTCGACTGAAGCCGGGCGCTCACGGATCGAGATCATGTCTTCGATCTGTCCCTTTCCATGGCCTTTCCGGCTCGCTTTTCCAGATCGGCGAATCGTGCGTCTTGTCCGCAGGATACTGAGTCAGTTCTTTCTTCAAAACCCCGCGGGCCTGGACAAAAAGGCTGCGATAGATCGTCTCGTGGAACACGTGAAGCGACTCGTCTTCCGGATATGAGTGTTTCAGCCAACCGGCGATTTGCTCGGGCGACCAGACCTTCTGCAGCTTCTCTTCAACAAGCTGCCGTAAGCGGGGACTGCGGGCTAACCGGCACGACTTCGGACGGCGCGCCCGCTCCCAGGTCCGCTCATCGGCTTCCGATGCCCGATAGCTATCAGAGCCCCCGTTTCGGCTGACCTCCCGGCTCACCGTCGATGGCGACCGACCCAGTCGCACGGCAATCGAACGGAGCGATTCTTTGGCCGCAATACCTCTAGAGATCTCTTCACGTTCGACCAGAGTCAGTGCCCGCGCTGACCGGCAACGGGACTGCGGACGGATGCCCCCGTACACGGCCAGTTGACGATGAATCGCCGATCCCCCTCTGTCCAGCACGCGTCCGATCGATTGGGACGACTCCCCCCGCTGCCAGCGATCCCACACCTCGACCCGCTCGATCGCTGTGAACCATCGCCGCTTCCTCATCCGCTTGTTCTTTCGTTTCTTGGCCATACACTTCACCTCTCTTCTTATGTGAAGTGTTGCATCGACCCCTTGAAATCACCTCGTTTATCAGGACTTGAGAATTTAATAGCGCCTAACTCCCTCCCTTAGTATCCTTTGCAGAGTTTTTCACGGTTATTTCGGCGACACACTTTAAACATGGAATCCGGCACCAAACTGGGCCATTACGAGATCTCAACGCTCTTAGGTAAGAGTGGAATGGGTGAAGTGTGGCGTGCGCGGGATACCAAACTCGGGCGTGCCTGCAATGTTGGAGTGATTCAGTGAAGCCAGGAGTTTGGCTTCGCGTTCGAAGCGAGCAAGTCGATTTAAGTGGCGATCAAGACGCTCCCTGAAGAGTTTGCCAAGCCCTATGGAACAATACGAACCGTATCAGTGCCCCGAGGTCGTTCCAATCGGTGTGTAAAAAGAGAAGGCGGTGTACGCTTTCGGTGAATTCGAAACCGTAAGCAATCCCGGCAGCAATCGGGAGAAAGGTACACCACCCATGAAGAAGAAGAACATACCGGCATCAGTGGCGTCAACGAACGCGTATGAAGGTTTGGAGGACTGGGCGCGATCCCGGGTCCAAGTCTGGCTACAGGAGCTGCTCGAGGACGAAGTCACTCAATTTCTGGGTCGGGAAAAGTCGGAGCGGAGTCCGAATCGACGAGGATACCGGAACGGTCACGGGAAACCGCGACGCTTCGCAATGATGAACGGTACGATGGAGGTTCGACGACCTCGGGTTCGAAACACCGCCGAGCGGTTCGAGAGTCAGATCCTGCCGTATTTTCGACGGAAATCGAAACAGCTGGGCGAGCTACTTCCCGATCTCTACCTCCACGGTCTGGCCACAGGGGACTTCGAGCAGGCCATGCGCGGACTGCTTGGCGCTGGCGCTCCGTTGTCGCGAGCATCGATCCAACGACTGAAATCGACCTGGCAGTTGGAGTATGACGAGTGGGTCCAGCAGGACCTGTCCGGCCTCGAGGTCGTGTACCAGTGGGCAGACGGCTTGTACGTGAAAGCGGGGGATCGCGAAAGAGCGAGCGGCATTGCTGGTGATCATCGGAGCCTTGTCAGACGGGCGCAAAGTGCTGTTGGCCTGTGAGAGCGGGCAGCGGGAAAGCAAGGAGTCCTGGAGCCGCATTCTGCGCAATCTCCAGAGACGGGGCCTGAAGCTGGGACGGCTGACTGTCGCGGACGGTCACCTGGGCATCTGGTCCGCGCTGGCCGAGCAACAGCCCCAGGGCCAGGAACAACGCTGCTGGAACCACAAGTCGATCAACGTGGTCGATCATCTGCCGAAGACCGAGCAGCCCGCGGCCAGACAGCTGCTTCATGGGATGGCCTTCGCGAACTCCCGCGCGGCCTGCGAACGAAGCGGGATCAGTTCGTCGCCGAT